>JBGCGJ010000010.1:0-96528 GCA_045110675.1 Halioglobus sp. | reverse complement strand
GGTAGTGTGGAGTTTCTCCATGTGAGAGTAGGTCATCGCCAGGCTTTAATCCGAACCCCGTAGTGCGTTGTGCTACGGGGTTTTTTTATGGGCGCGGGAGTGGGTGTTGAGACGCTTCGGCCAGCAATTGATTGGAGAGGGCCATGTACCGGGAAGCAGTCTCTTGTCTTGAAGACATGTTCCTTATGAGTGACAATCGGACGCTTCCGCGAGGTGGTAGTACGAAAGCATAAGTGCCAATAGAGATAGTGAAGAAGTGCTGTTTTTTAACTACTAACGATCATTCGTAAAAATACGCTCATTAATTTGGATTGATGGAATATGAAAATCAGTGTTATTGGGAGTGGATATGTTGGTCTGGTGCAAGCTGCAATTTTTGCAGACGTCGGCCATCAGGTTCTCTGCATGGATATCGACGAGGATAGAATACAGCGTCTGCAGCGTGCTGAAGTGCCATTTTATGAACCTGGACTGGAGTCCTTGCTTGTTAATGGCCAGGAAAGCGGCTTGCTCTCGTTTACCTCAGATACCAAGAGGGCGGTTGAGGAAAGTGATGTGTTGTTTATCTGCGTGGGGACTCCTTCTTCAGAGGATGGCTCCGCTGATTTGAGTTTTGTGTTGCAGGTCGCTGCTGACATAGGGCGCTACATGAACGAGCGTAAACTGGTTGTAACTAAGTCTACAGTGCCTGTCGGTACAGCGGAAAAAGTGCGCAAACAGTGTGAATCAGTATTGAGTAGCCGAGGAAAGCTCATAGATGTAGATGTTGCCTCAAACCCAGAATTCCTAAAAGAAGGTTCAGCAGTTAGCGATGGTCAAAAACCAGATCGCATAGTCATAGGTACTGATTCCGATAGGGCCCTTGCCGAACTTCGTGTCATTTACCAGGCCTTTAACCGTAACCATGAAAAAATACTCACCATGGATTTACGAAGCGCCGAGTTAACCAAGTATGCGGCTAATGCTTTTTTAGCGACAAAGATCAGTTTTATGAATGAAATGGCTAATTTAGCAGAGGAGGTAGGTGCCGATATCGAAGAAGTTCGACGAGGAATAGGCTCTGATCCGAGGATTGGTTTCCAATTCATCTATCCGGGGTGTGGCTATGGCGGGTCTTGCTTCCCTAAAGATGTGCGTGCTCTAGAGTATCTTGCAGCCGAACATGGCACTACAGCGCGTATTGTAAGTGCGGTCCATGAGACCAACAGATTGCAAAAGAATAAACTACTTGAAAAGTTGCAGCGTCGTTTGGGCGACGATTTTAGGGGAATGACTTTCGCCATATGGGGATTGTCCTTTAAACCTAATACCGATGATCTACGGGAAGCCCCTAGTCGGACTTTGATAGATGGGATTTTCGCCCGTGGCGGCAAGGTACAGGCGTTCGACCCGCAAGCAGGAATCGCCTGCAAATCACTCTATGAGACGCATGAAGATTTGCTTATTTTAGACTCCAAAGAGTCAGCTCTCGACGGCGCTGACTGTCTAGTTATCTGCACTGAGTGGAAGGCATTTTGGTCTCCAGACTTTGATATGATAAAAAGCAAATTGAAGAAATCAATTATCATAGATGGGCGTAACTTATATAATCCTTCCCACATGGAAGCTCTTGGTATTGAGTACTACGGTATTGGACGTGGGCATCGATTGCGTGGGTAAAATAACGTAGACTTTATCTGAGGCTTCTATTTTACTAGTTACAGCTTGTCGGCTTTGATACTAGTAGAGTCTCCAGTTTGGACAGAGGAGGGTGGCTCAATGTGACCTTAAGCCCGGAATCATCCAAGCCAATTTGCCTGGCGACCATAGAGCATTGGAACCACCTGACCCCATCCCGAACTCAGCAGTGAAGCGATGCATCGCCGATGGTAGTGTGGAGTTTCTCCATGTGAGAGTAGGTCATCGCCAGGCTTTTTATCCGAACCCCGCAGTGCGATGTGCTGCGGGGTTTTTTTATGGTGCGCCAGGCATGGCTTACGCGCCCGGGTATCACATCTTGCTGGGTGCGATCCAAATGCCTACGTGGAGCGCTACAATCGCACTGTCCGTTACGATTGGCTCAGTTAGTACTTGTTGACAGTATCGCGGAAGTGCAGGAATACGCGACACGCTGGCTCTGGACTTACAACATCGAACGACCCAATATGGGTCTTGGCGGCATAACACCGATTCAGAAATTGGCGTTAGCTGCTTAACCTTCCACTCTTAACTTAGGTTAATAATGGGGGATTACCCTTGTCTGCTATGCGAATGGATACTAATCACAGAATATGACTCATAATATTAATGAGACGGCCAATTCTCACAGCGGCGCGATTTGCTACGACTTTTTTGAAGTAAATGGTGGCGCGGAAACGGTTACCGAGGAATTGGCTAATCTTACTAACGTGCCAGTGTATTTGGGGTTTGTATCCCCAAGATACAAATACAAATACGAAACTACTAAGCCAAAGATTCACAACATTAGTTTTCCTGTAGGCTATATCTTGAAATCGCTATTAGGAATTCTCAGCTTTTACTCAAGCAGAGGAAAGCTGGTGCGATATAAATGGGTGATCTACTCAGGTAATAACACGCTAGCAGCATCCCTCAGGAGAAATTCAGGGAACATCCTATATTGTCATACACCGCCAAGGTTTTTATACGATCTGTATGGGTATTATTTAGAAAGATTTCCTTGGCTTTTAAGGCCTATTTTCTGGCTCTATGTAAAGGCGTTCCGTCGCTATTACGAATATGCAATTAGGAACATGTCTTGTGTCGTAGCGAATTCGAGTAACACGTCTAGTAGGCTCCAGTACTATTTAGGAGTGGAGTCTATTGTTGTTCACCCTCCTACCGACATAGCCAGATTTGTTTGGAAGAGACAGGATCAGTTTTACCTATCTAGTGGTCGGTGTGAGCCACTAAAACGAGTTGACCTAATAGTGAAGGCATTTTTGCGGATGCCAGAGAAAACCCTAATCGTGAGTTCAGGAGGGTCTCAACTTGACGAGTTGAAACTACTAGCGCGAGGGGCAAAAAACATTAAGTTCACGGGTTGGATTTCTTTGGATGAAATGAGCGATCTAATCGGCCGTTGTATAGCTACGATTTATATCCCCGTTGATGAAGATTTTGGCATGTCGCCAGTGGAATCCATGGCCGCTGGTAAGCCTGTAATTGGTGTAGCTGAAGGAGGCTTGAAGGAAACAATGGTTAACTTTGAGACCGGGATACTAATTGACCAACATAGGCTTCACGTGCACTCAATATGTGACGCCGTAGAGTATATATCGCCTGAAGTCGCACTAAGTATGCGCAGTGCGTGCGAGGAAAGAGCGAGAGAGTTTTCACTAGAGACATTTACGGTCAAAATGCAGGACATAATTTCTGTGATCTAGTGGTATGTCATGAATGCTCTTAGGGCGTATCGTAAGAATTTTCGGCTGCCAGTTTACACGTTTAGAAAATTATTGAGTTTTACATGTGCTAATTGTGAGAAGGTATTAGATACTTTCATCGATTTCGGTGGTTAACGCAAGTCACGCCTTGATGGTTGCTCCTGCGCAGACAATTGATCCGATCGTAGTCCGCCGCACCTGCGGCCTTCAGATGTACCGTTACATTGCGGGTACTATCAGTCAGGACGCTTGTATCACTGATTTGAGCGGTTGTTGGACAATGACTGGCGCTATAGGTAATTTTGACAATGACAACGATCCTGGTTTTGGACTGCCCAAACCGATCTCGGAAGCCGTTCTTCGCCAACCACGAGTAACGTCAGCTTGGTTTCGGGAGCGCTCTTGCATCTGCGCCTGTCAACGTTCCCATCGCTTCGCAGGCCATCGCAAAGTTGAGTGGGTCTGCGACTTACTCAAACTATGACGGTGTCGGTACCACGCTTTCTCCGGTGGCTGGGGACTTCGGCGACGATGTATTCAGGGGTATCAATGCCGGTGCAGTTTGTGTTCTATCTGGCCGTTTGATAGACGCCCAATAAAACTGTGAGTGTGATATAGACCGACTCTTTAGGATTGTTGAGAGCGAATAGTATGAATAACTAAATCTATCATGGATTAGCAGTCTGTGTATCTCAAGTGACATCAAATAGGTCAATCGACCAACGTAAAATATATACAAGCAGCAATGATCGGCGGACGAAGCTTGCGGTTATCGAAGTTCTCTCCGACATTCTATGGTGTTGAGTTGGTTGGCATAATTAGTAAAGAAAAGAACGCTGAGCTCAAGTGTGAAATACTGTTCATTTGATCATTGATCATTGATCATTGATCCTTATCGGTCAAGCGGGTAAATTTTACTGACACATAGAAACGTGAAGTATGAGTATTCCAGGTTTTTTTAGGACCTGCCTTGTATTGTGGGCCAGTGTCTTCGCTCAACACCTGAAGCCGGACGCATGTCACCATGCCATTCGAGTCATCACCGGATTCACTGTTCCAGATGTCATTCGGAAGATTCTAGATTCTATTGCGGGATACCCGCGACCGATTGGATCTGCAGTAGTAAGTCAATTCTAAGTTGCTTCCCAACGTTTTCTAGGCTAAAAAACTTCACATTATTATGGCCTCAAAGTCTGGTATTAATGTGATTTAAATTAAATACTATCTAATACTGCTAACATAAGTTTCTATGAAACATTATCCGCAAAAATTGAAACGGTTTGTCTTTTTAATTGTTCCTTCAATGATATTGTTGTCCTGCTTAAACAGCAGAGCGTCTGAACAGGGCGGGACAGCGATTTTGGAAGTTCTTCCCGATTTTGTTGAGCCGCGATCCCTGTTTAAAGCCTCGGCAACTCGAAAGTCTGTTAACTTTAGTTATTATCTTGATATAGAAGCTCTTCGGTCAGACATTACCTTGACGGCACCAGAAGGATGTGTCCCTTTGATGGGACCGACGACTATTACAGAATCGGGGTCCTATTGTTTGGTCAACCATATCATCGCTGAAGGTTCGAACCCATCAGGAATTATAATTAGTGCCAATGATGTAAGTCTGGACCTTATGGGAAGGACCGTGGTGTCGTTAGACGCAGACACAGTAACCAGCGGTATTTCGGCATCAAATACAACAGGTTTGATCGTAAAAAATGGAGCTGTATCGGGTTTTATTGCAGGGGTCTGGCTAAGAAATGTAAGTAATTCGACCCTTGTGGATTTGAATTTGTCGGGCAATCAATGGCGCGGCATCAAAGCAAATGGCAATAATATTAATGTGAGCAATACGACCATCCGTAATATGGAGGGCCATGTAAATTACAAGGACTCACCACCTGTTGCTATCGACGTTGATTCGTCAGAATGTGTGATATCAAATAATATACACGGTACAGTCCGCCCTATATTTTGGAATGACGATACAGGCATAGTCGCAAATGGGTGCACCCTTAAAAACAATGTTGATGAAGGTTATCCTGTGGGGTTTTGTAAACCAATTAGGCGTGCGGCAACGATAACCCTGCCTGGAACTTACTGCTTACAAAATGACATTTTAATGGATGCTCCTCATCAAGATGCAATGACTCTGATGTCGGATGACATTGATTTAGACTTAAATGGGTTTAGCATACTTGGCCCTGGAGGAGACACACTTGGGTCCGGAATTCGGGCTGAAACTTTCAAAAATGTTCATGTTCATCATGGGCTTGTGAGCGGGTTTCTATTTGGTGTCAGAATTGAAGAAGGAGAGAATGCTTTAGTCAATAACATTATTGCGGAAACTAACAGCCTAATCGGTATACGTGTCAGGGGGGAGGGGGCAAAAATAATCAATAATATTGTGCGCGAGATGTATGGACTAGGAGGAGAATATGCCAGCTCTCATACATTTGGCGTTGAAGTTGTTGGACGTAACTTTTTTGTTGAAGGAAATACAATACAAAATATGTTTCCGTTCAGAGAGGGCGAAGCTGTCGGGATAGGGGTTGCAGGCATTTCTTTAGGAGGCCGTATTATTGGAAACCGAATTGAGTGGGACGGCGTCCCAAAATATGGGAAAACCATAGGAATATGGTTGGATCGTACCAAAACCGGACTTATGAATCTTAACGGTCGCGCTGTTAGTATTGATCAAGTCACAAGTAATCATATTTTTGGAGCTAATTATGCGTTTTCAGGCTCGCCCCCGATGATTCATGACGATAACGTTGTTTCTGTGAGCTGTGATTTTTGGTACGGACGAGATGTCAAAATTTCCTCTTCGAGCAGCATGGAAAGAACAGGTTTCTGTCCAGTCGCTCTTGTTGCTGTAGAGAAAGCCGCTAGGACCAACCCAGACGATCTGGCTATGCAATACCGTCTGGCCGATAAATATATGACGATCGGTAGATACAACGACGGTGCCTATATATTCACCAACATTTGTGCGCGCGGCTTTCATGAAGCTTGTCGGCGGATGGACCGATATAAAGAAACAGGGCGCACCTTTGAATGATATAACTAAGCGTGCGCTAGACTATTAATAAAAATGCTATAAAAAAATACGATATTGCTGTTATAAGTTTGTCTGCAATTGCTCTCGTAGGGCGCGTAGACAAAGATGAGGACCTCCTACCGCAATTTTTCTCCTTTTTGAGAACGCGCTAGCGACTCGATTATTGCTCCCAGCCTAAGTTTTTCAAGCTGGATGTTGACGCTTTAAGGACCGAACTACCGTCAACGGCGCCTGATGGCTGTGCAGTGATTTTTGTCGCCTCGATAAGAATAAAGCCCGAATAGTAACAGCGAGATCAAAAGTATTCTTGAAGAAGGCGATAACCGACTCTGTATTATGATCGTACGGGCTAATGTTGGGCTTGACTCAATTGGAACTTCAACTTTTTTTGGGTGGATACGTTTGCTTCAACCAACCAGCAATTTGAGCAGGCGACCATAGCTTCTTAAGTTTGCTCGCCACAATGCGAGCTAATTCGCGATTCTGCGCTAGTTTACATGCCTTGGGACGACAGGCACGATCCCAAGCTACTTGATCGGCTTCACTTGCCCGGTAACATTGTCGGCCGCCTTTACGGTTGAATTCGCGACCGATAGTAGACGGTGCCCGACCCACTAATGATGCAAATGATCGGACTGACGTACCGATCACAACACCTCGAGATTTCTTCGCGCTCAGACAAGGTCAGTGCAAGTCGCGAGCGTTGTCGTTGCAAGGGGCTTATGCCGCCGGTCCGTGCCAGTGTGCCTGCGACAGAACTATGATTTCGATCGAACAGTTGAGCGATGGTCTGGAGAGGCTCACCTTTATGTCAATAGTCCCACATCAAGATTTTTTGGATTTCAGTGTAATTGATTCTTGTTCGCTGCTTCATATACAACACCTCCTCCAATATTGACAGATTATAGAGTGTTGCATTGACTAGTTGAACCCAAGATTCATGTCCTTTTGACGATAACCACCTTGCATCATCGGTATCGTTTTTTAGGGGTGTGTCGCTTTCGGTTTGTGGGTCATTTGTTGTTCCGCCTGAGTACCTGTTAACCGTCGCAGTCTTTCAACATCTGCAAGTTGGTAGATTTGATTGTTGTAACGAATTTCAAGGTTCTCCGATATCTTGCGTTGGCTTTGGAAAGACGTCCTAAAGTCAAGCTCTGTGTTGGTATGCATGGGTTCCCGATGCGCATCAACCGCAATGAGTGCTGGCTGGGCAAAGCGTGTGTTAAAGCACTCGATAAACGGGCGCAAAAATGCGTTACCTGCTGCTACCGAACTTATGCCATTAAGTCGCATCTCTTTGACTAACCCGTCCTGCAAAGTTCTGTTTACACGCTCGACGCTGCCCTTGGCTTGTGGTGAATTAGCCTGAAGCGATTCAATATCCAACGCTTAGAGGGCGCGTCCAAACTATGTCAGTCTTGGCTCCTTGGTATCTACGACAGGCCTAAATATGCCGTGCCTATCGCTGTAAATGCTTACAGGTCGACCATGATCCTGCAGGTACCGCATCAGCGTACTCATGTAGGTCTCAGTGGTCTCTTACGGCCAAAACTGAATCCCCATCAGCCCAGTGGTTGCATCGTCAATGAACACGATCAGTGTACATGTGGGACCGCGATCTTCGAACCACGCATGTGGGGATCCATCAATCTAGATAAGTTCGCGACGCTTCGAGCGACGTGCCCGTATGGGATGGACGTTTGTACCGCGACGAACTTTGGCACGCCAGATACCCCGATCGGTCATCAGCTGCCGGACCGTCTTTGCCGAAACGTGAATGTTGTGTCGCTCCGCAAGCATCTCGTTAGCAAGCGTTGGACCAAAGTCTTCATAATGATAGTGACGATTTCCTCGCTCCGAATGTTGTTTAGTTGGTTATTACACGGCTTACCTCTGCGACAAGAAAGTAGGCCTTTCTCTACTTGCTCGCGATAGCGAACCAGTAAGCGCCTAGTCTGCCGGGTGCTTTTGAGTGATCATCAACGCAGCATCGACCTGACTGAGCTCCGCTCGTTCTACTCGTTTAATCGCGCTCTACTTGTCGAGTTCCATACGACTCATACTAACCAGTTTCTCCATTAGTGTACGTTTCCGGAAAAGCGGACAGTTAAGCTTTGGACAAACCGGACATTACAACTTTGGTTCTACAGTTTATGCAGTTCTTGTATTCTGTGGGCCTATTATTCTGTATACTCCGTCATTCATATTTTTTACTAATAGAGCCCAACTCTACATAGGAATCGAGATATGGAAACTCTTTATGGGTTACCTGAAGAAGTTAAATTTTGTGCTCGGTGCGTTATATCTAACCAACGCCCAAACTCAGCAGTAGAATTTAAGCACACAATTAACAGCAAGAAATCTACGATGGCGCTAGATAGTGACGGCGTGTGCGATGCCTGCAGAACCGCCCTTGGTAAAGATCAAATCGATTGGCATGCGAGAGAAGAAGAACTCGTGCAACTACTAGATAAGTATCGACGCAATGACGGAAGTTATGACTGCCTTGTGCCTGGAAGCGGCGGCAAAGATAGTGCTTATCAGTCACATATACTGAAAACAAAATATGGCATGAATCCTTTAACGGTGACTTGGCCTCCAATCTTATATACAGACTACGGCTACAAGAATTTCAAAAGCTGGCTTGATGTCGGTGGCTTTGACAATATCAGCTTCTATCGAAACGGCGAAGTTATGAAACTGATAACAAAATTGTCAATTTTGAATTTGTTACACCCATTCCAAACTTTCATTCTCGGTCAAAAAAACCTGGCACCAAAATTGGCGGCACAGAACGATATAGAACTCATATTCTATGGAGAAAATGAAGCAGAATATGGCAATCCTATCGCGGATAATAGCTCCTCCCTACGAGACAAATCATACTTTAGCTACAATAATTTAGATGAGCTATATCTAGGCGGTTTGTCACTTAAAGAATTGGATGAAAAACACGGTCTAAAGAAAAAAGATATCAGCCCATTTCTTCCGATCTCTGAAGCAGAACTAAAAGGCAAAAAAATAGACGTTCGATATTTGGGATACTACTTAAAGTGGACCCCACAAGAAGTATATTATTACGCTGTAGAGAATACAGGATTTAAAGCTAGACCTCATCGAACTCAAGGTACCTATAGTAAGTACAATAGCATAGATGACAAGATAGATGACCTTCACTACTATACAACGTTTATTAAGTTCGGTATCGGCAGAGCAACTTATGACGCTGCCCAAGAAATACGAAATAAACACATTACACGCGATGAAGGTATTGCCTTAGTAAACAAATTCGATGGAGAATTTCCTGACAGGTATTTTTCAGAAGTTATGGAATATCTCGACATTCCGGAACAGCAATTTTTTGATACTTGCGATAAGTTCAGGTCACCTCATTTATGGGGTAAAACTGCTGAAGGCGAATGGGCATTGCGACATACTGTTGCAGGTACAGGGCTTAATGATTAAGCCTTTTGTCCTGACTAAAAATTGAAAAACAAAATAGGCAACTCCCACGGTTTTACCACTAAATCTATCTTATTGGTTATTCACTCCAAACAGGAGTTATCCGAACTATTAAACATTTCTGTCAAATTGGCGGATTGTGGGCGTTTTTCTTTTACTTTCAGGTTCGCAGGTAAGTGGGTAGATCAAGAAACCGTTAATCTCATTGAAAGTAAATTTGATAACGCAATAATTGCTACTGATTCTGGGGGTTTGATTTCCGCCAGAGATTTCTCAGTTTCTGACCAACCACCTGCGAACGTACCTTGGCCACTAATTGTCGCAATGACACTTGGTTCATTTGTCAATAAGTTAACCTACTTGGCAAAACCCTTTATAGCACTAGTTTATGCCAGTTTAAAAACTGTCTTAACATGGCCGTTCAGTCTCTCTCGAAACATACTATCTGCACTCAAATTTGGATCGACTAAACCAGTTGTATTAGTATTGTCAGGAGTTAGATTTGTCGCAGCACCTATTTACCAATTGCTAAGAAGAACTCCTGCAATCATAAGAAGAAGTGACTACCAAATCCAAAGATCGAGCCAGCGGGCTCAAGCATACTTGTTTAGCTCTCCCAGTTTATTTTCATTGCTGGTCACTTTTGTAGCATTTGCACCCTACACTATTCTAAAAATCACTATTCGGGTGTTTCTCCTTATAATACTAGAATTGCATGAAACAACATCATTCATTGCATTGCACATTGTGAAGGTAAGCCTCCAACTTTTCAGAAAAACATCCACTGCATTATTTAAACCAAGAAAGTTAAGCAATTCAAACTCATTCAACATCAAACAGAAAGTAACATCTAACTACACTACATTACTCAACAGTAAAGCTGCTCAATCTATTCGTTATTTTTTCGGCTTCAGAGTTGGTCTCAGTCACTCAAGGAAAATCTTAAACAAGGTTAAACCGGATATTGTCTTAGCAGCAGAGGGGACATTCCCCTATGAAATCATGTTCTATGCCGCACTGTTAAAGCGAAAAAGGACTCCTATAGTTATATTCCCATATACGGTCGCTAACTGGGAAGAGTATTTTAACGCCTACAAATTTGCTCCCATGTATCAGCATGATAATAGGTACACCAACATCGCAAAAAAGTTCGACCCTCAGTTATTTTTAGAGCACGATGGAGTAGAATTGATAAGGGTACCTTTTTACGCCTACTTTACATATAAGGTTCATGGTATCCTTCCCGAGCCAGCCTGGGCAATGAATTCCTTACCAGTAGAGCGCATTCTTGTTGAAAGCATTTTTATTCAAGACTACTTTAAGAAGAGTGGCATTCCCGCTTCAAAATTAAAGATCGTGGGATCAACCGAATTGGATTCCGTCCTGTGCAATAAGGAAGAAAGATCTAAGCGACTGCAAGATATTAGCAAAACATACAAACGAAACAGCAATCAGAAAATAGTGTTGTGCTGTCCACCTCCAGACCAAGGAAACAGAGGCCTTGTCGATTTCGAATCGTATGAATTATTTTTGAATGAGTTTATCACGGCTATTAATGAAACCTTTGTGAATCATGTAATAATCTATAGGTTCCATCCCCGACTCTCTATTGAAGATGTCAAAAAGTTAGAAGAAAAATTCGGCATTAAGTCATCGAAGCAGAATACTTCATGGCTAATTTCAATTTCGGATATCTATATTACATCCGTATCGGCCACCATCAGGTGGGCACTTGCAGCGTCCATTCCAATTCTGAACTATGATGTATATGGGTACAATTATTCTGAATACGATGGTATCGAAAGCGTATTAACGTCAACAGATTTTTCTGAATTTAAGGCGCAGCTTTTAGAAATGTCCAACCCCCTTGTCTACAAAAAGTTTAAAGACCTGTCAGAAAATCAATCAACTTATTGGGGCTTCTCTGAAACTAGCTCATTCCAGAGAATTGAAAAAGAGCTCTCCCAAGTGTTGGAAAAATGAACAATGCCAAATACTCACTACTGTTCTATATTTCTGGCTCGCTCAAGATTGATTCCTAAAGTTTTTGACGTGGAAAATGTTCAGCTTGATCTTCGCTTGCACCTCTCATTGGCAAGCTTCTAAATACGTAGTATTTAGTAACTCCAGCAAGTAAAATTCGTAATGTCAAGATATATCGATCACCGTTAAAGTAGCAGTATTTTAGTCACTACATTTTAAGGTTGGAGTTAATGCACAAGATTCTACTAGTTGGTTCTGGACAACTCGGAAGCAGACATTTGCAGGCGCTAAAATTGACAAATAGCCCACTCGATATTTGTGTGTTAGATCCTAACACCGAGGCGCTTGAGTTATCTAAGATTAGATTCTCGGAAGTTGAGACCTCTGTAGATCACAAGACTACGTTTTGCACTAGTCCAGACGTTATTGAGCACACAGACTTCTTCTTGGTCATAGTGGCATCTAATTCAGACAAAAGATTCTTTTTGCTAGAACAGATGTGTGAGCGATTTAACATTGAAAACGTTCTGCTAGAAAAATTACTTTTTGATACCGAATCCCAATACCCAAAAGCCTTAGAGATGCTGTCTCGCAAACGAATAAACTGCTGGGTCAATTGCTGTATGCGTATGCAATCTGTTTATCATAGATTGAGAGATGAATTTGAAGGTGAAATAGTCCACTACCGCGTCAATGGTTCAGATTATGGCTTAGTCACAAATGCTATACACTATCTCGATCACGCCTGTTTTCTGGATGCCAGTACAGATTTCCAAATTGAAGTGAATGGTCTCAGCAGGGAAATTGCACAAAGCAAACGTCCGGGGTTTTACGAGCTAAATGGTGACTTAAAGGGCTCATTTCGCTCTGGATCAACATTTAGCTTTAGATGCGACGAAACCGGAGACGCTCCCGTATTGATTGAGATCTTTTCTAGTTTAAAACGATATATTTTCAAAGAAAATGAGAACACCTACTTATACTCTTCTCAGGAAAATAATTGGATCTGGGCTGAGGAAGAATTGGATTTTAAATATCAAAGCCAATTAACAAATATTCTTGTAGATAGTCTAATCAATAAACTAAATGTCCGGTTGCCGGCATTTAGTGAATCAATGGACATCCATGTTAAACTGCTCGGCTCATTAAACAAATTTTTAAGCAACAATAATGTTAACAGTCGTGTTGATTATCCGTTTACCTGACAACTATGTATAAGAAATACTTTATTCTCCTAAAGCTCTTATTCCCACATTATAGGTCGCGGATAATATGGTTGCACTTTACGTTACTCGCAAATACTGCACTGGAATTAGCTGGCATCGCGTCCGTCATCCCTTTTTTATTTATAGCCACTAACCCCGCACTTATTGAGTCGACTCCCATTATTAACGCCATTTACAACCATCTCGATTTTGAGAGCGTTAACAATTTTATTACAGCATTAGGCATTATGATTTTTTGCTTTATGGCCCTTGGCAACTATTTTGCGGCAATGGCAGTTGTCAAAATTCAACAACTGGTTTTTAGTGTTGCAGAGTTTTTATCAGTGCGCCTATTTCATCATTATTTAAATCTCGGTTATTTTGAGCATTTGCAAGGGAACTCTGCCCAATTTATAAAGAACATTTTGCAGGAAACAAGTAGAGTAGCAAATTATTTGTTGGGTCCTTACTTGCAGATAAGTTCGAGCATTATCGTCATGTCGATTGTTGTTGTTGGCCTGCTTTTTGCGGACCCTCTTTTAACCTTGCTATTGATTCTGTTTTTTGCGTTAAGCTTTGGAGGGATGTTTTTCTTTCTGAAGCCATTGCTAATTAGAAATAGCGATAAAATCACCACGACGGGAAGGGATCAGTACTCTGCTATCTCGCAGGCATTTTCTGGGATCAAAACTGTAAAGCTCTATGAGAGTGAAGACCTCTTTGTCAAAAAATTTAAGAAAGCGACGCATGAGTTTAACCATAGTTTACTTCGAAATTTTACGTTTATTGTTGCACCAAATTATATAGTCCAAGCGGGGACCTTCGGCTTCATATGCCTGGTCGCAATATTTTTAACAACCAATGAAGATTACTATCAGTACTTGCCAACCGTTTTACTTTTTACGCTTGGAGGATACAAGCTGTTACCTGCCCTTAGGCAAATCTATAGCAATGCTGCGATTGCTGGCGGCCATATCTCGGCATTTGATTCTATTGTTGATATTTTGGGAACAGTACTTCAACCTGATGCAGATTCAGAGCCGGAAGTTGAAGGTTCAACTTCAAGTATAGAAAAGCCACTCTTGCCGGCCAAATTCGAGGGTTTGTGTTTCTCCTACGATGGCGAAAATAATGTTTTGGTGAACATAGATTTGGAAATATGCAAAGGCGAAATATTGGGAATTACTGGTCCCTCTGGCGGCGGAAAAACTACTTTTGTTGATATTTTGTCTGGCTTGATTGAGCCGACGAGTGGAAAGATATATCTGAATGGCGAACTAGCGGACAGCGGCATGTTGAAAAATTGGAGATCTCAATGCTCTTACGTTGCTCAAGACACATTCCTCGTAGAAGGCAGCATTAAAGAGAACATTGTTTTTGGGCTTGATGACACAATGTACAATGATGAGCAAATAGTGGGTGCTGTTTCTTCCGCTGGTCTAACATCTTATGTCAACGAACTCGCTGAGAAAGTGCTCAGTCCGATCGGAGAAAATGGCAAAAACCTAAGTGGTGGACAGAAGCAACGAGTAGGAATTGCAAGAGCATTTCTTCGAGATGCCGAACTGTATATATTTGACGAGGCAACTAATTCTCTAGATTCAGAGTCCGAAGAGTACATAATTGAACAAATGATTTCACTTTCTAAAAATAGCGCTGTTATAGTTATTTCGCACAATCTTGAAATCCTAAAAGCATGCACTCGTACTTACTCACTTGAGCAAGGTAAGATAACTATCAATACTAACTAGCGTG
Organism: Halioglobus sp.; assembly: GCA_045110675.1. Classification (GTDB taxonomy): domain Bacteria; phylum Pseudomonadota; class Gammaproteobacteria; order Pseudomonadales; family Halieaceae; genus JBALVT01. The sequence continues at coordinate 81,688 of JBGCGJ010000010.1, read as the reverse complement.
ATTTTCATCAACCATTCAGATATTGATATGTCGTCATTCAATTTAGCGAAAGCAAAATGATGTGGTCCAATAGATCTAGACGGTCCAATTAAGGGATAATACCCACAACTGGACATTGAAAAAGGACCACAAGAAAGAAATACCCGGAGTTAGCCTGAGGCTGGAACAGGGCTACACAAGATCAGAGGCAGCAAGAAGCCTAGGCATTAATGCCCCGATGCTGGGTCGCTGGCTTAAAGAACAGCGGACAGGTGACGGCCAAGACTTTCGAGGCAACGGCAAGCTAACGCCAGACCAGGAGGAGATCAGAAAGCTAAGGGCACAGGCCAAACGCCTGGAAATGGACAAAGATATATTAAAAAGAGCGACGGTTTTCTTTGCCAAATAAACAAAGTGAAATACTTGTTTATTGCCCAGCAAAAGAAGATCTGGCCTATTGGCCTAATGTGTCAGCTATTGAGTGTCACCCGCAGTGGTTATTACGATTATCAGCGGCGAAATAGAGGCAGAACTGGCGAGCCCTATCACCGAGAAAAATATTGGAAGCTGTGATAGAGATCGCCAAGGCGACTGAGGACGGCTACGGCAGCCGGCGAATGCAAAAGGCGCTCAGTGCGCTAAGTTATCCGGACAGCCGGAACGAAGCTCTCAATATGTCAGGGGATTTCTGGCGACTACTGAAAGCACGCGGCTTTGTAGGCAGCATGAGCCGCAAATGAAATTGTTGGGACAACTCAGTTGCGGAAAGCTTCTTTTGAACTTGAAACAGGAGCGAGTCCATTGGCGTCATTACCAGACACGGCACGAAGCGCAACAGGATGTGATGAATTATATAAACATGTTTTACAGCAGCTACAGGCTGCATTCATATCTAGACTACATGAGTCCGAATCAATATGAGGCGGAGATGGTTGAACTGAGAAAAGCTGCTTAACTGGTTGGCAAAGAAATGCTGGATCAGGTCAAAAATTTAACAACAAAGTATAGTAAATGATATGAATAAGATTAGGATCATCCCTAGGCTAGACATCAAAGGGCCGCACTTAGTTAAAGGTATACACCTTGAAGGGCTAAGAGTGCTTGGAAACCCTCGAGATTTTTGCAGCTACTATTACAACAATGGTGCTGATGAGGTTTTTTATACTGATTGTGTCGCTAGTTTGTACGAAAGAAATAGCTTAAACGAGCTCATTACGAAAACCGCAGAAACAACTTTTATCCCCTTAACCGTAGGAGGTGGTTTAAGAACTGTTGAGGATATCAGAAATGCACTTGCTGCAGGAGCTGACAAAGTTAGCATCAACACAGCAGCTATTAAAAGCCCAGAATTTATATCGCAAGCATCTCAGATTTTTGGGTCATCTACTATCGTTGTAACTATTGAAGCCATTTTAAGCCCCAACGGAACCTATGAAGCGTTTGTTGACAACGGAAGAGAAGAAACAGGAAAAGATGTTTTCCAGTGGTGCAAGGAAGTTGAAGACTTGGGCGCTGGAGAGATTGTAATTACTTCCGTTGACAAGGAGGGCACAGGGGAAGGTTTTGATATCGATTTAATCAAAGGCGTCACCGATACTGTGTCCATACCTGTCATCGCACATGGAGGAGCTAAATCGATTGAAGACGTAATTAACGTCATTAAGTCCACAAATATTAGCGCCGTCAGTATTGCGTCCGCATTTCATTACCACCTTTTGAAGTCCGGCGATTTTTCAAATACGGTCGACAATAGCTCAGAAGGTAACTTACGCTTTCTCGAAAGCGGTAGTCTCTCAAAAAAAATTACAACATTTGATATCACCGAGCTAAAACTCGCTCTCAAAGCTTCCGGTATCTCCTGTCGATAAAATGGAAAATTAGAATGCCTGATATAGCAATTATCGATTACAGTATTGGAAATATATTTAGTGTTTTCCAAGCATGCAAAATTGCAGGAATGACTCCTCATTTGGTTAACCAAGCCGACAAACTTCAAAATTTTGATGCCGTAATACTCCCAGGAGTAGGTTCGTTTCCTAAGGGCATGGAAAACCTTAAGCAAGCTGGATTAGATGAATCTGTTAAAGAATTTATTAGTTCAGGCAAACCCTTCATGGGGATATGCCTTGGAATGCAATTACTTTTGAACAAAAGCGAAGAATTTGGAATGTCTAACGGTCTCGGGTTGATAGACGGAGAAGTCAAACACCTAAGAACGAGCATTAATGATAAAAACTTGCCTGTGCCTAAAATAACTTGGGGTAACGTCAATCCAGAAAAAGACTGGACAGAGACACCGTTACAGAATGTGCGCCATGGCGCAGATTTCTATTTTGTTCATAGCTATTATTGTGATGTGTTTGAGCACAGTGCAGTTCTTGGTACATCTAAATATGGCGATCTTTCGTATGCATCAGCAATTTTCAAAGACAATATTTTTGCATTACAGTTTCACCCAGAGAAGAGTGGCACAGATGGCATCCGTGTATACAAAGATTGGAACAATTTGCATTTTACGTAGGTAGCGAAAAAAAATGAATATCTTGGTACAAGGTACTGGCTTAATTGCTGAAGAATACTGCAAAATTTGTTCTGATTTAGGTTATGCGACCAATGTTGTGGGTCGCAGCGAAGAATCGACAAAATCCTTTACTGAAAGAACCGGCATAAGCGCTGTTGCGGGCGGTCTCGCTAATAATCTAGCATTAGCCGATTCATGCACACATTCAATCATTGCCGTAAGTGAGGACCAACTTGGTACCGTATTGTTAGATACCGCCAAGGCAGGCATTTCAAATATTTTGGTAGAAAAGCCAGGCGCCGCAACTATACATCAATTAAACCAACTAAATGTAGAAATAGCCAAAACCAATGCGAATGTCTATATCGCTTACAACAGAAGATATTTTAGTTCGGTAGTCGAACTTATCGAGAGAATTAAAACGGATGGAGGATGTACCTCTTTTCATTTTGAGTTTACAGAATGGTCTCATGTCATAAAAGATCTCATCAAAAACCCCGGTGTTCTAGAAAACTGGGGGTGGCACAATTCTTCCCATGTAATTGACCTGGCGTTTTTCGTTGGCGGATCTCCGAACAGAATTTCCTCATATGTCTCAGGAGGATTAGACTGGCATCCAACCGGATCAGTTTTTACGGGAAGCGGCATCGCTGATAATGGCGCTCATTTTACATACCACTCTAATTGGGAGGGACCTGGTCGCTGGAGCCTGGAATTCATTACTCGCCACAACAGATATCTTTTGGCGCCAATGGAAGGTATTCAGGTTCAAAAAATTGGAACGATACCAAGAGAGCCAATCGAGCTAGATGATGAGTTAGACAATAAATGGAAGCCTGGATTCTATTTGCAAACAAGAGATTTCCTTAAGGCTAATCCAGGCTGCTTAAAGACTTTAACTGAGCAAGTCGACGATCTCGCGCACTACGAGAAGATTTTTCGCGGCACTTAAGCTAAGTTAATGCGAAATATACGAATACTCTTTTGCTTATATACAGACAAATCCTTGTGCCTTCCAAGCTCGCGATCAATCGCCTGTAAACGCTTTTGTTAATTGATATACTCAGGCTATTATGGTCTGACACTCAATAATTAATCACACAAATTTCCTAGAAAACGCCAGCTTGTTTAATCGCGATTCCTAGATTTGACTTTCCATACATGTGGTTTTATTAGTTGCCATTGCCGAGATCTGTCGAGACTATTACTAAAAGAGTACATCCGAAAATGTGTGACGCTAACCCTATAAAAATTTTGATGTCTGCGCGTGATCCAGCGGCAGCTCTCAACGTCGCAGCTTTATGGCAAGAATGGAATACTAATTCTAAGGTGCTAACGAAAGTAACTGCTCAAGGTCCTGCTTTTCACATCTTGAAAGAAAAAGGGGTCATCGTTGATAAGTTCGATAACTTATCTGAAGACGCAAGTTATGTCCCACAAACAACAAAAATTTTGAATGCGTTTCAGCCAGATGCTGTACTCGTTGGTCTATCGGCTCCTGGTGAAGGCGGTGTTGATGAGGCATTGTTGGCCTCAGCAAAAGTGCCCACTTTTCTACTGCAAGATTTTTGGGGTGAGTGTAACAACTACTTTCAATCTCATGCTACAGAAGTTTTCGTGATTGACAATATTGCTAAAGAGCTTACGGAAAAAAGGTTTGGTGTTAAGTCTACTGTTGTTGGCTCACCGAAACACATCGAGTATTTACAAATAGTTAAGGAAGGACAAACAGTAAATCTTAGGAGGAAAATGAATCTAGACAATAAAAAGGTGATTAGTGTATTTGGGCAGTCTCTGAAGAATAATCCAGGATATATCGAAAGCCTAAAGGTACTTTACGCCAAGCTAAGCCTTCTTGATTCGAGCGAAATTGTGGTTATATTCAGGTCTCACCCAAGAGATACGTATGCAGAGGTTCAGGGAGAACAACAACTCTTAGCTTCCTACGGGCTTCCACTGGTCGATGGTAGTCAATTAAGTCACGAGGAATCGATTGCTATCTCGGACGTATGTATTTCGATGTTTTCAAATAGCTTGCTTGATACTTGTTATTTTAATTATTTTAGTAATGCACATTTCAAAGCACCGATTTCACTGCTTTATAATGAATCAATTCGTAGCTTATTGATTTCAATAGTACAATCTGACGAATTACCTTATTTTAATGGATCAATGGTGCTCCCTGTCCATAATGAAGATCAGCTCTTGGAAACCCTTAGAATGGCACTCACAGAACAGACTCAGTCTCGTTTAGCTCACTTTGCCAAATCCTATCTGCTAAATCCTTTAGAGTCTTCTGATCGCATACTAGAGGCGATTGTTTCACGTTGCATGGTAACTTAGGGCATGATGCCGTAGTTATTGAATAGGAGTATTTACTATGACGTTCTTGATATCCGTTTATAGCCTATCGCAGTGGTCCGTTATGAAAAGGCTGGCACTGCGACTGAAAGCTAAAGGTCAGAGTTGCGCAGTATGCTCTGATAATACGGCTGATAATGTCATCAAGAATATCGCCTCTGATTGCAAGCAACTACAAATCGCTTATTTGCACGACCAATCTTCAGAACTTAATGGCGCTCCTGAACCAAGTGCGGACAAAGTTGTGGAAAATTTTCTTGTCAAGTCAAAACTCTATGAAGAAAAAGATCTACACCCCTATCGTAAACTATTGCAACTACAAAAAAGTTATTACCATCAACTATTGAAGAGTAATAACGTTAGGTACTTATTAATTTGTGAAGATGGGCCAGGGGGTAACGCGCCACTAATTTATTCGGCTAAGGCCTGTAAGATACCGGTCTTTGTACACCCCTTTGGCATCGGAGAGAGTAAGGATTATGATAACTTTATTGAAGATCATCATCGCCTCGGCTCACTAAATATTCTAGACGAAAGCGCTGAAACAACAGATTATATCCGTGAGCGAGGAAAACACTGGATTCGGGCATCTAAATTCGGTGATGTTACGCTTTTCCCGCAAAGTATGGTTTGGGCACGTTTAGAAGAAGGACTTGATCTCCACTCTCCTTGGGTTGTACAAGGCGGAGGTGCAGATAAACTGTTTGTGTCATCAGCTATGATGAAAAAACACTACCTTCGCGAAGGGGTGCCGATTAAGAAAATTGTTGAAGTGGGGTCAATATACGCTGACGAGGTCTTTGAGACACTATCGAAAAATGCAAACCTTAGAAAGGCATATGAAACTCAAAGTAAAATAGAAGCTGGGACAACCTCCGTTTTATTAACCTTGTTGCCCAATTACCATGATGTGCGAGGTGAATTGTGTGAATTCAAAGACTATACAACTCTCATATCGAACATGTTAGAAAAAGTAAATGCAATACCTGGTTGTGAGGTATCAGTCTCAATACATCCGAATATACTGGAAAAAGATTACGCAATAATCAAAACCTTAGATATCAATATTGAGGAGGAGTGGTTAGTTTCAGCTCTCCCCAAATATGATATTCTGATGACGCAATTTTCTACAACTACCCGGTGGGCAATTGGCCTAAAGAAACCTGTGATCAACTATGATCCATACTGTTTTGGCCTACAAACCTATTCAGAAGTTCCCGGGGTGCTTACAGATCAAAAATTAGATGAATCCGTAAGAAAGCTTGATGAACTTGTAAATGACAACGATGCATACGCAAGAATCGCTCAACTTCAGAGTCAAGTTGCAAAGCGGTGGGCAACACTAGACGGCCAAAATTTTGAACGAATTTACAATTATATAAACTCTTAACGTTGGAGAGTAAATGAGCTTCTCTCGAGAAAAAAATTATTCGCGATCTGACGTATATCTAAAGCAAGATTACACAAAACCAAAAAAAATGTTTGTTGATATAGGAAGCATTATCGAAGATCACTCCAATACGAGTACATTTAGACTCTTAGATGTTGGGGCAGCAACAGGAGCATTCATTGACTACACACAGAGTCGCTTTCCAAATGCAGAAACACTTGGAGTGGAGTTCGATTCCACATTGGTAGAAAGTGCGCAATCTGCTCACAAACCGATCATACAAGGAGATGCAAATAACCTCGATGGAATCGACTCTGATTCGTTTGATTTTGTAACGATGACTGGAACACATAGTATTTTTGATAATTTTGAGCCCGCATTCTCAGAGTGTATCCGAGTATGTAGACCAAATGGACTTGTTATTGTGACGGGTATATTTAATGACTATCCAGTGGATGTCCAAATTCATTGGCGTTACCCTGAGAATGAAAATGCGGACTGGCATCCAGGATACAATCTATTCTCTAAAGAATCCGTTTCGAAATATTTATTGCGCAACACAAAAGTAACAAAGAAAAAATTTAAAAAATTCTACCTCGACTTTGAACTACCCCAACAGGAAGATCCAATTCGCTCCTGGACTTACCAAAAAGGTGATGAGGGTTTCCGCCTCAGAAACGGAATTATGCCTCTCAACTTCGAAATATTAAAAATATCATTATGAAATTGGGTTCCCACACAATTGAAAAGAATTCCGTACCAGTCTTCTGGCCGGATATTGATGTATATTTTAAGAACGATTTCGATCTAGCATTACGATTAGTGGATAAAATTACTCAATCAGGTTGTGGATTTTTAAAAGGAGCTTTGCTTCATGACAAATCTTTAAGTGTGGTATCAGACAGGGAAACTAAGTTTTATCATGCCGATCTAGGTTGGGTGAGTGAACCTTATCATAAAATTACTGAAAGACATGTTGTACCTTTCAACGTTCTTGAAAGAGTTTTTAAGTACGCTCAAGATGCAGGGCTAGAAATCGTCCTTTCAGTTTACGATTTTGAAGGCGTTGATTTCGCAGAAAATTTAGGCGCTTGTGCTATTAAAATACCGAGCAGCAATATCGTTCACCGACCATTGATTGAGTATGCCGGCAAAACCAAGCTTCCCTTGGTGTTGGACACGGGAAGATCTCATTTTTTTGAAATCGAAAGAGCCGTGCACTGGACGAGAGAAATTCAGGTCGCTGATCTTATTGTTCAACATAGTCAACCTGCCCCCCCAGAAGTCCCATCCTCACATCATCTAAACATGATGAAACATATGGGAGACACGTTTTCCTGCGTTTATGGATTATCTGATCATTTTCCTGGTGATGAAGCTTTGGTTGCAGCGGTAGCTTTGGGGGCGTCGGTATTGGAAAAAGGACTTATACCAGAAGGGATAAAACCTGATATTGATGTTGGCCATGCACTTTCTGTAGAGCGACTGACTGAAGTTGTTAGCAAAATTGAAATTACCCACCAGATGATGGGTAATGATGTCAGGTTAATCCCCGATAGTGCGGGACGACCACAAGACCGAATGGGGCTCATTGCAAAGAGAGATATCCAATCCGGAGAAAGTTTCTCCTATGAAAATACAACATTTGCATTTCCTACTCTTGGTGTCCCGGTAGAACGTTTTTATGATATTAAGGGTAACTTATCCTGTAGAGATATTAGAAAAGGCAGTCCAATTCTGCAAGAATATGTAACAAAGTGATCAATAGTCCCGCCCATTTGAGCTTGTTCCCCGTACCTCTGCTGTTCGAAAACAATGTATCAGACGTGGTAGAGGAAAAGCTTATGGATATTTTTCCAGGGTGTAGTTTCAAAAAGAGTACGGGGGACTCTGCGCCGAAAGGTTTCTACCGAGTAACCGATACAAGAAATACACATATATATTTTGTGAAAATTGTATCAACTGAGGACGCTAATCATTTCTTAAAGACCAAGCCACTGCTTCAAAATCTATCTAACAAAGGAGTATCAGTTAATTTGCCAGCGCGGGAATGCGCTGATTTTGATAGCGACCATAAAATTTTGTGTTTTGATTGGCTTGACGATCAATTTTATGATGAATCCATTGAGCAACTACTCAGGCTATCTCGGGCTTTAAGCCAGCTTCACGAAATATTGGCAAGTTACGGAAAAACCAGATCAAACGAATCACTCGTAGTCATGTACTTTCACTCTTTGAGAGAGCTAAAGGAAAGAAGCCCTTCTCAAGATACTGAAATCATCATCAATAATCTTTTGGGAAAAGAGAGTCGAATTCTTTCGACACACTCAAACTGTGTTCAATATCTACACAATGATTTACATCGAGGCAATATCCTGTTCAGCAAAGACAAGACGATAATATTTTTAGATTTCGAAGAGTGCTTGACGTCCTTTGGAAATCCCATTCTAGATATATCCTGGGTAGTTGAGCGTTTCATATTATGTAGGCAGGCTCAAGAACCGAGTCAAAATTTCTTATTTGAAGCTTTTTTTAATGAATATACTTTCCAAAATAATAGAGTTTCTCCCGAGCTATGGCGAAAAATTCTTGACGCCATACAACTGAGAGCACTATTTACTCTAAACCTAATTTATAATGAAAAAGATAAGGGGAATACTATTGTAGAATCAGAAATTGATAAATTTTTTCAGATTTTGAAACTCGCTGAAAGAAAAAGAAAAACTTTGGATTAGAATACCAACAATAAATTTCAAATGGAACTGCAGCGACAACGTAACTTTAGACCCTCACTCCAATAGTCATCAGACCAACCAACTTAATTAAAGTTATTTCCACCTATTTCGCTTTTCGCCAACAACCCCTTTAAAAATTCTACATACTTATCAATGGCACAATCAACGTTTTCGAAGTGCCAGTTTGCAAGCTTTTTCGACTGCATTGAATAATGATCATAATTTGAGGTGATTTCAATAATAGCCGCCTCAAGTTCAGGCATAGTTGACACTGTAAATAGCCCAAATTTTTCTAACTCTAATGCCCTGCTTAGTTCCCCATGTTCGAAGCACACTATGGGCTTACCCATAATCGCGGCTTCTAGTAGCCCACTAGAAAAACTGGAAACCACGATGTCATACCTTCTCATCTGCACATTTAACGCTTCTTCTTGCTGTAGTATATGAACTTTCTCTCCCTGCTTTCTAAAGTATTTGTTTATATAGTATTTATCCGCTGGATGAGGTCTAACACCGATATCGCAGTTAACTGGCTGATGAGACCACAACAAAAATATTCTAATATCTCGAGCAACCAAATTATCTATAGACGATGTTCCGGTCTTTTTTTGTGTAAGCCAAAGAACGCTGTGTCTCGAGGCTGTATTGGCTTGGCTTACCCCAGGAGTGGCAGACATTTCACTTATGTAAATGGACCCTAAAGGTAATAATTCGCCATTTCCAAAAGCACATTCGTTGTCGATGATATTCCTATAAGAGCTCTTTCCAAAAACCAAATTCCAATCAACATCAAGCATCGAATAATTTATATTGGGCCAACTAAATGAGTGAGCAATATTGACTAACTGTCCATTTTTTCTGTTCAGCGATCGACGTAAAAAAGGTGTAAGAAAGTTATCGTCCATAAAAGTAATGACAATATTGGGAGAGTAGGTTTCAATCAACCACGATGCGTAACATAACTGTAAAGTCCATCTACGAGGAAGCAACACTTTCTCTTTTTCGGCACTAGGAAACAGCAGTCTTTTAGCGTAGATAGTCGCGACAGAGTCTAGTATGTGCTCTGTCACTTCAATATCTTTTGCCAATTTTGAGATAAACAATGCGGCTCTTTTTTTATGCTCGCTTGTTGGATGTAAAACCAACAGAGTAGTACTGCGTTTCTGCAATGTGACCCTGGACAAAAACCGAGTTGGCAGTACAGATTTAACAATCGAGTTAATTACAAACTTAAAAACTCCGTTTCGATTAATCGCATAATTATCTAACTGCTCACCTAAGTCCTGTAAGGCTTTATGATGCATTTCCAAAGCTCCAAAATCCCATTCGTCCACCCACTTTTATAATAGAGCTACTGGAAGAACGTCACTCAATCAAATTTGAGGTCGACAAATACCTTTTCCTGATTTGACTGATGAGTTCGAATCAATTTTAGAATTTCAATTGATGTATCACCTTTACCATAAGGATTGTCAAATTCATCATCAAGCTCGGGACTCTCTATTCCATTGCGAATAGCGGCCCTTATTGAATTGCTGTCTGCGCGACAGTTTATTACAGATTTCGCTGCCATCCGACCTTTCTGGCGCTCACCAATGTTGATAGTTCTACATTTAAATGATGGGACTTCAATTATCCCACTTGATGTATTTCCTATCGCTAACGTAGCACTATTCAATAGGCTTAGATATCTAACCCTCCCAAGGGAGGGAGAAAGAAAAACTCTTTCTGGATTTGTTGTACGGTACTTTTCCAACAATGAAATTATATCTTCGTGACGCTCATCAGAATTGGGGTACGTGATAATGACGTTGAAGTCCGCAAAATCGTCCAAAGCTTCTAACATATTTTTCGTCACTTCAATCGGATCTTCATCGAAAAGTGTTACGGGGTGATATGTCACAATGAAATACTTTTCACCGATTTCAAATTCAAACTCTTTGCTCATTGCATTTAAGGACATAAATTTGGTCGTGTGGATATTCTCTACACCCAAGGCCCCGACATTGTGAACATCTAATGGGTTTTCACCTAGTTGTATGATTCTCGCACGATGCTCTTCCGTAGATGCACAATGAATATTAGATAGTTTAGTAATAGCGTGCCGGAAACAGTCATCGTATGCGCCTTCTGTAATTTCACCCCCATGCAGATGAACTATGGGGACATGGAAAACTACTGCAACTTGAGCCATAGCTAAGGCCTCGTACCTGTCTCCCAGAATGACAATGATATCTGGCTGAAGATCATTTAGAGCTGCGCCATAGCCACTAATTCCACGTCCGATACTTTCTGCAATATTAATCGGAGACCCGGATAGCTCACCCATATTAATGCTAGCGGATATCTCAAACCCATCGCTTTCAATTTCTTTCGCTGTATTGCCAAATTTTTCGGACAAATGCGTACCTGTGACTATAAGCTGAAGTTTAAGACTTGAGTCTTCTGCTACCCTTTTTGCAATTGGGTATAGCAACCCATAATCTGCTCTAGTGCTGGTAAATATCGCAACATTTTTCATGGCTTAGAGAACAAATTCGGGGAACTAGGCAAGCTTACTACTCGCTCTGAGAACCATTTCGAATTACTCAAGTCTGTTGACAGTGAATCTGAATACATCGGGAGAGAAGACAATAATTGCCACAGCGGGCGTGTCATAATCTGTTTGTCGTTCGTAAATTCTAACAAATCGTGTTTTGCATGCTCGTCTCTACACACGACACTACTCAGCCAATAATTTGATTTGGCGTAGGGCGGTTCTTTAAAGAATTGATACTCACTGCCTTGAAAAAAATCCGCATAGATATTTGCAATTCCTCTTTTTGATTCGAGATACATCGGTAATTGCTCAAATTGCGCAACCCCTAACGCAGCGTTAATATTTGGCATTCTAAAGTTAAAGCCGAACTCATCATGATAAAATTCGTACCTATGTGGTACTTTAGCAGTAGTCGTTATATGCTTCAATTTAGCCCCATCATCTTCAGATCTAGCTAGAATCATTCCGCCACCGCCGGTAGTAATGATTTTGTTTCCATTAAAGCTGAGGGCTGCGAACTTCCCAAACGTACCTGTGTGCTTAGAGTTATAGAATGAACCCAGGCTCTCAGCGGCATCTTCAATAAGATCTAGATTCCACTTGGAACAGACTACTAGAAGTTCATCTAATTGAACGGGATGTCCCAAGGTGTGCATAGGTACCACTGCCTTAATTTTTTTGCCTGTTTCTTTATGAACACATTCGCCAGAATCAAGTACGTCTGCATTAGCTTCAAGAAAGTTCTCGATAGATTCAGGACACATTCCCATACTAACTTTTGAAACATCTACAAATATCGGATCCGCACCCAAGGCTCTGATGGCGTTACACGTTGCTACAAACGAGAGGCTTTGTGTTATCACTAAATCTCCATAAGTAACGCCTAGCTGATGCATAGCAGCTTGTAGAGCTGCCGTACCATTCATTACGGCTATCGAGTAGGCCGAACCCGTGTAAGCGCACACATGTGACTCAAATTCTCCTACCTTTTCGCCCACACTCGAAACAAAGGTGCTGTCTATTGTTTCTGAAATGTAAGCTTTTTCATTTCCAGAAAATAATGGAGCATGAAGAGGTACAAAATCTGAGGTCTTGTAAATATCTCGGACTAACTCAATCAGTTTATTTTTCATTTATACGTTCACTAAAGTCCTTTTAAGAACTAATAATTAAGATCAAAAGCCCTGTAGCATAAATAAGTTTGAAAGAAAAATGCTATAAGCAATGGGAAAGGCGGTTTCTAGGAGATCATAATACTGTGTTTTCAAATCGACTTAAACTGATTCGAGATATGACTTATAGGCTATCCGACAAACAAGAAGGCACTGAGACGCCCAAAACTATATCGCGTATTTAATACTTTGTTGCCTAAAATTAATAGCGCCAAACTTAAAACTAACTAAGTTTTGCTATAGCCTCGGCCACTTCAAAATCGAGCGCATCATCAATGTCGACTGAATGCTGCCTATCCATAATGTAGCCAAAACAACTTTTTACAGAAAAAAGTGACCCACATGCAAGCAGAGATTTCCTGGTAGTAAGATAAATAGCGCCATTTAGCCTGTAAGAAGGACTATAGTCTTGAGATCTTTTGGCGGCTTTTAGATGGTCCAAGAAGTAGGACATACTGCCATTCTCACCTAGTTTATTTATCCACTCTACTGGGCACTCTGCCTCACACACCGATGCAACGGTGTCAGCGCCGCACTCAACTCCTTGTCGAATGGCCGCATCTATATGTTTGGAGTTACGCAGAGGTGACGTTGGCTGAAGTAACATTACTGCATCATATTTCTTGCCAAGCACTTTTTCAGTCGCCTCCAATGCCTCTACAACGACATCTACACTAGAAGCTAAATCGGAGGCGAGTTCTGGCGGGCGCTCATGAAGCAAAACTTTATTGAATTTTTTCGCAATCGCGCTTACGTCGTCGCAATCGGTCGATACACACACGTCAGTTATCAACTGGCTATTGATTGCAGCTGCGATCGACCATTCTACCAAAGGGCGCGAGTTAAAGGTTTTTACATTCTTCCCTGGCAATCTTTTACTCCCTGCTCTGGCAGGAATTACTGCAAGAATTTTTGAATCAATCGTGATCATAGTGAGCTGATATCAATTTGTGCTTTTTCGAAGTCATCAATTTGACCTATATCTAGCCAGTATTCCCTAACTGGAAAGGATACTGTTTCTCTTCCTGTATCTGCCAACATATTAAACAAAGTCGGCATGTCAAAAAATTGATCTGGCGGAATGAGTTCTAGGCAGGGAGCCTCAAGTAGGTAGATTCCTGCATTGACGAAAAAAGTTTCTACGGGTTTTTCCTCAATACCTAGCACCTTATGCTCATGCATTTTGACCACGCCATAAGGTATTTGAAAATCGTACTGCCTCACGGCTATTGTTGCATCTGCACTATTCGCCAGATGAAAATCGTAAAGATGCTGGAAATTAAGATCAGTTAAGACATCACCATTCATAACAAAAAATGGCTCTGTCATTTTTTCTTTTATAAGACTTAAGGCTCCCGCTGTACCCATTCTCTTTGTTTCATGGACATACTCAATATGGACACCAAACTTACTCCCGGTCCCAAAATATTCTTCAATGATTTCAGCTTTGTAATTCACACAGAATACAAAGTTTTTAAAACCATAGTCAGAAAAACGTCGGATTATTCTCTCAAGAATTGGGGAGCCACCAACATTTAACATAGGCTTTGGAATATTATCGGTCAATGGCTTAAGCCGAACGCCCATGCCACCAATCATTAGCACAACTTTATTTTTACGTTCAGGCGGAGTGGCAATTTCATCCAGCTCATCGAGACCTAATAGTTTGCCATCATTATCCACGATCGGAATTTGGTACACCTTCTTTTCGCGGGCTTTTTCTAGAATAAACTCTCGAGGCTCATTTACACCGCCTAGAATTGGCGTTGTTGAATAAACCTGTTGAACTGTGTCCTCTAAAGACACACCTCTTAGTAGCCCTCTTCTTATGTCACCATCAGAAACAGTACCGAGAACTATGTTCTGTGAATCTACGACAATAGCAATCTTGACTCCACCTTCATCAATAATTTTTAATGCGTCACGGATTGTACAAGTGCCATTTATTTTTATACTCTCTGCAGAAATCATAGATCGTAAAACTCTACTCGGTTGCTACCCAAATTCATGAAAAAAGTAGTATCAACCTTACTACTTACGCTGTTACCGTTTAATAAATCGACTATCCGTCTGGAAGGGAAAATACATATCATCTCAATGCTTATTCTAGATATTCTAATCCATAACCTGCCGCATGAGTATCAATTTTCTCATACCTTCATCTGCAATTGTGTGAAAAAGTCATATCTGGGTTTCAATTATTACGATGAAAAACGCCTATCACTGTAATCAAAACAGCCCTCTTAGACGGTGATCACTTAGGCACTCGTTAGATGAATCTATTGGTATTCGATTTTGGCTTTATCATATTTGAATAAGCAGTTGTTTTGCTCTTCATTTGATAATCCATTTCCAATTAGGTATCTATCAATTATCGAACGGTATGTATTAGCTTTTGAGACCCAAAATTGAATCAGATCAAATCATCCGGCTTATAATCCTTAGTAGCAGTTGTTCCAATCAACTCATCCCAACGCATAGGACTCAAACCAGTTCCGGGCCTTTTTATTGTAATATTCTCTTCCGTAAATATTCGGCCTTTCGGAATCTCTTCAGAGGCCACAATACTCTTTCGCGCCACAA
The DNA here is from genome assembly GCA_045110675.1 of Halioglobus sp. Lineage (GTDB taxonomy): Bacteria > Pseudomonadota > Gammaproteobacteria > Pseudomonadales > Halieaceae > JBALVT01. The sequence goes on along the minus strand of JBGCGJ010000010.1, from coordinate 66,408 downwards.
GCTTATTCTTACCTTCGCTCGAAGTAGGCTTCTTAACCCCATCTCCGAGCGCAACTTCAATATTTCGAATCGCTTGTACCATGCCCCGAAGTTCGTCAGGCTCTAAGCTTGCACGGTGATCAGGTCCCTCCATTGTTCGACTTAGCGTAAAGTGCTTTTCGATTACAGTCGCCCCCAGAGCTACCGCAGCTATCGCCACTTCACTTCCCAGAGTATGATCCGAGTAGCCAACTGCAACCTTAAACGAATTTGATATTGTCTGCATCGCCCTAAGATTAACTTCGTTCATCGGCGTCGGATATTCTGTAGTTGCATGGAGAACTGTAATCTTATCTCTCTCCATTCCTGATGTGGTTAAAATTTCAATGGCATCCTCAATCTCTCCTAGCACTGCCATGCCAGTTGACAAAACTACACTTTCTGCTTTTCTACTCAGGTACCTGAGATAGGGTAAATTATTTATTTCTCCACTGGGAATTTTGAACCTTTTAACGCCTAAAGATTCGAGCATATCAATGTTCCCTAGGTCAAAAGGCGTACAGAGAAATTCCAATCCTTGGTCACGACAGTAGTGGTAAATAAATTCAAAATCCTGTGGTGAAAGCTCCAATGCCTTCAACATTTCATACTGTGTTTGACCTTTCTGCGTGTTCTTCTCTTGGTATTGAGCCATTGGGGCGCTCTCAGCAACCAGTTTTGATGTAGTAAACGCCTGAAATTTTACAGCGTCCACTCCGGCAGACTTTGCTACATCAATAAGCTCTCTAGCTATCTCTACTTTACCGTTATGGTTTACACCAACTTCGGCTATGACAAATACTCCAGACATACTATCCCTTAAATATGCTCCCTGCTTTTATGAACCCACCCCTTTCGACAGTCACCCCCTGTTTACTAACCGCAGCACTACCAAAAAAGGCTCCTTCTAATACTTTAACATTTCCATTCACAACAGAACCTGTTGATATATGACAATGATTTCCAATATGAGCATCATGCTCTATTAATGATTTAGTGTTAACTATACAATTGTTACCAACGTATGCGCCTGCATTTATCAATGCATCATGCATGATGATCGTGCCTAACCCCAACTTTGCATGTTTAGAAACATACGCTCTGGGCGAAACTATGGTCGCAAATTTTGCATTTAATTGTGTAAGTAGATTGAAGGTTTTGATCCTAGTTTCAGCCGTCCTAACTTGCCCAATGGTTATTAAGAAAAAGACTTCTTCTGACACAAAATCAACTGCCTTTTCATCTCCTCCGACCACATCGTATCCGTAAATTTTAGCCCCTTTTTTTAAAGCTGGATCTAAAATGGCCACAATCTTGAATTTTGCTTCCTGCTCAATGACATCGATACATGAATTGCAATGACCGCCTCCACCAAGAAGTACAAGCGGGCGCATTACTTCAAGGTCCCTCTTAGCGCAATTACCCGCTTATCGATCTGCCATTCCGCACTCGGTAAATTGACATACATTTTTTTGCTAAGCAGTGAAAGCCTATTCATAGAAGCCCAAATTAACCAAGTTCGAAACCCCTTCTCATTTGTAATCGCGCTAATTTCCTTTTCACACATCAAGATCAACACCAATCTTTACATTTTCTCATCAAGGTACTTTCCTTTTTCTTCATGTTGAAAACCTGGAGCGGTTTGCGTAAACAAATCAACCAAATCGTTCTTTGTCCAGTAGCCGCTGTTTCTATATTCAGCAATGGATTTCTCAAAATTCTCCAGAACACTATTTTCAAAAACAGCTTTGTTTTTCACAATCCCAATATTCTCATAAGTCTCCATATCTAGGGTTTCGGAATCAGTGTAGAACTCCTCGAAACTTTTCTCTCCAGTGGTATCACTTGTAGGGAAATAACACGGCCATTCTGAGCCCGATATTCGATACATTTCGGCGCGAGCGTGATCTTCAGATTCACAGACGTAAGGTGTAAAATTCTTTTGAGCTAAATACTTTTTTGCAACTTCTGACATAGAGATGAGATTTAGTTTTTTGCTTAATTTTGGGAAATAGATATCTCGATTTTCGCCAAAAATGCATGACAATAAACACAATTGCCCAGACTCCTCTGAAGTTACAAAATATCTTTGGACATCATTAGGAGCTACAATGGGCTGGTGTTTCTCGATTCGATTATCAAACCCTTGTAATAGAGAACCATCAGAAAACGCTACATTAGCAAATCGTGCTGTTGACAATTCCATGTTTAAACTTTGACGCATCAGGAACAATTCCATGATTTTTTTGCTGGCACCCATCATATTTACCGGATTGGCGGCCTTATCCGTCGATACGCAAAAGTACTTTTTGGTTTTATGATCTAACGCCTGCTGTAGTGTTTTTTCAGTGTTAAGAATGTTTACAACTATCATTCTCATCAGCGTAAATGGATCTCTTTCACTACGCACGTGCTTTAAGGCAGATAAATTGAGTACATAATCATAGGAACCGTCGTGATCAATAAATGCGTCATATTCTACTGATCCAATATCCAGGGCAAAGGTCTTAAACTCTCCTTTGATATATCCATGGGAACTACGTATGTCTCGAACAAGCTCAACAAGATTATTCTCACTAAGATCGACGACGTGTAATTTTCTCGGAGATCTAGAAAATATTTCTTTAACAACAGCCTGACCAATTGAGCCAGCACCACCTACAACTAGAAACGATGATTCCCGAATTATCGCCATTAGTTGCGATTCGCAATCGAGCATTTCGCTACTAAAGAGAGTAGAAGATCTACCGATAATATCTAGGACCTGATTCACAATATTTCCCCAATCAACTTAATTAAAGCTTCCCATACTCAAACGTCTTGGCCTCTTTTACCTTAACAAAAATGTCGTCCAATTACTTCCTCCATTTTTAAATGGTTGGAAACCCCGGTTATTCCAGTTAAAAAGGCCTTTTTTATTTTACGAGCCAAAATTTGGTTAGGTTTATACCCCGCCTGAAATAACAACGTATATCGGGGAAGTGTGTGCTATGCAACGGTATACTCGTTACTACCGTTAATATGGAGCTGGTCCAGAATATCTGCAGTGCTACGGTGTGATTTTCCCGGGACTAGCCGAACTGTCAACCGATGCGTCTGTGCTCTTAGCTCCCCTTGAGTTCGAAGATCCTTTTAATTGGTATAGCGTTCCCTCCGGCATATCCAGCAAAATCTTAAGCGTCCGGCTAACTCGTTTTCCAATTGTGTCTCCGCGTTGTTGGGCGCTTGGGGGCGATGCCCCGGGTTCAAAGTAACGTTGCTTGAGGAGCAACAGATATGTGGGGTCCATTTCCGGTTTGCCTGGATGCGTTATTGAAGGGATCGGGAGTAGATGATACTTCGCCCTAAGTGTGTGGAAACGCATTTGTTGGTTAGTCGCTGTAATCAACAGCTTTGCGTCAACACCAGCTAGTGCTTGCTTGACCTGAGCTACCAACCTGGCGACTTCTAAATCCCCACCGTTATCGAGGTGTTTCGGCTCAGTGTTTTGCCGATAGTATTTCACCGTGTGATATGCCTGAAAAATCGAGTTCGCGGTCCATCTGAGATCGGCGACCATCCACGCTGAGATGGAACAGAAGCTGAGCGCAACCCAGGCACCTCGGAGTCCTCTGTAGGTGAAAGCAATGCACAGTATTGTTGTTATCAAGCTAAGCGTGATGAACAACTGCAGCGAAATTAACGGATTTGTTGCCCCGTCAGGTATCCAGTTCACGGATTTCTGTGACCATAATTGGAACTGAGCCCAGTCTTGCCAGAGTGTGGCGAGTTTGGAAGTCCAATCTTGGGGGCTCACAGTTATCGAATGAAATTCAGCGGTTTTGCCTGAATCGTCGTAGAATAATAGACCAATTTCACTAACAATTCCCTCCCATTCAGGGGCGTCGCTAAGGTTGATGACTTGGTCTCCCTTCCCTGAGGCTTTGCGGGAGTGCAGCTCCCTGGCATTCTCGCGGTTACGCCAAAAAAAAGTCGCGTTCTTATTGTTTTCGCCTGCAATATGAAATTCAATTATTTGTAGCTTGGTGCTATCGAGAGAAATAGGTCCACTGGAGACTATTGCAATGTTGTTTTCGAACCGATTAATAATGCCTTTCTTATCCTGAAGGATTCCTGCACCGACCACTATTTCAAAGTCTCTGGCGCTAAATTCTCTCTGCTCCCCGCTGCCGCTGGGGAGCGCTATCGCCATGTACGTCAATAAACCAATAATGGTTATCACGCCACCGCAAACAACGGCGAAAATCGATTTGGGTAGTGTAGAAACACCAATCTCATCTCTTTTACTGGCAAGCTTCTGCCTCGGATTGCCGGTGTTCATTATGTGCACAAATATAACGATGCAAAAAACAAGCGCCGGTGCGAAGTGCAGCGGCAATCGATTGATTGCTGTGAAATACTCCGCCCAGCGTCCCTGTTCTGTTAGGCCAAAGATAAAGAATTGGCTAGCCATAAAGACTACGAAAAATGTGAGTAGAGGTTTTACTAATGCTTTACTGTCATTGTTAGGCAATTCCGACCCGACAGGAAGCACTAATTTGTGTGTTCGCGCTTGTGCTCTGCAGCTTATGAAGAGTAGCGAAGTTGTGGCGCACAAAAGCAGTGGCCAGAGCAAGTTCCAACTACCGCGAGCAAAAAAACTTATGAGATAGGCGGAGCTGACATCCCAAACCTGTAGAAGGTGGCTACCCAAAAAGGGGATGTGTATTCTGCCATCGACCACGCCTATTATGCCGACGATGGGCAAAGCTACCGAATGATAGCCGGTTGCCCAGGCCGTCAGCGCCACGAGTGTAGCCGAACCTAAGACGGCGAAGCTAAATCGGATGCTGATCGAACTGAAAATGAATGTCACAATTGCAGCATAAAACCAGACGACCCCTTCATTCTTCACAGTCATTCCTAGAGCGACTAAGCCAAAGCCAAGTAGCTTTTGATATCGATCATGCGATGCCAGCCCGCGAATAAGTGCTACAAACCCTAAGCCGGTAAATCCTGCCATCCAGATATCAGCATATCCAGCTAAGGACAAATGTGTATTTAGCAAAGGAATCGATAGTAGGAGATAAACTGCACCAGTTGATAAAAGAATCCCCATTCCTGCTTCCCGGCATTGGCCGTAGAGGCCAAGTCCTAAGGCAATCCCACAAACAATGACTGGCGTGTTTACTAAGGTTTCGCTCCATGTGCCTAAACTAAGCGCGCTCCAGTAGGGCGTTATTGAGGCGAACGTTGGATAGTTGTGAGCTTCAATCGTGTAGGCAGAAGTGGCCGATCCGTCTAGCCAATCGCTCGGCGAAGCGAGTTCATGTACATTGTTGCTGTAGAACCAAGCTTTTGCACGATACATCCAAGCTAACCAGGCGTCCCAGGGGTAGACTGGCCGATGGACAACTTCAATGACTGACAGCAGCAGGTGTAGTGCTATCCACGTCAAGAAAATTGCCAAAAAGATATGAGTCGTCGTAAATTCGAAGTTGCGCGGTGCTGGGCTCATCACCCGCTTTTCAATACCAGAGTTTAGTAAGGCTCCAGCGACGCTCAAGAGCGAGAGAACGCCGATTACAGGCCAGAATTCGACTCGCGTAAATAGCAACGATCCCAGCAAAATTATGCCATGTAAAGCACCATAGCCGAGGAAAAAGCCGTAGCCGACTTGGCGAAATTTGTTTGCGTTTGTGTTTGGTGCGAATCTTGACTCAGTAGCTGCTAACCAGAAATAGCCTACTAGCCAAGGCATCAGTATTCCAGTCGCTAGCCGCGCATACTCCATGTTCGCTCAAGCCCTCGTGGACGCAAAATACAGCAATTGTTCAGTCTGGACGATTATCGCCTTTCCGTGACGGCATGTTTTGCTCTGATTGTATGGTCCCTTCCAAGGCTTTTAATCCCTCTTTGAGATCCGCTTCAAGCATTGCTATGCGTTGAATTAAGCGTTGATTGCGCATTTCGATGTGAGACCGCTCGATGTCCATGAAGAGGATCTTGAGTACCAAAATCGCGATGCCGAGTGAGAGTGCCAATACCGGCGGATACGCCACTCCAAAATATTTAGCAATACTATCGAATATACTAGGTGAGAAACCTAAAAGTGAGAAACCGAACGCAACGAAAATCCATCCCAACCCATGGTTGACATGCAATCTATCCTTACGGATTAGCAAGATAATCATGCAAGCGACTACCAGTCCGATAGTGCCGGTAATGATGGAAATCATATTTTAATCACAATCTTTAGCGGAGCGCATGTACGTCGCGATCTCGCCCCGCAAGCTTTCGCTTAGTTAGTCCCAGCAGTAAAGTTGAACACATATAGTAAGCGACAATGAGCCAGGAGTAGAAAATCTTAGAGGCACCATTGCTGCGTGGACGCATGTCTACTTCCACATCTACAATCTTCAAGCCGTTGGATTGTAACAGAAGCAAAACGCCAATATCCTGATAGTCCAACAAAGTTGCGCGCCAGTCGGCCAGAATTTTTATGGCATCAAGATTGTAAACGCGAAAACCCGAAGTGATGTCCTCCAGCGATAAGCCTGAGGTTCGTTTCATTATTTTCCATGCGATATGACGCGATATTGAGCCCCTGCGCGTGCAGGCACCGATGGATACATCTGCTGCTCCTTTTGCCACCGGGTGAATCAGATCTTCCAGTGAAACGGCTTCATGCTGGCCGTCTGCATCCATGGATATCACTGTGTGGTAGTTGTGGCGTAGCGCATAGCGCATTCCTGTTTGAACTGCTCCCCATGCCCCTAATTGAACGGGCAATGGAATAACCGTGGCCCCAGCAGAGCGTGCCAGCGCGGCGGTGTTATCAGTACTGGCATCGTCAATGACAATGACTGCTAGATCACTATTGTGGAATATCTCGGCCAGCACGTCGGCGATTACCTCAGCTTCATTGAATGCCGGAATCAATAGAACTGCGCCGGGCAGTGAAATACGGTTTTTTGGGCTTCCAGCCATGCGTTGTCCTAGTTACAGCGAGGCCAACCAATGCCGCTAACCTGTTGATAGAGTTCGGCGACTGCGGTTGCGGATTGACGGATATTGAATAGCGAATCGAAACGGCGTCGACCGTGCTCTCCGAAGCTCGCCATCTTATCACGATCCCGATGCAATTCTAATAGCGCGTTGGCTAATTGCCTCACGTCTCCCGGAGTTATTTTTAACCCGGTTTCTTCTCCCTGTACGACCCAGGTCGCTCCGGAGCCAGGTATGTCGCTGATAACTGTAGCTTTTCCATAGTGCATTGCCTCGAGCAATACCATGCCAAATGCCTCGGTTCGCTCCAGTGAAGGTAGGCAGAGACAGTCGCAACTTATAAACTCTCGCTCAAGTTTTTCAGGACTTAATTTTCCTGTAAAGCGCACCTGCTGATCTATCCCAAGCTGTTTGACGAGTGCCTTGAGTTGGTCCTCTTGATCACCAATACCCACGAGAGACAAGCAGGCATCAGGCACCAGCGCGATCGCCCGAATCAAGACATCAAAACCCTTGTAGTAGCTGAGACGACCGATAGCCAGGACTTGCAATTGAGTCGAGTTGTCGGCTGCAGTGCTGCAGCTACGGATTTGATTCAATGAGCTGGGATCTAGCCCCAACGGTATAACCTGACATTTGTCACGAAAGTCACTCAATGGTTTACTGGTTTCCAGATAGGGAGGAGACGTGGCGACGATCCTTCGGCTTTGCTTTAGCAGGGCCCGCTCAAAAGGTTTATAAAACCGGTAAAAAAGCCGCAACCCGATACTGAATTCCGAGGCAACTACATCGGAGTGCCAATGCACAACCCACGGAATCGAACGCGCCCTGGGTAACAACAGCGCCCAAAACGCCGACACATTCGGCATATGCAGATGAAGCACGTCGGGGTTTTCACTCTTTATAGCGCTGTTCAGCTGCAGTCCAAAGCTGGGGCTCATAGGGGTGAAGAGAAACCGCGCCCATACCGCCACACGGGTTATCGGTATTTCTTGCGCGTCTGCTTTAAAGGTTTCCTCGCTGCTCCGAAGCCCAAGATTGCTCTGATGGACTACTGCAGAATTCTCAATCCCCATCTTTTGGGTGGCCACCATCAGGTCGCGCTGGTAATTTTCCATCCCTCCCGCATAGGGTGGAAAGTACTTGCCGACATGCAGTACTTTCATGATGCGGAATCTTTCTTGGCAGTCAGGGGGTAAAACTCCCGTCAGCCAGCATCGAGGCTGTGATGGTTTTCGACGCTTCTCGTATAGCTGGCCAATCTCTCAGTGCGCTGGCGTATTCTCCTGTCAGGATTTTAATCTCAGTCAGTACTTGCTCCTCAGACATGGTTTTTGGGATCTCTGGGATATCCGTGAGGCTAGCAGGAATTTGAAGTGCGTTGTAAGTTTCCGCTGAGGCATTCTCGAGTAACTCTCGCCAAACGATCTGATCCTCAGGACAAGCTTGCAAATTCGCGCCTGCACGTTGTGCCTGGCCCACGCGTATTTTAGCAATCTCGCTGCGATACATCGCGAGAAGGCCGGAGTGTGAGGTTTCCGCCAGTTCTTGCAGCATTTGGGCCAGGCTATTGATGCGTGTTTCCAGGGGTATCGACAGGTCGTGGCGGGTGCGATCTGTGACGTATCTGGCAAATAGGCTCAGTGTAGCAGCTGCCGGAAATGGTGCTGCATTTTCTGGCCTCTCGCGCACTTCCACCGGGTGGTGTGGTACACACCAATCGTATTCCAGCACGACTGAGCTGGGGTGGAGATACTCGACCATGCCGCCAAACAAGTAATCTTCGCCGCGAAACACCGGAAAATAGGGTGGCAGAAGCTGGCTGTTGTCCAGGCCTGTAACCTGGGACATCACCGCCATTTTTGAGAAGGTTGGGCAGCGGCGGCCGAGCCAGTGAAAGCGGCTGTCGTTGGCAGTATTCACACCTCCCTCTGCGTTTAGCAAGCGCGTGATGGATTCATTTCCCAGATGATGAAACCAGTGTTCTGATGATGTTCCAGGATCTCCCAGTGTGCCGCTCTGGGTTATAATGACAGATGAGTCTGGATTCAAGAGTTCTAGAAAGCCTGCATTGGCGTTTGTTACGTGTGCAGGTTCCAGTGTGGCGATACCGAGTTTCCGGGTCGCCTGGGATATTGGCATCCCCAGGCATTGTGTGTGACCGGTTAGGGGTTCAACTTCTGCTTGGTCTACTTTCGCTCGCATACTCTGTTCTGACGCGTAAAAGTCCGCTTCGCGGGTGCTTCCGCCGAAGGAAATACCCTGTGTTTTATGCGGCGAGTTCATAGCGATGCAAATAACGTCGTCGTCCATGATCACGGCTCGATAGCCAACCGAGAGCAGCAAACAGGTAGTTCGCGCCAGGCCATAGCTTTTATGTCCGGCCCATCGCTGTCTGTCAATCAGGAAGCGAATGTCCTGTTCATTTTCCGGTAAGGTATTGATTAGCTCATCCATGAACTGGCGCTGCTGGGCCGCGCCCATATATCGCATATCTTTCGGACTACTTCGATTAAAGCGTGCAACGGCCTCTCGGTTGTTGGCGGCGTGTTCCTCACTTCTAGAGTCGTCGATCAAAAACAGTTGTTCGTGACGGGAGAGGTTGCCTGCGTGCAACATGCTCTCCAACAGTCGTTCAACAGCTGCTGGTCGATCACAGGTGATGATGAAAACACGGCTTGGCGCCAATGAAGTCTGTTCCTTGAGGTCGTCGCTGAGCTTAGCGCAGATCGAATCTGCTGTGGTGATCAAACCCGCGCGCCAAACAGTTTTCAATGCCTCGGCGACGCCTTCTCTTTGCTCTGCAAGCTGAGGTATGTTTGCCAGGATGACATTTACATGCTCGTTCAGGGTGCGGAAATATCGGCAATAATCAAGCAGTAACGGAACTTCCGGCGTCACTACCAATTGATTGTCGCTGCGCGTGTGAAACAGCAGGGTAGTCCCATTTTGCAGGTCTACCCTTTCGCAATTGATAAAGGCGATTAGGGTGTCTTCAGATATTTCGATTGATCCAGTGATTGGAGGTGCAGACCCGTTCTGATGGGTGTGAGAGAGGTTTGAATCGTCTGCCATGGGGTGCTCTTATGATGCCGAAATCAGCGCGCTATAGTATTAACTTAGCCAGGACCTGTAAACCAAATGCCTGTTTGCATCGGCACAGTTCAACCGTCGTGCCTACTGTGTTTTGAGCAACATGGCGTAGAATCAATTTTCACACCGCTAACTGGCTATGTAAGCTTAAGAAAACGGATGAGTCTTCTAAAAGTATCGAGAGCACTGTCAGGCTGGGAAAAATCGAGGCCATTGAGTTTATCACTTGGGTGACGCAAGCCAAAATTCGCCAACACGGAGACCACACTATGGAACTATATGATGTCATGCGGACGACCTTCGCCTGTCGGAAATTCACCGGTGAGCCTCTTCCCGGTGAGGTCTTGCACCGTATTATCGACAATGCCCGTTTTGCGGCAAGCGGGGGCAATCGGCAAGGTTGGCGGGTTATTCACGTTACTGATGAGCTGCTAAAAGGCCGCCTTGCAGATTTGTCTCTACCTACAGCGACGCGTTACTGGTTGGAGCAGCAGGCGGGTGAGAGTCCGCTGAACACCATTCATCCATCAGATATTACCGACGATCAAGTCCTGGCGAGCGAGCCACCTGACTGGCTGGTCGCCCATATCCGCAATGCACCAACACTGCTAGTGGTTACTGTGGATTTGAGCCTTATTGCCAGTATGGACAAAAACCTTGATCGTATTGGCCTCATCAGTGGCGGATCAATTTACCCCTTGGTCTGGAATATTTTGCTGGGCGCTCGCAACGAAGGTTACAGTGGGACAATGACTACCTGGGGGGTTGGCAGTGAGCCGGGCATACAGGAACTTCTTGATATTCCAGTAGAATGGGCTGTGGCTGCCATAATCCCTCTCGGTAAACCTGAAAAACAGCTGACAAAACTTAAGCGGAAACCGGTAGAGGAGATTCTGTTTGAGGACTCGTGGAACGGTAAATAAACCGATCAGAGCCGTGTCAGCGGCAAAATTCACCATTCAGGAGTTGTTATGACCCAACCGTTAACCGTTTATGTCGATTTCAAAAGTCCCTACGCTTATCTAGCGATCGAGCCTACTAGGAAAATGGCGCGTGAATTGGATATTGAAATCAATTGGTTGCCCTTCGTCTTAGATATCCCCAGTTATCTCGGCAGTGCGCGGCTTAAAAAATCCGGAGAGGTGGCGGAGCACTCTCGAAGTGAAGAGCAGTGGTCTGGTGTTAAATATGCCTATTACGATTGTCGTCGGTACGCGAACTTGCGCGGTCTGACTATCCGGGGAACCGTGAAAATCTGGGACACGAACCTGGCTGCCATCGGTATGCTATGGGCTAAACGCCAGGGTGATGAAATTCTCCAGCGTTATATCGACGGTATCTATGTTCCCTTTTGGAAGCGGGAGCTGGATGTGGAAGATATTGCAGTGATCGAAGCTGTGCTAACCGGTAGTGGAGCTGATGTCCTTGGCTTTGAAGAGTTTGCGCTGGGAGAGGGTGCTTTAGAGAATGAACAGCTGCAATCGAATGCATTCGACCAAGGTGTTTTCGGTGTGCCCACCTATGTTGTCGGCGAGGAAGTGTACTTTGGTCGAGAGCACCTTCCCAGAATACACTGGCAGTTGCAGGGACAGCCTGGCTCGGCTCCGGATATCGCTTATCAATTGTTGCCGGACGATTCGGTAGAGCTGCTTGAATTTGAAACCCTGGAGGTTGGGATCTGCCTGAGCGATCCAGAAAGTCATCAGGTCATAGCGCGGGTGCTATCCATGTCTGCTGACCTTGGCCTGAAAGTTATTTGGTATGAGTTACCCGAGCGAAAAGTGGCCAGTCAACCAAGTGCGGATGATCTGAGCCGTGGCGCACGGCATAGGCGTTATCGAGCAGATTATCGCGCCCGAGATGCGCAACGCTATGTGCCGTCTATTGTGTCTGATGAAGAGGTGGAATCTCAGACCCGAAAACTCCTGCATGATCATAATATTGCACTGCGCTCAGACGGCTTATCCGGGATTGGCTATCTGCATAACGCAGTATTCCGGCTCGGTGAAGAGACTTACATAGGACGGCAACATCTGCCGTTGATTAGGGCGCAGCTACAAAAATCGAAAAGATAGTTTGCTTCACTGCTTAAAGATAATCTTTCGCTTTGAAATAGAGCATTCCCAAAGCCATGCCTGGGCGGCGTAGATAGCGCCCACCTGGAAAGGGCCAGTGTCGAATCTTGCTCATCATGGCAAAACGGTCGTCCTCTTTGCAGATAGCTTGCGCAGTAATCCGTGCCATCATGTGTGTGGGTGCCACCCCATGCCCTGAATAGGCTTGTATGTAGTAGATGTTAGGGGCAAGGTTACCCAGCTGCGGCATACGATTCAGCCCGATTCCCATTTGCCCATGCCAGGCGTAGTCGATGTTAACTCCCTCGAGTTGCGGAAAGATCTTTAGCATCTTGCGTCGCATAACTTCTGAGTAATTGGTGGGTACCAGCCCGGTATAGTTTGATAACCCCCCGAACAACATCCTACGATCTTCGGTAAGCCTAAAATAATCCAAAGCGGTGCGAGGGTCGCAAACTGCGACATCCCTTGGCAGTACTGACGCAGCTAAGTCCGGAGATAGCGATTCAGTGGCGACTACGCAACTACTTGCCGGCAGCACTCGCTTGGCGAGCTTTGGTACCAAGTCCTTCATGTATCCATTGCCACACAATACCAGGGTATCGGCTGTCACTGATCCTTCTGCTGTGTGCACCGTGACTTTCTTGCCCTCGGTGATTCGTAGCACCTCGGAGAGTTCAAAAATCCTCGCCCCTAGATCTTGCGCGGCTCGGGCTTCGCCAAGACAGAGGTTCATCGAATGTAGGTGGCCACCTCCAGTGGGATTGTACAGACCGCCAATGTATGAGTCTGAGCCGACAAATTCTTTAACTTCGTCCTTGTCTAGTAGTTGCAGAGGGTGTGGATATCCGCTGTCGCGTTCCTCACGCCTGGTCTCTTCAAACCAGCGCATGTGTCGCGGCTTTATTGCCACATCGCAGTAACCCCACTTGATGTCGCAGTCGATTGAATATTTCTCTACACGCTCCCGAATGATGTCGACGCACTCAATGCCCATGTCATAGATGGATTGAACGCCACTCTCGCCTATTGTGTTTTTGAATTGGCTGGCACTGTGCCCAATGCCACCAATAATCTGGCCACCATTCCTGCCGCTAGCTCCCCAGCACAAACGATTAGCCTCCAACAGCACAACTTTATGGCCTCGCTCGGAAAGCTCGAGCATTGTATTCACACCGGTAAAACCGCCGCCCACGATCACAATTTCTGCATCTATCGCCTGATCCAGTTTCGGGTAAGGGGTAGGGTGGTTGGATGTTGCCGCATAGTAAGATGGGGCGTGATCCTGAGTGTTTTGTGGTAGTCTCAATCCGAACATAGTCTTACTCAAAGGTCGTGGTTACGGTCATAGTTATCAGCTTGTAGTTACAAGCTCGTAGTTACAAGCTCGTAGTAGAAACTCATAGTTGCAAGCTTACAGTTACAAGGTCATAGTTTCGATGATGCTAGCATTCACTTTTAGCAAAAAATTCTTTGCGTATAGGCGCGGTTGTAGGCGCTGTAGTCTGTGATTACCCTTTTAGCACATCATCTTTGGGCGACCGCTTTTTCGTGACTGATTTCGATACGATTATTATTGGTGGTGGCCACAACGGTCTCGTGTGCGCAGCCTATCTCGGCCGCGCCGGGCAAAAGGTACTGCTTTTAGAAGCTTCACACAAGTTGGGTGGCCTCGCCGCTACCCGTGAATTTTGTCCGGGATTTCATGTAAGCGTTGCTCATTCGCTGAACCACTTTTCTGCGCAGATAGTCGATGAGTTAGATTTGGCTCAGTATGGCTATGTGCCTGCTGTTGAAGTCTTGCCGACAGTGAGTTTGGATATTCAAGGAAATCATGTTTCTACTCACGACGGGACAGTCACGGGGGCTTCGGAGTCAGACGCTTCAGCTTACCAGCGCTATCTAGCTCAGCTTGCGAAGTTCGCCAAAGCGCTGGAGCCATCGTGGCTGAGAACGATGCCTCGAATCGGAAACAATACCATTAAGGAGCTGCTGACCTTTGCTCAAATAGGCCTCAAATTGCGTCTTCTGGGCAAGGCCGATATGCGAGAGTTTCTGCGTGTTGCTGCGTTACCTGCCCGAGACTTAATGGATGAGAACTTTGACCACCCTGGTCTAAAAGCGCTTCTGAGTTGGGACGGATTGATAGGTTCCTCCCAGGCGCCACGATCGCCGAATAACACCGTGTTAACGATGCTTTATCGAATGACAGGTGAGCACAACGGAGCGCATAGTATTCCTGTCGGAGGAGTAGAGGCGCTGGTAAATGCCCTAGCGGAGTCTGCAACTCGCTCCGGAGTGCAAATTAGAACAGCCTCCCCTGTAAAATCGATCACGATTGAAGGGGATGAAAATGGTCAGAGAGCGACAGGTGTTGAGCTTGCTGATCATAATCGCATTACCGCAAAACGAATTATCTCTGCCACCGATCCCAAGCGTACTTTCGAGCAGTTGGTTGGAGTTGAGCATCTGGAAATTGAATTTAGCAACCGTATCCGCCGGCTTCGAACCGAAGGTTTCGTAGCGAAATTGCATTTGGCTCTCGATGGTGTTCCTGAGTTTACCGGCTTGGACGATCCCAGTGGACGCCTCATTATTGCGCCTGACATGGATACGATCGAATTTGCATACGACGATGCCAAGTACGGTGAGTGCCCGTCTGAAGTCGTTATGGAAGTATTAATTCCCAGTTTGTCTAATCCTTCATTGGCACCTGCGGGTCAGCATGTGCTCTCCGCGCATGTTATGTATATCCCTTACAGCCTGACGAAAGGATGGGATGAAACTGCGCGCAGTGCACTGTTAGAGCAGTTGTTGGATACCTTGTGTCGTTACGCTCCTAAGCTGCGGAGCTTATTGCTGCATGCTGAATTGCTCACCCCACTGGATTTAGAGAACGATTGGAATGTTACCGGCGGGCATTGGCATCATACGGAGTTCGCCATGGATCAACTCCTTATGATGCGCCCCACTTATGGCGCAGCGCAGTACAGAACGCCTATAGCCGGACTCCATCTGTGCGGCGCGGGCAGTCATCCCGGTGGTGACCTCGTCGGTGCCGGCGGCCACAATGCCGCGAAAGAGATTCTCAAGTGAAGCACTACGACGCGATTATTATTGGTGCAGGGCACAACGGCCTCACCAACGCTACTTACTTGGCCAAAGCGGGCCTTGATGTGCTGGTAGTCGAGAAAAACGATTACATTGGTGGTGCAGCGGTCTCACGTGAGATGCACGACGGTTGGATTTATTCTAGCTGTTCCTATGTGTGCTCGATGATGCGACAGTCCATCCACCGCGACTTGAATCTGACTCGCCACGGATTACTGCTGGTGCCGTATCTTGGGACGGTTAGTTTTGCTGATACTGCCGGCGATACTTTGGTGAACTACCATTCTGAGGGAGCTGATTACAATGCGCTGCGAGCCCGATCAGCTCACGACGCCGACGCGATGTTCCGCTTTCAAGCGGATCTCAATCGTTACGCGCAGCTGATTCGCAAAACACTGCTGCGCACGCCACCAGATCCTACTTCTATGAGACCGCGAGATATCCGGGAATTGCTGTTCCTGGCCAAGGAATTCTGGTCCCTGGGAGAAAAAGAACTCTACGAGTACGTTCGCTTTTTCACCATGAGCGCCGCTGAATTTCTTGAAGACTACTTTGAAGACGATCTGATAAAAGCAGCGATGGCGAGCCCCGGCATTATAGGAACCGCCTTAGGAGTGTATTCTCCGGGTTCGGCTTATATTCTTCTGCACCATGTAATGGGCGATGTAGACGGCAGTATTGGCGCATGGGGTTTGGCGCGCGGTGGTATGGGGGCCATTTCCAATGCTATCGTCGGAGCGTTGGGTGAAGCCGGAGGGGAAATCCGCACCAATGCAGGTGTCGACCAGATCATTGTGAAGCACGGTCGTGCTATGGGAGTTGCGCTGGAAAGTGGAGAGGAAGTTTTCGCTTCCACGATAGTGTCCAATCTCGATGCAAAGCGCACGTTCACCAAGGTTATGGATAAGAAGGACTTGCCAGAAGGTATATACGAGCGGGCCGAAAACTTTAAAATTCGCGGTTCCTCCGGCAAAGTGAATATCGCCTTATCGGCATTGCCAAAATTCACTGGTGTTGAGAATAATCGCTATATCAATCGTGGTGGCCAAGGATTTTGTGGTTCCTTAGAAACGATGGAAAGAGCTTACGATTGTTGGAAGCGCGGGCGCTGGTCAGATGATCCATTTATCGAATCTGTGATTCCCTCAGCTTGGGATCCCACCGTCGCTCCTCCAGGCAAACACTGGATGTCCAATTTTATCCAGTACTGCCCCGCCGAGCTCGCAGATGGCCCCTGGACACCTGAGAAGCGAGACCAGTTTGGTCAAACCGTGATCGATAAAATTGAACGATATGCGCCGGGTTTTAAAAAATTGATTGTGCATATGGAGGTGCGGACGCCTCATGAAATTGAAGCAGAGGTAGGGCTAACAGAAGGTAATATTTTTCAGGGTGAGCTGACCATTGATCAACTACTTTTCAATCGACCTTTCCCCGGTTACGCGCAATATCGAATGCCAGTGAAAAATATGTACATGTGCGGTTCTTCCACGCATCCCGGTGGCGGTGTGTCGGCCGCTTGCGGTGCAAATGCGGCCCGGGAAATTTTGCTGGACCTCAAACGGCCGAACACGGTTCCCATGGACGACTGTTATGACGAATAACTTATGACCGCTGATAACATAGATTTCTACGCGGGGGAGCGACTCAAGCTGTCGCCATTTCATGAGCGCCAGGCACCGCTCAATTTGCGTGATGCCTGGTCGTCATGGAATGGCTATAAGTTTTCAGATTACTACTACGATGCCGAATACGAATACTTTTGTATCCGCAACAGTTGTGGCACTTACGATATTTCTCCGATGCAAAAGTACCTCGTGGAAGGGTCAGATGCTCAGGCGATGCTCAATAGAATGGTCACCAGAAATATCGCGAACATGAAGGAACATCGTGTTACCTACGTTTGCTGGTGCACCGAAGAGGGTCGGGTGATTGATGACGGCACCATTTTCAAACTCGGCCCCGAAAAGTACATGATGACCTGTGGGAGTCCCAGCTTGGCATGGTTAAAGAAGGCTAGCTATGGTTTTTCCCAGCTAACCATTGAAGACCAGACTGATGAGATCGCCGCCTTGTCTCTGCAAGGACCCACTTCTTGTGCCGTTTTGAGAGCTATGGATTTGATCGCTATTGAAACGCTCAAACCGTTTCAAATCCGGCATTACGATTTTGCTGGTACGACTTTGATGATATCTCGCACTGGTTTTACAGGGGATTTGGGCTACGAACTCTGGATCGAGCCAAGCCGGGCGATCGAGCTTTGGGATGCCCTATATGCCGTGGGAGAGAACTATGGAATTCAACCTTACGGAGAAGCAGCCACTAACATGGCCAGGTTGGAAGCGGGATTCATCATGCCAGATATGGAATTTAACGAAGCTCTGAAAACCGTTCATTTTCAGCACGATCAAACACCCTTCGAGTTGAATCTTGGTTGGTTGGTGGATTTTAAAAAACCGCATTTCAATGGTAGGCAGGCACTGTTGGAAGACAGGGATCGAGGCCCAACCTATACCCTCACCAAATTGGACATAGAAGGGAACAAGGTTGCCGACGGTGCGTACATATATTCAAACAAGAGCTGCTCCAGGGAGGTGGGCTATGTCACCTCAGCAATGTGGTCGCCTGCGGTTAAAGCAAATATTGCACTTGCCATGATCAAAACAGAAGCTCTTGGCGGCGAATTATGGGCAGAAATCTATTATGAAAAAGAGCTTCGCCAGTACAACAAAGTAGCTCGATGCGAGAAGATCGATCAAGCGTTTTGGGCACCTGATAGGGCGAAAACCACTCCGCCCGCGGATTTCTAGTAAGACCTAGACTTGCTGGCTACCGGTTTACTTCGCTTCTTATCTGACCGGCTAAGCGTCGACGAAGTCCCAAAAAAGCTACTCGTTTTGGCTGCGGCGGTATTCTGCCGGTGTTTTCCCAGTGACTTTTTTGAACGCCACATAAAACGTCGACGTACTATTGAACCCTACTTCTAAGGCAACGCTGAGAACGGTGCGGGAATCAACGCCGTTGTCTCGCAAAAGATCCATGGCGTTATTCACACGGTACTCGTTGATATAGTCGAAGAAACTAACACCAAAACCGGCGTTGATTGCCTGTGAGACATGGTTGACGGTACAGTTCAACTTGTCCGCCAAATCAGGAAGTGTCAGCTCAGGATGCAGATAAACTTTGTGCGTTTCCATCTGTTGGCCGATTTGCTCCTTCAGCTGATCCATTTTTGGCGCACTTAGACCAGATTTGGCGTAGCGTTGAATACGATTGGCACTGGTCGCAGCTGCAATAGGGCTGCTAGGGGCGCTTTGGCCCACCTGCTCATAGTAATCGGCAATTTCTGTTGCTTCGCCGTTGCTAAGGGTAATGAATTCCGCACCGAACCAGGTTTGCGTGGGTTTTGGCTCGTTCATGGAATCTCTAGGGAATACCTGGTACTGGAAAGCAATGCTTGTTTCACCCGATAGAACTTCTCCGCTGAGCTTATAATAATAAGCCTCGCGAATGAAAAGTTCTTCAAGGTGGTCGATCAGCTCTTGCCGAGACATATTCTGGTGGACGGGGATGTCCATGTAGGTGCCGTTGTCCGCCATATGATTTGCTATGGCTTTTGCATCCTGGCGATTCCAGGCGTCAACGTAACTGTGCACAAATTTGGCTGGCTGCATCGAACTATTCTCGCAAATTAGATGATTTCTCCGTCTCCTAAGGTAATTCAAATAGGCCTGCTTGTGAATCAAGCATTCACAGTGTTAAGCACAGGTGTAGTCTTATGTTTCAGCTCCAAACATCATTAGGATTCTGGAACAATGTTCTACTGAAGGGAAAGATTGTCCCCGGCTCGCGATTGCGAGCGGGGTTCGGCTCCTTAAAGAATGCAGGTCAGTCGCTAGCCATCGAGGTTTTCTGTTCCCTCTACTCCTGCATTTGCGCTTTCCGTCATGGTGACGACGCTGGAAGTGTCAGGTGTGAGATCCATTGCACTTGCTGCTAGATCGGTTTCAGTCGCGCTGGAGTCGGTGCCGGAGTCCCAGCCGCTCTCGGTTGTGGTGCTAAAACTCGAATCGTCTACTTGTACAGATTCTGCCCATCCCATTTCGCTTTCCAAACCAGCGCTGGCCTCCATGGTCTGCAAGAGTTCCTCACCGCTAACCGTCGGTGCTGGTTCTGTCGCCGGAAGCAGAATTTCCTCGGTGTCTAAGGTGACATCCGCGAACTGGAACTGCTCGAAGTTTGACACTTTATCAGAGCCATCTCGGTCTTCGACTGTATCGGTGATCGTATACTGGCTATCTGAGTTTTGAGTCACCTCGTACTCGAACCTGAATCCTTGCAACACCAGCGTGTCATTGCCCTGTCCCCCGTCCATGGTGTCATTGCCCAAACCTCCAGAGATGGTGTCTGCACCGTCGCCACCGTAGATGCGGTCACTGCCAGCGCCTCCATCGATAGTATCGTTTCCAGTTCCGGCCTTGAGCGTATCGTTACCGGAGCCACCAGAGATGACATCATCGCCGTCACTGGTGGTGATGCTGTCGTTGCCGGCACCCCCGTCGATCACGTTATCCCCGGTTCCAGCGTTGATGCTGTCGTTGTGATCGGAGCCTGTGACCTCATCGTCACCGCCGCGCAAACTGACGCGTACGCCGGCCTCTGCGGTGCTGGCGTCGATCTCATGATCGGCATTGCTTTGTGCTTGCACGGATTCGATGCTGGAAGCACCGATGTCCAGCGACACGTCGTCTTCGCCGTAGGTATAGACCCGGTCGTTACCTTCGCCGCCATCGACGGTGTCATTGCCGTCGATGTAGAGGAGGTCGTCACCGGCGCCACCGCTGATGTCGTCGGTGCCGCCTTTGTGGGCGTAGATGCGATCGGAGCCATCGCCGCCGTCGATGGTGTTGTCACCGGCTCCGGCATTGATGCTGTCATTGCCCGCGCCGCCAGAGATGACATCATTACCGCCGCCGGTGGTGATGCTGTCGTTGCCGGCCCCGGCATCGACGGTATTGTCACCCCAGCCTGTATTGATGCTGTCGTTGTGATCGGAGCCCGTGACCTCATCGTCACCGCCGCGCAAACTGACGCGTACGCCGGCATCTGCGGTGCTGGCGTCGATCTCATGATCGGCATTGCTTTGTGCTTGCACGGATTCGATGCTGGAAGCACCGATGTCCAGCGACACGTCGTCTTCGCCGTAGGTATAGACCCGGTCGTTACCTTCGCCGCCATCGACAGTGTCATTGCCATCGATATAGAGTAAGTCGTCGCCTGCGCCACCGCTGACATGATCGGTGCCGCCTTTGTGGGCGTAAAGACGGTCGTTGCCCTCACCGCCGTCAAGAACGTTGTCGCCCTCACCACCATAGAGACTGTCGTTGCCGCCTTTGCCTTCTATATGATCATTAGTTTCGCTGCCTACCAATGTGTCGGCGTTTTCCGTTCCGATCAGGCTAAGTCTTTCGGCTGTTGCGGGTGTGACGTCGAGGATGGCACTGGCGCCAATGATGCTTGTGCCATCCGATACTGAGAATTCGAGGCTAATGTCGTCTCCGTAAAACTCAGCAGCGGGTTGAAATGTCCAGGTATCATCGCCGTTTTCGGTAACAATTCCGTATTCTGATTGGACAGATACTTTTGTCACTTGCAGATTGTCGCCATCTAAATCGCTTGCATTGGCTAACAGCGACTCTCCGGAAAAAACGATTGCGGTCTCCTGAGTTGTCGCACCTAAATCAACGTTGCCAACGGTGGGGTCATTATTGACCGGTGTAACAGGCGGATTAACTTCCTCGGGATTTCCCCCTTCCTCCCCAGTGGTTTCCGGTTCAGATGGTTCCGACGGTGTAGGTTCCGACGGTGTAGGTTCCGATGATACAGGCTCAGACGGTACAGGCGCTGCAGCTGACTCTGTATCGTTGCCGGTCCCGGCATTTAAGCTATCGCTACCTGCCGCTTCTTCGACAATGACGTCTCCCACTGTGCCTGTGAGTACGAACGAAGGCACTTCTTTGGCAGAACCCGGGTCTGAGCTATCATTGCTGTTATCACCGGCGACGGGTCCGGTTGTTCGGATCGCTTCTACTTGCGCATTTTCAGGCTCATTGCTGACATTGCTGACATTGCTGATGGGTGCTTCGATAGAAACTGGCGCCTCAACGGCTGATGCTTGAGATATTTCTGCTGCTGGCTGAGGAGAAGCTGCCGATTCAGACGCTTCTATTGGCGTAGATTCTGCTTCACTACTGGGGTTTGTATTGACTTGGCTGTCCGGAGTCTCTTCACCATCAATAGTGATTGATCCTGTGCTTTCTGAGTAACTGACTGTGTCTGTATCGCCATCTGGAATCGCATTGGTATTTATTGAATTGGAATCAGCGCTGATGTCACTGTCGGCATTTCCCGCTGTGGACGCGCTATCAACCAATGTGGGATCACTTTGTGAGACTGATCCACCTCTAAAAGCGTGAGACCTCTCTCCGGCGGCTGTTAAAGTGCTTGAATCTAGCTGTGCTCCGCTATCTGCCAAGTTGCTGTTTGAATTTTGCACACTTGAGCTGGCCTCGCCAGTAGCCGCCCTGAATATCCCCTGCAGTTCCGACGTTCGCTCGGTGTCTTGTGACGCGTCGTCGTTTTTCGCCTCACGGGCTGCGCTATCTTCCTGTTCCGGTTGGGAGTAGAGGAGTCTATCGTCCTGAGCGTCTTCACCTTTGTCATAGAAGATATTCTGAAGAAACAATTCTTCATCGCTTCCTCCAGTCGCGCCCAGTTGTTCTTGCGCTTCCTCAAGTTCCTGAGCTTGCTTTTCTTCAAGCGAGAAAAGCTGCTCTGTGGAGTGTTCCCGATCTGTCTTGTGCTTCGATTCCATAATTACACCTACCATTAAAGTTATTGGCTATTTGGTCGATAGCCTATGTAGTGGTAAGTAAGTGAAATGAGCGCATTTTTGATATCGGACCGTAAGTATTGCGGAAAAAATGCGAAACCGCAAGCTAAAGTTAACCTTTTTATTAATAAAAACAAAGGGTTACGTCGTCTATTCTGTTTTTTGGCCCTCTTGCCGAAAAATGGCTACGCGCGGCGAAATTCCAGGAGCTGAAGTTGCAGAACTACTCTTTACCCAACGCATGGCGCCGGACCGATGTCCTGGTATCCTCGTTCGCTATCAATTTATTGGCATTGGCGTTGCCGGTCGTGATTCTTCAATTTTACGATCGAATTATTCCCTATCAGTCCGATGGAACCTTTGCGGCGCTGATGACCGGTATGTTCGTTGTTGTTTGCCTGGACCTACTGATGAAAACTCTTAGGTCAGTCATATTGAGCTGGGAAAGTGCTCGGTTTGATCACCAGGCCAGTGTCGATGCGATGGACCAAATCCTGCAGTCAGATACCATCACATTTGACGCCAAACCCGCGGGGTTTTACATAGACCGAATTCATGCTCTAGAGAATATCCAGGAGTTTTATTCGGGCCAGTCGATTTTACTGCTGATAGATTTTCCCTTTGTATTGATCTATCTGATTCTCATCGCAGTGATTGCGGGTCCTTTGGTTTGGATTCCGCTGACTTTGTTGGGTGTGTTCATGTTGGTGTCTTACAAAACGGGAGGCCAGTTACACAGTTCCCTGGTAACGCGTTCCAATATGGAAGACCGCCGACAGAACTTCGTAATAGAGCTTTTACAAGGCATTCACACCGCCAAATCGATGGCCATGGAGTCACTAATGCTGCGGCGCTATGAGCGTCTCCAGTATCAATCTGCAGACAGTATTTACGACCTGAGCAAAATTAATAGCATCTCTCAAGGAATTGGCGCCACTTTCTCTCAGCTGGCAATTATTTCCTTTGTGGGTGTGGGCAGCATCGCGGTGGTGAACGGCAGCTTAACAGTGGGTGGGCTTGCTGCGGGTACCATGCTTACCAGCAGAGTTCTGCAACCCGGGTTGCGAGCCATGGGCGTGTGGACACAATTTCAGTCCGTGCGTTTGGCGATTAAAAAAGTGAATGAGTTGTTTTCTATTCCTCTCGAAAGTAGCGGCGATTTCAGCTGTGGGACGGCTGTCGGAGGAAAGATCGAATTGCGACAGCTCGAGTTTGGCTACGCTAAACAGGAAAAACCTCTCTTGAAAAACCTCTCGCTGACGATTCAGGCCGGCGAAACAATCGGAATAACAGGTAACAATGGCGTAGGCAAAAGTACGCTTCTGTCTTTGATGTCGAAGTTTCTAAGCCCAGACTCAGGCACAATCACAATCGATGGGCAACCGCTGGACGCTTTTAATATAGAGTTTTTAAGGTCACAAATTGGAATTGTTCCTCAGCAGGGAGTGATTTTTGAGGGCACTATATTGGAGAACATGACTTTGTATCGGGAGGGGCTGGCTGCTGAACAGGCGATTGAGATCGCCGGAAAGCTTGGATTGGGGGAAATTGTTTCTAAGCTCCCTGATGGATTGGATACCTACATTGGCGGATCCGCTGCAGGTAGCTTATCCGAGGGAGTAAAACAAAAAATTGTTATCGTTCGCTCTCTGGTTTCAAATCCGAAAATCGTTTTGTTTGACGATTCAAATGCGAATTTCGATGTTAAGAACGATAAGAAGCTAGTGGAGCTGATAAGAGAAATGAAAGGTAGTCGCACCATGGTCATCGTCTCACATCGTCCATCTTTTTTGCGCTTATGCGATCACGTTCTGGAGCTGCACGACGGCGAACTTAGACCTTACCAAGATCCCTTTGCCCCACCACAAATAGAACAACAAAAAATCGAACTCAAATTAGCGGGGGCGTCATAGAGCAATGACTGGCTTGGCTAATACAGTTTCAATAGATCATTCTCCGACCCGGAAATCGGTTTTTACTGATCGAATCGTGGATGCATTGCGTGAGGGAGATATTGAAGAATTCTCCGCCGGATCCCCCTTTGCCGCCTGCCTGATGCCAATACTCAAAGCATTTGGTAAACAGAGCATTACGCGTGAATTGCTTGAAGCTGTTCCCCATTTTGCTCGAGAGTTAGATCTTATCGATTTGCGGAATATCCTGGTCAATTTAGGTTACGACAGCGATCCCGTGACAATCGATCTGCAAGACGTTCGCGATGAGCTCTATCCGGCTTTGTTTATCGGCAATGATGGTTCTGTGCTTGTCCTAACTGACCGAGATGACAATTCGATCAGTTGCTTCGATGCCATTCAGAATAAGTATAGCGTTATACCGCTCGGCGACATTAACAAGAGCGGGACAGCGTATTTGTTTACCGACAAACACCCTACACACGGTGTCAAACAGATACAACAAAACACCTCAGAGTGGTTTGGCACGCTTCTGTCGCGTTTTCGAAAAATGATTTGGCAGTTATTGTTAATGACATGTGTCATCAACTTAACGGCTCTGTTTGTACCCATTTTTATTATGGTGATATACGACAAGGTGATTGGTGCTAAATCACTCGACAGTTTGCCTATGATTCTGGGTGGAGTTGCAATTTTGATTGTGTCAGACCTGTTGCTTCGCTATCAAAAAGCGAAAGTGATGGGCGCCATTGCCGGTAGGTTAGATTACCTGATTGGTGTGGAGACCTTTAAGCAGCTATTGTTTCTTCCGCCCATGTTTACTGAGAAATCCACAGTCGCTGCTCAGCTTGGCCGGCTCAAACAGTTTGATTCTCTTCGCGACTTTTTCACGGGACCAACGGCAGCATTGGTTTTGGAACTTCCATTTGTTGCGCTGTTTCTGTTGGTGGTAGGTATCCTCGCGGGACCTATCGCGTTTGTACCGCTGGTGATGATTGGTTTTTATGCACTGTTGAGTCTTGTGGCGCAGCCAATGGTCAATCGCAAAGTAGAGCGGGCCGGAAAAGCCAGAACGGATAAGCAGACAATGCTGATGCAAACCTTTGATGGACGTCGGGAAATCAAAGCCATTGGCGGTGAAACGGTATGGCGCGAACGTTTTCGCGAAGTCTCTGGCGAAGCCGTTCATTCGAACTACCAAACCTTTGTAGCGAATGCTCTGATGACGAATGTGTCTCAGGCGCTTATGACCTTGTGCGGAATCTCGGTGTTGGCTTTTGGTTCGATGGCGGTGATGGAAGGCACTATGTCGATCGGTGCATTGATCGCCACGATGACTTTGGCTTGGCGTGTGTTGAGTCCTCTGCAAGGTACGTTTTTATCCTACTCAAAGTTTGAACAAATGCTCAAGTCGATCAAGCAAATTAACGCTTTGATGCGATTGAAAGTGGAAAAAGATGAAAGCAACACGGAGTTAGCTGAAGATAAAATCGAGGGCAATTTAGTCGTTGATCGAGTGAGTTTTCGATACGAACAGGACCGTGATCCTGCTCTGTTGGGTGTTTCATTTGCAGTGAATCCGGGTGAAATGGTCGCGGTTGTGGGGTTTACAGGTTCTGGTAAGTCGACGCTGCTGAAATTGATCGCCGGTATGTATCGACCCCAGGCGGGAGCCTTACTGCTTGACGGTGTGGATTTGCGTCAGCTCAATGCCATGGAGTTACGTCGTTCCATGGCTTACGTGCCACAAGAAATCAAAATGTTCCACGGGACTATCGCACAAAACATGCGTCTGAATAATTGTATGGCCAGCGATGAAATGCTGTCCGTGGCCGCGGATAAGGCGGGTATTCTTTCAGACATTTTGAGTTTGCCCGAAGGATTCGATACGAAACTGGGTGATCAATCGGTTAATCATTACCCACCGGGTTTTATGCGCTCTCTGTCCATTGCGAGAGCGTTCACCTGTGATGCTGAGTTGGTGTTGCTGGACGAACCCGGAGCGTCTTTGGATAACGACAGCGATACACGTTTTATGAGCCAATTGGAGAAGTTGAGAGGTCAGCATACGGTGGTCATGGTAAGTCATAGACCCAGTCATATCCGATTGGCCGATAAAGTGGTTTTGTTGGAAGACGGAACGGTTAAATACGCGGGACCTCCCGATAAAGCAATTGCAATGATGATGAGTGCACAATGATGAGCAAAATTAATGAGGGAAGTGGTGTTAGTACAGGGTCGGTTTTGCCTCGAGCGAGGGCGCGCTTCCTCGCGCAGGCGATTCAACTGGAAGAGGAAGGCGTTGCCAGCATCGTAAAATACTCCATTTACATTATTCTGGGATTCATCCTGGCGATGATTATCTGGATGTCGCTAACTCGTATCAGCGAAGTGACAGTAGCGGGTGGCAAAGTTATCCCACTTGGACATATTCACAGCATCCAACATTTGGAGGGCGGGTTGATAGGCAATGTGTTTGTCGAGGATGGCGATCGAGTGGAGGCCGGTGATCTATTGGTTAACTTTGCTCCTCCGGCATCGCAATCTGAATTTGATCAGCTGCAAATTCGCAAAACTATTCTGACGCTTGATCTTGAGCGCCTAGCTGCGATAAAGGCAGGTTCGGTTCCCAACTTCGCCAAATTTCATGAGAGCTATCCTCACCTTTCCGCCAAGGAAGAGGAAGCCTATCGCACACAGGTTGCGAGTTACCGAGTAGCGGTGGAAGTGGTTGAAGCACGCATACAGCAGCGGATCAGTGAGTTACAACGTCAAAAGAATCAGGTTGTAGTGTTGGAAAGGGAAACCGAACTACTGCAAAAACAGGTGGATATTCGCAGTGAACTTGCCGAGCGGCATGCTATTTCGCAGTCTGACTTGTTGAGAATTCAAAGCGAGCACGCATCATTGCAAAGTGATCTCAAATCAACTGTAGACAGCGTTTCGGTTGCTCGTCGTGCCCTAGCAGAGGAGCGAAAGCACCTCGATGAAGTGATAGCCAAACAGGAACAGGAAATGGAACGTGAGGCCGCTACGGCCGAAAATGAGCTTGCTGAAGTGGACAGCGCTTTAATTAAAGCTAAGGATAAGGTGGACCGGCTAATGGTTTATTCTCCTGTAAAAGGTATTGTGCAAGGCTTAGCTGTGACGACGATCAACGCGGTGGTTGGGCCCGGTGAAGTGATTATGCAAATTGTGCCCGTCGAGGACGAGATGATTATAGAGTCTCGACTCATGCCAGATGAGGTGGGGTATGTTCGCCCGGGCCAGCTGGCTGACATACGGGTAGATAGCTACGATTCATCTCGCTTTGGGACGATTAAAGGGTCTGTGCGGCAAATTTCTCCATCCACTTATTTGGATGAGAATGCTAACCCTTACTACAAAGTTAAAGTAGGTTTGGAGAAATCCTGGTTGGGTGAAAGCGAGGGGCAAATGTCAGTTATTCCGGGGATGACGGTTCAGGTTGATATCATCACGGGCTCTAAAACGATTATGCAGTATCTTCTCAAGCCTGTTACAAGGGGCTTTCAGAGCGCGTTTACCCAGCGATAGTGCGACATCTATCCGCCGCTAGCAAAACTCGCCGTTGTGATTTCCGGGTGACGGCCGCGGCATAGTGATCGCGAAGACGGCTAGTCACGAAAGGCTTCAATTCATTCTTAGTCAAATAAAAAGGCCGTATAGATCAATCTATACGGCCTTTCTCGAGTCTATTCCTTTCGCGTGTTTTTAACTGAGGAAAGGCTTTGCGAATGTCAATTTACGGGACATTGGGATCCGGCACCGTAATACAGGGGAACGTTCTGCTTGTCGTGATGTTGCCGTTCTCAGCGGTAATCGTAAAGCTCCCACCTCCGACATCACCATCACCCTGAATTTGAACAAAGATACCGAATGCACCAATCGCGTTGCTATCGGGAACCGAAGTTACCGGATTGTTGACAATTTCGCAGTCATCTTTGGTGGACAGTCCAATGGATGCACTCCCTGCTGGAGGATTGTTATACAAATCCGCCAAGTAGAGCGTATAGCTTTGATTTTCATTCAAGCTACTCACTTTGCCACCCGAGCTATTGACTGCGATGATATCCAAGCCCTCGGACATAACAATCGTTCCAGATGCCCGGACGTTGACCAGCTCTCGGCTGCAGAACACGCCATCGCCAACCAGTGGACATAGAATGCCGTTGTAGACGCCCATACCGGTATTGGGGTCAACGTTTTGGCTAAATACACCATCACCGTTGAAATCGACAAAGGTCTCTTCAGAGCCCGATAAATCATTCGGACTCGCTACCGGTGTATATTCTCCATCTTCGTTGTGGTCGATGAAGGCCTCAGTAAGGTTTTCGAACTCTTCATTTTCGTCATAGACTCCGTTGCCATTCGCATCAACGAAAAACTCTTCGCCGATAGCGGTCACCAGAACGGTTGAACGCCGCCCCCTGATCGGTCCAAGATCTCCGGGGCAAGGTCCTGTGCCGTTCAGCAATATACTCGGACAATTCGTATTGCTGGTTGTTTTGACAAGATCTAAATTGAACGTCGGAAAACGGGGTTCCTGGCTAGTCCAAACTACCGAACAGCTGCCATCGACGGTGGTGCAGGAACTGCCTATTGACCCGTATTCGGTCGAAAACAAGGCGCTCGTGCCATCCGGTACGGGGTTGTTGAATTTATCGGCCATCCTCACCGTAACATTGGTGGTGAGGCCATCGGTAGATCCTGCACCTGCAATGTTGAGAGTCTCAAAAGACAGACTGATCGAGTTTTGATCTGGCAAACCAGAGCTGATAATCAGAACATCCGAGATGGTGGAAAGATTGAGTGGGTTACCGTTGTTATCCGTGGTTTCGATCGACGCGATCACTCTGACTGGGGTCGCTACATCACCGGCAGTGACCTGCGCAATCGCTTGGCCCATCGGATCGGAAACTGTAGATGAATTCAATAGTGCGACTCCACCGATACCGGTTGATAAGGAGAAATCCACTACCTGTCCGCTGAGCGGTGCTCCTGATCCATCCGCAACCAGGAATACTACTTCCGATGTCTCCTGGCGCGCTGAGCCACCCGTACCTCTGAGTGCTATCAGCTCCGGTGTCGCAGAAACAAAGTTTATCGCGTTGACCTGTGGGGAAGCGATGTTGATAGAGGCAAAGGCTTGTGAGCCTCCGTTAACCAATGTGGCGGAAATCTGGTCGTCACCGCCGCAGCCTGTCGCCGTATACGTGGCGGTGGCGCGACCGTTGGCTGTGGTCACCATTTCGGGTAGTGTCGCTAAGCCATCAACAACACACTGGCTCCTCAGAATAATATCCTCAGCTGTGGTGGCTTCGTTGCCATTGCTGTCGACAACCGCAAGTCGAAGTAGGGTGCTACCGCTTGAGGAGAGGCTGTCAGTGAGTAGTCCTATTTCACCTTCGATAAACGTATCGCCATTGAAGTAACCCACTCTGAGATCGGGTCGCTCAACCCGGAATGTGAGTGAGGCCACAATCGGCTCTCCGCCCTCTACCTCGACGGAGGCTCGAAGTTCGGTAGCGCCGAAGTTCGGACCCGGTAAAACTTGAAACACTGCTTCGCCATTGGCGTCGGTCAATGCCGTACCGGACTCAGGCAGAATCAAACCAACAGCCGATGTTGTGACAGCGGAAACAATGGTGCCTACCGATGGGTTTGGCCCTTCAGTTACCGTTACCGTGAGGGTGGCAGGGTTTGCGGTTGTTACCGTATCAGTGGGATTACCCAGGGAATCAACGAATTCCAACAGCAGTCGGATGTTGTTGGCATTGCCGTCGTCTCTATCAGGTAGAAAATTCGGGCCGTCACTTCCGCCACCCCCACCGCCGCAGGCTGCGAGCGTGAGTACGGTGATAAATGTGACTGAAAGCCGGCTAAAGTTCCTGGCGAACCAAGTGATCATCTTCTTCCCCTATTGCCCACTGTATAGAAGGTCTTTTATTGTGATACGGACTTTACTGTTATTGAGCTGTTTGCCCCGTGCCTAAACTACTCAACCCCAATTTACCCCAAGACTACCACGTATAGAACTGAAAACTTTATAAATAACATGGCGATACGGGCTTTTTGTGATTTTATACACAAAGTTCTTTGGGCTCGATTGAGCTCGCCGTGAATGAGGGATGGACTGCCATAGGTCAAAGTTATTCGTTTTGGTTATAATTCTCCTTTGAAAACAGTATTTTACGCTCAGGTGTTGGAAAGTGGCTGTCAGACAGTGTTTTTTCCTGATCATCAAGACTAGAACATTATGGGATTTTTCACGCTTTGTGGCACTGGGCTAGCTCGTTCAAACCACACCGAATATGCGAAAGAGTTTGATGGCGCCCAACCCTATAGCGACCAGTACAACCAGGCCACCCAGCAAGTTTGCCCATATTCCATTGCAATGGTCTTTTAACAAGGTCCGATTGTTCATTATCACTAGCAAAAATATCGCCACAAAAGGTAATAGGAAACCGTTCGCCACCTGCGCGAAGAGAATAGCGGCCAAAGGTTTGCTGCCAGCGGCTGCCAGGATCGTCCCCGATGCCAGCACGGTGCCCCATACCATCCTAAATCGGGTTGAGTGCAAATCCTGTGACCACCCCATTGCTCCACACACCGCATAGGCGGCCGCCAGAGGCGCGGTAATGGCACTGGTTATGCCTCCGGCGAACAGGCCGGTCGCGAAAATCAGCTTTGCCTGATCCCCTAATAAAGGCTCCAACTGCGTGCCCATTGACTGAGCGTTAAACTCTAGTCCGGTTCGGAAAAACGCGGTGGCGGCAGTGCTCATAACAGCAAGGGTGATTAATCCCCCCAAACCCACGGACAATCCGGTATCCCATCGGGACTCGCGAATACTGTCTTCGAGATTTTCTTCCGCCGCCCATTTCTCCCGAACCGCATTGGCATGTAAAAACAGGTTATAAGGGACAACCGTGGTTCCGATCAGGCCTATCACAGTCAGAACCGAGCCCGAAGGCAGAGTCGGAACGAGCATCCCCTTAACTATTTCGATCATGTCCGGTGTGAGAACAATCGCTGTTACCACGAACAGTGCGCTCATTATCAGCACAAGAACAACCAAGACGCCTTCGAGAACCTTGTATCTGCCCGTTGCCAGCAAAGCGCCTGAGCATACTCCAATCATGAGCGACCACCTTGCGACACTAATCCCACTGACGCTGCTCGCGGCCAGCGCAGCTCCCGCTATGTTGCCGACTTCGTAGGCAGCGTTGCCGAAGCCGATGGCGGCGATCACCAAGACCACGGAAAATTTGGATGCCAGGTTAGGGGTTCCAGTGCCACGCATTGCTTCTGCCAGGCTCAGGCGGGTAACAAGCCCTAGTCTGGCTGCCATCTCTTGCAAGACCACTGTGGCGAAAACGGAAAATACCAGAGCCCACAGTAGGGCAAACCCGTAGTTGGCTCCTGCCGCGCTGGCGGTCGTAATCGTGCCTGGGCCTATAAAGGCTGCGGTTACCAGCAGTCCTGGGCCCATTTTTCCGAGCGTTTTCATCTTGTTTATTGGTTCTCGCTGTTCTCAATTCGAAGCGGTGAAAATACCTGCTACCATTCGCCCATGGAAAACAAGCGACTCAAACCCGCCCACTTGTCTGTCTCTATCGTTTTATACGGCAGCTCGTTGGAGCATCTGCAGAGCACTTTGCAAAGCCTCCTTTTGTCGAGCTCCAAGGCTAGACAGGATGACTATCTTGAGACCTTGTCTTTATATATTGTCGATCA
Source organism: Halioglobus sp. (assembly GCA_045110675.1). Lineage (GTDB taxonomy): Bacteria > Pseudomonadota > Gammaproteobacteria > Pseudomonadales > Halieaceae > JBALVT01. Next base: position 34,561 of record JBGCGJ010000010.1, on the reverse strand, counting down.
CTCCGTCGATTCGGCTTACAGTGCTCAGGTAAGAAGTTTACTGGAAAATATTCCTGATGCTGAGTTTTTCAGCATTAATTATCACGTGGCGGAGCAGAATACGGGTTTTGGCGCAGGTAACAATTATCCACTAGAAAATCTTCAGAGCGATTTTCATCTGGTGTTAAACCCCGATGTTGAAATTGCGAAACCTGCTATCTCCGTGGCGCTCAACCACCTCCTGATTGACGAAGCTGTTGTGTTGTTGTCTCCTCGAGTCACAGGCGAAGATGGCTCACAGGAATACCTGTGTAAGCGTTTCCCCACGGTGTTCGTTTTGCTTTTGCGGGCATTCTCCCCCGTCTTTTTGCGCAGACTCTTCCAGGCGCGGCTTGATGATTACGAAATGCGGGATGTTTGTAGCGGTGTCGAGGTTGCCAATATTGATTTGGCTAGTGGTTGCTTCATGATGCTCCGGTCCGAGCCCTTTACTAAAGTCGGTGGCTTCAACGAAAAATACTTCCTCTACTTTGAAGATTTTGATCTCACTTTGCGTCTGCGCGATTTTGGTCGAACGGTGTTTGATCCCGCTGTTGAGATTGTTCACCACGGCGGATATGCAGCCAGTAAGGGATTTCGCCATGTGGCGATGTTTATGCGATCCGGTGTTCGATTTTTCAACACTCATGGTTGGCGCCTGATATAGCTCGAACGGATAATCTGGTAAACTTCAGCGCAGCGCTGAACGCCACCTCCTCTGGCTCCAATGGGAATGATATGCACGAACTCACACGCAGGGCCTATCTGGATGCCATGGGTATCGAAACCTATGTATCGCGCGCGCAAATACCCGGTAGCGCAGTTACGCTAAAGCTGGCGGTGGTTAAGTCTCTCAATACTCCATCGATGCCTTCTATCATTGATAAACCCACGGATGCTCCCGCGCCTGCCAGGCCGCGTGCTGCTGCACAAATGCCCTCGCTGGATTTTGAGCCCCAGTTGCGCTCTGAATCTGCGAGCAGCGACAAAACACCCCCCGTGAGTTCCGGATCGGCGGCAGCCGTTGAATTTGGTATTGCCGCATTTCTTACCGAGGGTTGGTTGTGGCTCGAGGAGTTGCCTTTACAGCAGGCATTGATGCGGGATCAGGTGCAACTCGTACAGGCGATGGCGAGCGCTCTGGGTTGTGGTTCCGAAAAGCCAGAAGTCGCCCAGTTTAACTGGCCGATCTATACCAATGACCAACTCGACACCGGCGTCGAGGCCGCGCGTGGCGCCTTGGGTGGGTTTATTAATCGAAAAATGGAGCAGTCCAGCGCGCGCGGCATCGTCCTGCTAGGGAGTGCATGCCAGCAGTGGGTGGCTCTGGATCAGCTCAGCACCGAACACCAAATTCTCACCCTAAGTACGTCGCAGATGTTGCACCAGCCAGCTTTGAAAAAAGGTGTTTGGCAGGATCTCCTGCCGTATCGCGTTTAATCGTGGTTGCCTTGGTAAGACCCGCGATTGCTGGCGATGGTGGTGTTGTCTGGGGTATCGATGCACGAGCCTCTGAATTCCCTTGGTCACCCGGTCAAATCCAACAGAGTATTGACGCCGACAATGAGCGCAATCAAGCGCTGGTTATTGAGATCGAAGCAGTGGTGGTCGGTTTTGTTTTCTTTAATCTGGTATTGGACGAAGGCAATATCCATAATATTGCGGTAGATCCCGACCATCAGAGGCGTGGATTGGCCTCCACTTTGTTGAGCGAAGCGGTCCGGCAAATGAGGGATCTTGGCGTAAAACGCTGTTTTCTGGATGTTCGCAGGTCCAACAATGCCGCCTTAGCTTTCTATACCGGCCTGGGTTTTAACATCGAAGGTGAGCGCCGCAATTATTATCGCGCTTGTGTCGGTCGCGAAGATGCGTTGTTAATGTCAAAAATACTGTGAGTGCTGTTGTATGAATGTACTGGAAACTGAGTGGTGGACGATGGCGGTTCCGCCGGAGTGGTGGGCTGAAGCCGAGGAAGATAGCATCCTTGTGGGTGACCGAGATGATGTCGGCTGCATCGAATTTAGTACGCTGCATAAAGAAGCCGGGGAATTTAGTCAGGCGGAGCTGGAAGCCATTGCCCGAGCCGAAGCGGAACAGGAATTGAGCTGGGATTCTGTCAAGCTCGGGGAGTTTTTCGGCGTCCGCAGCGCGTTTCGCGATGATGGCGCGGCTATTCGTGAGTGGTATGTGGCGAACGGTTCCGTGCTTTTATTCATCACCTATAGTTGCGATGAGGATAACGCCGGGATGGATGATTCTGCGGTCGATGAGCTGCTCGGTACTCTGATGGTTGTAGATAATTCTGAAGCGGGTGGAAAACCTCTTTAGGAAATATTCCCCGTCACCCGAACCCGTTTACCACCTTTAACCGGTTTTTCCTTTTTCGCTTCCGCGCGACGCTTTAACTGGGCATCGATCAAATTTTTTCCCGCGATTAATAGACCAGTAAAAATAAACGCACCAGGGGGCAGTATAGCCAGCAAAAAGTCCTGGTAGTCCTTGACCAGTACCAGTTTCCATTCGCTCGCGCTGGGCCCAAACAGTAGATCCATATTGGCGAAGAGTGCTCCTGTGCCAATCAATTCTCTGAGCGCTCCCAACAAGATCAACACCACGCCGAACCCCAGGCCCATCATCAGGCCGTCATAAAATGCCGGGACAACTTTGCTTTTGCTCGCGAAAGCATCGGCGCGACCCAAGATTACACAGTTGGTAGTAATAAGCGGTAGGAATATCCCCAGGATTTGATACAACTCATAGGCGAAGGCTTGCATGAGCAATTCGATACAAGTTACGGCGGCGGCGATGATCATCACAAAGGCGGGTAGTCGAATAGCGTCGGACACGATGTTGCGTACCAGGGAGACAGCAGTATTCGAGCACAGAAGTACGAGAGTCGTCGCTGCCGCCAATCCAATCGCATTCACCACACTGCCAGTCACTGCGAGCAGCGGACATAATCCCAGCAGCTGCACAATGGCCGGATTGTTTTTCCACAACCCGTTTATGGATAACTCTGTATAGCTGGTCTCAGCCATGATTACTCTCCGGAGCCGGCCTGTGAGCTTGCGGGCTTAAAAATTTGCTCGTAATTGGCTTGCGCGTATTGCAATGTTCTCAAGGTAGCTCCAACAACTGCTCTAGGTGTAATTGTAGCACCCGTAAACTGATCGAACTCGCCTTTGTCTTTTTTTACCGCCCACTTTTCCAGAATGGGATTGCTCAGGGATTTGCCGTTGAAGCTCAAAATCCAGTCTGACTTGTTCAAATCCACTTTGTCACCGAGACCGGGTGTTTCTTTGTGCGCCAGGGCGCGAATACCGGCGATGGTTCGATCTGCATTGATGCCAACAATTAAATCGATATCGCCGCTGTAGCCATCTGCGGCTGTGACCGGAATAATGGCGGCGATTACCTTGTCATCTTGGCGCGCCAGGTAAATCTGTTTGCTTGTTTTCAGGCCAAGTCCGTCAGTTGCTGGGCCAACAGCTATTATGTCGTCCAGCATTGAGTTGTTGTGGCGCGAAACGGGCACAATCTGTAGCAGAGCTTTTTCTTCAGCTTCACGTTGTGCCAGTGCAATTCTGTCTTTCGTTAACAGGTAGGTGCCGGAGATGAGCAAAGTAGTGCACACCGCAAACACGGCCAGCAAAATACTGTTGCGAGAGATCGACTGACTCAGCATTTTATTGCTCTCCCCGCTTGTGCCCGTAGGTTCGCGGCTGGGTATAGTGATCTATAAAAGGTGCGGCAAAGTTCATGATTAAGACCGCGAAGGCAACGGCATCGGGGTAATTGCCGCGCACACGGATGATATAGATCAGTACTCCGATGAGTGCACCGTAAATTAATCTTCCTCTCACTGACACAGCGGAGGTAACCGGATCGGTAACAATAAAAAAAGCGCCGAACATTGTTGCTCCGCTCAGCAGGTGGAACGCGGGTGATCCTCCGCTGGCTGAACTACCACCATCGTAAAAAATTGCCGCCATTACTCCCAGACTTAGCAGCATCGCGACAGGGGCGTGCCAGGTGAAAATCTTCCGATAGAGGAGCCATACTCCACCCGCCGCGAAAGCGAGATTCACCCATTCCCAGCCAATCCCGGCCCAGCGGCCAAATTGAACGTTCTGACTCCATAGATCTTTTATCAGCAGGCTGTTGTTTTGTTTGAGTACATCCAGAGGGGTGGCCATTGTTACGCCATCGTAGGCAGCTGGGAAAAAACAAGCCTGTAGCGCCTCCATTAGTCCTGGCAGCTCCCCTGTTCCTCGGGGAGGAGCCCAAGCCGTCATCTGAACCGGGAATGAGATCAGTAGAATCACATAGCCGACCATCGCGGGATTGAACGGGTTATATCCCAGGCCGCCATAGAGGTGTTTTGCCAATAAAATTGAGCAGCCGATTCCCACCGCGATAAGCCACCAGGGGGCGTAGGGCGGCAGTGCGATGCACAGCAATGTGGCTGTGACGACAGCGCTGTAATCCTTCAGATAAAAGGCCAGCGGGCGGCCTCGTAAGGCGAGCGCCAGTGATTCAAATGCTAGTGCCAGCGTGCAACCCCATAGCACATTCACCAGCGTGCCAAAGCCGAAAAAATGCGTCAGCACGACTACTCCCGGCACCGTTGCAAGCAGAACCTGAAGCATTACTCCCGAGGTGTTCATCGGGCCGTGTGCATGGGGCGAGGTAATTCGCATCAGCGCCATATCAGGAATCCTCAGGCTCGGCGGCTACGGCCTGTTCGGCACTGGCAATTTTTTCACCCAGCCGCTCCACTGTTGCCACAAGAGCATCGACAACCTTTTCCTCTTCGCCATTGTTGCGGCATTCCTGCAATTTTGCTTCGGTTTTTTCTAGGCGCTGACGAAGTTTCTGCAGATTTTTTCTGGCTTTTTCTGCCGGACTCAAAGCAGAATCTGCCGCTCTGGCCGCCATCGCTTTTTGTATCGCTATTTGTGCAGCATCTACCTCGGGGGTCTCCTCCTGCGCGGGCGAAGCATCTTTGTTTGATGCCTGGTAGTCCGCTAGTGCTTTTTCAGCAGCGGCAAATTTGGCAGTGGTTTTATCGACGCCAGCCTGTAGCGCAGAGACCAGATCACTATTTTCCGCTTTTGCTTCGTTTAATTTCGTTGTTGCGGTTTCGAGCCGCTTTTTCACACTGGCGAGGGCTGTTTGCAACGTATCCAACTCGCTGCTTGTACCGCCGGATTGCTGTGCCGCCTTCTTGGCTTTGGCTCGGTCTATTGCGGCTTGAATGGGGTCTTCGGCATCGGTTGATCCCTGGGCCGCCTGTGCGGCTCGCTGTTCGGCCGCCAGTTTTCGCGCGGCGCGCTTGGCATTTTTCTCAGCTTCTTCTCGATCAAGTCGTTCTTGGCGGGATTCGAAGCGCAGGCGCGATTGCTCTGATTTTTCGTGATCTCGCCGCGCTTGCAGTATTTCTGCTTTGGATGCGCGGTAGTATTGCACCAAGGGAATGGCGCTGGGGCATACCCAGGAGCAGGCGCCGCATTCAATGCAGTCAAATAGATTGTGCTGCTCGAGTTTGTCGTGCTCTTTACCCTGGGCAAACCAAAACATCTGTTGCGGTAATAAACTAGCGGGGCACACTTCGGCGCACATACCACAGCGAATACAGGCCTGAGCAGGTGGCGGTGTAGGGAGTTCCTGTTCAGTGGGTGCCAAAATACAATTCGTTGTTTTAACGATCGGTACATTTGGGTCAGGGACGGTAAAACCCATCATCGGGCCACCCATAATAAGTCGATTGTTTGCACTGCTATGGTAGCGGGCTTTTTCCAGTAAAAAACTCATGGGCGTACCCAATAGCACCTCGTAGTTTTGAGCCTGCTCAACAGACTCGCCAGTGACGGTGGTAATTCTGGAGATTAGCGGGCGGCCGAGTACAACTGCTTGGTAAATAGCGACCGCGCTGCCGATGTTCTGGCACACAACACCCACTTGCGAGGGTAGACCGCCGCTGGGTACCTGTTTTCCTGTCAGTATTTCAATGAGCTGCTTTTCACCACCCGACGGGTATTTGGTGGGAAATGCTACGATCTGGATATCGCTTCCCTGAGCGGCGTCCCGAAGACATTTTAAACCCTCAGGCTTGTTGTCCTCGACGCCAATCAGTGTTTCTCCTGGACCGATTAAAAACTGCAGTATTTTTGCACCAGCAATAATTTGATCAGCGCGCTCCCTCATCAGAACGTCATCGGCTGTTATATAGGGCTCACACTCCGTACCATTGAGAATCAAAGTCTCGATTTGAGTATCTGGTTTTATCGATAATTTGACCGCGGCAGGGAAACCCGCGCCGCCCATACCGGCAATGCCTGCATTGCGGATCAGGTTTAACAGATCCGGTTTACTGAGGTGTTCGTAGCCCTCCTGGCCCTGATGTTCGATCCACTGATCTTTTCCATCGCTTTCAATTACGATGCACGGCGCAGTAAAACCCGATGGGTGCGCAATGGCTCGTTTTTCAATAGCGCTTATGACTCCCGATGTAGGAGCGTGTACTGGAACGCTCACAAAGCCTTTTGCATCTGCAACCATCTGACCTTTCAACACTCTGTCACCCACCTCAACAATGGGGACGGCTGGTGCCCCAATATGCTGGGACAGAGGTAATGTTAGCTCAGGTGGAATACCGGCGGACTCAATGGGCAGGCTCAGAGACTGATGTTTGTTCTCAGGAGGGTGAATTCCCCCGTGAAAATCGAACACCTTTCTCACGCCGCTTCTCCAGTTGTTGCATCGGTGGCAATTATGTCGACTTTTCGGCTAACTGGGTCGGGAAGCCCCCAGTGCCAGGATTGCAGAGTTTGCTCTTCGGGGATCATGTCAATGCAGTCGACGGGGCAGGGCTCTACGCATAGATCGCAGCCCGTGCACTCGCTGACAATAACCGTGTGCATGAGTTTCGCCGCGCCCAGAATGGCATCAACCGGGCAAGCCTGGATACATTTGGTACAGCCGATGCATTCGTCCTCGCGAATATATGCTACTGACTTCACCTTTTCTTCGCCGTGTTCCTCATCTAGGGGAATGGCTTCTACATCCAGTAAGTCTGCCAGTGCCTGAATGGTGGCTTCTCCACCCGGAGGGCACTTGTTGATCGGTTCGCCGTTGGCTATGGCTGCGGCATAGGGACGGCAGCCAGGGTGGCCGCATTGTCCACATTGAGTCTGGGGCAGAATGTCGTTGATCTGATCTGCAATAGGGTCGCCTTCCGTTTTGAAACGCACAGCGGCGAAACCTAGCACCGCGCCAAATACAGCACCCAGGCTAACCAGGGCTAGGAGCGCGGCCAGCAGCGGAAATTGTGTGATTAATTCGGTCACGTCGTCGCTATACCAGTCCCGCAAAACCCATAAAGGCGAGTGACATTAGGCCGGCGGTGACCATGCCTATCGCGGCACCCTTGAAGGGATCGGGAACATCGGCCACGGTCAGTCGTTCTCGCATGGCCGCAAACAACACCAGTACCAAAGAAAATCCAACCGCCGCGCCAAAGCCATAAAACAGCGACTGCAGGAAGTTGTGATCTTTGTTGATGTTGAGTAAAGCGACGCCGAGCACTGCGCAGTTGGTAGTAATCAAAGGGAGGTACACGCCCAATACCCGATAAAGCAGCGGGCTGCTCTTACGCACAACCATCTCTGTAAATTGCACAACGACAGCAATGACCAAAATAAATGAAATAGTTCTTAAGTATTCCAGGCCGAGAGGTTGGAGTAGGAAATTGTAGGTTAAATGGCTGCAGGCCGAGGCGAGGGTGAGTACGAAGGTGGTCGCCATCGACATACCCATGGCGGTTTCAAGTTTGTTTGACACGCCCATAAAGGGGCACAGGCCCAAAAACTGGACCAGTACGAAATTGTTGACGAGAATCGCGCCGATCAACAAAATTGAGTAATCTGCCACCATGTGTATCCCTTACCCGTTAGCGCTGCAATTCACTCTTGTGCAGCAGGGAGGCTCCATTTTATCTAGTCTAACGTTCTGGGGCTTGGCTCGCAGTCCCAAAATTTAATCTAACACCTATTAGTTGTTAGTGTAACGCGCATCTCAACGCCATGTTGCGCAGCGATGTTAAGCATTTAACCTTTAGTAAACAATAACTTAATTGTACTAAGCTTATATTTTAGTCGCGGGTTCAGTATTCCGCTGGGCGCTTGCGAGCTGAGCCCCACCTATTTCACCTTCATGCCTGGTTTGGCGCCGGCGTGAGGTTCAAGCAGGTAGATATCGTCGCCCCCTGGACCGGCCGCCAGCACCATCCCCTCGGAGATGCCAAAGCGCATTTTCCTAGGCGCCAGATTTGCGACCATTACCGTCAATTTGCCCACCAAATCCTCCGGGGAATAAGCTGATTTGATACCGGCCAGCACTTGCCTGCGTGAATCGCCGAGGTCCAGCGTTAGCCGAAGTAGCTTGTCTGCCCCTTCGACATGATCGGCCGCAATAATTTCTACGATTCTAAGGTCGACTTTGGCAAAATCATCAAATTCGATGTGGTTCCCAGTCGAATTGCTGTCGTCGCCTGCTGGTTTTTTTGGCGCAGGTGTTTCTGAAGCTGCAGCGCTCGTTTGAAGTTGCTTGCTCGCTTCTACCATGGCCTCTACCTTGTCGCTGTCGATACGCAGCATCAACGGCTTAAACTTGTTGATTTTGTGGCTGAGCAGCGGTTCTTCGAGTGCGGTCCAATCCAAAGAGCAATTCAAAAAAGACTCTGCTTTTTCGGCCATCTCGGGAAGTACAGGCTTTAAATAGGTCAGCAATACTCGAAATAGGTTGATTCCCACGCTGCACACCGCGTGCACTTGCCACTCTTGTCCCTCTTCTTTGGCGAGAACCCAGGGCTTTTTCTCGTCGATGTACTGGTTGGCGCGATCAGCCAGAGCAATAATTTCACGTATGGCTTTGTTGAATTCGCGCTGTTCGTAAAGTTGCGCGATACCTTCACTGGCATCGAAGAAAGATTGCAGTAGTTGGGGCTCTGCAGTCGTGGCAGTAAGCTGATTGTCAAACCCCTTTCGCAGGAAGCCGGCACACCGGCTGGCGATATTGACCACTTTGCCGACTACATCTGAGTTGACGCGTTGGGTGAAGTCCTCGAGATTGAGATCGATATCATCTACTGCAGCGCTTAATTTTGCGGCGAAATAATAGCGCAGATACTCAGCGTCTAAGTGTTCCAGGTAGGTACTCGCTTTGATGAAAGTGCCTCTGCTTTTAGACATCTTGTTGCCATTCACGGTCAGAAAACCGTGGGCATAAATCGCCGTAGGCGTGCGCAGATCTGCAGAAGAGAGCATGGCGGGCCAAAACAATCCGTGAAAATTAATGATGTCCTTGCCGATAAAGTGATACAACTCGGCGCTGGAACCCGTCTTCCAATAATGGTTGAAATCGATATTCTCTCGCTCGCAGTAGATCTGAAAGCTAGCCAGGTAACCGATTGGCGCGTCCAGCCACACATAAAAATACTTTCCCGGAGCGTCTGGTATTTCGAAGCCAAAGTAGGGCGCGTCGCGGCTGATGTCCCATTCTTGCAAGCCGGCGTCCGTCCACTCGCGCAGTTTGTTGGCGATTTGCGGTTGTAAGGTCCCGGAATCGATCCAGCTTTTCAGCATGCTCTCAAATTCCGGGAGCTTAAAGAAGTAGTGTTCAGATTCTTTGTCGACGGGAGTCGCACCGGAAATGGCCGACACCGGGTCGATGAGCTCGGCGGGGCTGTAGGTGGCACCGCACGATTCACAATTGTCACCGTATTGATCTTCCGTCTTGCAGCGCGGGCAGGTTCCCTTGATAAAGCGGTCAGCCAGGAACAACTGCTTTTCCGGGTCGAAGGCCTGGACGATTGATCTGCGCGCTATGTGGTCATTGGCAACGAGTCTTCGATAGATCTCCTCGCTCCAGGCTTTGTTTTCTGGAGCATGGGTGGAGGAGTAGTTATCAAAGCCAATGGAGAAACCGGCCGCGTCCTGTTCATGTTCGGCCTGGATGGCTTCTATTTGCTGCTCTGGCGTGATTCCCAATGATTCAGCGGTCAGCATAATGGCCGTTCCATGTGCGTCGTCGGCGCACACATAGCTGCAATTGTTGCCTCTGGATTTCTGGAAACGCACCCAGATGTCGGTCTGCACCATTTCCAACATATGGCCCAGATGCAGGGATCCGTTGGCATAGGGTAGGGCGCTGGTCACCAGGATGTCGCGCGGTGCAGAATCGGCCATGGTCTGGGTGTCTCCGAGAGTGTCAAAAAAGGGCGACACTATAGCTTTTTTACTGCAGCTTTTCATTAGTGTGCTGCGGCATTGTTGAATGTTGCCCGGGCCTTTATACTAGCCGCCTTGTGGCGCACCGGTCGGTGTTGCCTGCGCATGTACTCACTTCAAAAGTAGTCACACAATGAATGAAATCAAGCACATAATTGCCATCGCATCGGGCAAGGGTGGAGTGGGCAAATCGACCACGGCGGTCAATCTGGCGCTCGCACTCAAGGCTCAGGGAGCCAAGGTCGGCTTGTTGGATGCCGATATATACGGTCCCAGCCAGCAGCTGATGTTGGGAATCGCCGATGATGTAAAGCCCGAGCAGCAAGGCGGACAGTTTCTTCTGCCCATTGATGTTCACGGCCTTTTAACCATGTCTATGGGCTATCTGGTCAATGAGCGAACACCCATGGTATGGCGTGGCCCCATGGCCGGGGGTGCGCTGACTCAGATGTTGGAACAAACTCTTTGGGGGCCCTTGGACTATCTGATCATCGATATGCCTCCGGGAACCGGGGATATTCATCTGACGCTTACCCAAAAGGCCACCCTGGCAGGGGCAGTTATCGTCACTACGCCCCAGGATATTGCCTTGATGGACGCGCAAAAGGGCATCGAAATGTTCCGTAAGGTAGACGTTCCGATTTTGGGTGTTATAGAGAATATGGCTGTGCACGTTTGCAGCGAGTGCGGTCATGCGGAACATATTTTCGGAGCGCATGGCGGCGAGAGAATCGCCGCCGATTATGGCGTCAACGTCCTGGGCAGTTTGCCCTTGGCACTTTCTATTCGAGAACAAACGGACTCGGGCACTCCAACGGTTATAGCCGAGCCTGATTCAGCGATAACGGCGGTTTACTTGGCCGCAGCCCAGGCACTAACTTTAGCGCTGCAAGAGACCGCTGCAGATTCTTCGGTCCAGACCTTTCCTGAAATTACCATTTCAGATGATTGACTAGGATAAGAACGCGGCTCAAACATATTGGTACCCGCTACAAATAGAGGAATAAAGCAAAGTGACAATCAAGGCAGATAGATGGATACGTCAGATGGCTCAGGAGCAGGGGATGATTGAGCCCTTCGAGGCCGATCAAGTGCGTTATTCCGGTGAGCAGCGCCTCATTTCCTACGGCACTTCAAGTTACGGCTATGACGTTCGCTGTTCTGAGCACTTCAAGGTGTTTACCAATATAAATTCAGCTACCGTAGACCCAAAGAATTTTGACGAGGGTAGCTTTGTTGACGTCCATAGTGATGTTTGTGTGATACCGCCGAATTCTTTCGCATTGGCATCTACCGTGGAATACTTTCGAATTCCTCGCAATGTGCTCACCGTATGTTTAGGTAAATCCACCTATGCTCGCTGTGGAATTATCGTCAACGTGACGCCCCTGGAACCCGAGTGGGAGGGCCACGTAACCCTCGAGTTTTCTAACACCACGACCTTACCGGCGAAAATTTATGCCAACGAAGGCGTCGCGCAAATGTTGTTTTTTGAATCTGATGAGGCCTGTGAAGTGAGTTACAAAGACCGCGGTGGCAAATATCAGGGGCAGCGGGGCGTTACTCTCCCTAAGGCCTAAGCCACGCTTTGGCTTAATCACCTGTTACGGGTATCCCCTCGAGGGTGGCCTTGGTGATTTCCACCTCAACCGGATTGCCGTCTTCTACATGAACGGTTTTGACCATCAGATAATCCCACTTCGGTGCTAACCAGATATCGGATTTGCGATCTGGTTTCTTGTGTAGTCGCTTGAAATGAACGGTGTCGATCAAGCCCATAGGTGTTTCTAGCTTCTCTTCGGCGACCAGTTGCAGCTGATGGTGTTTGACACGCTTACCATCAGCGACAGTCAGCACCAGAGTTTCTGGAAGCGTGGTTTCGCGCATAAGCCGCAAGCGCATCTGCTCTTGCTGAGTCATACGGTCGTAGGTGTTGTTGGTATAGGGTAGCTCATACCACTTTTCTTTATAAAGGCTCTGCAAGGTGTCTGCGCCGCTGGTGAACTTCACTTCCCGGCGGCGATTCATTAGGCCACTACCCTGATAGATATAGGCCGTCGGTACAATGCTTGAGTCTTGTACGCTGAAACGGCTGCTCTCCTGAAATCCGGCGATGATTTTACTGCCGCCACTGGTCAACTCATAACGGTTGTCTGCCTTGCGAATCAGCTTGCGATCGATGGTGATGCTCAGGCCGCGAGTTTTGGTAATGTATTGCGCAGTGTAAGGCTTGAGTTGAAGTCCGGGAGCTGAAGCTTCGACGCCATCGGATGCAATCCCCATGTTGGGTAGGGCCAGTAGTAAAGCCAATAACGGGAATAGGCTAGTGATTCGCACTAGGATTGCAGGCCCCAGTGGCGGGTAACGCTTGGCCATCGAAAATAGCTCCTTGTTCCGTTAACTTCAGTCGCCCTTGCAAGAACCATTGGGCAGCGATTGGGTAAATAATGTGTTCTTCCACAATCACTCTTTGCGCGAGTGACTCAGCGGTGTCTCCATCGAGTACAGGAACCGTCGCTTGTAGAATCGCCGGGCCACCATCGAGCTCTGCTGTAACAAAATGTACCGTGACGCCGGCTACGCTATCGCCTGCATCCAGCGCTCTTTGATGTGTATTCAGTCCTGGGTACTTAGGCAGCAAAGACGGGTGAATGTTCAATAATCGTCCCGCAAAGGTGTCAATGAATACCGGTGTCAGGATTCTCATGAAGCCCGCGAGTATCACCAGATCAATCTTTTCTGCGTTCAGGCAAGTGACCAGTGCGCCATCAAAATCTTCGCGGTTGGAAAAATTGTGATGGTTGATACATCGGGTATTAATACCTGCCGATGCCGCTTTTTCCAACCCCTCGGCGTGAGGGTTGTTGCTGATAACCAGCGCGATTTCGGCATCGAGTTGACCGTTCTCAATAGCGTCGATAAAGGCTTGAAGATTTGAACCGCGACCGGAAATCAGTATGGCGATACGGTGAGCGCTCATTAACGAAAAACAACTTCATTGTGGCCCTCGGCGATGGTGCCAATCTTCCAAGCCTCAAGTTTAGATTCACGCAACTGTGCGACCACGGCATCTTCGTTTTCTTGCTCGACGCAAAGTACCATGCCAACGCCGCAGTTAAAGGTGCGGTACATTTCTGAGGTTTCCACATTACCTTTATCCTGCAGCCATTTGAAAACCTCTGGCCACTGCCAGCTAGAGGTCTCTATCACAGCGTGACAATCATCGGGAAGAACACGAGGTAAGTTTTCCAATAAACCACCTCCGGTTATATGCGACAGTGCTTTCACTGGAGTTTTTCGAAACAGTTCCAGCAGTGGCTTAACGTAGATTGTTGTGGGAGCAAGTAAGGCCTGACCCAGGCTGGTCTCGCCCAGGCCTTCAGCGAGATCTGCATTGCTTACTTCCAGGATTTTACGGATCAGCGAAAACCCGTTGGAGTGGGGGCCGCTACTGGCCAAAGCAATGAGACTGTCGCCTCGTCCTGCCCCACTGCCGTCAATTATCTCGGCTTTCTCCACCACACCCACGCAGAAACCGGCCAGGTCGTAATCCTCTCCCTCATACATACCAGGCATTTCAGCGGTTTCCCCACCAACTAAGGCGCAGCCGGCTAGTTCACAGCCGCGGCCTATACCTTCAACAACATCAACCGCGGTATCTACGCTCAACTCGCCTGTCGCATAGTAGTCCAGGAAAAACAGCGGCTCCGCACCGGTAACAATCAAATCGTTCACGCACATAGCGACCAGGTCGATGCCGATAGTATTGTGAATCCCCATATCCATTGCCAGGCGAAGCTTGGTGCCCACGCCGTCTGTGCCAGATACCAAAACGGGCTGTCTGTAGCCGGCTGGAATTTCACAAAGGGCACCGAACCCACCTAATCCGCTCAAGACCTCCGGGCGTCGAGTACGTTTTGAGACCCCTTTGATTCGCTCCACGAGCGCATTGCCGGCATCGATATTAACTCCGGCATCTTTATAGCTTAAAGAGGTCTGCTTGCTTTCATCGCTCATAGGGTGGTCAGTCCTGTCGTCTTGGGAGGGAGGTTTGGAAGCGCGGTATTCTAGCGTGAATACTGATGGAATTCAGCCTCAGTTATGCAAATACTGCTCCTCTGCGCAGCCTTGCCCTGTTGTTGCGGCGCGGTGCTGGTACAATGCGCGTCTGTTTGTTTGCGGAGATGACAGTGTTCACCATTTTCTTACCCACATCCTGGACTCGCATCATTGCCTGTTTGATGTTGGTTTGTTCGTCTACCCAGGCTGTTGTGGTGGACAACCTTTATGAAGCTGAAGTTCCGGTTGCCGATCATGGGGCCGAGGCGCTGGAGCAAGCCTCATTGTTGGCGCTCCAGCAAGTGTTCATCAAGGTATCGGGAAGTGTTAATGTCCTGGAAAATCCCGTTATTCTCACAGAGTTGGAAAAAGCGCGTAGCTACGTCCAGCAGTATTCCTACACGCGCGACCAGGATGCTGATGGTGATCTTTCGGCGAAGTTTGAATTTGACGGCGCTGTCATTTCCAAACTCGTAGTGAGTTCCGGTGCCCCTTTTTGGACGGCCAATCGTCCTACGGTACTGGTGTGGGTTGTGGTTCAGAATGCGTCAGGGAAGCAGTTTGTCGGAGCTGACTCTCAGTCGGCCGTACTCGATGCTATCCAAAAGAGTTTTTCGACCCGAGGCGTTCCGCTTCGAGTGCCACTATTGGACTTGGAAGATACGGCGGCACTAAAAGTGGATGAAGTCTGGCGCTTGCGAGCTCCCCCACTTTTAGCCGCCTCTGTGCGCTATGGCGTCCAGGATATCTTGGCGGGACGTATTACTGAACTGTCTACCGGGGAATGGCTAGGTGATTGGGCGTATATTTCCGGCAACAACCGAGTCGATCGCACCGCCAGCGCAGATTCTATCGATACTTTTATGAATTCAGGTGCTTCACTGGTGGCTGAACAGATGGCTAGGAACTACTCGGTGGCCGCCTCGCAAGCCGACGTAGGCGGGGTTTTGATGTCGGTACGCGGTGTAAACCAGTACTCCGATTACGCAAAGATTGTCAGCTGGCTGGAAAGTTTGGAGCTCATACAACACGCCAATGTGGAAGAAATAGAGGGCGACGAAATTCGACTTCGATTGACGGCTCAGGCACAAGCTTCTCGGCTGCGAAAAATTATTGAGTTAAATCGCAAACTATCTCCCCTATCAAACACCTCCGGCTCCCAGCAATTGAGATACCAATGGAAAAATTAGATCCCACAGAAGAGCGAGATTCTACGGAAGAGCTGATATCGGTTAACCGGTGGCCATTGGTACTGGCGGTCATCGTTTTTTTAGGGACGATGTTTTATCTCCTCCAACCTATATTATTGCCTTTTGTATTGGGTGGTCTGATCGCCTACTTGGGTGACCCTGTTGTGGACTGGCTGGAATCTCACAAGCTCAATCGCACACTTTCCGTGTCTATCGTGTTTGTTTTTCTGACCAGTTTTTTTGTGGTCGCAGGGCTGATTTTTATTCCACTATTGGCAACTCAAATCGATGTGCTAGTGCAAAAGGTACCTTATTTTTACCAATGGCTAACCAATGTACTGATGCCCTGGTTCCAAGAGCGCCTGAGTTTGCCACCCGAATTGCTGCCGAAATTGGACCTATCTAGCCAGCTAGCAGATAACTGGCAAACCCTGGGCAAATTTGTGGCGGAAACCACCAAGCGCGTTACAGGTTCGGGTATATCACTGTTGCTGGGAATAGCGAATCTCGCCTTGGTGCCGGTCGTCGCGTTTTATCTGATGCGAGACTGGGATATTTTAATCGACAAAGGTTTGCGAATGATGCCAGTGGCCTGGCAAAAGCAAGTGTCTACCATGGTCTCCGAGGGTGACGAAGTCGTCGGTTCCTTTCTAAGGGGGCAGTTTATTGTGATGTGTGCTCTTGGACTGATTTACGGCGTAGGTCTGTGGATTTTGGGGCTCGAGCTGGCGCTGCTGTTGGGTGTAATCGCTGGATTGGCGAGCATGGTTCCCTACCTGGGTTTTCTCATCGGCATAATATCTTCACTTATTGCCGCTTACGTTCAATTTCAGGAGTTTGGGGTTCTAATCTGGGTCGTGCTTATTTTTGGTTTTGGCCAAATTATCGAGTCCATGGTTTTAACGCCCATACTTGTCGGTGATCGCATAGGCTTGCATCCGGTTGCTGTCATTTTTGCATTAATGGCCGGTGGCCAGTTGGCTGGCTTTGTCGGAGTTGTCGTTGCGCTTCCCGTTGCTGCAGTCATTACTGTTTTTGTCCGACATGGCATCGCACACTATCGATCCAGCGATCTATACGCAGGCGGCGCTGAGTGAAGGATGCTTCCCAGCGGCAATTGCCGCTGAATATTGCTCTTCGCGATGAGGCGACCCTGGATAACTTTTTTGCGACCAGCGCCGTGGGACCACTGCTCGATTCGGTGCGCCGACAATTGGGGGAGGGCGGTGAGCCTTTTCTTTACTGCTATGGTAGTCACGACACAGGCAAGACCCATTTGCTTCAGTCCGCATGCCACCTCGCTGGCGAGAATTCCCTGTATTTACCGCTTTTAGAGCTTAGGTCATTTCCTGCAGCCGAGGTTTTACAGGGTATGGAAAATTTGAGCCTGGTCTGTGTCGATGATGTTGATTCCATTGCGGGTGACTCGAGCTGGGAGCCCGAGCTATTCCATTTTTTTAATCGTGCTCGGGACAACGATTGCAGGCTTTTTTTCAGTGGCAATGCCGCTCCACGCGAATTGTCTGTTGCGCTGTCCGATTTGCAGAGTCGATTAACCTGGGGTGAGATATACCAGCTAGGCAGTGTGGATGATGATACCAAGCAGGAAATCCTGCGTTATAGAGCAAAGCGCCTGGGGTTGGAGATGCCTGCCGAGGTCGCCAGCTATATTGTCAGCCGAGCCCCACGAGCCCTGAGCTCACTGCTTGGGTTGCTGCGTGATCTGGACGCTGCCTCGCTCGCTCATAAGCGCGCACTCACGGTTCCGTTTGTTAGGGAACAGCTGGGCTGGTAGTGCTTCTGCGATTACTCTGGCTCATTGCAACGATTTCATAGTCTGGCCGCCTTACCGCTTGAACTCAGTGATCACTTAGTTTGGACACGCTGGAGGAACTCAATCTTGAACAGAGCTGCCCAAAGTTTCCATTGCCTTTGTAGGGGTCTATCATGGATTCTATAGGTGGATAGCTTGCAACCTTTCGACGCTTTGGGCGTATATACAATAGAGACCGTGAAACTTGGACAATGACAGGAATGAGCTTTTGAAAGCTCTAATAAAACGCTGTGCAGCACAGGATCAAAGTGCTTTGCGTTCCCTGTACGAGGAAACGTCGGCGTATCTAAACCGAGTTTCATTTAATATTGTTCGTTCTGAGGATTGGAGCAATGATGTTTTGCAAGAGGGATTTCTTCAGATTTGGCATAATGCGGCAAAATACAGTGAAGATTTATCGGCGCCACTGACTTGGATGAGCAGCATTATTCGTTATCGTGCTTTAGACAAAATGGCATACGAAAAACGCCATGTGGGGCATGCTGAGCTGGAGTCACTAACGGACAGCCTGCCTTCCACGGGTGATACCCCGGAAGACGATATGCGCAGATCGGAGCAGCAGCAAGCCTTTATGGAGTGCTTGGCTACCTTGGACAGCCGTAGCAAGCAGTGCGTCCAGTTGGCCTATTTACGTGGCAGTAGTCGAGAAGAGATGGCGCTATTATTTGAAACGAATACTAATACGATCAAATCCTGGCTTCATCGGAGTGTAAAGAGATTGAGTTCATGTCTGGAAAAGAAACAGCAAACGTCTCTTTAGACGACGATGCGCTGGCATTCGAGTATGTAGCCGGATCGTTGCAGGGATTAGAGCGCGACTTATTTCAGCAGCGCTTGAACGAAGATTCTTCGCTTGCTGATAGAGTGCTCCACTGGGAAAATCACTTAGCCGCGTTGCTCGTCAGCGATAACGAGCTTGCACCGCAACCCGGTACTTGGCAGTCTATTGAAGACAAGTTGAAGCCGAGGAATACTCATCAAGCGGCGATAAATTCGCCGACTGAATCCACCGATTCAGGAAGTTGGTTTAGTCGTTTTGGATGGGCGCTTAGCGGAGCATTGGCTTCCTTTGTACTAACGTTAACGATGTGGGACTTGTCACCTAACTCCTCGTTATTACCAGAACTGACCGAACCAAGAGTGGACTACGTCGCTGTTATGGCAGGTTCGGCAGGGACTGCGGTACTCACCACGCTTGGCGACGCGAGCAGTTCAACCTTAACACTGAGTTGGAGTGACACTGAGCTTAGCGACGATAGTGATTACCAGTTGTGGGCCGTGTCTCGGCGCGATGGTGAAACTCGCTCACTAGCCGTCGTTGATAACGAGTCAATTGCCAATCTTGAGTTGAGCCAAGCCCAATGGCGACTTGTTGTCGATGCGCAAACCTTATTGCTCACCCGTGAGGAAATCGGCGGCTCCGCGATAGACGAGCCCAGCGACCAACTTATTGCCAGCGGCATATGTGTGCGCCTTCGAAACGGCGAGGCTAAGAGCTAGATGGATTGGTTGTTTGCTAGGGTTATCTTGTGCGTTCTTGGTCTTTTCGCCTCTCTTGCAAGCGCTGATATCAGTGTTGCAGATCCCGCTCTGCAAAAGTGTGTGAATGATATAGCGAAGAAACACGATTGGACGCAGCCGGATCAATTCGAGCAAATCAGCTGCCACAATAAAAAAATTGAAAATATTGACGGCTTGGAGAAATTCACCTCACTGACAAAACTGTCTCTGTATAAAAATACGATAACGGCATTAGATCTGCCGAGGTTTGATCGTCTAAGTCATTTGAACATCGCTGGAAACGCTCTGACGCAGTTAGTAGTGAAAGATTGCGACTCACTTAAAGTGTTATACGCCTTCCACAATAAGCTGCAGAGAATTACCATTCAAGGGTGCTCCAAACTTACCCAAGTGAAAGCCAATAACAATGCTCTGCGGTCGGCGGACCTGACTGAATTGCCCGCACTGAAAAAGCTGCATTTGTTCGATAATGAGCTGGAAGAATTGCACATTGAGTCGCTCAACCTATTGCGGTATCTGGATGTGAGGCAGAATCCGATGCCTGATGAGTTCTACGATTACCTGGACTCTGTCAACGATCTAACCTCTTTACATGATGGCAATGCTGACGATTGGGAGTGAGGATATCTCCTCGCGTTTGTGCCAGTCCTTACTCATTATCGTCGCCTTGGACTCAAGTGTAGCTGTAGAAGCCGCTGAAGAAAAACAGAGTTTTTTAAATTATGCCGCCCGAATTCGTTCGGAATCGGTAGACTTAGCCGGCGAAGATGGTCGAGCGCTGACGGCAAAACTTCGAATTAATGCACAGTACGCCGTAACGGACAATCTTCATCTTTTTGGTCAACTAGATCACGTAGAGTCTTTTTGGGAAAACAAGCACAGCAACGGCGTGCTAGTGGGTGACAAAGCGATTATTGCCGATCCATCTGGTACGGAAATTAACCAACTCAATTTCCAAGCCAGTACAGATAGTACATCCGTGGTTTTTGGTCGCCAGTCTATTTCTTTTGGTGAAGAACGCTTCGTTGGGCCGGTTGGCTTCCGCCAGAATGATCAAACTTTCGATGGTATTCGCCTACATCATGAAAGTACCTCGGGTGTTTCGCTTAACTACGCTTTTGTGAATCAGGTTAACCGTATTCTGGGCGACGACGCTGGCGATAGGCTTAACCAGGAAGACATTCGGTTTGCGAGATTAAACGGACGCAGGCCTACAAGTCAGTTAGGCGATCATAAAATTGACGGGCACATGTTGCGAATCGAATATCGTGACTGGGACTATGTTGATGTTTCCAGCTTTGCATACCTCGTTCATAACTCCGATATTTCCGAGTTTTCCCATCGCACCTATGGCTTTAACCTGGACACGCAATACAAGTCCGGCGGTATTAAATGGCTGGGATCAGTGACCCTCGCACAGCAAGAAGATAGTAATGATAATTGGCTGTCCTATTATCAATGGGAGATTGGCGCTGAGTTGAAAAAATTTCGACTCAGCGCACGCAAAGAGCGCTTTGGCTCGAATAATGGTGCGGCTTTCCAAACGCCCTTGGCAACGCTTCACAAGTTTCAGGGTTGGGCGGATCAGTTTTTAAGCACACCTGCTCAAGGTCTAATCGATGATTCATTTCGGCTTTTATGGCGTGCGCGTCCCTGGGTGGTAGATCTGCGCTACCACCAATTCGATAGTGGTGGTCAGAGAATTGGGTCGGAAGTGGATTTGGATCTAATATTTGAGCCCGATCGAGATCATGAATTTAAGATTCGATTTGCTGATTTTAGAGCCGAGAGCGGACAGACCATTCGAACCGGCGATGTTAAAAAGCTGTTTTTGATGTACAGCTACAAGATCTAAAAAAGCCCCCAAATCGGAGGCTAACGCAGTTTTCTTGGGTGGTCTGGCGTGTTTTCAGAAGATGAGCCCTTGTACGTACTCCGGTAAAGCATTTATATCGGCCTCAACAGGTTGATCACCACTTATGTCAAAAACTTCAATGTTTTCCAGGGCAAGGTCGGCATCGAAGTCCCTGCGGGTGCAGACTACGAACTCAGTATTCTTAACGCTGACCGCGACACGCAAGCCATCGTCGTCAGTGCGCTCCCCGGCGTCAAATGCGTCTGCTATACCGCGCAGTGAAAATCGCACCACCAGGTCCAGGTCAAGCTGGCTCAAGGCATCGCCATTTTCTGTAACGTCCAGTAACGTACAGAAACCGGGAGAGTTTGAAGCTCGCACAGAAGGTTGTGAATTCTCATCAAGCTGAATTCCGTCGTGGTCCTGGCTGCCTTCCGATCCTGGCGGATTCACAGCGAAGAATGGTGCACCATCGGTGTTCCCAGTGGCGTCTCGTGCTTCACCCAGAACACCGAAAATCAGAACATCAGTGCCTTCTCCACCGTCGAATAAATCACTTCCATCACCTGGCGCCCAGATAAATACGTCGTCGCCCGCCTGGCCGTATGCTCGGTCGCGATTGTCTGAGCCACGATTATCGCCATCGACGCTGGAGTTAAAGTCCTCGGTGCCACCGATTAAGATGTCGTCGCCACCGTTTCCAATGAGTATATCGACACCAAGTCCACCGACGATAACGTCATCATCGTCCCCACCGACCAGCACATCTCCCGCCCGCAAGCTCTGGTTGGGTGAGCCGCCTGGCCCGCCTTCATTGAGAGACAAAAGGGAGTTCAATTGGCTATTGGTGTCGTTGCCGATAATCGCATTAAACGTTTTGGGTGCTGGTGCAGGTGCTGGAGCCGGCTCCGGGGCTGGGTTTTGTACGACGGGTCTATTGTTGTTGCTAGAACTCCCGCAGCCCACTAACACGAGAATGCTAAATAGTGTTAGACAGCTTATCCTTGATACGAAAGGAATCGGTGGTCCCGCATGGGTGCTGCCTAATTCGGTTTTTTTGCGAGTAATTGTTCTCATTGGTATAGCTCCTGAAGATATTGGGAAAAGTTTGAGTATTGAGTCCTAAAAGAAATAAATGACGCCAGTGTCTAGGGGGTTGCCAATTGCTGAGCAAGCGTGGGCAGTTGTGACAGGTCAACTTCCTGAGCGGGAACCACCTGTAGATCGAATACCTTTATTTCTCCGCCTGCCTGGCTACCACAAACAAGGAACTCGACGTTTTTAAGATGCACGGCGACTCTAAGGCCGGTATCTAAAGTACTTGGATCAAGGCCGGGGTCGGCTGCCAGGAGGTTTTCGAAATTGGCTCGCGGCCCGCGAAGTACAAACCGAACCAAATGATCAAGGCTTAGCTGGGTTAGCGCTGCTTCGTTGCTAGCATCGCGTTCGGCTATCTCGCAGAATCCAGGTCCGCCCGCTATATTGAGAATGGGCTCTCCGTCCACGAGGTAGATACCATCGAAGTTGGCTGCTCCAGCTGTGTTGGGTGGGCTAACTGCAAAAAAAGGTGCTCCCTCTGTATTGCCTTCGGCGTCTGCAGATTCGCCTATCAATGCCATGAATAACACATCGGTGCCTTCACCACCGTCAAAAAAATCGTTACCGTCGCCAGGCGCCCAAATAAAACTATCGTCTCCGGGTCCGCCGAAGGCACGATCGCGATTCAGCGGATTAAAATCCTCGGTGCCGCCGATCAAAATATCGTTTCCGGCGCCGCCAAACAGCACATCAATGCCTAAAGCACCGATCAATACGTCATTGTCCGCTGTACCCGTTAATGAGTCGCCTAGTTGCAAGCTTTGATCTCCACCGCCGTTATCACCGCGGTTTCCGGAATAAAGCTCGGCAATTGCCGAATCGCTGCTGTTGACGCTATTTAAGTCGCTGCCGACTTGTATTTCCGCCGATGTTACTGACGCCTTACTGAGCAGGCTCGCCATAAGTAGCACCGCCGGCAGTGTGGATAGACACTCCTTTTTCATAATCATTACTTAACCTCATCATTACTTTAAGTTTAGGGGTGAGCCAATGCTCACTAAACCTAGTTACGAATTGACCAGGGAAAAGTTGCAATTATGAGAAAGTATTTTTTATCGGCGCTTTTGGGAGGTGTGAAGTTGATACTGATGTGTACGTACTATCATGTCAGACAGCGGCGGGTGTTGGACACATTAATGGTTGCGGCAAGGTTTTTGGGGAAGAGTCGATGGGCCGGGAGGGTTTGTTACTGATCTCTCATGGAGCTCTGGTGTTGCGCGGGGCGAGAGTTAGTTTCTGGTCATTGATTCTAAGACGCCGTACCCTGCCAGAATACTACTAGGGCTCCAATGTGAAATTATCGGCATCGAGATGGCAGGGAAAATTCTCTCTATATTTCGCAAGTTCGCTCCCGCTCAGTTTCACTTGCGCGACCTCACTGCGATCAAGCAGGTCTTCCAGGATTTCGCCTGTGGCTGATATAGCCAAGCTATCGCCTTGATAATCCAGCCCGTTGGCGTCACTGCCGATCCGGTTGACGCCGACAACACAGGCTTGGTTTTCTATCGCTCTGGCAATTAGAAGTTGTCGCCAGTGGTAGCTGCGTTTGGCGGGCCAGTTGGCCACGTAGAGCTGTAAGTCGAAGTCGCCTTGATTTCGAGCGAAAACAGGGAATCTCAGATCGTAGCAAACCTGCAGATTAATGCGCCAGTCGCGCCAGTTTACGGTAATTCGTTCATTGCCCGATGCATAGCGCTTATGTTCGCCGGCCATGCGAAAGAGGTGTCGTTTGTCATAAAACTTCACGCCTTCGGGGCTGGCGAACAACATGCGATTGAATACACTATCACCCTGACGTACAGCGATACTTCCTGTTACAGCACAGTTGTGTTTCTGCGCTTGCTCGCTCATCCATTGCTCCGTGGTTCCATTGGCCTCCTCGGCATTTGCCAACGCGTTCATCGAGAACCCGGTGGTAAACATCTCCGGTAGTACAACGAGATCCGTGGGCTCGCTAATGCTGTCGATCAATGCGCTCATTTGGGCGCGGTTGTCTTTTGGGTCTTCCCAGGCCAGTTCGCATTGAACCAATGTCACCGCTAGATCTTGCATAGTATCTCCGCCGCTTGCTGTAACACCTCATCGCTTTTCGCGAAGCAAAATCGTAGGTAGTGCTGCTGAGGTGGGCTTTCATAAAAAACTGAAATGGGAATTGCTGCGATACCCTTTTCCCGTGTCCAGGTGATGCTCAGTTCTGCGTCATTGTCCGCACTGATATCACTATAGTCCAGCATTTGGAAAAACGTTCCGGCGCTGGGGGTGACCGAAAATCTGGATGCGCTTACAGCACTGCAGAACAAATCCCGTTTGCCCTGATAGAAACCTGCGAGGCTGGCGGGATATTGAGGTTCGTCGCGCATAAAATCTGCCAGCGCCATTTGAATCGGTGTTACCGCAACGAAGGTCACAAATTGATGGACTTTGCGTAGCTCTGAAGTGAGGGCCGGGGGTGCAATACAGTAGCCCGTTTTCCAGCCAGTGACGCTGAAGGTTTTGCCAAAGGAAAAAACGGCGAAGCTTCTCTGTCTCAAAGCTGGGTATTGTAGAACACTGACATGTTTTTTCTGGTCGAAAACGAGATGTTCGTAGACCTCGTCACTGATCACCAGCAGATTGCTTTTTTCAACCAGTTGCTCAAGTTGTAGCAGATCTTCATGGCTCAGCGTGGTTCCACTGGGGTTGTGCGGGGAGTTGATGATGATCATACGAGTCCGAGCACCGATCGACTGTTGCACCTTTTCCCAGTCGATAGTGAAGTCCACTTGATTCAGGCGCAAGTGAACTGCCTTGCCGCCTGCTAATTCGATGGCCGGTTGATAACTGTCGTAACAGGGATCGAACACAATGACTTCATCACCCGGCTTGATCGCGGCCTGGATGGCGCAAAAAATAGCCTCAGTGGCTCCAGGTACCACCGTGATTTCATCGCCGGGATCGCACTTTACCTGACGATGAAACTCAAGTTGTGCGGCGATTTGCTCTCGAAGAGCGACCACACCCGCCATCGGAGCATATTGGTTTCGCCCATCCATCACGTGTTTCGCCAGTGCTTCTCGCAGGGCCAACGGGCCGTCGAAATCCGGAAAACCTTGGGATAAGTTTAATGCCCCCTCACTCGCTGCCAGCGCGGACATGCGGGTAAATATAGTGGTGCCTACATTGGGGAGCTTGCTTTGGATCATGACTGGGCCTGATTTACAGTTGGGTTTCCAGAGGTAGTTCAGTACTATTTTTTATTTCCGTAACCGCCATGTGAGAATGCAGCTCTCGAATCGAAGGGCTGGTGGTCAAGGTATTGCGAACAAACTCTTCATAGTGGCGTATATCTCGGGTCACGATTTTTAACATGTAGTCCCAGATACCCGTCATCGTATAGCACTCAATGACCTCCGGGTGCCTGACGATATCGCGCTCAAATTCTAGCAGGTTCTGCCGCCCAGTAGAGGTCAGATTAACCGTCGAAAACACCACCACGTCCATTCCCAGGGCGGCCCGGTCCAACAATGCGACCCTGCGCTTGATGTATCCCTCCTGCTCAAGCCGATTGATTTTTCGCCAGCACGGCGATTGAGACATATTGATTTGATCTGCAATGCTGGCGGTGCTGATGGTGGCGTCTTCCTGGAGCAAGCTTAGGATCTTGAGGTCTTGTTTATTGAGTTCCATGAGTTAATTAACCAATTTTTATCGCCTATAGGTCTTAATTAGACATTATAGTCGGTTGCAACGGGTTAGATAAGATAAAAAATTCGTTTTAATTGAGCCACAATAACAGGTCAACCCCGCCCGTTGTTGGAGTCAAGGCAATGCCAAAGTTCGATCTCTCCCCGGTCCGCAAAGTCAGTCTCGATGATAAATATGCCCTGGATACCGCTCGTGCTTACATGACCGGCATCGAAGCTTTGGTCCGATTGCCCATGCTACAGCATCAACGCGATCAGCAGCGGGGCCTCAACACAGCGGCGTTTATCTCTGGTTACAGGGGCTCGCCAGTCGGTGGTGTCGATCAGGCCATGTGGAAAGCGAGGCCCTGGCTCGAAAAACATAATGTTCACTTCCAACCCGGCGTGAACGAGGATTTAGCGGCGACTTCAGTTTGGGGGTCTCAGCAAACCAATTTGTTTGCCGGGGCGAAATACGATGGCGTTTTCGGGATGTGGTATGGCAAGGGGCCGGGGGTAGATCGCAGCATGGATGTGATCAAACACGCCAACGCTTTTGGTACCTCCAAGTATGGCGGTGTCTTGGCGGTCGCCGGAGACGATCATGCCTGCAAGTCCTCCACTTTGCCGCACCAATCTGAGCACATGTTTATTGGGGCGTCTGTGCCGGTTCTCAGCCCTTCCAATGTACAAGAGGTGTTGGACCTCGGTGTGTTTGGCTGGGAACTCTCTCGTTACAGTGGCTGCTGGGTTGCACTGAAGGCGATCACTGAGAATATGGATTCGGCTATTTCGGCGGACATCGATCCCAACCGAATTCAAATTGTTATTCCCGAAGATTTCCAGTTACCGGAAGATGGTGTTCACGGTCGTTGGCCTGACAAACCTCTGGAGCAGGAGTTGCGTCTGAACAAATTCAAGATTTATGCAGCTCGAGAATTTGCCAGGGTGAACGGTCTTAATAAAGTCGTACTCGATAGCCCTCAAGCGCGTTTTGGTATTGTCTCGACGGGTAAAGCCGATCTCGACGTCATGCAGGCACTGGAAGATATCGGCATCACCGCAGATGTCGCCGCAGAAATTGGTCTTCGTGTTTACAAGGTGGGAATGAGTTGGCCACTAGAGCCTGTCACTACCCACGCCTTTGCCGAGGGTTTGGAAGAAATATTGGTGGTGGAGGAGAAGCGCTCGATAATCGAAGACCAGCTCACCGGGCAACTCTATAATAATCCGGTGCATGCCCGCCCGCGGGTGATTGGCGAGTTTGATGAAGAGGGCCGAGACCTGCTGCCCAACTTGTCCGAACTCACTCCCGCCATGGTTGCCTTGGCTATTGCCAGTCGAATAAAGCGCTTTTATAAGTCCGAGACCATGGATGAGCGTATTGCCTGGATTGAAAAGAAAGAACGCTCACTTGCCATTCCACGAGACTCTCTTGAGCGCGTGCCGCATTTTTGCTCCGGTTGCCCCCATAATACTTCCACCAAGGTTCCTGAAGGCAGTCACGCCCTCGGCGGTATCGGCTGCCACTACATGGCCACCTGGATGCCGGATCGAGAAACCCACACGTTTACCCAGATGGGCGGAGAAGGTGTCACCTGGATTGGTCAGGCTCCCTTCACCGAAACGCAGCATGTCTTTCAAAACCTGGGAGATGGTACCTATTTCCACTCCGGTATCTTGGCCATTCGCGCGGCAGTCTCATCCGGTGTGAATATCACCTACAAGATTTTGTATA
Organism: Halioglobus sp.; assembly: GCA_045110675.1. Taxonomy (GTDB): domain Bacteria; phylum Pseudomonadota; class Gammaproteobacteria; order Pseudomonadales; family Halieaceae; genus JBALVT01. Next base: position 7,297 of record JBGCGJ010000010.1, on the reverse strand, counting down.
ACGATGCTGTTGCGATGACGGGTGGTCAACCCATAGACGGCTCACTGAGTGTTGAGGATTTAATCTATCAGGTCAAAGGCGAAGGCGTGCGGCGTATCGCGTTGGTGAGTGATGAGCCTGAACCCTGGCGCGGAAAATTCGGATCTATCGATGGCTATTCGTTGCATCACCGGGATGAGATGGACGCATTGCAACGGGAATTGCGGGAGTATCAGGGCACATCCATTGTTATTTATCAGCAGACCTGTGCCGCCGAAAAACGACGCCGCCGAAAAAAGGGAATTCTGATTGACCCGCCCAAGCGTTTGTTTATCAACGATGCCGTTTGCGAAGGGTGTGGTGATTGCAGTGTGAAGTCCAATTGCCTCTCGGTTTTACCGCTCGAAACCGAGCTGGGCCGCAAGCGAAGAATCGATCAGAACTCATGTAACAAGGACTACAGCTGCGCTAATGGTTTTTGTCCGAGCTTTGTATCCGTTATCGGGGGAAGCTTGCGTAAACCCACCGTGGACGATAGATCAGAAGAGATTGTTTTCGATCCACTGCCGGATCCGGTTTTGCCCGAGTTGGATCGCCCCTGGAATACCGTGGTTACCGGAGTGGGAGGCACCGGTGTTCTCACCATCACTGCCTTAGTGGCGATGGCAGCGCACATTGAGGGCAAGGGTTGCGCCACAATGAATCAAACGGGGCTCGCGCAAAAATTCGGTGCCGTGGTAAGCCATGTTCGGGTAGGCAAAACTCAGGAAGCGATTACTGCAGTGAGAATACCCGCCGGGGAAGCCGATCTGTTATTGGGCTGCGATCTTGTGGTCACAGCCACTTATGAATCCATGGGTAAGGTAGCGCAGGGTCGATCGCACGCGGTGGTGAACGACGCTGAAGTTCCCACCTCCTCGTTTATTCTCGAGCCAGATGCGCAGTTCCCGACCCAGGCAATGAAAGACACGATATGTACCGAAGTCGGTGAACAGGGATGTCATTTTATCGACTCTACGGCAATCGCCACCGCGTTATTGGGTGATTCCATTGCCAGCAATTTGTTCCTACTTGGCTTCGCTTGGCAGCGCGGATTGGTACCCGTTTCTGCGCCGGCTTTAGACCAGGCCATCGAACTCAACGGCGTCGCGGTGGAGTTTAACAAACAGGCTTTTTTGTGGGGCCGTCGATGCGCCGATCAGCCAGATAGAGTGATGGGACTGGTTTCGGTTGATAACGCGACAACACCTGTCTTGGCATTGTCGGAAATCGTAGCTGACAGAAAGACTCGTCTGCGACAATATCAAAATGCTCGCTATGCACAAGTTTATACGGATGCAATTGAAAGCTTCGAAGCTATAGATCCAAATTCACAACAGACCGGTTCATTAGCGGAAATCGCCGCGAAGAATCTTTACAAACTTATGGCCTATAAAGACGAGTATGAGGTCGCCCGACTCTATAGTGATGGATCGTTCAGAGAGAAACTTGAACAGCAATTTGAGGGAGATTACCAATTGCGCTTCAACCTGGCGCCGCCTCTGTTCAGCAAACGGGACCCCAATACCGGCCACCTCATCAAGCGTGAATTTCGCGCCTGGATGATGAAGTCCTTTGAGCTGCTGCCCAAATTTCGATTTTTACGTGGAACCGCGCTGGATGTGTTTGGCTACACCGCAGAGCGCAAACAAGAGCGAGCTGACATAGAGGAATACATTGAGCTGCTGAGTGTTTTGCGGTCGGGACTCACCGAGGAAAATTATGAAGTTGCCCGTCAGTTAGCTGAATTGCCTGCCCAGTTAAGAGGGTTTGGACACGTGAAAGACAGCAATAGAGAAAGGCTGGCCCTGAGGAAGCTGGCGCTGCTAGCGCAATTCCGAGGGGAGGCAGCCGAAACTGTCGTTCAGATCGTTGAGGCTGCGTAGTCATTAGAAAATACTATTGAGATGGGTATTGACTGACCACAGTTTCGTTAGGTTTTAACTGAAGATAAGAGCGCAATTGGTAGACAAAAAAGTAAAAAGGCCCCGTATCGATTAAGGCCACACTGGCCTTAAAGAGGTAGTTGCTGCCGATCAACACCAACAGAACCTGAAAGGCCATTTCACCCCGATAAAATGCGGCGCCAAAAGTTACGCTGATAACCATGATGGAATCGACCATCTGGCTTAACAGAGTGCTGAAGTTGTTTCTGATCCACAGGTGTTTACCTTTGGTAATGCGCTTAAAAAAATGAAACAGCTTCACATCACAATACTGTGCGGCAACGTAGGCCATCATCGACGCGAACACGGCACCGGAACTGGTTGCGTAGATTAGCTGATAAAGTCCCACGCTGTCCTGCACAACGTCACCGTTAGGTAGCGGCACCGGTGCAGCCAATTGTAGTACCTGCCATGGTGGCATGCTCGCATTGGGAACTGCCGGTATAGCATCGCCCAGAAAGAGAATGAACAGGATGAAGAAATTCAATCCCAGGCCAACCGTCACAAGAAAATTGGCCCGACTCTTTCCGTAAAGTTCGCAAATCAGGTCGGTGCACAAAAAGGTAATCGGGTAGGGGAGGACACCCACTGCGAGCGCCATTGGTCCAAGCTGTATAAAGCGTGTGATACCAATGACGTTCAGCAGCGTCATCGCACACAGGAATGTCCCGGCCAGAACAAGGAAAACACGCTCACGGCGCTCGCGGAGATCTTCGTGGCCGATCACGGCTCAGGACTCCTTCTGACCCAGGTTGGCGTGCAGTACGGAGCCGTTTATAACAGGGTTCGTGTGACTCCAGTGAATTAGCCTGGCGATTTCAGCCGGTTCCACCAGTCGGCCAAAACTGTTCATGGCGCCAATAGCATCGATGGTGGACTGATCATTGCCCAGGTGGGTGCGCAACATTTCCGTATCGGTAAATCCGGGGCAGATGAGAGCCGTATGAATGCCGCTGTTCATCAGGTCCTGGCAGCTCGCGCGCATCATTCCCAGCACCGCGTGTTTGGAGATGACATAGCTGAAAGATCCCGCCACCGCTTTCTCTGAAAGCGTCGAACCGATGTAAAGTACACTGGAGCTGCTGGGCATTTCCCCCAGTAAGTGTTGGTTTATGCTGTTGATTGCGACGACATTGGTTTCCAAGACGTCTCTGAGACTGTTTGATTGGCAATTCAGCGCGTCGTCTTTGCGCATCTGACAGGCGTTGTGCACAAGTGCGACAGTATCGCTTTTGGCAATGATGGGTTTTAGTGTTGCACAACATGTGTCGATAGAGGATTGGTTGGCCAGATCGCAAACCAGATTTTCAACACCCGCAACCGAGCAAGCGCGTCTTGACAAGTTGTAAACGGCGAAGCCATCGTCGATGAAGCTTTGAGCGGCTGCCGCGCCAATACCCACACTGGCCCCGGTTATTATTGCTGTTTTCATAGTTCTCCAAATTTCTTGTGGGATTTATTTTGTGCGAGCTGAGACTGAAACAATTCGCTTTGCCTTGCTATAGCTGACAGGTCGTAGTCCAAGGCGATACACTAGCGACAGCACATAGAATAACAGGACTCGATGCGATGGGGGAACTCAGCCTAGCCACCTTGGGTAACTTGGCGGAAATTATTGGCGCCGGCAGTATTGTGACCGGTTTGGTGTTTGGTTTGTTTCAGATTCGGCAGTATCGCGTCCAGCAACGAGATGTGGTGGCGATAAATCTGGCTCAGACATTTTACAATCAGGATTTAGCGAAGGCATTGGCTATGATGCAGAACGTACCGGATGGTATTAGCCTGGCGGAACTGCGAGAAATGGGCCCAGAATTTGAACATGCGGCTCACACAGTGTGTACATCTTTCGAAACGATGGGTTTGTTGGTTTTCAAACGCATAGCCCCCCTGGATCTGGTGTTGGACCTTGCCGGTGGAATCGTTGCCGTCATGTGCCAAAAGCTAAGGCGTTGTCAGAATGATCTCAGGGAAGAGCAGGCCCAGCCGTCCTGGGGTGAATGGTTTGAATGGTTGGGTGATCGGGCGCTGGAACGTAAGAATACTGTTGAGCCAGCCCACATCAGATACGAATCCTGGAAGCCTTAACGATGGAACGATTAACAACACTTTATATTGACAAGGAGAGCCATAAATTCTCCGCCGCGCACTTTACGATTTTCTCTGCAACAGATCGTGAGCGTCTGCACGGCCACAACTATTCTGTTTCTGCACGAATTGTCGCGCCGATGGGAGGGAACGGTTTTTCGGCGGATTACAATGTGTATAAAACTCGTCTGAAGTCTCTGTGTGATTCCCTGGATGAATATATGTTGCTCGCGGGCGATTCCCCCTTCCAGCAAATCGAGGAGGAAGAGCTGTACTATCGAGTAAAATTTGCCGAAGAGGAAATGGTGTTTCTTCGGAGCGATACCTTGGTGCTCCCCGTTCGCAACGCAACCGTGGAGGAGTTTTCACACTACCTACTTGGACAGCTCGTCGCGCAGTCTGCCGGCGAAGATCTCAGAGAAATAGAACTCTGTGTGGCATCAGGACCGGGGCAGCGGGGTTGTTCTATCTGGCGAGGCGAAACCTGAGCTTTCTTAGGCGGCTATGCCGGAGTGCCTGAGCAGTGGCTCAATGGCGGGCTCTCTGCCCCGAAAGGCTACGAATAACTCCATTGCTTCTTTGGAGCCTCCCATCTCGAGTACATGCGCTCGAAATGCCGCGCCGGTTTTCTCATTGAAGATGCCGTCTTCTTCAAATTTGGAAAATGCATCGGCAGATAACACTTCAGCCCACTTGTAGCTGTAGTAACCGGCGGCGTAGCCACCGGCGAAAATGTGCGAGAAACCGTTTTGAAATTTGTTCCATGCCGGTGGAATGCTGACAGCGACTGTAGCGCGGACTTCATCGAGTAGTTCCTGAACAGAACCCTGGGCAAGGCCGCTCCACTCCATGTGCAGGCGGAAATCGAAAATGCTGAATTCCAGTTGCCTTAACATCATCATTGCGGACTGGAAGTTTTTGGCCGCGAGCATTTTTTCCAGCAGTTCGTCAGGTAGTGGTGCGTCGGTTCCGAAATGCCCGGAAATAAAGGACAGCGCTTCTTTTTCCCAGCACCAGTTTTCGAGAAATTGGCTGGGTAATTCGACCGCGTCCCATGCAACGCCATTGATTCCGGAAACTGCGGCTACGGTCTGGCGGGTTAACATATGATGCAAGCCGTGACCAAACTCATGAAACAATGTGGTCAACTCCTGATCAGTGAGTAGGGCTGGCGTGTCGCCCACAGGACCGGAAAAATTGCACACCAAGTATGCGACTGGAACCTGCAGGGCATCCCCGCTGTAACGTCTTACTCGGCAATCGTCCATCCAGGCTCCACCGCGTTTGTTCGCGCGGGCATAAAGATCGAGATAGAATCGCGCTATCACAGCGCCATCCTGACTGACCTCGAACAGTCGAACGTCCGGATGGTAGGTATCGAAATCATCGACTTCATTGATGTCCACGCCATAGAGACGGTTGACGACTTCAAACAAGCCTGGAAGTGCTTTGTTTATGGGTAGATAGGGCCGGATTTCTTCCTGAGAAACCTCAAACTTCTGCTGTCTCAGCTTTTCTGCATAATAAGCAACATCCCATGCATTGAGTTGTTCTTTGCCGAATTCAGCTTTGGCAAACTCGTTGAGTTCCCGCCATTCACGTTGGGCTTGTGGCCTCGCCTTGGCGGCCAGTTCCTCGAGAAACTCGATAACTTGATCCGGGCTGTCGGCCATTTTGGTGGCCAGTGACAATTGCGCGTAGTTGTCAAAATCGAGTAGTTTGGCCAGCTGCTGACGCAAGTCGAGAATCTCTTCAATGACCTCTGAATTGTCCCACCGACCCGCATGAGGTCCCTCATTTGAGGCGCGAGTGCAGTTGGCTGTATACACCTCCCTACGCAGTTCTTCATTATCGCAGTAGGTGATTACCGGTTGGTATGAGGGGAACTCCAGGTTGATCAAAAAGCCATCCACACCGGCTTGCTCAGCTGCTTGTTTGGCACTGGCCAGAGCGGTGGGGGGCAAACCCTGAAGTTCCTCTTCGCTAACCTCTTTGGACCACGCATTGGTGGCATCCAGCACGTTTTCCCCAAAGCGACTGCCGAGTTCCGAAAGTCGTTTCTGCAGTGCGCCATAGTGCTCTTTTTTGTCATCGGGCAGGGCCACTCCGCTGAGATGAAAGTCCCTGAGCGCATGATTGACCGCGGTGCGCTGCGCTTCACTGAGCGTTTTAAACGCTTCCCCTTCAGCGATGTTTTTGTAGGCCGCGTAGAGCCCAGAATGTTGCCCGCGCCAAGTACTGTATTCCGAAAGCAGTGGTAAACAGGCATTGTAAGCATCGCGCAGCTCATCGCTGTTTTGCACCCCATTGAGATGCCCTACGGGTGACCAGGCTTTCGCCAGCTCATCTTCCATCTCCTCAATGGGCTGTAGAAAATTGTCCCAACTAAAATCTTTACCGCTTACCAATAGGGTGTCTATCGCTTCACGGTTTCTGTCAATCAACTGTTTGATGGCAGGTTCAATGTGTGCAATTTCTATCTTTGAAAAGGGGGGAAGCGGGTAGTTTTCTAGTAAAGGGTTGGACATGTTCTGGGAATTCCTGACTCTGTTAGTTAGTAGGTTAGCAAATACTGGCTCTATTTCAGTGTTTGGGCAGGCTTAACTGCGTACCGTCGATGACCACTTTCTTGGCCTTGTAAAGTTTGCTCAGTGCCCGCTTAAAGTTCTTTTTACTGCATTCGAACAATTGGTAGATTTCCTCCGGGGGTGTTTTATCACCCAGAGTCGCTGTACCACCTTGCGCCTTGAGATATTGTAGTACTGTATCTTCGAGTTCGCCTTTTATCTCGCCACCGGGTTTGGATAGGCACAGGTCCACCCGCCCATCCTCTCGGGTACGTTTTACATACCCGGCCAATTTTCGCCCCGGGGTCAGTGGTTGAAATACGTCACTGTGATGTAAGAGGGCCAAAAATATATTGTCCACCAGACACTTGAATCCCAATTCTGACTTGCCGCACACCAGAAGATCGACGGACTGACCGGTCTTGTGGCGGCTGGAGTGTTCGGGCAGAAATTTGCTCAATTTGCTGGAGGCGACGATGCGATCTTTGTGTCGATCCACATAGAGGTAAACCGCATAGGAGTAGCCGTTTTGCATTCGTTCCGCCTGTTCGCTAAAGGGTACGAGCACCTGCTTTGGCAGCCCCCAGTCAAGAAAAGCTCCCGTGTCGTTCACGGCGGCAACGCGGAGATAGGCGACTTCGTCGACCATCGCCTTTGGGGTGTCGGTGGTCGCCACTAGCC
>JBGCGJ010000009.1:0-286058 GCA_045110675.1 Halioglobus sp. | reverse complement strand
TATCGGCGCAGCTATGCAGGAGGCATTTCAGTTTGACGAAGGGGGTAATCTGATCACCGCGACGTTTACCGATTACGCGCCGATGACTTCCGTCAATATGCCGCCTTTGAAAACTCAGGCTACGGAAACTCCTTCTCCCTTCAGCTACAGCGGCGCGAAGGGTTGTGGCGAGGGCGGTGGCGGGCCCCTGCATTGTATCTCTGCAGCGGTTCAGGATGCGGTTTACTCAGAGGGGGTGATAATAACCGAGTCGCACAACTCACCTTCGATTCTTATGGAAGCCATGGCTAAGCCGAATCGTGAGGAGCTTGTCTCGGTGAGCCATAAGTAGGGAAGTAGCTGGTACTATCCCAGTGGCTGTTGCCGCTGGGACTCTATTCTATATTTGTGGTTCTCGTTGGGGATAGCCCTTCAGCATCAGCATAAGCACAATGCCGATAGCCACCAGGACGCCTCCAAGCCACAGGGCGTTCAGGTAGTTTCCCACTAGGTCATAGTACCTGCCCATGGCATAGGCACCCGCTGCGGAGCCGATCTGAAAAGCGGCAAACATCGTGCCGTAAACAAGACCAAAAGCCTTTTGGCCGAAGTATCGGCTTACGATGTAGGCAATCTCGCTGATTTCAGATCCTGTCGCCAGGCCCACCAAAATAGCAGCCAGGAATACGATAGGCCCGGAGGCACCTGTGGCTAGAATGGCAATGCCCGCCAGTAACCCCAGCAGAAATATCGCCGCGACATGGGGAGCGAAAAAGTGGTCCATCAAATACCCGGCTAGAATACGGCCGAGGATTAAGCCCGCTCCCAGCGAACTCATACACAATGCTGCCGTAGCGGGGGCGACTCCACGGCCAATCAGCATCGGCACCAGGTGGGCCAGTACGCTGGTAATACCCACGCCTACCAATAGGAAAGACCAGAACACCAGCCAATAGCTTCGCGTGCGTACAGCTTCAGCGGCGCTCAGGCCGTCGTTGATATCAATTTGAACAGATGGGTCTTCAGCCAACGAGCTTTCAAATGTATCTCCGTCAACATTGAGCCCCATTTCACTCGGGCTCTCGCGCAAAAGAAATATCGACAGCGGTAGTGAGACAAAAAGGATCAGGCCTGCGAAAACCAGATAGGCTTCTCGCCAACCCCAGTGCTCGATGATGAATTGGGCCAGGGGAGGAATTAACGTCGCTCCGACCCCAAATCCCGCCAGGGAAATGCCGAGCGCCAAGCCGCGCTTTTTCGCAAACCAGGCAATAATGACCCTGGAGTAGGTCAAGGGCAACGTGCCGGCACCCAACAGGGGAATCAGCAGGTGCATAAGATAATAATATCCGATGTCACCACTGAGTCGACTCATAGATCCGACGCACAAGCCCATCAGAATGAGTGACACCATCATCACTTTGCGAACTCCGAGACGATCAACGATGGAGCCCATTAGCGGAGAGGCAATCACCACGGCAATGTTGGCGATGGTTAAGGCGAGAGACATTGGGCCACGCTGCCAGCCAAACTCGGTTTCCAGCGGGCCGACGAAGGTGCCAAAAGCAAATACGGTAAACATGGCGTAGCTAAGTGACAACCCTATAAAACAGGCCAGCACATTCCACCACCCGTAAAAAATGGGGGCTTTAGAGGCCCGTTTTTTGTTATCTGGCCGGGTCTTCATCTAGCAACTATCCTTGCTCTAGTGGGGTCTATCACGCTGCTAGAATAAAGGATGGGGGGCTTGAGTGGCACGACATTGTTACTTGACTTTCAAAATACTTTAAGTATATTTTACACGTAAAAGTGCACGTTAAAACCAATATAAAATAATAGTTTCAATAATGCCGGAGAGCTCCAATGAAAAATACTATGTTGACCAGACCCGACGAGTTCAAGCTCGGGATGTTTTCTTCGAATTGCTCCGGTGGATTGGCCGTGACGAAAATTGCGGAACGCTGGGATAACAGTTGGGAAAACAATCTGAAAATGGCTGTCATGGCGGAGCACGCTGGCTTTGATTTTCTTCTGCCCATCGCTCGCTGGATTGGCTATGGCGGAGAGACCGATTTTCACGGTTCAGTGCTGGAAACGACCACCTGGGCTACCGCACTGCTGGCACGCACAGAGCATATCAATGTGTTTACCACGGTCCATACCTCATTTAACCACCCGGTGGTGGTGGCCAAGCAGCTAGCGACTATCGATCACGTGAGTGCGGGTCGAGTGGGTTTGAATATCGTGGCGGGGTGGAATCGGCCCGAGTACGAAGCTCTGGGAGGTGATTTACCCGAAGATCACGAGACCCGTTATCGCTACGCCCAGGAATGGTATGACGTTGTCCAGCGCCTCTGGCGCGAGCCCGAGCCCTTCGAATTTGAGGGAGAGTTCTGGCAGTTGCAGCGCACCTACGGCAATCCAAAACCGGTCGCGGATAAGCTGCCCATTATTAATGCCGCTGGCTCTGGCCAGGGGCGCGAATTTGCCGCACGCAACGCGGACTTTCTGCTGACGACGTTGATCACCTTAGAGCAAACCCAAAAAGAGATAGCCGAATTGAAAGAGGCCGCTGGCGCTCTTGGCCGTTCCCTGGATGTGATGACTCTTTCCAGTGTCTATTGCCGGCCCACTCGTGCCGAGGCTGAAGAGTATTTTCACCATGTGGTCGACAACGCAGACGAGGGTGCCATCGACAATATTATGCGAATTATGTTCGCCAATGCGGAGTCGTTTCCCAAGGATGCACTCGCCAGTTTGCGAGAACGCTTTGCCGCTGGTCACGGCGGATGGTTACTGGTCGGAACTCCGGACGATGTTGCAGATGGCATAGAAGAGCTGGTGAATATTGGCTTGGCCGGCACGGTGTTCGGTTTTGTCGACTACATAAAGGAACTGCCTTATTTTCAGCAGGAAGTGATTCCACGGCTCGAGAAGAAGGGGCTGCGATTCCCGCGTGCGTATGCTCAGCAGGTTTCTTGCGATTGAACTTTGCTTTTGAGTTTCGTTCACAGTCGGACGCTGCCCGCAAAGTAATATTCTTTTGGTTTACTGTCGATGCTCATTGCTCTGCGGCCAGTGAATACTATCCAGCGTTAGTGTCTTGTACCTTTCATAGCCTGTCGTCGCGCTCTCCCAATCGTAGGCCACGAGAATGAAACACCCATCTGCGAAGGTTTAGGAGCCTTTAGAAAAGTTGAACACCCGAGTGTCATCCGCGCTGCCAATTCAAACGAGAGTTTGTGCCGTGCCGGTGCCGAGAAGATACTGCAGGCGGTGGTAACATTTGGGCGTTCGATTCTAATCGTGATGAGAGGTGCTACGATCTACAACCAGGATACGAACTAGCAGAGTCGCACCCCAATGAACACGCTTATCAAATTTTTCCGAGAGCTGGTTGGTCCCACAGCAGTTATGGCTGCGGGGACCATGGGAGCGGGGGCGGTTGCTTCCTTTCTATTGGCGGGTGCTTGGTTCGGCTATGACTTGCTGTGGGTCATTCTTCTGCTGTTGCCGGTTTTCGTGGTTTCTGTGGACAGTTCATCGCGTATCGGCGCTCTGAATCCAGATGAGGGTATGTTTGCGCTGATCCGATCGCGAGTGCATCCGGGGGTGGCATGGTTAATCCTGCTGATTAATGTCCCCGTGCATTTTCTCGTCGCCATGGGGCAAATTTCAGTGATGTCCTCGGCCTTCTCTTCTCTGGTTGGCCTGTCCGCAGATGGTTTAGATGCTTCTCCACTCGTATCACAGGTGTTTGACGTTGGCTTGTCCCTGGCGCTGGCGGGAGCGATTCTGTGGGTGGTCTTTTCCCAGGGCTATGAGCGTATGCAGCGCGTGATGTCTTTGCTTATGGTGCTGATGTTTTTGTGTTTCTTCCTGGTTGCCATGCGCAGCTTTACTGAATGGCGTGCCATTCTTCTGGGATTTATTCCTTCTATGCCAGCAGATTTGCCTGTGCCCGGCAGTGACGCTTCACGAATCGCTACCAGTTCCATTATTGCTATGGTGGGCGCTGCTATCGCGCCGGGTGCGCTTCTGGGGATGCCTTATTACTCAGCGGACGCAGGTGGCAACAAGGCCAAGCTTAAACTGGCTTTTAGGCGAGCGGTGATCAATTTGGGTTTCATCTTCGGTGCCTATGCTATTTTCGTCGTCGTTGCGGGGGGCTTTGCACTTCATACACTAGATAACCACGCGAGCATGGCTGACGTTGCGCAGGCATCGGTTGTGCTGAGCGGTGCGCTCCCTGTCATGTTGTCCTTTCTGGGTCCTATTATTTTTTCACTTGGGTTATTTATTGCAGCGATGACGACTTTGGTCGTCACAGTTCAGGTCACAACGTATATCATATTGGATATGTTGGGTTTGCAGTGGCGCTTCTCCAAGCAGAACAAAACCTATCATCGTTTGCTGTTCACTTTCGTGTTGGCCGCTGCATTCTTGGCCCCGTTCTGGGAGTTTCCCGCACTATTAAAGGTTGTCTTGCTGATGGGGATCAATGTGATAGTAATACCCATCGTCTATTTTATTCTGATTTTATTGGTGAATAACAAAGGCGTGATGAAGGAATATCGGGCTGAGTGGTGGCGCAATGGAATTTTGGTGGTGGGTCTGGTGGTCTCGATAACTCTCGCGATAGACAAGGCGCCGCATTACTACAGCCTGCTAGTAGGGCCTTAGCCCACTTCTATGGCGAGGAAACTCCCGCAGCAAATACGTGGATTGGGGTGCAGGCGCTGGCGTTACCGGATTTTCTGATTGAAATCGAAGCGACTGCTGAGATACCTGACTAGGGTTCACCAACAGCGCGGATTCGTGTTTGGCGGTCTTTTTATCTAATCTGTTTTTTGCCTGGTATCGATGTTTCAATCGGCGATTTTTACTCGCGTCTTTATTGCGGACCGACAGGCAGCATGCAGGTAACAGGTTTGCTCGCCCATGTTTAATAAGGTTTGGGTTTGCTGCTGATCTTCGCTATTGCCAATAAATACATCGGTATCAACTGCTGCACAGTTGGGGATTTCGCCTTTTTCACTGAGTACAGAAGGCCGGCTGAAGCTTGTGTCTTGTACAATTTGGTAACTGTGCATAGCGTGCTTTGCTACATTGGCGTAGCGGCCTATTTGAGTCATAAAACAAAATGAAATCCCCGCCGACAAGTATGCCAGTCCTGAGGGCGCTCTCTCGAGGCCGCCCACCGCAGTAGAATCGTCACTGAGCATCTGAAATACGCTTCCAATAGGTTCGAAGCACGCCACATTCAGCTCTTTGATGCCGTCTTCACGCATAGAACCCACACCGCGAACGTGAACCCGTCGTTTTTGATCATCCGCCAGTCCTACGGCTGTGCTCTTGGTAGTGCCGAGCTTTTCACCTCCCAGTGCGTCAACCTCGTCAAGGCGCTTGATGATGTCGCTGACACAGTTATCTTGTTGGGCCGGTTTGGCATCTTGAAACAAGGGCGCTGGGGAGGGCAGTTGTTGCCTGCTGGAAGCCGCCACTTTAGTGACTGGAAGTTGTTCGCCATTTTGTTCCAGAGTGAACAGACTGTCGATAGCGTTTCTCAACAGGGCATCGGCTGGCGATGTAGCCACAGCGTGCTGGGCCATGCTAAGCACTTGCTCATCGTCGGAGGTCTGGGCGCGAAAGATCACTTCCACGGGAAGAGCGTTGCCTATCATAGTGCCTCGAAGCAATGAGCCCTCCATCGTATAGTTGTTGTCCACTTGTATTTCTAAAGAATCAACTTCTATCCCATTAGTCTTAGCGTGGGTCAAGAATTCTGACATATATGAAGCAATCAGCCCTGCGGTAAAAAAACCAAGCGGAAAAGGTGCGAGATCAGTGCCATTGAGCCAGGGACCTTCATCACAGACCATCCGCCAAGTTGTTCCGCTAGGCCCATAACTCACCAGCGCTTCTTTTTGCATACCTGTTAAAGCTCGTGTGGCAGTTCGCACTTGAAATCTTCTACCTTCAGTGGAGGCCGCTAGATTCAGCGGCACCTGAGGGTTGTGTTTGAAAACGGCGGCGTAGGGGCTGCCTTCAATTGACTCCATAATTTCTCTCGCTATCGAAAATGGCGAGGTCAACATTATCAACAATGCTGAATTACAACCATGACCTTTTGTGCACTTTAACTTGTATGGGGAGGTAACAATTTGCTGCTACGGGGGTGTACGATGTCTTCGGCGAAGATCTGGCACGGCTGGTTCATGCATTCATCCAGTTCTATTGAGAAATATTTTTTGGTTGGGCGCGTTGTCTATTCCGATGTAAGCCAATATGCTGCTATTTATTCATGCTGGTGTGGCTCGCTTCTTCATCCTTTGTCATCAGACCTTTTTTTTATATAGTTGGAACCAAGCAATGAATGAATTTGGTAATAAAACAGCCGTTGTCACAGGCGCTGCAAGTGGTATTGGCCTGGAATTGGCAAAGGTGTTTGCCGAGCAAGGTATGAACGTCGTATTGGCCGATGTTGAGCAAGGCAAGTTGGACGATGCGGTTGAGGAAGTAAAATCACTTGGTGTTGATGCCCTCGGCGTAATTACCGATGTAGGCTCCGGAGAATCTGTGGCTGCTTTATGTCAAGCCAGCGTGAATCAATTTGGCAGTGTCCAGATACTGTGCAATAACGCAGGAGTTTATACAGGTGGTCTTCTTTGGGAACAAACCGAAGACGATTACGAGTGGCTAGTTCGAGTGAACCAAACGGGAATTATTCACGGTCTGCGTCATTTTGTGCCGCAAATGATAAGTCAGGGCGACGAGTGCCATATAGTAAACACCGCGTCCATGGCAGCTATGTGCACTTTACCTTTTGCCGGTATTTATCACATGACCAAGCACGCAGCATTGGCATTGAGTGAATGCCTATTCCACGAATTGTCGATGACAGCACCTCAAATCAATGTTTCCTGTTTATGCCCGGAACTAGTTAACACCGGGATTGCTGCGTCATCGAGAAATAGACCGGTAGATTTAGCGGAAGAGAACATCACCGATATGCAGAAGATGTCCATGACTGCGATCACCGATGCGACAGCGGACTCACTGCCACCTCGTGTGCTGGCTGATCGGGTACTTCAGGCCATTAACGATAATGTTTTTTATATTTTACCCCCTGGTGATAATACCTGGCGGGATACGGCAAATACCAGACTTGAAGATATTCGATTGGTGCGTAATCCAAGTTTCGCGCCGCCGACGATTTAGATAGCGGCTGTAAGAGCGTTGTATCTTGGTAGCAAATTATCTAACTAATCCCCGAGAGAAGGGTAGTGAGAAACGAAATGACGACAGAAATAAGAGCCGTATTTTTTGATTTTGGTGGAGTGTTCACCGATTCTCCTTTTCATGCTTTTAGTGCCTATGCAGAGAGGATTGGCGCATCGGCGAAGCAGGTTAACGAAATTGTGTTTGGCGGCTATGGTGTCGATGGCGACCACCCCTGGCACCGAGTAGAGCGCGGTGAAATCACCCTGGAAAAAGCCCGCGAAGACATAATGGCTTTGGGTCGGGATCAAGATTTGAACGTGGACATTTGGGAAGTGTTTATGGCCATGTCGGAAAACGGTGGTGGCCTCCGCGAAGAGTTGGTGGCCTATGTTAGTACGATACGGACGGCGGGCTACTCAACCGGGATTATTACCAACAATGTGGTGGAGTTTAAAGAGCACTGGCGCAGTATGTTGCCAGTTGATGAGTTGTTTGATTTTGTTGTCGATAGCTCTGAAGTGGGTATGAGAAAGCCCAACCCCGCCATTTTTGAAAAAGCACTGGAGATCGGTGGTTTCTCTGCCGAGCAGGTTATCTTCCTGGATGACTTCGAGGGAAATGTCATCGCCGCAGAAGCACTGAGTATTCGCTCCCTATTGGTCGACGGCGATGGAGCAAAAACGGTGGCCGATCTGGATGCGATTTTACGGTTAAAGGAAAAGCTCTGAGCCACGAAGAATAAGTTGTAAATTGGTTATGTCGCACTGATGATCCCAGGATCAGAGTGCTCCAGCCAATTGCGTGTAGGCGCGCCTCCCTTCGTCCGCTGCGGGCCCCCAGTGTTGTAAGCCGTCCAACTCGGAGTGGGCAAAAGCAATTCGCCCATAATTTTGCCGGATGATGTCACGTCCTGACATCTCGTCAGAATTGCCGCCATAGAATCCGGGGTAGGGCACAGAATAGGCGTGGCCCCAGCGATTGAGCACAATGCCCGCCAGATCTCTTTGAGGATTGAAGCCCGCGCTGCCAAATAGTTTTAGCATCTGTGCAATTATTTTCTGTTCGTACTGGCGATAAGAGGTATTAAACAACTCCATTCGCCCCTTCAGGGTCTGCGCAGGAATAGGTAAACCAGGGTAATAAAATGGTGTGTAAAACGTCAATACTGCGGGATGATTTGGGTCCAGGGCCGGTGTGTGTCTGCCAACGTGCATGGGTCTTCGAAGATTGCAGGTAAACCCGAACTCATTTTCTCCGCCTTGCCATATCGCACCGCTAATGCCTAATTTTTCCATGAAACGCCAATTGGTCAGTGCTACGTTGGCGACCAGAAAGGGAGCGTGTTGAAATTCTGAGTAGGCTTTGTGATGCGACCTGGGCATGTCTTTCACGATGTGACGATTGATCCAACCGCCAGTCGCCATTATTACGGCTTTGGCCTTCAGTGCGTGGTTACGCCCATCCTTGCGATACAGAATTTCGACGCCCTCGCGCTGTTCGCTGTGGTGTTGCACGCTAAATGCGGTGGCGTTCATTCGCATCCTGATCGGTTGATCGGGTCTATCGAAGGCGGCGAAGTTTATGCGGCCTGTGATGATGTCCTCAAATTTCCGTTCGCCCTGGATAGCGTCGGGTATCAAGGTTTTTAGAAAGTAACGAGCGTAGCCAGAGTTACCACCGGGGAACGAGTGTCGTTTTAGCGACTCCGATGGAATATCGCTGAGCCCAGGCATTGGCAGTTTGTACGCGGCATAGGCAGACATTGCGTCGCTGCCCAGGCCGGCGGCGGAGGCCAGAAACAGGTCGGCCGCTGCGCTGCACTCAGGCGGCATATTCAGCACATTTTCCAAAAAGCTCTTATAGGACATGGAATCCAAAAATTTTCGGGCTTGGTTCTCGTCCTCAAAATGTTGCGTTTGCCCGGATCGGTACCAATCGAGCAGTGATTTTCTCGATTGCTCTGGTAGTGGCGTATTGCGCAGTTCTCGCCGCCACATATCAACGGCCCAGTGACTGTTGTCGCTGGATTTTTGGTTGTAGTAATGACCGATGCTTATTTGGTCTTGTAGTCCGCGTACCAGGTATCCGAAGTTGTCGTTGCAAAAGTTAATAGGAGGGTTTGTCTCGGGTAAACGCGCATAAGGCAGCTCGCGGGGAATACCTAATTGGGCATAGTAGCGGGCATCGCCCCGGGCGGTGTTTGGATCTGAGACTGGCTCAGGAACAAAAAAGCCATTGGCCCCCTGAGGTGCTAAAAGCGTAGTTCCATTAACATTAAACTCGTTTTCTTTTGCTTCGCCGCCGAATATTGGGTGATTGTCCAAGATCAGGCATCTTTGCCCGGTTTTGTGTTTAGCCATGAACTCCAGCGCGGCCCCGAGTCCCGCCATTCCGCAGCCAACGATGACCAGGTCGTACTCTTCGGTCGATTGCACGTCACTTGCGTTCTTTTCTAAACTGCCGTTTCTGATTTGATGGGCAGTGCTTACGAGCTCAGGTGTATTGCCATGGGAAGACTGATAGTCACCGACACCCCCGTAGCCGTACCAGTCATCACCCGGTGTGGTTAATGGAACGGGAGATTTAGAGGCAAGCGCAGTGCAAGGCACACCTGCCACCCAGGTACTACCCAAACTGATTAGGCTTCCGTTGACAAAATCCCTTCGGCTAATACCGGGTAGGGGGGATTTCCAGCGGCTATGTTTAGACATTGGGGTCTCTCCGTATCGCCGAAATGCTTTCGCTCGCATTGTAAGCTACTGGTTTCAGTTTAGCCGCGTAATGTACCAAGTGGTAGCAACGCTTGTTGTGAAATTCAATCTCTGGCTACTATCGTGTAGGAACCTGGTCAGGCAGAATGTAAGCGCGCTGAAGTGTGCCAAATGTCATCCGCAACCAGGATATGAAAAAGATGCTTATCAGTATTATTGTATTTTTACTTCTTATACCTCCAGTTTCTTTCGCCGTTGATAACTCCGCGCAGCAAAGTGTTCTGTCAGACAAACTGGCAGCGTCAAATGAATTTATCCCCGGCGAGACGAAAACGATAGCTGATCTTCAGGGCAATGCGATGGACCTGCCGATCCATTATGGTCAGGTACCTTGGGCGTCGGTTCACCGCGACTCTCGAAATTCAGATTTTCTGCCACTGGTGACTTCGCCTCGTCTGCGAGTAAGTTGGTCGGTTCTCGATGGCGCCGCATTGATTAATCCCGGTGTTATTGATGCCCGTGGTAATCACTATATGACGACAGGTCGTGGTTTTGGTTACAGCCATCTCCACGCATTTGATGAAAACGGAAAATTACTTTGGGAAACCAAGCCGCAAAGTAGTGCCGAAGATTTCGACGCTCTCGCGGGGTTTAATTCGCCGGTGTTGGACGCCGATGGTGATCTATACGTGGGCGACGGCAATCAATTTTGGGCATTTCATCCCGATGGCGACGTCAAGTGGGTCAGCGATCTACCCAATCCCGGGCAGCCTTTTGTCTATCAGGTAATATCGAAACAAGGTTTTGTCGGTGGCATTACTGTTGACGGCTCGGTGCTTTTTTACCATCGCGACACCGGTGAGTTGGCAGTGCCGGCTTTCAAGCTTCCGGCGGGAGTAGCACCCGAACAGGGTCCAGCCCTTCCTGGTCTCTGGCAGGGCGGCCTGTTCGATGAGAGCGCCAGCGAGTTGTTCAAACAAATAGCATTCGGTTTCAAGGTACAAGTGGCTAATGCACCCGCTGTGCATCCCGGGACGGGGCGAGTGTTCATCACTGCCTCTGGACCTAAAGACGAAAAAGGGTATAGCGGAGTGCTCTATGGGCTGGATATAACAGACGAAGCCATTGAGATAGCCTTCGCCACCCGAATGGGTGGCGGTAGCGGCACAAGTCCGGCTTTGTCCCCGGACAATAAATACGTCTACAGTGCCGATGGGGAAGGACAGATGCTGGCCGTAGATACCAGTGATGGCAGCATCGCTTGGGCAGCGAAGGGAGAGGGTTTACTGTCTCCCGCCATCGGCGCGGACGGCACGATATACACGGGTGATATTTTTGGTGCACCAACGGTGATCGCCCTCAATCCAAAAGACGGATCTGAGCGGTGGGCGCGAAGCTACGATGACTATGCGGCCACCTTGCTTCCCGCGTTACCGCCACAGCCACCCTATATCCCCAACGGCAAGCCGGTTGCTCGTTTGGTCAGTGTAATATCTACCTCGGCCAATGCGGTGTGGGTGGGCATGGTTTTGGGTTACGAATATCAACCATTGGGATCGCCGGTTCCTTTTACCATTCCACATAAGACTGTTGTCTGTGCGCTCGCACCGGATGATGGAAAACTGTTGGATTGTGTCTCGGTGCGTGACTCGGTGGAGGGTATCATTAAGATCGGCACTGCGGGCCGAGTGTTTGTCAGTCACACCTCGATCTTCGGTTCCGCCGCGTATTATGGCTTTAACAAAGACCTGCCTGAACGATTTCGTACTCCCATAAAGCCACTTGGCGGTATGACGGCAATGATTCCTGTGTCCTATTGCGAACAGCTCCAGTTAGAACTTCAAGCGGTAGCAGATCTCTCCACTCAAGGATTGGCGCCAATGAATCGCGAGGACGAACTTTTGATTGCCCGCACTGCTCTGCGGATTCGTATGCAGCTTATCGGTGTTATCGATACCTTAAGATTACTGGGAAACAATAGTGAACGGGTAACACCACACCAAGAGGAACTAAAAGCTGTCGTTGGAGATTACCTCAAAGCATTGGGGCGAAAACCATCAGAGCACGAGAAAACTTTGTCAGTGCTGAATTCCCTAAACGCCAAACCCATTTCCATAAGTTGTTCAAGCAACAGTCGATGAAAGTGAATCATCGCTCGCCAGCCCAAGCCTCAGATAAACATATCGACATTGTCGAGTCCAAGATTCACGCTACCGAGATTGCGCGCAAACGAGGTAGGATTGTTGGCCACGTGTGCTCGTGCAGTGTGAATGTCGAGGAAGCATTGCTGTATTGCACTGCCTGTAAAGACTGAGGATCCACCTGCTGAGGAAAACAGACTGTCGATTACCGCTATCGATTGTTCAATCACCAGGGAAGCCTGGTATCGATACTTGGCGCGATCTGCAATTGGGATTTCGTCACCTGCATTGACTGCTTCCATCATCTCATCAAAGTTGCGGTAGAGCAGTGTTTCCATAATGTCTATGTTGTTTAGGGCGGAGGCTACTCGCTCGCTGGTACTGGTATCTCCAGAGAGTTTGGTTGGATCACCACTGGCTTTGCCCACTGCGGCCTCACTGTAGAGTCGTAAACCTTCTTTG
The DNA here is from genome assembly GCA_045110675.1 of Halioglobus sp. Taxonomy (GTDB): domain Bacteria; phylum Pseudomonadota; class Gammaproteobacteria; order Pseudomonadales; family Halieaceae; genus JBALVT01. Next base: position 273,541 of record JBGCGJ010000009.1, on the reverse strand, counting down.
GCTGCACCTATCGCAGGTGTTGAGACCACCCTGATGAAGGTTTGAGCCCAGGGCAGGTGGTATAGCGGGGCGCTCTTTTCATCTACCCCCGGATTGTTGCCGGTAAAACCATCCATTTGTTTATGGGTGCGATAGTCTGGCACGAACACTTTGTCGACAACGATATCGTTCGAACCTGTTCCTCTAAGGCCCATCGAGTGCCAGGTATCTACGATGGTATAGTCAGACTTGGGCAACAAAAAGGTGCGAAAACCTTCACCCGGTACTATTGCTCCGAGTAAAACCCAGCTGCAATGATCGCAGCCAGAACTCCAGCCCCAGCGACCGCTAAGCAGGAAGCCATCTTCGACTATTTCTACCTTGCCCAGTGGGGCATAGGAAGAGGAAACCCGCGTATGAATATCTTTGCCCCAGACCTCGTCCTGGGCCTGATTGTCCATCAAGGCAATTTGAAAAGCGTGTACTGCGATGATGCCACTTGCCCAGGCAGTCGACATGCAGCTTTGTGCGATAGCGATCTGCATGCGGAAAAAGTCTTGTGGATCGAGTTCATGACCGCCGTAGGCCTTAGGTTGCAGTGCCAAAAAGAAACCCGCGTCCTGTAACTCTTGAATATTCTGCGCCGGTACACGTCGTTCGTCGCGGGCCTGCTCCGCCCTGTTGCGTAAGTTGGGCTGCAGAGCCTGGATACTTGCCAGCATCTCAGTCGCGGTGGCTTGTTTGCTAGTCTGATTGCTTGTGCTCATAGCATTAACTCATTTATGGGTTATAAAATGTATACGCTGTCAGTTGTCGGTTGGTTTTAGCCCATTTGAGGTATATTCGCGTCATTTCCTTTTTGCTTCAGCACTCATCGTCGATGCTCAGAATTGTCGTCCTGTAATAAATCTGTAACCGTGTCATGAAATTGTAACAATCCGCATGCTACTGTTTTACGCATGTTCTGCAGGAGTGCCGGACACATAAACAATCTACTTAATACTGTTCAACTAAGGAAAGACACATGATTCGAAACCTCTCTGGCGGTTGTTTTCTCGCGGCAGGCATCCTGTTGGCCTCATCAGTCGTGCAGGCTGATGACGCGGTATCTCCCGGTTGGGCTGATACTTTGAAAAACATGGGAAAGGTTTATTCTTCTGATGCAGACGATGCATTCATTCAGGAAGTAAAGCTATTTGGCCGGGCACATGTCCAATGGAACCGTTCTGACGGCGAAAGTGCCGGCGAGAACTTCGATGGAGACGGCGAGGAATTGCGGCGTTTGCGGGCTGGAGCATCTGTCTCTTTTCTGAATGGATACAAAGCACTCGCGCGGGTGAATCTTGAGGAGGGTGGTTTCGGTGATACCGAGTTGGGCTACGATGGTTTCGATGAGCTTTACCTGGAATACGGCCAAAAGGACTGGTTAGGCTTTGATTCTGCTTCCATCGGCTACGGTCGCTACAAATTGCTATTTGGTGGTGAGGAGCACCAGTCATCAAAACGCATCAAGACCATTGAGCGCAGCGCCATCAATAACCGCTTCGGCAGCACTCGCCCCACAGGCGCAGTGCTTAAAGCGAAAAAAGACGGAGTCAAATACATCTTTGGCGTGTGGTCTAGGGAGCCCGATTCCGAAAACTTGGCAGGCTGGGGTAGTGGAACCGCGCTGCAGGCCAGTGCAACCTTTGATGCGTTTGATGGCCAAATGATACTCGATTTCGTATACGCCGACGACGCTGACGCCGAAGAGACAGTGTTCGACTACGACTGGGCCAGCTCCATCACCTACAATCGCTCTTTCGGGCGCTACAATTTAATGGCCAATGCAACGCTCAGTGAAGCCGGCGATGTCGACCCGCGAGGCATTGTGCTGCTGCCTACCTACACAATTATCCCCAAAAAGCTCGAGGCTGCCTTCCGCTATCAATGGGCAAATTCCAGCGCCGATAGCGGTGTTCCGCGCAGCAGCAGTAGCCGCGGGATTCGGAGGGTTGCAAGAGAAGAAGGCGTTCAGACCGGCTCAGGTGATGACTATCAGGCTGTTTATGCTGGTCTTAACTACTATATCGCCGGAGACAACCTCAAGCTTATGATGGGCGTCGAATACGAAACAATCGATGGTGACTCAGACCGGGAACTTGACGGTGTAAGCCTTTGGCTTGCGGCGCGTGTCTACTTTTAGTATGAGCGCCCCACGTCGGCCAAGGCTTAGCCCGGCGTATTGTGACGAATGATAAACTCAGCGACGGAACGGTCGTTGTCCCCCCTAAGACCTGCTTCGAAGATTTCGTGCACACGGCTCTGAACATAAGCCACTAGATTTTTCTGGCGTCGCTTGGCATCTCGGGAAAGCTTGTTGAGTGCCATGCCTTCGAAGGAAAACTGGGTTACGTCCATAGCCAAATCGAACAGCGGCCCGGTGTCCTTCCACTCAGGGAAGGTGGTCAATATCATCTCACGCCAACGGTCTTCGAACCTGCGAATACCATGGCGCATCACCGTCTTTAGCTCCGGATCAGTTCGAGAGGCGACCAGCAGTTCGTGATGGGCGGTGAAATACTTTGTGTGAAGGTGTTTCCAGTAGATATCGAGCCCGCCTTCCCTGCGCTCCTCAGCATTTGTCAGGTTTTGATTCATGTCGCGAGCATAGGCATCAATACGGACATCAATAATGTGGTTTACAACTGCATTGAGTAAGCTTTGCTTGGACGGGAAGTGATGAACCATTGCCCCTCGGGAAATTTTCGCCCGATCGGCAATTTTCTTGGTCGACGTTTTGGCATAACCGTAGTCGTAGATGCAATCTACCGTCGTTCGCAATGTGAGGTCGCGAGTTTTCTCACTCTTTTCCTCTTGTTTATTTTTAGGTTTTATTTCTTTGGTCATGACGAATCAGATCTAGGCTGCTTCATGAAAAACGGGTCGATCGGTCTTTTTGTTCACTGGGCCATGTTACAGCTAGGCAAGTGAAAACTACAAGCAATGCTGTGTTAAAAAAGCGGGGCTTTGATAGGGGCGACACTACAGCTTAGTTTAGCGAGTGCGGTAGACGCCCTTGCAGATGTTCCCGTAAACCAGATGACCGAAGACAGAGACTATCGTATTGTCATGGCAATGCTAATACGCGAGCTATTAGCAGTAAAGATCCTATGGAGCCGCTTAGTTGTGCACCTCAATGAGGTCGACAATAAATATTAAAGTTTCATTGCGCTTGATGGTCGGCGGCGCTCCATCCCGGCCGTAGGCGAGTCGCGATGGTACATACAACACAATACGCCCGCCCTCGCCGATGAGTTGCAAACCCTCTCTCCATCCTTTTATTGCCTTCAGCAGGTTTAATGTCAACGGTTCGTCATTGAAGGTGCTGTCGAACACCGAGTTGTCGATGTGTTTTCCCTGGAAATTGATGGTTACCCGGCTGCGACTGGTGGGTTTTTTGTCATTTCCCGGCTCCAGGATTTTGTACTGCAAACCCGATTTGCTTACCGTAATCCCCTCCGCGTGCTGGTTCTTTTCAAGAAAGGCGCGGCCTCGTTGCGCAAGGCTTAGCTCGGCCAGCGCCGGCGCGGTTAGTGTAATGAATAGCAGAAGCGAGATTGTAAATCTCATGGGGTGAACACCATTACAAGCGCGAGGACCATATCGAGCTTGCGGGCTTTTGCTCCTCCTCGCGCAGCTTGACCTGGAGGCCCATGAGAAAGTTGCGTAACACCTGATCTTTGCAAACCCTGTAATTTCTGTGTCCAGGCTTTCGGAAAAATGAACTCAGCTCAGGAGCGCCTAGTTCCTGGTCGGCCAATCCCAAAATTGCGATAATATCATCGGATTGTAGATTGAACGCGATTTTCAGTTTTTTCAAAATGAGGTTGTTGGTCAAAGACCACTCGGGTTGAGGTTTATCACCTTCTTTCTGGCCGCGCTTCATACTGATAAGCCCGTTGAGAAAAGTGGCGAGCATTTTGTCGTTACATTCCTGATAAGAAGGTTCCTCCTCTTTCACTAGCCAGGAAACGAGATGCCCTCGTCGTATCTGGGTATCCGCCAACGCAAAGGTCTCGATCATTTTCGCGTCGTCGAAATCTAGGATGTAACGGATTCGGCGCAAGATGTCATTGTTTGTCATCTGCTTAGTCTGATCTTGCAGGCGATGAAGGTCAATGTGTACTTGGCCCACGTGCAAACCGGGGTGTTCTATGGGTATGGTTCATTCCCATAGAACTCTATAGTATTGCTGCGGATGACTAGTGAACAAATTTATCTTTTTAGTTTATTCGGCGCTGTATTCGCTCTGTTGATTTGGGGCAGGATACGCTACGACATGGTTGCCTTCGGCGCTCTGGTCATAGCTGCGGTGGGTGGTTTTGTCACCCCGGAGGAGGCCTTCTCTGGCTTTGGCCATCCCGCCGTGGTGATTATCGCTCTGGTCCTGATTGTTTCCCGAGGCCTGCTGAATGCCGGAGCCGTGGAAATGATATCCGGGCTTGTACTGTCGTCCACTCGCCCGCTGTCCATACATATTGGTGTTATGTCGGTGATTGGTGCGGCACTTTCTGCGGTCATTAACAATGTAGCGGCACTCGCACTGCTGATGTCCTTGGATATCGAAGCTTCGGAAAAAGCCAAACGTGCGGCCTCCCTCAGCCTCATGCCGCTTTCATTTGCTACCATTCTCGGCGGTATGATTACCCTCATAGGAACGCCGCCGAATATCGTTATTGCGCAATACCGCGAGCGGGCCCTGGGTGAGAGCTTTGGTATGTTCGACTTTGCGCCCGTAGGTTTGTGCGTGGCCATTGTTGGCATTCTTTATGTTGCAGTGGTCGGTTGGCGTTTAATTCCGTCTCGTGAACGCCCCGTCAATATCCATGCGGATGAAGACGCGGGGCTGTTTGTTTCTGAAGCGGAAGTGCGCGCTGAGTCTAGTTCAATTGGCATCAGAGTCAGGGAGCTGCAACCGCTGGCAGAACAACACGATATTTCGGTTTTGGGTCTCGTTCGTCAGGGCAGGCGTTTGCCGGGCTTTGCTCGCAACGAGGAAATTGGTAAGGGCGATCACTTAGTCCTCGAGGGGAACCCGAAATCGATAGAGGCGTTTCTCGGCGCCGCCGCACTCGATTTTATCGGCAAAGACCGGCACGAAGTCGGGATAAGCAGCGGCTCGCTTAAGTTGTCCGAGGCGATTGTCCCTGAGGGCGCGAGAATAGAGGGTCGAACCAGCGACCAGCTGCGCCTGTTGACTCGCCATGGTGTCACCCTGATGGGCGTCTCCAGGCAGGGAAAGCGATTTCGCGATCGTGTGCGAAGATTAACCATAGAGCCAGGAGATGTTTTATTGCTGCTCGGGCCGGAAGAGCGTCTCAGTGAAGTGGGCAGTTGGCTGGGTGTGCTTCCACTAGCGGGTGGAGAGCATGCCGTTATCCAACGCAATAAGTCGATGTTGGCGATCGGACTTTTTCTCGGCGCGATAGCACTGTCGGTTGCAGGCCTGGTTTATCTGCCGATAGCGTTGGCGGGATGTGTGATTGCGTTTGCCGCTTTTGGAATCGTTTCCGGTAGAGAAGTTTACGAAAGTGTTGAGTGGAAGGTTATTGTTTTACTGGCATCGCTGATACCCCTGGGAATCGCGCTGGAGAACTCCGGTGGTACCCGCTTGATTGCCGAGTTGCTTGTTTCCCAAACTCAGGGCTGGCCGCCATGGTCAATCTTGGCGGTGTTAATTATGGTGACCATGACACTCTCTGATTTTCTCAATAATGTTGCCACTGCACTGATCGCTGCACCGATCGGCCTTGATGTTGCAACGGCGATTGGCGTTGATCCAGATCCTTTTCTAATGGGTGTGGCTGTAGCGGCATCCTGCGCTTTTTTGACCCCCATTGGTCATAAGAACAATACTATTATCATGGGCCCGGGCGGTTATCGCTTCGGCGACTACTGGCGTATGGGGCTGCCCTTAGAGATTTTGGTGGTCGTGATTTCTGTGCCCGCCATCTTGTTTTTCTGGCCTCTTTAATGATTGACCGATATTGGGTGCCGTGTATAGGGACCGAGAAGCTATGAATCTACACATTACCAAGCTGTGGTTTGGCGTGATTCTAATTGTCATCTGCGGAGCGATACTCAGAGGTTCATACAACACCAAGACGCAGTTTATTGAACCCATTCGCGGCGATGCGGCCTACTATATTATCTACGCCCAGAACCTTCTGGAACACTCGACGTTTTCTAAAGATAGAAACAAGCCTCCTGTTCCTGACTCTTATTGGGCCCCAGGTTATCCTGTATTTCTCGCCTCAGTTATCAAACTAAGCGAGATTTTGAATGTGGGAGATTACGGGGCCATTTTATGGGGGCAGGTGATTCTGGCTGCAGCAACAATACTTCTCACTTTTTTACTTGCCCGCACGTTTTTGCCTGCCTATTGGCCATTGTTGCCCGCCTCTTTGGTTGCTCTTTCTCCCCACCTGGTAAGTATTGGGGCCTATGCTCTTACGGAAACATTATTCGGGTTTTTGCTGTTGCTATGTTTGTATTTCCTGAGTCGCTCCAGAATGTCTCCTCGCTGGTCTTGCTGGCTGTTTGCCGGAATAAGTCTCTCATTGGCTTACCTTGTGAATCCGGTTGCCCTGGTGTTGGCTCCCGTTTTAGCCTCGGTAGTTTTCTTCTACCGCGGAACTCAGCAAGAGAGACGAGAGCGAAACGCGCGGGCGGTACTATTGTTAGTCTTACCAATCATAGTTGTGGCCACATTGTGGTCGGTGCGCACTTCGATCAGTGTTCCGGATGATCAGCCTAGTAGCAGTGGCAGGTTACTCACCAATCTTAAAATTGGCTTGTACGATGACTATCACGACAAGTGGCGAGAAAGTATTCTTCAACCTGAAAAAAATACGGTAGTTCCAGGCGCAGGTATCGATGCCTCCTACAGCACGTTCTATCGCGAGTTGTACACGAGAATACTTGAGGATCCTGTTGGAATGCTGTCTTGGTACGCCATCGAAAAGCCCATTCTTTTGTGGAGTTGGAACATTAAAACGGGCCAGGGAGATGTGTATATCTATCCCGTGGAATACTCTTTGTATCACATATCGACGGTTGCCCTAATCACCTACTCTTTGATGAGCACCACACATTTTTGGCTGTTTGCAGCGAGCGTACTGGGCTTGGTGTATCTGGTTATTAACAGGAGGGATGAGCTGTTAGTACCCGTGACTCTGTATGCAACGTTGATCGCCATTAGCGCTGTCTACGTCATATCTCAGGCCGAACCCAGATATTCGATACCGCTAAGGTCCGAAATGTATATTTGTGCGACATTTTTCTTCTGGCAAACATCGATTTGGCTGGGAAGAATACGACGGGATAGTCGCTAACATTTTAGTTGATTACTTTATTGTATCGCCCTCGCTTGCTTCAGTTACTCACCTACAGTCTCTTCGGTTTCCTCGTTCTTATAGGTCACGCTTTGCGTACTGTCTACTCAATAAGCGCCATGTGCCTTCACTATCTGAATCGAAATAGAGCGTAGTACTGTCTTCAAAATCAGTTCAGGCCTATAGGATTGGGGTTGAGGGTTTTCTCATCCGGAACGGCATGGTCCTCTAACTTGATATAAATAGACTATATAGTCAAAAAAAATTGACTCATCACCGGGAATTGACGTATTTTGTGAACTATCAGTCTATAATTGGAATATTACGCTAGCCGCAAACAGTTGGTGCCGTTTTTTTCCTTACAAACAGTGTCTGTATTCGAGGTCCTCTATGTTGAAAATATCTGCATTTATTGTGCTTCTCACAATCGCGATTGTGGCTATTGTCGTTGTTTCAACGCAGGCATCCCAGCAGTGGTCTGTGGGTGTGGTAGTACGTACTCCCAGCGAAGCGTTTGATAATCTTCAAGACTACCCCTTTGCAGAGAATTATACGGATAGCCTGGGTTACCGTATTCACTATGTTGATGAAGGTCCACGCGATGGCCCGGTAGTACTGTTGATGCATGGTCAACCCTCCTGGAGCTACCTGTATCGACACATGATCCCTTTACTAGCCGATGCGGGATTCAGAGTGATTGCGCCAGATAACGTTGGCTTTGGCAAATCAGACAAGCCTTTGAACACCAGTGACCATACCTATCAAATGCATATTGACGTCATGAGTAACTTCGTCGATGAACTCGCGCTGGAGGACGTGACGTTCTTTGGGCAGGACTGGGGTGGTTTGATCGGGCTGCGCGTGGTGGCCGAACGGCCCTCTCGATTTTCCCGCATCATGCTATCAAACACCGTTTTACCCGCAGCGTCCGGCTTACAAGGCTGGCTGGGTTTCCCCCTGTTTCGTCTAAGCATCTGGAGGGAAGGTGATGTTCAAGAGCTGGATTCGACAAGTGAAGCCTTTAGTTTTAGCCAATGGGTAGCGTATGCCCGTCATACCGAGAATTTTGATTTTGAGGGCTTGTTCCAAAGGGGGACGACTCGAACCCTAAGCGAGCAGGCCTTAGCGGGTTACGCCGCGCCGTTTCCTAGCAACAAGTACATTGCCGGCGTGAGAATGTTCCCGTCTCTGGTGGCGAGTCAATTGCGACAAAACCAGGAGGTCATGGACAAATTTTACGCGAAGTGGGACAAGCCATTGCTAACGGCATACGGTACTGGAGACACGATGATGGCGGGACGCGACAAAGTGTGGCAAACCACTGTCCCAGGCGCGAAGGGGCAGGCACATACCTTAGTCGAAGGCGCTCGCCATTTTATTCAAGACGATACACCAGAAGAATTATCTCGACTTCTAATTAATTTTATCAACAGCAAGCAGTAGCTTACTTGATCGTTCATTTGTGAAATAAAGCGGAGACGAAACATGAGCACATATACAGCAATAAACCTTGTCGCCCGACCGGAACCGGGGCCTATAACTCCAGACCTGTTTGAAATTATCCGACATGAAGTTCCGCAAGCAGGTCCTGGCCAGGTTTTGGTTAAACAAACCCATATGTCACTGGACCCAGCTGCACGTGGGTTTATGGCCCCTGATGAGGATAGCTATATGCCGCCGGTTGCGCTAGGTGAAGTTATGCGTTCTTCCGGAATGGGTGAGATTGTTGAAACTAACAACCCTGACTTCAAAATCGGCGATCGGGTAATGGGGCTTATGGGCTGGACTGAGTTTTATCTCGGTTCTGGCGAAGGTCTGAGACAGGCTCCAGAAGGTATGGATGCGGAAATGGCGTTGTCTGTATTTGCATTGCCGGGGTTAACAGCCACCCAAGGCCTGTATGGATTTAGTGAGCCTAAAGCGGGCGAGACCCTCCTCGTCACGGGTGCAGCCGGTTCGGTTGGGTCATTGGTGGGTCAAATGGCTAAGGCCGACGGTTTAACGGTCGTTGGCGTGGCGGGCAGCGAAGAAAAATGCAGATGGCTGACAGAAGAGCTTGGCTTTGACGGTGCGATTAATTACAAGACTGATGCGCTGGACACGCGTTTAGCTGAGCTCGCTCCCAATGGCGTTGATATGTATTTCGAAAACACCGGTGGGCCGATTCAGCAACATGTATTTGATCGTATGAATGCACATGGTCGTATTGTCGTGTGCGGCATGATTGCGGATTACAATGCCGCGGTCTGGAGCCCCGGCCCCAACTGGATTCCGATTATCAAAAAACGTCTAAGCATTCAGGGTTATGCCATGACGGACCACTACGCTGAGATCCCGTCTTTGATGGAGAAGCTGGCCTCTTACGTAATGGCCGGAAAAATAAAGCATCGCGCGCATATTCTCGATGGCCTGGAATCTGCGATTGATGGTCTGAACCTGCTATTTACTGGCGGAAATAATGGGAAATTAATCGTTAAGCTTTAGTTTTGAAAGCTCTTTCTCGTTCGTCAAATTACCGGGCTTGTATAAAGCCCGCTTAGCAGTCTCAAATTTGAAACTCGCAGGAAGGTACCTAAATCACGAAAATTAGTACTATGCGTATTGTCCCCATTGTGGCCGCAACATTGTCGCTCTTCACCGTAGTGCTGCCAGCCACCGCTGAGCATCACGAAGCGGCCTCGGCAAGCGAATCCATGACCTATATTGACGCCAGTACAAGCGCGCTAGAGGCTATGTTAAAGCTGCCTATGGATGAGCCAATCCATAGGCTCAATATGATCCGGTTCAAGGAGAAGGCTGAGTACGAGAAGGGCAGTGAATTTGCCGCGAAGGGCTGGACGGGTGCGCAGGCATACGCAGAATATCGTCGTCATGCGGGTCCTATTGCCGGCCGGCTAGGTAGCAAATCTCTCTACGGTGGAATGTCCCAGCTTACGGTGATCGGACCAGAGGGTCAGCAATGGGATTCGATTTTTATTCTCTCTTACCCAAATGTACTTGCTCTGAAGGGATTGTCTGAAGATCCCGAATATCGAAAGCATGCGTTTCACAGAACCGCCGGTGTAGCGGATTCGCGACTTATACGCATGGCACCCTCTGCTGAATAGTATCGACAGGACTTGGTTGAAATCTCCACGGCCTGTGCAGGTGATCTTTTCTGGACGGCGGACATTACGAAATACTGCTCATGTACTCTTGCTGTCTTAACGATCTTCGCCGGTTTTTATCTGCTGATAAATGCGTTGCACCGCTTTGGCGATTTCTCCCGGAGTCTCTTCTTGCAGGAAGTGTCCACCCTCCGTCTGTGTCAGGTTTGCTTTTGGGAATAGTGCTTCCATGGCCGGCGACCTCGTACCCAAAATCGGATCGTTCATTCCCCAGACAATTTCCGACGGGATATCCAACTTCTCAATATAAGCTTCAATAGACCTAACCTGCTGGGCGCTTGGATGATCTGGACTATCAGCGGACATCCTCATAAGTGCCAATGGGCCTTTTGCATTGCCACTTTCCAGGAGTGGCCTTTCATAGAGTTCGATCACATTGGGCGGCATTGACTCGGGATCTGCCTGCATACCGGGCAACTGATCGAATATCGAAACAATGACCTCGAATACTATCTCTCCGACCACCGCTGTATTGGCGACTCTGAGTGGCGTTGAAAGCGTCTTTGCTTCCTTTGGGGAGTGCAGCACGGTGTTGAGTAAAACTACGCCCTCGAGTAAATCAGGAGAGCGTACTAGTGCCCCCATACCAACAGGACCGCCCCAGTCGTGGCCGACAAAGATGAGTTCATTGAGCGCCAACTGGTTCAAAGCGTCGTTCATCCAGCGTATATGATTGTCTAGGGTGTGCTGACTTGCCGGCACCTTGCTGGAATGCCCGAGTCCGACCATGGTCGGCATAATTATTCGGTATTGATCCTGCGGCAGTTGTTCCGCGACCTTGCGGTATAGAAACCCGTTTGTTGGCAGGCCATGCTGCATATAGACGGGATAGCCGGATCCAATCTCTAGCACATGGATTTTGATGCCCGGTTCTACCTCGACGAAATAACTTTTGTGATCATTGTTGATGTGTTTGGCAGCGTACTCAGGTAGTGGGAATGCTTCGAAACTTCCCGCATCCAAATTCACTTTCCCGCTTCCGCTGGGGGTTTTCAGTTCTCCATCACGGGTGAGGGCACAGCTGGAAACCCCTCCGACAACGACGGCGATCGCTAACAAACTCAGCATTATTTTTTTCATTGTCTAAACTCTCCTTGCAAAGATATCTAGCTGTTCTATCCGAATTGGACCGTGCATTTATAAAAAAAGAACGAGCAGTCACATAATAAATAATTAAAGATCGATCGGTCAACTAATATTTGGTGGGATGGCCTATTATCCCCTGTTGGAACATCCTATAATTGAGCGCTATGACACGCGGCAGACCAAAACAATTCGACGACAACGAGGTGCTCGCTCTGGCAATGGCTGTATTCTGGCGCCAGGGATACGACGCGACGTCTCTAGACGATCTCGTTAGCGCTATGGGAATACCTCGGCAGAGCCTTTATAGAACATTCACTGACAAACGCACCTTGTTCTTGAGAGCTCTGGACTACTACGATAAAAACGTAAGCAGCGTAGTGATTGCGTTGTTGAATGCTAAAGGACCCGCAATAGACAACCTTCGAAACGTATTCGAAATGTGGCGCGCGGCTGTAAGTTCCCCTGAGCGAATGGGCTGCATGATGGTGAACACCAGCGCGCAAATTTCTCCCGGTGATAAGGAAGTTGCTCGATTGGTACAGGCTAATCAAAAGAGGGGGGTCAGCGCGTTTGAGAAAACACTGGAACGCGCCCAGCTAGAAGGCGACGTTGCTGCATCCATAGAACCGAAGGCTGTTTCACGCACTATATGTGCCACAGTAAACGGCTTGCTTGCGATGTCTCGAGCCGGGCTGTCAGAGCCTTTTAGGGAAGACGTACTAGCCACCTTACCATCCCTCATCGGGATCGAATGACCTGTCATCCTGGCCTGCCAATTTCCAGGCAATCACCTACGTCCTTTAGCTGACTGTTTCCACATGCGGCGTTTGTAGCAATCCATATGCGGCGCTGCGATTCACTCGCTTGCCCCGTAGATATACCTTCCATAGCTGATTAATAGAACGCATAGTCACATAAATTTGTTGAGAAACCGCTTGGTCTACTTATATTTGACTAAATGGTCTATTAATCTGTTGGGGAAGCAGTTACTATTTGGCTGTTATAGCCAGGAGGTGACTCAATGAAGACGGTCAAGTTGTACGGATATGCCACAAGCCCATACGTAAGAAAGAGCGGGTGTTTTCTCTACTACAAAGGGATTGAATTCACTCACATTCCCGTCAACCCGTTTGACACTGCGGCGACGCTGGCCCATACAGATGGCACGCAAGTACCCGTTCTAGAAATCGATGGTGAATTCAGACGGGAGTCTTCGCATCATGCCTACTGGCTCGATGAATTGTTTCCAGAGAAGCCGCTGTGTCCTGAACCACACTCGTTGATGATTAAAGAAATTGATCAGTGGATCACTGACACCTACTTAACCAGCATTTTCAGGTTTGCCATCGATGGTCAGCTCAACTTGCAGTTTCGGTTCAGGGCCTGGCGACTAGCAGCTCTGGTTAGTGCGCATACGCCCCTCCCAGAAGAAATCCGTCATCGATGGCCCGAAGTACTCAAAAATGCGCCGTTCATTCAGGATATGGCCAAGGATATGGACCTGGATGAAAACCAGCAGGCCATGTATCAGCGTATCACCAGTGAGCTGGTTGCCCATATTGGCGAGGGTCCTTACTTGGGTGGGATGGGCCACCCTACCATGCTCGACCTTGCCATTTTCCCTCAAATGGTTTGGGGCTATATGTTTGGTTTGGAAGAAAGTCTGAGCGCTGCTGCACACCCTGTACTCAAACAGTGGATGCAACGGGTCTCCCAGCATCTCCCAGAAAACCCAACAATGGTATCAGACGAAATGCAGGTTAATGCACTTGCTGACGGTCTGATTTGAATCTTGCCAATAGCAACGGAAAAACGAATTCACCGGACAAGTTTTTGAGACAAGAAGGAACACACAATGGAATTTCCCTACTACTCAGCCGCACTTGGTGCGTTCTTGCTCATGTTGCAACAGCTTTTCATGATCTCTGTCGGATTTCATCGAGTCAACGTAAAACTCGGAGTAGGTATCGGTGAAGATCCGCAGCTCGAACGAAAAGTTCGCCGGCACGGTAATTTGGCTGAAAACGCAGGCATCTTTATCGTAGTTTTAGCGCTAACCGAGCTGAGCGGCGCATCTACCAGTGTAGTCTCCGGTTTCGCCATCGCCTTTGCTATTGGTCGTATCTGCCATGCCTTGGGATTCATGCATTTGGACGGCTCGCACGTAAACCTGGAAGAAGGCAACAAAGTATTTATTGGTTTGCGCGTCGTGGGGGCCACACTAACGGGTTGGGTCGGACTGGGTTTAGGGGGATATCTGGCTTACACGCTGCTTAGCGCCTGAAGAACTCTCACTGATAAGAGTAATTAATGTGACAGCGGTAATGGTGAGTTCCAGTTTTCGAAATTTCGATGATTCGGACGTGGACATAGAGTTGCATACAGCACCGACTCCAAACGGTTGGAGGATTTCAATTGCATTGTAAGAGATGCCACTTTTCCCTTGGGTGTCAATCGCCACAGCGCTTGCAACGGACTAACAACACACCTTTACCCGTGCACTAGGAGGCACTTTATGAGTACTATCGAAAAGCTCGTCGCCGGAGACATGTTTCCGCGACTCAAACTCAGAGCCGCGGGCGGCAGCGAGTTTGTATTGCCAGATGAGATTGATACTGCCTACGCCATCGTTCTATTTTACCGAGGCCATTGGTGACCTTTCTGTCGCCGTCAGTTAGACGGCTTCGAGAAACGTCGTGAAGAGTTTGCCGCATTGGGCTTCAGTATTTACGCTGGTGCGGTAGATAGTGAGGAGCAGACTGCCGAAGTTGCCGCGCCACTGAATTTTCCAGTTGCTCACAGCATGACACGGGCAGATGGCGATGCGATTGGGGCTTGGTGGGATGAGCGTCGTGATCACATCCAACCATCAGAATTTATTCTGACGGGTGAGGGAATGGTGATGGCCTCAACTTATAGCAATTCACCAATAGGACGAATGGATCCCGCTGAAACATTGGTATTGATGCAAGCGCTGCTCTCTTAAGCTAATAGAGCAGCTCAAATGTTCTCTGACGTTTCGAATTTTGGCGTCGGAGAATTTTACACCTGCATCTAATTCCTGAATGTACTCAGGGAGCGGTCGCTCGAGTATCTTATTGAAAACCAAATCTAATGTTTTCAAAAAGGCGTCGAGGCACGAATCTTGCACTTGATCTGCATCTTATCGATCGTTGTAAAGGCAGGATTATGGCTGAGAAGAAACACTACAGATACACTGTTGTTGTCGCATTGCTACTGGCTGCAAGTTGTAAGCATGGCATTGAAATAGTCGGGGAAGGTCGTGTTAGTTCAGCAACCGGTGATCGAGACTGCGCACCCGCTTCATCACCGTGCACTTTTGAGGTTGATGAAGACTATAACGAAACCTATACCGCCATACCGGCCGATGGTTACGTATTCGATAGCTGGTCAGTGTGCTTGCAAAGCGAGGGTAACGTTTGCACATTCGCCATTCCCAAACAGATAGTAGACGACTATCAAGGTCAAACCTTTCCGTCTACCGTTGCAAAGTTTCGAAAGCCGATTCAACCTCTTTTTCGAACGGATACCGAGGGCAAACTGGACTTACCTGACACACCCGCCGCCAATCAGTTTGCATGGTTTCTGGGCGAGCTTTCTAAGAGTTCAACGTCTACCGGTGAAATAGAGCAACACTTTAGCGATGACTTTCTCGAAAATACGGCTTCTGCCGCAGAGGTGCGCGACCTGTTTGATGATCTGCGCGCGGCAATCCCCAGTGCTATAGCGATAGAAATGGTTACGGTAACCCCCAATTTCGTTAGGGCGATAATTGGGCTTCCCGAGAATCCTGCAGTTGGATACTTTGTGAGTCTGGAGACGGATTATTCACCGAACGCACCGATGACCGTCTTTTCGGCCAATCCGTTTCCGCACACAGGCACTCAGACTTCCGCCTCGGACAATGCGCTGACTTTGGCTCAGGTGCGGGACAAATTTAAGACGTTCGCCCAGAATACTTCTATGCTGGTCGCCGATATCGCCGGTAACAGCTGCAAGCCTATAGTGAAACATCGCTCAAAAGCGATTATGCCCACCGGTTCAATATTCAAAATTTGGGTGCTGGGTGCTGGGTGCGCTCGCCCAGGCTATTGAAGATGGCGACATAGCAATCGACTCCACGGTGAGGTTCACTGATGCGGAAATTGTACCCGCCGGCGCGACCATCAACGATGTACCCCTGGGTACCCAGGTCCCACTGAGAGACATGTCTGCTCTGATGATGGGGCGTAGCGACAACACCGCTACGGATCACATTCACGAGCTGGTCGGTAGGGAAAAAATCGAGAGTGTTGCCAAAGCATACAATAATAATGAGGCCCGTGGACTCGTTCCCTTTTTGTCGACGAACGAGCAGTTCCAAGTTTTATGGGGCTTATCACCTGAGCAAGCTGATGATTACACGAAGGGCAGTGACAGTGTGCAACGAGATTTTTTGCGGTCCCTTATTGAGCCTCTGGGGCCCGTGACCTCTTTTACCTATAATAATGAAGACAGTTTGCGAGATAGCAGCTGGAGAGCCAGTGTGCTTGATGTTTGCAAGGGGATAGCGGGGCTCCGTCAGTTTGACAATCGTAGCGATGCTTTCTCCATCGTGGACACCTCCTTTGGTGCCGAAGCGGTGCTGACCACCTTGCGGCAAAAATGGGATCGAGTTTGGTTTAAGGGGGGGAGCCTTGCCAATGGTCGCGGGAATTACGTGCTTACGATGGCCTGGCTTTTGGAATCGGACGACCGTGGTGCGCATGTAGTGATACTTATGGCCAATAACGAGGATGGCAGCAATATTGAATTGGGCGGTATGTATTCGCTAGCCTCGCGTATCGCACAGATTCTCGACGCTGCGAACTAGTATCGCTTTTGACAGTACCCCGGGATCAATTTCCTCGCTTCTTGTCTGGGGCCAGGCTTTGTTGCCTTGTCGCAGCCCCTACTGCAGCAACTCGCTTCCATCACTTTTTAGGAATCGCGATCAAATTCACTTTGCGTTATATCGATGCCCATAGATGACTCCGCATATTCAGCCAAAAGGCCACTAAACTTCCAATTGTTGTCAAACTATAATAGATAATGGTGGCCATGCTTTGATTTACAGCAAGCGGCAGCACCATCATCGCCCGCCACGGTCAGGGTACATATCTTGCTACTCGCCTTATAAAAGCCGCTATTGATACAAGTGAAATCAGTCAGCGTATGGTTGCGGCTTGTATCCTGGGATCAACTCTAACTCCCATATTGCCTTCAGGGTTTGCG
Source organism: Halioglobus sp. (assembly GCA_045110675.1). Taxonomy (GTDB): domain Bacteria; phylum Pseudomonadota; class Gammaproteobacteria; order Pseudomonadales; family Halieaceae; genus JBALVT01. Next base: position 256,659 of record JBGCGJ010000009.1, on the reverse strand, counting down.
TCCATGAAACCTATCTCAGCTTGTGACATTGCTGTTGATCTGCAGTGCTTGGTGCACAGAATTACAATGTCCCAAGTTACAGACACTTTGGTGATCCACGTGGAATGAGTCCGCAGCCCCGGGCTGATGTGTAGCAAGTGATCACAACTAATTCGGGGCTTAGCGTGACCTGCTTGATTTAGCTACACACCTATGTAGCCTATATAGACATGTTTATATATACAGTTACAATGCGCTCCATGCACTCATAGAACAACTATGCCGGAGCAATCATGGAAACTATTCAACAAAATTCTCGCGAGGGCAGCCGACGCCGGTGGCTGGAGGTAAATAACCGCGTGCGTATCAGCGGCCCGAACGTGAAACGGGTATATCGAGAAGGTCTTAAACTCACCGACCTTGAGCTTGTTCTGAAATACGGTGAGCGAGTAGTCGAAGGTTACTGTCTGAGCGACAGCGCTCTCAACCAGGCGCTTACAACTCTGTGCGACGTTCAGTGCTCGGGAGTTCGGGAACGGCTAAAGCAGTTGCGCAATCTGGTAGTGGTAGAAATGATGGACACTGTGCTTGCGACCTATCGCATTCAGGACAGCTGTTTGCCCCAAGATGGGCCCCTGCAGCACGAATTCGTGATGCATTAACTGTTGGAGCTAGCCAGTAAGCTTGTCGACAACCACGGGGCCTGTCATTTATTTTGGGAGAGTTACTGAAATAGTTTGTTCTATTTATTGGCAAGCAAGAGTAGTCTGCGTGATTGTTCAAGCAATTTAAATGCGAATACCAGTATTCAGAATATTCAATCAGTGAGAGTTTTCCATGGTTAAACCAATAGTTTCATTGCTACTGGCAGTCAGTGTAACGAGCTGTTCATCCTATACTAACCAGCCGAATAACAGGTCAGCATCCCCGCCTGCGTTATCTTCCTCAAGTGTTGAAGCAATTCACAGTAAAGCACTGGTTTTGGACGCCCATGCTGATATCGAAATTCCCGGTAGGGAGTCTCGTTACGTTGGTCCGGATGGTCGCTCCAAGGTTGAACCTTCCAAGATGGAAGCGGGCGGCGTAGACGCGGTGGTAATGGCTATCGCGGTAGGGCCAATGCCACGAACAGTTGAAAGCTACGCGCAAGCGAGAGCCATCGCCGACGAAAAGCTCGAAGCGATTAAAAAAATTGCGGCTGATCCGGCGAACAACGCGATTATTGTTCGCAGTGCTGATGAATTGGTGAAGGCGCATGAAGCTGGAAAGAACGCCTTTGTATTGAGTTTTCAAAATGCGCTGATACTGGGTGAAGATATTGCTGGGCTGGATGAGTTTTTCGCCGCCGGGGTCAAAGTTTTCGCGCTGACCCACTTGGGACACAATGCTTTTGCTGACTCGTCACGCCCGCTTTATATTGCTGCCATATCCGGTCATGAGCCTGAAGAGGAACATGGCGGTTTATCTGACCTGGGGCGATCGGCAGTAAAGCGTATTAATGAGTTGGGCGGCATCGTTGATATTTCCCAGCTTTCAAAAGCCGCTGCCGTTGAGGTAATAAATTTGTCGACAGCGCCGGTGATTGCCAGCCATTCAAACGTGCGCAAGCTTTCCGATGTTAGCCGTAATCTGTCCGATGATGAAATTGACCTTATCGGTAAGAACGGCGGAGTTATTCACATTGCGCCTTTCAAAGGTTATCTTTTTGATTCGTCGAATAAAGATTTGGATGTACAAATTAGAAAAGCACGTCGCGAAGCCGGCATTCAGGAAGATTCCTACTATCCCTTTGAGCTGTACTGGGAAATAGAGGATAAAAACGTCCAGCAGACTTTTCTGCAAACCGTAAGTGAATTGCTGGGACCGGGTAGTGTGGATGCCATGGTGAACCATATAGACTATATCGTTGGACGTATTGGTGTTGATCACGTCGGTATAGGAACAGATTTCAATCACGGCAGTGGAATTGTCGGTTTTCAGGATGCCAGTGAAGCCATGAATGTCACCAAAGTATTGTTAGAGCGCGGTTACAGTGAAGAAGAGATTATTAAAATTTGGGGAGGAAATTTTTTGAGAGTTTTTGAAGAAGCCCAAAATCAAGGTAAATAGTCGAATGCAGTTTTCGAAACTTTTATGGGTTGCCGCGATCAGTTTCAGCTTCGTATTGAATGGCTGTTCTGATAGCAGCGACCGCCGCAGTCGCACACCGGCGCCCCCGGCTACTCTCGCTCCCGATGAAAGCTCGGTTTTCACTGCTGCCAATGGTTGTTTCGCTTTGGGTCTTGGTGATCCTGGCAATTATATTGCCGCTACTACCGACAACGCATACCAGCTCAGCTCAGCAGATTTGGACCAAGCCGCTCGTTTTCTCTTTCGTGCCACGGATCTTGGAACCTATTTGTTGTTTGACCAAGACGAGCGTTATTTCAGCTCAGATGGCGCCTCTCTTACACGACAGGACTCCCTCGCTTCAGATACACGGTTAGTGAATGATGAAATCGTCATTACTGATCGTCTTCAATCCGATGCGGAATGGCAGCTAAAAGCTGCTCCCAATGGGCGCTATTTGCTTCGCCATATTCTGTCTGATCGCTATCTTTCCGATACCGGAGGTTTGGCCGAGGAACTGGTAGCGGCCAACGTTGCGCTGGAGCCGCAAATGGACTGCGCTACTTTCCCTGAATTGACGGTAGACGCAACCGGCGCCCCGACAGTCACAGAGTTTGACGATGGCAGCGTGTTCGGGTTTGTAGAAACACACTCTCATCTCTTTACCAACTTTGCGTTTGGTGGCGGTGGGGTTTTTCACGGCGCTCCTTTCCACCGGCTTGGGGTAGAGCACGCTCTCGACGATTGCGACCTCGCTCACGGCGAAGAGGGGCGTCGAGACATCCTGGGTTTTGCTTTTGGCGATTTGAGTAATAGCAGTCTTACCGACCTACTGCCCATACTGGTTTCAGGGGAACTACCTGACAAAAATCATGACACCCAAGGCTACCCTGAATTTACATCCTGGCCAGACGCACATCGAAGTGCCACCCATCAGATGCAGTATTACAAGTGGGTAGAGCGAGCGTTTCTCAGCGGTTTGCGGTTACTTGTTCAACACGCCACCACCAACCAGGTCTTGTGTGAGCTAACGGTCGGAATTGGCGCATCCAATCAACGTTTTGATTGCAATGACATGGTAGCGGTGGACCGCATCATTGAAGAGACTTACGCACTTGAGCGTTATATAGATGCTCAATCCGGTGGCCCCGGTGAGGGCTGGTTCCGCATTGTATTTAGTCCCAGTGAAGCGAGGGAGCAAATCAGAGCCGGCAAGATGGCGGTGGTATTGGGAATTGAAACCTCCGACTTGTTCGATTGCTTTTTAGTCCCCTACGGAGAGTTCAGCCCCTGTACCGAGGAAACAGTGACTGCCAAACTGGACCAGTATTATGACATGGGTGTGCGAGTACTCTTTCCGGTCCATAAATACGACAATGCCTTTTCCGCCGGTGACGGCGATCGACGCGTCAGTGACCTCGGTAATTTTAGTCACACAGGGCACTTCTCCAACTTTATTGAATGTCCGGCTGAGCTGCTCACGTTCCCCGGTGGTTTCGATAAAGGTGGCGTCAGCTTCGCCAATCTGAATCAGCCCCGCGAGGTATTTGATTCTCCACCGCCCTTTGATATGAGTGGCTATGCAGACGACCCCATAGGCTCACTTTTGCCTAACGTAGGTCTGTTTAGTGGCGGCGCTCTTGCGGGTGAATATTGTCAGAACCACGGCCTCACAGCCCTTGGGGAGTTTCTGGTCGCACAGATGATGAAGCGCGGCATGATCCTTGAAGTAGATCATTTTCCCCGCAAGAGTTATCAGCGCGTTTACGAGTTGCTGGCAGAAAACGACTATCCTGCGGTGGGTACTCACGGCAGAAACAACAATGGGGAGATCTACCGCCTGGGCGGAGTATCTAAATCCAACTTCCGTCGCTGTCGCTCGACCACAGAAACCGCTACTACCGACGACGGCTATCAGGCCCGAATTGCGCTAATGAGCGAAATGGGCACTCCTATTCCGGGTGAAGGTTTTGGCTTTGATCTGAATGGTTTCGCCGGTGCGCCAGGGCCTCGTTTCGGTCCCAACAATGTCTGCGGCGACTCACAAACCGACGAAGGTATCACTTATCCGTTCACATCTTATGCGGGCGATGTCACTTTTGAGCAACCCGCGGTGGGTAATCGCACCTTGGACTTCAATACAGAGGGCATGGTGCACCTAGGCCTGGTTGCGGAGCTGATCGAAGATGTTAGGCGCGACGGCGTTAGCGATGAGGAGCTGGAGCCGCTGTTTAAATCCGCGGAGACCTATCTCAGGATGTGGGAGAAGTCCGAGGCTAGAGGGAAGAGCCTTAGCGAGTAGACTCAAGTTCGCCGTGCACAGAGTGTCGCTCCCAGCGATTCAATCCCGTTCGATTTGACGCTCAATAGCCTCAATTACCTCAATTTGTCACTGAATCCCGGTTTTTTGCCTGATTTCTTGTAGTTTTTGAGTATAGATCTAAAGCTTTTCGTCTTGCGACCGAATACGGATGAAACAATAAAGTTTTTGGCGGTCCCGTGTCTGACATAAAAGCATCGCAGTTAGCAAACCCCCGGTTTAAGTTGAGTCTACAAGACACTCTTAGAGTGCTATGGCCTTACGTGAAGCGGAATTTCATGAACCAGATTTCCGGAATCTGGTTCATCGTGACCTATCTGATTGTGTTTCAGCTGCTGGTACTGCAGTTGCCGATCACCTACGCGCTAATGATAGGGGTAGGCATTCTGATCGTTGCGGCAGGTCTGATGTTTTTTATGGAAGGTTTGCGGCTCGGTCTTATGCCCCTGGGGGAGGAGATAGGCAGCGTGCTGCCGAAACACTCGCGCATGCCGGTCATACTCGTTTTCTCCTTTCTGCTTGGAGTAGGTGCAACATTTGCAGAGCCTGCGATAGCGGTGCTTAAGAGCGCGGGTGCCGGCGTTGAAGCAGATCAGGCGCCTTTACTCTATTCACTTCTGAATGACTTTTCGGGTCAGCTGGTTGCGTGCGTCGGAATAGGTGTGGGTTTTGCCGTTGTAACAGGCGTACTGCGTTTCTTTTACGCATGGCCTTTGAAGTACCTGGCCATTCCAGTTGTGGGAGCACTTTTGGCACTGTCCTTCTTCTTTAGTACGGTGCCGGTACTCAACGATGTACTTGGTCTTGCCTGGGATTGCGGCGCTGTAACAACGGGCCCTGTCACGGTGCCCTTGGTATTGGCACTGGGAATTGGCGTATGTCGCGTAGTGAGCTCAAATGACGCTGATGCTGGAAATTCAGGATTTGGCATTGTCACGTTGGCGTCGCTGTTTCCGATTATCGCCGTTCTGATATTGTCTTTGTACCACTACACCGCAGAGGACTACTACGGCGCTCAACACTACGAAGGTACGGAAATTGTTGCAAATCAGAGTAGCGAAAACACGACAGAACACCCGCTAGAAAAAATGCTTGTACCGGTTAGTGAGCAAGAGTTCCACGACTATTTGCGTGCGGGTGAGTTGCCCGAAGGCTATCAATTCGCGTTTACCGGAGGAGAGGCAAGCCTGATCGAAGGCAAGATCCGACTAGCAGCGCCGACTGTTCTAATTGAAAAACAGTATTCTCGCCCCTTTTCACTGGTCGGTGAAGCTCATTGGGATGAAAGTACCACCATGGTTGATCGATGGAAGACTGCTACGTTAGAGGCGCTGCGAGCGATTATCCCCTTGTGTGTTTTCCTGTACTTAGTGTTGCGTATGGCTTTAAAGCAAAAGCTGGATCCACAGAACGACGTTGCGGTGGGTATCACTTTTGCGTTCATTGGTATGACGCTTTTTGGTTTGGGTATCGCGATTGGTCTCACCCCTTTAGGTGCACAGCTCGGTAGCAACGTTCCTATTGCCTTTGCGGAAATTGTGCCTTGGGGTTTGGATCATATTGAAGGTCCTCTATTTTCCGATCACGGCGGCAAACTGCTCGCGGTCGGCTTTGCGTTTTTTCTTGGCTATGGCGCTACTCTTGCAGAACCGGCTCTGAATGCCTTGGGTGACACTGTAGAGCGATTAACCGTTGGTGCATTTCCTAAAAAGTTACTCATGCAAAGTGTGGCGCTAGGTGTTGGCATGGGTATCGCTGCTGGCATTTTCAAAATCGCCTATAACCTGCCATTGTTTTGGTTGCTGCTGCCACCCTATCTGCTGGTCATACTGCTGACGATTAAAGCACCGCATGAATTCGTGAATTTCAGCTGGGACAGTGCAGGCGTGACTACGGGTCCTATTACTGTGCCGTTGGTGTTGGCGATCGGTCTTGGTGTCGGCGCTAACGTGCCTGGTGTGAGTGACGGCTTTGGTATTCTCGCACTCGCGTCCGTTGGTCCAATTCTTACCGTGTTAACTGTTGGACTTTACACGGTTCGCCAACAGCGCAGGGAACAGTCATCGCAGCCGGCTCTTAACATTCCTCAGGAATCAGTCTAATGTTTAAAAGTAGTCATGCCTCATCAGTCGTTACTGCCATTCTGCCAAAGCACGCAGCGAGTGATGTCACAGACGCACTGCGTGAGCAGATGAATACAGGTGTGTTGTCTTGGGATGCACGCGGCACATTGTTACAAGACCAGTGGTGGAAGCGATGGGTGCCTCCTATCAGTCCACAAAAGGTTGCTTTGCAACTGTTAGCACCTACCCATGAAGTAGATACTATCGAACACACGATTATTCAAAGTGCGAAACTAGACAAACAATCCACCGGTGCAATTTTTTCCTCACCCTGTGCACATGCCTATTTTGGTGAAAATTTTAATGCTTGGCAGGTCGAGCGATTGATGTCGGAGGAAAGTAACGTAGCTACGCTCAACGAAAACCTGAGCGCTATCTATTGCATTGTCGGACATCAAGATTCTGATCGTGTTTGCAAGGCGGCGATTAATGCAGGCGCTCATGGGCCCATTGTTTATTACAGTGAGGGCCGCGGCTTGCGCGATCGCCTGGGCTGGCTTCGAATTACCAAGGAACACGAGCAGGAAGTACTGCTTGTTATCGCCGAAGAAGAGGACGCTGACACAATATTTGATGCTATGGCGGAAGCGGGAAATCTGCATCTGCCGGCCCGTGGCTTCATGTACCGTGTACCAGTGGCCAAAGGCATGTTCAATTTGCAAAGTCGAACCTCACATCACCATCACGAGGCGAGCATGCAACAGGTTATCAGTGCTATCGATCATATTGCCGGACACAGCCATTGGCGAGATGGCACGGTGGTTAATGTAAAAGGGAGTGGCCGAGCGACAGGTCTTGGTAATGTTTCACCTGTTGTGCAATTGAATAATCAGGTTTGCCTGTCGGTGATTTGTCATCGCGAAGATTCTTCCGCTCTAATCAATATGATGTTGGACTCGGGCGCTCCCGGGCTAAATTTTAATCATGCGCGATTTAGTGATTTGCATATAGACGAACATCTAGCCGGTGCAGCGATTAGTGATGAGTACGCGATGTTGCGCTGTGTGACTCACAGCGATACCGCAGAAAAAGTGTGTGGGCTACTGGATGAGGCTTCGAGTCAGCAGCATATTACTGACTTTTGCGTTTATTCTATTGAAGCATCACGCGTTGCGACCTACGTTCCTGGTAAAGCGAATTACCGCGCGGCCTGAACGCGCGGCAAGTCAATACGATTTCGCTTTTTTGGACAAAGGTCGCTACAAGCCCCGACCTCTTATGACGACTATTGCGCGACAGCCTTGTTTTGATACGGTTGTACCCAACGACCCGGTTAGCGCCGCACCCTCGCTCTTCGAACTAATTCTGATAGGATCGGCGAAGTTGTAATGGGCGCTCTCCGGAGAACCACCAATCCACGTATGCCGAAATATCAGCGAGGAACTACCTCCCTTTGGTACATCGGCGGCATCTCTTCTCAGAAAGAAACGGCATTCTGCGAATTTTGGCAACTCACCCGCGCCGGTAATCAAGCTGACATCTAAACCCGTCACCAACCAGTCACGCTCGAAACGTGTCTTTTCTATCGACGAATCGGATGGATCCGGTTCGTCGACGGTGCCTGTCGTATCCAGAATATACGAGTCTGTTAATACCTCTCTGGATTCATCCGAAGAATCGGCAATGACATTGACTTCCGCAGGTGCTGCTATGGCTGGAGCGCTGACACAACCCACCAAAGCATAGCAGGCTGCTAAAGCTCCAATTTTTAAATGCGAACGCATGCTGGAGTAGCGCATGATAATACCTCTTCGTTATAGGATAAATTGAACTGTCTGTAATCGAGCGTGGTTTAGAGTGCAGAAAAACGGCGGCGTGGTAAATTCTTCTGAAGGAGTAATACGAAAGTGCGAGTGAATCGAGTTGATGTCAGTATGAAAAGATGTAGTGAAGATTGGTGTAGAGAATTGAATTTGGTTTAGAATGACTTCGAAGTCTCTAAACGCGAAAGAGCCCGAAAATGCAGATTAGAAAACTTTTGACTTGTCTTCTTATCGGTATGGCATTCTCTGTGCAAGGCAATGCTGCCGACACGAAAGTGATAGTTATTAAAGATGCCACGTTGATCGATGGGACAGGTACCTTACCCATAGGCCGCACCGATATAGTTATAAAAGGCAATAACATCGTTGCAGTGGGTAAGGGATTTGAGGGCGCAGAAAAATCCACAGTAATCGATGCCAGCGGCCTTACGGTGATGCCGGGCCTGATTGATATGCATACACACCCGACATTCGAGGTGCTCATGGAAAAGCCAAAGCTGCCTTTCCCCGATCCCGCGACGATGGTGTCCAACGACGCTGAGATGCAGGAGTTTATCGGCTCGCGCTTACCCGAACGACTCAATCGATTCCTCAAAGGGGGTGTCACCACAGTGGTTTCTGCGGGTAGCTACTGGCCTTACGAAACCAGTATTCGCGATCGTATTGCAGCGGGAAATCTGGCTGGCCCGCGCATGCTGGTAGCGAGCCCCATTTTCACCGCACCCGGTGGTCACCCGGCTTCTGGAATTTGCAGTGGCGAGCGTTGGTGTGTCGAGAGACTTAGCTTTGAAGTTGCTGATGCAGCGTCCGCCCGTGCTGGTGTGCGGCGTTTTGCTGCAGACGGTGCCCAGGCAATAAAACTTGTGTATGACAGTTTCGACAAGACCTATTTAGGCGGGCCAGACTTTGATTTTCCGCGGCTTGATCAAGGTGTGATGAGAGCCATTGTAGAGGAGGCCAATGAAGTTGGCCTGCCGGTTTTAGCACACACTAAAACGGTAGACGAAACAGTAGACGCTGTAAAAGCGGGTATTGATGCTTTGGTTCATAGCGCGCTAATGGAAAACGATCAATTCACCACGGCCGACGGAGAGTATCTACCTAAGCTAGTAGCCGATCACGACTTGTCAGTTACCACCACTATACGCGCATTTCACGAGCGGCTATTCGGTGCAACCGCGGATAGGCAAGATCTATTGCAGCGTAATTTTTCTCTGGTCGGAGCGAGTTTGCGAGCCTACACCGATGCGGGTGCTGTATTGATGTTCGGCACAGACTACGACGGCGCGGGTATCGACTCTGATCCTGCTGATGCGGTGCGAAGTGAAGCTCGAGCCCTGGTTGCTGCTGGATTCAGTGAGCTCGAGGTCATTGCGATGGCAACCGGTAATGCCCGGAAGCATCCGATCATTCCGGATGCGCTGGGTTCTATCGCGTTGGGAAATATCGCTGACATTCTTATACTTGCAGAGAATCCACTGGAAGATATTACCGCCATCACACGACCTTTGATCGTCATTAAAGAAGGGCGGATTATCGTCGATAATCGATAATCGATAATCGGTAATCGGCGCCGGACTGACCCTAAAACGAACCCTGGTGGTGAACTCGTTGCCGACGAAGTAGACCTGGTCTAGTTGCTCTGCCATAAACTCCGAGCTGTCTCGCCCGGAAAGATTGGTGCTCAAAAAAACTCTTTTCGAATCGCCCCTATAGGGCCGGATGTTTCCGTGCCTGCTTTGGCCTATTTTTTAGTATTGCGTCAAGCGATGAGACTGAGCAATATGAAAAATAGCCCGCATTTTCCATTTGTACACACTGGTGTGGCTCTTGGAGTCATGGCCGGGCTGGTCAGCGTACCTCGAGAAGCCGGCGCGCAAGCACTCGAAGAAATTGTTGTTACTGCACGGCGACGTGTTCAAGATATTCAGGAAGTACCGCTGTATATTCAGGCTTTCGGCGAGGACGACATCCGCGAGGGCATGATGCGTGGCTTCGAGGATTATGCCCGGGATTTGACCAGCGTCTCGTTTGGCACCTCGGGTCCAGGCGCATCAACCATTGCTTTCCGGGGGGCCCTTTCCCAGCCCGCCGGCTTTGACGCCATTAGCTCGTCGACACTCTATCTGGACGAGATTCCTATCACACGTGATGGGCAAAACCCGGACGTTCGGCTCTATGATATCGAGCGTATAGAGGCACTGTCCGGTCCGCAGCCGACGCTCTATGGTGCAGGTTCGCAATCCGGCACCCTAAAAATAGTGACCAACAAGCCCGATACCGAGAGCAACGGCGGTTCAATCATGCTTGAGGGCGGTTATTTGTCGGAGGGTGAGGAGTCCTACAATGCCAGTGGTGTGGCGAACTTTGTTCTCATCCCCGATAAGCTCGCGGTGAGATTAGTTGGCTTTTACGAGCACGAAGGGGGTTACATTGACAATGTCCTGGGTACCACCAGCGCCTATTCTCCGGAGAACGGCAATCGCGATAATGCTGACAAAGTAGAAGACGATGTCAACGATTGGACCAATGAAGGTGCTCGAGTGTATGTGCGCTGGCAACCCAATGAAAAATGGACAATTGACGCCGGGCTGATCTATCAAAACTCCGAGACTGACGGCCGCTTCGACTACAATCCTGCTTTCGGCGATTTAAACACCATCAAGTTCAAGGACGAGACCACTGAAGATGAGTGGTACAACCTGTCACTGATCATCCAGGGTGATCTTGGCTTTGCCGACCTGACCATTGCGGGCGGTACGCACAACCGTACGATCGACTACAACATTGACTCTACGGCTTACATGACAGTTTACAAAACCGAGGGTCTAAACCTCGCTGAGTACTATACGGGCATCCGTGAGTTTCTCGACTACGATACCTGTGCAGCCACTGCTTACTGCTACTTGTTCGTGAACTACAACGACTTCGGGGCCGATCCTACCGGCACTATTAGCCTAAAGCAGGAGATCACTTCATTCGCCCAGGAAATCAGGCTCGTTTCCAAGGACGACGGCAGCAACAAGTTCAACTGGCTGGTGGGTGCCTTTTATGAGCGCACCGATAACGACTGGGATTACCTGTCATTTGTCGATGATTTCGCTGCCAATGGCGGCGGTGGTTCCGTCTTTACCTACTACGGCGTTGAACCGACCAACGACTGGTTTGATCAGGGGTTCCGGGAGGGGCTCACCTATAATGGCCGCCCTGGGAATGACAACAATGGGCAGCTACAGGATATAGAAACCCACGCCGTTTTCGCGGAGTTCAGTTACCGGTTCACCGAGTCTTTAACCGGCTCGGCCGGCGGTCGTTGGTTCGACACTGAACGCGGCGTTGAAGAAAACTCCTTGTTCGTCGGTAACATTTCAGACGACTTTGCGGTGACCGAGGAGACCAAAGACTTCAGTCCTCGCGTCAATCTCACCTGGATTCCCAACGAAGACGCCATGGTGTACTTTACTTATTCTGAAGGCGTGCGTGTAGGAGGGCAAAACGGTGGGGTGACGCAAAACCCTTCATCGATCGCCCTTGGGGCCCCCGATTCATTTGATCCTGACCGCCTCATCAACTATGAGCTCGGTGGTAAGGCCACGTGGATGGACGGACGCTTACTGACCAACCTTACCTTCTTCATTATGGACTGGGAGGACTACCAGCTAGCTGTCGCTTTGCCTGTTGCCGGGGTTACAACCGTAAATGCAGGGAATGCCTCGATTGATGGGGTGGAAGGTACCATCGCTTTTAAACCTGCCGAGAAATGGGAGTTTAGCGCGGCGGCGACCTATCTTGATGCCAGTATTGACGACGATATTTTGCTGAATAACGGGGTTATTACAGCAGGAGAGAAAGGTGACCCTTTGCCCGCGGTTCCAGAATGGAAAGTGGCTGCAAGCGTGGAGTACCGCACGGACTTGCCCTGGGAAGGACTGTCTGGCATAGCCCGTTTTGACTACAACTACCAAGGCGATTCTGTAAACTCGACCAATGCGTCAGTGCTGCTATTCGGCGCTGGTGCTTCAGTGCCTAGAACCCAGGAAGCTTATGAGATTGGATCTCTATATTTCAGCATTGAGTCAGAGGAAAGCGGCTGGTCAGCCTGGTTAGGTATCGACAACCTCTGGGACGAACGGGCGACGACGTTTATCGCCTCGCGTTTTGGGGATGACCGAGAGTTTACGGTGCGTCCAAGAGAGATTACGATAGGGGTCTTTAAGTCGTTCTGATCACTGACTTAGCTTAGGTGGGTTATCAGTGCGCATTTTTCCTTGTCAGCGTCGATCGCAACAGCAGCTATGAACTGATGCGCGGTTCGTCCGGAGATGTGTTTGAGCCCCGCAGAGAAAGAGCTAAAAAGCCAGGTGCAGCAGCAGTTCGACGCCCGACAGGCCTTTGACACAGCCAGCGCTGTACTTCGCTCCGGAGCCTATGCGACGGCGGACGCGACCTTGCTGGCATCGCTAGTCCATCACCCGAATGATCCAAATCTTCTGCGCTTGCTCGGTATTTCTCTCATCAAACAAAAGCGCTATGCCGAAGCCGAGGAACGCCTTACGCACGTGATACGGTTAATGCCGCAGCACGCCGGGGCCTATGAAGATCTTGCCGATGCGCAAATGTCCCAGGGCAAACTCGAACAGGCATTGCGATCACTGCGCAGTTGCATCAAACAAGATCCCGGTGCAGAGCGCGCACAGCAACGTCTGGGTGAGCTGCTTAGTATTATGGGGCGTGGCGGCGAAGCCGAAGCGGTATTTGTCGATTCTTTGGCGGCGAATCCAACGCGTCAGTCTCTTGCGACTGCGATGGAACACGTGCAGCGCAACGAATACCCGCAGGCCGAAAAAATCTACGCCGAAGTGTTGCGGCAAGAGCCGGAGAACTTCGATGCGCTGAGGTTGATGGGTTTGCTGTGCGTCAAGCGAGAGCGTTACGACGATGCGGCCGCCTTTTTTCGCCGTGCGGTAGAGCTGGCCCCAGATTTTTGGAAGGCCTGGATTAATCTCGGCTCGGCCTTGGGTGAGCAGCAGAAATTTGACCAGGCCGAGGCCGCCTTCCTGTCGGCGCTGAACTTGCAGCCCAATTCTCCCCACACGCTTGAACGTCTCGGTGCCAATGCCATGAAGGCCGGTAAGTTGGACAAGGCGATAGATTGGCTGGAGCAGTCCTTAATTATCGACGACCAATATTTCCCTTCCCTATTGTGCCTTGGGCACGCACTGAAAACTGTCGGCAAGCAGGACGAAGCGATTGATGCCTATCGCCGCTGTGCCGCCGCTAAGAGCGACTTTGGAGAGGTTTACTGGAGTCTCGCCAACCTCAAAACCTTTCGCTTTTCGGACGACGAAGTGCAAGCCATGGAGACCCAGCTTGCAAAACTAACTGATACTCCGGACGACGAAAATTCCGAGATCGCTTTTTCCTTTGCACTGGGTAAGGCCTGCGAGGATCGCAAAAACTATACTCAAGCGTTCGACTTTTACAGTCGAGGCAATGCGAAGAAGCGTTTCAAGGTGAGCTACGATCCGATTGAATATGAAAAGCAGAATGATCGCATCATCGACGTGTTTACCGCAGATTTTTTTGCCGAACGGGAAGGGTGGGGTTGCCAGGACGACTCACCCATAATGATTTTAGGACTGCCGCGCTCAGGGTCTACCTTGCTGGAACAAATCCTTGCCAGTCACACTGATGTAGAGGGTACGGCCGAGCTTCACTACCTGCTTCGCGGAGCCACCGAAGCGGGTCTGAATCGCGCAGACGGCATCAAATACCCCCAGGTTATGCACGAGCTCAAGGCTCACCATGTTCGCGGTATCGGCGAGGAGTATATTGAAAATACCCTCAAGCACCGCACTGATGCCCGGTTTTTCACCGATAAAATGCCCAACAACTTCACTGCGATCGGTTTTTTGCACACTATTTTACCTAACGCCAAGGTAATCGATGCTCGGCGCCATCCCTTGGACAGCTGTCTTGGAACATTCAAGCAATTGTTCGCCAACGGCCAGGTGTTTTCTTACGACCTTTATGATTTAGCGCACTATTACGCGCAGTATGTGCGCATGATGAAGCACTGGGACGCGGTCTTACCGGGCAAGGTTTTACGGGTTAACTACGAAGACGTTGTATCGGACCTGGACACCCAGGTACGCGCTATTGCCGCGCACTGCGCACTAGACTGGCAGGACAGTATGCTTAACTTTCACGAAAACCAGCGCGCGGTAAAAACGGCGAGCTCTGAACAGGTGCGGCAACCGATTTACAGTAGCTCAGTCGCCCTGTGGCGACGTTATGAAAGTGAACTCGAAGAGCTTATTGATTACCTGGAGCCGGTCCTACTCGAACTGCCCGAGCAAGACCGCCCGAAATCCTTGCTTGCCTCTTAAGCTTGGTGCGAATTCCACGTTGGACTGTAGCAGCGTCTGCGACTACAGCCTCGCCGGATCTTGTGGCCAGGCATAGGGCCAGACTTCCAGTCCATGAATTGCGTTGCGTACATCCAGGCTGAGATTGATTATTTTTAGCGGACGTCGCTCCTCGAGATCGTAGAGAGTGACGGTCGATGGTGATGAGCCCGCCGCAATCTTATCCTCGGAGATAACGCAAAGACCGCGACCAAAACCCTGCCTGGCAAGGCGCGAGTCATCCATGTCTGTGTTGGTCAGCTTGTGGTCCGCGAAGCGTGGCACGCGCCAGCCTTTGCGGGTATCCGGGCTTTCATAGCGCAGAGTATCGGCATTGGAATCGTTAAACAAAATCCCATCGCGAAAGGGCCGCGCATTGTGTGAGCCATCGGGCAGTGTGGTGACCACACCCAGATTCTTACCCGTATAACGCAGCAGTGCGCGGCTGCGAAGGCCGCTGACATACATGCCACCGGTATTACAAAACACGTTATTCAAATGCAGCTTGTTGACCTGAAGTGGCCCTTTGTCGCTTAAGGGGTCAAAACGTCGCGGCTCAAATGCCATTCCGTCAGTCGCGACATGCATACCCCAATCAAAGCACTCCTTCTCCAGATTCAACCCCAAAATACTGTCGTATCCTGTAGAGGCCATAAAGAGGTGACCGCCGTGTATCGACATTTCGTGGCAGTGTTTGAGATAGGCATTGCGGTAGCTCGCCAACATCTGGAAACCTTGGTCGAAAACAAAAATCTCATCACTGGCCGCAATGTAAATTTTGTCATCGTGAAACTCAATACCGCGCAGCCCGCGATCCCAGCCTCGCCCGCTCCAATCGATGTCGACGTTGTTCCAATCGACAGGTTTGAGGCGTTCCTCCGTTTCGGTGTTAATGAGGTAAATGCCACCGTGGCTTTCGCCCTGATTGCTGCCGCGGACGACAGAAGTTGCGATCAGACAGGTCACTTCGGTACCACGGGTGCTGCAGATTTTCTGGGTACGTAATCGAAGATAAAGCTGATGCGATCTTCGTCGCCACTGTTAATAACCCCATGGCGTTTTTGGTTATTGATCTCATACGCTTCGCCCACCTTCATACGATAGGGGCGTCCATCGATCATAAAACGAACCTTGTTGTTGGTGGTAATCGGTACGTGGATTCGATGGCTTTGTCGAAACGACTGATGATTGTCTGTATGAGGAGTGATGGTCTTGCCCGCAGTCAATTTGGCGGCCATCGCGCGTATGATAGTGCCTCCGGGAGCGTAGTGTTGCTGGATGATGTGGTGCATCAAGGGTAGGGCGAACGGGTAGAGCGGCTCCCAGCTAGCGCCTTTGATAACATCGATATTGGGCCAGTCATCGTGCTCGCAAAAAACCAGGATCAACGACTCGGTATTGTAGTGCACTTCCTGATACTTCTTTTGCCGAAGCTCTTCTTCACGCCATCGTGAGGAATCGAGATTAAGAATGGCTTGTGAAAGCTCGCGGGAATCTACGGCCCCTAGTTCCTTGATCGGTTGCGCTAGCTCCATAAATGGTCTGACCCCCGCGCTCGCTTATCTGTGGTGCCGCTATGTCCGCTGATTAGTGCTTGCTCTTTCCACGTTTAAGAAAATAAGATTGAAGAACAAAGGACAGCGCCATGCCGGTTAGCAATATAGCGACGGTCATTTTGTCTCGGTGAAGCGTTTCTACGACCCAAATTTCATTGCTTTCCAGCCAGTAGAGCGTGTACATAGAGATTAACCAGGGGATAAACGCTATGAACGCATACAGCGCTGAATGACATTGTGCTTTAAATGAGGCAGTCATGGCTAAATCACTAAATACATTGAGAATTTTTAGAAACTATCATGAAAAACGAGCTTAGTATACTGGGCTCAACGCGAATCTGTGGGTTCTCTAATGACCTATAGGCTGGGAAGTTTAATAGGCTTTTGCGTGGCAACATAAAGAGTGGCGTTCCTGGATGTGTAATCGAGTGATTAGGTCCTTATGAGTGTGGATTTCAATTTAGTATTTAGGAACAAAGTGATCAATGGCTGGCCGTTGTTCGCCATTATCTCGGTACCTATATCACTGTTCGTGATTCTAGAAATGATGGCAGTCGACATGTCTACGGGTGCTGGCATCTCGGAGATGATCGGCTATTCCGTTCGCTGGGCAATCCCTTTCATTTACATCGTTGTTGCGGCATCGTCTTTACAAGTGCTTTTCCCTAATGCATTTACAAAATGGTTACTGCGCAACCGGAAATATGTCGGCTTATGCTTTGCTGCCGCTATGGCATGGCAGGGTCTGTTCATTTTTATTGTCTCTACTTTTTTTCGAGAGTATTACTTTGAAAATATATACTTGTTGCGAGACGAGCTGGAAGGCACGGTGGGCTACATTTTTCTAAGCTTTATGATCCTGACTTCTTTTCAGGTAGCGCGTAAACGAATTACTCAGAAGCAATGGAAATTAATACAGCAAGGCGGAATCTACGTTCTGTGGGCCTACCCTTTTAGCGTTTACTGGTGGAACCTCTATTACTATGAAGCCCCGGACCTGATTGACTATATATTTTATTGGAGTGGCTTTTTTGCCTTTGCGGTGAGAATTGCAGCCTTCGGTAAAAAACGATTGCAGGCAGCGAAAAGCGCGAACCAGGAGGGTTCTTCCACGCTACTCAAGACAATAGGCGGCGCTATGATAGCCGCCGGCCTTGTTGCATCGGCAACAGGCTTGCATTGGCAGAATGCCGTGAGCACATTTTTAACGTCGCCACAGTGGTCCGCCAATCTGGAACTATGGTTTCCGTTTTGGCCATTTCAGCCTTTTATTCCCCTTGCGATTATCGGGCTTGGGACATTGCTGTATACAAGGACTCAGTCGCACGCGAGCTTGGTGTCTGCCCAATAGTTGCGATTGGAACTGGGTTATTACGTGCTACTTGCCATCCTCGCATGAGGTACTGAAATACCAGCCGAGTTGGTCGCTCACCCTCTGAAAAATTTCCAGGATACCGAAGCAATTACTCAGCTCGGGCATATTTTCAAAGTTCATCCCGTAGACCCCGGCGAGGAAACTCAATGGTACAAAGATAGCTGTGATAATTGTCAGCACCTTCATCGTGTTGTTCAGCCGATGTGAGGTCAATGAAATATAGCCGTCCACAAGATCACCACATATCTCATAGTACATATTGCAAAAACTGTAGAGCCGTTCACAGCGTTCATATAGGTCTCGGCATTCATGTCGGTCCTTTTCGCGATTTATTCGGCGATAGACTTGGGTGCTGTTCATCAGGTTTTCCGTGAGCGGCTTATGGTAATCAAACACACGGCGTAGTATCCGAAGGCGAGAACGGTAAGACACTAACTCCTTCATTGCTTGCTCCGCAGAGCCAGCTAAGAGTGACTCCTCGAGTTGGCCCAGTTTCCCCCCAAAAACTGTAATAGCGCGATATAGGTTAAAAGTACTGCTATCGAACTCTTCTATCGTCGGAGGGTGTCTCAGCCGAAACGCATCCTTAATCGCTAGTTCGGCACAACCTCAGTCGGCAAGAACCTGTCTGTTCTCATCGGTAAGTTCGCCTTCCATATCCAACCACAGTTTACTAGCGGTATCTTCGCGCCAGACACTAAGAAGCTCCATACCGCCTTCGAGTAGCTGATTACTTGAGAGTAGTTTAATTATGATCATAGGAAACAGGTCCGCCAATGTTTTTTTCATCAGCCCAGGACAGATAAAGCCGGTGGTCAAAAACAAGGGTTTCACGGCATCGCTCTGAAATTTGAGGTAAAACGGTCAGTATCGTATCGCAAATATGTAGCACGATATCACCAAGTGCTTGTTAGTGACTGGTATGGAGAATTTTCCGGAGCGCTGTGATTTACAATATAGTTTACGACGTCAGATTTGCGCCCAATGGAACTAGCTAGCCACTGGATCCTGAGAACAGACTACTATATTGACACCAAACAATTCATGATTCGAGAGAATTGGGTTCTTCTGTTATCTAAAGTAGCTCGAGCTTGTTTTGTCATAGCAGGGAAATTCTCCCGGAGCCTATCCACGAATCTGCGTGGCCACATTTCGCTTAGACCCGGTTTATATATTGTGTAGTAGGAGACTATGCCATTTATTTGTCGGATCAGTGGATTCGAATATTGTAAACTCAATGCACACTTGAGCAGAATTTACCGCTGCCAGATGCGACAATAGAAAAAGGAAGACAATGCTGGAAGACCTGAAACTTGGTCGGACCTCCGTTTCTTCTTTTGATGGCGATGTAATCGCCGTCGGAGTTCTTCATTTCGAGACCAATAAGCATGGATCAAATATACAAACTGCTAAATTCTACCCTATTTAGCTTCGGTGATAAGTCTCTTTCCCTAGGGCAGGTGCTATCGGTAGTCGCCTTTGTCGCAATAGGCGTTTTCTTCGTAGTTTGGACGGGTAAATTGATCCGCAGCAAGTTGATGTCGCGGCGGGTGAATGCAGATGTCATCCAGGTTGTATCGAGGGCCTATTTGATCCTCGGATTCATAGTGTTGGGCGTTATGACGATGGATTTTCTCGGCATTCCGCTAGCGGCATTTGCCTTTATTTCTGGTGCGATCGCAATTGGCGTGGGTTTTGGTGCACAAAATATTATTAACAATTTCATCAGTGGCTGGATTTTGATGTGGGAAAGACCCATCAGGATTGGAGACTTCCTGGAGATGGGTGAGGTCAGAGGAACTGTACAGTCAATTAATACGCGGTCGACCTGCATTCGGAGAGTAGACGGTGTTCACTTGTTGGTACCCAATAGCTACCTACTGGAGAATACAGTGACCAATTGGACTTTGATAGATCGGTTGGTTCGAACCAGTGTTAGAGTCGGCGTGGCATATGGCTCCAATGTGTTGCTAGTGACAGAATTGCTAAAACAGGCTGCCGAAGAGCATGCGGACGTACTTGGAGATCCCGAGTTCTCGGTTGTATTCGATGATTTTGCGGATAGCTCACTTAGCTTTGAGCTTAACGTTTGGGTATATGCAACCGCTGAACGAAGTTTGCGAGAGGTCAGGAGCGATCTCCGCTATCGCATTGACGCCTTGTTCAATGAAAGTGGCGTTGTTATTGCCTTTCCGCAAAGAGATATTCATGTCGACGGGAACATTGTTTTCAAGCGAGACTCGGTGGAATAAATGCCTCACTAGCGTCTCTCAATAACGGGTCACCAAGGTTAAGTACATGAGTAAAATCAACAGTACCGCGCAGACCAGCCAATCCGCAGACGCGCTAAGCGAACGCCTGCTGATTGGTATTAGCAGTTGCTTGTTGGGTGAGCGTGTTCGATTCGACTCTGGTCATAAAAATCACAGCTATATCACTGAAACTTTGTCGGACTACTTTGAGTTCAAGCCTTTTTGTCCTGAGGTAGCTATCGGGCTGGGTATTCCACGAGAGCCCATTCGATTAGTGGCTAATGAAATCGGAGGATCCACGCGCTGTGTTGGTACTAAAAACTCGGACGAGGATCTCACTGAGCCCCTGGAATCAATTGCTCGGGAACAATTTGACTGGATCTCGGGTCTAGATGGCTATATTTTTAAAAAAGATTCACCTAGCTGCGGTATGGAGCGCGTGAAAGTGTATACCTCGGGTATGCCAACACGTAACGGCGTCGGTATTTATGCGGGCCAAATTCTGCAGGCGTTCCCTCATTTGCCGACCGAAGAGGAGGGGCGCTTAGGCGACGCAGGCTTACGA
This sequence comes from Halioglobus sp., assembly GCA_045110675.1. Classification (GTDB taxonomy): domain Bacteria; phylum Pseudomonadota; class Gammaproteobacteria; order Pseudomonadales; family Halieaceae; genus JBALVT01. Next base: position 236,210 of record JBGCGJ010000009.1, on the reverse strand, counting down.
GAGAATTTTATCAAACGCGTGTTTTTGTACCGACGCTGGTGCCAGTTGCTAAGCTCACAGCCCACCAAAAACGATTTCGTATCCTTTCACGCTCGGCACAAATTGATCTACATGAGTCACAATCAAAATAAAGCGCGTGCCTTGGGGAGAATGGTCGCAGCCATTGGCTCTATGTCCATAGAGAGTTTTAGTGAGCAGTATATTGAAGGAGTAACAGAGCTGATGCATAAACCGGCGAGCCGGAAGAATAATGCCAACGTTCTTAAGCATATTCAGGGTTATCTGAAACGCGATCTCGAATCAGATGATCGACAGGAACTCGAAGAGACCATCGAACAATATCGCAAAGGTTACTTACCCCTTATTGTGCCTGTAACATTGTTGCGGCATTACTTTCGAAAGCATCCAGATGAGTACATCAATCAATCCTGGTATATGCAGCCCCATCCGAGGGAGCTAATGCTGCACAATCTGCTGTGAATTGTCCCCGCACGCTGATATTTGAAAGCCGACCCAATCTTAGTTTGAGGGCGATCGACTAGGGTGAGTCTATTGAATCAATTTGCATTGGCGGCGCAATAAGGTCAGGTTGATCTCTGAGTAGCGCTTGTATATTAGCTGCCTTTTCGGGCATAGATTGTCGCAGTGACGAGGCTAGCGCGGTGCCCAAGACCCGCTGATGGTAGGGTAACCCACTTACATAAAAGGGAAGATTGTCGTCGATAGAATCTTGCTCCGCGAGCGTACGCATAAACCGCTTAATGAAATCTCTCGCCATCGCCAATGCCATTGAGGTTTCGCGCAGGTCAGTGGTGTTCATTTCCCATGTCATATCAGATCGCAGCTGGCAGAGTCCCAGAAACTCTCCGGATTGGCGTGTCCCCCATTCATGGGGGGCGATCAATGACAAGGCGAAGTTCTTGTCGCGAGCGTAGAGAAAGTAGTGCTTCCCCACCACCGGCTGAAACTGAAAAGTGGCTTGGAGAATCATCGATGAGACACAATAATCTCTTAGAAAGTCGGCGGCTGATTTGCGGGAGGCCACGCAGTTCTGCAGCCTCTCCAGGTCTTGCAATATCGGGACAACGCCCTTGCCTTGTGGGTTAGGCTTTGGATTGGGCAAAATCGACAATGGTTTAACTCGTTTCTGGCCAGAGTTCATATTTTTTCATGCTAAATGCTTCAACATCAATAATGTGGATAGTAAACATACGGATGTTCGTCGTATCTGGTTTACCGCAGAAATATTACTTTACGATTGTGTGACAGAAAAACTAGGGTAGTCGCTAAGCCAGTATGCTCGCATCCACAGAACATTCGAATGGATTTTATTTCAGCATTCTTGAAGTGCTGATGGGTTAAGGGCCTCGCCAGCGTCTCTCTAACTGCAATCTATATCGATCTATATCGAGGCATAATAACCGCCGCACTGAGTCTAAGAATAGCGATGAGAAAAGGTCTGTTTGTATTAGTCCTGCGTACATCTGTGGAACCAACCTATCCAAAAGGTGTAAGTGAGTTGATTGATCGTTTCCGGCCAACAAATTTGAAAAACCACTTCAGGAAAAATTGACAATATGTCTTCTCCAACAATGGTGCTGGTTCTCGGCGACCAGCTGGATGCGGCGCACGGCGCCTTGAAGTTGGCCAAACCGGGTGTGGATATTATCCTCATGGCGGAGGTGGGAGAGGAAGCATCCTACGTTCGTCACAATCAACACAAGATAGCTTTTATCTTCTCCGCGATGCGTCACTTTAGAGATGATCTGCGTGAGAGAGGCTTCCAGGTCCTCTACTATGCTTATGAGACCGGGTTTCATTCCTTGCAACAAGCCGTGCTCGCGGGCTTAGAGATATGCAATGTAAGTAGAGTGAGATGTTGTGCACCGGGCGAATTTAGATTGTTGCACGAGATGGAGCGGTGGCAGCTCCCGGTGCCATTGGAAATAGTTGAGGATGATCGCTTTTTGGCTTCCAGAGAGGATTTTCTCGCGTGGTCCGAAGGACGAAAACAGCTGCGTATGGAGCATTTTTACCGAGTTATGCGTCGGAAATACCAAATCCTTTTAGACGAAAACGGTAAGCCAGAAGGTGGCAAGTGGAATTACGATGGTGAAAATCGTCGCGGTTGGCGAAATAAAACGACAGTGCCTCCGAGACCCGCCATCGAGCTCGATACGATTACCAGGGAGGTCATCGAGCTGGTCGCGCGCGAATTCCCGGACCATCCAGGTGATCTGGACCAGTTTTATCTAGGCGTGACGGCTGAACAGGCTCAGAGCCAGTTGCGATGGTTTATCGACAGCGGCCTACCACGGTTTGGCCAATACCAGGATGCTATGGCAGAGGAGTCACCCTGGTTGTTCCATTCTCTGGTCTCTATGTATCTCAATGTCGGCCTGCTCGATCCGCTTGCTGTCTGTAGGTTAGTAGAAAATGCATGGCGTCAAGGGCTATGTGACTTAGCGGCTGCAGAAGGATTTATCCGACAAGTGCTTGGTTGGCGAGAATATATTCGGGGCATTTACTGGATGACAGGGCAGAGCTATGCGAGCCGCAATGCTCTGAACGCCGATAGATCATTGCCGGGACTCTTCTGGAATGGGGAGACCGACCTGCGATGCCTCGAAATGGCATTGCGCCAGACACTGGATTTGGGCTATGCCCATCATATCCAGCGGTTGATGATTATTGGAAACTTTGCACTGCTGACGGGACTGAATGTACAAGCAGTGTGTGCTTGGTATCTCGCAGTTTACGTAGACGCTTTTGAGTGGGTAGAGCTTCCCAATACCCTAGGAATGGCGTTGCATGCTGATGGTGGTTTGATGGCGAGCAAACCGTATGCCGCTAGCGGCAAATATATACAGCGCCAGAGTAACCATTGCGCTCGCTGTCGCTATGATCCTGGAAAAATTGCGGGAACCGGCGCATGTCCATTTAACAGTCTCTATTGGCATTTTATTGACCGTCACTCCGACAAGTTTAGTAAGAACCCTCGGATGTCGTTAGCCATCAGGAATTGGCAGCGCAAGAGCGATGATGAGCAGGTCGCCATCATCCAGTGGGCCAGCATTGAGCTCGAGCGACTAGCCCCAGCCAATCAATAGGGCAGTTCGTTTTACACCACACAGGTATGGCGACCTGGAGCTAGCCATACCGCTATCAAGTTGCAGAGGTCTTGCAACTGATATAGTTTTCCATGTGAGCAAAACAGTAACAGGGGCAAGCAGATGACTTATGTACCAAACCATAGGGCTATTTATGACGCAGATAGCCACATCATGGAACTCCCAGACTTTTTAAAGTCCTACGCCGACCCCAATTTGCGCGATGAAATCCCCGAAGTCAGTTACAGCGCGTCGTTGGTGACCGATGAGGAGGTTGAGGTCATCATGGCGCAAGGCGGCCAGCATAGCGACGATCACAGAAATGAGATGATCGCGCTGGGTGATGACCTGATTGCGAGTTCCAAAGAAATTCAAGCGCTGGGTGCGTTTAACTCCGCTGACCGTTCGAAAGCGGTCGATCTATTGGGGTTTCGCAAGCAACTGGTTTTTGCCACCCACAGCGTTGCATTGCCTTTTCATCCCAGTTCGAAAACGGAAGCAAGGCTTCGCTATGGTGCGACGCGTGCGCATAACCGGCACATGGCAGATTTCTGCAGCGATGATGCGCGGTTACTGGGCGCAGCGATTGTTCCGCTAGATGTTCCCGAACGGGCGATTGAAGAACTGGATTTCGTGATCGAGTCGGGACTAGACGCGGTTTGGATACCGCACCGGGCACCGATTGGTTTTTCCTGTGGTCATGTTGATCTCGAACCCTTCTGGGCGAAGCTTGCTGAAGCCGGAATTCCATTTTTGTTTCATGTGGGTGGTTCGCCACTGCAAGCGATGAAATCCTGGAGCAACAATGGCCGAGCTGCCGTTAAAGATTGGATGGGTGGCGGCGAAAATGTCAGAACTAAAGATGCCTTCGTCTTACATCAAGCGGTCGAGACCTTTGTCAGCATGATGGTCGCCGAAGGTATATTCGAACGTCATCCCCATCTGCGCGGAGCGGCTGTGGAACTGGGTGCTGGGTGGGTGCCAGAATTGCTGCGGCGAATGGATGATCTCACCCGCATCTACAGTCGCGCGGACACAAGTGTGCGATTTGATCGCAAGCCTTCTGAGCAAATCATCGCGCAAATGGCTTTCACTCCTTTCCCCCACGAAGATGTTGCCAACATGATCGCCCAGTCCGACCCAGAGCTATATCTTTTCAGCAGTGATTATCCCCATGTTGAAGGGGGCCGCGATCCACTGGGGAAATTTGACCGACATTTGGCGGGGGCTGATGATGCCACTAAAGAGGCCTTTTTTACGGAAAATTTTCTACGTATTTGGCCCGAAGCCAGAGCTCACTGAATTCTGGGGGTTTTGTCAGGAAGACAAGCCCGCCAGCACAAGCTTCATCAATTCATCGTAGGGTTTTTTCGGGAAAGCGGGTGATTATCTCGAGTTTCTCAGTGCTATCCGCGTTTACGCGACAGCACAAACGCATCCACTAGAGCGGTCACTGTGAGCATCACAAGTGCCAGTAGTAGTCTCGGGTCACCGAGGTACAGGCTGGTCTCTATCGGGTAGGCTATCGTCTTATCCAGAGCCGCCGTCTTGAAATGATGTTTGCCGGCGAAAGCCGGATTGCTGACTATATCGACAAAGCTGCGTCGGCTGCGATATCGAAACAGGGCAGCACTCGTCCACTGTTCGGCGCCCTCAATCCCAACTACATCCATCGCTGTGAAGATCGCGTTGCCCATCACTACGGGATGGCAAGCTCGTGACAGCAGCGCGGGCAACATATGCTCCATATATCGCGCCATGAGTTGATCGGCATTTTCGTTCGGGGCTGCACCGTCAACGCTGGGGGGATTTTCGTTCATGTCGATGTTGTTAACCATCAGGAACTGGCGCCCGGTGTCTTGACGGAGAAATGTCTCTAGTCGCTCTAGCTGCTCGGCGCTCGTGCCGTTAGTTCTCATGGTTGCGATAAAGGTGTCGATCTCGTGATTGCTGAGCGGACCTTTGAAGTCGGTGTACCAGATGACAAAAAGTGCATACAGGGCGGCGGGTACCAGCCAGAGTTTCCATCGCATGATCATGGGCAAAACCTTAAATAATGTGACATATATGATGCCACAAGTATTGAAAAGGGTGAATATAAATGTCATAGTCTATGCCATTTATAACTGCAAAGTACAAAAATAACGCAGATTGCGCTCCTAATAACGCCCAGCCCATCAGAGGTGATCGATTCATGAACAAAAACAACCACGAGAGAAACCCCTTGTCCCTGGCCGTCAAAACCGTCCTAGGTATCCTTGTTACCTCATGGGCGGCGCACACCAACGCCCAGACCCTCCTTCTGGAGGAAGTGGTGGTCACGGCGCAAAAAAGAGCAGAGAGTTTGCAGGATGTACCGGTCGCGGTGTCGGTGATCAGCGGCGAGAAAATTGTCGAGGCCGGCATTCAAGGTATGGAAGATCTCTCCTCCTATGTCCCAAACTTTAACCTGTTCATAAACCCTGGCGGCGGCAGCCCTGCAAGCATTTTTATCCGCGGTATTGGATCGGGCAATAACGTCGCTTTTGAGCAATCGGTGGGGATGTTTATCGACGGTGTGTATACCGGGCGATCTCAGCAGTACCTCGTGCCCTTTCTCGACGTCACTTCAGTGGAAGTTTTGAAAGGTCCGCAGGGCGCGTTGTTTGGTAAGAACACGGTGGCGGGGGCAATGATCATCAATTCCGCCAGGCCTACAAATGAGCTGGAAGCGGAGCTGCGAGTTCAACACGAGTTTGAGTTTGGCACCGAGGAGTATGCGGGCATGGTGTCGGGCCCGCTGACTGATCGTTTGAGTGGACGCCTGGCAGCAAAGTATCGCGACGCGGGTGGTTACATGGACAACCTGGTCAGAAACACCGATGAGCCCGAGGTAGAAAGCACGGGGCTTCGCGCCAGCTTGTCGTTTGACGCCAGCGAGAACTTTGAGATCTACGGCAAGGTGGAATACTCCGAGGTGGAGCGCACTGGCAGCAATGGTCAGCTCACCAATATTGATGGCAATTTTCGCGGCTTGATCCCGCATAGAGCTGTGCTGAGCCCCCTTGAAAATGCGCGCTTTGACGACAAGACCACATCCAATAGTTTTTTGCCTGAAGGCGCTGACCTTGAGTCACTCAATGCAACCGTGCAGATGGAGTGGAGCTTGGGCGATCACACCTTAACTTCCCTGACCAGTTACAGCGAATACGAAACCACCGCAGTACTCGATGGCGATTTTAGTAATTTGCTTTTTCTTGAGCAGCGTCCCGAGGAGGAATTTGAGCAAATCAGCCAGGAGTTGCGCCTGTCGTCCCCTGGTGGTGAGACGCTTGATTACATCGTGGGTGTTTATTTCGAAAGCCAGGAGCTCGATTCTCTGAACATCACCGATATCAACTTGGTATCACTCTCGGCAGTCAATGTACCCGGATCGCCAGTACCCCCGGTGCAGATCGGAATCTCTCCTCCCTATGCACAGGAATCGGAGACTGTGGCAATCTTTGGTCAGTTAAGTTGGACCATGGCGGAAGACTGGACCCTGACAGCCGGATTACGATACTCCCGCGACGAAAAAGATGCCGACTTGTCCTTGCGCGTAACCCAGTTCAATTCCACTCAAGATTTGCAGGACCCATTCACTCGAGTGGTGGCGACAAATTTGCTGGGACGTGTTGCGTTTGAAACGGGCGACGACCGAAGCAGCGATAACCTCTCGTACTCGGCCAATCTTGCGTGGGATTACAGTGCGAACGGCATGGCTTATCTGCGAGTTGCACGCGGCTACAAGACAGGCGGCTTCAATGCCGCAACTTCTGTATCTGCGCCACTGGAACCGGGAGAAGTCCCCGACAATTTTGAATACGATGATGAAGAGGTAAACAGTATTGAGTTGGGTGCGAAAATGACCTTGCTCGATGGCGCGGCGGAGTTAAACCTCGCGGCGTTTTACACAGAGTTGACGGATCTGCAGGTCAGCACTTTTGTTGATAGTGGTTTCATTGTTGGCAATGCCGCGGAGTCCACTAGTAAAGGTGTTGAGGCCGAAGCACGATGGGTCGCGGCACCGTTTTTGAACTTTGTATTATCGTTGGCCTACCTCGATTCGGAGTACGACGACTTTCCTGGAGCGCCGTGTACTGCAGCACAAACCTTGCAGGGCGACGGCAGCGGTAGTGCTGAAGATATTGCCGCAGTAGTAGGCGCGGGGTGCGAGGGCTATACCGGCGGTGGCACAGGCACAACCAATCTCGCGGGGCAGGTAGCGGGTCGAGCGCCGGAGCTTTCCGGGTCGTTTATCACCAATCTGGTTCTGCCCGTTAGTGAGTCTATGTTGTTCAGGGCCAGCGTGGACGTGTTGTATGAAGATGAATTGAATGAACGAACTGATCAGAACTATCAGGATTCCTACTACAAAATTAATGCACGACTGGGTCTCGCCAGCAAAGAGGGGGACTGGGCCGTGGCTCTGATTGGTAAGAATCTGAACGACGAGATTACCTCTGGAAACGGTGCTGGCGTTGGTTTCTTTACCGGGTCTTGGTTCAAGAATCGGCAGGAACCGCGCACCGTGGCGTTGGATTTGACCTATCGTTTTTAGTCATTGTAGCTGCTAGATGTTTAACAATGTTGCGCGACTTTAACTTGCCCTGGACTCCTCCGGAACCGTAGAGAATCGACCTCCTGTTTGAGTATATAGCTCGGAGTTCTTAACTGAGCTGGGGTAAGTCCATTCTCATCCAAGGAATGGTACTAACCTGGGTGAAAGGCCACTCCTAAAGCCGCTATTGCGTGAACAGTATGAACTGTATCGTGATAGTGGTTCAAAAAAATAGAATAACAAAATCCAATTAATCTAATTTAATAGGTCTACGTTTGCCTGGATACTATGCGTGTACTTAACTCACCCCTGTCTTTGACCCGCAGCATAGAATGTGCCGCGAGACGAATTGGGTCCCGAAAGGGATTAACACCTCATTTAAAATTGGAGAAGTCATGAAATTATCTAAATTATTGACCACAACTGCACTTACCGGCGTGTGTTCTTTAGCTATATCTCCGGCCGTTGTTTCCGACGATCACGCAGCTAGTAGCAAGCCCAAGGGTGCAATGGGCATCGGTTTAATACGAGAGGGCCAGGCGAAACCGAATCAGTTTTGGTGGCCTGATCAGCTCGATCTGTCCTCATTGAGAGATCACGATTCTCGCTCAAACCCACTTGGAGCTGATTTTGACTATAAAGAAGCTTTTGGTGACTTGGATCTTGATGCTGCTAAGAAGGACATTGATACACTGCTAACTGCATCGCAGGATTGGTGGCCAGCGGACTTCGGTAACTACGGTCCGTTCTTTATCCGTATGTCATGGCACAGTTCCGGAACTTACCGAACGCTCGATGGTTTAGGCGGTGGTGCTGGTGGGCAGATGCGGTTCGACCCTCTAAACAGCTGGCCCGATAACGGTAATCTGGACAAAGCTCGTCGCCTGTTGTGGCCCGTTAAGCAAAAATACGGTGAGAACCTGTCCTGGGGTGACCTGATGATTCTGGCTGGCAACGTGGCACTGGAAAATATGGGTTTCCAAACCTATGGTTTTGCCGGCGGTAGGGCCGATGATTGGGAGCCAGATCTGGTTTTCTGGGGTCCTGAAGTTGAAATGCTTGCCAGTGATCGTGAAGATCCCGACGGTAAATTACAGCGCCCGTTAGGTGCAACCCACATGGGTTTGATTTATGTGAACCCTGAAGGTCCTAAGGGTAAGCCTGACCCTGTTGGCTCTGCCAAGAATATTCGAGTTGCGTTTGGTCGCATGGCGATGAATGACGAAGAAACTGTCGCTCTGGTCGCCGGCGGTCACACCTTTGGTAAAATGCACGGAGCGCATAAGCCCGGCGATTGTGTAGGTGGTGAACCTGGTGCCGCGGGAATCGAAGAGCAAGGATTAGGTTGGAAAAACAAATGTGGCAAAGGTCATTCTGAAGACACAGTGACCAGTGGCCTGGAAGGTGCCTGGACACAGTTGCCCACCAAATGGACGAGCCTGTACCTGTCGAACCTTTTGAACAACGAGTGGCAGCAAACGCGCAGTCCTGCTGGTGCTATCCAATGGATTCCTGTTGACGAAGAGCTTCAGAAGTCTGCACCGGATGCTCATATTAAAGGCAAGCGTAACCCGGTGGTAATGACCACTGCTGATTTGGCTCTGAAGTATGATCCCGAGTACAAAAAAATCGCTGAACGCTTTCTGGCAGACCCCGAAGAATACCGCCTGGCCTTTGCGAAAGCCTGGTATAAGCTGACTCACCGGGATATGGGGCCTCGTGCGAACTACCTTGGCAGTCATGTACCTTCCGAAGTATTGATATGGCAAGATCCGGTCGACGCACCTGGATACAGCTCGCTCAGTAATCGTGAAGTTAAACGTCTGAAGAAAGAGATTCTGTCCTCTGGTTTGACTGTTCAGGAACTGGTCCGCACAGCGTGGGCATCTGCCTCCAGCTTCCGTGCCAGTGACATGCGCGGTGGTGCCAATGGTGCTCGAATAGCCCTGGCTCCGCAAAAAGATTGGGCGGCAAACAACCCACAAGAAATAGCTAAAGTTATTGCTGAACTGAAATCCATTCAAGAAGGCAAGAAAGTTTCTCTGGCTGATCTGATTGTACTGGGTGGTAACGCTGCGATAGAAAAAGCGGCAAAAGACGCCGGATTCAATGTTTCGGTACCTTTCACTGCAGGCCGTGGCGACGCGACTCAGGCCCAAACTGATGTGACTTCCTTTGGGCTGTTGAAGCCGAAAGCCGACGCATTCCGTAACTATTTCGATGCCAAAGCCGCTTATCGTTCACCAACCGAAATGTTGGTTCAAAAAGCAGACCAGCTAGACCTTAGCGTGCCTGAAATGACCGTATTGCTCGGTGGCATGCGCGCACTGGGAGCGAATGCAGACGGCTCAAACCACGGTGTATTCACAGACAAGCCTGGAACATTGAGTAACGACTTCTTCGTGAATCTGCTTGATATGTCGACCAGATGGCGTAAAGGTGGTGAAGCAGGCTTGTATGAAGGTGTTGATCGTCAGAGCGGTGCTTTGAAATACACGGCGACTCCAGTCGATCTTATCTTTGGATCCAACTCTGAGTTGAGAGCGGTAGCTGAAGTCTATGCTTATGATAATTCGAAAGAACGCTTCGTAAACGACTTTATCGCCGCCTGGAACAAGGTCATGATGCTGGATCGTTTCGACCTGAACTAGATAAAACCTGGCTCTAAACTAAAAGGAAAAGGCCGCGAAGGAACTATTCGCGGTCTTTTTTTATGGGTAAGAAATAATGCCGATTACTGGGCTGAAGTCAAAAACGGCCGACTTGATGATGATCGCTGATCTGACCATCCCGCGGGGCGAAATGAATAGGGACAAAAAGCCGAGCGGGGCGCGATGGTGAGTGGATTGAGTGGGTCTGGCAATCGCTGAAAGAAGGTGAAATATCAGGAAGCTGACGTCTTTCATACCGGCTGAGCTTAGAAAAGCAGCCCTGTTGCGGCAAGCATCAAATTGTTGATATTGCTGACAAGTTAATAATTCGCCGCCCTCAGGTTAGTAGCCTAAGAAACTATAAATTTCATCGTGAATGCGAGGGCGCAACTTTGGAAAAAGAACATTTTCGCGTGTCGGATGCACCCGATTTGAAACGCTTGCGATGACCAAGTCATTGTCTGGATCGAACCAAAGACCCGTCCCGGTATAACCCCAATGGCCGATAGCATTACGACTTATTTTTGACCCAGCAGCCGAGTCAGTTACACTCGGTTGCATAAAGCCAAGAGTCCAAAATCCAGGACCTGTTTGTTTGGCGTATTTTTTTACCGTTTCGGGATGGATGACCCAACTTCCGCCGTAAAAAGCATCTCGAAGCCCTGTAGCCCATTTACCCACATTTTCGATGGATCCAAAAAGTCCAGCGTGAGAACACACTCCGCCGAGCGCCCAGGTGTTTTCATCATGAACCTCGCCACACAATACCTTACTACGCCAGGGGCAGTTTTCTGTCGGCGCGTATTCGTCAGAGGAAAAAAGAGGATCGTTTCCGACGTTAAAATCTGTTTCCTTAAGACCCATCTGAAGATTTAGACTCTGCCAAACGGAGTGAAGACTTTGTCCAAAAACGTGTTCTAAAATAAATCCTAACATCCAAAAATCAAGGTCTGAATAAACTGACTCTGCTGGATATTTGGTAATTGGGCTGCTGATTATCATTTCCTTGACGACCTCCCAATTCTGAGGGTAGTGATTTCTGCCCACGAGATTTCTTTCCCGCAACTGTTCATAGACGGGAAGCCACTGCGCGAGGCCTGAGTGGTGCGCAAGTAAATGGCTAATGCGAATCGTTTTTGCTGGGAACCACTCTAAGTGTTTGTGCACGAAGTCTTCAGAATCTAAAAGTCCTTTGTCCTCGGCCAGCATCACCGCGGTTACAGTGAAAATTATTTTTGTCAAAGAGGCTAGGTCGTAGACTAAATAGGTTTCTCCAAATTCGCTGAACAGAACCTCGTCTCCGCCCTTAATAGCCAGAATTTTCATTCCTGGAGTTGCTCTAGCGAGGTCCTGGAGCAGCTCGCTTGAAAAGGAGAACTCAGGCATCTATTGCTGGGGTTTCTCAGGGGATTTGGCACCGTGGCCCGGTGCATTTGATTGCATTGATAATGGTAAGTTGCGCATCATCCAAACTAGCAATAGCAAACCGGGTAGCGCCACGACGGTCGATACAACGAAAAACTGGAACCACCCTGTCAACTCGACCATCCAGCCGCTCGAGGCCGACAAAAGCGTGCGTCCAAAGGCCATGAACGACGTGAACAACGCGAACTGTGTCCCGGTATACCGGGTGTTGCACAGCACTGACAAGTAAGCGACAAACGCCGAAGATCCCATGCCACCCGACAGGTTTTCGATGCCTATGGTGAAGTAAAGAAACTGCACGTCATGCCCGGCGAGAGACTGAGCGGCATACATCAGGTTCGATAGCATTTGTAGAACCCCACAGCCAAGCAAGCTTTCCATGATGCCGTAGCGCTTTACGATTAAGCCGCCTACAAACACCCCGATCACCGTGGCAATGACGCCGAAAATCTTGCTTACGGTTGCCACTTCCGACTTGGTAAAACCCATTTCATAATAGAAAGGGTAGGCCATCACGCCGGCATAAGCGTCGCCGAGTTTGTACAGAAGGATAAAGGCCAGGATGATTATCGCTGTGGTAGGTCCGCTGCGCTGGAAAAACTCGCCGAAGGGATCGATGACCATGGCTTGAAACCCCCGGGCGTGATGAGTTTCGACCAGCGCCGGATTGCGCCGCTCGGGGTCCGGTGCCAACATCGCTCCCGCCATGCCCACTACTACTAGAGCGGCCATCACTTGGTATACCAAAGACCAGTCGATCCGTTCTGCGAGGTACAGAGCCCCCGCGCCTGCCGCGATTGCGCCCAGTCGATACCCGGCTTGCGTCATCGCCGCGCCCGCGCCCTGCTCTTCGCTATCGAGAATTTCAATGCGATATGCATCGATGACGATATCCTGACTGGCCGAAAAGAAAGCCACCACAAGTGCACAGGCAGCAGTCAGTAACGGCGCTGCCTCGCCTGGTCGACTGAAACCCAGCACTGCAATTGAAATCATCAGACCAATCTGAATCAGCAGCATCCAGGAACGACGGCGACCAAGAATTCGGGTCAGTCCTGGCACCGGGACGCGATCGATAAATGGAGCCCAAAAAAATTTGAAATTGTAGGGCGTGCCCACCAGTGCAAATAGCCCGATAGCCGCCAGCGCAACGCCAGCTTCAGCCAACCAGAAAAACAAGGTCGCGCTCGACAATGCCAGCGGCAATCCGCTGGCGAAGCCCATTACGAAGATGATCAAAAACCTTGGTTGAAAGTAAAGCGCCAGGCTGGCTCCTGAACTGGGAACACCCGGTATATTTTCTGTCGGCATGCTCACTGAGCAGTTTTCTTCTGCGGTATTCTGGCCAGTTTTGCGCCTAGCAGTACAAGCAGGATAAAACTGCCTGCGAAAAGCAACATCACCTGCACCTGACTCACTCGGGTAATAACACTTGCGCTGACTGCGCTTTCGTACGGTTGGAATTTATCTGCAGCGCTACTCACCTCCGCCACGGTTTCCGAACTCCAGCGGACTGTTGGATACTGACTAGCTTTGGTGAAGTACTTTCGCAGAATCTGGTTCTCGCGGTACGCGATGGTATAGTGCTCGGTCTGTTTGTCGCTATTTTCTCGGGCGCGGTCGAGGTGATAATTACGCCGATATACATGCACCCCGATCTCGTGGATATAGGGATCGCGCATTACCGAGTAAACCGACAAAAACGGCTCGCTAACTTCACCCCGCTGATAACGCTCCATAATCTTCCACGCGGCTTCGCCGCGCTCACTGTTTAGTCGTTGCAATTGTTCTGGGTCCAGCCGAGATCTGAATACACCTGTGTCCCGGTCTTCGTAACGATACCCATACTCGGCCATCGTGCTGTGGTTGCTCATCAGAAATTCTAACGACGGGATTCTGGTTGCGTACCAAGTGATACTGGCCGGCGAATTCAAAAAACTTATGCTCATCAGCAAAAGTAGCGCTGCACTGACGTAGCAAACCCGACTCCAACTGCCCGGCCCCGCCAAACCTGTAATGAGGCCTGGCCTCAGACCGGCGAATATTGCAACCTGCGACAGTGCGCCCGCGCAAAAATTGATACCGATATCCCTCAGTTCATAGTAACGCGATGGCACGACCCACTGGATATACTCGTCGAGGACACCAATCATACCCACGACCAGACTGCCCAAAATGTAAATAGTGTAGTCACGCACCCGGTGCGCGAGCGCGCGGTACACCAAAAGACCAAGACCTCCGTACTCCACAACATGGACAGCTTCTTCCGGAATATCCCTTAGATCGTAGACGAACGCCATAAATGCCACAAAAATTGCTAACAAACATAGGTAGGCGTTGAAAGGCAATTTGCGCTGGCTGAGGCTTACAACGGCCGCGATAGCAACACTCGATACGATGGCAAGAGTGACATAGAGAAACATCTCACGGCCAAGCTGTTCGCTGACGGCTTCTCGGAAAGCGCGGGCGAGAGGTATCGTGCAGTAAATGACTAATACTCCGGCCGCTACGTAAGTCCAGGATACTGCTTCCGATTCTCTAGGTGGTGACTCCAGCATCAAACAGTTCTCCATCAATTAGAATTTTCATCTTGAACCGGCCTGTACCCCTACCGGGTTTCAGTTTATATTTAAAGGCAATTTTTTGCAGCGATGTGATTGTCAATTCTTATGAAAAAGCGCTTACGTTTAGCTCTGTCGATACTATTAGCAGCGTCGCTGCCTATGGCGGGATGTGGATCGTATACCAAGCCATCAAACTCTTCGTTTACGCTGGCGATTATACCCGACACCCAGAATTATATCGATTTCAGACATCAAACAGCAGAAGGTTTCGAACTCGATGCCAGCGCGCTGTTTATGGATCAAATGCAGTATGTAGCCGATCACAGCGTTGCCAATGGCGGCGATATTGCTTTCGTGGCATCGGTTGGCGATGTCTGGCAACACCAGACTAAAACCATCGATGCCGAGCACTTGCGACGCGGTATTGGCATCGAAAAAGACCCAATTCTGGCGCGACGCGCAAAGCGCACGGAGCAGGTTTTATCGGTCGAACTGCCAAGGGCAATCGAGGGTTACCAGATTATCAGTGAAGCCGGCTTGCCATTTGGCGTCGCCCCTGGAAATCATGACTACGACGCCGCATGGAGCGTCGCAGGCTACCCGCCCAATCGCGAAAAAAATTGGTCGGAAATAACGCCTACGGTAGAGGACATGGGTGTCCTCCATGTCGGAGGCCTGGATAATTTTCGCACCGTGTTTGGCGAAAGCACGGATTTTTTCAGGGACAAACCCTGGTACATATCGAGTTTTAGAGGCGGCACTAGTAGTGCGCAAAAATTTTCCGCCGGCGGTTACGATTTTTTACACATCGCGCTCGAAATGCAACCGAGCAATGCGGTACTGGACTGGGTTGAATCGGTACTTGCGGCCAACGCCGGTTTGCCAACGATTGTTACTACCCACGATTTCCTCAATGCCGCAGGGGAGCGCCTGCCACATCCACTGGTCGACCTGGCCCAGGCAGACCCAGAATTTCATAACAGCGCTGAACAGCTTTGGAAAAAGCTGTTGTATCGGCACGATCAAATATTTATGTTGCTCTGCGGGCATCAGCGCGGGCAAAGTATTCGCACAGACAACAATATAAAGGGGAACCCGGTCTACCAGGTACTAGCTGACTACCAAGACCGGGGACAGTCTGCCATTGAAGCGGGGCGTACCAAAAAGGTAGGTATCGGCGATGGCTGGCTGCGCCTGATGCGCTTCGACTTCTCAACCACCCCGGCGACTATTACAGTAAAGACTTTTTCCAGCTATTATCGGAAATTCTCAGCCGCCGTCGGTGAATACGCCAATTGGTACAAAGGCCATGAACAACCCAACATGACGGACGCCGAATTTTATGCCGCTGACGACTTCGTGATCAACCTCGACGGCTTCAGCGAACGCTTTTCTACCGCAAGATAGTATGGGTGCACGTGTTGCCATCTTCGGCCTTCAGGGACTTGAACTGACATCAGACGAGCGGGCGTTCTTTCGTGAATCTGATCCCTGGGGCTTCATCCTGTTCGCTCGCAATGTTGACACCGTTAAACAAATCGGCCGTTTAACTAACACATTGCGAGATTGTGTCGGCCGTGATGCCCCCATCCTTATTGACCAAGAAGGGGGCGATGTAGCACGACTTAAACCACCAACATGGCGCAAGGCCCCTCCCGCCCGGCTATTTGGCGATCTGTACCTGTGTGATCCGGACGCTGGCATTGAGGCTACAAAGATTAATCATCGCTTGCTAGCCCAAGAACTGAGATCGGTTGGTGTTGATGTCGATTGCGCCCCGGTGTTGGATTTGCGCGTTTCCGGCGCCGATGTCACGATCGGCGATCGTGCATTCGGGAATACGCCGGAAATGATTGCAAAGCTCGGTGGCGCGGCGATGGAGGGCCTGACAGCCGGTGGGGTCGCCCCGATCATCAAGCACATTCCCGGACATGGTCGCGCAGAGGTCGATAGTCATTTTGAGTTGCCGCGTGTAGACCATGAGCACGAACAGCTCAGTAGAACCGATTTCGCTCCCTTCAAGGCGCTTGCAAGTGCCCCGATGGCAATGACGGCCCATATTGTCTATGCCGATATCGATCCGGACAATCCGGCTACCACTTCGTCCGATATGATCGACAAGGTAATCCGCTCAGAGATTGGCTTTAGCGGCCTTTTGATGACCGACGATCTGTCCATGCAGGCCCTGAGCGGCAGCTTACGTGAGCGCGCCGAACAGTCGCTGGCCGCTGGCTGTGATGTGGTATTGCACTGCAATAGTGATAGCAAAGAAATGCAGCAAATTGCTGAATCCACTCCAGAACTTGCGGGCCGGGCACGTGAACGCGCAGAAAACGCCGACAAAGCACGATCGCGAATCGACGAATTTGATGCTAAGCAAGCCCAATCGCGGCTAGATTATCTGCTGGAGCGGGTAATCGTCTAGTGCCCCAGGTATCGCCAGTCAACCTTTCCACATCGATGAAGTCTTCGTCAAAATCATAGGTAAGCAGCAGTATCTATGGCGAGCGGTCGATCAAGACGGTGAAGTGGTGGATGAGGCGGTTCAAATCAGATAGGCAGGCTCAGAGATTCCTGGACGCCAATGCTGCTGTTTCCAATCTTTTCAACCTGGTACCAGTTTATGTCTCCAAATATTGAAAGATGAAGAGCCTGCAACGTTTGGAATTACCCGAAAAGCGAATGTGGAAAACGGGTTGGATGTGAAGCTTGGCGAGGTCGGGTTTTTGTGGCTAGATGTGAAGAGCGAACCGGGGAGACAACCCAAATTGGCCAATTTTTTCATGCCGCCGGGTTGGTCACATCGGGGCCATCATCAGATGGTATCGACGCGATTGATCCAGTCCGGGAATTGGCATATCTGCAGCTCGATGTCGCACATGAGGCCATACTTCCCGCTCAAAAATTTTCAGCCCCTTCCACGCAAATTCTGGATCGATACCTCCCAACAACGGGGTTAAAATAAAAGTACTAACTCCATTCATACTGTTGATCAACGTAGCCGCCTGCTCGGGGCTGAGTATCTGGTAGGCTCCGGCTTCGCGCAATTTTTTGGGATCGACACCCTTGGCAAAAGGCCCTGCGGCTGCGCCATAGGCCTCCACTGGCCACTGGGTGTAAGACTCCACACAGTGAACGGCGTGGGGAAGGATCTTCTCCCAGGCCGCCTCCACATCATGGGTCACGTAAGTGTAAATGGGGCCGAGTGCGTGAAATTTATCTCGGGTCAGACTTGCCCAGTTTTAGACGTTCGGCTCGATAAATATCCCAGTTCTCTCCTCCCGGGGGAAAGAAACCATCTGCGATACGGGCCGCGCGGCGTGCTACCGCAGGATGCGCTCCTCCCAGTAGCAGCGGCGGGTTTTTAATGCGGCACTGGAGTAATCCAAATCTTGCGCCCTTTGTATTCGAACTCTTCGCCACTCCAGGCCTTGCGCAGCACATCAAACGCTTCCAAGTAGCGATCCTTGCGATCTTCCCGCCGCGTGCTAAACATCTGGAATTCGTAGGGGCGATAACCCGCTCCAACCACAATCTGCAGGCGGCCGTTGCTCATCAGTTGAATCACCGATAGATCTTCAGCCAACTTCACAGGTTGATACAGCGGCGCTAACAGAACATTGGGGCTTATATTCGCTTGTTGCGTTCTAGCTGCTATCGCGGCGCACATCGGCAGTGGCGAAGGCAAATAGCCGTCCTCCGTGGCATGGTGTTCACCCAACGAAATCGCGTTGAAGCCAATCTCGTCGGCCCAGGCACTCATATCCCAGGCGGCTCGTTTTTGACGGGAGTTGTTGTGGCGCTTAGAGACTGAATTTTCGGTGCTCGGGGACTAACTCGTCAGTACTTTTTAGCGTTTGAATTTGGGAGAACTCACTCTTCGGTAGGCTGCCGCTTGGCCGGGACAAATATGTCAGTATTTTTTACACTTTATGGGAAAAGTTTCGCACTATTTCACTAGGCTCGCAGTAAGGCTTTGTTTTGCCAATAGTAACTTTTATTGGCATGAATAGTGCATCTCCTGTGGAATAAAACTAGCGGGGATGTCACATTGAAAGTTGAGTCGTTCACCAAATGCTTGCGCGCAATTGCTCTTGGTTCGGTATTGGGGTTGTGCAGTGCAGCCAGCCAGGCCATGCCAAATTACTCCGATGTGTTTATCTTCGGAGACAGTTTGTCAGATACGGGCAATGTGCGGGATTCTCTGGGTATTTTAGGAGGAGTAGTTTCAGTAGCTGCAGGGTACGGTGGCAATGGCCGTTTTTCGAATGGCCCGGTTTGGCACGAGTACTTGACACCGCTATTGGGCCTGCCAGCGGCATCGAATTCCCTTGGTGGTGGCAATAACTACGCCTATGGTGGCGCCATTGTTGACTCTGCTGGTGCACCTTCGGCAGGTATCTTAACCCAGAGTAATGACTATCTCGCTGACGTTGGCGGTGTTTCAGATCCAGGAGCCTTGTATATCGCGTGGATAGGCGGAAATGATGTGCGCGGTGTGGTGGGTGATCCGGTTGCCAATCAACTTGCAGACATCAACGATTCAATTGCTGATCTTCAGGGTATGTTGGGTGATCTTATCAGCAGCGGAGCTAACACAGTGCTGGTGCCCAACCTGCCTGATTTAGGCCAGATACCTGAGTTTGCTGGTGGCGCCAACAGCGCTTCGGCAAGCGCCGCGACTCTGGCCTGGAACATGGCACTAGAAGATATGTTGACCTTAGTGGCGCAACAAACCATGGCCGAGATTTTATACTTCGACGTGTACAGTACTTTCAATGAACTGCTCGGTGATCCAGCTGCTTTCGGGTTTACTAACACGACGGGTCAGTGTCGTTCTGTAACCACGCTTTTGGGTATTCCGATTGCCGAAAACGAATGCGCTAATTCAAGCGAATTTCTATTCTGGGATGAGATTCATCCCACTACAGCAGCCCACGCGCAGCTCGGACAGCGCGCATTTGATCTGTTAAACGGCACCTCTACTCCAATGCCGCTGCCGCTAACTGTCTGGTTGTTCACGCTGGGGCTCGTCATTATGAGGGTTACCCGCGCTACCGGCCTGCGCCGCTGCCGCTAGCACTTAGCGCAACTGCTTCGGCCAGTTGTGTAATAGACGCTGCCCAGAGTTCTGGTGCGGCGTTTTTCTTCTGAGGTTGCCCTCTGGGGAATTCAGCTGGCAATGTTTGTTGAGGGTGCTACGATCGCTCGCCTATCAAGAATTCACCCAATCAAGATTGGAACCCGATATGTTTAAAGGCTGCTTGAGAGCGCTATTCACCGGCGCTATTCTGTCCATACCTCAACTGGCAGCGGCAAGCACCAGCATGGCCATCCTCGATTTCGCACAAACTGGGGGAAGCGGCACGCCAAAACACCGTCTATTGATCAGCGATGCCTACGTCGTCACCCAGGACGGCGAAGACAGAATGCTCAGCCGGTACGACCTGAAAAATCGAACACTGTTGATGATAGATCATCAACAGCAGAGCTTCTCCAGCATCAGTAAAGAAACTGCAGCCGAATTTGCACAGCAACTAAAGGATCAGATCGCAAAAATACTGGAGCAGATTGAGGCTCTACCGCCGGAGAAGCAAGCGGCTAC
The DNA here is from genome assembly GCA_045110675.1 of Halioglobus sp. Lineage (GTDB taxonomy): Bacteria > Pseudomonadota > Gammaproteobacteria > Pseudomonadales > Halieaceae > JBALVT01. The sequence continues at coordinate 216,276 of JBGCGJ010000009.1, read as the reverse complement.
CAGGGCAGGGCTCGAGCGGCTTATCGGCAAAGGTTACAATGACGATGGCGTACTGGAGGCAGCTAACTTCAGTCCGACTGGAGATGCAGGGCAGTTCGCTGGCGTTCAATGCCAATGGTTCAACTATAGTGAGGGTGACCGCTCTGGTCGGGCTTGCCTGGCCGAACCTAAGGAGCTCGATGGTGGCGAACAACTTCTGGCCATGCTGCGTACTCTGTCGGAGATATATACTATCGTGAAGGACGGGCAGCATGATGAATACCAGTTGGCATTACCAAACAACCCCATGGCCCCTATGGCCCGGTTGGGCAAGCTTGCCATCCGAATTGCTGAGAGCAACTCAAAGTCCACTCGCGAAGTAGAGCTGCTCAGCGTAGAGCGGGCTCCTGCTGGCGAAGCCTCCTTCGCCATCCCTTCTGGTTTCACCGCACTCCCATAGGACCCGGAGGTGAATTATTTTAATGAAATGACAGTTCACCAAGGGTACTGACAAGTTAACTGCCCCAAATTGCTAGAATCGGTGGATGAATACCTATAAACGCCACCGATTTCCACCTGACATCATCAGCTACGCAGTCTGGCTCTGCTATCGTTTCAATCTCAGCCATCGCGATATCGAAGACCTCCTCGCCCAGCGAGACATCACTGTATCCCGAGAAGCGATTCGCCTGTAGTACCCAAAGCACTCGCTACGCTCATGGGGCAGGCTCTGCATAAAATTTGGTGCCATTTATTCACGCCGACTGAAACGCAGACATCGCGGCTATGGCGATACCTTCTACATTGATGAAGTATTCGTGAAGATAAACGGCAAGCAGCATTATTTGTGGCGGGCAATCGATCAGGATGGCGAAGTAGTCGATGTGTATCTCCAGGCGAAGCGTGACGGAGCGGCGGCAAAGCGGTTTTTCAAACGTCTATTGCGAAGCCATGGAGGAGAGCCTAGGAAGATCGTGACGGATAAGCTGCGCAGCTATGGTGTTGCTCACAGAGAACTGATTCCTGAGGCGATCCACAGTACTGAGCAGTATGAGAATAATCGGGCAGAGCAATCGCATGAAGCGACTAGGGTCAGGGAGCGAGGAATGCGAAAGTTCAAATCTGTTGGTCAGGCGCAGAGGTTTCTGGGTGCCCATGCTGCTCTCAGCAATTTGTTCAATCTCGGTAGACATCTGATCAGGGCTGAACACTATCGGGATCTGAGGATGAGTGCGTTTGAAGAATGGGGTAGGGCAGTTGCTTTAGGCAAGTTGGTCGGATTTATTTCCTTCGTGACTTTCAACTTGCCAGTACCCGGCTGGTTGTTGGTAACCTATTGATTTATATGGTAGCTACGGGTGGACTTGAACCACCGACCCCAGCATTATGAATGCTGTGCTCTAACCAGCTGAGCTACGTAGCCATAACAGTCGGAACTTGCTGTCCCTGAAGAGGCGCGCATTTTCGCGATTTTGCCCTGGCAAGTCAAGTCCCGCCGCTGGCTCAGGGTGTTGATACTATTCATCTTTTTCCGAAGTAGTGTATAGGCGCTAAGCTTGCCAACAAAAGAGGAATTCTGTGGCTGATTTTATGCTCTGGGGCGTCGTTGCCTCGCCGTATTTGCTGAAAATGCAATCTATCTTGGACTATGCCGAGCACAAGTGGCAGCGCTGGCCGGATCAGTCGACGTGGCCCTCGGGTTTGAAGATGATGCGGAACCTGAATAAGGCGCGCAAGCTAGGGCTTGTCGAGCGGTTTCCCGAGCGAGTAGCTGGAATGGATGAGTATCCTGCGGTGCCTTTTTATACGGAGGATGGTGCGCAGTTCTTCTACGATTCTTCGGGGCTCGCACTTCATTTAGATCAACATGCCGATAGACACGAATCACCGTTGGTACCGGCTGATCCAGCGCTAGCTTTTGTCTGTCGCCTGATCGATGAGGCCTTTGATGAGTTCGGCCTTTATATGGTCCACCACAATCGTTGGGTTACCTCTGCGAAAACGAACACGATGGGGATTGTTACCGGTGGAGAGATGGGGAAGCTGTTGCCCGTTGACATCGGAAAACTTGTCGCCTGGAGTATGCCCAAGCGTCAGGTAAGGCGATGCCCCTACTTGTTTAGCGTTGCACCCGAGGGGTTTGAGGCTGGAGTGAGTCGCGCTCTTACCCCGCCATCCAGGCAGGGGTTTCCCGCTACACACAAATTGTTAGATACCGCCTGGCGAAATTATCTGGCGGCTATGGAAGCGTTGCTGCTGCAGCAACCGTATTTGCTGGGTGATCGGTTTACCTTGGCGGATGCCAGTGCCTATGGTCAGTTGAGTATGAATTTGATCGATGGCGCGGCAGCGGATTTGATGCGGGAGCTGGCACCCACTACCTACCACTGGTTGTGCGGAATCAGAGATGGCTCGCATATTAGCGGACGTGGTGAGCTCTATCTTGGCGATTGCCTGAATCCGTTGCTGGGCGCTATCGCGGAAACGTTTATTCCTCTTATGCAGCAGAACGCGGCAGCCTACGCCGATGCTGTAGCCGGGGGTGAGACGCTGTTCAATGAGGCGGCGTTTGATCAGGGCAGGGCATTGTATCGTGGTGAACTAATGGGTCACCCATTTCACGCGGTGGCGAAGAGCTTTCAAATCCCGGTTTGGCGCGATCTGTGTTCAGGCTGGAGTGCGTTGGAGGAATCGACCCGCCAGCAGCTTGCCGGGCAGTTTGACGGCTTGGATAATAAGGCCTTTCTAGTGAGTGCGGGTGCTTGATTCCTACACGTTGAAACGAAAGTGAATGACATCGCCATCTTGAACAATGTAGTCCTTGCCCTCAAGACGCCATCTGCCTGCGTCCTTGGAACCCTGTTCACCTTTATGCTCGATAAAATCATCGTAGCCGATAATTTCTGCGCGAATAAAACCTTTTTGAAAGTCGGTGTGAATCACGGCTGCTGCTTCGGGAGCTGTCGCACCGACTTTTACAGTCCAGGCGCGCACTTCTTTTTCGCCTGCGGTGAAGTACGTTTGCAGGCCGAGTAACTCGTAGCCAGCTCGAATCACTTTGTCCAGACCCGGTTCATCCATGCCCATGTCGTTGAGAAACTCAAGGCGTTCATCATCTTCGAGTTCAACAATTTCGGATTCAAGTTTGTTGCAGATAACCACGACGGAAGCGCCATCTTGCTCGGCTATTCCGCGAACCATGTCCAGGTGAGGGTTGTCTTCAAAACCTTCTTCGTCGACGTTGGCAATGTACATGGTGGGTTTTACGGTGAGTAAAAACAATTGTTTGGCGAGCAGGCGTTCCTGATCGTCCAAGTCCATTGAGCGCACTGGCATCGCTTCGTTCAGGTGCGGAATCAGCTTGTTTTCAAGGAGTGCCTTAAGGGCCACGGCTTCTTTGTCGCCGCCTTTGGCGGAGCGAGTTACGCGCTGTAATTGCTTTTCACAACTTTCGAGATCTGCCAATGCCAGTTCGGTATTGATCACATCTATATCGGCTTTGGGGTCAATCTTGTTGGCAACATGAATGACGTTAGGGTCTTCAAAACATCTTACAACATGGGCAATGGCATCTGTCTCGCGGATGTTAGCCAAAAATTGGTTGCCCAAACCCTCGCCCTTGGAGGCGCCTGCCACCAGGCCCGCAATATCCACAAACTCCATGGTCGTGGCGATTTCTTTTTGTGGTTTTACGATTTCTGAAATTTTACTTTGGCGCGGGTCGGGAATGGGGACTACGCCCTCGTTGGGTTCGATGGTGCAAAAGGGGAAGTTCTCCGCATCGATACCCGCGCGGGTCAGTGCATTAAACAAAGTCGATTTGCCGACGTTGGGAAGGCCAACAATTCCGCATTTAATACCCATGGTTATTTCCTTGCTGTGCCAGTGTTTAAGCTGCGCTAAAACTGTGTAGGTGTGTCATCGCCTTGGTGTCGTCGCCCGCTAACAGAAGTGGCAGGGCGACAATCGCCTCGTCAATACAGGCGTCTATTCGGCCTCGGTCTACCTGTGAAGGTGAGCCTAAGACATAGCCTGTCACCTTAGATGCATGTCCAGGGTGTCCAATACCAATTCTGAGGCGATAAAATTCTTTGCTGTTTCCCAATGAGGGCACGATGTCTCGAAGCCCATTGTGTCCGCCGTGGCCACCGCCGCGTTTAAAGCGGGCCGTTCCCGGAGGGATATCAAGTTCATCGTGTGCCACCAATATTTCTTCCGGGGAGATCTTAAAGAAGCTGGCCATGGCTGCTACCGATTGGCCGCTGCGGTTCATAAATGTGGTGGGAATCAATAAACGTAGGTCGTGTCCGGCGATGTTGATTCTGCTGGCAAGACCGAAAAATTTGGATTCTGGCTGTAGGGTCGCGCTGTTTTGACGCGCCAGTTCGTCAATAAAATCGGCGCCCGCGTTGTGGCGAGTGCCCCGGTATTCGTTACCGGGGTTGCCTAAACCAACAATCATTTTTATGGTTGCTGTCAACGCGAGTGCCCGTCACAGCGAGGATACTAGTCCTCGCTGTCACCTTCGGCTGCTGCTTCGTCGCCATCGCCTTCCGCTGCATCAGCATCTGCTTCAGCCACTTCATCTTCATCACTTCCGCCTTTAGGCGCTACGATGGAGGCAATCGCCAGGTCGTGATCTTCGCCCAGGGCCAATGCCACCGAGGTTACGCCTTCGGGAAGCGGGACATCGGAAAGGTGGACGATCTGGCCAAGTTCAACTTCTTGCATATCCACGGCAAGAAATTCCGGGATATCGGTAGGGAGACACAAGATTTCCATTTCCGTTACCTGATGCTGAACCATGCCGCCTTGTTGCTTAACGCCAACACTGGTGTCTTCGTTCAGGAAGTGGAACTGCACGTTAACCTTGATGGCAACTTTGTCATCGACGCGCAGAAAGTCAGCATGCATTACTGAGTTTCTTGCCGGATGACGTTGCAGATCTTTCAGAATCGCTTTTTCTTTTTTACCGGCCACGTTGATAGACAATACGTGGGAGTAAAAGGATTCGTTTTCCAGGCTTTTTTCCAGATCCTTGCGGATGATGGTCAACGGTTGAGGGTCTTTGTCACCGCCGTAGATAATGGCTGGGATCTGTCCGGCCGCGCGACGTAGGCGGCGGCTCGAACCTTTCCCCATGTCCTCGCGAACTTCTGCTAGTACTTCAAATTGGTCTGACATAGTCATGACTCCTTTGATAATGCATTACTTGGCTTTCGACCAGCTCGATAATGCGTTTGATTTACGAGGTTCCTATTGGAACATCGCGCTAATGGATTCCTCGTTGCTCACTCGTCGCATGGATTCTGCGAGCAAGTCTGCAATGGTGAGTTGGCGAATTTTAACAATCTTGCTCGCCTCTTCACTCAGAGGAATCGTGTCTGTTACTACCAGCTCATCGAGCTGGGAGCCTCCAATGTTTTCCAGTGCGCGACCCGATAACACCGGGTGTGTGCAGTAGGCGACTACCTTTGATGCGCCGCGTTCTTTCAGCGCATCTGCCGCTTTGCACAGTGTGCCGGCGGTGTCGACCATGTCATCTACTAACAAACAGGTTCGGCCTTCGACTTCACCAATCAGGTTCATCACCTGAGCTTCGTTCGCCTGTGGGCGACGTTTATCGATGATAGCCAGATCCGCATCGTTCAACTGCTTGGCAATAGCCCTGGCTCTCACCACTCCGCCTATGTCCGGTGAAACAACGATCAGGTTGTCGTGATCGCAGGCGACAATGTCGTCCTTTAAAATGGGCGAACCGTATATATTGTCCACCGGGCAAGCAAAAAAACCCTGAATCTGTTCGGCGTGTAAATCGCAGGTGAGTACTCTGTCTACTCCCACGCTGACCATCATGTCTGCCACCACCTTCGCGGTAATAGGCACTCTTGCAGATCTAACGCGGCGATCTTGGCGGGCGTAACCGAAGTAGGGCACCACCGCCGTAATTCTCGTTGCCGATGCTCTTCGCAGTGCATCGATCATCACAATCAATTCCATCAGATTGTCGTTGGTGGGTGCACATGTGGGCTGAATGATAAATACATCTTTGCCGCGTACATTCTCATTCAACTCAACGGCAACCTCACCGTCGCTGAACTTCCCAACATCAGCCTTACCCAAGGACAAATACAATCGACTAGCCACTTTTTGAGCCAGTTCCGGGTTGGCGTTACCTGTAAACACCATCATTTTTGAGGACACGGTGATCTACCTTTCAGCGCTTGTGATGAAACCTTGGTCCATAAAAATAGTGCCATACACACTGGGTGTATGGCACCTTAATATGGCTGGGGTGGCAGGATTCGAACCTGCGAATGCTTGGATCAAAACCAAGTGCCTTGCCGCTTGGCGACACCCCAATAAAACCTGTGGGTAAAACTGAAAAAAACGGCTTCAAGCTAAATCAGGAGGTACGGGCGAATAATTTAAGCCCCGTGCTACAAATCCCTGCCACTTTGCGGGTAATTTTCCGTGTGCGGCTTCTGCCTCTGCTTTGCTTTCGAAGCTGGCGAATATACAAGCGCCAGTCCCAGTCAGTTTGGCCTCTCCGAATTTATCTAACCATTTCAATGCCTTATCTACCTCCGGGTAGAGGCTTCTGACAAGTGGTTGACAGTCGTTTCGGGAGTCCCCCTCAAAAAAGGACGCCATTTTGATTGCAGAGGCATCCCGTGTCAATTGCTCGTTGGAAAATATTTCCGCAGTACTGACCTGGCTCTTGGGGACCAGGACGAAATACCAGCACTCGGGTAGCTCAACCGGGGTCAAAATATCACCGATTCCCTCGGCCCAGGCCGATCTTCCACCGACGAATACGGGCACGTCTGCTCCCAAACTGGTCCCGAGATTTACCAGATCTTCGTTGCTGTATCCCACATCCCATAGGTGGTTGAGCACCAGCAGGGTCGTCGCTGCATTTGAGCTACCGCCTCCGAGGCCGCCCCCAGAGGGAATCTGCTTATCGACGTGGATGTGTGCTCCCAGTGAGCTGCGCTGCAATTTGCGAGCGGCCCGGAAGATCAAATTATCCTCCATTGGAATGTCCATCGCGGGCATATCCAAGGTGATTTTGCCGCTTTTATTGGGGGTGAAACTCATGGTGTCGCCCCAGGCAAGCAGTTGAAACAGTGTTTGCAGCTGGTGGTACCCGTCGGGTCGTCTACCTGTGATATGCAAAAACAGGTTTAGTTTGGCCGGAGACAATACTGTCAGTGGGGTTCTCATTTGATGCCTTCCGTCTTCCAATGACGCATGATGACGCGCACCAGAGTATCGGTGCGACGCATTTTCAATTTTGTGGGCAGTGAATGGCGGTCAAAGAATTTGTATTGCTCATAACTAATGGCCCAACCGGATTGTACCAGTAGCTTTAGCTGACCTTGCTGCAATTCCTGCTCAACAATGTCAGCCCTGGGGTCGGGTAAGCCTTTTAGCCAATAGGGCAACGCCTGCAAAGGCAATTCTATGCCGGTATTTGAGAGTATCGCTGCGGTGTCGGACATTGGGTAGCGCCGGGTTTCATCGGCTTGTACCACTGTGACAACTTCACCATCCCCCGAGATAGTGGTGGCACTGAATCCCAGCGGTCCACTCAATCTAACTTCTGTGTTTTCTTTGTTCTGTAGCCAGGTAATGCTGGCGGATTCGGCGCGATCAGCGTTTCGAAAGGCCATCTTTCCCTGCATCTTCCATTGCTCGAGAGCAGCCAGGTCGGAGGAATGCTGTTCCCAACTGTGGCTTGTGGGATCTTGTCTTGGGATTCCTACGCAGCCGGCTGTGAGTGCTATCAGGACTGCAATGAAGCTGAACTTGTACCAACACACTTAATCGGAGACCTCGAGATCCTCAATGCCGAGCCGTTTTAATGTGGATGCCAAAATCTCGTGTTCCGGATCTTTTAGTAGTGCTCCGCGCCAAACGTCTTTAGCCTTTGATATCTGACCCGTAATCCACAGCACTTCGCCCAGGTGCGCTGCAACTTCTGGGTCGGGGTAGCCAATGTAGGCTCTGGTGAGGAATTCAATGGCCTCCTCATAGCTGCCCTGACGATAGAGTACCCACCCCATACTATCTAATATGGCAGGTTCTTCGGGTTGCAGCTTCAGCGCTTTGGAAATCAGCGCGTGAGCCTCTTCGAAGCGATCGGTGCGATTCGCCAAGCTGTAGCCCAGCGCATTCAAGGCGGTAGCATTGTCGGGTTCCAAGGCGATAACAGTGCGCAAATCGCGTTCCATTGCGACCAGATTGTCCCGCTTCTCCTGTAGCATTGAACGGGTATACAGCAGCGCAGTTGATTTGGGGAATTCCAGCAATGACTCGTTGACCCGTTTCATTGCCGATTCATTTAGACCCGCTTTGGTTAGTAGGTCGATCTCCAGTCCATATAATTGCGTTCTGAACTCTTTCTTGCGATCTCTTAGCTTCGCGAAATGTGAGCCCATCTGCTCCAGGCGGTTTTCTTTGACCAGGATTGTGCCGATGCGGTTGTGGGCGCTAAAGAAGTCTCCGCCACTATCGACTTTTGCGTAGTGTGAAATCGCCTCGTCCAGTTCCCCACCTTCCTCTGCAATTCTTCCAAGGTAGTACTGACCGTCGTTTACTCTTTGTCCAAGGCTCAGCATTTCACGCAGATAGGTTTTGGCTTTGTCACTTTCGCCTGTTTCACGACTTAGAAGTGCTAGAGAAAACAACAGATCGCCATCCCTTGGGGACTCAGCTGAAAGTATTTCAAACTGCTTCTGAGCCTCAACCAAATCCGTACGGGTAAGCAATCTCGCATACTGAAGCCGTAGTCGCGTGTCGTCAGGTTTGAGTTCCAGCGCTTTCTTCAATCTGGCGAAGGGTTTCTCCGTACCGCGCTCCACCAGTATTTTAGTCTCAAGCAGTACTGCCTGATCCTGGTAGGGCTCCTGATCGAAGATGGCATTGAGTTTGTCCAGCGCTTCTTCAGCTCGACCTTGTTCCCCCTTGATGAGGGCTTGTGTTAGCAGTATCTGGACATCCGTGGGAAACTCCAGGGCCAGGGCGTCGATGCCCGCCGTGAGCTTCGCCTTGTCCTGGGCGTCCAGGGTTCTATAACCATTTAGAAGCATTGGGTACTGAGCTTTCCCGCCGCTTCTGCCCACTACCGCGAGATGCGGAAGTGCTTCCACGACTCGCCCTTTGCGAGTTAACAAATTCGCCAGAACGCTATTGACTTCGAGATTGTCTGGTTCGGCCTCCGCCCACATTGTTGCAGCTTCCAGAATCGAGTCCTCATCTCGCATAAATTGCGCAAGATGCGTTGTATGGGCGTAAACACCGGGGTCGTCGAGGATAGGTGCCTGCTCGCGGTAGTTTTCCAAGGCTACATCGTAGGCTGATCTTCGCAATGCGAATTCCGCGACCAGAAGGTCGTAGAGACTATCGCTGGGAAATGGTCGCTCCGGAACGTCAATTTCCACAGCTTCGACCGGTTCAACATGCTCGGGTTCTACTGCTGCACTGGGAGGTGAAAGCTCCACTGGGGTTGTGGCGGCGCAAGCTGCCAAAAGGGCAGGGAGCAAAATACTAATAAGAGGGCGAGGCATGACGCTGTACAAGGAATCAATCCGGACAAAACAGCCACTAATAATGACACAGGTTGAGGGGGAAACCCATACTGCGAGCCGCCGTCTTGGTGTCCAGGAAATGTCACAGCTTTGCCCGGGGGTCTGCAGTGGGAGTGAAGCTCCGAAAGTCTGCAATTTGGCGCGTAACTTGTTAAAATTACGGCCAATATTCGCCCAATGTGCTAAAGTGCGCGCCTTTTTAGGAAATTGCTCGCCGCCTTTTCGCGGCGCTGCTCAAATGTTGGAGAGAGTGTAACCCCCACCATGAACTTGATCGCGCTGGGTATCAATCACAATTCTGCTGCCGTGGAGGTCCGCGAACGTGTGGCGTTTGCGCCTGAGCAGGTGAGTGAAGCCCTGGCGGATGCCTGTATTTCTGCGCAACTCAGTGAAGTTGTCATCCTGTCTACCTGTAACCGCACAGAAATATATGCCATCGCGGCTGACGGTGTGGCCGCGGTCGAGAAGGCCCATCAGGTGATTTTGTGGATGGCGAATTACCATCATCTGTCTGCCGAGGAACTGGGTGATTGTGCCTATCACTACGAATCTGAGGAGGCGGTGCATCATATGATGCAGGTGGCCAGTGGTCTCGATTCAATGGTGCTGGGAGAACCGCAGATTTTTGGCCAGATGAAATCGGCGTACTCGGTGGCCTCAGACTCCGGTACGGTCGGCAGCGAATTGAGTCGACTTTTCCCGAGAATATTCTCAGTGGCAAAGCGGGTTCGTACAGACACTGCGATTGGTGAGAATCCTGTCTCGGTTGCCTACGCTTCGGTCGATCTTGCCGGACACATATTTTCCAATTTAAATTCTACGAGTGCGCTGCTAGTGGGTGCGGGTGAAACCATCGAACTGGTCGCCCGGCATTTGATTCAGGCAGGGGTTCGCAAAATAGTGATCGCCAACAGAACCCTGGGGCGAGCCAGGGAGTTGGCACAGAAATTTGGTGCCGAAGCGGTTTTGCTGTCGGAGATACCCCAGCAGCTGATTCACTCAGACATTGTGATTACTTCCACCGCAAGCCAGCTGCCTATCCTGGGTAAAGGCGCGGTCGAACAGGCGTTGAAAGTGCGTAAGCATCGCCCAATACTGATGGTCGATATTGCCGTCCCGCGTGACATAGAAGTTCAGGTTGGCGAGTTGAACGACGTCTATCTTTACAGTGTGGATGATCTGCGAGAAATCGTTGAGCAGAATATGCGCAGCCGTCAGACAGAGGCTAGAAAAGCCGACGTTATTATCGCTGAAAGTGTGCAACTTTTTTTGGAAGAGATCCGCAGTCTCGCAGCCGTAGACTCGGTGAAGGAGTATCGCCAGATGGCGGAACAATTGCGTGATCAAGAGTTGGCGAGAGCTGTGCGTGCTTTGTCCAGAGGCGATGATCCCGCGCAAGTTGCCGCGATGTTGGCCCGCAATATCACCAACAAATTGATTCATGCTCCCACCGCGGGTCTCAAGGAGGCGAGCGCGGCCGGTCGACAGGATACGCTGCTGACGGCGAGAAACCTTCTCGGACTCAAGCTTGAGGTAGATGCGGGTAGCAGCGCACGGGAGCGCTCAAATGAAGATCTGTCCAGTCTCGCGGAAACCGAAATCAATCAAGCAACCAAAGATCCATCGGAACGAACACTGCAATGAAAGAATCGATTCTAGGCAAATTGGATGCCCTGAGCGACAGGCACGAGGAAGTATCGGCCTTGCTCGGCGATAGCGAAACTATCGCCGATCAGAACCGATTCCGGGATTTGTCCCGAGAGTATTCCGAATTGGAAACAGTGATTCAGGCTTATAGTAAGTACCGCGCTGTAAAGTCTGATCTCGAAGAGGCCAATACCATGCTTCAGGACAGCGATCCTGATTTGCGTGAGATGGCCCGTGAAGAAATAGACGGAGCAGAATCAGAGCTGGCCGACCTCGAGGTCGAGTTGCAAAAGTTGCTGCTGCCGAAAGATCCTAACGACTCTCACAATGTGTTTCTGGAAATTCGAGCGGGAACCGGAGGTGATGAAGCGGCAATTTTCTCCGGGGACTTGTTTCGCATGTATTCCCGTTACGCCGAAGACCAGCACTGGAAGATTGAGGTGTTGTCGGAACGCCAGGGCGAGCACGGTGGATACAAAGAGATCATTACGCGAGTAGAAGGTCGCGACGTCTACGCAAATCTGAAATTTGAGTCTGGCGCCCATCGTGTTCAGCGGGTGCCCGAAACTGAATCGCAAGGGCGTATTCACACCTCGGCTTGCACCGTGGTGGTGATGGCAGAGCCCGACGAACTTGATGAAGTTGAAATTAACAAAGGTGATTTGAGAGTTGACACCTATCGAGCCTCTGGCGCGGGTGGGCAGCACGTCAATAAAACAGACTCCGCAGTGCGCCTGACTCACCTGCCCACAGGTATTGTCGTTGAGTGTCAGGATGAGCGCTCGCAGCACAAAAACAAGGCCCGAGCTATGTCTCTGTTGCAGGCCAAGCTTTCCAGCAGCGTGCAAGATAAGCAAGATGCTGAACAGGCTGAGCAGCGTCGCAATTTGGTCGGTACCGGTGACAGGTCCGACCGCATTCGCACCTACAATTTCCCCCAGGGACGTGTCACCGATCATCGAATTAATCTAACCCTCTATAAACTGGCCGAGGTTATGGAGGGAGATATGGCGGCGGTGATTAACCCGCTGCGGCAGGAGGACCAGGCAGATCAGGAGGCTGGGCTGGCTGAAAAATAATGTCGAAGGTTCGGGCCCTGCTTGAGCAATCGGTAGATTTGTCGACATCAAGTCCCCGCCGCGACGTTGAAATACTCCTGTGCCATTGCCTTAACAAGAATCGGGCCTGGCTGTATACCTGGCCGGAGGCCGAGGTTGATAGGGATACGCAGTTGCAGTTTTCCCGGTTGCTGGCGCAGCGCAAATGCGGTGTTCCCATCGCGCACTTAACCGGTGTGCGAGATTTTTGGACGCTTGAATTGAGCGTCAACGAACATACCTTAGTTCCTAGACCAGAAACCGAAACGCTCGTTGAGTGGTCGCTGCAACTTTCTTTACCGGAAGATGCATCCGTTTTGGATCTTGGCACTGGCAGCGGTGCGATAGCATTGGCCCTGGCGAAAGAGCGCCCGCATTGGAGGCTAACGGCAGTGGACGCCAGTGAAGGTGCACTGAAGATGGCTGAACAAAATGCCTCGAACCTGGGCTTGTCGCGCGTTCGCTTTTTGCAGTCCGACTGGTACGACAACGTGTTGGAACAGCGCTTCCAATTGATCGTTGGTAACCCCCCTTATATTGAAGAGTCAGATATTCATCTCTCTCAGGGTGATCTTCCCCATGAGCCGAAAATGGCGTTGGTATCAACCGACAATGGCCTGGGGGACTTGAAAAAGATCATCGCGAATGCGTCGAAGTATTTGTACACCGGTGGCTGGTTATTGCTTGAACATGGCTATGATCAAGGCGCAGCCGTGCGAGAATTGTTTCAAGAGAGTGGCTTCGATGGGATAACCACCCGGGAAGACCTGGCCGGGCATGAGCGTATTACAGGAGGCCGCAGCAGTGTTGAGTGATGATCAATTGAATCGCTACAGCCGTCAGTTGCTGATGCCGGAGTTCGATTTTCAAGGTCAGCAACAACTGATCGACTCTACTGTTCTGATTGTCGGTTTAGGTGGATTGGGCTGCCCTGCTGCTTTGTATCTCGCCGCTGCAGGTGTTGGAAATTTGATACTGGCAGACGGTGATGTAGTAGAACTCAATAATCTGCAGCGACAGATTGCCCATAGCACATCTGATATCGGGCTAAACAAAGCGCACTCCGCCGCGGCGTCGATTGCCGCAATCAATCCTGAAGTGAGCACCACAATCGTTGCCAATATGCTTGATCAAGCTGAGGCCGAAAAGCTGGTTCAGGGCGTCGACCTGGTCGTCGATGCCACAGACAATTATCCCATCCGCTTTATTTTGAATAGGGCGTGCATTGGGGCGGCCGTGCCAATGGTGTCTGCTGCCGCAGTTCGAACCGAGGGTCAGATTAGCGTATTTGATCCCGCCAGTGGCGGCCCCTGCTACCGCTGTCTGTACCCTGAGGATGGTGCAGACAATGCACTTAGTTGCAGCGAAAGCGGAGTGTTGGCACCCGTTGTAGGCGTACTGGGATCACTTTTGGCGATGGAGGCCATGAAAGTGCTTTCCGGATTTGGGGAAAGTTTGTGCGGTTCCCTGCTGATATTGGACTTGGCGACGATGGATGTTCGGCGCCTCACACTACCTCCTAAAGCGGATTGTCCAGACTGCGCTCATCTGCGCTGAGCAGGGGCAAAGGTTTTCTCATCCATCCTCGTAAGCGCCAGACCACCAGCATGGCGGCGACGCCAATTCCGGTAATCATTCCCTTCCAAAAACCAATGGTGCCATCCAGAGGATTGTCACTCATGACAACGCCCAGGTAATAGCCCATTGGCAGAGCGATCAACCAATAGGCGACTACCATCACCAAAAAGGGAAATTGCGTATCTTTGAACGCTCGCAGGCTGAATGATGCGATAACTTGAATGGCATCCAAAACGATAAAAAGTCCAGCGAGGCGAATCAGCGCCAGTGCCATCACTACGATATCTTTGTCATCGGTATAGGCATGCACGATCGCCTCCGGTGCGCCCAGCAGTACCAGCATGATGCCAACCCCGACCATGAGCGTAAGCATTGCGCCGCACTTGATCGCCACACTGGTTCCGGGCTTGTCGCGGGCACCAATAGCGTGGCCAATGCGGGTGGTCATGGCGGTGCCGATGCTCAGCAGTGGCATGTACACGACGTCCCAAACGTTCACCGCGATCTGGTGGGATGCAATGGCGGTGTTCCCCAGCCTGGCGATGCTAAGGCCGATAATAGAGAACACTGCGACTTCCAGAAAAAAAGTCATACCAATGGGTAGGCCCAGCCTCAGTGTCTGCATCATCTCGTTAAGTTTCGGTTTTACAAAGCTCAGTGATGGAAGGTAGGGCTTTAGTGTCTCCGCGCGTGTCATATAAAAGGCAATGAGTATGGGCCCGAGCCACATGGAGATGGCAGTTGCCCAGCCACAGCCCGCTGCGCCCAATTCTGGCGCACCCCATTTGCCGTAGATAAACGCATAGTTCAATGGGATATTGGCGAGAAAGCCGATCACGCTCGCCACTGCGAATGGGCGCATTATTCCTACCCCTTGAGTGTGACAGCGCAGTGCCTGAAATACGGCGGCTGCCGGAAGCCCGAAAGCCGTAGCCTGCACATAGGCGAGGCATTTGTCGTAGGTTTGGCTGTCTAGATCCAGTAAGTCGAGAATAGGTGCGCAGTAATAGCAAAGAGGTGCGGCCAATAGGCCCAAAAAAATCGCCAGCCATAGTGACTGAGGCAGCGAGTCTCGGATTTTTTGAATTCGACCCGCACCAAAATCCTGGGCCACAATTGCGGTAGTCGCCAGCATCACACCGATGAAAAACAAATAGATGGGAAGCCAGATATTGTAGCCAATAGCGATGGCAGCAAGGTCCATGGCACCGTATCTGCCCGCCATGATGGTGTCTACGACTCCGGTACCCATTTGCGCCAGTTGGGCAACAAATATGGGGAAGGCCATGGTCAGTAAGGCACGGCTTTCGAGCCAGTATTTATTTGTGTTTTTATTGGCCATTGGCTACTTTGATTTGAATGGTCTCGGAAGATTGCGTGTCGTTCTATTTTTAAAGGAAACCTTTTGCGGTCTTACTTGTCACATTACAACAACAAAACAGGATAAGAGTCTATGAACGCTCTCGCAGATTTGTATTACAACATACACAACGCTATTTTTCGCCCATTGCGACATCTGGATGGATTGGCACCGCTGGCCTTAAGGCTTTATTTGGTTCCTGTTTTTTGGATGGCAGGCACTCAAAAAATATCCGGAATCGACAGCACTATTGAATGGTTTGGCAATCCTGATTGGGGGCTAGGTCTGCCATTCCCGACATTGCTGGCCTATATGGCGGCGTACACCGAGGCAATTGGCGCAATACTGCTGCTGGTTGGTTTGGCAACACGTTGGATCTCAATTCCATTGATGATCACCATGTTGGTCGCCATATTTGCGGTCCATTGGGATAGTGGTTGGGCTGCAATTGCAGATTCCAGCTCTGAAGATGTCGCGGTGAGATTGGGCGCTGCGCGAGAGCTGCTCCAGGAGCATGGGAATTACAGTTGGCTGACTGAGAAGGGCAGCTTTGTGATTCTCAACAACGGGATCGAGTTTGCCGTCACCTATCTAATTATGCTGTTCAGCTTGCTGTTCACAGGCGGTGGCCGCTACGTCAGCGCAGATTACTATCTCAGTAAGCTCTTCCCCAACAAAGCCTAGTTCCCACCTCGCTCCCGATACGTTCGGGAGCGAACCCCTGCCTTAACTATCCAGAGTAATTCCCGCATCTTAATGGTAGACTAGCGCGTTTTTTAAGCAGCTATGGAATTTTAGACCTTGATTAAGAGTTTGTTTGGGCGCAAGAATGCGACCCATGGTTCGGCCAAGAATGACAGCGATTCCGCGGCGACCCCTGTTCGATCCGAACACGCAAGTTCTGGGGCAGGCAGCGATAATTCTAAAGGCGGCAGTTCAGTCTCTGGAACGAAGAAGCGTGGACGCAAGAACAAACAAGCCCGAAAAGAGGGCAAGCCTTGGTCTGTTGCAGATTTTCCTGTTGACCCTAAAGAGGGTGAAGTTCGATTTCATGATTTGGGCCTGCGCGATGAAGTCATGCGCGGCATTGCCGATATCGGCTTTAAGTATTGTTCACCCATCCAGGGCTCAGTGCTACCGCACACGCTTCAGGGCAACGATGCAATTGGTAAAGCGCAAACTGGCACAGGTAAAACAGCGGCGTTTCTGATCACTATTTTTAACGATCTTCTGAGCAACCCCGTAGATCACGAGCGTTTTTTAGGAGAGCCTCGTGCCCTGATTATTGCTCCTACTCGTGAGCTGGTCATGCAAATTGCCGCCGATGCAGATGATCTGGCCAAGTACACCGGGCTTAAGGTTGCGACACTGATCGGTGGTATGGATTATCAAAAGCAACTGAACAGACTCAATACGGTTGTTATAGATCTTGTCGTTGCTACCCCTGGCCGTCTAATCGACTTTATGACGCGTCGCGATCTGTACCTCGATCATGTCGAGATTCTGGTTCTGGATGAAGCCGATCGAATGTTGGATATGGGTTTTATCCCTCAAGTAAAACGAATCGTCCGAGCGACACCTCCCAAGGATCACCGCCAGACACTTTTATTCAGTGCCACCTTTACTCAAGACATAATCAATTTATCTCAGCAGTGGACCCATGAACCCATTACCGTAGAGATTGAGCCGGAGCATGTCGCAACCGACTCGGTGGACCAAAAAGTCTACTTGGTCAGTTCCCAACAGCGTTACCGTGTACTCAATAACCTGCTGCGTCGAGAAGGGACAGACAGCGTAATTGTGTTTGCCAACCGTCGTGATCAGGTTCGAAAGCTGCATGAAAGATTGCGTAAATCCGGCGTTTCAGCGGGTATCTTATCGGGTGAAGTACCGCAGAATAAAAGAACGCGCACCCTCGAGGATTTCAAGAAGGGTGCGATTAAGGTGTTAGTTGCGACCGATGTTGCAGGGCGCGGAATTCACGTCGATGGCGTCAGCCACGTTGTGAATTACAACTTGCCCGAAGATCCGGAAGATTATGTCCATCGCATTGGTCGCACCGGTCGAGCGGGAGCAACGGGCACTTCGATCAGTTTTGCCAGCGAGGACGACGCTTTCTTGTTGCCCGATATTGAAGCTCTTTTAGGGGAGCGTCTGGAATGTACGCATCCGCCTCAGGAGTTGCTCGATTAAGGTTCTCAGGAAGGCACGAACTATCGTTGATGTCTAAGTTGCTCACACCACAATAGTGTGGCGCCTACCACCGCGGAAGGCACGACAAAAAAATTCACAATCGGTACACTGGCAAGCAGTGCCACCACCCCACCGAATCCCATGCTGCTCAATCGCCGAGATCTGACAGCCTCTTTCACATCTGCAAAACTCAGCTGATGATTGTCCATTGGGTAATCCACAAATTGTAGGCTCATCATCCAGGCACCCAGGAGAAACCATAAAATGGGAGTGAACGGGCTAGTCAGCGGGAAAAAGCTAAGCACTAGCACGAACAGGAACATTGGCAAGTAGTACAGCAGTTTGAGTATTTCGCGAATGATACCCCGGGGAATAGCCATTAACGCCGGGAGTAAGCCCTCTAGAGAATCGACGGGTTTGCCGGTAATTAACTCCTCCGCTTTTTCCGCTAGTAGTGCATTGAAAGGTGAGGCGATAATCAGTGCGAGAGATGTGAACAGATACCCTGTTATCAGGCCCAATACCAGAACGATCAGGGGCCAGACAATCCATTCGATGAAACTCAGCCAGTCCGGCACCATAGCCATAATCGCGCTAATTTTCGAATTGAGATAGCTGTAGCCCACGCCGATAAGCGAACCAAAAATGAGAATATTGATGGTAAGCGGAACGATGACAAACAGACGCAATTTTTTATTGGGGAGCATTTTCGCACCGCGTAAAACGTATGATGCTCCCGTGGCGATGTTGTCCCTCACGAAGTGGTGTCTCGTTGCATTGCACAGGCCTTGCAGATACACACCTTTCCTTGCATTTTGGCCGGCACGGCCAGCAGGGTGTCTGGATTGAATTCCACGTTTTTGCACCAGCAATCACTCAGTTCTTGGCCGGCACTCATTGCGCACAGGTTCTGTTCGCCGCAAAGAGGGCAATTCGATTCTGAAAAACCAAGATCTGTTTTCATTCTATTGTGAAACTCCGGGCCTGCAGGGCGTATAATAGCCGGCCGATAACCTGTATCCAACTACCGTTCACACGATGCCAGAAGACGAAGACGATATTTTCCAGCAAGAGATGTCCGGGGTAAAGCCTCTGGCTCGCACCAAGCGTGTGCCCTTGCGAACGAGCAAACTCAGCAGTAAGGACTCTTCCCTGGAAGCGCGGCGCAACGCCGCCGTCAATATGCCCGAAGTGGATAAAAATATTCTCCGCGAAGATGGCCTGGTGCCGCTGGATGCCTGGTTTGTGCTGGACTATAAACGCCCCGGAATCCAAAACGGTGTGTTTCGTAAGCTTAAGCAGGGTCGTTATGAGCCCGACGCACACTTGGATCTGCATCGGATGTCGGTCGACATTGCCCGCAAAGAACTGTTCAACTTCGTCGAAGAGGCACAGTCTCTCGGTCTGCGGACAGTGTTGCTGATTCACGGCAAGGGCGAGAGTAAGGCCGACCGTGAAAAGAGCTCAATTTTGAAAGCCTGCGTCAATCATTGGCTGCCCCAATTGGCGCCGGTGCAGGCTTTTCACAGCTCACAACCCCGACATGGAGGTACCGGCGCGGTGTATGTATTGCTGCAAAAAAGCGAAGAGATGAAACGTAAAAATCGTTTGCACTTCAACAAAGGGCGGGAGTAGTTCAGAGAGAATCTCTCCTTGTCAAAGCGCGGCTACGACGCACCGTTCGCCCGAAGAATATCGGCATACTCTGTACCGAGGCGATGTTCGCTAATAATTTCCAGTACCGAATTCCCGTCCTTGCCCGTCGCGTTGATATTGCGATCTTCGGCGAGGAAGAAGCCCACGAATAATGCGAAATCAGACGCTCTCATGCTTTGATACGCTTTCAAAAGCATGTGGAAATCTTCGTCGGTATTGTCAAAAGGACGTACGCTCAGAAAGCTTTTAACGTGGTCCTCGGTCCAGACTTCATCCACTACCTTTTCTTTATCTTTCTTCATCGCTCAGTGTTTCCTACTTGTATCGGGGTTCGGGTTGACTAGACCAGCTTAGCTGCCAGAAGTTCGTTAACCATTTTGGGGTTGGCTTGGCCCTTGGACACTTTCATGATTTGGCCGACGAAAAAGCCAATAAGTTTCTTGCGTTTAGCTTCATCTGCCGCCAGATATTGCTCGACTTGATTGGCATTGTTGGCAATGACTTCATCGACCATTGCTTCCAGCGCACCGGTGTCGCTGACCTGCTTTAAACCTCTAGCTTCGATGATTTCGTCAGCTGTACCCTCACCGTTCCACATGGCTTCGAATACCTGCTTGGCAATTTTGCCGGATATGCTGTTGTCCAGAATTCGGGAGATCAGTTGGCTTAGTGCAGGGGCCGAAACCGGACTGTCTACAATCTCAAGATCGGCGTTGTTGAGCTTCGCGAGCAGTTCTACCTGTACCCAATTGGCGGCGATTTTCGCATCGCCACAGTCCTTGGCAAGTGTTTCGAAGTAATCGGCGAGAGGGCGATTTGCGGATAATACAACGGCGTCATAGGTGCTCAATCCAAACTCGGCTGCGAATCGCTGACGTTTTTCTCTCGGCAGCTCAGGAAGCTGCGCTCTGAGTTCAGCGACGTACTCATCGTCGATAACAATCGGCAACAGGTCTGGCTCGGGAAAATAGCGATAATCATTGGCGACTTCTTTAGAGCGCATAGAGCGAGTTTCGTCTCTGTCCGCATCGTAGAGTCTAGTTTCCTGAACGACAGTCCCGCCATCTTCAAGAATATCAGACTGCCTCGCGATTTCATGCTGTATAGCTTTTTCAACGAATCGAAAAGAGTTCACGTTTTTTATTTCTGCGCGAGTGCCATATTCCTCGACACCACGGGGTCTTAGAGAAAGGTTGACGTCACAGCGCATTGAACCCTGGGCCATATTCCCGTCAGAAATCCCCAGGTATGTCACCAGTGAGTGCAGTGCTTTCAGATAGGCAACGGCCTCTTCAGCGCTGCGGATATCCGGTTCAGTGACAATCTCTAGCAGGGGTGTGCCTGCGCGGTTCAGATCGATGCCTGTTTGACCCTGAAAATCTTCGTGCAGAGATTTACCGGCATCTTCTTCGAGGTGCGCTCGAGTAATTCCGATTTCTTTGGTGCTGCCATCCTCGAGGTGTATTTCGAAAACACCTTTGCCGACAATAGGGTCTAGGAACTGACTTATTTGATAACCCTTGGGTAGGTCAGGGTAAAAGTAGTTCTTCCGGTCGAACACCGAACGCATGCCAATTTCTGCCCCAATACCCAATCCAAACATCACTGCAAAACGCACCGCCTTCTCGTTCAATACCGGTAACATACCGGGCATTGCCAGGTCCACAGCGCTGGCTTGAGTGTTCGGTTCCGCTCCGAAGGTGATGTCCGATCCGGAAAAAATCTTGGACTGTGTGGCCAGCTGTAAATGCACTTCAAGGCCGATTACTGTTTCCCATTCCATTATTCGTCGCCCCCTGTATCAGTCATTGCCGGGTGTTGTTCGTGCCAGGGCGTGAGTTGCTGATATTGATGCGCGACATTGAGCAATCGAGATTCGTCAAAGTGCTTGCCAATAAGCTGTAGTCCAATGGGTAGGTCGTCTACAAAACCCGCCGGGACAGACATTCCGGGAAGTCCAGCCAAATTAACGGCCAGGGTGTAAACATCTTCTAAGTACATGGAAACTGGGTCACTGGATTTTGATCCAAGAGGAAAGGCGGTACTCGGCGTAGTGGGGCCCGCGATGATATCTACCTGGGAAAACGCATCCATGAAATCCTGCTTAATTAGACGCCGAACCTGTTGCGCTTTTTTGTAATAGGCGTCGTAGTAGCCGGCAGACAGCGCGTAAGTGCCCACCAGGATTCGCCTCTTTACTTCTGCTCCGAAACCCTCTTCTCGAGTGCGCGTATACAGGTCATTCAGGTCTACCGGGTCGTCGCAGCGATGGCCATATCGAACGCCATCAAATCGTGACAAATTGGTAGAGGCCTCGGCTGGCGCAATCACATAGTACGCGGGTATCGTCAGATGGCTGTGTGGAAGAGACACTTCTACTAGTTTGGCACCGCGCTGTTCCAATTCCTTGAGCGCTGCGTCGATTCGCTTGCCAGTTTCTGCATCCAGGCCAGAACCAAAATACTCCTTGGGAAGACCGATGCGCAGGCCGTCAATTGAATCATCGAGGTTTGCGCAGTAGTCCTGAACAGGGCGCTCGGAGGAAGTGGAGTCGCGCTCATCGTGCCCGGCCATTGCGTTGAGCAACATCGCGCAGTCTTTTGCCGTATGTGCCATCGGGCCTGCTTGGTCCAGACTCGAGGCAAACGCCACCATGCCCAATCGCGATACTCTCCCATAGGTGGGTTTTAATCCGGTAATTCCGCAAAACGCGGCCGGTTGACGAATGGAGCCACCGGTATCAGTCCCCGTTGCAGCCGGTGCCATAAGCGCCGCCACTGCCGCCGCAGATCCTCCCGAGGAACCCCCTGGGACTCTTTCGTTGTCCCAGGGATTTAAGGTGGGGCCGTAGTAACTGTTTTCGTTTGAGGAGCCCATCGCGAACTCATCCATGTTGGTTTTACCCAGCGTAACGGTACCGGCGCTACTAAATCGTGTAATCAGTGTCGCGTCATAGGGAGGAATGAAGTTGTCTAACATTTTCGAACCGCAACTGGTGCGCATGCCACTGGTGCAGAATATGTCCTTATGGGCAATGGGGATTCCGGTTAGGGCTGTGGTGTCGCCGTTTGCGATTCGTTGATCAGCTGCCGCAGCGCTTGCCAGTGCACCTTCTTCATCTATCGTAATGAAACTATTCAGTTTTGCATTGTGTGCTGCGATTCTCGCGAGAAAGCACTGAGTCAGTTCGACACTGGAAAATTCTTTTTGCTGCAGGCCCGCTGACAGGCTGGCCACGCTTTTGCTATGCATTAGTTTATATCCTGAGCTTGTTTCCTGGGAATGGAACGAGCGGTTAATCGATGACTTTGGGAACCAGATAGAGGCCGTTTTCTACGGCGGGAGCGATAGCCTGAAAGGCATCGCGCTGATTGGTCTCGGTGATTTTATCGGCTCGTAGCCGCTGGACGTCATCCAGGGGGTTGGCCATCGGTGTTACATCGCTGGTATCGGTGGCTTGAAGCTGATCAACCATGCCCAATATCTCGGTAATCCGCTGTGTTAGCTCGGCGATTTGATCGTCGGCGATTCGGATTCGAGCTAACTGCGCAATTTTTTCGATCTCATCTTGTTCTATCGACATGTTTTATACACGGGACTGAGTCGTCTCATTCACTTTTGGGGGCGTAAACTTAACACATTTGCGCCTTGCCCAAAATCCCCACGGTTGTTACAGTTGCGGGAATAATACTGACCAAATTAAACAGCATATCTGGACTTACCAATAGCAGATATTTCTACCCGGAGTGGAGCGCTGTATGGGGTATTTTTTAAGTACCGCAGTGGAAATAGCCGCTGTATTTATAAGGTAATCAGGATACATGCTAAAGAAATTGCGCGGAATGTTTTCCAATGATCTGTCGATTGATCTGGGAACCGCCAACACTCTCATCTACGTTCGCGATCAAGGTATCGTCCTCAATGAACCCTCGGTAGTAGCCATTCGTGTTCACAATGGCCAGAAAACCATAGAAGCAGTGGGTAAGGACGCCAAGCGCATGCTGGGCAGAACCCCGGGCAATATCACTGCAATACGTCCTCTCAAAGACGGCGTTATCGCAGATTTCCAAGTGACTGAGAAAATGCTGCAACATTTCATCGCCAAAGTGCATGAAAGCCAGTTTATTCGTCCAAGTCCCAGGGTGCTGGTATGCGTCCCATGTATGTCCACTCAGGTTGAACGTAGAGCTATTCGCGAATCAGCGCTCAGTGCTGGCGCCCGTGAAGTCAGGCTTATTGAAGAGCCCATGGCCGCCGCTATTGGTGCCGGCATGGATGTAGATGAGGCCCAGGGTTGCATGGTAGTGGATGTCGGTGGAGGAACGACCGAGGTTGCTATTATTTCCCTCAATGGCGTGGTCTACCGCGATTCTGTTCGGGTTGGCGGTGATCGTTTCGATGAAGCCATCGTTTCTCATGTGCGCCGCTGTTATGGCAGTTTGATTGGTGATGCGACAGCCGAGCGGATTAAAGAAGAGGTCGGCTGTGCTTTTGCCGGCAGTGAACTGCGTGAGATTGATGTGCGTGGCCGCAACCTCGCCGAAGGTGTGCCCCGCAGCTTTACCCTCAACAGCGATGAAATACTCGAGGCACTGCAAGAACCCTTGACGGCGATTGTTCAGTCGGTGAAATCCGCTTTGGAACAATCTCCACCTGAATTGGCAGCCGATATCGCCGAAAGTGGCATAGTGCTCACCGGCGGCGGTGCCTTGCTGCGCGATCTTGATCGTCTGATTTCTGAGGAAACGGGTTTGCCGGTCATTGTTGCAGAAGACCCGCTGACTTGTGTTGCCAGAGGTGGTGGTATCGCTATGGAGAAAATGGATCGGCACACCCTGGATCTGCTTTCTACTGAATAACGGTCGGGCGGGCTGAGCCCACAGGAGCGAACATCAAGCCGCTATTTGCCGAAGAGTCTTCATGGGGCTTGCGAAGTTTATTCGCGGTGCTTGTCGTGGCGGGGTTGATTACTGCTGACTTGCGCTATAACAGCCTCGATACGACTCGCTCCTTCCTCGATATGCTCACTACTCCTATTTATTGGATTGCCGATATTCCCGCTCGCGCACTCGACTGGGGCACTACTAACATTCAGCCTCGCAGCGAGCTTATCGAACAGGTCGAAAAACTCGATCGTGAAAACCTTGTACTAGAGGGGCGCTCTCAGCAGATGTCGGCTTTGCGCGCCGAAAATGTTCGATTGCGTTCGCTGCTGAATTCCGCCGCTCTGCTCCAGGACGATGTTTTGGTCGCTGAGCTCATAGGAATATCCCCCGACCCCATGAGTCACCAGTTGGTATTGAACAAAGGCGCGGCCGACAAAGTCTACATAGGTCAACCTCTTATCGATGCCGAGGGCCTGCTGGGTCAAATCGTCGTCGTCAGTGAATTTAGTTCCAGGGCTTTGCTCATAACAGATGCGACCCACTCGATTCCGGTCCAGGTTAATCGAAATGGTGTACGCGCAATTGCCGAGGGGTCCGGGAACTTAGGCGTGCTCGAAATCGGGCATGTCGCGGCGACAACAGACATCGAGGAGGGCGACCTTCTGGTAACCTCCGGACTTGGCGGACGCTTTCCCGTCGGCTATCCGGTGGCAGTGGTCAGCAAGATAGAACGCGATCCCGGTCAAGCATTCGCCACTGTGCAAGCACAACCTAGCGCCGCACTCGATCGGAGCCGCTACGTATTGTTGGTATTTACTGCCCAAAGCGCTGCGCCGGAGTAGGGCATGGCGGGTCAAGGTCAACAGGGTCTTTGGATAATCTGGTTCTCTTTTTTCGTCGCTTTTGTGCTGGCGGTAATCGCCTTGCCGCCATGGTTGCTTTGGGTCAGACCCGAATGGCCGGCCTTGGTTCTAATCTACTGGACCATAGCGCTACCCCATCGCGTCGGGCTGCTGACTGGTTTGGCAGTTGGGGTTGCGTTAGATGCGATTGAGGGGGCGGTATTCGGTCAGAACGCTTTTTCGCTTATGGTGATGGCTTTGCTTTCTCTGGTTTTGTATCAACGGCTTCGAGTCTTCAACGCTTTGCAGCAGGCAGCCACGATTTTCCTGCTGATTGGAATTAATCAGCTCATTGGCCAGTGGGTGCAGAATCTTCAAGGCAGAGGTACGCATTCGCTGCTATTTTTGCTACCCGCCTTTTCCAGTATGTTGATGTGGCCGTTGGTGCTACAAATACTGCGATCTGTGCGTCGCAAGTACCACGTGGCCTAACTTGAGCGTTCAAACAAAACTGATACTGGCCTCCGCTTCTCCCAGGCGGAGCGATCTGCTGAGCCAACTGGGTATTCGTTTTGAAATCGATCCGGCCGATATTGACGAAACTCCTGCGCCTGGTGAGCCGCCCTCCGATTATGTGCAGCGGATGGCGCGCAGCAAAGCCGAGCATGTATCGCAGCGTTATCCGCAAGGGAACTGCTGTGTATTGGCGGCAGACACCACAGTGGTGCTCGACGATAGTATTCTGGGTAAACCCCAAGACAGAGCCGATGGGCGGAGAATTCTGACGAAGCTCAGCGGTAGAACCCATTCGGTTATGAGCGCAGTGTGTCTCTGTTTTAAGAATACCTCCACCACGTTGTTAGTGGAAACCCAGGTGGACTTTGTTCCTTTACGCGAGGAGGTTATTGATGCTTACTTGGCAACAGACGAACCCTGGGACAAAGCGGGAGCCTATGGCATACAGGGGCTCGGCGGTGCCTTTGTCAGCTCTTTGCACGGCAGCTACAGTAATGTAGTAGGTCTCCCGATGGCAGAAACCTGGCAAATGCTCTCCCAGCACGGCGTCGACAATGCGCTGGAGAAACCCCATGAGTGAAGAAATCCTGATCAATGTGACGGCGATGGAAACCCGGGTTGCGGTGATTGAAAATGGACTCTTACAGGATGTTCATATCGAGCGCCTGGCCAACAGGGGGATTGTTGGCAATATCTACTCCGGCAAAGTGGTCCGGGTGCTGCCGGGAATGCAGTCGGCATTTGTGGATATTGGGGCCGAGCGAACAGCCTTCATTCATGTCTCTGACATTATGCCCCTGGACAGCGATGGGCGAGAAGATCGCAGTCGTCACAGCGAGGCGATCAGAGATTTTTTGCACGAGGGGAAAAAGATTGTTGTTCAAGTCACCAAAGACCCATTGGGTAGCAAAGGTGCTCGCTTAAGTACCCAGGTTTCAATGTCGTCCCGATACCTGGTGCTCATGCCACAATCAGATCATATAGGCGTATCGCAGAGGATCGATGACGATGTGGAGCGGGATCGACTTCAGCAAGTGCTCGCTGAAGCTATCGAGACCGAAGGCATGGCCGATATGCGCGGCTTCATTATCAGAACCGCTGCCGAAGGCGTTGCAGTCGAAGAAATCCGCGCCGATTTACGATATTTAAAGCGAGTTTGGGCGGCTGTGCATCGCCGCAGCAAGGCGGCAGACCGTCCCACCTTGTTATACGAAGATCTGCCGCTATACCTTCGGGCCATTCGAGATCTCGCCAGACCGGGTCTCGATAAGATTCGTATCGATGACAGGAGCTGTTTTGAACGCCTGGAAACATTTTGCTCAGACTATGTCCCGGAGGTGTGCGCTCTGCTCAGTCACTACGACGGTGAAAGGCCGTTGTTGGACAACCACGGTGTCGAAGATGAGATAGAGCGCGCCTTAAGCCGAAAAGTCGACCTTAAGTCCGGAGGCTATCTGATTATTGATCAAACCGAGGCGATGACCACAATTGATGTGAATACCGGGTCCTTCGTTGGTAAGAAAAACCTTGAGGAAACCATTTTCAAAACTAACCTCGAAGCAGCCACGATGTTGGCCAGGCAACTGCGCGTGCGCAACCTGGGCGGGATTATCATTATAGACTTTATCGATATGCGCGATGCTGAGCACCGTCGACAGGTTCACAGGGCACTAGAGAAGGCGATGCTCCGCGATCCAAGTCGAAACAAAATTACCGGTATATCCGATCTTGGTTTAGTGGAAATGACTCGTAAACGCGACCGAGAGAGTTTGGAACATCTTTTGTGTGAAGAATGCCCGGTCTGTAGTGGGCGAGGAGTGGTTAAATCTGCCGAAACCCTGTGTTATGAGATTTTTCGTGAGATTATGCGTGATGCCAAAGCGTATGAGAACGATACTCTTATGGTCTTGGCAGGACAGGGTGTCGTAGATCGTTTGCTGGATGAAGAGTCAGCGATTGTGGCGGATTTGCAGGAGTTGGTCGGCAAAACGATCAGTTTTCGTGTCGAGCCCAGTTACAATCAGGAACACTTCGACATAGTACTGCTCTAAGTAGTGTACGAGCACAGTTTTCACAACCGGATCCGAGAGCCTCATTGGGACACGCTTTTTTCAACAACTTAGGTAGATTTCTCTGGAAGGTCATCGTCGCAGCGGTGGTCATTTTGGCGGTCTATGTGAGTTTTGGCCGCTTTCTGATGTCGAATGTGGAAGCTTATCGCGAGGATATTCTCAGGGAACTGAATAGTCGGTCTCCCTTTGTCATTGAAGCTCAGGACGTCTCAGGGCGTTGGCATTCTTTTACGCCGGAGATTGTTTTAACCGGGTTGCAGTTGTCTGTACCTGAGAGCGATGAACGGCCTCTGGAACTGGCGGAAGGTCGGGTGACGGTTAATGTCTGGGAGTCTTTGCAGACCAGGAGTTTGCGTACCTATCGTTTAAGCCTTGATCAGTTGTTGTTGCGAGGAGAACTCACCTCGGAAGGCAAGCTGTTGATCGCTGGAATGGGTGGCGGCGACGGTGAGTTTGTTGAAGAACTGGAAGCCTTTCTTCTGAACATTGAGCAAATCCAGCTCACCAATAACCAACTGATTCTAGATCTCCCCGACTTGACCCAGCGATTGTTTGATCTTGATCTAACACTGCGTCGCGAAGGCAGTGCGCGAATTCTAGATGCCGATCTGGTGTCACATACCACGGGAACTGAGATAATTTTGCTGGGGCAGGGGGTTGGCAATCCCACCGCCACTGAGGCTTTCACCGGTGAGCTGTACATCAATGTGGTGAAGAGTAATTTGCGGGCACTGCGACCAATGCTCCCCAAAGATCTCGGCGCCAGGATGACCGGCGCGGTTGCCATGCAGGCCTGGCTTGCATGGGATCGTGGCAAGCATACCGTTACGGCAGAACTGACTGGTCAGGACCTGAGCATTGAGAAAGCGGACGAGTCCTGGAATGTGCCACTGGATTTCGTCTCAATAAAGGCCAGCCTGAATCAGCGCGATGATCGTTGGAGTCTGTTTACCACTGACCTTGAGATTCACAACGAAGGTGTAGAGCTCCTGATACCCAGACTGCAAATCGATGGCAGAGGTGATTCCCTTCGCTTTCGTGCCAGTGAAGTGCCACTGGCCCCGTTGAATGCGATTTTACTAGGTCTGGACCCCACCCCTGAGGCCCTCGGGAAAGTCTTTGAGGTACTGAGTCCCGAAGGTGAACTGACATCCCTACAAGTGAACGTAGCTGACTATGGTGAGCCGCTTAAAGACTGGGATCTGACCGGCAACTTTACCGCCTTTGAGGTTAAGTCCTGGAAGGGCGCTCCGGGACTCAGAGCTGACAATGGTTATGTAGAGCTCGAATCCGATGGTGGTTTTGTCATTATCGACAGTCAGCAATTTTCCATGGACTTTCCGACCATCTATCGCGAGGCCCTGCAGTTTGATGATTTCTACGGCACCATAAATCTCGATTGGACGGACTCTGAGGTATCACTCTCAAGTGGGCTGGTGGTGGCGCAGGGTGCTGAGGGAACCGCCAGGGCGCTGTTTGACCTCTCTATTCCTCTGGTCGAAAGCGCTGTGGGTCTGGAGATGGACTTACTCGTCGGGCTTGAGAATACCCATCCCATTCATCGAACAAAATATCTGCCCTACACCCTCAGTGAACCCCTGCTGAAGTGGTTGAAAGACAGTATTGGTGAGGGGGACATTGAAGAGGGAGCATTTCTCTGGCGCGGGAGTTTGATCAAAAATGCTTCCGCGCTTCGCACTGTGCAATTGTTTTTCAATATCGCGAACACCGAACTCGACTATTACGAGGGATGGCCATCCCTGAGCGATGTTGATGGCACCGTTTTGATCGATGACTCTCTGGTGAGTGTCTGGTCTGAGAGCGCTCGGCTTTACGATTCTTCCATTGACTTCCTCAGCGTTGAAGCCTGGATGAGCGACCAGCGGGAGATGATGCTGGCGATCAGTAGTGCGATGAGCGGCGATGCCGGTGATGGACTGCAAATTGTTAACGAATCACCGATTAGCGCACTGGTGGGTGATGCGTTTACGCAATGGAGTCTGAGCGGCGATCTGGATACCCAATTGGATTTACTGCTGAATCTTAGCGATAAAAAGACTGCGCCGATTGTCGATGTTCAAACACTTTGGCGAGAGGTGGATTTAGGAATTAATCCCGGAGGTTTGAAGATTGAGGGCATTAGCGGTGAGTTGGCATATACGACCCTGGCGGGACTGCGCTCGGTGGAACTGGCGGGTTCAATATGGGGTGAAGCTGTTCAGGCTGAAGTCCGACAAGCGGATGTCTTCAAGTCTGAGCAAGATAGTGAACCTCAGGTCTATAGCGCCTCAAGTTCCGTCACCGAAGTAGCGCTGCAAACTCAGGTCGATTTCGAAGATGTAGGGCGCTGGCTCGATTTGGATTTGTTGAATCTGGCAACAGGAAAGGCATCTGCAAGTGTTTTGATTGAGGCGCCTCCTGGGAGTCGGCCCAGGGTAATTCTCGATTCGGATTTGTCCGGTGTCGGCTTGGATCTTCCCGACCCATGGCGTAAAACGCCGCTCGAGACAAGAGCGCTGCATCTCGAACTTCCTTTGGGCGGTGCCTCTCAGATCATGAAAGTGAAATTGGGTAGCGATCTCAGTGTGGACATGTCGCTTGCCGGAAGAAGTTTGGAAGCGCTCTCATTGGGGATGCAACAGGCTCCGGCGCCATTGGTTTCTGGCGTTGTAAGAGTCGCGGGTCGAGCGAGCTATCTTGATGAGCAGCAGTGGCAACAATTTCTCAGCAACTATGTTTACCCTACATTCGAATCTGATCTCGACACCGATGCTCTCGGGTCGCCAGAGAACCAGGCCGATGATGAGGTTGAAGCTGCGTTCGCCAACGAGTCTGTGGAAATTGCGCCACTAGAACAAGACAGTCCCCAGCAGTCGCTTGCTTTGGAAGTGGAGGTAGAGAATTTTCGAGCAGATACCTTGCAGCTTTTCGGTCAATCTTTACAGGATGTCGTGTTCAGTCTCGACAAGAATCGCGCAGGTACAACAGTGACTGCCGAAACGGATTGGATCGCGGGAAAACTGTTTTATGCAGCAGGCTCCAGCCCAGCGCGGCTGGATATAGACACTTTGGATTTAGCTCGCCTTAAAGAGTTGTTTCTCAACGAGGAAGAACAGGTTGAGTTGCAGCTCGATGAAGTCGAAGGTTCCGATCTGCCCGATGTCGACGTAACGTTGGGTCGTTTGAGCTATGCGGGCAAAGCACTGGGTGCTTTACAGTTTTCAGTTCGCAATAGTGACAACGTCATCACTTTTGAAAACATAGTCGGGGATATTGCCGGCTTGTCTGCGACTGCTGATAACCACGCTAGCTTGGTTTGGGATTTGAGGGAGGGTGGCTCAGCTACTCGCTTTGATGCGCAGCTGGGTTTCGAAGATCTTGGTAAAACCCTGGAACAGCTTACCTATCAGAGTATTATCGAAACCAATAGTGGAAAAATGGATTTATCCTTGAATTGGCCTGGGGGGCCCCAGGCATTCTCGCTCGCAGGTGTCCAGGGTTCACTCGATTTAGACATTGCTGAGGGACGCTTTTTAAATACGCCCGTTGGGACCTCGGGAACGCTCAAGGTTGTTGGAATTTTAAATCTTGCCAACATTGTTCAGCGTCTCAGTTTGGATTTGTCAGATGTGTTTTCTTCGGGTATCCCCTTTCATAATATCGATGGCGAAGTGTTTTTTCATGGTGGCGAGATAGAAGTGGCCAG
Source organism: Halioglobus sp. (assembly GCA_045110675.1). Lineage (GTDB taxonomy): Bacteria > Pseudomonadota > Gammaproteobacteria > Pseudomonadales > Halieaceae > JBALVT01. The sequence goes on along the minus strand of JBGCGJ010000009.1, from coordinate 185,151 downwards.
GATGGAAGTTGAAGGTCGTTCCAGTGGTTTTCAATTTAGCGGAGTTTCCGATGTGGCTACCCGAAGCCTGGATGGACAGCTTATCGCCACTTTGCCCGTTGCGAATAATTTACCCTGGGTTGCGGCGTTAGCTGGAGGTTTGCCGGTGGCGGCGGGAGTATTTGTGGTGAGCAAAGTGTTCGAAAAACAGATGAACCGCTTTTCTAGCGCGGTGTACAAAATAGAGGGCGATTGGCAGGACCCTCAGGTTAATTTCGATCGGGTGTTCGATACGTCCTCAAATAAAACGGTGGTTCGGCCAACAGATCCGAATGAAGAAACGGAGGACTCGCTGCCCGAGCTTTCAGAGTTGGAACAACTACAACAGCTAGAACAGCTAGAACAAGTACAACAATAGCCTTAAGAGTTATTCTTGCTCGGTAGCCTGTTCGTGCAAGGTTCGCAAATACTTAAATAGTTTTCGACTCGCTGCGGGGGGTTTTTCTTGTTTCATCTCGCGCTGGTGTTGCAAAACGAGTTGCCTAAGCTGTTGCCGATCGGCGAAATCCCAGCGTTTCATGACCAGCTCTATTCCTTTCAGACCCTCTTCAAGAACATCGTCTCTCATCTTCTCCAGAGCGTGGAAGGCGTTATTTTTGTCCTGCCTTTGAGTGCGCATCGCAGTTAATGCCGCCTCGATGGGCTCAACGTCGATATCTCGCATAAGTCTGCCAATGAATTGCATGTGGCGACGCCTTGCGTTGTTTGATTTGATTCGCTTAGTTTCCTGGATTGCCAGTAGCAGGCGTTCGTCAGCAATGGGTATCTTGGCCAGTTGTTTTTCACCTAGCAGAATGAGAGATTCTCCCATTTGCTGTAGCGCAGTCATTCGACGCTTCAACTCGCTTTTGCTGGGTTCAGTATACTCCTCCTCCAGGTCCTCATGTTTGTCGTTTTTACGCATAAAAAAGAGTCGCCAGGCCAAGAAATGAAACGAAACCGATGACATCGGTCACCGTTGTCAACACGACACCACCCGCCAGAGCGGGGTCGATTTTAAAACGGGTCATCACTATCGGTAAGACAGCGCCAGTAAGCGCGGCACAAACCAGGTTGATTACCATAGCTGCGGCGATAATGATGCCGATATTCCAATCGTCAAACCACACCGAGGCGGCAACAGCGACTACACCAGCCCAAAGAGCGCCGTTTAGTAGGCCAACCACAACCTCTCTTTTGATTAGCCAGGCCTGGTTGTTTTTACCCACCTGGCCCATTGCGATACCGCGTACGAGAACGGTTAGAGTCTGTGTGCCGGCTACACCGCCCATTGAGGCGACGATGGGCATCAGGACTGCCAGGGCAACGACTTTTTCAATAGTGTCCTGAAACAGGTTAATCATTGAAGAGGCTATGAAGGCGGTAATTAGATTCGCTCCCAGCCATACAGCGCGCCTGGGTGCTGTGCGCAGAATAGGGGAAAATGTGTCCTCATCTTCATCCAGGCCGGCCATGGACATGAACGAGTGATCAGCATCTTCGCGAATCACATCGACGACATCATCGATGGTTATTCGCCCCAATAGTTTTCCATTGTCATCGACCACCGGCGCTGAGACCCAATCGTGCCGCTCGAACAATCTCGCCACTTCAGAGTCTGGCAGATCTGCGTTGATTGGCTCAACTTCAGTGTTCATCATTTCTCGAACGGATGCCGAGGGATCGGTGACCAACAGAGTGCGGAGAGACAGTAAGCCGATATATTGATCGGAGCGATTGACCACAATCAGGCTGTCGGTCATTTCGGGGATTTCTTCATGCCGACGCAGGTAGCGCAGCACCACATCGAGGGTGAATCTTGCTCGTATGGTAATGGTGTCGGTATTCATCAACCCGCCCGCGGTGTCCTCGGGGTAGGTGAGAACCTGCTCGATGCGGGCTCTGTCCTGACTATCCATCGAGTGCAATACTTCGCGGGTCACTCGGTCGGGAAGTTGTTGGAGGATATCGGCGATATCGTCATCTTCCAAACCTTCGGTAATCTGGACAACTTCGGCCGCGTCCATATCGCTCAAAAACAGTGACTGCAGTTCGTCTCCGAGCTCGCCCAGTACCTCGCCTTCCTGTTCAACTTCAACGAGTTCCCACAGTATTCGCCGGAACTTGGGAGGAGAGGATTCCAGTAAATGCGCTACGTCTGCAGCGGCCAGACCATTCAGCATGCGCCGGACATCTACAAACGTGCCGCTGTCGAGAGCCAGTGAAAGTTGGTCGAGTTTGAGTTGGGACTTGGCTTTGGTCTGCGGCATACTATTGCTCATGAATCACGAAAGTCAGTCCAATGATATAGCACTGGCCAGTACTGCGGAGCTGGGAAAACGACTAGCGCTAAAACTATTCTTCTTCGTCGAAACGATTGGCTATTAGGGTTTGCATGGCTTCAAGTGCGGCTTGTTCGTCTTCCCCGCTAATTTCGAGATCCAGCACAGTGCCTTTGCCAGCGGCTAGCATCATGACCGACATGATGCTCTTGCCGTCGACCATTTTACCCTCTTTACCAGCCTGAATTGAGCTGGAAAAAGACGCCGCACAGCCGACGAATTTTGCAGCCGCTCTGGCGTGTAGGCCGAGTTTATTGATGATTGTTACTTGAGTCTGAATCACAAAAATACGCTGCTACTGCAGTTCCCTATGCCTTGTTTGTACCTGCGGAAACTGTGTCCGATAGTGCTGGAACAGCCTGTTCGCCAGATATACTGAACGATGTTGGCCGCCAGTACAACCCAGCGATACGGTCAGATAACTGCGGTTGCTGTTCTGGTAGTGGGGTAGCCAATTGTCTAAATAGCTGCATATATCCGCGTACAGCTCTTCCGTAAGTGGCTGGGATTCCAGAAATTCTTTGACCTCGTTTTCCAGACCATTTTTCAATCGCAGTTCCTTCACCCAGTGTGGATTTGGGAGCATTCGTACATCGAACACGAGATCGGCATCGGTAGGCACACCGCGCTTGAAGCCGAAAGACTGTATCAGGATGGACATGGTGCCGGCATCGTTGGCTACTAGTCGCTGCTTGATCGCATCTCGAAGCTCATAGATGGTCATCTCGCTGGTATCAAGTGTGATCGACGCGGCATCGGACAGAGGGCGCAACAGGTCCCGTTCTTTTTCGATGGCCTCCGCCAGTGGCACCTGCTCATTGCTTAGGGGGTGTCGCCTGCGTGTCTCACTAAAGCGCTTGATGAGCGTCGCATCATGCGTGTCTAAATAGAGTATCTTGCTCGCGACATTTTCCGGCAGTGACTCGAGCACAGTGGTGAAGTTTTCCAAACCCTTCCAGGCATTGCGGGCGTCGATACAAACCGCCGTGCCCTGAAAGTCACCGAAGTCCTTTCTGCTGGCTTCGCGCACCAAAGCGGGCAGTAAAGCCACGGGCAGATTGTCGATACAATAGTAACCTTCATCTTCAAGCTGATGCAGAGCAGTACTCTTCCCCGATCCAGATCGGCCGCTGATGATTATTAGATTCGTCGAGATGGAATCACTCATGTCGGCCAGGTCGTGGCTAATTTGTGTAGGGATTGCCCATCATTGGCACCGCGTACTGCCTCGCAGAACGCTTTTTGGCTGAACAAACCTGCGACTCCAGCAAGAATATCCAAGTGTTGCTGTTGTGCTTCCGCTGGAACTAACAAAACAAAAAGCACATCTACGGGCTCACCGTCGGGAGCGTCGAAATCAATACCTTCCTCCAGGGTCACCAAAGTTCCCATCGCATGGGTGCAGTTATCAACCCTGCAATGAGGTATTGCGATGCCGTGTCCCAGCCCGGTGCTGCCTAACTTTTCTCTGGCGATCAGGTTGGACAGTAAGAGGTTATAGGGCAGGGAAACCTGGTCCTCGCTGATTATTCTGGCGATGGTTTCGAAAAGTCTTTTCTTGCTGATTCCCGGGACGTGGCAGGCCGTGCGTCCCGGGGTGAGTAGTTGTTCTAGCACTTGCATAGTGAAGTTGTTAACGTCCTCTGGATTTTTCTTTGTGTTTTATGAGTTGTCTGTCGAGCTTGTCGGCGAGTGCGTCAATGGCTGCGTACATATCATCTGATTCGGCTGCGGCAAAAATATCGGCTCCTGATAAATGTAAACTGGCTTCGGCTTTTTGCACCATCTTTTCTACGATTAAGGTTACCTCGGTATTGGTAATTTGGTCGAAATGTCGTTGCAGGCGCTCAAACTTGGTTTCTACGTAATCCCGCAATGGGTTGGTAACTTCTACGTGATGACCACTGACATTCAGTTGCATATAGTACTCCTCTTCGCGTTGACCCGGTCTTACCCGGTACCGGCTAGGGCCGGATTTTTTTGGACTGGTATCTTCATTCTAGACCAATCTCTTACGTTCGTTCGATGGTGGTATATAAAGTGTGTCTCTATACTTTGCGATCGTCCGCCGCGCTACCTTTATCCCCTGTTCTTCAAGCAGCAACGTGATCTTGTTGTCGCTCAAAGGCTTGCGGGGGTTCTCTGCGGCGACCAGCTTCTTAATCAGCGCGCGTATCGCCGTCGATGAGCATTCTCCACCTGCCGCTGTGCTGACATGACTGGAGAAAAAGTACTTGAGTTCAAAAATTCCCCTGGGGGTATGCATGTATTTTTGCGTGGTTACCCGAGAAATAGTGGATTCGTGCATTTCCACGGCCTCCGCAATTTCATGTAGTACCAGCGGTTTCATGGCTTCTTCACCATACTCCAGAAAATTGCGTTGATGCTGTACTATTTTTGTCGCAACTTTCATCAGAGTTTCATTTCGGCTCTGTAAGCTCTTAAGAAACCAGCGCGCCTCCTGTAAATTATCGCGCAGATAGGTATTGTCAGAGCTATTGTCCGCACGCTTGATTAAGCTGGCATAGTTGTTGTTGATTCTAATCTTTGGAGCAATGTCTGGATTGAGCTCGACGACCCATCGATCGTGTTTTTTGCTAACGTAGACATCGGGAACCACATATTCTGTATTGTCTTCTCCCACCGAAAGTCCCGGGGTTGGGTCCAGTGTGCGAATGAGTTCCAGTACATCGCGTAAACTTTCTTCTTTCAGTTTACTGCGCCTGAGAATTTGCGCGAAATCCGCATTGCCCAGCTGAACCAGGTAACGGGATACGATCAGCTTTGCTTCCTCCAGCCAAGGCGTGCCAGGTGGCAGTTGCTGCAATTGAACAAGTAGGCATTCCTGTAAGTCGCGAGTGCAAACTCCAGCGGGCTCAAACTGTTGAACGCGATGTAGAACTGCAACGACTTCGTCCAGCTCAATCTCAGCCTCCATCCCCGAGACTAAAGCTTCCAGGATCTCTTCCAGTGAACTCGTTAGCCGCCCACTTTCATCCGTAGCATCGATGATAGCCAGGGCAATGACTCTATCGGTATCTGAAAGTCGGGTTAGGTTGAGTTGCCAATACAATTTCTCGTGAAGGGATTCCTCTGCGGAGTTATGACTGGCGTAATCAGTCTCCGGGCCTTCGATGGGTGCTGGAGCCGGGGCTGAGGAGGGCATAATGTCCTCCCACTGAGTGTCGACAGGTAAATCATCCGGAAGCGTGCTATCCCAGTCGGGATTTTCTGTGACGATATCGGGTGTTTCAGGGGTTTCAGCGGATTCCGTAGCTTCCGCAGTTGGTGTAACCTCGGCTAGCTCATTCGTTTCGGATTGTTGATCTGAGCCGTCGCCACCCTCTTCAGCAACTTCCAACATCGGATTGCTGTCCAAGGCCTGTTGAATCTCTTGTTGCAGATCCATGGTAGACAGCTGTAGCAGCTTTATCGCTTGCTGCAGCTGCGGTGTCATCGTCAGCTGCTGACCGAGTTTGAGTTGGAGCGACTGTTTCATACTGTGGCAGGAGTGGCTATTTGAGCAGCCAATTCCCTCGGCCAACCTCTTAAAAACTTAGCTTGAGTTTAGCTCTGCCGGGGAGGGGTGGCAATGCCTTGGCCCGAAATTTGCTTAGAATTTGATCGTGCTCACATTTTTGCCTTTTTCAGCCTTGTAAAGCACGCTTAGAGTTTGAATTCGCTGCCCAGATAGGTCCTCTGTACCTGCTCGTTACTCAGTACATCCTGGGCAGTTCCGGCGGCAATGATGTGGCCTTCGCCCACAATATAAGCCTTCTCGCAAATGTCCAAGGTGTCCCTGACATTGTGGTCTGTAATCAACACCCCAATGCCGCGATCTCTCAGGTGACTGATGATTTGCTTGATATCGTTGACAGAAATTGGATCGACTCCAGCGAAGGGTTCGTCGAGCAAAATGAAATCCGGTTCCATGGCCAATGCTCTGGCGATTTCTATTCTGCGTCGCTCTCCACCCGACAGTGACTGACCCAGGCTCGCTCGGAGGTGACCCACGTGAAACTCCTCCATCAGCTGATCGGCCCTTTCCAGGCGTTCTTTCTTGTTCAGGTCCGGGCGAGTTTCCAGGATCGACAGAATGTTATCTGCAACACTGAGTTTGCGAAAAATGGAGGCCTCCTGGGGGAGATAGCCGACCCCGCGCCTGGCCCGTTCGTGCATGGGCAGGGCAGTGATGTCCTCAGCATTGACTGTAATAGTGCCTCGGTCAGCCGGGACGATCCCCACGATCATGTAAAAACAGGTTGTCTTTCCGGCACCATTGGGGCCGAGTAAGCCCACGATTTGGCCACTGTTTATTTCAAGGGATACATCCTGAACAACTTCTCGACCTTTATAGGATTTGGCAAGATTACTCGCGATCAGTTGTGCCACAGCCATCCTCGCTCGTTTGCACATTTTCAGCAGGAATAATCACTTCGACTCTGCTGTCGACGTTCTTTCGATTGGATCCGGCTTTTACCAGCTGCTCATCGATGTAGTAGTCGATTGTTTCACCAGCGACCTTGGAACCATCCTGTTCGATGCACGCGTCCTTTTTTAGAAGGATTCGCGCCTCGCCCTTGTAGTATTCGATGATACCCGCTTGTGCCTGTACCACGCCCTTGCCAGGCTCTGGCTGTTGTTGGAGGTGTGCGGGCTTACCTTTGGCGACAATTCTATCTGCCTCCTCGGCAATGCGATAAATAGTGATCTTTTTCGCATTGATTTTTAGACTGCCCTGCTCCATTTCGACGTTGCCGCTGTAGACAGTAAACCCTTCTTTTTCGTTGCGCAGCGCTTTGTCAGCTGAGATGCGAATGGGTTTGGACTTGTCTTCTTCAAGTGCTGTCACGGGAATCGCTAGCGCGCTGAACAGCAATAGCACAGCGAGAGCGAGTTTAGTCATTTGGCTGCACATACACGCTCTCCACATTGCGGTCCAGACTGACTGTCTGGGCGTCGAGATCTGCTACCATAGCGTCCGCCGTCGTGCTGCTGTCCCGGTGCGAAATGGTTACCGGCACGGGAGAAGTGGCTCTATTTCTTTCAAAATCTATCATCATTCGCTGTGATTTTAGCTGCACCTGGTTGGTGTCGTTGGTGAGAATAACATTATTCGACAGTGTCAGGGTCTTCCCGCTCAATTCATAGCGGCCAATATCGGATGTTGCCGACCAAGTGTCGCCCTCCAGATTATGCGAGTACAATTTTGGGGCGTTCAACAAAGACTCCGTCTTGCTGGGATAAAAGGTCGCAGTCTTGGCTTCCAATACTTCCGTTAAGGCACCGGTCTCGTCAAAGCTGGAAGTTCGGGGGTTCACCAGGTAAGTTTTCGGTACTGTTTGAAGCCCCCCGCTCGCGATGGGGCTCACTACCGTGTTTCCGGAAAAGTAGTAACTGGCCACCAGCATGAACGATATCGCTACAAGCGCTTGAAAATAATGTCTTGGCATCAACGATAGTTTGCCAGGGTAGATTCAAGGTAGCCCTGGGCATCCAATATGAATTCACAGGCTTCGCGGACGGCGCCATCACCTCCGCTGCTTGGGCTCCGCCAGTCGGCCGCGTCCAGAACGGGGCCGGTAGCGTCGGCGACTGTGAGCCCCAATCCGGAGCTTGTTATCGCTGAGAGGTCGGGCAGGTCATCACCCATATAGGCGCAATGCTTTAGATCGATCTTGCGTTTGTCACACAATTCCTGCAAAGCTGTTTGTTTGTCTTCACGCCCTTGAATCACATCTACGATATTCAGCTCAGTGGTCCTTCGAGTCACGATTTCCGATTGGCGGCCTGTTATTACCGCGACGTCTACACCGGCCTGCTGCAGCATTTTTATTCCAAGACCATCCTTAATGCTGAAGCTCTTTAATTCTTCACCACTGTTGTCATAGTAGATGCGGCCATCGGTCAACACGCCGTCTACGTCCAGTACCAGCAGTTTAATATTTTTCGCTTTTGATCTCGCGGTGGCCATATATCAGTGCTCCCTTGTTAGACGATTCCAGCCTTCAACAAACTAAGAAGATGGACAACCCCAGAAATTTTCTTATCCTGGAGGACCACTAAGGAGCTGATTTTTTGTTCGTCCATAATCCGCAGTGCCTCTGCGGCTAACATGTTGGGAGTGACTGTTTGCGCTTTCATCGACATCAGTTTGGCTATAGGCGTATGGTTGATATCGAGTTTGGCATCCAGGGCTCGCCGCAAATCTCCATCGGTGAATACACCGGCGAGGACTCCTTTGGTATCAACGACTGTGGTCATACCCAGGCCTTTGCCACTTATCTCAATTAGTGCAGCGGCCAGTGGTGTATCAAGTTCCACCCGTGGGATTGAATCTCCGGTGTGCATTACATCCTCAACTTTGAGTAAAAGACGTTTGCCCAGTGCACCGCCAGGATGAGAAAAAGCAAAATCTTCTGCCGTGAATCCGCGCGCTTCCAGTAGTGCGATTGCTATGGCATCTCCCATCACCATGGCGGTTGTTGTACTGGAGGTAGGTGCGAGATCAAGGGGGCAGGCTTCCGTTGTAACACCGGTATCCAGATGTGCATCCGATGCCAATGCCAACGTCGACTGCGAGTTTCCAGTCATGCTGACCAGGGGGATGCCCATGCGTTTTAGCATGGGAAGTAAACTGGTTACTTCCGTCACAGCGCCGCTGTTCGACAGGGCGATTACGCTGTCACCCGCCGTAATCATTCCCATATCTCCGTGGCTCGCCTCACCTGGGTGCACAAAGTGCGCTGGGGTACCCGTACTCGCGAGTGTCGCCGCGATTTTGCGGGCCACAAGACCAGATTTTCCCATGCCTATGACGATCACTCTTCCACTTGTGTTGAGCAAAATTTCACAGGCCATCTCGAAACTGGCACCCACTCTATCTTTTAGAGCAGCTACGGCGTCCGCCTCCATGCTTATGGTGCGCTGTGCTGAGTTTATGTAACTGATGTTTTTTGACTCCGACATAGGGCGGGATCCTGGCTAGTGCGGGATCGTAAGAAACAGCCAGTAATAATACAGTGCGTACAGCGAGACTAACAGCCAGCCGACAGTTCGACCAATGTAGGCGTGTCCCTCTGGTGCTGTGCTGCGACGTCTACCTAAGTACAGTCCCAGTGCGAGCAGAAGCATTGCGATTGACATAGCGGGGTAATCTCTTCCCATCACTGCTGGATCCAATACCTCAGGTGCGATTAAACCTGGGATCGACATCACTCCCAGCAGGTTGAAAAGATTGGATCCGATAACATTCCCCAGCGCGATTTCGGCATGGCCTCGAAGTGCGCTGGCTATGGTGGCGGCAAGCTCAGGCAAGCTGGTGCCCACGGCAACGACGGTTAAGCCAATCACCATATTGGAGACGCCCAGTTCGCCCGCTACTGCAACAGCGCCCCAGACCAAAAGACGAGAGCTGACAATGAGCAGAACCAGACCGAGTAAAAAAACCACCCAGGCCTTGAGCGGTTTGAAGTGTGGAAGAGGTTCATCATCGGCCTCCGCTACCAGCGTACTGTCGTGAGTTTGGCTTCGCACCATTTGAACCAGAATGAACACTAAAGCGGAGAGCATCAGGTATCCATCGAGTCGGGATAATTCTCCATCTAATAAGAGTAAGGCGATGGCTGCAGTGACAAACAGTAGGGTGGGCATTTCCTGCGCCATGCATTTGGAGTGGACGTAAAGTGGAGCGACGAGAACCGTGACACCCAGGACCAGGCCGACGTTGGCGATGTTGGATCCGATTGCATTGCCAATAGCTAACTCGCCCGCACCTGCCACCGATGCAGTAATCGAGACAAGCACTTCTGGTGCGGAAGTTCCCAGAGAGACAATCGTCAGACCGATGAGCGTGGGTGACATGCCTAGGTTTTCTGCAATTGATGCGGCGCCGGCCACGAATAGATCGGCACTCCAGATCAGAACGACAAAACCGACCAAAATGGCGAGGGCGGCTATCAGCATATACGCTATATTCCTGTTACAGTACGTTCTGTGCAGAATGTTTTGAACTGCTGAAGTACTACTGTTGTCTTAGGTACAAGATAACTATGTTTATCATAGTTTGGGTAAGCATACCCACGAAAAGCAGGATTATACATAGCTACGGCGGTCTTGATACTAGAAATTGGAGTTAGTGGAGAGTTTTGAATATGTCAGCTTATAGAAAAATTGGTGTTTTCACAGTCTTGTTGATGTTGGGTGTTCAGGTCTATGCCCAGGATTTGGGGTCAACGGAAACCCCAGTTCCCACCGCGCACTCCATTGTCAGTGACGCGAGTGAACGTGTCATGCAGGTGGTTGAAGTTGCAAGCGAGTATGCGGACGAAGACCCGCAGCGCTATTATGAGGCAGTTCACGAGGTACTCGACCCGGTAATCGACTATCGTGGATTTTCGCGCAGCGTCATGGGCGCCTATGCCAGTTCGAAGCGCTATCAGTCTCTGGATGAGTCGGGCCGAAAAGAGTTACGCGCTCAGTTAGAGAGATTTATTGAGGTTATGCGCAAGGGTTTGGTCAAAACTTATGGCAAGGGATTGCTGGCCTTTAGTGGTAGCAGGATCGAAGTTAATCCGCCAACTGAAGCCGAGGCAGCCTCCTCGCGAGCGACGGTCAAGCAGCTGATCTATTCCGATCAGCCTGAGCCCTATGTGGTGATGTACCAGATGGGGAAAAATAAAGCCGGGCAGTGGAAGTTGCGCAATGTGATCATTGAAACTGTGAACCTCGGTGAGATCTACAAGAATCAGTTTCAAGCTTCTGCCCGTAAGCACGATGGTGATCTCGATGCAGTCATCGACGGCTGGGCCTCTATCGACGTCGAAACCTGATCTGGTCCAGTCTTGGCGCGATCTGCGCGATATTCACAGTCGCTATCCGACGCGTTTTCTCCTAGAATGCCGCCTTTTCCACTCCGATGGGGGTGGCTTGTCGTTCGGGAGAAAACAGATGGACTCAGCGAGTGTAAAATCTTTACTGGATGCTCACCTTGAGGATTGTGAAACCACAGTGGAAGGTGAAGGTAGCCACTACGATATTCTGGTTATAGGCGATGTCTTTGAAGGACTGCGTCCAGTAGCGAAGCAACAGTTGGTTTACGCTGCTCTGAATGAGCAAATTGCAGATGGCTCTATTCATGCTGTCAATATTCGAACTTACACCCCGGCACAATGGCAGCTAGAAAACGGCGCCTAGTGTGATGGTTGGCCTGGAGAAACAGTGGACAAATTAGTCATACAAGGCGGCACGCGGCTCGATGGTGAGTTGCGTATTTCCGGGGCAAAAAATGCTGCTCTGCCTATTATCGCAGCTACTCTGTTAGCGGATGAGCCTATTACCATAAGAAACCTGCCGCATCTGCATGACGTGACAACCATGATCGAGTTGCTCGGTTGCATGGGTGTGGAGTTGGTCATTGATGAAAAACTCAGTTTGGAGGTGAATGCGAATACCATCGCGGAATTTTCAGCACCATACGAGTTGGTAAAGACCATGCGTGCGTCTATTTTGGTTATGGGCCCCATGCTGGCGCGACATGGCAAAGCACACATTTCTTTCCCTGGCGGTTGTGCCATCGGTAGTCGTCCTGTCGATTTACATCTGCGTGGACTCGAAGCGATGGGCGCGACGATTACTATCGACGGTGGCTACATCAATGCAGAAATAGATGGCCGATTGCACGGCGCCCACATTGTCATGGAGGTCGTGACCGTCGGAGGCACTGAAAATCTTTTAATGGCAGCTACGCTCGCTGAAGGCCAAACTATTTTGGAAAATGCTGCGAGAGAACCCGAAGTCGTGGACTTGGCGGAGTGCTTGATAGCCATGGGCGCAAAAATTTCCGGACATGGTACAGACACGATAGTGGTCGATGGTGTAGAGCGACTGCACGGCTGTGTCTACGATGTCATGCCTGATCGAATAGAAACCGGAACATACCTGGTCGCGGCTGCAGCGACTCGCGGACGAGTCAAATTGAGAGATACCCGCTCCGACAACCTTGACGTGGTGCTGCAGAAGCTCGAGGAGGCAGGTGCGAAAATCACTCTTGGTGAGGATTCAATCGAGTTGGATATGGAGGGTCGTCGACCGAAAGCGGTGAGTCTCAAAACAGCGCCTTACCCGGGTTTCCCCACGGATATGCAGGCGCAGTTTACAGCCATGAATGCTGTAGCCGACGGCACAAGTACTGTCACCGAGACCGTTTTTGAAAACCGTTTAATACAAACCCATGAAATGAATCGAATGGGCGCGAAAATCGTCATCGAGGGGAATACGGCGATTATAACCGGCCAGGAAGTGTTGCAAGGTGCTCCTGTGATGGCTACTGACCTTCGTGCATCAGCCAGTTTGGTGATAGCGGGCTTGGTTGCAAATGGCGCAACCTTGGTAGATCGCATCTATCACATTGATCGCGGTTACGAGTGTATAGAAGAGAAATTTCAACTGTTGGGTGCAGATATACGGCGACTGGCCGGATGAATAGGCTGGGCACATGGGTGCGTTTACTATGACGGATAAACTGACGATCGCTCTCACGAAAGGGCGCATATTAAAGGAAACCCTTCCTCTGCTGGCGAGCGCGGGTATAGAACCGCTCGAGGATCTCCATACCAGTCGCAAGTTGATATTTGCGACTACGGCTCCCGATGTGCAACTGGTGATTATTCGCGGAACCGATGTGCCTACCTATGTTCGCCACGGTGCTGCAGATATGGGCGTGGTCGGCAAGGACATACTGCTTGAACATGGAGCTGACGGTTTGTATGAGCCTTTGGATCTGGGTATCGCCCGCTGCAGGTTAATGACAGCAGGTCCTGTCGGTTGGCAAAGTACTGCCTCCCGATTGCGAGTCGCGACCAAGTTTACCAATATCGCCAGACGGCATTTCGCTCGCCAGGGCGTGCATGCTGAGGTCATCAAACTTTATGGTGCGATGGAGTTGGCACCGCTTATGGATCTATGTGATTTAATCGTGGATATTGTCGACACCGGGAATACGTTGCGTGCCAATGGCATGGAACCGATCGACGAAATCGCTTCTATCAGTTCTCGCCTCGTTGTTAACAAGGCAGCGATGCGTTCTCGCCACACCCCTGTCATGGAAGTTATAGAGAAGCTCTCTGACGTCTTGGGTAAATAGAGGTTAGCCTAGGTATGCAAATACAGCGCTTAGATACCACCCATGAGCGGTTTTCTGATCAGCTTTCCGAGCTGACGAATTGGCATGAGACAAGCGATGCCGATGTGGATGCTGTGGTAGATGCTCTTGTCGCTGATGTCATAGCGCGGGGCGATGCAGCGGTGCTTGAGTGTACTGCGAAGTTTGATCGTCTTGCAGTGGAATCTGTAGCGGCCCTGGAAGTTTCTGCCGAGCGGCTGTCCCAGGCGCTTCACGCTATAGATCCCGGCGAGAGAGATGCCCTGGAGCATGCGGCAAATCGTATAAGAAGTTTTCACGAACACCAGGTTCAGGACAGTTGGCGCTACATTGATGCGCAGGGCAATGTTCTCGGCCAGAAAGTGACTCCTATCGAGCGCGTTGGAGTATACGTTCCTGGTGGAAAGGCGAGTTATCCATCGTCGGTGTTGATGAATGTGATACCAGCCAAAGTCGCCGGTGTCGGCGAGATTGTGATGGTTGTGCCTGCGCCCGGCGGCCAACTAAGCGAGCTGGTGTTGGCCGCTGCGAAGCTGGCAGGGGTGGATCGATTGTTTAAAATTGGCGGCGCACAAGCTGTCGCCGCGCTGGCCTATGGCACAGCATCAATTCCCAAGGTGGATAAGATTGTCGGCCCGGGAAACAGTTATGTTGCTACTGCCAAGCGCAAAGTATTTGGTCAAGTGGGTATTGATATGGTGGCTGGCCCATCGGAAATCCTGATTGTCTGCGATGGCAAAACCAATCCCGATTGGGTCGCAATGGATATGTTTGCGCAGAGCGAGCACGACGAAAATGCCCAGGCGATTCTGCTGTGCCCGGATGCCAGCTTTCTGGATGCGGTCGCGGTCAGCATTGATCGTCTTCTTCCGGATATGGAACGGGCCGAGGTTATTAAGGCCTCGCTGGTTGGAAGAGGAGCGTTGATTAAGACCCGAGACCTGCGCGATGCAGTAGAGGTTAGCAATCTCATTGCGCCTGAACACCTTGAGTTGTCCGTTGAAGACCCGGAGTCATTGCTGCCCATGGTGGAACACGCGGGTGCTATCTTTATGGGACCTTATACCAGCGAGGCGCTTGGCGATTATTGCGCCGGCCCAAATCATGTTTTACCCACCTGGCGCACCGCTCGTTTTTCATCGCCGTTGGGGGTTTACGATTTCCAGAAACGCAGCTCAATCATTATGTGCAGCGAAAGTGGAGTTCAGAAATTGGGCGAAATAACCTCAGTTCTCGCAAGAGGCGAGTCGTTGACCGGCCACGCTCGCAGCGCTGAAATGCGTCTGAAGGACTTATCTTAGGCACTCTTCTCCAGGCCTAATCCCTGAGGTTGGTCACTGAGACTGGTTTAGGTAGAGCGTTTACTACGAATCGGCGCGAGACTGACGCATGCTGCCCACAATAGCCTCTAGATCTATCGACTGTTGATTGCGCTGGACGGTCACATTGATCTTGTCCCCCGGGCGCAGCAATGCGATTTGATGCATGGTGACTCTTCCGTCTACCACGGCCTCGCCGTCGATATGGGTAATGATATCGCTCAAAGCTATCCCTGCTTTTTGTGCTGGACTGCCCTGTGCGACTGCCACAACCACAAGCGCTTGTGCTTGGCTGTTATCGTTCTGAATTTGGCGTACGGGGTCCACTCTTACCCCCAGCCAACCGCGGATGACCTCGCCGTATTCAATGAGGTCGTTCATAACAAATACAGCCAGGTTAGCGGGAATTGCGAGACCGATACCAATGCCGGTCGCGGTAGACTTGTTTTGTCCGGGGGTGGTGAATATAAGGGTATTGATGCCCAACAGTCTGCCCTGGGTATCGATTAGCGCACCGCCGGAGTTGCCGAGGTGAATTGACGCATCTGTCTGTATGTAGTCCTCGTAGGTACTGGCTCGCAAGCCAAAACGCCCGAGAGCTGAAACAATACCTTGGGTCACGGAGTGTCCGAAACCCAGTGGATTGCCAATGGCCAGTACGACATCGCCAACACGAATCGTATTCGAATCGCCAGTGACAATCGGTTGCAAATTGGGTAACTCTATTTTTAGGACGGCTAGATCCGTCGCTTGGTCGGTGCCGATAACAATCGCAGTAGCGTAGCGCCCATCCACCAGCAAAACCCTGATTCGATCGGCGCCGGCGATAACGTGATTGTTGGTGAGTATGTGCCCCTCCGTGGACATGATAACTCCAGAGCCCAGCGATTGTTCTTTGCGGGGCCGGGGGATTTGCCTAGGTGCAAAATTTCGGAACAGGGAGTCGGTCAGCACCGAGTTCTGCGGTGAGTGAACGACGGTTTCGGTGTAAATATTGACCACTGAGGGGCTGGCCGCATTCACCGCAGGGGAATAACTCGCTACGCCAGTGTGTTCTGAGCGCTTGGCATCTGTCTCCGGCAAGACCAGCCGGTCCAGTATCACCAGGGCCGCCAATATCCCCGCTATTGCCGGCCAGGTAACAAACTTCAATGCACTCGTCATATATTGTCCAGAGAGAATGTGGTCATGCTTGCTGCGAGCGCCTCCCAGGCTTAAGGTTTGCGGACGCATTGTATATGATGCGAGGCGACGGCGAACAGTGCCCCATGTGTGAACGCTCTGGAAATTGGCAATATGACCACGACTCTAGTTGAACTTGAACGTTATCTCGATGAACTTCTGGTGCCCTCCAAGTTTCAGGACTACTGCCCAAATGGTTTGCAGGTGGAGGGACGGACACAGATCAGCCTGATCGTGACAGGTGTCACTGCCAGTCAGGCACTGATCGAGGAGGCGGTGCGCTCTAATGCGGACGCCATACTGGTGCACCATGGCTATTTCTGGAAGGGCGAGAGCCCGGTTGTAAGGGGCATGAAGCGGCGCCGGCTGGCGACCTTGCTGGCCAATGACCTTAGTCTTCTCGCCTATCATCTTCCACTCGATGCGCACCCTCAACTGGGCAACAATGCGCGCCTCGGCAACCTTATGGGTTTTGATAAATGGGCCATTGCCGATGCCGGCGATGCCAGTGGCCTGGTAAGTGTGGGGCAATTGCCGGAATCGATTCGGGCGGGTGAAATGGTGGAGCGCTTAGGGGTTCTCACCAACAGGGAGCCCTTACATATAGGAGATCCTAATGCCCTGGTGAGTAAAGTTGCATGGTGTACCGGCGGTGCTCAGGGATACATTCACGAAGCGTTCGCGGCAGATGCCGACATGTACATTACAGGTGAGGCTTCAGAGCAAACCGTTCACATCGCGCGTGAGGAGAGTATCCATTTCGTCGCTGCCGGTCATCACGCTACCGAGCGTTACGGTGTGCAAGCGGTTGGTAATCATGTTGCGGATGTCTTTGATCTTGAACACCGCTTTATCGATATTGAGAACCCAGTCTGAGGTCTTTTCAGCTTGAGGTTTTTCTGGCTACTTCAGTCTCTCTGCCTAAGGTTTTCCGGGTGCCTCTGTGGTTGTTTCTGTAGCTTCCGGCTTCACTCTTTCCAGTCCGAATTCTTCGTTTAGCATGCCGGTTTCGTTGGGTGATGACTTTGGAGCATAGTCAAGCGGTGGCTGAATGTCGGCCAAATTGCCCGGTATTTCAGTCTTGGCTGCCTCCCCCCCAATTTTTGCCAAAGAGACAGGACCTTGCCCCTGGCACAAAGTGGTAGCGCCCATAGCAAGTTGGTTGTGAACATCGCGATAACTTTCCGTGAGTTTGTTTAACAACACAGCGGTATCACTAAAATGTTCGACAACATCGTCTTCATAGGACTTCTTGTCCTGTAGAGCTTGATCGAGCTGGGTCTCTAGTTCTCTGTTTTTCTTGCCCTGGGGAGACATGCGTCGCCCTATCAGTATTCCCAGTCCCAAACTCACAAAGAGTAAAATAGCCCCGGCCACCAAGACCTCATTCAAACTGTACACAGATGATTCCTCACAATAGCTTTCGACAGGCCGGGGATTATACCCATAATACTGTGAGGACTATAGCACCGTTGCTAAAAACCACTGTGCCCAGACTGCCTTCGCTAAGGTCTGCGAAGCGTTGCCAAGCCCTGGGGCAATCGCTAAAGTGTGCCAATTTTCCTCCTGTTGCTCCGGAGGCTTCACCCGATGGGGGCTTTAGTAGTTTGATTGATGCCAATCTTTCGCCGCTGCAGCGATATCAGCAGGACTTGCAACGGGAGGACTTTTCTCATGATGCCGCTCAAGAGCAGGCAGTCATGCTGTTACAAGACCTGTTTGAACGACTTGTTGCAAATGAGCGGCAGCGCAATGCGGGTATGCAGCGCTTGCGAAAGTGGTTCAAAAGACAGAACCCTGAGCCGGAGGTCGGTTTGTATTTGTGGGGTGGAGTGGGGCGGGGGAAAACCTACCTGGTCGACACTTTTTATGATTGCATTCCCTATCCTGAAAAGATCCGTGTTCACTTTCATCGTTTTATGCAGCGGGTGCAATTGGAGCTGGTGGCCCTGGAGGGACAAAAAAACCCATTGGAAACCGTTGCCGATCATTTTGCCTCCGAGGCCAGGGTCATTTGCTTCGACGAGTTTTTTGTCACCGATATCGCCGACGCCATGATTTTGGGTGGTTTGATGGAGGCCCTGTTTGAGCGCGGCGTGACGCTAGTGGCTACCTCAAACATTGTGCCGGCGAAATTGTATGAAAACGGCCTGCAACGGCAACGATTTTTGCCGGCAATAGCACTCTTGGAGCGCTATACCAAAGTTGTGAATGTTGATGCAGGGGTCGATTATCGCTTGCGTGCCCTAGAGCAGGCCGAACTTTACCATCATCCACTGGATGATGAGGCCACCAAATCCCTCCAAATCAGCTTTGATCGCCTAGCACCCGAGCCCGGAAAGCGCTGGGAAAGGGTGGAGGTTAATGGACGGTATTTGAGTACCGTATGTCTGGCAGACGACGTAGTCTGGTTCGAATTTGCAGAGTTATGTGACGGGCCACGCTCACAAAACGACTATATTGAGCTGGCCAGGATCTATCATGCAGTTCTTATTTCCAATATTCCTCAAATGGGTGTAGATAGTGACGATCAGGCGCGTCGCTTCGTCAATTTGGTGGATGAATTCTACGATCGCAATATCAAACTGGTGTTGACTGCCGCAGTTCCTCTCCTTTCGCTTTATCAGGGTGGTCGTCTGGAATTTGAGTTCCAGCGAACGGTCTCCCGGTTACAGGAAATGCAGTCTCACGAGTACCTGGCGAGGGAGCATAAACCCTGAGTTGCGATGTCTTAGGGCACCATCGCTGCAAATTGTCCGTAATACTTCTAAGTGCTGATTTTTCTTTACTATTTCCTGTCAAGATTAGCTTGAAATAGACCTCAGCATTGATTAGTATGCGCGTCCTTGAAATTGGACACATCCACGAGACGGATACAGATGAAAACTTTTAGTGCCAAAGCAGAAGATGTGGCCCGCGACTGGTTCGTAGTGGACGCTGCTGATAAAACCCTGGGACGTTTAGCGACTGAAATAGCACATCGCCTGCGCGGCAAGCACAAGGCTGAGTACACCCCCCATGTTGATACCGGTGATTACATTGTTGTGATCAACTGTGAGAAGGTTCGTGTTAGCGGAGCCAAGACTACGGATAAAATGTACTACCATCACACCGGTTATATCGGTGGTATCAAGTCGATATCCTTCGAGAAATTGATCGAAAAAGCCCCAGAACGAGTGATCCAGAGTGCAGTTAAGGGCATGTTGCCTCGCAACCCTCTGGGACGCGCTATGTTCAAGAAACTCAAAGTGTATGCGGGCGATGCACACCCTCATGCGGCGCAACAGCCACAAGCTCTGAATATTTAACGGATACTTTTATGTCAGCTACTCAATATTACGGAACCGGGCGTCGAAAGACTTCCACTGCTCGAGTTTTCCTTCAGAACGGCGGTGGCAATGTCACTGTTAACCAGCGCCCCCTAGATGAGTATTTCGGTCGTCAAGTTGCTCGCATGATCGTGCGTCAGCCCCTTGAGCTGGTTGAGCTGGTTGATAAGTTCGACATTAATATCACCGTCGCCGGTGGTGGAAGCTTCGGTCAAGCCGGCGCGATTCGCCACGGCATTACTCGTGCGCTGCTGCAGTATGATGAATCCTTGCGTGGCACCTTGAGGGCTGCGGGTTATGTAACTCGAGATGCGCGGGAAGTTGAGCGTAAGAAAGTAGGCCTTCGCAAGGCCCGTAAGAAGCCTCAGTTCTCCAAGCGATAAGCTGCGGGCAGATCTCGTATTTCGGGGTGTGTCAGCGTTACGAAAACGTCCGGGTTTGCGCGCAGTCCGGGCGTTTTTTTATGTCTGAACCCCAGGTTGATCACCTACACTGAAACGCCGGAAAGACAGTACTATCAAGGGTTTTCCTTGTAACAACTGGGTAAAATCATTACCATTTGCCCCGTTTTGTGACGACTGGCCTCAAGAAGCCAGCATCGGCAAACCGTATACTTGCAATTAGGGGAGAAAAGCATGAGTAGCGATGGCGTAAACACCGGCAGGAGACGTTTTCTGACCGCAGCCACCAGTGCTGTCGGTGTCGCAGGCGCGGTCGGTATCGCGGTGCCATTTGTCGGCTCATGGAACCCGTCCGCTAAAGCAAAGGCTGCCGGAGCGCCGGTAAAGGCCGATATTAGCAAACTAGAACCGGGTCAGATGATAGTCGTCGAGTGGCGCGGGCAGCCAGTTTATGTTGTCAATCGTACTCCCTCTCAAGTAGAAGGTCTCGCGGCTTTGGACGGCGAACTGAAAGACCCGGATTCCAGTCTTTCCACACAGCCAGATTACATTGACGGTATCGCCAGATCTATTCGTCCTGAACTGCTGGTGATTGTTGGCCTGTGTACGCACCTGGGATGCGCACCGAAGTTTCGTCCCGAAGTGGGGCCCACAGAATTCTTGTCCGATGGCAGTTGGGTCGGTGGTTTCTTTTGCCCCTGTCATGGATCAATGTTTGATTTGTCCGGCCGTGTTTACGCAGGTGTTCCAGCATCAGCCAATTTGGTCGTGCCGCCTTATTCATTTGAAGGCGACAATATTCTGGTAATTGGCGTGGACTCGGAGGCGGCCTGATGATCAATATGCTTGTAGGACTACGCGACTGGGTCGATGCCCGATTACCTATTATGAAGGCGTGGGATACCCACATGGGCAAATACTACGCGCCCAAGAATTTTAATTTCTGGTATTTCTTCGGGGTTCTTTCCCTGCTCGTCTTGGTCAACCAGCTTTTGACCGGTGTTTGGTTGACCATGAGTTTTAATCCGAGCGCGGAAGGGGCCTTTGCCTCGGTCGAGTACATCATGCGAGATGTGGATTACGGCTGGATTATTCGCTATCTCCATTCTACTGGCGCCTCGGCTTTCTTTGTCGTGATCTATCTGCATATGTTCCGGGCGCTGTTGTACGGTTCGTATCAGAAGCCTCGTGAGTTGATCTGGATATTCGGTATGCTGATCTTTGTGGTTCTCATGGCTGAGGCCTTCGTTGGCTATGTATTGCCCTGGGGCCAAATGTCCTATTGGGGTGCGCAGGTTATTATCTCGTTATTTGGCGCCATTCCTGTCGTGGGAGAAGATCTGGTTACCTGGATTCGCGGAGACTATTTGATCTCAGGTATTACACTCAACCGGTTTTTCGCACTACACGTAGTTGCACTGCCGATCATCTTGTTAGCGCTGGTGGTGTTGCACCTTCTCGCGCTGCATGAAGTTGGTTCTAACAACCCCGATGGTGTAGATATCAAAAAGTATAAGGATGATAAGGGCGTACCTCTCGATGGCGTTGCCTTCCACCCCTATTACACCGTTCACGATCTACAGGCCATTGGTGTATTTCTGTTCGTTTTCTGTTTTATCGCATTCTTTATGCCTGAGATGGGCGGTTTCTTCATAGAGTTCGCCAATTTTGAGGAAGCTAATGGCCTCAAAACTCCTGAGCATATTGCGCCGGTTTGGTATTTCACCCCGTTCTACTCGGTACTTAGAGCGGTGCCGGATAAATTTTGGGGTTTTATCGCCTTTGCCGCTTCAGTAGCCATCCCATTTATGCTGCCATGGCTGGACAGAAGCCCAGTAAGATCTTGGCGTTATCGCGGCAACATGACCAAATTTACCCTGGTGGTGTTCGTGGCTTCTTTCCTTATTCTCGGCGTACTGGGCGTTAAGTCGCCTACTCCAGAGCGAACTTTCCTCGCTCAAATTTGTTCTATTTTGTACTTCAGTTTCTTTTTGTTGATGCCCTTTTGGACGTCGATGGAAAAAACCAAACCGGTACCGGACCGAGTAACGACAGACGGTGGAATTGGTTTCTGGGGCTCCATGGCGGGTCTTGCGCTGATCGGAGCACTAACGATTCTGCCGCTAAAGGCGGTAGGCGCCGAGGGCGGTTATAACTGCGGCACTATCGAATGCGATGAATTCGTGGCCACTCCCAAAGATAAGGCTTCTTTGCAAGAAGGTGCCAAACTTTACATGAACTACTGCCTGGGTTGTCATTCCTTGCAGTATTCTCGCTACAATCGAGTGGCGAGTGATTTGGGTATCCCCGAGGATTTGTTTGAGGCTAACCTGATGTTCGATCCATCGCAGAAGATTGGATCATTGATGTTCAGTTCAATGGACGAAGGCGCGGCTAAAACCTGGTTTGGCGCAACTCCACCTGATTTGACGCTGGTCTCTCGATTGCGGCAGCCAGAGTGGCTCTACACTTATCTTCGCAACTTTTATAAAGATGACAGTCGTCCTTATGGTGTGAATAACAGAGTATTTAAAGATGTTGGCATGCCCAATGTACTACTCGAACTACAGGGGGTACAGGAATGTGCCATGGGTTCGGTTAAGGCCCACAACGGAGGTGTCAAGCGCGACCCTTTGACCGGCGAAGATATTCTCGAAGACCCCTGTGGACAGTTCTCGATCGCGGAGGCTGGAACGATGTCCCCCGAGCAGTTTGACAAGGCTATGTATAATCTCACCAATTTCCTAGCCTACACGGCAGATCCCGTTGCTGTAGAGCGTAAGCGCATTGGAACGTATGTGTTGCTGTTTGTGACCCTATTCTTCGTATTAGCCTGGCTGCTCAATCGAGAGTACTGGAAAGACGTTCACTAGAACGAGCAACAAATCCCAGCACCGGCTGCATTTATTTGCTCCGGTGCCGATTGTATAATTTAACACTGAGGAACCCCCATGGGTGTAGTGGCAAAGCGGTCTTCGATGACCTTTTATAGTGATAGTATGAGTCATTACAGTCATCGCGTGCGTATTGTTCTCGCTGAGAAGGGCGTGACCGTAGAGATGATCGAGTCTGATGGGCAACACCCGCCGAGCGAGCTGTCTGATTTGAATCCTTACAATTCACTTCCCACGCTGGTTGATAGGGACTTGGTTCTCTACGAATCAAAAGTGATGATGGAATACCTGGATGAGCGTTTCCCCCATCCGCCTCTCCTTCCGGTGTATCCTGTGGCGCGCGCAGAGAGCCGCCTTTATATTCATCGTATTGAAAAAGATTGGTGCAGTCTTCTGGACTCTATCCAGCATTCAAGAAGTGACAATGTTGTTACCAAAAGCACCAAAGAGTTGCGTGAGAGCATTACTGCCATCGCACCAATCTTCAGTGATAAGCCCTTTTTCATGAGTGAGGAGTTCACTTTGGTGGATTGCTGTCTCGCGCCCATTTTGTGGCGCCTCCCTTCACTGGGTGTTGATATTCGTTCCAATAAGCAAACCAAGCCATTGTTGGCTTATATGGATACCCTGTTTGAGCGGGAATCCTTTCAGGCTAGTCTTTCAGAGCAAGAGAGGGAAATGCGCCTTTAGTTGGCGTATTCGATTGCGGAGTGGTTTGATGACCCCTAGTCGTCCATACATTATGCGCGCGCTCTATGAGTGGATAGCGGATAATGAATGCACCCCCTACATGCTGGTGGACGCCATGGTCAAAGACGTAATGGTTCCGCAGCAATTTGTTAAGGACGGCCAGATTGTTCTAAACATCTCTCCTGGTGCCGTCGTCGATCTTAATATCGCCAATGACGCCGTAAGTTTCAACGGCCGGTTCGGCGGGGTGGCCAGCGATATCTATGTACCGGTTTCTGCTGTAATAGGCATCTATGCCAGAGAGAACGGCCAGGGAATGGTGTTTGATGCCGATGATGATTCTGACGGTGATACACCGCCAGATGATGGCGCTCCATCGCCCAACCGGCCTGAAGGACGCCCTTCACTGAAAGTGGTTAAGTAGCGATTGCTAGTGCTGGCCCCGAAGTTCCTAATCAATTATTTCGAAAATTCTCACCACTCTTTGAACACCAGAAATTCCTGCCGCCGTGTCTGCAACTCGATCCGCCTCAGCTTGTGTTGCCAATCCCATTAGGTACACCACGCCATTTTCGGTGACAACTTTTACGCGGCCCCCGGCAATGCCGGAACTGCCTAGCAGGTAGCTCTTCACCTTAGTCGTAATCCAGGTATCGCTGGTCCTGGTAATTCCCGAGCTGGGAGACGCGACTTCCAATTCATTGTAGATTCTTCTGACATTGCGGACTTTTCTGACAACCTCCGTCGCTTGAGTTTTGAGAGCTTCGCTGTGAACTTGTCCCGCGAGTAGAACATAGCCGTTGTAGCTCACCACAACAAGGTGGGCTTGGTCGAACTCTTTGTTGGCGGCGTGGATATTCACCACACTTTTTGTCTCGATACTCTCATCTTCGAGCTGTTGGCCCATGGTCCTTTGACCGGGATCATCCCTGAGCGGATTTGATTGCAAAGTAGCCAGCAGACTTCCGCAGCCGCTCAAGAGCATGCTGGTGCATAACATGGCTATCGTTAGGGTGTTTTTCATGGTTTATTCCTGGTCGTAATCGCCGAATAGGCTCCGTTCAATCAGTTCGCAAATACACTGAATAACCATGGTCTGTAACTCGACCACTCGGGGTTGTCGGTGTGCAGTGACCGACAATTCAACGTCTTCGTGTCGCAACATCTTGCTGAGCTGTCCATTGCTTTCATTTGACAGCACTACCACGACCATTTGTCTGTCGAAGGCCGCCGCGATGGCGTGTGCCAAATTCTGATGACTGCGCTCGCTACTAATACAGAACAATACATCTCCTGCCTGGCCAAGTGCAGTGATTTGTCTGGCAAAAATATCGTTAATATTACTGGCATCGTCTATGGTGCTGAGGTTGGCTGAGCTTGAATCCAGGTTAAGCGCTGGCAGACCCGGACGATCATTCTCGAAACGGTTAATCAAGTTACTCGAAAATAATTGCGAGAGGGCCCGATCTGGTCCATTCCCGCATACAATCACCTTGTTTTCCTTTTGCAAGGCCTGCGAGATTAATTCGCTGCTGAGTTCGATCGGTTCTGCAAGTGAATCAACGGAGATTGCTATGAGCTCGATCGCCTGCTGAAAGTGCGCGGCGATGCGTTGGTATTGATCCATCGATTAAATCCTGTATTTTAGCGTCTCAAGCGGTAAAGGCTGACCGAATCCAGTTCGGCGAGCTGTGCTGCTCTGATTGTGGGGGCTCAAAGGCGATGACGTCAAACCGGCAGGGTGAATTAGCCCACTGCGGATGGGATTTCAGATAAAGTTGCGCTGTTCTGATCAGGCGTCGCTGTTTGCGAAAGTCTACCGATCCAGCGGCTCCCGCGTAGGCGCTGTTGCTGCGCACTCTCACTTCGCAAAACACCAGATAGTTACCATCACGCGCAATGATGTCAATTTCTCCCGTTTTTCCCGCGTAGTTCCTGTTAATTATTTGTAGGCCGCTGTGGCGCAAAAGCGCCGTAGCTTGATTCTCGAACTCGTCGCCAATTGCTTTCACTTCCCTACACTCCCACGCGAATAACATTCCGGTAGTGTAGCTATTGGGCTCTCAGAACACCCCTATCAAAAGTGGCGGGCTGAAGTTCCCTGACAATTCTAAGCTGAGGGTCGAGGCTCAGTAATCCGGTATTGCCTCGAATCATGAATTCCGGTCCGGATTGGAATTGGCTTAGTCGCGATTGCAATAAGAAAGCGTCCGCACCCAGAGCCCTCAAACTTGCGTATCGATCACCCTCGATGGGTCCCGCATTCGTCAAGTTGCTGCGTGGAGAGCTACCCAGGCGCCAGGGAGTTTCCACCAATCGGATACCGTTTAGGTCTTTGTCTCTAACGTCGGCGATACCGTTGTAGACACTCGAAGTGGCATAGACCGGCAATGCGCCAGCGTAGTGGTATGCCAGGAGTGGCTTTACCGAGCGCGCTTCGGCACCCGAGCGACTCAGTAGGAAAACGATGTCCGCATCCTTACGTCGGCGGGCTGTGAACTCCAGCTTCCCGCCCAGTAAGCCTCTAATCTCTCTGGCTCGTTGCTCGCTTTCCGGCAGATCGAGGGCGCCGGCGATGCTGCTGGAATACTCATCGCGTCCCGAATAGCTCGCCACCGCGCTTACCTGTCCCCCAAGCCCCTCCCAGCTACTTCGCAAGGAGTGTTCCATTTTTGCGCCCCATTGACCGGAAGGTCTTACGATGAGGGCTCGCCGCGCGCCTGTGCCAAAAGCCAGTCGCGATATCTGCTTGACTTCATCCTCAGGCGATAGTGCCAGTTGAATCAATGCCATATCACTGTGGCTAATTGTTTCTTCAGAACGATTCAGCGCGAGTACCGGTGTGCGGCGATCGGGGTGATCCCCCAGAGACGTGACGTTTCTTTTGCTCAGTGGCCCGATGATCAATTCCGCCCCGTCGGCAGTAGCGGCATCGTAAGCCGCGGTAATAGAATTATACCGGTCCAAGTCTAAGACGCGTAAATGCTTATCAACGTTATCTTCCAAGGATCTCGCGGCATAGAATTTGGACAGGTATCCATCCCTTACCGCCTTTGCTGCAGGAGCCAATCTGCCGCTTAAGGGCAGTAACAATGCGACTTTTCTGGCAGTGGGGGTAGGGACGAGCATGTACTCCAAGCCACCCGGTAAAGCCGCGGCGCTGGGGTGATCCGGATTCTCAAGCAACCAATTGCTGAGCTCCTGTCTCAGTTCCGCCTGGCTCTGTGCAGTGGCGCTGATGAGCGAGAGTTGAATCCAGCCCGCCCATCGCGAATTTGTCTCCGCGGCCAGAGCCTGTTGTAATTCCTGCACCGAGGTTCTTTGCAAATCATGCCAGATGCTGCGCATTAGAGCCCGATTAACGGGTCGGTCAGCTGCGATTCGCTGGGCAATCTGATCTCCCAACAGAGCACTTTGAAGCGTCTTTCCAGTTAGGCGGAGTGTATGTCTCCGGAAGTTTGTGCTCTTGATATCAAGCGCGAGATTCCCTTGAGAGCCACCGACATTGTCGAAGTGCCAAAGCGCCGCTGCCTCCTGCTGATCTCCTTCTACATAGTGGATGCGAGCCTGAAGATAGTTCATGTACTGCCTGTCGGTGGGACTTGCGAGCTCCAGTGGAATCTCCTTCAGAGTTTGAGTAGCTCCCATCCAGTCAAAGCCCAGGAGCTGGCTCTCTGCTTTATTGAACACCTCACTAAACTGAGAAGGGGGAAGCTCAATAGGTTGCCATTGTATGTCGGGGGAAGACGGAATCTCAGGAAACTCGGCAGCGGTCTCTTGCTTTTTTGGAGCACTGCCGCAAGCGGCCAAATAGACGGTCAAGGACACCACGAACAATAGTTGGATTAACTTCAGGGACTGTTTTAGTAACTGTGCTGGATGGTTGGTAAAGCCGAGTCTCATGCTATTCTTCGCCGATCGTCTCGGTCTGGCTGTATCAGCAGCAACCGAGTCCTGTTGAATGATTGTAAATAATAAGGGGGGATTCGTGGAATCCGGTCTCTACGTTGTCGCCACACCTATTGGTAACCTAGGTGACATGTCGCCCCGCGCCGTGGAAATACTGCGGCATGCGGATATCATAGCGGCCGAGGATACCAGACATAGCCTGCGCTTGCTCGAGCATTTCGGGATTGAGACGCGCCTGATCGCCTACCACGATCACAGCGATGTGCGATCCGTGGACAAGATAGATGAATGCCTTGGTGGAGGAGGTGTGGTCGCTCTGGTCAGTGACGCGGGAACACCACTTATCTCAGATCCTGGCTATCGACTGGTGCGTTACGCTCACGAGCAGTCTTATGCAGTGCGGGCTGTTCCCGGCCCCTGTGCTGCTATTGCCGCACTGAGCGTTTCGGGTCTGGCTACCGATCGCTTTTTTTTCGAGGGTTTCTTGCCCGCCAAAGCGATCGCCAGGGCGAACCGCCTGAGAGCGCTTAAAGGGGAGGATGCAACCCTCATTTTTTATGAGGCGCCTCATAGAATTCTGGACTGCTTGGTTTCTCTGGAGGCAGAGTTCGGTCCGGATAGGCAAATTATGATGGCCAGAGAGATTACGAAAGCTTTCGAAACGGTTAAATGCGGCACTGTGTCGGAGTTGTTGAGCTTCGTAGGTGGTGATAGCAATCAGCGCCGCGGAGAAATTGTGTTAGTGGTGGCGGGCAAGCCTCAGGGGGTTTCCGAGTTGGATGAAACCACCGCTGTGCTACTAAGGCGGCTTGCCGAAGAGCTTCCGGCTAAGCGTGCCGCCGCCGTCGTGGCCGATATTACCGGGGTGCGCAAGAAGGCTCTTTACCAATTTTTGTTGGATGAAAAACAATAGCCCTATCATTCTGTTAGTGACTTGCTGTTGGGCGTTCCTGGCGTTAGTCTGTGCGCGGAGTTGGTCAGGCGATCGCTGTGTGAGTTTATCTTGCACGGAGGAAAGTCCGGGCTCCACAGGGCAGAGTGCCAGGTAACGCCTGGGGGGCGTGAGCCTACGGAAAGTGCAGCAGAGAGTAGACCGCCGGGCGGGCAACCGTCAGGTAAGGGTGAAAGGGTGCGGTAAGAGCGCACCGCGCGGCTGGTAACAGGCGTGGCGATGGTAAACCCCACTCGGAGCAAGACCAAATAGGAACCCTATAGCCGCGGCCCGCGGTGGGTTCGGGTAGGTTGCTACAGGCAGGCGGCGACGCCTGTCGCAGATGAATGATCGTCCACGACAGAACCCGGCTTATCGACCAACTCCCCCTATTTGAAAGCCTGAATCTGGCACTTCTCGCTGATTAGCATCAGGAAGAGCTCTTACCGGCCCGTAAAGCATCGTTTTCAGCACTTGCTCCTGGCCAATAAAACACATCAGCATTCCCATACTTAATGTAAAACCTTAACAAGCCCTCATACCATCATGTTTTGTTGGGGTATTTGCATATTTCGGCTTCAGTTTGTATGAGTATTGAGGGCGTCAAAACGCTCTAATTATCTGAAATTACAACGTTTTTCCTGATTCTCGCCTTGACAGTTTTCCTATATCACACCTATAGTGTCGAAATGTGGAGTTAAGTGGATAAATCTGGCGTTTTGTGGATATTTAGCCAGATGAGTGGAGAATAAGAACGTGTTTCGAGGCGTGCAGCACATCAACATGGATGCGAAGGGTCGCCTGGCTATGCCAGCGCGCCAGCGCGAGCCATTGTTGTCCCAGTGTGACGGCCAAATAGTGTTAACAATCGACACGCAATCTTCCTGTTTAGTGATTTACCCGCTGCCCGAGTGGGAGCGAATTGCGGATGAAATACAAAAATTGCCAGCATTGAAGCCCGCTGTAAAGCGTTTTCAGAGGCTGATGCTCGGTTATGCCACGGATATTGAACTGGATGGCAATGGTCGTATGTTGCTGCCGGCACCGCTTCGTGAGTATGCACAGCTGGACAAGAAACTAGTTTTAGTAGGTCAAGGCAATAAATTTGAGTTGTGGTCGGAGACTCTATGGTTTGCCGAGCGCGAACAAGCGCTGTCGGAGTCGGGCCCTGAAGCCGAACTACCCGACGAACTAATGTCCCTGACTCTTTAGGTGGGCGATATGCATCATACGGTGTTGTTGCAAGAGGCGGTTGAAGCTCTGGTAACCAACCCCGAGGGTTGTTATGTCGACGGTACCTACGGGCGAGGAGGTCACTCTCGTCACGTTCTTGAGAGCTTGGGCCCGAGTGGGAAGCTGCTGGGGGTGGATAAGGATCTCGCCGCGAAAGAAGATGCTCTGAAACTATTAGAAAAGGACTCCAGGTTTCATTTTTTTCACGGCTCATTTGCTCGGCTCCCCGAGCAGCTCAAACAAATGAATGTTGACGAAGTGGACGGCATTCTTCTCGATCTGGGTGTTTCCAGTCCTCAGTTGGATGAGGCAGAAAGAGGCTTCAGTTTCCTCAATGACGGCCCACTCGATATGCGAATGGACACCACAAGAGGGGAAACGGCAGCGCAGTGGTTGTCCTACGCAGATGAGAACGACATTGCCATAGTCCTAAAAGAGTACGGTGAAGAGCGCTATTCACGCCGTATCGCTGCTGCGATTGTCGCAGCGAGAAATGAGCGTCCAATCACTACTACTGCGGTACTAGCAAAGTTAGTCAGTGAGGCTAATCCAAAATGGGAAAAGCACAAGCACCCCGCAACCCGTTCCTTTCAAGCGATACGCATCAAGGTCAATCGTGAGCTTGAAGATTTACACGATTTGTTGGGTGTCGCAGTGGAGATTTTAGGCGTGGGTGGCCGCTTAGTGGTGATTAGTTTTCACTCACTCGAGGATCGCATGGTGAAGCGCTACATGCGTGATATGGCTCGCGGGGATGCAGTCCCCAGAGGTGTGCCAGTGCGAGACAGCGCACTGAATAAACGAATGAAACTGATTGGCAAGGCGGTAAAGGCAGGCGCTGGAGAAGTGGCGGAAAATATTCGCTCGCGCAGTGCCATCATGCGAGTAGTAGAAAAAATTAGCTGACATGGTGTCAGGCGGATAGGTATGGCAGGGAACGACACAGCGAAGGTGGTCAGGATAGTGGGTGGCGAAGAAACTTGTCGCTATCTATACCTGAACGCGTTCGCGCTCGCGTTGGTTTTGTCATCGGCATTCGCTGTTATTTTATCCACGCACAACTGCCGTGAAGCTTACGCCAAGTTGCAAGTGTTAGAGGCCTCGCAGTGGTACTTGCAGGAAGATCATGGGCGCTTGGTGCTGGAGCATAGTACTTGGGCTTCACATTATCGAGTAGAGCAGTTGGCCACTCGGGATCTGGGTATGCATGCCCCTGAAGCGGGTTCTGCGCGAGTGGTGCTGCAATGAAAGCTTTTAAGCCTCAGCCAGTAGCCGTATGGCGCTTCTATGCGCTGTCGCTTGTATTGCTGGTTATGCTTGCCCTGCTCGTAGGGCGTGTACTTTCTTTGCAGGTTCTGGATATGGATCGTGGGCACGAGTTCCTGCAAGGCCAGGGCGATATGCGAACGGTTCGTACTGTTGAGATTCCCGCTTATCGCGGCGTGATATCCGACCGCCGCGGTGTACCCCTGGCCGTGAGTACACCAGTAGTATCTATCTGGGCCAATCCAGCGGTTCTGAAAACCTCTGATCGACTCGATGAGTTGGCGGAAGGGCTCGGTATGGATATTGCTGACCTGAAGGAAAAACTCAATAGATTCCGCAATCGCCAGTTCATGTATTTGCAACGCCACCGGGTACCTGTTGACGCCAGGAAAATTCTGGAGATGCGAATAGCAGGGGTTTACGGCGAGCGCGAGTACCAGCGATTTTATCCAGCGGGTGAAGTTGCAGCTCATGTTGTGGGTTTTACCAATGTAGATGACGAGGGTATTACGGGTCTGGAGCTGGCCTACGATGAGTGGCTTCGCGGCTCATCGGGAAAGAAAAAAATCATCAAAGATTTGCACGGTGATGTCGTGCGCGACATTGGTGTGATGAGGGAAGCTAGTCCGGGAAACGATTTGATGTTGAGCATCGACCTCCGACTTCAGCACTTGCAACACGCAGAGCTGCAGCGCGCGATGACGGTTACAGGTGCTGAGTCAGGAACCATTGTTACTCTGGATGGAAAGACCGGAGAAGTTCTTGCGATGGTTAACTTCCCCGTTTACAACCCCAACAATCGCAGTGGTGTGAAGGCCTACAGTATGCGAAATCGTGCGCTCACTGATGTGTACGAGCCGGGTTCTATTATGAAGCCCATTACGGTTGCCGCTGCGTTCGAGACCGGACGCTATTCTCCGGCGACGATAGTGGATACATCACCAGGCCGCATTAGTGTCGGCCGGAAGGTTCTACCTGACCCAAAAAACTACGGAGAGATATCCGTTTCTCGTATTGTTGAAAAATCTAGTCAGGTGGGCATAACCAAAATTGCGCTGGATATTGGCCACGAACCGATCTGGAATATGTTCAGCCGCTTCGGCTTGGGCCAATCACCCGGAACAGGGTTTCCCGGTGAGAGCCATGGCATTTTACCGAATCGTCCCAAGTGGCATCCGATTGAGGAAGTGACTCTCGCATTTGGCTATGGGCTTACCGCCTCCCCGCTGCAGCTGGCCCATGCCTATTCAGTCTTTGCGAATGACGGCATTCAACCACAGATTTCTTTGTTGGCGCTCGGGGAAGACTTACCAGAGTCGAGGCAGGTAATTGATTCCGAAATAGCCAATAAGGTTCTTCGAATACTGCATCAAGTTACACAGGAAAATGGCACTGCTCAGAAAGCTCAGGTTCTGGGATTCGATGTGGGTGGCAAAACTGGCACGGTGCATAAAGTTGGGCCCGGTGGTTATCAGGATGATCAATACGTCGCGCTGTTTGCCGGTGTAGCACCGATCGACAATCCTCGCATAGTCACTGTGGTTGTTTTGAATCAGCCCAAGGGCGATTCCTATGGAGGGGGTTCTGCCGCTGCACCCGTATTTTCTCGAGTGACACAGGGTGCTCTTCGAATTTTGAATGTACCTCCCTCGCAGCCGGAATCCGTGATCGCTGCCGGTCCGTTGCGTCGTGCGGGGGCGGCGTAGTGATGGCCGCGATGCATACTGATCACACTGCAATGAATCTTGCCGCTTTGCTTGAACTTGACCGACCGGAATTTGATGGCGTAGAAATTACAGGGATTGAATTGGACAGTCGTAAGGTCTCACCCGGAGATCTTTTTTTAGCGGTTCGCGGCGAAGTGCACGATGGGCGTCAGTTCATAGAGCAAGCTGTTGCAGATGGCGCGGCTGCGATTGTCGCCGAAGCGCCGGTCGCAGGCTTTGTCGATGAAATGACGGTGCCGGTCATCGAAGTTCCCGAGTTGCAG
The DNA here is from genome assembly GCA_045110675.1 of Halioglobus sp. GTDB lineage: Bacteria > Pseudomonadota > Gammaproteobacteria > Pseudomonadales > Halieaceae > JBALVT01. The sequence continues at coordinate 152,486 of JBGCGJ010000009.1, read as the reverse complement.
TTTGAGGTAGGTTCAATTGCATCGAGATTCTACGCCCATCCGAGTCAGGCTATTCACGTGGTCGGTATTACGGGTACAAACGGAAAAACGACTACCAGCCACTTGATGGCTCAACTGGGTCGAATAGTCGGTAAAAGTTGCGGTGTAGTCGGCACCTTGGGATCGAATCTCGATGGCTCGGTTTCCCAGGCTACCAATACCACACCAGACCCTGTTTCGATTCAGCGACAACTTGCTGTTTGGCGTGACAAAAAAGTGTTCGCGGTTGGCATGGAAGTGTCGTCACACGCGTTGCTGCAAGGTCGCGTTTGTGGAGTGGCCTTCGAGACAGCGGTGTTCACCAACCTGACCCAGGATCACCTGGATTATCACGGCAGCATGACAGCTTACGGCCAGGCCAAGCAGCGATTGTTTGCGATGCCAGATTTGAAGCACGCTCTGGTAAACCTCGACGATGAGTACGCCGCGACGATGATTGCTTCTATACCCGCCGGTGTAAGAGTTCTGACTTACTCCGTAGCCGGCGATAACGCGGCGGATATTCTCTTTCACGACCTCAGGTTCCATGCCCAGGGAGTAGAGGCTTCTCTTCGCACGCCGTGGGGCGAGGCTAGTTGCTCAAGCCCGCTGCGAGGTGTGTTTAATCTCGCCAACTTGGCTGCGGCCATCGGCGCATTGCTATTGGCGGGCGAAGATCTGGATTCGCTTTGTGCGGCAACTACCAAATTGACTTCAGTCTCAGGCCGTATGCAGTCGATTCCAAATACTTCTGGCATTCAGGCTGTGGTTGATTACGCACACACGCCCGATGCCTTGGAGCAGGTTTTGCGCGCGTTGCGTCCACACATTGAGGGCCGGTTGATTACGGTATTTGGTTGTGGAGGTGATCGTGATCGCAGCAAGCGCTCAATCATGGGGCGAGTGGCCTGCACTCACTCCGATCAGGTAGTTGTGACCAGCGATAACCCCAGGAGCGAAAATCCACTAGCCATTCTTTGTGATATTGAAGCCGGGTGTAGCGGAGAATTTGTTTTGGTTTCCGATAGAGGCGAGGCGATAGCATTGGCCGTTGCGCAAGCCGCTGCCGGAGATTGCGTTCTTGTCGCAGGCAAAGGGCATGAGGATTATCAGATCGTCGATGATCAGCGACTTTATTTCAGTGATGAACAGCAGGTAACGGTCGCTCTGGAAAGGAGGGCTGGTTCATGATGCGAGCGTGGTCCTTATCTGAATTGCAGTCGGTGGTTAATGGCAAGCTTGTTGGCAAGGATTGTAAGGTGCTGAGTGTGTTCACTGACACGCGCCAGTCACACGACCAATCCCTTTTCGTCGCTCTCAAGGGTGAAACCTTTGATGGCCATGCCTTTATCCGTGAAGCTCAGGCTAGCGGGGCAGTTGCAGCCGTTGTCAGTGGCGATCAAGAAAACAACGATATGCCTGTGTTGCGCGTTGCTGATACACAGCATGCCCTCGGTAAATTGGGGTCCTATAATCGCGAGGCTTTTACCGGCACGCTGATAGGGATCACAGGGAGTAGCGGAAAAACGACCGTCAAGAATATGCTGCATTCGGTGCTCTCCCAACGCGGAAAAACTTTGGCGACACAAGGGAATATGAACAACGAAATCGGTGTTCCGCTCACTCTGCTGGGGCTGAACAGCGAACATGAATTTGCGGTGATTGAAATGGGGGCCGGGCGCCGTGGTGATATTGCCTGGCTATGTGAGTTAGGAAAGCCAGCCGTTTCTTTACTGCTCAACGCACTACCCGCTCACCTGGACGGTTTTGGAAGTGTTGAGGATGTCGCCCAGGCTAAAGGGGAGATCTTCGACGATCTTAAGTGTGGTGATACCGCGGTGATTAATGCGGATCAGCACTGGGCTGATGCTTGGCGCGCCAGAGCGGCGCCAGCTGCGATCCTTGACTATGGCTTGGAAAATCCTGCGGCGGTATGGGCTACCGCGATTCGTTCAAACGGCGTTAGAGGGGTCAACTTCACAGTAGTGACTCCCATTGGTGATGCACCTCTGAGGCTGCAACTTCCGGGAATGCACAATGTCAGCAACGCCCTCGCTGCGGTTGCCGCTGGAGTGGCCTGCGAACTGACTCTCGATGAGATACGCCACGGTTTGGAATTGGTTGTTCCTGTTGCCGGTCGCCTGTCCGTGGAGCGAATCGATAGTGGCGCAGATGTGATAGACGATTGCTATAACGCTAACCCGGGATCGGTGCGAGCAGCGATCGATGTATTGGCAAGTTGCGGCGGTACTCGAACACTGGTGCTGGGAGCGATGCTGGAACTGGGTTCAGAAAGTGATTCCATGCACCGCGACATTGGGGGATATGCCGCAGATGCAGGCGTAGATCAGTTGTGGGGCGTGGGTGAGGAAGTTCAGGTCGCTGTCAACGCTTTCGGTGAAGGTGGTCGCTATTTTTCGACTAGAGATGAGGCGATTGAAGCATTGCCCGGTGCCTTCGGAGAAGATCACACGGTATTGGTTAAAGGGTCCAGAAGCGCGGCTATGGAGCTGGTGTTGAATGTTCTCAAGGGCAAAAAACCAGAGGTTGAAAACTAAGTATGTTGCTGTTGTTGGCAGAATATTTGACTCAGTTTGAAACCAGTTTTCAGGTATTTCAGTACTTGACGCTGCGGGGAATTCTCTCCGCCGGGACGGCCCTTGCGATTTCATTACTTGTGGGGCCAACAATGATTCGTCGGCTCAACTACCATCAGGTGGGACAAGCGGTGCGAAGCGATGGTCCCGAGAGCCATTTGAGCAAGTCCGGTACGCCCACCATGGGGGGTGCTTTAATACTGGTGGCTATTGCTGTCGGCACTTTGCTGTGGGCGGATCTTCGCAATCCCTACATATGGATCGTGTTATTGGTCACTACTGTTTTCGGCGCCGTGGGTTGGGTCGATGACTACCGTAAAGTTGTAGAAAAAGATTCGCGGGGTTTGCCAGCTCGCTGGAAATACTTTTGGCAGTCGCTCGCGGGTATTGCTGCGGCTTTGTATCTCTACTTGGCGTTTGATACCCCGGTGACAACGGCATTGTATTTACCGTTTTTTAAAGATTTTGCCTGGAGTATGGGGCCACTTTTTGTCGTCCTCGCCTATTTTGTAATCGTCGGAGCCAGCAATGCGGTTAATTTAACAGATGGTCTGGACGGTTTGGCGATTCTCCCCACAGTCTTGGTCGGAACTGCACTTGGAATCATTGCTTATCTCACAGGTAATGTGGGGTTCTCAGAATATCTCCACATTCCCTACGTAGCGGGCAGCGGTGAGCTCGCTGTATTTTGCGGCGCGATGGCTGGCGCGGGATTGGGTTTTCTGTGGTTCAACACCTACCCGGCACAGGTTTTTATGGGCGATGTGGGGGCGCTGGCCCTGGGTGCAGCGCTCGGCACAGTGGCCGTAATTACTCGTCACGAAATTGTTTTTTTTATCATGGGCGGAATTTTCGTTCTGGAAACGGTTTCCGTCATTTTGCAGGTTGCTTCCTTTAAGTTGACGGGCAAGCGTATTTTCCGAATGGCCCCTATTCATCATCATTTTGAGTTGAAGGGGTGGCCGGAGCCCCGGGTGATTGTTCGCTTCTGGATTATTACTGTAATGCTGGTCCTGTTTGGGCTTGCGACACTAAAACTGCGCTAGGTGAAATAGAGGTGAGTCTGGCGAACATGCGAAATTTGAATGCGATTAGTGACAACGCGGTAGTCGTGGGTATGGGCTCCACTGGCTTATCCTGCGCGCGTTTTTTACAGGGGCGTGGGCGTTCGTTTTGTATGGTGGATACCCGCTCCGAGCCTCCCGGTCTTTCGCAATTTCAAAGAGAGTTCCCCGACGTACCGGTGTACTTCGATGATATTCCCGAGGAAAAAGTGTTGAGTGCACGGGAAATGATAGTCAGCCCCGGTGTACCGATGGATGATCCCCTTGTCGTGAAAGCTCAGGAAGTCGGCGTTCGGATCATGGGTGATATTGATCTATTCGTCGCTGAGGCTACTGCACCCGTTATCGGCATTACAGGTTCTAACGCCAAGTCCACAGTGACCGAGCTGGTTGGGAGTATGGCTCGAGATGCCGGGCTCTCTGTAGGCGTTGGCGGCAACTTAGGTATTCCGGCCCTGGACCTCCTCTCGAAGGATGCAAGTTTGTACGTATTGGAGCTGTCCAGTTTTCAACTTGAGAGAGCGGGGCAATTGAATCTTGCTGTGGCGACGGTTCTCAACGTCAGTGAAGATCATCTGGACCGCCACGGAACCATGCCACTCTATCAGCAGGCTAAACACAATATCTTTAGAGGGTGTAGATCCGCGGTCGTTAATCTGGATGATTCTCTGACAACGCCTTTGGTATCCGTTGATGTGGCAATTACAAGTTGGCGGATGGGTGAGCCGCAACAATGTGGTTATGGTTTGCGTACGGAAGGAGGTGTCGAGTTTTTGAGTCGGGAATTTGAACTGTTGATGCCGGTGAGAGATTTGGGCCTGCAAGGGCGACACAATATTGCGAACGCTCTGGCTGCCTTGGCCATTGGAGAGCGTGCTGGGTTGCCGCTCGAATCGATGGTTCAAACTTTGCAGGATTTCGCGGGTCTGCCCCATCGCTGTGAGCTGGTTGACGAACGTGACGGCGTTCGCTATGTGAACGACTCCAAGGGCACCAACATAGGTGCAACAGAAGCCGCTCTGGCGGGTTTAGCGCGAGAAAAAAACATCGTTTTAATAGCTGGGGGGCAGGGTAAAGGTGCGGACTTTAGCGCGTTGCTTCCGGCACTGAAAACACATTGCAAATTAGTCGTATTGATTGGAGAGGCGGCGGAGAAAATGCGCGACTGCTTCAGTGGGCAAGTTGATGTGCAGCTCGCTGATTCGATGGCTATGGCTGTTTCCAAAGCTGCGGCAGGGGCTGGGGCTGGCGATATCGTTTTGATGTCACCTGCTTGCGCCAGTTTCGATATGTTTTCTGGGTACGTCGAGCGTGGTGAATGTTTTACTGCCTTGGTTCGTAGTCTCGGTTCGGGTGAGTCTCTATGAGTACATCCAGAGCAGCAATGGCGCCCCATCGGTTTTCAATGGATATTGTCGTTCTGTCATTAGGTGTAACTCTCTTGTTGGTGGGACTTGTCGCGATTAGTTCGGCATCGATTGAATACGCGCAGTGGCACTTTGATAACCCCTGGCATCACACGAATCGTCACCTTATTTACATTTTCTTGTCATTGCTGGTAGCTGTCGCTGTCTATCAGGTGCCGTTAACCTTCTGGAAGTCCACGGGTTGGATCTGGTTGTTTCTGGCTATCGCTTTATTGTTGTTGGTTTTAATTCCAGGAGTCGGCAAAGAAGTTAATGGCAGCCAGCGTTGGTTACCCCTGGGTAGTTTCACATTGCAGCCCTCCGAATTTGCAAAAGTCGCTCTGGTTGTATATCTGGCGGGATATCTGGTTCGCAGAGAACACGAAGTCAGGCGTGAGTGGCGTGGTTTTCTAAAGCCCATGACAGTTTTGTTTGCGTTGACGCTGTTGCTGATGATTGAGCCAGATTTCGGTGCCACGGTTATCGTCGTAGGAACTGCCTTTGGCATGTTGTTTCTCGCAGGTGTCAAGCTGGGACATTTTTTGCTTGTCGTCTTAGGTAGTGGGGCCGCCATGATTGTGCTGGTGGTTAGTGCTCCCTATCGCATGAAGCGCTTGACCGCTTATACCGACCCCTGGGCAGATCCGTTTGACTCTGGTTTTCAGTTGACACAATCCTTGATTGCATTTGGTCGCGGTGAATGGTTTGGCGTGGGGCTGGGCAACAGCATACAAAAGTTGTTTTATTTGCCCGAAGCGCACACAGATTTCGTCTTCTCCATTTGGGCAGAAGAGACCGGCTTCTTAGGTGCGATTGCGGTGATTGTGCTCTACGCCGCGCTGATCGGCCGAATCTTATCGATTGGGCGTCGAGTGGGAACGTCGGGAAATTTATTTGGTGCTCATATTTGTTACGGAACAGCTCTCGTTTTCGCCGGTCAGGTGTTTATCAATATGGGAGTAAGCACAGGTCTGCTGCCTACCAAAGGCCTTACTCTGCCGTTAATCAGTTATGGCGGCAGTAGTCTTATCGCCTGTTGCGTATTGCTCGCATTGGTACTGCGCATCGAGAGGGACACACCTCCGGGATCTGTTAGAGGAGGCAGTAAAAAATGACTGCAATGAATTCTCCTCTCGTATTGATGATCGCCGGCGGTACCGGAGGTCATGTTTATCCTGCACTGGCGGTCGCCAAGGAACTGTTGGCAAGGGGCGCTCGAGTTGAGTGGATTGGTACCGACCGTGGTCTCGAGGAGCGGGTGGTACCAGAAGCCGGGATTAAGTTACATCACTTGGTAGTACGCGGTTTACGCGGTAAGAGTGTTTTTTCCAGAGTAAGCGGATTGTTCTATTTAATACTTGCCACTGTACAAGCCTTACGCTTGCTACTGCGTGTATCACCGAGCTGCGTTATTGGCATGGGCGGGTACGTCGCTGGTCCGGCCGGGCTCGCAGCATGGATACTGCGCAAGCCACTTCTCGTTCACGAACAGAATGCGGTAGCTGGGACAACCAATCGTTTGTTAGCACCGCTTGCCAGTGCCATCCTGGCGGGTTTCCCCGGCGCCTTTAAAAAGGGGGTGAAGGTAAGTGTCGTTGGCAATCCCGTTCGCCCTGAACTCTTGGAGCGTGCGTCAAAGAGCCAGTACGAATTGGATGGTTCACGACCTCTAAAATTATTTGTTGTTGGTGGGAGTTTGGGGGCGAAAGCGATTAACGACATAGTACCCCTTGCAATCAAAGAAATGGTTGCTGCTCTCGGGCCACGGAAAATCGAAGTCTTACACCAATCGGGAGTCGCTCATCTGGAAGACTTGAATGCATCCTATGGCGATTTAATCGGAGATGAAGTACGCGTACTTGGTTTTATAGAAGATATGGCCGAGGCCTATGCCTGGTCCGATATCGTTCTTTGCAGAGCTGGTGCGTTAACGGTTTCGGAGCTCGCTATCATGGGGCGTCCGGCAATACTGGTGCCGCTCCCCCATGCTATCGACGATCATCAAAGTGCCAATGCGCGTTTTTTAGTTGCTCCCGGAGGTGGAGTTTTACTCCCTCAGTCAGAGCTCACGGTATCTTCATTAGTCGGAATATTGACGGACTTTATGCATCATCCAGAACGCCTTTGTGCTATGGCTGCAGCTTCTGCAGCTCTTGCTGTACCCGACGCTACTTCAATTGTCAGCGATTATTGTGAGGGGTTAATTAATGCTCACGGATAACGCCAATTATTCGGTTCCCGAGATGCGTCGTGTTCGAGGTATTCACATGATTGGTGTGGGCGGTGTTGGCATGAGTGGCATTGCCGAGGTTCTCGTCAATTTGGGGTATAAGGTTACGGGCTCTGATGTTCGTCGCAGCCCGGTCACCGCTCGTCTTGAGAGTCTGGGGATTGCACTGTTTATTGGTCACAGTACCGACAACATTGGCAGCGCCGATGTCGTCGTCATATCCAGTGCGGTTGATACGGAAAATCCCGAGGTGGTTGCTGCTCGAGAGAATCGCGTTCCGGTTGTTCCTCGAGCCGAAATGTTGGCCGAGCTTATGCGCTATCGCCACGGCATTGCGATTGCTGGTACCCACGGAAAAACGACGACTACCAGTCTCATCGCCTCAGTTTTTGGCGAGGCGGGTTTAGACCCTACCTTTGTTATCGGCGGCCAGCTAAATAGCGCAGGAAGCAATGCTCAACTCGGAGCGAGTCGATTCTTGATTGCCGAGGCGGATGAAAGTGACGCATCTTTCCTTCATCTGCAACCTATGGTCACTGTGGTGACCAACATTGAAGCCGATCACATGGACACCTATGGAGGAGACTTTTCCGTTCTGAAGCGGACGTTCCTGGAGTTTCTCCACAATCTGCCTTTCTACGGTTTGGCGGTGCTTTGCACTGACGACGAAGTTGTTGCCAGTTTGCTGCCCGATGTAATTTGCCCTGTTGTTACCTATGGTTTCTCTGAAAGCGCAGATTACCGAATTGATTTGCTCGATCGATCTGGACCCACAACTGGATTTGTTGTTCACCGACCGAACGGAATGTCGCCGCTGAAGGTGCACCTGAACATGCCCGGTGTACACAATGTATTAAACGCCACGGCTGCTGTTGCAGTTGCCAGTGACGAGGGGCTTAGCGATGACGCTATCGCCTTAGGGCTGGAGAAATTTGCAGGTGTAGGTCGTCGTTTTCAGCAGCGCGACCCCATTCAGGTAGCGGATGGTGGCAGTGCATTACTGGTTGATGATTACGGTCATCATCCAACGGAGGTCTCCGCGACACTGGATTCGCTGCAGCAAGTCTGGCCTGAGCGGCGCGTTGTAATGATCTATCAACCTCACCGGTACACCCGTACGCGTGATCTGTACGAAGATTTCGTCGCTGTGCTCTCCCAGTGCGATGTACTAATCGTATTAGAAGTCTACGCCGCAGGTGAGAGTGCTATTCCTGGAGCTGATGGTCGAAGCCTTACTCGGAGTATCCGGCAACGGGGGCAGGTTGAGCCCCTTTTCGTTGAGTCAATCGAAGAGATACCCGCTGTATTGGGCGATGTTCTCCAATCTGGTGATGTTGTCGTCACGCAGGGCGCGGGCAATATTACTCAGCTCTCTCAAGAGCTCAACGGTTTAAATTTAGCGGAGCTTGCACAGTGAACCTGCAGCAGCTGAAAAATGAAACCGTGGCGGTACTACTGGGTGGTAAGTCAGCGGAGCGTGAAGTTTCACTGCAGTCCGGCGCAGCGATTATTTCTTCCCTCGAATCGTCCGGATACACAGTCCTTGCTGTAGACCCCGCTCAAGAGGGCTGGGTTTCTGAGCTTGCTCAAGTGGCGTTTGCTTTTAACGCATTGCACGGTCCCGGAGGTGAGGACGGAGTCATGCAGGGTGCATTGGAAGTTCTGGGCGTTCCCTATTCAGGATCCGGTGTTTTGGGTTCAGCGTTGGCTATGGACAAGAAACGCAGCAAGCAGCTTTGGCAGGGGATAGGTCTCGCCACTGGGGGGTTTGTGACTTTGAACGCGCAGACGAATTGGCAAAGGGTTATCGATCGCTTCGGTAAAGTTTTTGTAAAACCTGCCTGCGAAGGTTCAAGTATCGGGATGTCCAGTGCCAGTTCCGCTGAGGAACTACATTCCGCCTATGAAACTGCATCGGTCTATGCAGGCGAAGTAATTGCTGAGCAGTTTATTGATGGACCGGAGTACACGGTTGCGGTCTTAGGGGATGAAACGCTGCCTTCCATAAAAATGGAAACCCAGAATGAATTTTATGATTACGAAGCTAAGTACCTCTCCGATGAAACTTTGTATCACTGTCCAAGCGGCCTTAACGAGGAACAAGAGCGTCAACTGGCTGATATGGCATTGAGCGCATTTCACTCTCTTGGCTGTGAGGCATGGGGGCGTGTCGATTTTATGCGTGATCGTGATGGCTCCTTCTACGCCTTGGAGGTCAATACGATACCGGGAATGACGTCGCACAGTTTGGTTCCAATGGCTGCCGCTGCCAGAGACATAAATATGGAAAACCTGGTGGAGCTGATTGTGAAGCACTCCCTGGAGAAAAAATCATGATGTACGAATGGGCTAAGGCCTCCAAATCGGAATATGCAGCGCGTAAACGCAAGAATAAGAGCGCGAATGGCGCAACCCGAAAAGCTGCTGGCCGGGCGCAGCGTCCCCGCTCTTTTGTTTGGCTAAACAGACTTTTTATTCTCTCGGGCCTGGGTGTCGTTGTTGCTGCTTCAATTAAAGCTGTGCTTGTCCTCAACGCAATTCCCGTTGAGCGAATCGCAGTGACTGGAAAGTTGGAGTACACACAGAAGGTGGCACTACAGGAAATGGTTCAGCCAGTATTGGTAGGTGGATTTCTGGGAGCTGACCTAAGCAGTATTCAAGTACAACTAGAGCAATTGCCCTGGGTATATCAAGCGGCCGTAAGAAGACAATGGCCGAACGCCTTAGAGATTCACGTCGTTGAGCAGTTGCCCATAGCTCGTTGGGGGGCAAATGGATTTCTCAACCATGAAGGCGAGGCATTTCATCCCTCAGGTGAAAGTCGCTGGGACTCTCTTCCAGTTCTCAAGGGAGTTGATGGGCAAGAGCAGGAGCTTATTCGCGTCTATCAATTTATATCTGAGGCCTTGCGACCTTTGGAGTTGGCCGTGAGCGAGTTGACAAGCAATGATCGAGGGCAACTGCGTGCAGTACTGTCCGGCGGTACCGAATTGCTTTTGGGAAGAAAAGATTTATCTGAGAGGTTGGATCGTTTCATCTCTCTATACCAGACGGGCGGCGAGAACATCGGCACAGAGTTGGAACGTGTTGATTTGCGTTATCAAAGTGGATTGGCAGTTGTCTTTAGTGAACCACCTGTCGTTGCAGGTTTATAAAACGAACGAACGGATTTTTAGGAGAGACTGCCATGGGCAGCGCGCAGGACAAGAAAATGATTGTGGGTTTGGATATCGGCACTTCGAAAGTGGTTGCCATCGTTGGAGAAATTGACTCCGAGGGTGCGATCGAAGTAGTGGGTATTGGCTCCAATCCGTCCAAAGGGATGAAGAAGGGCGTGGTGGTTAACATCGAATCGACTGTGCACTCCATTCAGCGGGCTATCGAGGAAGCTGAGTTGATGGCCGGCTGCCAGATCCATTCTGTGTACGTCGGCATTGCTGGCAGTCACATTCGCAGTCTTAACTCACACGGCATTGTCGCGATACGGGACCGAGAAGTTTATCCACTGGATTTAGAGCGCGTCATTGATGCGGCGCAGGCAGTGGCAATACCTGCAGATCAAAAGGTCTTGCACATATTGCCCCAGGAATATGTCATCGATAACCAGGAAGGGATTAAAGAGCCGTTGGGTATGTCGGGCGTTCGCCTGGAAGCTAAAGTGCATCTGGTGACCTGTGCGGTCAATGCAGCGCAGAATATCGAGAAGTGCATCCGACGCTGCGGCCTGGAAGTTGAAGAGGTGATACTCGAACAGCTGGCATCGAGTTATTCCGTGCTGACCGAGGACGAAAAGGAGCTGGGCGTTTGCCTGGTCGATATTGGTGGTGGCACGACAGATATTGCGATTTTCACTGAGGGTTCTATTCGACACACCGGTGTAATCCCAATTGCCGGTGATCAGGTCACCAACGACATCGCGATGGCGCTGCGGACGCCGACGCAGCACGCCGAAGAAATCAAAATCAAATACGCTTGCGCGCTCACTCAATTGGCCGGCGCAGATGAGACGATAAAGGTGCCCAGTGTTGGCGACCGGCCGCCACGGGATTTGTCGAGACAGGCGCTTGCTGAAGTTGTTGAACCTCGTTACGACGAGCTGTTTACCTTGGTGCAAGCGGAGCTTCGCAGGAGCGGTTTCGAAGATATGGTTCCTGCCGGCATTGTCCTGACAGGCGGTACCTCGAAAATGGAAGGCGTTGTCGAACTCGCCGAAGAAATTTTTCACATGCCGGTTCGAGTGGGGTCGCCGCATTCTATTCGCGGCTTGAACGATATTGTACGCAACCCAATTTATGCAACAGGCGTTGGCCTGTTGCTTTACGGAAATCAACACCAGGCAGATGGCTATTCTGTGACGGCGCGCAGCACCGCAGCAGGGGAGAGTCTCTTGGGTCGATTTAAGTCGTGGATACAGAGCAATTTTTAGATGTTTTTATGCAGTGAACCGTCGCCTTACAAGCGGCAATATTATTACAAAGGGGATAGACTATGTTTGAGCTGATTGACAACGTACCAGAAAGTGCAGTGATTAAAGTTGTGGGTGTCGGTGGTGGCGGCGGCAACGCCGTGAAGCACATGATTGAAAACAACGTCGAAGGCGTTGATTTTATCTGTGCCAACACCGATGCGCAGGCTTTGTCGGATATCGAATCCAAAACTGTTTTACAACTTGGAGGTGACATTACCAAGGGCCTGGGCGCCGGGGCTAATCCAGAAATTGGTCGTGCCGCTGCGATGGAAGACCGGGATCGCATTGCCGATTCTCTCAGGGGTGCTGACATGGTGTTCATCACCGCGGGAATGGGTGGTGGTACGGTTACGGCTTGTGCGCCTGTGGTTGCAGAAGTTGCCAGAGAGTTGGGCATTTTGACGGTTGCTGTTGTGACGCGTCCATTTCCATTCGAAGGAAAAAAACGCCTGAAAATAGCGCGCGAAGGCGTTGCCGAGTTGCAGCAGCATGTGGACTCTCTGATTACTATTCCCAATGAAAAACTGCTCGAAGTGTTGGGAAAAAATACCAGTTTATTGGATGCCTTTAGAGAGGCCAATGATGTATTGTTGGGCGCGGTTCAGGGCATAGCCGATCTGATTATCCGCCCCGGAATGATTAACGTCGATTTTGCGGATGTCAGGACAGTTATGTCTGAGATGGGAATGGCCATGATGGGTACCGGCAGTGCTAAAGGCGAGGATCGAGCTCGCGAAGCTGCCGAAAAAGCGATCAATAGTCCTCTCCTGGACGATATCGACTTGCAAGGCGCCAGAGGCATTTTGGTGAATATCACAGCCGGCCTGGATCTCTCTTTGGGAGAGTTCTCCGAAGTAGGGGATACCATCGAGGAATTCGCCTCCGAAGAAGCCACTGTTGTGGTGGGTACAGTTATCGATCCTGAGATGACTGAAGAGCTGAAAGTGACGGTAGTCGCCACGGGCCTGGGCAGTGAAGTTGCCAGAGCACCACTGCAAGTGGTTGAAAGTAGCAAGCCGGTAGAAATTGATCACGAACCGAATTACAAGGATCTTGATCGTCCGGCAATTGGACGAAGACGCGCAGCGCTCGACGGTGGAGCAGCTCCCGCTTCGCCAGATACCGCTGGTGGCGAGGACTATTTTGATATCCCCGCTTTTTTGCGCCGCCAAGCTGACTAACACAAGTACGGGCACGTTTATCCCTTTGATTTGGGATAAAGCGCATCGGCATATTGGAACGGTAGAAGTTATGATTCGACAACGTACACTGCGAAACGCGATAAAAGCCACGGGTGTTGGTTTGCACACGGGCGAGAAGGTTTACTTGACCCTCAACCCAGCCCCCATTAACACGGGTATTATCTTTCGTAGAGTAGATCTCGATCCGATCGTGGAAATTCCCGCTCGGGCGGAGAATGTTGGCGATACAACACTTTCAACCAGCCTTGTTACCGATGGAGAGCGCGTGTCCACTGTAGAGCATCTACTCTCGGCGATGGCGGGGTTGGGCATAGACAACTCCTATGTGGATGTCAGTGCACCTGAAGTTCCCATTATGGATGGCAGTGCGGGGCCGTTTGTGTTTCTAATCCAGTCCGCTGGTATTGAAGAGCAAAATGCGCCCAAGAAGTTTATTCGCATAAAACACCCGGTCACGGTAGAAGATGGAGATAAAGTAGCCAGCTTCCTCCCCTTTGATGGCTTCAAAGTCTCATTTACTATCGATTTTGACCACCCGGTGTTTCGCGATCGCACTGCCCATGCTGAGCTGGATTTTTCCAGCACTTCTTTTGTTAAGGAAGTGAGTAGAGCTCGTACTTTTGGTTTCATGCATGAAATCGAATATCTGCGCTCCAAGGGATTAGCCCGAGGCGGTAGCGTCGATAACGCCATTGTCGTCGATGAGTATCGCATTCTCAATCAGGACGGCCTTCGCTACGATGATGAATTCGTAAAACATAAGGTTTTAGATGCAATTGGCGACATATACCTGCTAGGTCATGGCCTGATCGGCGAATATCGTGCACACAAGTCTGGTCATGCACTCAACAATGCATCCTTGAAAGCGCTCGCCGCTCAGCCCGAGTGCTGGGAAATGGTTACCTTTGAAGATGAAGCCGCCGCTCCAATTTCCTACTTGACCAATCCGGTGGCAGCAGCTTGAGCGCCGTTGGATCGCGGAAACTCCGATAAAACCTCCGAAAGTGTGACAGATAGCGCGCTGACTGGCCTCTATCGTGGAACATTGCGAATAACTGTGGCATAGTCACCCGCTCAAATCGTGCCTGTTTAGCTAAATGAAAGTTATTCTCATTGATAAAAAGCACGGCGGATCGCGTTCTATCGAATTGGGGCGCTGGTCACGCGCCGTTCTATCCCTTTGTTGCCTGGGTTTACCTATCGGCATGATTGCCGTTGGCTATTTTGCTGGTTTGGAGAGCGACACTCGATCTGTCAGTAATGTCGTCCTGGGTGATCTACAAGAAGAACTCGAAACCCAGTCTGAAGAGTTGATAGGCCTTCGCGCTAAGGCGCAGCGCAAACTAAAAGCTCTGTCACTCAATCTTGCGGAATTACAGGCTCGAATGGTGCGTCTCGATGCTCTGGGAGAGCATCTGACGGTCATTGCAGAATTAGAGCAAGGTGAGTTTGATTTTAGCAGGGCACCCGCACTGGGTGGACCCATCGCCGCCGATTTTAATGTTGATTTTAGTTCTGCCGGCGTATCCAATGAAATGGACCTGTTTGAGGCCAAGCTCAATGATCGAGAGCACCAACTCGATCTGTTGGGATCTGTATTGAGTGGTCGCAAATTCGATAATCAGACCTGGCTGTCTGGAAGACCCACTCGCAAGGGTTGGATATCCTCCTATTATGGCCAACGGACCGACCCCTTCACAGGTAAACCTGCGATGCATAAAGGCATCGATATTGCCGGCAAGGAAGGTTCAGATATTATTGCGTCCGCCGCAGGTGTTGTTACATGGTCGGGCAAGCAATCCGGCTATGGGCAGATGGTCGAAATTTCGCATGGCGATGGTTTTATTACTCGCTACGCACACAACAAAGAAAACCTGGTGAGTCCGGGTGATATGGTGAAAAAAGGCCAGGCAATTGCTCTTATGGGCTCCAGCGGTCGTTCGACCGGAGCGCATGTTCACTATGAAGTCTTCCGACATGGTCGGACTGTCGATCCCTCAAGTTACGTAAACCGCACCCAGCGCTGATTTCAAACGCTATCTGCCACGCATCGCTGCGGCTCTCATCCGCATTGGCGGTTTCTCCCCTATTGGAAAATGTTGAAGATCAATGATTACTAATCTGACAAAAAAAGTTTTTGGAACTCGTAACTCTCGCCAGCTCAAGCGTATGAAAAAGGTGGTGGTAAAGATCAATGCCTTTGAGGAAGAAATAAAGGCGTTGAGTGATGAACAATTGAGTGCAAAAACGGCTGAATTCAAACAGCGATTAGCGGGTGGCGCCTCTCTGGACAGCTTGTTGCCAGAGGCTTTCGCGGTAGTACGCGAAGCGGGTGTGCGGGTGCTGGGAATGAGGCATTTTGACGTACAGATGATAGGCGGCATGGTGTTGCACGAGGGTAAGATCGCGGAAATGCGGACGGGGGAAGGAAAAACGTTAGTGGCCACACTGCCGGCCTATCTAAACGCCCTCACGGGTGGCAGTGTGCATCTCATCACCGTCAACGACTACCTGGCTAGTCGCGATGCACAGTGGATGGGGCCCCTGTATGAATTTTTGGGTGTCGAGGTCGGCGTCGTGACTTCGGGCCAGGCCCAGGAGCAGAAAAGCAAAGCGTATAGTGCGGATATTATCTACGGAACAAACAACGAGTTTGGTTTTGATTATCTGCGCGACAATATGGCGTTTTCCTCTGATGATCGTATGCAGCGAGAGTTGGCATTTGCAATTGTTGATGAAGTGGACTCGATTCTAATCGACGAATCCAGAACCCCGCTGATTATTTCCGGCGCGGTTGAAGACAGCTCGGAGCTCTACCGCCGCGTCAATAAGTTGATACCTGCGCTCCAGCCTGGAGAAATAGTTGATGATGAAGTTACCGGTGGCCACTACACGGTAGATGAAAAACAGCGTCAGGTAGAGTTGACCGAGGAAGGTCACGAATACATCGAAGATATCATGATTAAAGAGAAGTTGCTGGAGGAGGGGGACAGCCTCTACGCGGCGACCAATTTGAATCTCCTACATCATGTTCATTCTGCTTTACGTGCACACGTATTGTTCCACCGAGACGTTGAATACATTGTCCAGGACAACCAGGTCGTTCTGATTGACGAGCACACTGGCAGAACGATGGCGGGGCGTGGTCTTTCCGAAGGTCTGCATCAGGCCATTGAGGCTAAAGAGGGTGTGAATATTCAGAGTGAAAGCCAGACACTGGCTTCTACGACCTTCCAGAATTTTTTCAGACTGTACAGCAAACTCTCGGGAATGACCGGCACCGCCGATACGGAAGCCTTCGAGTTCCGTCAAATCTACGGTCTGGAGGTGGTGGTTATCCCTACCAATATGCCTCAGATGCGCGAAGACTTGAATGATCTGGTTTATTTGTCCCGGGAAGAGAAGTTTGATGCCATTGTCACCGATGTCTTGGACTGTATGGAAAAGGGTGCACCCGTATTGGTGGGGACAGCCTCTGTCGAAACCTCTGAGGAGCTCTCAGCACGTTTTCGCAAGAGTAAAGTAGATCATAAAGTGCTCAACGCGAAATATCACGAGCAAGAGGCCGAAATCATCGCCCAGGCTGGCAGGCCTGGCGTGGTCACTATCGCCACCAACATGGCAGGTCGTGGTACTGATATCGTGTTGGGTGGAAACTTTGAAGCTGAGTTGGCGGCTGCCGGTGGCCCCGAAAATACTAACGAAGAACAGTTACGTGCAGAGTGGCAGTTGCGCCACGATCAGGTTATCGAGGCGGGCGGCCTGCACATTTTGGGAACGGAGAGACATGAATCGCGCAGAATTGATAATCAGTTGCGCGGTCGTGCTGGGCGTCAGGGTGATCCAGGTTTGTCGCGCTTTTATCTTTCTCTGGAAGACAGTTTAATGCGAATTTTTGCCTCGGAGCGGGTGAAGAATTTTATGCAAGCGCTGGGGATGGAAAAGGGCGAAGCCATCGAGCACCGCATGGTTACCAATGCGATAGAGAAGGCGCAACGAAAAGTTGAGGGCCGAAACTTCGATATTCGTAAGCAGTTGCTTGAATACGACGATGTCGCTAATGATCAGCGACAGATTATCTATCAGCAGCGGAATGATCTCCTGGGTGAATCAGACATCTCCGACACCATTACCGATATTCGTTTCGACGTGGTCAATGACGCAATTAGCAGTTTCATCCCGCCGATGAGTGTGGAAGAGCAATGGGATATTCCAGGTCTGCAAAACCAGCTCGAAGCGGAGTTTTCGATTTCCCTACCGATACAGAAGTGGCTGGATTCAGACGACAAACTTCACGAGGAAGTTCTGCGAGAGAAAATTTGTGGGGAGATCCAAAAAGCCTACGACGAAAAATGCGAGGAAGTTGGACCGGACATGCGCAAGATCGAAAAACAGATCATGCTGCAAGTTCTCGATACACTTTGGAAAGAGCACCTGGCGACTATGGATCACCTTCGCCAGGGAATTCATCTTCGAGCCTACGCCCAGAAAAACCCGAAGCAGGAATACAAGCGGGAGTCTTTCGAACTTTTTGAACAGCTGCTCAGTAGTCTCAAGTATGAAGTCATCAAATTTTTAAGCCATGTTGAGATACAACGCCCCGATGAAGCACAGCTGATTGAGCAGAAGCGGCGCGAAGCCGCTGAGCGAGAAAAAATGGATTTCCAGCACGCAACCAGCTCTGCGTTGGCCAGCGAGACACAGGACGCCGCGACCCCTGAAGCAGCCGCCCCGCAAACTTTCACGCGTGAAGAGCGCAAAGTAGGGCGCAACGAGCCATGTCCCTGTGGCAGTGGTAAGAAATATAAGCAGTGTCACGGCAAGCTTTAAATACAGTGATAAAATCGAAGCAAGGCGATAAAGAAGTGAATGCAAAGCTTCAACTGGATGTCATTAGCGGTTTGCGCCTGGGCACTGTCTCCGCCGGAATTAAAACCGAGGGGCGCAAGGATCTGGTGTTAATCGAGCTTTCCACCGGGACACAGTGTGCTGCGGTGTTTACCCAGAATGCTTTTTGTGCCGCACCGGTAACCGTTGCCAAAGCGCATCTTTTGGCATCCAATGCTGATGCGCGATATCTGTTGGTCAATACGGGAAATGCGAATGCTGGCACTGGAGATCCGGGCATTCAGGCCAGCAGAGCATGTTGTGCTGCGGTGGCCGATGCCGCTGGTGTTGACCTTGAAAAAGTCTTACCGTTTTCCACAGGAGTGATTGGCGAACCTCTACCTGTTGAAAAAATAACACGAGCTATCCCCCGGGCGTTGGAGGAGCTCTCCGAGCAGGGTTGGTCGGATGCCGCTGAGGGAATTCTTACCACGGACACTGTACCAAAGGGGGCGTCCGTGAGGTTTTCATGTGAGGGTCGCAATTACACGGTTACGGGTATTGCCAAAGGTGCAGGTATGATTCGACCGAACATGGCTACGATGCTTGCCTATATCGCCACGGATATGGCGGTAGATGAGATGCACCTGAATCAGATAATAGGCGTTGCGGTAGATTCGTCTTTCAATCGAATAACTGTCGATGGCGATACCTCTACTAACGACGCTTGCGTCTTGATGGCAACAGGGGCGGCAGGTAACGAGCTCGTCCAGGACAGCTCGTCGCCACTTCATAGCGCGCTCGAGAGTGCTGTAGAGGAAGTCTGCGTAACCTTGGCACAGGCGCTAGTTCGCGACGGAGAGGGCGCGAGCAAGTTTGTAACCGTCGCTGTCAACGGCGGTGCCACCTCCGAAGAATGTCTGGATGTGGCCTATACCGTAGCTCACTCTCCTCTAGTGAAAACTGCTTTGTTCGCCAGCGATCCTAATTGGGGGCGATTGCTTGCGGCAATCGGGCGCGCCGGACTGCCGGAGCTGGACGTCGATCTCATCAGCGTTTACTTAAACGATGTGCTCATTGCAGAAAAAGGCTGCCGAGCAGCAAGTTACACCGAGCAGTTGGGTGTGACCGCAATGGAACCTGAAGATATTGTCATTCGTATCGAGTTGCACCGTGGCGACAGTTCCGAACAGGTCTGGACAACAGACTTATCGTACGATTATGTGCGGATCAATGCTGAGTACCGAACCTGAATGACAGTAGTGCATGTTGCCGTTGGGGTAATACTGGATTCTCGCAATCGAGTTTTGATCGCGAAGCGGTCCAAGGAATCTCACCAAGGGGGCTTGTGGGAGTTTCCTGGTGGTAAAGTCGAAGCCGGTGAGTCCGTGCAGAATGCTTTGGAGAGAGAGTTGCATGAAGAGTTGGGGATTCACATCGGCCACGCTACACCGTTGACCGTAGTTTCCCACGACTACGGGGATAAAAGTGTATGTCTGGATGTCTGGCTGGTCGCGGAATTTACCGGTACTGCGACTGGGTGCGAAGGACAGCCTCTATTGTGGGTTGGTATGGGTGAGCTGGGAGCATACGATTTTCCAGAGGCCAATGCTTCTATTGTCGATGCCGTTATGAAGCTGGATGTAACCTGAAAGGCTACTATGGCTCACTCTGTGAAGCGCGCTTCAAAAATTGCTCGTGAAGTTCAGCCACTATTTTATCGAGATCTTCGAGACTGCCGGAGTTGTCGATGACGATATCGGCTAGCTCAAGCTTTTTGTCCCGGGACATTTGAGCCGCCATAATACGCTTTACCTGCGCTTCATCGTTGTCATCCCGCGCCATCGTGCGCTGCAGTTGCGTTTCCGGTGGGACATCGACAACCACCGTACATTGGCTCAGTTCTCCCTGAGATGTTTCCAACAACAAGGGCGAGCTGAGAATAGTATAGGCTGAGGTAGAGGCTGCTAACTGGTCCAGTATTTCAGCACCGATGAGAGGGTGTGTGAGTTGTTCGAGCCAGAGTCGCTTTGAGTCGTTGGAGAATATTTTCGTTCGGAGAGCGGCCCTGTCTAGTTCTCCATTGCCCTTGATAATCTCACTGCCGAAGTGATCGGCAATGGCTTTGAGCGCAGGTTTTCCCTTTTCTACAATAACTCTGGCAGCCAGATCTGCGTCGACAACCGTAATTCCGAGGCGTTCAAAGCGCTCTGTGACAGCGCTTTTTCCGCTTCCTATGCCACCGGTGATTCCAACAATAAAACTCAAGAAGTCAGGCCTGCTGCGTCCATGTATAAACCGGTAAGATGATCACCCCAAAGCAGGCTTATCCAGCCGGCCATCGCAAGATAGGGCCCAAATGGGATGGGGATATCTTTGCCTCGGCGCTTTAATACCATCAGCGATATGCCGACAACCGCACCTACTACCGATGATAGCAAGATAATTAAGGGAATGGCCTGCCATCCCATCCAGGCGCCTAGAGCGGCCAGCAATTTGAAGTCTCCATAACCCATTCCATCTTTGCCCGTCAGCAACTTGAATAGCCAGAAGACGCTCCACAACGACAGGTAACCCAGGGCTGCGCCGATTACAGCTGCCTCAAGGGTTACATAGGTTTCGCTGACGTTGAGTATTAGGCCCAGCCATAAAAGAGGCAGTGTAATGTCATCGGGCAGCAGCTGCTGGTCGACATCGATCATAGTCAGTGCTATCAGTGCCCAGGTGAAAAACATTGCACCCAGCAGGGCCAGTGATGCTTGAAAATACACCGCTAAGGCGAGTGTCATAACACCGGTAACCAATTCGATAATTGGATACCTGATGGATATGCGTGATCTGCAATTGTGGCACTTGCCACCCAACATGATATAGCTAAGAACCGGGATGTTCTGCCAGGCTTTTATGCTCTGGCCGCAGTGTGGGCAATGGGAGTTTGGCACCGCGAGATTAATAGTCTCGGTCGCCTCTTTTTCCTCTACTTCTAGAAGTTCGCAGCAGTCTTTGCGCCACTGCGATTCCATCATGATAGGAAGGCGGTAAATGACGACGTTTAGAAAGCTGCCAACCACAAGACCCATAAAAGAAAGGGCGATGGCCAACATCCAGCTGTGTTGGTTTAGTGCGTCCAGCATGAGAGTGGTTCCCGAGGGTTTCGCGTACGCTCGTGTTTAAACCACAGAACCCAGCATGAATATTGGAAGGTACATGGCGATCATTAGCCCGCCAACCAGAACACCCAGAATCGACATGATTATGGGTTCCATCAGTGAGCTTAGACTGTCCACCGCATTGTCGACGGCTTCCTCATAGTGATTCGCCACTTTGTCCAGCATTTCATCCAGAGCACCTGCTTCCTCACCAATCGATACCATTTGCAGTAGCATGTTTGGAAAGAGGCCCGTGGATTTAATGGCGTTATACAAAGTGGTACCGGTTGTCACGTCGTCCCTGATTTGCTTGATCGCCTTGGTGTAAACCGAATTACCCGCAGCTCCAGCGGTTGAATCCAACGCTTCGACTAGCGGTACACCGGCAGCAAAAGTCGTGGCGAGTGTGCGAGAGAATCGGGCAACCACAGAGTTGAAAACGATATCTCCTACAATGGGAGCCTTTAATGCCATTTTGTCTAAAAATTCCGAAAAGGGTACCGAGCGTTGTTTTATTTCCTTAAACAGAAATATCGCGGCTATTATTCCTATCAGAATGATGAACCACCATTCCTGCGCCAAATTGGATATTCCGAGAACAAAGAGTGTAAAAGCCGGTAAATCTGAACCGAAGCTGCTAAACGTCTCCGCAAACTGAGGCACCACTTTGATAAGCAAGATACCGGTAACAACCAGAGCGACGACGACCACCGCAATTGGGTAAGTCATGGCCTTTTTGATTTTGGCTTTAAGCTGTTCCGTCTTTTCCTTGTAGGTTGCGACCCTATCCAGCATGACTTCCAGGGTTCCCGATGTCTCACCGGAAGCGACGAGACTGCAAAACAAATCGTCGAAGTACTTAGGGTGCTTTTCCAGGGATACTGCCAAGCCTGTTCCCGCAGCAACATCGTTCTTTATTGTGTGCACCAACTCGCCCATGCTGGGGTTTTCCAAGCCATCTGCGACAATCTCAAAACTTTGCACCAGCGGTACACCGGCCTTCATCATAGTGGATAATTGCCGGGTAAAAATGCAGATGTCTATGGGTTTGATTTTTTTACCACTGGCACCGAATAGCGGCTTCGATTTCTTTTTGACACTTTTGGGTTTGATACCCTGACGCCGCAATTGCGCCTTGGCCATCGACGAGCTAACCGCCTCGATTTCACCCTTGCTGGCATTCCCCTGCTTGTCCGTGCCGGCCCAGGTAAATGTACTGCCTCTTACTGCACTTGTTGCCATAATACTATCCGCCAATATCCTGATTTTTCACTGTGTTGGGGTTAATCCGTTGTAATTCGGTTGACTTCATTGAGGCTTGTTTCGCCCCGCGCCGCTTTTTCCAGTGCAGAACGACGCAAGTCGTTGAAACCTTCTTCCCGGGCCCTTTTATCGATGTCGATGGAGTTTCCTTCTTCCATAATAATTTGGGCAATTTTCGGTGTGACTTTCACAACCTCATAGACGCCGACTCGCCCCTTATAACCCGCGTTGCACAATTTGCAACCCACGGGGTTCATCAGGGTTGCACCATCCAGCATTTCCTCGGTGAACCCTTCTTTGAGTAATGTCTCTCTCGGTAAGTCGGTGGCTGGCTCACAACATTCTTTACACAATCTTCTGGCTAGTCGCTGGGCAATAATTAAGTTTACCGAGGTCGCAAGGTTGAACGCGGGAACACCCATATTGAGCATGCGAGTTATCGTTTCCGCGGCGCTGTTGGTGTGCAAGGTGGACATTACCATATGGCCGGTCTGGGCCGCTTTAATTGCGATTTCCGCGGTTTCCAGGTCTCGAATCTCACCTACCATGATGATGTCTGGATCCTGACGAAGGAAAGAGCGCAGTGCCTCGGCGAAGTTTAAACCGACCTTGGCATTCACGTGTACCTGGTTGATTCCCTCGAGATTAATTTCTACTGGGTCTTCCGCCGTGGATATATTGCGTTCTGGCGTATTGAGCATGTTCAGACCAGTATAGAGAGATACGGTCTTACCGGAACCTGTTGGCCCTGTTACCAAGATCATTCCCTGTGGTTGATCGAGTGCGTTTACATACATTTCTTTCTGCGACGGTTCGTAGCCCAAAGCATCGATACCCATTTGTGCGCTGGAAGGGTCGAGGATACGCAATACAATTTTTTCGCCGAAAAGAGTCGGCAGCGTGTTCACCCGAAAATCAATAGATCGGTTGCGGGATAGCTTCATTTGTATGCGGCCATCCTGTGGCATTCGTCGCTCGGAGATATCCATTTGTGACATCACTTTCAAACGAGCCGAAAGTCGCGGGGCCAAATTTTTGGGAGGTCTTACGATCTCTTGTAAAATACCATCGGTGCGGTATCGAACTCGGTAATTTTTTTCATAGGGCTCGAAGTGAATATCCGATGCGCCTTGTTTTATAGCGTCGATAAGAACTTTGTTGACGAATCGTACGATAGGAGTTTCGTCTACTCCCTGTGCTCCGTCGTCGTCCTCTGCGGGATCGTCGCCGGACTGAATATCAATGTCGTCCAGATCGCCAGAGTCCAGACCGTCTAAGCCGTCGAGTCCGTCACCCAAATTGTCCTGGGCTTCCATCCACTGAGTGATGGCGTTATTGAGTGCGAGTTCTTCGACCAATACCGCATCTGTGTTGATTCCCGTATGAAACTTGATTTCGTCCAGGGCAACCAGGTTGGTGGGATCTGATACTGCGATAAATAATCTATTGCCACGGTGAAAAAGTGGCAGGGCATGATGTTTAACAATGAGGCCAGCATCGACCAAACCTTCGGGGAGGTTAGCCTGGTTGAACGCGGTGATATCAAACAGCGGAACACCAAACTCCTGTGACGCAACCTCGGCCAATTTCTGGCTGTCAATTTCGCTACTGCCAACCAAGTACTGCACAAAGGGAACGTTGTCAGTGGATGCAGCTTTTTGAGCGTCACCGGCTTCCTGTGCTGAAATCAAACCTTCAGCAACAAGTCTCCCCGCCAGTCCGCTAAGCTGTCCAACTGCTTTGTCGTTCATCGTTCCCTGGTCCCTATCTTGCCGATACTATTGCCAAGTGGTTTTTGGCTATTATGTGATCGAGTATACCGGTACCCTAGTCGGCCTAATACCTCAGAACAACAGTAATGTAATGATTTCTCAAGATTTTTCGATTTGTTGTTGCCTCTATCACATATCGCCCGTTGACCAGTTATGTCTTAGTTGATCATGACACTCCAGCAATTTTGAACAGTTGGAGATTGACTGCCGCGGTATCTGGCAACATAAGTGACAAAATTTGTCACTTATGTTGCCAGTACGTCATTTAATATCGCGAGTAAACAATCCACTGTCTCCGTTGCGAGAACTGAGTTTGCTTCGTAAGTTATTGTATTAAAAAGATTTAAAATTATAAATGTGGGTTTTTTTGTATTTGGCACGGTATCTGCAATAGTGATCTTGCCTGTATCGGTCCGCTCAACAACCCGGTATGCAAGAACACTTAAATCAAAAATAGTTTGTCATTTGGAGCAGGAAATATGAATACTCAAAAAAGAAATCAACAGGGCTTTACCCTTATCGAACTGATGATCGTCATTGCGATTATCGGAATTTTGGCGGCAATCGCATTGCCTGCTTATCAAGATTACACCGTACGTGCCAAGATGGCTGAGCCTATGGCTGCACTGGCTGAAGCCAAGACAACTATCTCTGAGTACTACGCTACACAAGGTGGAAGTTTTCCGACTCTGGCACAGTCAGGTCTTAACACTAATCCTGATAAGAAAATTGTAACCTCCATCAAGTACGACCCTGCTACTGGCATCATCGGGGCCACTATTCGCACCGGTGAAATACCAGGCGGTACAGCATCTTCTGGATTCACTCTTTCGCCTGTGACTAAAACGGATGGATCTCTTGACTGGGTGTGCGGTTCTACAAGTGTTGGTGCAACAACTGTTGTTCTTATCGACCTGAAATACTTGCCTTCCAGCTGTAGAGGCTAAGCGCCTAGCGCATGAAGAACCCGGCTTCGGTCGGGTTTTTTTTGGTTTTTTTTTCGCGTAATAGTTTATTATCTGCACTTCAATATAGCGGTTGTCGTTTCCCTTTCGAAACAGACGAATTTTGAGGTGTACAAGTATCCAAAGCTCTCGTTTGTGTATCCGATACTTGGTGGCTTTGAGCGTACTGTCCTTTGGTATTTACAGCCTGGGCTTTTCCGGTGGGCTACTTTTTGACGATTTACCCAATCTTGCTTCGAATACCTCATTGCAATTCGATGCTTCTGTGCTGGATGCGTGGCGTGTAGCTGTTGTTAGTTCTGATTCGGGCCTCGCCGGGCGCACGATCCCGATGTTCAGCTTTGCTTTGAATAGTACCGTGTCAGATGGAATCTCCGCTCATAGCTTAAAACTGACCAACACCCTTATTCATATTGCCATTGCCTGGTTGGTGTTCTTGCTGTCACGTGTGCTGTTACAAGTACAAGCTGGCCGCGTCGCTGATATAGACTTTAATTGGGTAGCTTTTGCAGCGGCGGCAATTTGGCTTCTGCATCCACTGCAGGTGTCTACGGTTTTGTACTCTGTGCAGCGTATGGCGCAGCTCTCCACCTTTTTTGTACTTTTGGGTCTCTTTGTTTTTGTCCGGTATCGTCAGCGGTGGGCCATTTCCGGCGCGAACTTAGGGGAAGTCCTGGCGGCTGCATTGTGGCTGGGAATGATTACCACTCTTGCATTTTTCAGCAAAGAGAATGGCATTTTGTTGCCGGTGCTCGCCCTACTTATCGAAGTCGTTTTTTTTCGCGGTCTTTGGGCGGGTAAGTCGCGGTTACCTGGAAAGGTCGCCATTCGCTTGTTGTTTTTTTTCACCTTAAGCGCATTTGTACTGGTAATTTATTCTGCATGGGATTTTGTTCTGGCCGGCTATACAATCCGGGAATTCACTCTTGAGGAACGAGTCCTCACACAATCGCGATTGCTCTGGCATTATCTCGGATGGTTTATCTTTCCGGATTTGAGTGCCATGGGTTTCCTCCATGATGATATTCCTTTTTCTAAAAGTCTGATGCAGCCGATAACTACCTTTTTGTCTGTGCTGTGTTGGGGCGGTGTGCTCCTGGGGGGAGTATTTTCTGCGCAGCGATATCCCTTTTTTGTTTTTGGTTTTCTGTTTTTCCTCGCGGGACACAGTTTGGAGTCCGGTGTGCTCGCACTCGAAATGGTATTTGAGCACAGAAATTATCTCCCTATTGTTGGCATCTGTTTACTTCTCGCTGTTTGCTTGGCGGGTGCTGCATCACGGTTCCAGTTGAATGAGCTTTTATTAGTGGGGCTCTTGGTAGCACTGCTGTCAGCGTTATTGGTTGTAAGGGTTTCAGTATGGTCTGAGAATTCGAGGCTTGAATTAGTCAATTTGAAGAATCATCCCAATTCTCCTAATACAAACTTTATCTATGCTGAGAGTTGGTGGCACGAATACAATAAGACCCGAATAAATGGAGGTTCAGAGAGCAAGCAGGCGATTGACGAACTTGTGACAGCCCGCTATCACTTTCAGCGAGCGTGGGAGTTGGACTCACGCAACGTAGCCGCAATTATTATGCTTTACCATATCGATGCGCAGTACTTTCCCGAGCTCGGTCTTCAGCAAAACTGGCTCGGCAAGCTAGAAAAACTGCTGGAAGATCGTGTTTTACAATCATCCGATTACAATGCCATCGATGCACTCGCGGTATGCAGCGCAGAAGGTGGTTGCTCAGTCGATCATGGTCAAATGATGTCCATTTTTGCCATTCTCGAACGCCGTTATCCTAACTCGCTTGCCATTATGTCGAGTTACTACACGTATATTTATGCCCGAGGTGAGACTCCCGAAGTACTCGAGGAGCTCTGTCGAAGAGCATTGCGCATTGATCCGGGCAATCGCTCGTTCTTAGCTCGTTTACTCTCGCTTAAGGTAGATCAAGGTGATGTTAATGGTATGTATGAAGTTGTTACTCAGTGGGTAACTGCTGACTCAAGTCGCAAAGACGTCCTTCATCTGAAAGCGTTGTTTTCCTCCTCATGAAAATTACTCCGTCGGAAGAAATCGTCACTGCAGCGCAAAGAATCGCCTATTTAATTAGTCTTGTGGTGCTTTTGGGCTTTACTCTTTGGGCCTATTCTCCAGGGCAGTATGGTCCGCCTCTCCTCGATGATCGTGGCAGTTTACTTAAGCTGGATGCCCTAGACGCAAACCCTTCACTAGCACGTCAGTATATTTTTGGAGATGGATCAGGTCCTCTCGGTCGTCCGGTATCAATGGCGAGCTTTGTCGCAGAAAAGCTCTATTTGAATCACGGTACACGTGGGACGAAGTTAATTAATATTGCCCTTCATCTATTGACTGGCGCTCTTGTAGTTTGCTTGTTTAGTCTGCTTTTGTCGTATCAGAAAATACCAGCTCATCGTTGGTTTTCACTGCTAGGTGCGGCAGCTTGGCTGCTATCGCCGCTTTACGTAAGCACCGTTTTGTACATGGTCCAAAGAATGACGATTCTGGCCACTCTGTTCATGGTGGCGTCACTTATAGGCTATGTGCTTTGGCGCAACGCACTGGTTTTGAAAAAGTTTTCCTGGCATTACTTAGTTGCTTGTGCGGTATTGTTCTTACTCGCTCTTTTTTCTAAAGAAAACGCGGCGATTCTTCTGCCAATAATAGTTCTCATGGAGGTTTTTTGGTTTCGGGGCTGCGATAGAGAAGGTCTGAAACACAGAGGTTTGCATTTAGTGAGTGTCTCGCTATTGGTTTTAGGAGTGATATCCGCTTTTGTTTTGCTTATCTACGCGGGGGAATGGATACAAGCTGGATATGCGGCACGTGATTTCTCTCTCGGAGAGCGGTTGCTGACCGAGAGCCGAGTGCTTTGGCACTACGTAGGGCAGGTCTATGTTCCAGAGACATTTCGTATGGGTTTATTTCATGATGATGTCGTCGTATCCCGCAGTCTTTTGGAACCGTTTTCCACCCTGGTTTCAGTGGTGTCGTGGTCTTTCGTCGGGCTTGGTGTTTTGGCGCTGTGTTTCGCCCGAGTGGCTTGGACTGTGGTATTTGCCGTGCTGTGGTTTCTGGTCGGTCATTCTGTCGAGTCGACGGCGCTAGCTCTGGAGCTATATTTCGAGCATCGAAATTATTTTCCGGGCATTGGCTTGATCCTCTTGCTCCTTTGCATTGTCGGCATACTCTGTAAACGTTATTCGCAGCTGAGCTCACCGCTCTTGGTTTGCGGGTGTTTTTACGTGCTTTACTTGGCATTGCAAACCAGCTCACAGGTGCAAATCTGGTCTAGCACACCGCTGCTGAGAATTAGCACTGTGATCGCTCACCCTGAGTCGGCTCGGGCCAATGAAGAGATGGCCGTTCAGTTAGCAGGAGTAGGTGCGCTAACCTCGGCCCTTGAATACTCTAGGAAGTCTGATGACCTGGATTCTCGAACTAGACAGGGTGACCGACAGTTGAGGGATCTGAGTCTACATTGTCTGGCGAACGCTCCCGTACCCCCACATCTAATCGACAACCTTGGACGACAAAATCCTAAGCGACCTTTTGCGGTAGTTAGTATCGCCAGCGGGCTGGTTAAGTTGTTGCAGGAGGATGGATGTCCTAGCTTTGATAGAGTTGCGCTCGCTGAGCGGCTTACGAAAGTCTTTTTGGTTGATGGCGACGAAACCCGCGCATCAGCAAACATGTTTTCAGTCTTCGCCAGTTTTGAAAATGACCTGGGCCGCTACGGCAATGCGTTTGAATACATCGAACTCTCTTTAGCCCAGGTGCCAGATGCCACCAGGGCTTTACTAATGAAACTGCATTTTGCCACCGCATTGGGTAAAGTAAGCGCTGCTGATGAAGCTATCGAAATGTTGCAAAAAAAACGCCAAGCGGGAATGCTGTCAACGTCTGAGCAGCGCACGCTTGAACTCTATCTGGAGAACTAGATGACAGACGTAACCATTATTATCCCCGCTAAGAACGAAGAACAGGGCCTGGCGCTGCTGTTACCTCGGCTCAAAGATGCTTATCCAGATGCCGACGTTCTTGTTGTGGATGACGGTTCTACTGACGACACCGTTGAAGTTTGTTCTGCCGCTGGTGTTTCGGTACTGTCTCATCCTTACTCCAAAGGCAATGGCGCCGCAGTGAAGTCGGGCGCTAGAGCTGCAAAGACAGACTTTATAGTGTTCATGGACGGTGATGGCCAGCATGATCCTGATGATATTAAGCTGATGATGGCTAAACTCGACGAGGGATTTGATCTTGTGGTCGGATCTCGCAGTGGTATGGACTCACAAGCGAGTATCGCACGGTGGAGTGCCAACGCTTTTTACAACCGTTTTGCCAGTTGGATGGTGAATCGAAATATTCCGGATTTAACTTCTGGGTTTCGCGCCGTCAATCGCAAGAAATTTTTGAGTTTTTTATATTTGTTACCCAATGGCTTTAGCTATCCAACAACCTCCACCATGGCTTTTTTCAGGGCTGGATATTCAGTGGGTTTTGTCCCGATCACAGTCGCCAAGCGTCTTGGTAAAAGTCACATCAACCTATTGCGTGACGGTGTTCGTTTTTTCCTGATTATATTTAAAATCGGTACCCTTTACTCTCCGTTGAAGATTTACTTTCCTGTTTCTGTGGTTACCTCCGGTCTGGGTGCCTTCAACTATCTGCTGACGTTTGGATCTGGTGTTGCTCGCTTTTCCAATATGAGCACTCTGTTGTTGCTAGGGGGTGTCATTATATTTTTGATGGGATTGTTGTCGGAGCAGCTGACCAACCTGCAATACAAGGACACCGACTCAGAGGTGCTTTAGGGTCGGTACCCTCGATTAGTAGGGTATATCCAATGCCAGGGTTTCCTTCACCTGTTCCATCACGACATAACTTGTCGATTCCTGGACGCCGGGCAGAGTGAGCAGTGTTTCCCCCAAAAATTTGCGATAGGCGTCCATGTCTGCAACGCGGGCCTTGATCAGATAATCGAAGTTTCCAGATACGAGATAGCACTCTTGCACCTCGGGCAATTGGAACGCCGACTGGGTGAACTCCTCAAAAATATCTTGTGAGGTCCGGTTGAGGCGGATTTGAACAAACACCACTAGCGATGCGTCGAGATATTTCGGATTCAGTATCGCCTGGTAACCGCGGATGACCCCCTCTCGCTCGAGGCGTTTTACTCGCTCTTTGCACGGGGTCGTACTGAGCCCCACTTGCCTTGCCAGCTCGGCGTAGCTTGTGCGTCCCTCCTTTTGTAGAGCTCGCAATATGTTCCTATCGATTCGTTTTAACTCGTGCAGTTTTCTTTCCATGAGAGTTTCCTTTCTGCCTTAACCGGGGTGCTCTAGGGGCACATTGTTGCTGGCGTGATTTTTTACCAGCTTTGAGCTCGCTTGAAAGAGGCCGCTATCAACCAAGCTAGCTCGAATGAAGATTCTGTCAATATCACCTTGCCCTCTCTCAGTGTTGTACCCGTTCAATGTTCTCTAGATGCCCGGTGACTGGTTGACTGAGTCGGCAGGATCCTGTGAGCGTTTCTCGAAGCTTTGGAACTCGATAAGCCTAAAAATGACCTATATATAGTTGAATCAACTATAAAAAATTAATTATATAGATAAAAAGACCGAAAATGAACGTTAAACTTACTCCTTACTTAATGCAGTTCACTTATTCACTTCACTGGATTTTTGGAGGTAAACAATGTTAATCGGTGTTCCCAAGGAAATTAAAAATCACGAATATCGAGTGGGCCTAACACCTGCAGGTGTCAAGGAATTGTGCGGGCATTCACACCGTGTTTTGGTCGAGCACAACGGTGGTCTCGCTATTGGATTTGACGATGCGCAATATGTCGAGGCGGGAGCCGAAATCGTATTTTCCGCAGCGGAGATTTTTTCCCGCGCGCAGATGATCATTAAGGTAAAGGAGCCGCAGCCCCAAGAGTGCAAGATGCTCCGTCCTGGACAGCTATTGTTTACCTATT
The DNA here is from genome assembly GCA_045110675.1 of Halioglobus sp. GTDB lineage: Bacteria > Pseudomonadota > Gammaproteobacteria > Pseudomonadales > Halieaceae > JBALVT01. The sequence continues at coordinate 121,532 of JBGCGJ010000009.1, read as the reverse complement.
TACACCTGGCACCAGACCCCAAACAGACCGAGCTTCTATTGGAGTCGGGAGCTAGCTGCATCGCCTATGAAACCGTGACTCAAGCTGGCACTGGGCTGCCTCTTTTGGCGCCTATGAGTGAGGTTGCTGGAAGAATGGCGATTCAAGCGGGTGCCCACAGTCTTGAGAAGGCCCAGGGCGGCAACGGGACTTTGCTCGGCGGCGTACCTGGTGTGGAACCGGCCAAGGTGCTGGTTATCGGTGGCGGCGTTGTGGGAATCAACGCGGCTCGAATGGCCATGGGCATGGGTGCCGATGTCACCATACTCGACCGTTCTTTGGAGCGGTTAAAAGAACTGGACATGATTTTCGGCGGGCGTATGAAGACCGTTTACTCAACTGCTGACGCACTGGAAAAATATGCGCTTCAGTCGGATCTCGTGATTGGTGCTGTGCTTATTCCGGGAGCGGCGGCCCCGAAATTAATCTCGCGCGAGTTAATTGGCAGAATGAAGCCTGGTGCAGTGTTAGTCGACGTAGCTATCGATCAGGGGGGATGTTTTGAGACTAGCCGTGCGACAACACATCAGGAACCCACTTACGTTATCGATGGGGTTGTCCATTACTGCGTGGCGAATATGCCGGGTGGCGTGGCTAGAACCGCTACGATTGCTTTGACAAACGCCACGCTTCCCTATGCCGTAAAGCTTGCCAATCAAGGTATTGATGTTGCATTGCGAGAAGACGAGCACTTGAGGAATGGCCTAAATATCCATGCCGGCATGGTTACCTATGAGGCCGTTGCGCAGGCCCTGGGCTATGAGTATGTCGAAGCTTTGGGTGCACTGAGTGTCACTGAACTAAAACAGTCTGCGTGACGGGCAACTAGATGAAAAAAAGGCCGCGAATGATCCTTGCGACCTTTTTTCGGTAAAGCTGCTTCAGCTGATTTATTTAACCGTATTTGGCCTTCGCTTCTTTGCGTCGAGCATGGAGTACCGGTTCAGTATAACCATTGGGCTGTTCGCTCCCGGCGAATACCAGATCACAGGCCGCCTGAAACGCGACACTTTCGTTAAAGTTTGGCGCCATAGCGCGGTACGCCGGGTCACCGGCGTTTTGCTCGTCCACCACCGCTGCCATACGCTGTAGGGTCTCGCGCACTTGAGCTTCGTTACAAATACCGTGATGTAGCCAGTTCGATAAGTGCTGGCTTGAAATTCGCAGAGTCGCGCGATCCTCCATCAGGCCAACATTGTTGATGTCCGGGACTTTCGAGCAACCTACACCCTGGTCAATCCAGCGGACAACATAGCCGAGGATTCCCTGGGCATTGTTGTCAAGCTCACGCTGGATTTCGTGCTCTGAAAGGCCCTGTGCCCCCTTCAGAGGAATGCTCAAAATGTCATCCACACTTGCCGGTGTTCGTTCGCGTAACAACGTCTGTTGTTCAGCGACGTTGACTTCGTGGTAGTGAATCACGTGTAGCGTTGCGGCTGTAGGTGAGGGAACCCAAGCGGTGTTGGCTCCCGCCCTGGGATGGCTTATTTTTTCCTCCATCATTTCGCTCATGAGATCTGGCATCGCCCACATCCCCTTGCCGATTTGTGCCTTGCCTCTCAAGCCACAATGTAGTCCGATATCGACGTTGGAGTCTTCGTAGGCATTGATCCACGTTTCAGTTTTCATTGCACTTTTTGCGGTGATAGGGCCAGCTTCCATGCTGGTGTGAATCTCATCGCCGGTGCGATCCAAAAAGCCGGTGTTGATGAAAACCACACGTTGTTTCGCTCTGAGAATACACTCTTTAAGGTTTACGCTGGTACGGCGTTCTTCATCCATTATGCCGAGTTTCACGGTGTTTCGGCTCATGCCAAGCACGTCTTCGATTCGGTCGAACAGATCGCAGGTGAAGGAAACTTCGTCGGGGCCATGCATTTTTGGTTTTACGATGTAGACGCTGCCCTTGCGAGAATTGCGCAGTGTGCTGCTGCTCTTTAGATCGTGCAGTGCAATCATGGCGGTAAACAAGCCGTCCATAATGCCCTCGGGTATTTCGCGACCCTCCTGATCAGTAATGGCGTCGTTGGTCATCAAATGTCCGACATTACGCACGAACAATAAAGCGCGTCCGGGCAAGCTAAGCTCGCTGCCGTCGGCTGCGGTAAATGTCCTATCCTCGTTTAAAGTACGATGCAGGCTTTTTCCGCCTTTACTGAAAGCTTCCCTCAAGTCGCCGCGCATTAACCCGAGCCAGTTTCGATAGACTTCGACTTTGTCGTCGGCGTCGACCGCCGCAATAGAATCTTCGCAATCCTGAATGGTAGTGAGTGCCGATTCCAAAATTACATCTTTAATACCGGCGGGGTCGGTGCTACCCGTTGGGCTGGTGGGGTCTATTTGTATTTCTATATGCAGGCCATTGTGGCGCAGTAAAATGTTGTCTGGAGCTTCGGGGCTACCGATGTATCCGCGAAATTGGTCTGACTGGGCAAGTGTAGTCGTATCTCCGTTCATCAGAGAGATATGCAGTGTCCCGTCGGCCACTCTATAGGATTTGGTCTGTGTGTGATCGCCATTTGCTAGCGGGCAGAATCGATTCAGTAAATCCCGCGCGTAAGCGATGACTTTTTCGCCTCTCACCGGGTTGTAGCCGGCTGTCTTGTCAGCGCCGTTGTCCTCGGGGATGACGTCCGTCCCGTAAAGCGCATCGTACAAACTTCCCCAGCGGGCATTTGCAGCATTGAGAGCATAGCGCGCGTTCATTACCGGTACGACAAGCTGAGGCCCAGCCATTGAGGCTATTTCTTCATCGACGTTATCGGTCTCTATTTCGAAATCCTCAGGTTCGGGCAAGAGATAGCCAATCTTCTGAAGAAACGCTTTGTAGGCGGCACTATCGAAGTCCTCACCCGCATTGCTCAGATGCCACTGATCGATTTGCTGTTGCATCTCATCCCGAATGCTCAGTAAATGTCGATTTCTTGGAGCGAAATCCTCGACGATTGATTCCAGGCCTTGCCAGAATTGCTGTTCCGATACACCGGTTCCAGGTGCTATCTCATTTTTCAGCAGCTCATGAAGAACCTTAGCGATGTGGAGGCCGCCTTCTCGAATGCGGTCGGTCATGATGGTTTCCTTGTGAATTGACGATGACAATTTTTGAGGCGCGATATTCTTGCGCCGAGCAGGGGTAGATTTTAAGGCGGGGCCCCCTATTTGGCTAATTTATAGGAGCTATCACTGTGATTCTTTTGGTGAATGTATTGATCGCGCCTTTGCGCAGCGCGTTATTGCGGAATATCCGGCGTCGGCTCTCGCCCATCGAGAGTTCTCGCGGTGTCCACAATAAGCTTGCGCAGCCATTTGTTCGCCGGATTGTGCTGTAACAAAGGGCTCCAGGCCATTTTCAACTCTAGCTCAGGGATGTCCAATGGGGGTTCCCGAAGCACCACTCTGGGGTTGCCAACTTTCAAGTTCGCCGCTCTGCTGGGCAATGTGACGATCAGATCGTTTTGTTCAGCCATTGTCATAGCGGCTTGGTAGTGCCGGGTGAAAACCCGGATTTGGCGTTTTTTCCCCAGTGCGTTCAGCGCCGCGTCTACCCAACCCAGCCGTTGAACATCATCGGGATTAACACCAACGCCAACTCCCATACCGGTTTTACTCACCCATACATGGTTTGCCTTTAAGTAGTTCTCTAGGCTGAAGTCCTTTAGAACGGGGTTTTCAGGGCTTAGTACACAACTAAATGTGTCGTTCCACAGATGAATTTGATGGAACGACTGCGGCATGGAGTCGAAGCGGTTGATCACCATGTCCACCTTACCGCGCTCTACGTCCAGAAAACTGACGTCGCTTGGCGTCATAATATCCAGGGTCAGTCCAGGTGCCAGGGTTCTCAGTTGTCCCAGCACGGTGGGCAACAAAGTCGACTCCGCGTAGTCGCTCGCCATGATACGAAACACCCGCTGGGCATTTTCAGGTTCGAAAGCAGAGCGCGGTTGGACGGCGGTATCAATGTTCAAGAGCACTTCGCGGATTTGCGGTTCCAGCTCTAAAGCTCGTTCGGTGGGCGTCATTCCCTCGCTGGTGCGCACCAATAGTGGGTCGTCGAACATTTCGCGAAGTCGCCGGAGACCATTGCTCATTGCCGGTTGCGACAAATTTAACTGGTTGGCTGCCTGGGTAACATTGCGCTCCCTTAGAAGGGCGTCGAGATAGACCAGAAGGTTGAGATCGATTCTCTTGGGGTTCACGGTAATACTCCTGGTCATTCACAAGGCGAATGATGATATCTCAAATTATTTGTTTTGGGAATTCGACATGCGCCCCAGAAAACCGGGGTACTGAACATCTTGAATCGCGTGAATTCAGATTTGGCCTGATTGATGGCAGATGCCTAGGGACTCTGGTTTGGCTGGTTTACAATTGCAGCTTTCCACTCTCCGAGAGCCCAAGATGCAAAAAATATCGACGCCCGATCTCAGCGATGAGTTTCCCCAAGTACGCGCGCTGGAGCTTACCCTGGTCAATTACGGTTTGATAAAGCAATTCGCAGGACAAGTGGTGACAATCAAATGTCACGAGGACAATTCTCTGGTCAAACAAGCGGTTAGTGAGCCGGGTCAGGGTCGGGTCATCGTAGTCGATGGGGGTGGCTCTCTGCGGCGGGCGCTGCTGGGGGACATGCTTGCAGAACAGGCCTCGGAAAATGGATGGTCAGGGCTTGTCATCAACGGAGTCATTCGCGATGTCGATGAAATAGCGCAAACGGAGTTGGGTGTTCAGGCCTTGGGTCACTGCCCTCTAAAAACCGAAAAACTGGGTATGGGGCAGCGCGATGTAGAATTGCATTTCGGCGGCGCTGTGATTGCGCCAGGGGATTACGTTTACGCGGATAACAATGGTGTGATTGTCAGTAAAGAGCCCCTGTTACAGTAGCCTCATTGACAAATCCATTGCTTTGCAGTCTTTGGTTAATGCGCCAATAGAAATGAAGTCAACACCCGTCAAAGCGATCTCACGTAAGTTTTTCTCCGTGACGTTTCCGGAGGCTTCAAGCTCGAGGCGACCATCATTGATGCCGACGGCCTCGCTCATTTCCGCCAGGGTGAAGTTGTCTAGCATTACCCGGTCACAGTTGGCTGACAATGCCTCTTGAAACTCGCCCATGTTCTCGACTTCAACTTCAATCGGCTTGTTCGGAGCGTGGGCTCTCGCGGTTTCAACCGCGGCTGATATTCCACCGCAGGCATTGATATGGTTTTCTTTGATCAGAAAGGCGTCATATAGACCGATGCGATGGTTGTAGCAACCCCCACAACTTACGGCATATTTTTGGGCTATCCTCAACCCGGGAATTGTTTTGCGGGTATCCAAAAGCCGCACCCCGGTTCCTTCCACCAATTCGGAATAGCGTTGGCACAGTGTCGCGGTCCCGCACAGTAATTGCAGAAAGTTGAGTGCGGCTCGTTCTGCTGTCAATAGCGCGCGTGCTGAACCCGATGCGGTAAAAAGAATGTCGTTTTCCGAAACGCTCTGGCCGTCACTTACATGCCATTGCAAAACAGTGTCAGCGTCTACTTGCGCAAAAACTTCGTCTACCCAATCCTTGCCGCACATTATCCCGTTTTCTCTGGTGATAACCCGGGCTTCGCCCAAAACGTCTGCTGGGATTAATTGCGCAGTGATATCGCCATCGCCAATGTCTTCGGACAGCGCGTTGCGCACGTTAGTTTGAATGTCCTGGGCCGACACTTGTACGGTGTTTTTTTGGTTTGTATGCATGTCTCTGGGGTTTGATTCGATTCGGTGTTAGATTGTAGCAGTTCTACGATTGGACTGTGAACGGCAAGCAGGTATGCCATAGTTGTATGCCCTGGAATTTCAAAAGTGACAGCTGTGAAAGAATGTACACCTTAAACGATGGTTGGATTGCCCAGGCGAGAAAAGTCGCCTCTCCCAACTTCGGGCCTCGTCCCGCCGCTTGCGATATCGATTTGCTTGTTATTCACAATATCTCCCTTCCGCCCGGCCAATATAACGGCAGCTGCATCGAGCAATTTTTTTGCAATAAACTGGACTGGGAAGAACATCCCTTTTTCCGTGAGATTGAAGGTGTGGAGGTCTCGTCCCATTTGCTGGTGCGCAGGGATGGTGAGCTCGTGCAGTTTGTGAGTTTGGAGGATCGCGCCTGGCACGCAGGGCGCTCTTTCTTTCGCGGCCGGAACGAATGTAACGACTTCAGTATTGGTATAGAGCTCGAAGGGACTGACGATGATGTTTATACTGACATGCAGTATCAGGTGCTGGTGGGTGTGACGCGTACCTTACTCGACCATTACGAACTTCTGGACAGCACCAGAATTGTGGGCCACAGCGATATTGCACCCGGTCGCAAAACAGATCCAGGCCCGGGTTTCGACTGGCCGTACTACCGATCTTTACTCGAAGAAACAGGAGATTTTGGATGACCTTCCTGGCTATGATAGCAGCGATAATTGTTCTGTCTGTGCACGGAGATAAGAGCCCGGTGCACGAAGATGACTGGTTTGCATCGTTACAAAATACCTGCAGGGGGTTTGGTTTTAGCCCCACTGTGAGTTTGGTTGTTTACGTTGCTGCTCCTGTTTTTCTTGTCGAATTTATGCTGAGTGCTGTGGACTCCTGGTTGTTTGGCTTGATTTGGCTGGCAGGCGCATCCTTGGTCCTGCTGTATTCCTTTGGTCGCGAGCCCTTTGACACATTGACACAACGCTATCGAAGCTATTGCAGAAGTGGTGATTTCGAAGCCGCTTATTTGTACGCGGAAGAGGAGCTCGATATCGACCCGCAGTCTCTTGATGTCACCTCACCGGAAACTGCGCACGAAGCCATTCAAGCGAGATTGCTATATCTCGGCTACCAGCGCTGGTTCGCGGTCCTGTTTTTTTTCCTACTGGTAGGTCCGATAGCTGCTCTGGCTTATCGATTGCTGCAGCTGAGTCGTCAATCTCGGGAGCGGGCAATAGCGTCGAGTATCTTGTTTTATCTAGATTGGCTCCCCACCAGATTGCTAGCGGCTGGCTTTGCGCTGACGGGAAACTTTCTAAGCAGCCGGGATGAGTTACTGGCTAGTGTCTCTGAAAGCCGACAGGATTCGGGTTCAGTTTTGATGTCTGTTGGGCGAGCAGCCATTGGCGCCTCGCGAGGCGCTGAACCCGATCAGCAACATCCCTTTTCTGAAATAGCCTCACAAGAGACTGTTGAACTCCGGGACTTGATGTCGCGAAGTGCTGGTGCGTGGCTGATTGTCATTTCCCTCATCGTGTTGTTCCTTTAGTGTGTTAAAGGCCGTTTTTTTGATTTATCTGCGGTAGCTGCGATAACTGCTAAACTTAGGCAGTAACAGATCATAATAATTAGAAGCTTGAGCCTGAGATAGCACATGACATCAAACTCTGATGTGGATTTAACATTGCCCTCTGTGGTGGCAAATTTGGTGACAGGCCGCCCTGTTTCTTCGCTGCTGTTAAGCATTGCCTTTCACCCTGAAACGGATCGCATCGGCGAAAGCATTATGCTGCCCTTGGATCGCGGCACAAATCAATGGCATCTCGGTCGGGGTACTCCGTTGTTTTCCCGTCAGTCTAAAGCCGAATCGAACATTCTCCCTCGTGCTTTGGATGATATGTATATCAGCCGCAAGACACTGCAATTGGATTATTCCGATGGCACTGTGGTGTTGTGTCGGGAATCCACCGCCTGTCGATGCCAGGTCGACGGCACAGAACTCGAGAATCGTTTGATCCTTTCTTCTGAGAGTTTGAACGCCGGGGTTTCGCTATTTCTGGCCAATCGAATCTTGTTAGTCCTTCGAGAGTTATCTACGGAGGATTTTTCTGAGCTCGCGGGAGAGATTGCCACGACGCTGAGGGGAAGCGGGCCGTATATTTCATCGCTCAAGAGACAAATTCAGCGCGCGGCTGCGAGCGATGTCGATGTTTTAATACGAGGGGAAACCGGAACAGGCAAGGAATTGGTGGCCAGTGCGATTCACGCGAATAGTCACCGCGCTGATTCGGATATGATCAGTGTGAACATGTCTGCTATACCGGTTGCGCTGGCTCCGTCAGCACTGTTTGGCAGTGCCAAGGGTTCGTTTACGGGAGCTTCCGGGAAGAGCGCCGGCTATTTTGAGCAGGCGGAAAACGGGGTTTTGTTTCTTGACGAGATCGGTGATACACCTTTAGAAGTGCAGGCGCAGTTGTTGCGGGTGTTACAGCAAAGAGAAATTCAGCCAGTGGGTGGGGCTATTAAAAAAATTGATTGCCGGGTCATTGCGGCGACTGATGCTCCCATTGACGAAGGTAGCGATTTTAAAACGGCCTTGCGCCACAGGCTCGCCGGATGCGAAATTGTTCTGCGCCCGCTACGCGAGCATCCCGAAGACGTCGGTGAGCTATTGTGGTTTTTCATCCGCAATTACCTCAGTGAGACGACGACTGAAATCACTTTACCAGATCCTGAAAGTGACCGCCTGGAGGTCGCTGCCTGGGCCGAAATGTTCCACGTATTTGTTCGCTATGGATGGCCGGGAAATGTTCGCCAGCTCGCGAATTTCGCGCGGCAGGTATCCCTGGCCAGCGAGTCTGCTTTAGTTTTTCCGCCTCATTTGCGACGGGAGTTGACCGCAGCCCTCGAATCAGATGGCGAAATATACATTGATTCAGATCTGGATCCGGAGCTCGAAGAGGGTATAGCGGAACAGCCGGGAACTGTGAATCGAAGCGAAGACATTGATGATCAGTCGTTTCTGGCTGCCATGGCGACGGCTCGATATGAACCAAAGGCGGCTGCAAATATCCTTGGGATATCTCGCACAGCAGTATATCGACGCATTGATGAGTCCCAGCAGTTGCGTAAAGCTGCTGAAATTCCGCAAGACGAGGTTCAAAGAACCTTCGATGCCTGTGGTGGAGACTTGAGCAAGACTGCCCTGAGTCTGCGGGTATCTCGCGTGGGCCTGCGTTCTCGCGTTAGTTCACTGAATGCACCGAAGCAGTAAGCGACGATGTCCATGACGGCGCGAATTGGCCCATATCGTGTTTTGCGATTGATCAATGAAGGTGGTCAAGGTCGTGTATATCTTGGCTATGACAATCGCTTGCAGCGCCGTGTCGCTATTAAATTGTATCGCCTGCCTCCGGATCATGCACAACACCAGAAACTGTTGAATGAAGCCCAGTTGATCGCCAGTCTTAAGAGTTCAAAGGTGGTACAAATCCACGATGTGATAGTTGGGGAGGAAAATATTGCGCTGGTTATGGAGTATGTCTCAGGCTGTGATTTACAGGAGGTCTTGAACGAGTCCACTGTGTCTCCAGCGAGTGCGTTGAGCGCTGCCATCGATATCGCAGGGGCGCTTGCTGCAGCGCGTAGCGAAGGCATTGTTCACAGGGACTTAAAACCGAGAAACGTTCTTGTGACAAGCTCTGGGCGAGTAAAGTTGACTGATTTTGGTATCGCCAGTAGTGCAGCTTTTCCGGGCCAGGATGGTCGAACCGAAGCCAGCGCCAGCTGCATCTCTCCTGAGCAATACCTCGGCGGTGATGTCGATATTCGCTCTGACTTCTTTGCCCTCGGTTGTCTAATGTACAGGATGCTTACCCGCACCCAGCCTTTTATATCCGGTGGAATGCTCGATCCCGATAAGCTTCTCAATCACTCTCCACCGGCCTTGGATACCTTGTTACCCGATTTACCAGTGGGTCTGTCGCAGCTTGTATCGAATTTGTTGCAGAAGGACCCCGATCACAGGCCGGCTGATACCCAGCAATTACGATATGCGCTGCGAGATATTTCCCGGGGGATACCGCTGTCGGTCTCGAGCAGTTTGCTCGAGGAATCACGACCATTTTTTCGAGCCGAGTCAGCTTCAGATTTACCGCTGGTTATGCCAGCTGATCTTCAGCGCGGAGCCCGCTCTCATTTCTCGGTTGATGGCAGGTTCGCTCTTAGTCGCCTTGTACCGCGTTCGCATCTTGCTCGCGCAACTGTGCTGTTAGGTGTAGCTGCGGCGATTTCTCTTGTCCTTAAAGTATTGCTCATTCCTAGCCAAACGCGGATCCATATTGATCAACCGCAAGTAAGCTTTTCCAGTGAAGTGATAACACCCGCTGAAGTATCCCAGGGCTGGGTAGTCGAGCAGGTTAAGATTGCTGTCGGGGATGAACTGGGGGAGCTATTTGTGAGCGGCCCCGTTGGTGCCACACCTGTTCGCACTTTGTTTGCCGCATCCCAGGAGAGCGAGCCCGATGAACAGCTTACAGTGTTGCTGAAATGCCCAGGCCAGTGGTGTTTGTTTTCCGTGAGTCGGGGTGCAGATGATCTACTAGAAACTCGCCAGGCGGTGTTGCTATCGAACATGTCCACCGAGCATTGGCGACAAACTATTCAGAGTGTTACTCGCGACCTCTATCACTAGATCTCTCAGATTCAAGTTTGAGTATTGCGTACAGCAATTTCTCGTTTTCCGGTGCGGGAACATTCAATTGCTTTGCCCGGCGTATTAAGTAGCCTGAAATATAGTCAATCTCGGTTCTGCGCTTGGCCTCCACATCCTGAAGCATGGAAGAGCGGTTTGCGGCTGTATTAGAAATGACTCCGTTCACCAGCGTGTGCACGTTAGCGGCCAGTTGGTGCCGGCCTGCGGCATCGGCAACGGTGACAATCTCATCGCACAGTATATGCAGTTTTTCAGCCAGTGATTCGCGGTCTCTTAGATCTCCATTGACGCAGCCATTGAGCGCTGTGAGGGGGTTTATCGCACAGTTCACAGCGAGTTTTTGCCACAGTGCGCCGTGAATGTCATCATCCCATGTACAGCATATCTCCAGTTTGGAAAAATCGGTAAACCAATCAACGGGCTCTAGCGTGTCGCTGCGACCAATCCGGGTGATGCCGGTTCCAGCATGTACAATAGCTTGTTTCGATTGTCGGTAGGCTCCTTCGGTGGTTGTCCCCGCGTAAAATCGCAGGGGTGGAAATCTTTCTTCCAGCTCCTCAATCAGACCCATGCCGTTAACCATTAGCAGCACCTGGCTGTTTGCATCCAATCTGTGTGCCACACTCGCGAGCGCCTCGCTGGCATCGTACGCCTTGGTGGTAACGAGTAGGTGCTCGATGGTTTCATTGTCGTCCGCGTAGGAAGCGGGCATTGTCAGTTTGTACTGCTCGTGCTGGCCTTTTAACTGAAAACTAAAGGGACTGTGCCTTGCTTTTTGACTATCACTATTGGCTCTGAACAACAGTGTTACTTCACAGCCAATCGCCTGCAGTTTGGCGGCGAACAGGCAGCCTATCGATCCTGCGCCCAAGATATGCCAGCGTCTACTCATGGCTTACTCGCGGACCTACGGCCCGTGATCATAGGGATTGAAAACTGAGGGGAGCGCATTAGTATGTGTTTCTTCTCAAGGTAACAATTTTTCTCGATAGGAGTAAACACTATGCCATCTTTTGACGTGGTTTCGGAAGTCGATTTGCACGAGCTGACTAACGCGGTTGATCAAGCGCAGCGGATAGTCGCTAATCGCTTCGATTTCAAAGGGGTGGATGCCTCTTTCGCTAGAGAGGCCCATACACTGACTATCACTGCTGAAGCGGAGATTCAGGTCAACCAAATGGAAGATATGCTGCGATCTGCATTGATTAAATGCAAAATCGATCCCAAGGCGATGGACTGTGGCGAGCCTGTGAGCTCGGGTAAGACCGTGACTCAATCAATCGTGTTGCGAAACGGTTTGGACAGCGACCAATGTCGCAAGGTGGTCAAGAAAATTAAGGAGGCCAAACTGAAGGTTCAATCTCAGGTTCAGGGCGAGCAGGTGCGAGTGACCGGGAAAAAACGAGACGACTTACAGCAGACTATGGCTCTGCTGAGAGAGGAGGACTTCGGTTCCCCTCTGCAGTTTAATAATTTTAGGGATTAGCAAATACGAGCGCTAGTGTCGGCACTATATACTCGAAACGCTCTCCGCCATTCGTTTGAAGCGATCTTCTGTCAACTGTCTTTCGCGTTCCTCAGCGTTGTCCTGTGCGCAGAACCACAGTAATTCGAGGTACCGATAGATAGCTTGGTGTTTGGCAAGCAAATCAATTTCTTGTGGCTCAGGTTTTCTTTCCAGGTAGTGGGTAAGTAAGACCTTTGCGTCGGCATCACTGAGTGCGTCGCCTGCACAGACAACCGCCAGGTCAAACCAAGAACTGCCCATGGCACAGTATTCCCAATCGATAGCGTAGAGCTGGCCGCCACTGGTAATGCGGTTCGCCGATAAGAGATCGTTGTGACAAAGCACCGGTCTTTTTAGGTCTTGGCTGGTGCGTGCTATCAGATCCAGGATGGGCTCGCGGCAGCGCGCCAGAACCTCTGGCAATACCGAGCCTCGATGTTCAACGTGTTTTTCATAGCGCAGGGCGCGCTCGTGGAGATCGAGCCGAAAATGCACCGGTGCAAGTTGATGAATGCTTCTCAATAGGCCGGCGATGGACTCCAGTCGAAGGTCTGGTTTCTCATCTGCGGGTAAATAGTCGTATACCAACGATCCCAATTCGGGGTTGAAGTAGCGTGGGGTAGGCGCCAGTTTTTGCTCGCTGGCGTGTTGAAGTGCCCGCCATTCCGACTGTCTGCTCAAACCGATCACTGAAGGATTCAGCCCATCGATTCGCACTACAAATTGACGATCAGATTCTACCAATACGCTGTAGTTACTCAGCCCCGGAGATAGTGTTTTTACTGGGATGGGGCGAGAGATCAAATCGCTGTCGCAGCCCCAGTTTCGCCATTGGGCGATGGTTTGGTCGAGCTTTTGCCTTACATTGCGCGGTAGTGCTGCAACCATTTTCGATATCCAAATACTACGATAACCAGGTAGACCATGAATAATAGCGCAGTCAGATAAAGGCCGCGATCCAGGTACAAGAAAATGGATACGCCGTCGATCACAATCCAGTACAGCCAATTTTCCAGAATTTTCCGGGTTACCATCCAGGTGGTGAGTATGCTTCCCCAGGTGGTGAATGAATCCAGAAATGGCAACTTTGCGCTGCTGTATTGGTCGAGTAAGGTTCCGCTGATAAGGGATAATAAGACGATGGCGCCAATGGCATAGCAGTGTTGTTTTACACTCCAGCGGGTAATGCGCAGTACTTTTTTATCTGCGTCAGCTGGCTGCCACTGTAGCCAGCCATAGATGGCCATCGCCAAATAGTAGACCTGCAACGCCGATTCCATAAACAAACTGACGTCCCAAAAGACAAATAGAAATATCGCGGTACTAGCGAAAGCTGCGTACCAACACCACCTGCTCTCCTGCATTGCCAGCAACAGATAAGCAATACCGAGAGCAACAGCCGTCAGCTCCCAGATAGACATCGCCTGAAACGCTTGGGCGATGGTGGCGAGGAATTGTTCAGACATCGGCTGCGATATCCAACTCTCCAACAATAAACTTCACCACCAGCACTTGCCTGCCAAAATGGCGGTAGCTTGCGGCGAGTTCTTGCTCAACCGCCCTGAAGACGGTGTCGTAGTCGCCAGCTATCTGGGTACTCATTGCGTTGGTGACAATGCTGAGACCCGGATGCAGATTCACTGCATCAATAAACGCCTGAATGATTGGAATGTACTGTTCGTTCAAAGGGTACAAGCTTAGTTCGGCTGTTAGTTTCATATTCTCGATGTCCTATGATTAAAAGCGGTAATTCATACTTACGCCTACAATCCTGGGATCACCGAGTTGATAGTAAGAATCGGTGACGTAGCCCCTGCGTGGATCGTTGCCGAAACGAAAACCTCGAACAAAGTATTCCTCGTCAGTTAGGTTTCGAGCCCACAAAGCGAGCGACCATTGTTCCGTTGCATACCCCAATCTCATGTGTAACAAATTGTGAGAAGGCGCCCTCGAGTCGTGGCTATCTGAAACAAAGTAACTGTCTTTGCCCTCAAGGTCGGCGCGCAGAAAAAACCCACTTCCGAAACTGTAGCTACCACCAATGGCGTATTGATAACTCGGCGCATGCGCCTGGTCTCTTCCTGATAAGTCGAGTCCATCAGCGGTAATATAGTCCTCGAATTCGGTTTCCAATAACCCGATATTTGCATAAGCGCTCAGATCCTCGCTGACTAACCATTCCAGCTCCAGTTCCAGTCCGTAATTATTGCCATTCGCAGTATTATTCGTGTAGTCGATAAAGGCGGTGCTGCCATCATCGCGACGAACTAGAAAGGATCCCTTTAGTTGCTGATCCTGTCTGTCCATATAAAAAACGGCGAGTCGCGAACGTAGGCGATTCTCCAAAAAGCTGGCTTTGTATCCCGCTTCATAATTCAACAGATGTTCGTCATCGAAATCCTGAACGCTTCGTAATTGGTTGCGAATATCCGGATCTTCAGTGCTGTTGATACTGGCCAGAATCTGCGCGTTAATACCAAAGGCGCGATAGCCGCGGGAAACCCCAGCATAGGCCATTTGATCGCCTTCCAACGCATATTCCAAAACCAGCTTGCCACCCCAGAGGGTCTTATCCAGCTCGGTGTCTACCCCATTATTGTCGCGGTAATGTGCTTCTCTGTTTTCGATTCTCAAGCCCGTGATCAGCGTGAGCTGCTCAGATAACTGCGTGTCGAGTTGTCCGAAAACGGCGTAGGTGTCGGTGTCATAGTTACTGTCGAAGTCTTGAGCATTGAAGGTATAACGGCGATTCAGGTCCTCCCGATCTCCTAGGTAGTACGCGCCGAGAATCCAGTCGGAGCGTCCCCCGAATACGTTTGATTGTTCGTTGGAGAGCAATCTCAATTCAGCGCTGTAACTATCACGATCTCGTAAATATTGATCTTTGGAAGAGTATTCGAGTTCTGGTGCAATACCAACGAAGGTCCAGTCCTCGTCGTACCCGTAGTCCGTTTCAGAAGAAGCTGCAGTGATAGTTGCCTCGAGATCCAGGCTGTCTCTGTGTGAGTGCCAGGCCAGTGACAGTGCGGATGTCTCCTGTAAATCTTGCCCGGGTTCATCGCTGAGGGTGTGGCGAGTATTGTCCAGAGAAAAAGCATCGTAGCCATTGTCAATATCGACGTACATGGCGGTTAAGTCCACGCTGTTGGTGTCGTTGCTCAGCCAGCGCAACTTACCTCGAACCGTTGTCTCATCGCGATTGTTGGTGTCATCTTTTCCTAAAAAATCATTTTCGATAAAGCCATCGCTGCGTACGGTGTTTAGAGAAAGGCGATACAGTAGATCTTCGGAAATCAAGGGGCCACTGCCGACAAAACCGGCATTCCAGCCATCGTATTCCGATGCGCCGAGTTCAATTTTTGCGAAAGGCGTCGCCGTTGGGCCGTTGCTACGGATATTGATCAGTCCGGCGAGAGCATTCGCTCCGTGGAGTGTCCCCTGTGGTCCCCTCAATACCTCCACCTGCTGAACGTCGAATAGCGTTCCCGCTGTTCCGAGCCCGCTAAAGTCGATATTGTCGATCACAAAGCCGATGGATGCGTTCAGGGGTTCCTGAAATTGGCTGCGCTCTCCAATGCCTCTGATTTGATAAAAACGCGACCGCGATGCACCACTGGCGAAGTTGACATTGGGTGCGAGATTGAGGATTTCCTCGAGGTGCTGTGCAGCGCGTTGGGAAATAGTGTCGGCGGAGACCACACTGGTGCTTGCGCTCTGATCCTGCAGAGTTGTCTTTCGAAACTCCGCCGAGACGATGACCTCCTCCAGTCGTGGTGTTTGGGCGTGGGCGATTGAGCCTATAAAGGCAAGCGCTGTGGCAGCTATGGTCGGGTAATAATTCACAAAGGTTCTCCTCACATCAGTGGATAAGAGAACCGGTTGGGCGTGCGCATTGGACTAAGTACAAGATACCTATCCCTACGCCGGTTCTAACCGGATCAGGTTCAAAGGGTTCACCAACACAGGTGTCTCAGGCCGCAGCCGCCCCTCAGGTTTGCATCCCGAGTATAGGGTGCTTACACTAACAATCCAATAACTATAACTCGAAAATATCACGAGATAAGAATGAATCATCGGGGTGATGAATATGGCGGATGAAGACGAATCCGGAGATGAAGATTTACAGGGTGCACCTCCTGCATCATCACGGTCAGAGCAACTCGAACGCAGACTGAGTGAGCGAGTTACGGTCAATAGTTATTTGAGTCGACAGATCAATCAGCTGGAACTCATGCTACTTCAAGCGTCTGATCTATTTTCTCTTTTTGAAATTCTCCTGGTGAGTTTGCCCAGGCATTTTGATATGCGCGTGTCCGAGCTGTGGATGTTTGATCCTGAGCATGTCTTGTCTGATTTGCTTTCCGGGGCACACCGTTACGGCCACCATTTGCAGTTGCACGATGATGTTTTCGCGATTCAGGAATTGTATGGCGTCGAACCCGATATTGCGTTTATCGATGCCACAGACTCCAGAATGTTTGAAATTCTGAAAACCGATCACGGTGCTGATCAGTGCTTGTTGTTGCCAATTATGGACGCGGGTCGACTGGTAGGCAGTTTCCATCTCGGTGCACCTGAGTGGTCGTTTAGTGTTGGAGAGGCTGAGGAGAATCTGATAGCGCATCTGGCGTCGATAATTTCCGTTTGCCTCAAGAACTCAATTGACCGGCAACAAGTCAACCAGTTAACGATGCTTGATGACCTGACACATATCGGCAATCCCCGGGGATTCGAAGCTGATCTTTCACGGGAGCTTGCCAGGGCTAAGCGCGAGAAGCAGCCCGTGTCGGTTTTGATGTTGGAGATTGACGAGTACGGAGAATTACTCGAACACTACGGGGAAGTAAGAAGCCATTTTGTATTGAAAAAAGTCGCTGAGCGGGTTTCATCTAACATGCGTGCGACAGATACCATGGCGCGTTTCTCGGGTTCCCAGATGGCGGTGTTGATTTCCGGCTGCGGCGAAATACTGGGGCGTGAAGTGGGCGAGCGAATGCGCACCGACATCGAAAACTTTGCCATTGATGATGGTAGGGGTGCGATATTGCAAGTTACACTGAGTTTGGGTTTGGTTACGTGGGAGCCGGCACATTATCCCGCCGTCGATCTGCCGCGCTTGGCTATTCAAATGCAAAGCGCTGCGGATAAGGGGCTGCAGCGGGCCCGCTCCGACGGAGGTAATCGAATGAGCATGACCCGGCTCAGTACTTTGATGGTGTAGGGGGTTTTGGTTTGAGTAGTCTTGATAATCTTTTTGAGAAAAATCGCGAGTGGTCGGACACGATAAAAACCAGTGATCCGCTGTTTTTTGAAAAGTTGGCTTCACAGCAGACGCCGGAGTATCTGTGGATTGGCTGTTCAGATAGTCGCGTTCCCGCCAATCAAATCGTGGGTTTGTTACCCGGCGAGGTTTTTGTTCATCGCAACGTTGCCAATATGGTGGTGCATACGGATTTTAATTGTCTGACCGTGCTGCAATACGCGGTGGACGTGTTGAAAGTAAAGCATGTCATTGTCGTGGGGCACTATGATTGCGGTGGTGTTCGCGCAGCCTATCACGGTGTCGACAATGGATTGATTGATAACTGGTTACGCAATATCAAGGACGTGCTGCATAATTACCGAACCCAAATTGGTGCTCAGCCCGATGAGGACGCAAGAATTGATCTGCTGTGTGAGCTCAATGTGATGAGTCAGGTCTCGAATGTTTGCCACACCACGATAGCTCAAAATGCCTGGGATCGTGGTCAGCCTCTGGAGGTGCATGGCTGGATTTACAGTTTGCGCGACGGCCTCCTAAAGGACTTGAATTGCTCGGTGGACAGCGCGGATCAAATCGAGAAGGTTTACCGGGTGATGTCCGAGGTCGAATAATTATCCTCTCGGGCGTTTTGTGTTACTTCAATACACTCCAGACGCAGCACCCCAGCTCTATCTCTGTCACCATGACTATTTTCGTGGGTGTATTCTATGCATGATCCAGTAGAGATAGCGGGTAGTAAAATTCTCATTACCGGTCCCACCGGGCAGGTAGCCGAACCGGTCGTCGAGGCTTGGGCTGCGCTGGCGGACGTCTATGTGCTTGCTCGATTTTCAAAGCCAGAAGATATGCAGCGTATGGAGGCGCTTGGTGCCTCCTGCCTAAAGGTCGACCTTGCAGAGCCCGATGGCCTGTCCGATGTTCCGTCCGACTTTGACTATGTGCTGAATTTTGCCGTCGTTAAAACCGGTAATTTTGACTATGATTTGGCAGCCAACGGTGAAGGCGTTGGCCGTCTGATGATGCATTGTCGCAGTGCAAAAGCGTTCCTGCACTTATCTTCCACAGCGGTATATGAGTATGCGGGGCATGATGCGCGATCCGAGAATTCGCCCTTGGGCGACAATCATCGTGTCATGTTTCCCACCTACAGTATTAGTAAAATTGCCGCTGAAACAGTTTGCCGGTTTGTGGCACACCAATTCAATATTCCAACAACCATTGCAAGGCTTAGTGTTCCTTACGGCGACAACGGTGGCTGGCCATATTTTCATTTACTGATGATGGAACAGGGTATACCTATTGATGTTCACCCGGATGCGCCGAATAACTACAATCTACTTCATGTAGACGATTATTTAGAGAAGCTTCCCCGTCTTTTGGCAGCGGCAACGCCGGAAGTCACGACCGTTAACTTTGGCGGTTCAGATAAAACCAGTATTGAGCAGTGGTGTGCCTATTTGACCGAGCTGACCGGATTGGAACCCGTGTTTAAACAAAATCCCAAAGCCTTTGGCAGTCTCAATATTGATACTCAGCGAATGCACGATCTTATCGGTCCGACAAGCGTTTCGTGGAAGCAGGGAATTGAGCGACAGGTAAAGGCCCTGGCGCCGCATTTACTCAAAAGTCAGTAGTTGTTGTTTAAGGTCGATAAAAATCGTTTAAAGTTGATACAACAATTTGCAGTGGGGAGGGCACCTTGGAAAATTTGTTGATCATATTGCTATTCGTATTTGGGGGCGTCGCCCTCATGGTAGTGTTAGGTGATCGCTTTGGTAAGCCGGAGGATCCCGAGAAAATGGCACGTTTCCAGCGTTGGATTATGCCGGCGGTGGGTTTGCTGCTGGTGCTGTCCGCAGTGAAATTCTTTTTCCTGGATTAGCGACTTGGCCTCAAATTATGATGACTTGGTATCCGGGGCAGCCTGGGCTCAGTTATGCGATCAACTCAAAGCGGCTGGCGCGCAAATTTTAGATCCTGATGTACCTGATGATGTAGTGACGAAGGTGGAGGGATACCGTTATCTAAGCCGCTTGTTGCGGTTGAGTCTTGAAAAGAACATAGAATTTGCCGACGCGCAGTATCCCCATTTCTATTCGCTGTCCCATGAGACCGCCAAAATTGGCAATGACAATCCAGATAACTTTTACCAAAACTGCGCCGTGGATGGTTCGCGGGACTACCTCATCGAAGGTAACCGGGGTACCGTGGCTTACCTGAGTATTGAGTCTAAAGCGGGTTCCTTTGCCTCCGGTGGTGACATGTCTCCTACTGGACACATCGAAGTGGACCAGCTGGAAATGGATGCTCAGGGCAATTTCGAGCTTATCGTCAGTGCCAGTTCCCAGCAGGGAAACTGGCTCCCCATGACAAGGGAATCTGACAACCTGTTAGTGCGGCAGACATTTCGCAATCGGCGGGAAGAGCGTCGGGCGCAGCTCTCCATCACCTGTCTCAATCCCCTGGGTGACACCCACCTAAAGCCGGAAGTTTTTGCCGACCAATTGGCGAGTGTCGTCCCCTTTGTGACGGGCACAGCGGGTTTGTTTCACCAGTGGATGCAGCGCTTCAGCGAGCACACAAATCAATTGCCCCCCAACGATCAGGAGATGTGCTTGCGAGCCGGGGGTGATCCCTCAATTTACTATCACAATAGCTTTTGGAAGGTAGCCTCTTATGAGGCTCTGCTCATTCGTTTTCAACCTCCGCGGCGCTGCCGAACCTGGAATTTCCAGCTCTCCAACTACTGGATGGAATCCCTGGATTATCGCTATCATCGTATCAGCGTCAGTAATTTCAACGCCGTTCTGCAAGCCGACGGCAGCGTGTGTATCGTCGTCGCCCACAGCGATCCGGGGGCGGGTTTCCCCAACTGGGTAACCACGGCGGGTCATGTTTGTGGAGGTATGCTATTGCGGTATGTTGAAGCGGAAGACTTTCCGCCGATCGAGACTCAACTGGTGCCAGTTGCGGAGTTAGCAATGCACTATCTGGAGGACCAATCTTGAGTGATTATGGGTTTGACGCCGGTGCCATTATTGATGCTGCGAAGTCAGTGGATGGCCTCGCAGACTTTGGAGACGAAAGTCATCGAGAGCCGCTGGAGCGCCTGCTCTGGTCCCTGGAAAACGAAGCGAGGCTTAATCCGGTGGGCGCTGCCGTCATGCAGCAGCGCATGGTCGATATCCTGGCAACTCGATTACGCGTCAGGGAGTTTCTAAAACGCTACCCAGAGATACTTGATGAGGTAATCGACGCTCCCCTGGTCATTGTCGGTTTGCCGCGCACCGGTACCACGATGCTGCATAGAACGATTGCCGCTGATCGCAGAATGTATTCACCTCTATGGTACGAAGTTCGATTTCCCGCCCCTGCGCTGGACTGGGATTTTAGTATCGAAGGGGACCAGCGCATTGCCGCCGCTAAGGCCGAGATGCAGTCCATGCTGGATGCCAATCCTGACCTTCTGGCGATTCATCCTATGGATGCTATGGGCCCGGATGAAGATATTATGCTGCTAGAGCAGTCTTTTTTTAGTTTTATGCCGCAGTCGAGCGCTAATGTTCCCAGCTTTGATGCCTGGCTTGAGAGTCAGGATCATACACCCGGCTATGAATACCTCAAGCTGCTGCTGCAGTTTCTCCAGTGGCAAAAAAAGCGCACCGGTGTTCAGGCGCAACGCTGGACACTCAAAGCGCCGCATCATCTGCACTATATGGATTTAATTTTCAAAGTGTTTCCCGATGCCAAAGTGGTGCAGTCCCATCGCGATCCGGTCGACACCATTCCCTCCCTGGTCAGTCTGATCAGCGGTGTCTGGGTCATTTATTCGGATTTTGCTGACGTTCGTGAGGCGGGGAGACAGTGGGCGCGCAAATTTGCCAATGGCATGCTGCATACGATGGAAGTCAGAGAACAGCTCGGGGATGATCGTTTTCTCGATTTGTGGTTTCGCGATACGGTCAGTCAACCACTGGTGGAAATTGAGAAAGTTTACGACTTTATGGGAATGTCTCTGACGCCAGAGGCGATATCGGAAATGGAGCAATGGCAGGGTTTTAATCAGCGCGAGCTGCGACCTCCGCACGAATATACCCTGGAGCAGTACGGGTTTACCGGAAGTGGCCTGGAGTTGCAGTTTCTGGAGTATCGAGAGAAGTTCATCGTTAATTCTTGAGGTCAGTGCGTTTGGCGTCATTTCGCGCACTTTTTCGAACTTTCATGCCGAGGTTCGGTCAAATAAATCAACCAAAATTACCAGCCTTGATTGCAAGCAACTGGTTTTAACTTGCTCTCGCCGCCTCTATAATCGGGACAGGGATATTCCTGATTTTATTAGAGTTTTTTGAGCGCTTAACAGGAGAGCAGCTTGTCGGCCCAGTGGCACCAATCTTCCAGTCACAGCTTCGAACGAGCTTCGAGCGCTATTGCGCGGGCCTGGGGCGTAGTCGGCCAACCCAAGCAGTTGGCCCTGATCCGCCGAGGTATCTTATTTGTCCTGGTATTTTGGGCAATTTTTGCCCTCGTCAAACTGCTGTGGTTACTGGTTCCCGAACCGAACGCGACTATTCCTTCCGGCGCCGCCATTCTCAACCCGGTTGAGAGTGAAGCGAGCAATGACGCGGTGCGGAGCGTCGATATTAACAAGATGCGAAGCTGGCATTTGTTTGGTATTGCCGGGAGCGAGGATGCGGCGACGCCTGAGGTCGAGGAGATCGCAGCCCGCTCCGATCGCGACGGTATTGAAGACGGCGCCCACGATACCCGCCTTGATCTTAAGCTGCGAGGCGTTGTTTCCGTATCCGAAGATGGCCTGGGCCACGCGATGATTGAACACAGGTCCAAGCAGGAAGTGTATGCGGTTGGCGACAAACTGCCAGTGGGAAAAAACGTCACACTCGCCAAGGTACTGCCCCATGGTGTGGTGCTGGATAATCGCGGTACCTACGAGTTGCTGAAGCTGTTCGATGAAACGCCGCTACTAGGACAAGTGTCCCGTGAGGCACCGGCGCCCCGGCCCAAGAAAATAGCGCGCGCAGCGGCTCAGGAAATCCCGCGCGATGGCAACTCTTCGGCGGTTGCACAGGGTATTCGTCGACAACTTTATAACGACCCGCAATCTCTTGCTGACGTCGTCAGGGTGAGCGCGGTGAGGGAAAATAACGCGCTCAGGGGTTATCGCATTGACCCTGGTAAGAGCAGCGCTCAGTTCTCCCAACTGGGCTTTCATGCCGGGGACATAGTGACCAGTGTCAATGGGATCAGCCTCGACAACCCCGCGAACACCATGCAGTTGTACCAGCTAATGAGATCGGCATCGGAAGCGGTTTTCGACGTCGAACGCGGTGCCGAGACATTGACACTGACCGTTAATTTAAACGGAGACGCAGATGACGGCTGAAAAAACCTGTCTTCCTGTCTCTTCTTCCCACTGTTCTTCCAAAGAATGCAATACAGAGGACGCGAGTTTGCTCACTGCTCTATCAGGCTTGTTTAAGAATCGGATGCTCCTTGTCCTGCTGGCGTTTTGTCCGCTGACCGTCGCACCTTTGTCCGCCCAGGACTACACCGTCAACCTGAAAGAAGCGGATATTCAGGAATTGATCAAATTCGTCGCCGAAGCGACTGACACTACCATTGTGGTAGACCCGGCTGTTAAGGGAAAAGTCAAAGTGGTTTCCGCCAAACCAGTGTCTCGCAGTGAGCTGTACGAATTGTTTCTGTCCATTTTGGAGGTTCACGGTTATACCGCTGTTCGCTCCGGTGGTATTGTACGAGTCATTCAAAGTAAAGATGCCCGGTCCTCGCCGGTCAGCGTGCGAGAGAATGGCGAATCCAAAAGTGTCGCCAAGGGCTCGGACGAATACGTCACCGAAGTAATCCGTCTCGAAAATATCTCCGCCGCAAAACTCATTCCTGTGCTGCGGCCCCTGGTACCACAGCAGGCGCATATGGCCGCCTATGCGCCCAGCAACGCGATTATTATTTCTGACGTATCGGCCAACATTGATCGTATCCGCAATATTATTCAGCGCATGGATAGATCGGCGCAGCAGCAGAGTGAGATTGTAAAACTCAAGTATGCGGTGGCAGAAGATGTGGTTCGCATGCTCGATCAATTGAACAAATCAGAAGCCAAGCAAAGTGGTGCGACAGACTCCGAGGTGTTGTTGGTCGCTGACAATAGAACCAATAGCGTGTTGGTGAGCGGTGATGAGCTTGAGCGTGCACGCGTCGGAAAGCTGATTCGTTATCTCGATACTCCGCTCGAACAAAGCGGCAACGTAAAAGTGATTTATCTCGAGTACGCAGTCGCCACAGAAATTGCCGAGGTACTGAGCCGGGTCATGCAAAACATCAGTCGCCTGGGTGAGGGCGACGGGAAGAAAGCGCCCAAGACCGGTAACAGCGCAACGATAGAAGCCGATGAGGGCACCAACGCGCTGATCATTACCGCCGATGCCGATGAGATGGCTTCCATCGAGTCGGTCATTCGTCGCCTGGATATTCGCAGGGCCCAGGTTTTGGTTGAGGCCATTATTGTGGAAATGGAGCTCATTGATGGGCAGAATCTCGGTCTGCAGTGGTTGTTTTCCAACAATGAAGGTTTCTACGGTAGCAATATTAACAACAGCACCGACAATCCCGCGGGTAACATCGCCGCGGCAGTGTTGCCGTCGAATGATTCAGATGGTTCGACTCGCGATCCAGATATCGGAGAACTTGCTGCCGCATTGGCGGGTACGCCCGGACTCTCACTCGGGTGGGGAACCATCGATGACGATTTGTCGATGACGGTTATTCTCAATGCCTTGAAGGAGCAGAACAACGCGAACATACTGTCGACACCGAGTTTGCTGACCCTGGACAATCAGGAAGCTTACATAACGGTGGGGCAGAGCGTGCCGTTTGTGACGGGATCTTTTACCAATACTGGCGCTGGCGGCAATGGTGCCCAGAACCCTTTCCAGACCATCGAGCGCCAGAATATTGGTATTACACTCACAGTGACGCCCCATATAAATGAGGGAGACGCAGTGGTGCTTGATATCGAGCAGGAAGTTTCCAGTCTAACCGGTGTTGAAGCGATTGCCTCGGATCTGATTACCAATGAACGTAAAATTCAGACCAAGGTATTGGTCGGAGACGGGCGGACGGTAGTGCTTGGCGGGCTGATTAAAGATGACGTCCAAGATGGCGTTCAAAAAGTTCCTTTCCTGGGCAGTATTCCCTTCCTCGGTCGCTTGTTTCGCACCGACGGAGTTCGCGTTACTAAAACCAATTTGCTGATTTTTATCAGACCTACCATTATTCGTGATGACGAGGAACTGGAGGGCGCATCGGCAGATAAGTACCATTATATCCGAGGGCAGCAGCTGTTGCGCCGAGAGCAGGGTCTGATGTTCCTCGACGATGAAAATACACCTCTGTTACCCGAGTGGGAAAAGCAAATCCGGCAGCTGGAAGAAATTCGCGAAGCGGATGCAGATTCAGAAAATCCTGACGAGGCAAGTGATCGCTAATGGATACTGCCGAGTCAGTTCTGGATCAGACCGAGAGTCGCTCCCCGGGTTTGCAGGAGCCTGCACTGGATGAAACCCTGTCACCCGTTGCTGGAAATTTGCCTTTCACTTTCGCCAAACAATATGGGGTGTTACTAGATTCATCCAGCGAGCCACCGGTGATTGTTCATTTGGGGTTTCCTTCCGCCGCTGTTCTGGCCGAGCTTAGGCGCTACCTTGGCGAACCGTTTCAACTACAGGCAGTTGAAGATCAGGAGTTTCAGCGCCGCCTGACTCTTGGTTATCAACGTGGCAATAACGAAGCTGTGCAGATGGCCGAGGATATCGGTTCAGATGTCGACTTGAGTCGACTGGCGGATGAGATTCCCGAGATGGGCGATCTGATGGACGCTGAAGATGATGCACCGATCATCCGTTTGATCAACGCTATTTTGTCCCAGGCCGTAAGAGAGCAGGCTTCGGATATTCACGTAGAAACCTTTGAAGACCGCTTGAGTATTCGCTACCGAGTCGACGGTGTGTTGGCCGAGGTGTTGTCTCCAAAGCGTATGCTAGCTCCCCTGCTCGTGTCGCGGCTGAAGGTCATGGCCAAGTTGGATATCGCGGAAAAGCGTATACCTCAGGATGGCAGAATATCGGTAAAACTTGCAGGTCACGCTGTGGATATCCGCATGTCGACGATCCCATCGGCTCACGGCGAGAGAGTGGTATTGCGTTTGCTCGACAAGCAATCTGGGCAGTTACAGTTGGCGCAATTGGCGATGAACGATCAAGTTTTCTCCGCCTATAAGAAGTGTCTTCAGACCCCTCACGGCATTATTCTGGTGACGGGCCCCACCGGGTCCGGTAAGACCACCACGCTCTACGCCGGCTTGTCGCATGTGAACGAAAGCTCACGCAATATTCTCACCATCGAAGATCCTATTGAATACATGTTGCCGGGCGTCGGCCAAACCCAGGTAAATACCAAGGTTGATATGACGTTTGCGCGAGGGCTGCGGGCTATTCTGCGGCAGGATCCCGATATCGTCATGGTCGGAGAAATCCGCGATCTGGAGACCGCTGAAATAGCTGTTCAGGCTTCGCTTACAGGCCATTTGGTATTGTCGACGCTACACACCAATACAGCGATTGGTGCTGTTACGCGTTTGCAGGACATGGGGATTGAGCCTTTTCTGCTCGCCTCCAGTTTGATTGGTGTGATGGCTCAGCGGCTGGTTCGCTTATTGTGTGACGAGTGTAAGGTGGCTGGCGTCGCTGATGAAACTGAACTGGCACTGCTGGGTTTGAACTCTGATGCCGGCGACACGACCGTCTATCGCGGTGAGGGTTGTGAGCATTGCAATTACACGGGCTATCGCGGCCGCACCGGGATCTATGAGTTGATTGAAATCGATGACGCCATGCGCCTGTTGATTCATCAAGGTGCCAGTGAGCAGGAAATGCTGGCTCTTGCGCGCGAGCGCTATCCGGGGATGCTCGAAGACGGGCGTCGACGCATACTGGCAGGTGAGACCAGCACCGCAGAAGTGCTGCGTGTAACCACGGCTGCAGCGTAATGACCGCCTACCGATATCAGGCGTTGAACGATACCGGGAAGCTGGTTAAGGGGGTTTTAGAAGGGGACTCCGAGCGTCAGGTCAGAATCCAGCTGCGCGGTCAGAGCTTGCGCCCCATCGAAGTGGGCTTGGCCAATCGGCAGGCGGCCAATAGCGCAACCGGCAAAATGCGGTTGTTCCAGCCGCGAATTAAAGCCGGAGAGTTTGCTCTGGTAACGCGGCAGCTCGCAACACTGGTGTCTTCAAATTTACCCTTGGATGAGTGCCTTCAGGCGGCGGCGGAACAAAGCCGCAAGCCCAAAATTAAAGGCATGTTGCTGCAAGTCCGTTCTCGCGTGGCCGAGGGCCATACACTAGCCTATGCCATGGGCGAGTTTCCCCAGGTGTT
The DNA here is from genome assembly GCA_045110675.1 of Halioglobus sp. Taxonomy (GTDB): domain Bacteria; phylum Pseudomonadota; class Gammaproteobacteria; order Pseudomonadales; family Halieaceae; genus JBALVT01. The sequence continues at coordinate 94,824 of JBGCGJ010000009.1, read as the reverse complement.
TAGCGAAATGTATCGCGCTATGGTGAATGCAGGAGAGCACGCCGGATTTTTAGGGCCAGTCCTGGAACAACTTGCCGACTATGGCGAACAGCGTCAATACACGCAGCAAAAACTTAAAATGGCGATGATCTACCCGATAATTTTGGTTTTTGTTGCTATCGCGGTTGTCACCGCGCTTATGGTGTTTGTGGTACCGGAATTGGTTGGTATATTTGCTCAGAGCAAAGCTGAGTTGCCGATGCTGACGCGAATACTTATCGCCAGCAGTGATTTTTTGCGTGACTACGGATTGTGGTTGTTTCTATCTGTTGCAGCACTGGTGTTGCTGGCGCAGCGAGCCCTGCGAGAGCCTTCCCGTAAAAAACGTTGGCACGCTCTGTTGCTAAAAACACCCGGTATTTCAGGCCTGATCACGGCCATGGATACGGCGCGTTTCGCCTCTACCCTGAGCATTTTGATGGCCAGCGGAGTACCTCTATTGGATTCACTGCGCATTGCCGGCCAGGTACTGACTAATTTGGTGCTGCGCGAAGAGAGTCAACTTGTGGCGGAAAGAGTTCAGGAAGGCAGTAGTTTGCACAGAGCTCTTCAGCACAGTGGTCGTTTCCCCCCCATGATGGTTCACATGGTTGCCAGCGGGGAGACATCCGGTGAGTTGGAGACCATGCTGGATCGCTCCGCCACCAATCAGGAGCGCGAACTTGAAATGACCCTGGGAACGGTGATGAGTATATTTGAACCGGTGATGGTAGTGGTCATGGGAGGACTGGTATTGACGATTGTGCTAGCAGTACTGCTGCCCATTTTCGATTTAAATAGCATGGTGAAATAGTTTATGTCTAATCGATTACGTTTAAAGGAAAGAACATGAAGCGTTCGCAAAGTGGATTTTCACTGGTTGAAATTCTGGTCGTATTGGTGATTATGGGTTTGCTGATTAGCATAGTGGCTCCAACGGTTCTGAACCAGGCGGATGAAGCCCGGGTGCAGAAGGTCTATGCGGATTTCAAATCTATTGAAACTGCCTTGAAAATTTATCGCCTGGATAATTTCGTTTATCCCAGTTCTGAACAGGGACTCGAGGCATTAGTTGAGGCCAGCACAATCGACCCCGAACCCAGAAACTTCAAGCAGGGCGGCTATCTCCCGGAAGTTCCTCTGGATCCCTGGGGAAATCCCTATTTGTATCTCAGTCCCGGCGAGAATAGCGAGGTGGATATCTACACTCTGGGTCTCGATGGAGTTTCCGGGGGTGAAGGCCAAAATGCTGATATTGGCAACTGGCGCGAATCTGAGTAAACCCGTCATGCGCGATTCCGTCCAGCATGGATTTAGTTTGCTGGAACTTCTTGTCGCGTTGTTTGTTATTGCAATTGTGACCTCCCTGGTGAGCTTAAACGTAAACACCGGGGGGCAAGACATAGAGCTGGAGTCAAAAGTACGAAGCCTCGCTGACATCTCTTCCTATGCCCTTGACGAAGCTCAGCTCAGCGGCATCGATATGGGACTGCTAATAGAACTTGATTCCACGGGCGATGAATCCCTTTACCGCTACTCCTGGTGGGAGCGGGGTCCGCGTCGCTGGGTTCAACCAATTCAGGAGTCGGAGATTTTCGATGCAGGTGCGTTTCCATCCGAGATCGAATTGGAGCTGGAGCTGGAAGATCTGCCGGTTCCCGACTTAACAGTACCGCCCGATCCCAACAACCCGATACCCCATATCGTGTTTTATGCCAGCGGTGAAACCAGTCCCGGTCAGATTGAATTTCGGCAGCGCCAGTCTGGCGATATATTGTGGATTCTGGAATGGGATTTGATCGGTCGCTTTTCCGCCTTGTTGCGCGGTGAGCCAAAAGATGATGAGGACGAACGTGAATCGGCCGGCTCCTAGAGGATTCACTCTGGTAGAAGTGATGGTTGCGCTTGCCGTAGTTGCCGTGGCGCTGCCTGCTCTAATGTTAGCTCTGAATCAACAGATTGATGGCACGGCTTATTTGCGCGACAAATCGCTTGCCAATATGGTCGCCGCTAACAAGTTGGAAGAGCTCCGCCTAATATCGAAATCCACCCGAAGCTTACCGACCGGCGAGAGCAGTGGCGTGCGAGAACTGGCCGATCGAGAGTGGTACTGGTGGCGAGAAAGTACGCCGCAGCCCGACAATCCCAATTTCTATCGGGTGGAGATCAGAGTCGCGCAAGAGGAAGAACTCGCCGATGAACCCATGATTACCTTGGTTGCCTTTATGTCAGCGGATTTCACTTTGAGTCAGCTCTCCGGTGCTCCAGGTACCGCTGGCGGAGAGGGTGGCGAGGGGGGCGAGGGTGGTTAGTCGAGTTCACGGTTTTACGCTGATTGAAGTCCTCATTGCGCTGGCGATCACCGCCTTTGTTGCGAGCATCGCCTATGCCAGCCTTTCTTCGGTTCTGCTCGGCGTTGAAAGCAGCCGTCTCGCAGCTGATCGAACCCATGAAATTAATCGTGCCTGGATGATTATTAGCCGAGACCTGCGACAGTTTTCATCCCGCCCTGTGCGCGATGAGTTCGGTGAAGAGGAGCCTGCAATGACGGGCGGTGAAGCCTCGAGGTTCCTGTTGAGTTTCACCCGGGCGGGTTGGCACAACCCTTTGGGACAGCAGCGCAGTAATTTGCAGCGAGTGAATTATCTGGTGGAGGAAGATGCCCTCTGGCGCGAAAGTTATGCAGTGCTTGACAGGGCGAACGACACTGAGCCCAGCCGTGTCAAATTGTTGGAAGGCATCGATTATCTTGAGCTGGGTTTTCTGTCTAACATCGATGGCGTTCAGACTCTGAGTGACCGTGTAACCCTGGATACAACTAACTGGGCCGAGAACTGGCTGGTGGATACCAGTTCACCAGGAGCGATACTCGAGCCCCCTGCGGCCATCGAATTGCGTTTGCGGTTGGATGATGTGGGCGAAATGAGGCGGCTTTATGCTCTTCCGCCCAACTAGTAGAAGATCGAGTCTCGGCCCGCAGCAAGGAGCCGCATTGGTTGTCGCACTTCTTGTGTTCGCGCTTTGTACGGCACTTATCGTCGCCATGAAGCGGGAGTTTACGTTGTTTTACCAGCGTGGTTCCAATATCTTCGTGGCGGAACAGGGCTATTCCTATTTGCGCGGTGCGGAAGATCTCGCCACCTTGGCACTGCAGGTTGATTTCGATCTGGACAATCAGCGGGGGCTTACGCGGGACGATTTGACGGAATTCTGGTCCGCCGATGCGATCCCCTATCCCATTGATCGTTTCAGCACCGTATTGGGTGAGCTGGAGGATCTGCAGGGACGATTTAACCTCAATTGGTTGAGTGTACCCGTCAACAACCCCAACCCGGTGGTGCCCACATTCACCGTTGCCCAGCAGCGTTTCATCCGACTGCTGCAGGCTCTTCCGTCGGTGGATGTTGGAGAAGCGGAAGCGATCGCGATTACTCAGGCCATTGGCGATTGGATGGACGGCGACAGTGTTAGTACGGGCAATGGTGCCGAGGATGACTTTTACTTTTCCCAGACGCCGCCTTATCGCGCAGCCAATCGATTGATGGCTAGTGTCAGCGAATTGCGGGCAGTGGCGAATATTACGCCGGAAATTTTTGCGGCACTGGCGCCCTGGGTCAGCGCGCTACCCAGCGACGATACTGTCTTGAACATCCATACCGCCTCGCCGATGTTGCTGCGAACGATTAATGAAGACGGCAATTATCAACCTCTGAGCGAGGCGGATGCGCAGAGCTTGTTCGAGGATCGCTGTGAAAATACCTTCGCGGATGTAGCGGGATTTCTCGACAACCCTGTCTTCAGTGGCAAGGAGCCAGCAAATATGGGCGATAATTTGGGCGAAGCCTCGGAATATTTTCTACTCGCTGCACAAGCCGAAGTTGCCGATCGGCAGATGCGCTTGTACAGTGTGCTGGAACGCAAAGGGCGCGCCGTGAGAACCCTGGCAAGGGCCAGTGGCAGTTTGTATATACAGCGCGAGCGCTCGGAGATTGAAAAGTGCAAGAAAGAGTTGTAATTCGGCTTATCGACGACCAATTGGTCTGGTATCCCCCAGGTATGGATACGCCGGCCCAGAGCCTCGAATCCGATCAAGCCATGGATCGTCTGTTGATGATCGCGGCTGAACCTCGAGCCAATCTTTACTTCGCCGCTCCGGGTACCGACGTCACTCTATTGCGGTCAGAGTTTAGCGCTGCTGAAAAAAAGCACATCAATAAAGCGCTTCCCTTTGCTCTGGAAGAGCAATTGGTGTCGGATATTGAAGACCTGCACTTCTCTACCGAATTACTCGATCAAAGCAGCTTGTGTGCCGCCATTTGCGCTACCCAAAAAATGCGTGACTGGCGCGATAGGCTGATTGATATTCCCAATATCAATGAGTGGATTCCTGAACCCCAGCTACTGCCCTGGGAAGCGGGGCAGTGGACCATTGTGAATGAAGAAGCCTATACAATGGTTCGCCTGGGCGCATGTGAAGGCTTCAGCGTGGAACGCGGTTCGCTGGCAACTATGTTGCAAGCACTTGTTCATGATGCTCAGGAGCTGCCTGAGACGGTCGTGGTCTACGGACAAGATCAAACAAGCGATAGGGCATTGCTGCCTGATGAATTGGCCGAACTGCTGCAATGGCGACACGGAGACTTCCGCGCCGCTTTAATGCTGGCGCAAGATGCTAATCCCACCGTGAATTTACTACAGGGTGAGTTTGGCCAGCGTTTGCCCCTGCAGCGCTGGTGGCGAGAGTGGCGGTTGGTTGCCGGGGTGTTTTTCGCGGCTTTTTGCCTACAACTTGTCTCCGGTTACAGCAATTTTCTCAGCCTTGAGCGACAGAATCTCGCCCTGCGGCAAGAAATCGAGAGCAGCGCGCGACAGGTTTTTCCCCGCGGTGCACTGAGTCAGGCAGAAAAGCAGCTAAAGCGTGAGCTGAATTCATTAAAAGGTACCGCTCAGTCCAGCGGCTTTGTGCATATGATCAGTCGGGTGGGCGAAATAGTAGCCGAGAAACCCGGAGCCAGTATCGCCAGCCTCAACTACAACGATAAGAGTGATGAGATGCGTATTAATCTCACTGCCAAAAATTTTGAGGAGGTAGAGGCTATTCGTATTGCGATGACCAGCGCAGGCTTGGAAGCGACTATGGAGAATAGCAATGCCCAGGGTGACCAAGTGCGCGCGAGATTAAGAGTGGGGGCGGGCTCGTGAAAGAGTGGTTTGCCAAGTTCAACCAAAGAGAGCAGTTGAGCCTAATTCTGCTGGCGAGTGCGGTAGCGTGTTACCTGCTGTATTTTGCGGTGTGGGCGCCACTGGCACAAAAGCAAGACGATATGGCCGCACGCAATGTAAAAACAGCGGCCTCCCTGCAAAACGTCGATTCAATGGCGTCGGAAATTCTGAGGCTACGCGATTCTGGCACTGCGGTGAGTCAGAAGCGGAACCTGACCTCGCTCATTAATCGATCCTCAGCAGCGCTCTCTCTCCCGGTAACCCGCCTGCAACCGAACAGCCGTGGTGAGATACAAGTTCGCCTGGAAAATGCGGTGTTTGATGACCTGTTGCAATGGTTACATGAGATGGAATATGTCCATAGTTTAATGGTGTTGGAAGCCTCTTTGACACAGTCATCGGCAACTGGGCGGGTAAATGCCAGTATCAGAATTGCACAGGGGGCGTGAGGGTGTCGCGAACTCGCCTTGGCATTGCGGTGTCGATTTTGTTTCTGCTGATTCTGATCGCGAACGCGCCCGCTCGGCTCATCGGGCATTTTGTCTCTTCAGATTTGTTGGTATTACAGGGCTTCAGTGGAACCGTGTGGCGGGGAAAGGCGGCGCGAGGTTCTGTGGCCGTGGGTCACGGCTATCTTCATCTGGGAGCAGTTCGATGGAAGCTCTCCGCAGCGTCTCTGCTTGGATTATCCCCTAAAATATCTTTGCGCAGCCGATGGGGCGCGCAGAAAGTCTCAGGCAAGATTATTTATCGAGATGAACAGAGTTTCGATTTTGAAGACCTCGAAGCCAGATTGTCAGCTCAGGTTCTCAGTCAATTTTCGCCGCTGGCGGTGAAGGGCAATTTTGTGATTCAGCTTTCCGCCCTGGAGCTACGCGATGGCTTGCCCACCTCGGGCGAGGGTCGAATCGTGTGGGAAAGAGCCGCCTGGGCTTCCGGTCAGGGCCCTGTTCCCCTGGGCAGCTACGCTGCAGATTTCTTCCAATCTGAAGATCAGCCCCTGCGCGGGGAAGTCGTCACTATCGCTGGGCCCGTGGATGCCTCGGGCCGGTTTGAGTTGGCTGGCAGAAATTACTCAATCGATGTTTTGGTCAGTAGCGAATCGGGGCTAGACCCTCAATTACAGCAATCCTTATCTTTACTAGCGCAGCCTGTAGACAAGGGTTATCGAATTCAGCTGACCAGCGAATTTTAGCGTGTGTACAGCCGATGTTGATAAATTACCCCTCGTGCTTGAGTGCGATTATCGTATAATTTCGGACCTTTGATACCAACCCAATTAACCTTGCGGAGTGCAACTGAACTATGAGTGATTTTAAGAAATATGAATGTGTGATTTGTGGCTTTATCTATGATGAAGCGGAGGGTTTACCCGACGACGGTTTCCCAGCGGGGACTCTTTGGGCTGATATTCCCGATGATTGGGAGTGTCCCGATTGCGGTATCTCGAAAACAGATTTCGATTTGCTGGAAGACTGAATACTATGGAGCAGCGCCTCGCCCGAGTTAGGGAGCTTATGAAGAGCTCCGGCTATGATGCATTGATTGTGCCCCGAGCAGACGAATACCTCGGCGAATATATTCCCGCCCACAATGAACGACTGCAGTGGGTCTCCGGTTTCAACGGTTCGGCCGGAGTCGTTGTCATACTGCAAGACACAGCAGCCATCTTCACTGATGGACGCTATACCGTTCAAGTGAGGCAGGAAGTGTCCTCCGACTGCTACCAATTCCATCACCTTATCGAAGAGCCACATTTACAGTGGCTGAAAAATCAACTGTCGCCCGGAAGCCGCGTGTCCTACGATCCGCGTTTGCATAATCTGGTTTGGCAGCGCGAGGCCCTGCGAGTACTTGGCGGCGGTGAACTGGAGCTGGTGGCCGACACTGACAACCTGATTGACCGCTGCTGGGATGATCGCCCGCAGGAGAATATTGGCGAAGCTATTTTGCTGGGCGAGGAATATACAGGCGAAAGTAGTGTTGCAAAACGACACAGGATTGCAGAAGTAGTCGGGCAGCAGGGAGCCGATGCTGCATTGATTTTTGCACCGGATTCGGTGAGCTGGTTGCTCAATATCCGCGGAACAGATATTCCCTGTCTGCCCATTGTGCAGAGCTTTGCGATGCTTGGGGTTGACGGTTCTATGGTCTTGTTCGTCGACTCTGGCAGGATCCCCGAGGGTTTTGCTGAGCATGTCGGTGATGGTGTGGAAGTCGTATCTGAATCGATGGCGAATGAGGTATTCAAGCGTTATAAGGGGCAAACAGTTCTCGCGGACCCTAGTGCCTGCAACGCCTGGACGCAGCTCCTCCTATCCGAGTGCGGGGCCAGCTTGTTGTCGCGAGAAGACCCTGTACTGCTGCCCAAGGCCTGTAAGAACTCTGTTGAAATTCGCGGAACACGCAACGCCCATATTCGCGATGCGGTCGCCGAGATAAAGTTCCTGGCTTGGCTGGATGCTCAGGTTGCACGGGGAAGCCTCTATGATGAGTCTGAACTGGCAGATAAGTTACTTTCCTTTCGCCAGCTTGCTCCGCAGTTCAAAGACAGCTCCTTCGATACTATTTCAGCCACTGGCCCCAACGCGGCTATGTGCCACTACAATTTTCGCAACGGTGTTGCCGGACAAATGGAAATGGGTTCAGTCTACCTGGTCGACAGCGGTGCTCAGTATCCCGATGGTACCACCGATATTACTCGTACCGTTGCTATTGGGGATCCGGGCGACGACGTAAGAAGAATGTATACCCTGGTGTTGAAAGGTCATATCGCCCTGGCCCAAGCGAAGTTTCCCAAGGGAACAACCGGTACGCAGCTCGATGTTTTGGCCCGGCAGTTTCTGTGGCGAGAGGGCTTTGATTACGACCATGGTACCGGACACGGTGTGGGTTCGTTTCTCAGCGTTCACGAGGCACCGCAGCGCATATCCAAGGCAAGCAGTACAGTCGCCCTGTGTCCCGGCATGATTATTAGCAATGAGCCGGGCTACTACCGAGAAAATGGTTTTGGTATTCGCTGTGAAAATCTGGTTGTTGTTCGCGAGGTGGATAGCAAGCAAACCGAGACGCCTCTCCTGGAATTCGAGACTATCACCTTGGTGCCGTTTGATAACCGCCTTCTCATACCCGAACTGCTTTCGGCCTCGGAGATAGATTGGTTAAACGCCTACCATGCACGCGTTCGCGAAACATTAGAACCACTACTGGATGGTGATGATCGCGAATGGTTGCTGGAAGTCACACAGGCTGCTTGATTGCGCGACGTTAGCACGCGACTTCGCTTAAGCGCCGCTGTACGCTCAGTTCGATTTGTGTAGACTGTGTTTTAAATAACGATAATTAAAGGAGATTCGGTCATGGCAGCAGGCGGCGCTCAGGCACACTGGTCCTCGCGATTTGCATTCCTCATGGCATCAGTGGGTTTTGCTGTTGGCCTGGGCAATATTTGGCGCTTTCCCTATGTCACCGGGGAGAACGGTGGCGCGGCTTTTGTCATCGTGTACCTTGTCTGTGTGTTTGGCATCGGCGTTCCCATCCTGATGTCCGAGTTGTTGATAGGTCGCCGTGGTCAGGGTAGTCCGACAAGTGCGATGAGTAATGTCGCACAGCAAAGTGGCCGATCAGGCCTGTGGAGTTGGGTCGGAGGTATGGGTTTATTGGCGGCCTATACGATAGAAATAGTCTACGCGGTCGTGGTCGGTTGGGTGCTTTGGTACTTGTATAAAGCCGGGGTCAGCGGTTTCGCCGGCGTTGATGCTGTTGTTGCTCAAGCGGAATTTCAGGGCGTGCTCGACAACAATCTCGGCATGATCATGTGGACCCTGATCGGTTTGTCGATAACCGGTTACATTATTTATTCCGGTGTTGAAGGAGGTATTGAAAAGGCCGTCACCTTGATGATGCCCGCCATGTTTGTCCTGCTACTTGGCCTCGCAGGCTACAATTATTTTACCGGTGGCTTTGGGGAGGCGGTAACGTGGTTGTTTACACCCGATTTTAGTCAGATAGGCCCGCCGACCGTCCTGGCCGCAATTGGTCAGGCCTTCTTCTCGATTGGTGTGGCCATGGGCGGCATGATGACGTACGGCTCGTATTTGCCACGCACTATTTCGATCACCCATTCAGTTCTGATTATCGTAATAGCCGATACAGTGGTGGCTTTGATAGCCGGGTTGGTTATCTTCCCCGCGGTATTTCACAACGGGCTCGACCCTGCAGCCGGTGCCGGGCTTATTTTCGAAACACTCCCGGTGGCTTTCGCACAAATGCCAGGTGGTCACCTCTTCAGCGTGCTGTTCTTTTTCATGCTCTCTGTAGCGGGTATCACCTCGATGGTGGGTTTGGTTGAATCTGTCAACTCCTGGCTACAGGATCGATATGGCATCACTCGGCATACCAGTGCGATTGTGCTGGTGAGTTCTCTCGCTTGTTTCAGTGTGCTCAGTATTCTCTCGTACAATGTCTTGGGTGAGTACACATTGGCTGGCAAAAACTTTAACGATGTGATGGATTATTTCTCTAATCAGATTCTTCTGCCTCTGGGTGGGCTGTTGATTGCGGTATTTGCCGGTTGGGCAATTAAACGTGAGCACTCAAAGGATGAACTAACGTCTCTGGGTGATACGAGTTTCGAAGTTTGGCATTTCCTGGTGCGTTATATTGTTCCACCCGCGGTGCTAGTGATTTTCGTCAGCGGGGTGATCGGTTGAGTTCGTTGCCCCCTTGGCAGGTGTCTTGCCTCTCCACCTGGAAAGATACGCTGTTTGAAAACGCCGCATGTTGAATACTCTCAATAGTTTTCTATGGGACCAGTTGCTGATAGTGCTATTGGTAGGGGTCGGATTACTGTTGACGATATCCTCTCGCTTTGTCCAAATTCGCTATTTCGGCAAAATGTTTGCGGTTTTACGAGGCGGTATGCACCACGAAGCAGGGCGAGTGAGCTCCTTTCAAGCACTGGTGGTGAGTGTGGCCGGACGCGTCGGCAGCGGCAATATTGCTGGAGTGGCAGTGGCTATTACGCTCGGTGGCCCCGGAGCAATTTTTTGGATGTGGTTGATTGGCCTGATGGGAATGGCCACAAGTTTCTTCGAGTGCTCCTTGGCCCAGCTCTTTAAACGTAAACAGAGTGATGGGAGTTATCGAGGTGGGCCCGCGTATTACCTGAAGTATGGCGTCAATCAAAAAGTACTCGCCGTGATCTATTCGGTACTGCTGCTTGTTACCTTTGGCCTTTGCTTCAATGCTTTGCAATCTTACTTGGTTGCGACCTCGATACAAGATTCTTTCGACGTACAACCGATAGTGACCGGCAGCATTATGGCTGTGCTGTTGGGGTTCACTATTTTTGGAGGCATCACCCGGATTGCCGTGGTCGCTGAAGTGCTTGTGCCGATAATGGCAGTGGGCTATTTTCTTTGCGCGCTGTTGGTGATCGGCATGAACATAGCCGAAGTTCCCGGTGTGATAATGCTGATTGTTAAAAGTGCACTTGGTCTTGATTCTGCGATAGGCGGTGGTATTGGCATTGCCGTGATACAGGGCGTGAAACGAGGGTTGTTCTCGAATGAGGCGGGCTTGGGTAGTGCCCCGAATGTGGCCGCCGTAGCCTATGTGCCCCATCCAGCGAATCAAGGGATTGTTCAGGCGTTTAGTGTTTTTATCGATACGATAGTGATGTGCACTTGCACGGCCACGATCATTTTACTGTCGGGTATTTATGAACCTGGCGCGGCGGGCGTCGACGGAGTGGTGCTCACCCAGAATGCCCTCGCCAGCCACGTTGGTCCCTGGGGAGGTCGTTTTGTCAGTGTTGCGCTGGTGCTGTTTGCTTTTAGCTCGATGATGTACAACTACTATCTGGGCGAGAACAGTTTAAGCTATCTGAGCGATTCCAACACGCTGTTGACCAGTAGTTTTCGTGTTTTGGTGTTGGCGCTCGTTCTATGGGGGTCGGTACAGAATTTGGGGACGGTGTTTAGTTTCGCGGATCTCACTATGGGGCTGCTGGCACTGGTGAATCTTATCGGCTTGATTTGGATGTTTAAAATTGGGCTGCGCGTGCTGCAAGATTATGACCAACAGCTGGCAGCTGGATTGACACCGCGCTTGCGGACAGAAGATTATTCAGACCTCGAAATCGATCCGCTCGCCTGGTTGGATAATCAATCCTAGATACTTTCTAAGCATGGCTTTTTGCTTGGTGTGTGGGACGGATCAAAGTACCGGTGAAAAGAGTCGCGCGATCCCCATCGCGATCGGAAACCAGAAAGGCTTGTCTGCCAGTTCCTGGGAGGTGACTTGTCGTGACCTTTCCATATCTTCGTGTAGCATTGCTTCGACTTTCTCTGCAAATTCGGTGTCGTGCACTAACAAGGTAATTTCGAAGTTTAATCGAAACGAGCGATTGTCGAAGTTGGCAGTGCCAACCCCGGAAATATAATCGTCCATCAAAAACACCTTTTGGTGCATGAAGCCACCTTGATATCGGTAAACTTTTACTCCCACAGGCATCAGCTCTTTGGTGTAGGACCAATTGGCCATGCCTACAAAGGGGCCGTCCGGTTCATCGGGAATCATGATGCGCACATCGACCCCTCGCAGCGCCGCCAATTGCAGTGCCGCAATGATGCCGCGATCCGGCACGAAGTAGGGACTGGCGATCCAGATTCGCTTACGGGCATCGACAATCATTTGGTGGTACATCAGTCCGGCTTCTTCAAATTCGGAAGCCGGGTCTGAGGGGAACACCAAAACGTTGCTTTTGCCATGGGTTTTGGCCACGAACTCCAATTTTAGATTCATGGACTCCCGGGTGGCCCATCGCCAATCCGTAGCGAAGGCAATTTCGGCGCCTAGTACACAGGGGCCTTGCACGCGTGTATGAGTGTCTCTCCAGTGGCCAATTCGCTTGTTCTTGCCCAGATACTCATCGCCAATATTGTGTCCACCGATCCATGCTGCTTCACCGTCGACAACGACGATTTTTCGATGGTTCCTGAAGTTGAGCTGAAAACGGTTTCTGCGCCCCTGGGTGGTGTTAAAGGCTGCGACGCGAACACCTGAGGTCTCGAGGCTCTGGTACAAACGTGTACCAGGAAATTTTCGACTCCCTATCTCGTCGTATATCAGGAACACCTTGACGCCTGCTTTGGCCTTTTCCGATAGTATTCTGCCGATCTTCTTCCCCAGAGTATCGTCGCGAATGATATAGAATTCGACCATGATGGACTCTTTGGCAGATTCCAGGCCCGCGAGAATACTGTCAAAGGTTTGTTCGCCATTGATGAGCAGTTCAACTTTATTACCGGCAGTGGCGGGCATGCGGGCGAGATTAAACAGACCCGTGTAAAGCAGTGAGTCGTCGGTGACAGGGATAACATGTTGCTCAATGGATCCGGAGGTGCGATTAATCAGGCTTAGAGATTCTTCCCCGATTGCTGCACGCTGTTCAAGGTAGCCATCAAATTTGTTACGGCCGAACACCAGATAGCAGGGGAGGGCCAGAAATGGAATTGCAAACAGGGAGATGGTCCAGGCAATCGCTCCCTGGGATGTCCTCGACTTTAGAATCGCCTCAAAAGCGAAAGCGATACTCAGAATATAAAGTAGTGCCGCCGCAATGGCGAATACTTCAGTGTAAGGTGTTAGCTCCATCTTGCGCTTAGTCTAGCAGGTGCTGACAAGGCCGAACAATACGCTGTGACGCTAGCTCGACCCGGTGGGAATGTCCTCGAATGCCAGACCTTTGTCAGCTCTGGGTTCTTGCGGCAGTCCCAACACCTGTTCCGCGATGATATTGCGCATCACTTCGTCGGTTCCACCGGCCAGTCTCACACCGGGAGAGAAAAGCACTGCCTTGGGGTAATAGGCCTCCTCTGGGCTGTGCGTTTCATCCAGAATGGCGCCGGCTTGGCCGAACAACTGACAGACAAAGTTTGCGATTTCCTGGTTCATAACTGCGCCCACCAGTTTTCCGAGCGAGGCCTCAGCGCCGGCAATTCCTCCCTGGGACACTTTCGAAATCATACGCTTGTTGGTCGCTTGCAGGCCGGCATATTGGCTGTACCAGGTGGCGAGGCGTTCGCGAACGACGGTATCTTTGGCTATCGGTTCGCCATTGAACTCGAGAGTTTTTACCAAATCCAGAAACTGAGGGAAGCCGGTGGGTTGGATGCCACTGATCGCCAATCTTTCGCTCATTAGTACAGTGAGTGCAGCACCCCAGCCGCCGCCGACTTCTCCAAGCCGATATTTGTCCGGTACAACCGCATTGTTAAAAAACACTTCATTAAAGTGTGCTCCACCGTCCATCTGTTTAATGGGACGCACCTCCACACCCGGCTGCTTCATATCAATCATGAACATTGTCAGGCCGCGATATTTTGAAACGCTGGGATCGGTTCGGGTGAGAACCACACCATAGTCGGAGTGTTGAGCACCCGAGGTCCAAATTTTCTGACCATTGATTAGCCAGTTGTCGCCGTCTCTTTCGGCCTTGGTGCGCAGACCTGCTACATCGGACCCGGCGCTTGGTTCACTAAACAATTGGCACCAAACGTCTTCAGCACTGGCCATGCGGGGCAGCAATTCCAGCTTGGTTTCTTCATCCGAGAAATGCATGATCGCGGGGCCACAGTTGCCGATACCGATGACGAAATAGCCTTCGCGCGTTTCGTACTCGGACACTTCCTGGGACCAGATAACATCGTGGATAGAGCTTAACCCTGCTCCGCCGTATTTTTTTGGCCAGGTGATACTGGCGAAACCCGCTTCCGCCTTGTGCTTGTACCAGGCTTTGGCCTCTCGATAGCTGTCATCGCCATCCATACCGCGCAGCAAGTTATCTTCGCGTTTGTTGTAGTTCGCATCTAGCCATTCTCTGGCCTTTGCGCGAAATTCCGCTTGTTCTGCTGTGTCGTTGAAATCCATAGCGATGCTCCTAGGCTGCGCGCATCAAACGGGTGGCTATAGCGTCTTTCCATTGGGGTTGTGCGCCGATGATGCTGGACAGCAATTGCGCGCGGCGGTAGTAGAGATGGCAGTCAAATTCCCAGGTGAATCCCATCCCTCCATGGGCCTGAATATTTTCTTTACTGATCAGGTAGTAGGCGTCACTTGCACTGACTCTCGCGGTGGCCGCGGCCAGAGGTAAATCCGGAGCGTCTGAAGAGAGCGCCCAGGCGCCGTAGTAAGCGTTTGATCGAGCCAATTCCAAAGCCACAAACATGTCTGCAAATTTGTGTTTGATGGCCTGAAACGACGCGATTGGGCGACCAAATGCATAGCGCTGCTTGGTATAGCTCATGCCGAGATCCATAGCGGCCTGACCGCCACCAATTTGTTCATAGGCGTACAGGACGGCGGCCTTGTCCAGCAAATCAGAGAGATCGTGCTGTTCGGCGCTTCCCATTCGCTTTGCTGTAGCTCCATCAAAGGTTATTTTCGCCAGTGAACGGCTGGGGTCGATGCTGCCCAAGCTTTCTATTTGCACCTGGCTGTCTCCGAGGTCGATCAGAAACAACTGACAGTCTCCCTTGTCACCTCGTGCAGCCACGACGGCGAAATCTGCGATATCTCCATCGGGAACGGGTATTTTTGTGCCGCTAAGCTTGCCATCGATCACGCAAGCTTCAATATTTAATGGGCCAAGACTTTCTCCCATCGCCAGTGTGCCAATGAGATCGCCACTCGCCAACTTGGGTAGGTACGATTGCTTTTGCTCTTCGCTACCCCACATTAGCAGTGCCTGTGTTGCAAGGTAGACACTGGAGGAAAAAGGTACCGGAGCCAGAGATCTACCCAGCTCTTCGGCAATCACGCACAACTCCAGAAAGCCCAGGCCGAGACCGCCATATTCCTCGGGAATATTGGTTGCCGTCCAACCCAGCTCCACTATTTTTTTCCACAGCTCCCTGTCGTAGAGGGCATCGGTGTCCAATATTTTGCGGACGGTTTCAGATGTCGATTCTTGTGCGAGAAAGTTATTCGCTTGTTCGCGAATGAAAAGCTGCTCTTCAGAAAACTCGAAATTCATTTTATTCCTTAATTTACTATTCGCTGATCATGCTGTCCGGGCCCCAGTACGCTTTCATACTGTTGACTTTGCCTGCTTCGTTAAATTCAAAAACATCTATGATCTCTATTCCCATGCCGGGCATTTTTACCTGAAACGGAAAAGCCACGGCATTGCCTGAGCATCGAGGGTTGCCCGTCAATTCCAGTTTTGCACCGGAAGACAATGCACCTTCGTAAAAGGCACAGACTGCATCGATGCCGACATGCAAGTCAGTACCTACAGGGTCTTCTACAATGGCGTCGTCTGCATAGATTTCACGAATTAGATTCATATCGGCTTTTTCAAAGGCTTCCACGTACTTGTGTACTGCGGCTATCTTGTCGCTGTTTTCCATATTCACTCTCTCGTTTTTGTCAGTCGTTGACGTTCTATTTACTTTGGGTAACTAGTAACCGCACAAACTTGCATATCGATCCCTGTGGTAGTTTGTGTCGCCAAATATCTGCATCGCGACCCGTGCGCGTTTCAGAAACAGGCCGATATCGAGATCGTCGGAGACACCGATTCCTCCGTGCATCTGTACAGCCTCATTGGTGACCAGCTTGACAAACTCATTCAGCTTCGCTTTTGCAAGACTGGCCAGTAGGGGGACTTGCTCTGGGCTTTCGTCGACACTGGATAGGGCCTGAAGTATGACTGAACGACACAGTTCTAGTTCAGACTGCATATGCGCAGCGCGATGCTGCAGCCCCTGAAACGTGCCGATTTTTACATCAAACTGAACGCGCTCCTTCAAGTATTCGACGGTGCGTTCAAAGGCTTCTAGGGCACAGCCCATCATTTCTGCAGCGATGGCAATCCTGCCACGATCCAATACGGGTTCCAGGGTTTTCCATCCCGCTCCAGGCTTGCCGATCAGGCTTTGTTCGGACACTTTCACATTGGTGAGCGTCACGCTGGCCGAATTGCGTGCATCCATCATGATATTGCGTTGCCGATCTATTCCCGGAGCCTGGGCGTCGACCAAAAATAGGGAAATGCCTTGCTCGCTGTCGGGCTCTCCGGAAGTACGCGCAACTATTATCAACTGATTGGCGCTGTGGCCATCGAGCACAAATGTTTTGCTGCCGTTCAAGACATAACCATCGTCGCCGGCCGTGGCCGTTGTGGAGATATTACTCGGCCGATGCCGATGCGACTCCTCCAGTGCCAGTGCCAGGGTTAGTTCTCCGCTGGCGATTTTCGGCAACAATTCTTCCTTCTGCTGGACAGATCCACCGATTAGCAGTGTAGAAGCTCCGACCACCGCCGAGGCGAATAGCGGGGAGGCGGTTAAATTTCTTCCCGTTTCTTCCATAACCACGCCTAGACCGGTGAAGCCAAAATCCAGCCCACCGTATTCCTCAGGAAGAATAATACTGGCCCAGCCCAGCTCGATCATCTGTTGCCATAGCTGGGAGGAATACCCTGTGGCATCCCCTTCATCGCGTAGTTTTCTGAGCGCCGCAACTGGCGCATTGCTGGTCAAAAATTCCTTCGCAGAATCCTGTAGCAAGCGTTGTTCTTCATTCAGTATCAAGGCCATGACTGACTCCTATCAGGATTGCGGCAGTTTCAGAACGTTTTTGGCGATAACGTTCAGCTGTATTTCGGAAGTGCCACCGGCTACGGTATAGCCTTTGGACTTTGCCCACTCCCTGGTGGTGTTGATTTCCTCCTCGGTAAAACCATCGCCCTCCCACCCCAGACCTTGGCTGCCCATTATGGCCAGAAGTAGCTCACCTTTTGATTTTACCGCTTCGGTGCCGACATATTTCATCACCACGGGCGCTGCACTGCTTAGACCGTGCGTTTTCTCCTCAAAGGTACGAAAGTGGGTCAGGGCAATCGCGTGCATGTGCATGTCGTATTCAACCAGATCTGCTCGAAGTTGTGAGTTGGCTATTTTGCCATTCTCAAACTCGGCGTATTTTCTGATTGCGACGTTTGGCTCAAGTACCTCACTAGGCGTATCAGTCCCCATCTCCGCCATTAGTTTTCGTTCATGCACCAGCAGGCTTTTTGATATCGACCAACCGTTATTTAATTCACCTACCAGGTTTTCTTTGGGGACTTTTACATCGTCGAAAAAGGTCTGGCAGAATTCAGATTGCCCACTGATCAGATTAATAGGTGTGGTGCTGACACCCTCGCTGGCCATATCAATTAATATGAAGCTGATTCCTTCATGCTTTTTGGCGTCTGGGTCTGTCCTTAGTAGACAGAATATCCAGTCAGCTTTGTCTGCATTCGTTGTCCAGATCTTGCTGCCATTGACCAGAAAATGATCCCCTCGATCTTCTGCTCTGCACTGTACACTGGCGAGGTCAGAGCCCGAGCCGGGTTCGGAATAGCCCTGTGCCCAGCGGATTTCTCCATTGATGATCGCCCCTATATGTTGCTGTTTTTGCTCCTCTGAGCCATGCTCCAAAACAGCGGGCCCCAACATCCATAGGCCAATGCCAAACAGCGGTGTACGCGCCTTGATGCGCTTCATTTCCTCCTTAATGATTTTGCCCTGGATATCGCTGAGGCCGCCACCGCCGTACTCCTGTGGCCACTCGGGCACCACCCATCCTCGATCCCGCATTCGCTCGAACCATACTTTGGCATCTTCACTGGGGTATTCTCCGCGACGACCTCCCCAATACTGCTGCTCCGGGGTCATTGGCTGTCGCTGTGATTCGGGACAGTTGAGCTCTAGCCATTGCCGAACTTCACTGCGAAATAGATCCAGGTTTTCCAAGCTTTCTCTCCTGAGTGACGCGGTCATGATCAGTTTTCCGAATTAAGGTCTGTCATTGAGTGTCCCGCGAGTGTCAGTATCATACTGATCGCGAGGGGGGCGATAAAGGAGCTTCAGGTTACCGATTGCCAGTTTTATCGCAATGGTCTATCAAGCCAGTCACTGTGACAAAAGTGGACAGATCAAACCGGCTTGGGTGATCCGGGTTCAGCGGTTTAGCCCGGTGTACCATATGGCTTGACCGGCGCTTGTCAGCAGAGCATTCTGTGCCCTCTTTTTCGCAATGTTTTTGGGCTGGAGCGCAGGTATGAACAGGTTTGTGGACAAAGTCGTTATGGTGACAGGTGCCGGTAGCGGTATTGGTCGTGCCAGTGCCGTACGAATAGCGGCCGAGGGCGGTTCGGTTTTTTGCGTGGACTTGAATATGACCTCCGCCGAGGCCACGGTGACCGAAATTGTCAGCGCCGGGGGGCTCGCTACAGCGCATAGCTGCGATGTCAGTAATGAAGCGGCCGTCGAGCAGTGTTTCTCCGCCTGCCTGGATATCTACGGGTCGTTGTACGCCCTGGTCAACATGGCGGGGATTCTCCGATTTGATGACACTGAGCAGTTGACACTCGGCGATTGGCAAAAAGTCCTGGACGTGAATCTCACGGGAACGATGCTGGTTTGTCGCGCCGCTCTACCTCATCTACTCCAAACCCGAGGCAGCATCGTCAATGCCGCATCGACTGCCGCTCTCTCTGGCCTTCCCTGCGGCGTGGCATACTCGGCTACCAAGGGAGGAGTGCTGGCGATGACACGAAGCATTGCGGTGGAATATGGCAAGCGAGGCGTGCGTGCCAACTGTGTCTGCCCTGGCGATATCAACACGGGAATGACTGAAAAAATCGCCTTCCCGGATTCCATGGATTTTGACCTGATGACCCGGATTATGTCCTTGAGCGGTGCCAAAGGGCCCGAGACCATGGCGGGTGTAATTGCCATGTTGGCCTCGGAAGACGGTATACATATTACCGGTGAAGATGTGCGCGTCGATGGCGGCACGCTTTCCTGAGCACCTACTGAGACTCGGTTAATCTAACCGAGTACTCCCTCTCGTCATCATCAAAATTGGTTTTGATGATGACGGTATCCCCCGGTTGTAAACCTTCCATCGCGCTGAGGTAATCATCATTGGTCCGCAAGGGGATATCATTGAGATGGGTAAGAATATCCCCGAGCAGAATATCGCCTCTGGAATTGCGCCTGGCACCGGAAATACCGGCCTGATCGGCCGGCAGGCCCGGATCAACCCTGACCACAGGAAGCCCCTTGATACGATAGCGTGTTATCCAGCGGTCACTGGCCAATTCTATACCGATAATGGGCCGCAGTATTCTGCCGTAGCTAATCAGCTGGGGTATAACGCTTCTCACGGTATTCACGGGTATGGCAAAACCAATTCCTGCACTTGCACCGCTGGGGCTATAAATAGCAGTGTTTACACCCACCAGTTGTCCGAGAGAGTTCAGCAGTGGTCCTCCGGAGTTTCCGGGATTAATGGCCGCATCGGTTTGAATGACCCCGCGAATTTTACGATTGCTGGCGGCTTTAATCTCTCGCCCCAGTGCGCTGACAATCCCGGTGGTTAGGGTGGTATCCAGACCAAAGGGGTTGCCGATTGCCAGTACTTTGCGGCCCACCGAAAGTTCAGAAGAATCACCCAGAGGCAGTGTGACCAAATCCTCGGGAGGGCTTTCGATACGAAGTACGGCCAAATCTTTTTCCGGAGCCACACCGATAACCTCTGCATCGTATTCGGTTTGATCCTGGGTGGTGACGGTGAGCCGGTGCGCTCCTGCAATCACATGAAAATTGGTGACAATGAGCCCGCTGTTATCCCATACGAACCCGGTGCCGGAACCTCTGGGAATCTCCTGAATATCCAGACTGAAGAAATTGCGCCGCAAGGTTTTATTGGTGACGAAGACGACAGCTGGGCTGGCCTTGCGAAAAATCTCGGTGCTGTTGGCTTCGTCTTCCGTGGCAAAGGTCAGGTAGTCCGGTTTTTCAGCACAGGCATGTCCGCCACCCATCGCGATCATAAGTAGTAGCAGGTATTTGCCGAGGTTTTTCGCTGTGATTAAAGGCATATCGGCGAATCAACTAAGAGCTGAACTGTTTCTGAAAGGCTCGAATTCTCTTGGCATTGGCGCCGATGTCACCAACGCCTACCCGGGAGACGGAGCGAAGATCGATGAGCGTTTCGGAATCGATACTGCGCAGTCTTATCACGACATCATCCTTGAAGTTCATTATGGCGGTAGTATCGACGGCCTCTATGACTCCGGCGTTGCGATCCTGGTGGTAAATCTCCCAGCCTAGTTCAGTAGCGGTGGACAGGGCTTTGTCGAAATTGGCTTCCAATGATTCGCCGTTGCGCATGGTAGTTATGCCGGGATAGGACTCTAACTGTGCAGTGATACTGTCGGGCTTTATTGTCAGCGGGTTTGCGCCATCACCGCGCACGGCCTCCGCTGCCGTAAATGTGGGTGGGTCCAGGGTGTCCGTGCTTATGTCGTGGATCGGAGGTGCATCCCCCCCTCCGGTTAGCAGGCTCCCCAGCAGGACAACCCCGGGAACGACCAACAACATTCGTTTGAAAATATCGCCTCGATGACTCTTGAAAGCGGGCAGTATTGCCAGAATGACAAAAAGCACAAGAATGACCGCGGCGCCGGCACAGCAAAGGGCGTAGAGTAAAAGGCCCTGCTGCCATACACCACTGCGGACCATTAATACACTGATAGGGATTCCTATCAGGAATACCAGGGCGACGATTCCACCCCAGTTAACGAGCTTCGATTTTTGTGCGGGTTGATTCATGCAGAGACCACTTTGATAGAGGGTGAATTTTAAAGAGCAAAGAATACACCTCACAGGACGTGCTGGCGAGATCGTAAGGCTATAAACTGAATCACATTGCTCGTCTGGCACTTCGAGTGCGACGGCTGTACGACAACACAAATAGAGATAGAGGGAGCCCGGTATGGAAAAGTTGATATATCCGATCTGGAAGTCTGAGAGCAGTTCTGGCGATGAGCTCCGTGACACACTGTTGAACGAAATCGGTCCCAGGTTGTTGTCTCAGGAAAACGTTCGGGCACTTCGGTTTTCGGTGGTAGACAGTGCGGTGTCTGCGGCAGCGGGAAAACGGATGGAGAATTGCCAGTCGCTTCCCGACGGCATGATTTCAATGTGGTTGAACAACTCTGGTGCCAGGCGTGCACAGGAAGACGTGATCTCCAGGGCGATAAACCGATTTAGTCGTTATCTGGTCGTCGAAGCCGAACCCATTGTCAATACGGAGCATCCTGCGCTGCCTGGAGAGCGGGGCCATGGTTTTTGTCAGGTGGTGTTTCTGCAGCGGCCCGATCGCCTCACCGAGGCCGAGTGGCTTGAGACTTGGCAGGGCAGTCACACCCAGGTTGCCATCGATACCCAATCGACTTTTTCCTATCGCCAAAATGTCATTGTGCGTTCCCTCTCTCAGGACGACACGGTCTTTCACGCCATGATAGAAGAGAATTTCCCACCGGAGGCGATGACATCTGACCAGGCCTTCTACGGTGTGAGCGATGATGACAGTTTAAAGAAGAACCTCGATGCCATGGTCAACAGCTGCAGCCGCTTTATCGACTTTGACAAGATTGATGTTATTCCAATGAGCGAGTATGTACTGAAGTACTTGTGATGGAACTCAAGAGTCTGCATAAATATCTCGGGCTGGTACTCCTCATACCACTACTTGCAGTGGCTGATGGGGCTCACAGCTAAGGTTAATGATTGAGTGACGAAGGATCTTCGCTATTCTCAGCCCGGGCTGCTTCATCTTGGTGTTCTTGTTCGCTTTTAGGCTCCGTTGTGTGGCTGGCTTGCTCCTCTGGTAAATCACCACTTTCGGTTCCCGGCTCTGCCTCCTCCTCATCCTCAGGTAAACTCGGTAGTGGAATATCACTTACCTGTACGATGGGTTCGCCTTTGTCGTTCAACTCGACCTCGATGATGTCACCCCGAAGTTCAAAATCTTTGCTGCTAAGTTCAAATAGCGTATTCGTGGCCTCATCCCGGTTTTTGACCCGCATAAGGGCTTTCGGGTCGCTGCCATCCACCCACATTTTGCGTTTGCCCCAAAAGTGTCCCTGCTGATTGCAGATTACAAATACATCGGTCATGGTTGCTTCGCTTCTCCCTGGATTTGATGCGCGAAGTGTAAGCATTTCTTGGAGGGTATTCCACCGCTATCGCGTCTGGGAATGGAGCTGGGCCTCAGCTGAGCAGTGTGTCTTTAGCCTGATTAATTTTTGAAGCCAGATAGTGGCTGCCGCCGCGATCTGGATGCATTTTCTGCATCAATTTTCGATGTGCGGCGATAATGTCCTGCTCGCTTGCCTGCTCGTCGAGGCCCAAAATCGCCAGCGCTTCTTTGCGACTGGGGTTACTGGAATCGGAAGTGTCCTGGCTGGCTTGTTCGGTATTATCTGCTCCGCCGAAGCGCTGCTGCATATAGCTTTGCAGCAGTGCTGTTGAGTCCCGGCACTGGGCGTTGCAATAGCCCATTAGCTCTTGTAATTGGTCGCGACTCATGGCGGATAACTGCCAACCCTGAAAAGTATCCTTGAGTACTTCGCCGTCCAGCGCACCGGTATTGTGGTCGAGCTGCATTCGCAGAATGTCAGTTTCGACAGTTGAGGTTTGGCTGCTGCTGCCTGCTGCGGTCCTTCCCTTGAGGGCGGCGAGCATTGGGAACAGGCGAACCAGTGTCGGCAGGGTCTGCCGAATTGTGACGAGCACCGCCGTTAGTGCGGCCCCAATCCAATGCATTTTTCCTGCCAAAGTTAGGCCTATGACCACGGCCACGGCTACGGCCAAGCCCAGTTTTATGTACTCGGATTTTCGTTTGTTCGGCGGCATTGCCTGTGCACGCCTGAACAGAATGTAGATGACGGCCGCAATGGCTATGAGTAATGCTAGTCTGGACAAAATGACTCCCGTCTAACGCCAGTATTTTACTGAGTGGGATCTTGTGGCAAATCTCTAGGAGGAAGATTGCGACGTCGACTGGATTTCCCCGGAGGATAATTCGTCGACAAGTAAGTCAGTATTGTATCTTCGGTGGCCTCATCGAATGCCCACAAGCCCTGGGTTTTCTGCATCCATCTTATCATTGAAGTCCAACTTTTGCGGTCCCCGCGTTGGAAGGTTATGAATTTGGCGGAGTGGCACACGGTACAGTGGGTTTTCACCGTTTTCCATCCGCTGTCAATAATCAGGCCGCTGGCTGTGTCGACGTCGGTATTCTCTGCGGCGACATTACTGCTCGGTACTAAGGACAACGCAATTGACAATCCACATGACAGCACAAATATCGCGCCGGACTGCATGTTGGAGGTTTTCATTCAGACCACCTGAACTGCAATTCGGTGGCATGCGTTATTCAGGTAGCCCTTGGGATTCCAGCCCGGCACAAGCATGGGTTGCGACTGGCCCTTGGAATCTGTCGCTCTCGCCCAAACTTCATAATAACCCGGCTCGGGGAAAGCCAGCTTACTTCGCCACTGCTGCCAGGCCAGGCGATTCGGTGCCGCGTCCAGCTCGGCTGTTTGCCAGGTAGCGCCAAAATCGATAGACACTTCAACCTTGGCCACACTTAGATCGCCCGCCCAGGCCTTGCCGCGACAGCTAAAGGACTCTTTCACGGAATGGCTTACACCGCTCTTTGGGAATGTGACCAGGGACTTAACGGGCATAGACTCAATGATGCACATCTCACTCTCGGCAACTTTACTTCCGGGAGCTACTGGCTTGCAGGGAACACTGTAGGAGGGAGCCGCCATTTTGGCACCGTCGTGAACTTGGTTGCGTATAACAATTTTTTTCAACCACTTACCTGAGGTGGAAGCCGGCCAGCCGCCGGTGACCAGTCGCAGAGGAGCGCCATTGAGATAAGGAATATCTTCATCATTAAATTGCCAGGCGATGAGTGATTCGTCTTCCAGAGCCTTTTGCAGTGGAACTCCGCGGGAAATGCTGTGCTTGCCTGGATTACCTGACAGGTGTGTATCCGCACCGTAGTAACCAATGTAAACAGCATCTTTGGCGATGCCACAATCTTCCAGAACATCTCGCAGTCGAACCCCTGTCCATTTTGCGCAACCTACGGCACCGGTAGACCATTGGTTACCTTTTGCAGGCGGGTCAAACTCGCTTCTTCCATTGCCCCCACACTCCAGAGTCAGTGCATAGCTATGGTGAGTGAACTTTTCCTTCAGTTCCTTGAGAGTGTACGACTTCGATTGTTGGGCGGCTTCACCGCCAATTTCCAGAACCCATTGTTCCGGGTTTTCTATCGACTGCAAAGCCGGTGGAATACCGTTGTTGCGCACGAAAAAGTGCTTCGCTGGGGTCAATTGATCGTCCAAAAGATGCGGGGGTGTCTCCGCATTTATCGGACGGTCGTTGAGGATTCTCAAGCCTTCTTTACCCTCTATGCTGAAGGGTTCAGCACTATCGGCGATGGCTATCGGGATGAGGCCGCCCGGCATGTTGCTTGAAAATGGTATGGATGAGCCGATAAAGCCTGCCATGGCGGCCAGGCCACTGCGCTGTAAAAACCCTCGTCGAGTGGTGGGGTCAACCTTGCGTCCCCAGACTTTTTCATCGGCGGTTTCGCCATCGATTTGATACAGTTCGTGGAGGCCTATTGTCTTTTTGGAATCCGTCATGCGTACCTCTGTCGTGTCAAATTGGCTCTAAAGATTGCGAAATTTCTGGTTGTATCTCTCCAGTTCACGGCGCACAACGGGAGCGAGCATATACAGACCGATAATATTTGGGATGCAAATGAGAAACACGAGTGCATCCGAGAAATCCAGGACTGCCTTCAATTGGATACTGCAGCCTAAGGCGACAAACCCGCAGAACACCAGTTTGAACCCTCCGCTGGCCCACTTGCCATTGCCCACCAGATATGTCCAGCCCTTGAGCCCGTAATAGGCCCAGGCAATCATAGTCGAAAAAGCAAACAGCATTCCCGCAATAGCAATTAATACTGGCGACCATGACAAGTTTCGCTCAAAGGCTGCCGAGGTCATTTCGATACCACCGAGCCCCTGATGAAAGCCGGGCTCGTAGTAAAACGTGGTGACGATTACCAGTGCGGTCAAAGTACAAATTACCACCGTATCGATAAATGGCTCCAATAGAGAGACATAACCTTCGGTAATCGGTTGTGTTGTTTGTACCGCCGAGTGTGCGATTGCAGCGGAGCCGATACCCGCCTCATTGGAAAAAACCGCCCGCTGAAAACCTATAATCATCACACCGACGGCACCACCGCCCATTCCTTGGGGACTGAGCGCACCTTGTATAATAGCGTTGATTGCGAAGGGGATAGCCTCGTAGTTAAAGCCGAGCATGAGGATGGCGCTACCGCAATACAACACCGCCATAAAAGGCACCACCTTGCTTGTCACTTTGGCAATGCTTTTTATCCCGCCGATAATCACCGTGCCTACCAGTAGTGCCAGGATGATGCCGAACAGCCATCCCTTGTCGGCAAACCAACTGCCATCGACGCCGCCCGTTACGTTCACAAATTGGACGTAGGCCTGGTTTGATTGAAACATATTGCCTATACCCAGACAGCCGAGGACGATGCCCAGAGCGTAAAAGCGGCCAATGAATTTTCCAAACCCAGGCATGTTCTTTTCTTTGAAACCCCGCTCCAGGTAGTACATCGGCCCCCCCGAAACCGAGCCATCTTCGTTGACGTGTCGGTACATAGTGCCGAGAGTACACTCGATGAATTTGGTGGACATACCCAGCAGGCCAGCGATGATCATCCAAAAAGTGGCGCCCGGACCTCCGAGAGAAATCGCCACCGCGACACCACCGATGTTGCCGATGCCAACGGTGCCTGAAACCGCGGTAGCCAATGCTTGAAAGTGAGTCACCTCACCGGGGGGATCCTTTTCCTTCTCGTAGTCGCCTCTCACCAGGCGAAACGCGTGGGAAAACCCGCTGAAGTTGAGAAAGCGAAAGTACACAGTGAAATAAATGGCAGCTAAAACCAGCCAGACAACGACCAGAGGAATGTCGACGCCAAATAGGGGTACGGTAAAGAAAACAACACTTGAGACCGCGCTCGTCAGGGGAGCGACGGCCTGGTTGATCAGTTCGTCAATATTCATGGTTTCGGCGCCCTGTATTCATGCAGCCGTTTTTACGGCCGACTATTCGATTTATTATTGGCCCCTTATGGTAGCTGTTTCAGCAGGGCTTTGGCCATCTCCGAGTTGTTGTTCTCGAGAGCCTGGCGACCCCCGGCGGCATAGCTTGCGACGGCCCCAAGTAAATCGGCGAGCCTCCTGGCACTGTTTTGATCAAAGTGGGCGAACGCGCCCCCGCTGAGACGGGCCATGTCCTTAAAGGTGTTTGTGACTCTCTTATTTCTACCTTCCTGAAACATAAACAGCGGCAATTTCAACAGCCCGCACTGACCTGCAAGATTGCACAGACTATCAGGGCTCTCTTCGATGGCATCGCCGATAAATACCACGGCTTTAATGGCTACCTTTTGATGCTCGGTTTGCGCGTGCTTCAGCAGGCGAGCGATTTGCGTGTGGCCTCCTTCGCAACGAACGGCGGACATTTTGCGGGACAGCTCGGCACTGTTGTTCAGCCAGGGGCTGGCTGAGAAATCATGAAAACCGCGAAAGTAGCATAGCTGAACCGACAGGGAAGCAATTTTGCCGCTGGCCTGAAACATCTCCTGCTGCAAATGGCAGGCGGTATCCCAGGTGGGTTGGCGGCTTGCTGTCGCATCGATGGCGAAAAGAAGACGCGGCTGATTTGCCACGAACTCGGTGATGCTTTTCGTTTGTTGTAAAAAGCGATTAATCTCAGTGGCAGATGATCGCTTTGAGGGTGGCTTTGCCATAAATTCGCAGCGTCGACCTACGCTTTGCTGTTGCCTGGTTCTAAACTGTTGCGCTGCTACTTGCCTGGATGCAGCTTGGCAAGATCGACTCGTCGCTCTTTGAGCTCTGCCAGGGCAGCCTCGAGCTGCGCCTTGTTTTCCGAGTTGGCGTATTCAGTGTTGATCATCTCCAACAGTTTGCGATTGCACAGCTCACTTGGGTCGAATGTTGGGGTTTGTGGTGTCATTGTTCTTACTTCTATATTTTTGTCGGGGTCTCTCCAGAGTCAGACTTTAGCTGAGAGGGTCCGGCGGGTTGTTTTGGGTTTGCATCATAGTATTTGTAAAATATGACGCTGATATGACCGGCTAGCTAGTAACCGGTGTTTTTTCCAGCTTACACCTGTTGTGTATCAAAAGGAAAGGGTGCCGCACCCTCAAAAACAGGGCCATTCAAGACTGGGCTTTCCCCACTTTGCCAAGAGGGCACATGGAACCTGGTTTTGTTTTTGACGCCAGGAGGCTGGTCGAAGGGATTGGTTATATCCTCCATGGTAACCAGCTCCACTTTGAGATCCTCGGCTGTAAAATGCGCTAAGCCATAGCCGTTCGCGGTCGTATCGACGTATTTTAAACCGGAATTAGCCTTGTTGGGCCCCAGCCAGTTCGCAACGCTATCGAGCTCTGTTAGCGAATAAGTAAAAGACGCGAGTACACCACGCAGCATGGTGAGATGCCAGACCGGCACGCGCTTGCCGTCGACTTCGACAAACACCATTTGCTGAAATTCTGCGCTGCCTTTTTGCGCCGCATCGACAATGGTTTCAAAAAATGAGTTTGAACTGATCCCCGCGCAGGCGAAATCCACGGCAACTGGTGTGGCTTCGGGGTCGGTGTTCGACCAACTAATACTGCCCGCTCCGTGGGTATGGTGGTCACCAGACAGTGAGACCACGCCCGCTATGCCTTGATCTCGCAGTCGGGTCATTATCTGCTTTTGCTCATAGGGGTATCCCGCCCAAGCGTCGACATTGACAATGCTGTCCTCAAGATCGGACATGGGTATCGCCGATAAGTCGACATTGAAAGGCATCAATGGCAGTGCGTTACCCCACAATTTCCAGGTTGCCCTTGAGGAGGCCAGGGCGTCGAGAAACCAGTTCCGTTGTTCGTTACCCATACACGTGCCAGGTTGACGATCCATCGCTGGATTGGGAGTCTTTCCATCTCCGTAGGGCAAAAATTCAGGGGGATTGCCATTGTTGTATTGCGACCCATAGTCTGCAATTTCAACGAGCTTTAGTGTATTGAGCGGTAGGCCGAGGCTCTCGGCCAGATGTGGGGAGACACATGGGCCAGAGCGATAACTGCGAGTGTCGGTGAGTACGATATCAAGATGTTTGCCCCATTTAAGCGATCGATAAATACGCAGGCTGTCCCGCGCCGATGCATTGTCCGCTTGCTCCTGCCCGGTTATTTGCGCGGGTTTAAAGTTGTGTGCATCCTGGTCCTTGAGCTCATTGAGTACGCATGGGACGAACTCAAACCACGCTTGATTTGAATCGAGTTTGCGTTGGGCGGCCAGTGTCGGTTCTCCGCCGTAATTCGAATAACTTTGGAAATTATCATTGCTGAACTCGTGGTCATCCCAGATCGAGATAAAAGGCCATCTGGCCCTCGCCTCCTGGAGATGGGGATCGCGCAGATAGGTTTTGTAAAGATGCCGGTAGTCAGCCAGTGAAACTGCATAGCGGGTTTTGTCGGTTTTGACGCCATCTGGAAATGGCGGGACGTAGCGCGGCTGTGGGCCGCCTGCATAAGTTTTATTCCAATTGCGCTCGTAAATGAAGTCGCCAAGTTGCAGCACAAATTGTATTTGTTCAGATTCGGCCGCTTGTCGGTCGTCCTCGAGCATTCGGGCCCAAGCCCCATAGAACGCCTGTTCATAACTCTGGCAACTGACAAATGCCAGATTGACGTCTTTCGCTTGATCTTGATCGGGCGCAGTTCGTGTTCTTCCCACTCTGGAATGGGTTTTCCCCGGGCCGATAAATCGATAGTAGTAAGTGGTGTCCGGAGATAAACCGGTGATATAGGTTCTGACTGTATAGTCCGATTTCTCGCTCGATTCTAATAGTTCCTCTACGATCACGCGGCTAAAGTCGGAATGCGAACTAAGCTGTACCATCAGCGACACGCGTTCAGCTCTCACCAAAGGCTCGGCTCTTGTCCACAACATAACAGCGTCAGGATGTGGGTCTGCGGATGCCACCCCCTCCGTAAATTGAAGAGCGGGTAGATCGGGGTTGAGTGCTTTAGGGATAGCCGAGCCAGGCGCTGCGGAAAATACAAAAGTACTGCTGGACAGCAGTTTAAGCACCGATCTTCGTGAAATGGGCATTGCCAGCATCGCTTTGGAGTGGAATAAAGAACCTCACTTTATCCCACATGTGAAGAGAATTGGAATACCTGCCGTCTAAGCGTTTCGCGGTGGCATAGCTGGGGCTATACTAGCTGGTATGAAACTATTCGATATTCGTAAAAAACACGCCATGCCCACTGCCGAGTCGGCCCTACCTGGAAATGACACAGTTATGAAAATTCCCACTGCACACTTTGTTAACAATAATCCTCTGTCCGAACCGTTTCCCCCAGAGATGGAGAAAGCTGTTTTTGGAATGGGTTGTTTCTGGGGGGTTGAAAGAATCTTTTGGCAAATTCCAGGGGTCTATACCACGGCTGTAGGCTATTCGGCTGGTGTGACCGCCAACCCCACTTACCAGCAGGTTTGTAGCGGGCAGACGGGCCACAACGAAGTCGTTCTGGTGGTCTTTGATCCTGCGCTAGTTAGCTATGAGCAATTGCTAAAGGCGTTCTGGGAGGGGCACAACCCAACTCAGGGAATGCGACAGGGCAACGATATGGGTACACAGTATCGTTCGGGAATTTACACGTTTTGTGAAGAACAGGCTCAGGCCGCCGAAGAGTCGAAAGCGATATATGCTTCAGCGCTAGCTTCAGCGGGGCTGGGTGATATCACAACCGAAATTCTGCCTGCCCCGGAATTTTATTACGCCGAGGAGTATCACCAACAGTACTTGGCGAAGAACCCAGGTGGCTATTGCGGTCTGGGTGGGACAGGTGTCAGCTGCCCCGTTGGCCTGTCGGCCTAGCGCAAGAATTCTATTTGGAAAGCCAGCGAAAAATTATTCATGTAGATGCGGACTCGTTTTATGCCTCGGTAGAAATGAGGGAGAATCCCGAGCTGGTTGGCAAGCCCATTGCCGTCGGTGGTTCTTCGGATCGTCGAGGCGTTATTGCCACCAGTAACTATGAAGCCAGAAAGTTCGGAGTGCGTTCCGCCATGGCCTCATCTCGTGCGCTGACCTTGTGTCCACAGCTTATCATTTTACCCGCGAGGTTCGAGCTCTACAGAGAAGTATCTAATCAGTTTCGCGCCATTTTTTCTCAATACACTGATCTTATTGAACCGGTCTCCCTGGATGAAGCCTATCTCGATGTGACGGGTTCAGATCGCTGTGGTGGCAGCGCCACGCTCATTGCCCATGAAATCAAAAACCGTATTAGGGAGACCTTGAAGGTCACAGTCTCCGCAGGGGTGGCACCCAATAAATTTTTGGCTAAGGTTGCCAGCGATTGGAACAAGCCCGATGGGGTGTTTACAGTATCACCCGATCAGGTCGATGAATTCGTGCTTGCCCTGCCGGTCGGGAAAATCAATGGTGTGGGAAAGGTCACTGCTAAAAAACTGCACGACATGGGTGTGGATACCTGTGGAGACCTGCAGGGCATTCCCCTTAACGACTTAATAAAGCGCTTCGGAAAATACGGCAAGCGACTGTCCGAGTTGGCGCAGGGGTTGGACAGACGAGAAGTCCAGGCCACCCGAACTCGCAAATCCATTAGTGTGGAACACACCTTCCGTGCAGATATTGAAGATCTGCCGGGTGTTGTAAAGGCGATGGATTCAATCGTGGAGGAACTGGAACGGCGGTTCAAAAAAATTAACCAAAGCTATGTTCCTGTGAAGCGTTTCGTCAAGATAAAGTATCGAGATTTCAACCAGACGACCCTCGAAGAGGGCATGTCAGCTAGTGGGGAAGATTGGAACAGCCTTGAGCACTATCAGCGTTTGGTCGCGGCTGCATGGCCTCGTGGCGCAAAACCGGTTCGATTGTTGGGTGCGGGCTTGCGGCTGCAGCCCCGAGAAGGCGTGAAATTACAGCAGCTGCCCTTGTTTACTGACTCCTAGTACGGGCTCAAAAATAACTTGTGCGTTTCTTTTCTACATCGTATACCTGTATTTGCTCCGCATAGATTTCTCATAGATCTGAAGAGCGCCCGTAAAAAATATAAAAAGAGGTTTGCGATGTCCCGGATTTCTTGGTTCAGACGTTCTCTCATTGCGGTGGCGGTGTTGCCGGCACTCACTCCAGGTTTTGTTCAATATGCGTCCGCTCAGGATTTTGTGCTGGAGGAGGTCATTGTGACGGCCAGGCGCAGGGCAGAGAGTTTGCAGGAGACACCCGTCGCTGTGACTGCCCTCGATGCCAGTGCTCTGCGCGATGCGGGTATTAAAAATCTCGCAGACCTGAACCAGATAGCACCTAATATTGAGGTCGCATCGGCCAACGGTACTGCGCCACTTGCCAATATCTACATTCGTGGCGTAGGCCAGCGGAATACTGGCGCTAATATCGACTCGGGAGTTGGCATTTATATCGATGATATTTACGTCGGGCGTCCGGATGGTGGCCTGTTGGATCTCAATGATATTCAATCCGTGCAGGTATTGCGCGGCCCTCAGGGTACGCTGTTTGGCAAAAACACCACAGGTGGTGCGCTGGTGTTTACCACCAATAAGCCGGTCGATGAGTTCGAAGGATCTGTGGGTGTAAGAGTGGGCAACCTGGACAGACTCGACGCCGATTTCGTGTTAAACGTACCCATTACGGACAATTTGTGGACCCGACTCTCGGGTGTCTCGGTGACTCGGGACGGCTTCATAGAGAATTTGTTTGATGGGCGAAAATTCATGGATGAGGATCGTCAGAGCCTGATCTGGCAAACCCGATGGCAAGCCAGTGACAGCCTGGTTCTGGATTTGAATGTCAATTGGGCTGAAACGGATCAAACTGCTCGCCCGCAGAAGTGCGTGCTTGTGCCGGAGTTTGACGGTTGGCAGGCGGCCCTCTTCAATGAGTTGGGCATTACTCCTGCGACGGGCAAAACTCTGGATGATTTCTGTGCCGAGGCAGCGGCCGATGGCGATCCCCGGACGGTAATTTCAGATATCGGGGGTGATTATGAAGCGGAAAATAAAGGGGTTTCCTTTGTTGCGGAGTGGGAGATTAATGACAATTTGAGCTTCAAGAGTATTACAGGATGGCGATATACCGAGGCATCACAAGACGACGAAATTGACCATACTGGAACGCCCTTTCTGCATCGTACAAATTTGGTCCACCCTTTTCAGCATCCATCTGAAACGGATCAATACAGTCAGGAGTTTAAGTTAACCGGCAGTGCGTTTGATGAGCGTATGCAGTATGTGACCGGACTCTACTGGTTTCAGGAACAAACCGAAGGCAGAATTAACGTCAATTTTCTCGGTCCTTGGGATCCGGCGTTTCTCGGCGGTATCTATTTGAATACATCGGCGTCCGAACTGGCGGCAGACAACGATGCCTTTGCGGCTTTTGCTCAAGTCGAGTGGGAGTTTAATGACAATTGGAGAACGACACTCGGCATTCGATACACCGACGAAAATCGAGACTTTGAACGTATTCGCTACCGGGTTATTCCAGGCACAATCGACGGCAACGGCGGTAACTTGACTGGCTTAGGTGGTGGCTTGTATCTCGTGGACCGACCTGGGTTTAGCTACAACCCGAATTTTGAATTTGAGTTTAATGACTTCACTTCCGGCGACACTTCCGACAGTGATGTGACTCCCATGGCAAGTATTCAATATCTGATTGGCGACAATGACTTCATCGATACCGGCAGTGTTTATCTGACTTATAGCGAAGGGTTTTTGTCCGGTGGTTTGTCCGAAGGGCCCACGGATTTGTTCGACCAGTTTGAACCTGAAGAGGTTGAAAACTGGGAGCTCGGTTTTAAGCTGGATCTTATGGACCGACGCCTGCGTGTCAATGGCGCTTTTTTCTATGCTGATTACACCAATCGACAGCTCACCACTTTAGCGGTCAATCGCGTGACTAATTCCCCCGCGGGAGCAACAATTAATGCGGCGGAATCTACCATTAAGGGGTTTGAGCTTGAAACGCTTTGGTTGGCCTCTGAAAATCTGATGCTCACATTTAATATGACGCTGAACGATGGTGAGATTCAAGAATTTTCCGATGAGAGAATTTCTATTGCAGCAGGCGATAGTCCTCCGCCAGGGTGCCAGGAGCGAATCAATTTAACGATAGTCGAAATCGATATTTGTCCGGTAGATCGCTCCTCGGAAAACCTGCCGCGCCTACCCGAGGAAACTTACTTGATAGCGGCGCAATATACTCTGGATACTTCAATCGGAGTTTTTCTACCGCGTATTCAGGCGAGTTGGAAGTTTGATATCGAGTACTGCTTTGATTCCGCCAGTTGCGAAAGTGGCAGGTTCTCGGAGGACAAACAATTTGATCTCAACGCAAGAGTCACCTGGATATCACCGGACGAGAAATGGGTGGGTGCAATTTACGGGGTCAATCTTAGCGATGAGGAGCACATCGTGGGCGGTTCGGCACTGGTAGAGTCTTCTGGTGTTGGCGGACACGCATTCGTGCCCCCGCGAATGTATGGCGCTGAGCTGAAGTACCACTTCTAAAGCCTACAATAGCCTGCCGAGCAGCGCGTTGACGGCATTTTCAACGCGCAAAATTCTCGGACCGAGAGTTACAGGGGTGCAACCAGCGTCTCGAAGTTTGTCGATTTCGAAAGGGATGAAACCGCCTTCTGGGCCGATGACCAGGATGAGCTCACCTGAAATCGGGCCGTAAGGAGCGCTGGGGTAGTCTCCCGGATGGGCTAGCAAGGCGCTCGTGCCCTGCACCATTTCAGGTAGTTCATCTTCCACAAAAGGTTTGAAGCGCTTGTGCATCATTACCAAAGGCAATTCGGTGTCCATCGACTGCTCAATTCCCTGTAGCAAATACGCCTGTGTTTGCTCGTGCTCCAGAACGGGGGTCTGCCAGTAGCTCTTTTC
The DNA here is from genome assembly GCA_045110675.1 of Halioglobus sp. GTDB lineage: Bacteria > Pseudomonadota > Gammaproteobacteria > Pseudomonadales > Halieaceae > JBALVT01. Next base: position 60,584 of record JBGCGJ010000009.1, on the reverse strand, counting down.
CACCCGGTAGCTGTTGATCAGATGAAGTTCAGAAATTCCCAGCTCGGCCACGGTTCGTAATATTCTGCGCAGCATTTTTGGGCGGGGAAGGGCCAGGATTAATTTTACGGTGTGTTTTTGCGGCGGAGAATCGCTCAGTTGAATTTTCAGGCTGGCGACTTCAGTCGTCAGTTCAACAATCTCGCCACTGCCGATTTTTCCGCCGAGTTCGCCGACACGAATGTGATCGCCTATCTGCGCTTTATGCACTTCGATCAGGTGGTTTAATCTTCGATCTTTGACCTGTATTTCGTCCGGACCTTTCCGGTCGGCTTTCGTAAAGAGCAACAGATTCAAGTTTAGCCTGCCCAGAGGTCGTAATCGTCAGCGCCGGTCACTTCAGCCTCTACAAAATCTCCGGGTGAAAGCCCTTCGACGCCATCGAGGTAGACCTTGCCGTCAATTTCAGGAGCGTCTGCACTGGATCGACCAATCGCTCCTTGTTCATCCACCTCATCGATCAGTATCTCGATGGTTTTACCGATTTTCGCTTGCAGCTTGGACGCGCTGATTCCCTGTTGTAGCTCCATAAACTGGTTCCAGCGATCCTGCTTCACCTCGTCGGGAACGTGATTCGGCAGTACGTTGGCCTTTGCGCCGTCTACCGGTGAATACTGGAAACAGCCAACCCGGTCGAGTTGAGCCTCCTGCAGGAAGTCCAGCAGCATGGAGAACTCGTCGTCGGTCTCTCCCGGAAAGCCAACGATAAAAGTACTGCGAAGTGTGATATCCGGGCAAATATCGCGCCAGGCCCTGATCCGGTCCAGGGACTTCTCTGCGGCTGCAGGACGCTTCATTCTTTTCAGTACGTCGGGGCTTCCATGTTGAAAAGGAATATCGAGGTAGGGGAGGATCTTGCCCTCTGCCATGAGTGGAACAACCTTGTCGACGTGTGGGTAGGGGTAGACATAATGCAGGCGTACCCAGATGCCGAACTCACCCAAGGCTTCACACAGTTCCTGCATACGTGTTTTTAAGGGACGACCGTTCCAGAAGCCGGTGCGATATTTAATGTCGACGCCGTAGGCGCTGGTATCTTGGGATATCACCAGTAGTTCTCGCACGCCAGCCTTGGCCAGGCGCTCCGCCTCTTCCATAACATCGCCGATTGGCCGGCTGACCAGGGTGCCGCGCATATCTGGAATGATGCAGAAACTGCAGCTGTGGTTGCAGCCCTCGGAAATTTTTAAATAGGCGTAATGTCTCGGGGTCAATTTCACGCCTTGTGGAGGCACCAGGTCAATATAGGGGTCGTGGACAGGTTTGTGCGGTACGTATTCATGCACGGCGCCAACCACTTCTTCATAAGCCGCTGGCCCGGTGACACTCAACACCTTTGGATGTTGGTTCATTATGGATTGCGCGTCGGCTCCTTTGCCCATGCAGCCGGTGACAATGACTTTGCCGTTGGCGCTGATCGCCTCGCCAATAGCATCCAAAGATTCCTGTTTGGCGCTGTCGATGAATCCGCAGGTATTGACCACAACCACCTGAGCATCTTCATAAGTCGGGACGATGTCGTAACCGTCCATTTTCAATTGAGTGAGAATGCGTTCCGAGTCTACCAGCGCTTTGGGACAGCCTAAGCTGACGAAGCCGACTTTGTTGTTGGACATGGGGTTTGCTCGGTTTGCTGATTCACAGTGGGCGGCAATTCTATCAGCTTAGCGCCCTGCCGGGCCATCCGGGGTTATCAATATGAGACAGGGCCTCTTTTGACGGGGGGCAGATTCGCATCGTCTGGGCGCTTCCTCGCTTCCATTGCTCTTACATCAATCACCTCATGGCACTCAGGGCAAGACAATACCGGTTGAATATCATGCCCGCAGGGGAGGTGCTTGCGCAGGATTGGCGGGTGGCCTTGCGCGTAATACTTGTCTCCCCATGTTACCAGCGCTGAGATCACTGGAAACAAATCTCGACCTTTAGCGGTAAGGCGGTATTCATAGCGAACCGGTTGGTTCTGGTAGGCAAGACGTTTGATTACGTCGTGGTCCTCTAGCTGCTTCAGGCGATTGGTCAGCGTTGTTCGCGACATTCCCAGCCGTTTGTGAAAATCGTCGAAACGGCGTACTCCCAGAAAAAGATCCGACAAGATGAGCAGTGACCAGCGATCTCCCAGGGCTGCACTCGATTGTGCAACAGAGCATTGTTGCTGGTTATTCTCTTCCCATTTCACCTTCGGATCCTTTCGATTTGGCCTTCGTGGGGACATTGTAGCGGAAAATTATAGACATAGTCCATTAAATGGACTAACTTGTTTTCAAACCACCGGAGAATCCCATGCCAGCCGCAGCACCTTTTGATCCCCAGGAAATCGTCGACGCAAAATACACCGAACGCCCTGCCAAACCAGGAGTCACCACCAAGCGCACCATATGCCAAACCTGCGATATCGCATGCAGCGTAGTGTGCGAAGTGAAAAAAGGCCGCGTCGTGAAAGTACGTTCTTCCGACAACCCTATCTTTCGAGACAATATCTGTATGAAGGGGATTGTTGCGCCGAAAGGGTTTGCACATCCCAATCGTATATTGCATCCCCTCAAGCGAGTGGGGGAACGTGGCTCGGGAGAATGGGAGCAGGTGTCCTGGGAAGATGCGATAGCGGATATTGGGGCGAGGTTGAAAACAGTGATTGCCGATCATGGTCCCGAAGCCTGGGCCGTTTCAACCAGCCAATGGAATACTGCGACTGATCATGGCTTGGGGCGCAGAATCATGAATCATGTCGGCTCACCCAATTGGACCAGCGGAGTGGCGTTATGCGCGGGAAACACTGCTGCGGTCAATCGCTTTACCTATGGATGGTTTCCCTTCGGAGATTTCAGCAACACGAAATGTATTGTGCTGATGGGGCACAATCCAAGGCGTCATAGTTGGACACCCATGTACAATTTTATCCGAGCGGCACAGGCTCGAGGTGCAAAATTAATCGTGACCGACCCACGCAAAAGCTCCAGTGCTGAGCGGGCAGATATCTGGTTGCCTCTGAAAGCAGGAAGTGATGCGGCTATGATGTTTGGTTGGCTTAAAGTGATCATTGACGAGGAGCTGTACGACAAGCGCTTTGTCGAGAATTGGACGACGGGTTTTGAAGAGCTCAAAGCCCGGGTCGATGAATATCCCCTGGAGCGAGTGGCCAAGTTAACCGAGTGTGAGCCCGAAATGATTGCCAAGGCCGCGCGGATGTACGCCACTTCCGGCCCAGCGATCATTCCCTGGACCCCAATCACTGACATGCAACGCAATTCCACTTCCGCTATTCGTCTGCAAAGTATTTTACGTGCACTGTGCGGAAACATCGACATTCCCGGCGGGGAGCTGCTCCAGGGTTTCAACCCGGACATCATTAATGAATCCAGCATTGAAATGCATCACGTGCTGTCAGATGAGCAAAAAAGTAAGCAGTTGGGTTCCCAGCAGCATCCGGCATTTACCTATCGGGCCCAGGAACAATTTCGCGAGCCTACAAAACGGGTATGGGGGCAGGAGTATGCCAACCTAGTGATGGGGTGCCATATGGCAACGCCGTCAGCTACTTTTCGCGCCATGGCGGGGCAGGGCCCTTACCCGGTGAAAGCCTTCTTTTTCCTGGGCAATAATCCGATGATGAGTTACGCCAATATGCCGCTCATTATCGAGGCGATGATGAATCAGGATCTGATCGTTGCCCACGAGCAATTTATGACGCCCTCGGCTCAGTTGGCGGACTATATCTTGCCTGCAGACAGCTGGTTGGAGCGACCCTGGTTGATGGATTCCTTTGGTTGGATGTCCACTGTCCGAACCTCGGAGAAGGCGATGGAGCCGCCGGGAGAGGCCCGCACCACATTTGAGTTTTGGAAGTTGATTGCCGGGGCGCTGGGTAAACCCGACTTGGTTCCCTGGGAAACCCTGGAGAAGTTTTATGATTACCGGCTGACAAAAACCGGTATGAAATGGGAGGAGTTTGTTGCGACTACGGATGTTCACTTTGCCCCGCCCGAATTCAGAAAGTATGAAAAAACCGGTTTTGCGACCCCCAGTGGCAAGGTCGAATTAAAATCCTCCATACTCGAAGGCCTGGGTTTTGACCCGCTTCCCTACTTCCGAGAGGATCCCCCAGAGGATCCGAACTATCCGCTGAAACTGTTTACAGGCGTGCGCGAAGATGGATTCTTTCAGACCGGCCACAGGCATATTCCGGAAATGCGGGAACGCCACCCAGAGCCACTGATGTTTGTGAGTCCAGGTACCGCTGCTACCTACGATGTTAGCGAAGAGGAGTGGGTGGTGTTAGCCAATGAGCTGGGCGAAATCTCAATCAAGGTGACTATACGGGATTCGATGCCCGATGGCTTGGTTCGGGTGCCGCACGGTTGGTGGAAACCGGAAATGAAACAGGGGGCAGGTCATTTATCGGGTGCGCTTAAATACGCTGATGCCCAGCTTTGTAGGGACGATGAAGATTACCTCGATCGCGAACAGGGTATACCGCATTTGAAGGGTGTGCCCTGTAGAATTGAAAAGCTGATTCACGGTGGCTCTTTGGACGCTCATCAGCGAAATGACGAGGCCGTGGTATGACAGGCAAACAAAAATCACTCCGTGCCCAGGAGCGTTCAGCCAAGCTGGCAATCTGGATGGCTGGGAGATCCTCCCGCAATCAATCGCTGCTCGACAAGGCTTGCCGATGGTTGGTGAATCGGGAAACAAGGGTGCCGCCAGAACATGATTTTCTGCGGGATGAACTGATCGATAATGACGAGGGTTTTGACCCGGATGAGCTTGATCGCTATCAACGCGGGGAATAATCGCTGGCTCGCTTGTGGAAACACGTGATCCGTCCTTCGGTAGCTTCCCAGAGCAAGACTTGTCAGCGAAAGTAGCAGCGATTATTCAGATCCAATAACCCGTCCCAACTGCACGTCCCCGGCAATGGTCGTGCGATTGATCAAGCGGCGAATGCCGGGCTTGGTACCCGTTGTGCAGTGCATTGCACGCCAGTTATCCCAAAGCACCATATCCCCGGCTTTCCAATCGTGAAAGTAATGGAACTCTGGCTTGCGTGTGTGGGCGACTAATCGTTCCAGCAATTCGATGGCTTCGTCGTTACACAGTCCCACGCTCTGCGGATTGATCACTCGATCCAAAAATTGCTCGACAATTTCCAGAACCTTGCGCCCCGTTACTGGGTGGGTCACTACCGCTGGATAAATGGCGTCGGGAAAGTCAGGGTAGTTAACGTCTGAAGGTTTGCGCGGGCTGTAGGGGCCCGGCGTGTACCCGGCCAGATCTACATAGCGCATATGTCGTCGTTGCATGCTAAAGGTGTAGGCCACTTCGACTTTTTCCAGGAGGGATTTGGTTTCATCATCGAGAGCGTCGTAGGCTTTGGCCAGATCACCAAAGCCGGTGAGACCATCTTCCTCAGCGACAATCACAGCGCGCAACAGAGCGCCGTGGTTGGGTTTGGCGGTGTAGTGTAAGTCCATATGCCAGTCAAGGCGCCCGACAATATCTTCGCCCGCATAATTGGCGGTGAAAAACTTGTCGTTTTCTCCGCCGTTTTCCAAAATGAACAGTTCGGGGTGTTCTTCCAGGGTCGCCGCTTTCAATGGATGCATTTCCAATGTTCCAAAAATACGGCTGAATTCGATCTGCGCCTCTGGGGAGATGTCCTGATCGCGAAAAACCAAAATGGCGTGTTCTTGCCAGAGTGCTTGTAGTTCACTCTTGGTTGTTTCGGTGATAGCTGCGTTGATATCGAAACCGGAAACTTCGACACCGACATTATCCAAGGCAGAAATTTTTAGACTCACATTTGTGTCCTCGCGGGTTTAGTCGACAATACTCGGATCAAGGCGTAACTCCCTGCGCGCCATGGCCTCCCAGCAAAAGGGGAAGCCATTGCCGTCGGTGATACTGACTTTTTCAATTTCTTCCTCACTCAGTGGTACACCACCACCGGCCAGCTCCACCTCATAGGCCCGTTTGCAGCGCCATTCCAAAGTGATGGCTCGCAGGTGTGCCTGACGCAGGTTTTCACCTACTACCATTGAACCGTGATTTGCCAAGAGCGCCCACTTTGAATCTCCCAGCGCTTCGGCGGCGGAGGCGCTTGTCGCTTCGTTATCGAACGTTCCTGCGTATTCGTTGTATAGAGGCAAGGCCGACCCACAGTGCGCTCCGGTTTGGTCGTATACAGGTGGCACGCGATGTAGATTGGCCCAGATGCCGCTCCAGTGTGCATGATTGTGAATGACTACTCTGCACTCCGGCCGCAGCGCGTGGAGTTGGATGTGTAGGCCGATGGCGGGAGTGATATTCCACTGGCCGTCAATAATTTTGCCCTGTTCGTCGAGTGTCAGCACATCGCTGGCGGTAATCTCGTCCCAGGCCAATTCCCAGGGATTGCTGAGAATCTGGCCGTTGTCCAGTTTATAGGTGATGTGGCCGGCAATATGTTCATTCCATCCCTCGCGAAACAACATGCGGCACATCAATGCCACCTGGGCCTTTTCAGTTAAGGGGGGCAATAGTTCTCGGCGGCCAGGCTGGGGCGCATAACGTTCCACCATTTGCTGATTCAACCCTTCATATTTTTGCATGCGTAAACTCCCCGGATAGACGCCACTAAGTTTGCATATTTTGCGCCATCTAACGCAAACTGTCTCACCTATTCAGTTCGTACAGGCATACCAGAGGCGCAGTTCCATGCAGGTAAAAGTAGAGGTTGCAGATAGGATTACTCTAGTCACGCTATCACGTCCGGAAGTTCGCAATGCAGTAGATGCCAAAACCGCGCAAGCGCTGGCTGATGCTTTTCGTACCTTTGATGCGGATGACGATTCCGATGTGGCGGTTTTTCACGGCGATCACGGCACATTTTGCGCGGGTGCGGACCTAAAATCGGTTGCTGCGGGTCATGGAAGCAATACGCTTTCAGAAGATGGCGATGGCCCCATGGGACCCAGTCGCATGCAGCTATCCAAGCCTGTTATCGGCGCCATTGCCGGTCATGCGGTAGCTGGAGGAATGGAGCTGGCATTGTGGTGTGATCTGCGAGTGCTTGAGGAAAGTGCGGTGATGGGTGTTTTCTGCCGACGCTGGGGTGTGCCCTTGATTGACGGTGGTACGGTGCGTCTTCCCAGGTTAATTGGGCACAGCAGGGCGATGGATCTTATTCTTACAGGCCGAGCGATAGGTGCTGAGGAGGCTTTGCAGTTTGGTCTGGCGAATCGAGTGGTACCCGACGGACAGTGTCTGGAGGCGGCGATGGCACTGGCGGCTGAGATCTCTCGTTTCCCTCAGAAGTGTTTGCGCTCTGATCGGCTTTCCGCCTGCGAGCAGTGGGGAATGAACCTGGATGATGCCATCAACAATGAATTTCATCGCGGTGTGCAGGTGATCGATTCGGGGGAAACTGTTGCCGGGGCGACGCGATTTGCCTCGGGCAAGGGGCGCCATGGGGATTTTGGTGATTTGTAGCGATGTGGTCTTTTGTAAGAGTATGCTGAATTGATAAACCGCGGTGGTCGATGCTATGTCTAGTACTTTATTAATTCGGGCGGAGGAGTTTCCGCTGGCGTCGTCCTGCGTGGTCGTCGATTGCAGATTTTCACTGGCAGATCCTGGGCAGGGGCGCAGGCTCTACGATCAGGGACACATCCCAGGTGCGAGCTATGTCGATCTCGAGCAAGACATGTCGGGTGAAGTAGGCGAGCATGGCGGTCGACACCCACTGCCTAACCCCGACAAATTTATGACCTTCCTCGCATCGCTGGGCATTGATTCGACCACCCCAGTTGTTGTCTATGACGATTCCAGGTTGGCTTTCGCGTCGCGCTTTTGGTGGATGATGCGCAGTTTGGGCTTTACCCCACCTCGCTTGCTCGATGGGGGTTATGCCGCTTGGCGTCAGCAGGGTTTTGCGCCGGAGCAGGGCATGATTTCACCTCGGGTCTGCGCGCCCGAAACGGGTAGGCAATACAACGATCTATGCGATATTGACGGTGTGCGAGATGCTCATAGCAGAGGGGCTGTGTTAATTGACTCCCGAGAGCCGCGTCGCTATCAGGGGCTTGAGGAGCCTATAGACCCGGTGGCCGGTCATATTCCCGGTGCAGTCAATCGACCTTGGCAGGGTGTGACCGACGCCAACGGAAAGGTATTATCCGAATCTGAGCAAAAGGCTCATTGGGGGGATGCCATCGACGCGCCGGAATTACTTGTCTATTGCGGTTCAGGTGTCACGGCCTGCGTGAATCTTTTTTCGCTGGCGCTACTTGGGCGCGATGACGCTTGTTTGTACGGTGGAAGTTGGAGTGATTGGTGCAGCTACCTTTAGCGAAGTGTTCAGATCGGTCGGTGAGGATGCTAAAAGTCCGCCGGACAGTCTCCCGATAACCACTCGCCACTGGATGGATGTTGAAAGCCGATTTCCGTGGCGTGCAGCATCAGCCTAGGTGACATTTTCAGCGCCTGGTCATGAGCATACATGTCGCAGCCCAGAATGGGGTGGCCGAGCTCTCTCAAGTGAATACGCAATTGGTGCGAGCGCCCTGTCACCGGGCGAAGCAATACGCGTGTACGATCCTCCTCTCTGGATAATACCTGATAGCGCGTGAGTGCGTTCTTGCCACGCTCTGCGCAGATAATCTGTTTTGGCCTGTTTTCCCAGTCGACCGCGATGGGCAGGTCTATTTCGCCTTCGTCATCGGGGATGTTGCCATAGGCAATGGCAAGGTAGGATTTCTCAACCTTCCTCTCCTGGAACTGCCGACTGATGTGGGCGTGTGTTGGTTTGTTCAGTGGTATCACCATAATGCCCGAAGTGTCGAGATCCAGTCGGTGGACAATGCTCGCAGTGGGGTAGTCTTTCTGTAGACGAGTAATCAGGCAATCCTTGTTCAGGGGGTGTCTTCCCGGAACGCTCAACAGAAGATCTGGTTTGCGGACCAGCAGTAGATCCTCATCTTCGTGAAGAATCACAATCTTTTCTTTGCTGTGCGGTACCAGGTAGGGAGTATCAGTCATGGGGACGCATTCTATAGAGAGGCGACTCGGTCGCCAAGTTTCCGTGGAGTGTTGCTATTCAGGACTGACGAAAGCCTCTAAACTCGCCCCTGGCAGCTGTAAGTACGGCAAACACCTGTTATCTGAAATGAAAAGTTCTATAAGCAGACCTCGATGGTGAATTCAAATTATTTCGTGGGAATTGGTGCGGCAAAAAGCGGGACTTCCTGGCTGGCGGATTACCTTTATTCACATCCACAAGTGGCGCTTTCACCGATCAAGGAACTGCACTATTTCGACGCCCGTTTTTGCGAGAAATACTGCGGCCACTGGAATGCCAAGTGGCTCAGTATTCGGGAGGAGCTAAAGGAAAAAAATTTCCACCATCCCAGTCCCGATTTGGATGAAAAAATTAGAAATGTGAGCTTCCGAATTGAGATGACTGATTGCCCCACCCGGTACGTGGACTATTTCAACTCTTTTGTTGAGCGCAAGCATGCGGTCTTCGGTGAAATTACGCCCTCGTACTCAATACTGCCGACTCAAGGGTTCTCGGAGATTCTAGATATATATCCGCGCGCAAAGTTCGTGTTTTTAATGAGAGACCCGGTAAGTCGTTATCTTTCTCAAATTCGTTTTCTCAGTCAGCTAAGAATGGTTGAAGGTAAGAAGCCTCTGAAAGGATTTGACGCTAATGTAGTGGCTGCTGAGTACCTGTCAAAGCCAGAATATCACCTGCGTGGTGACTATCAGCGCACGCTTGAAAATTTACTGCAGGCTACTGGCCAAGAAAGTGTGTGTGTATTGTTTTATGAGCACTTGTTTGAAGACACTCACGATTTCCAAGAGCTGACGATGCTCTGTGACTTCCTGGGTATCGAGTTTCGGCCGCCCCACAGCACCGCCAGGGTCAACGCGAGCGGAGAGTTTGAGTTCGATCGGGATGTTATTGCCCGTATAAGACAGCATTTCTCATCTACCTATGAGTTTGTCGATAAGAAATATGGCTCTCGTGCACCTCGGTCATGGAATTGGAATGGCTAGAATCGCCGGTTTGGTGATAGTGACATGGTACACCGTCAGCTTAAACCCTACACTGACTGATTAACTATGTAGACAGATTGAAGGATGTTGATGAAATTTTTCTTATTGCTACTGCTGATTGCCAGCGGATACTCCAATGCACAGATTTACAAGTGGACGGACGAGTCGGGGCGGGTTCATTTCAGTGACAAGGCAGCCAAGGGTGCGTCAGTTGAGACGGTTAAGTTAAAGATCAATAGTTATGAGCACGTGTCTTACGAGGCACTGCCAGATGATTTCTTTGCAGAAAAAAATGTGAGCAAAAAAGTCGTGATGTATTCAACGAGTTGGTGTGGATATTGTAAAAAAGCCAGAAACTACTTTAGTTCTCAGGGCATAGCGTTTTCAGAATTGGACATTGAAAAAGATGTCAATGCAAAGCGGCAGTATGATTCCATGGGCGGACGAGGTGTTCCGGTTATTCTCGTGGGGGAAAAGAGAATGAATGGTTTTAGCGTGGCGGGTTTCAATAATATCTACAAGTAGGTCATTGCCACATAAGGGTAGCTCATCGAGTGGAGTACTCAGGGGTTGAGGGGATGCGCGAAGTGCAGCTGCTGGTCGCATCCCGGAGAGGTAATGCTTTGGGACAAGACTAACCTTCCCAGGGACTGCCATTCAATCTTGGATTTGTCTTTCTCTCTTGCACCGGCGACCTCTATAACCCAGCTGAGTTTGTGTTGGGGATAATTCTCCAGACGTAATTCGTCGCGAAAGTCTGGCTCGTCAATCAGTGGTGTATCACTCTCTAAGCGTAACTTCAGCATTGCAGGTGCAAGTGTCGAAGTCTGGCGGGCGTTGGCGTTAGTTAGTCGCGCAAGAGGGGCCACTGAGCGATAGCTGGAATCTGGCTCCAGGCTGCCAGCAGCCTCATCGGCTTTCTCCAGGTCTGTGCGAAGCCTCAACGCAGTTCCCCACTGCGTTAGCGAAGGCAGGCTACCGAGTTCAGGCGCGTTATCCAGCGCTAGTGTTGTTAGATGTTTTGTTCTTATCCCTCCAAGCGAGTGCAATACAAAAGCGTTGGCTGTTCGTACTAAGGCCTTTGGGTTCATCGTAGGGAAAAGTTTAATCGCCATACCGAAGGCGCGCTTGTCGGGCTGCCTTGTGCCGCTAAGGGCTACCGACGCTCGAACTATAGCTAAACTTTGAGTGCCAACCGCGAATTGACCGCCGTAGTTAGAGGCGCTGTCAATAATCCAGACACCTGAAAAGCAAATGCCGTTGGCATTGAGTAACTTCTGTCCTTGGGGAAAATCGAATATGTCCTGTTGAGATTGTAAGGTTCGCATCGCGGCCGCGAACAGGGCATTGCTGTCGCCGTCGCCCTTGAGGCCAAAAAGACGCTCGTCGACCTGATAGTTCGGCAATGTCGAATAGGATTTGCTAAACACTGTGTCATGAACTGATTGATAGCGACTGCCTTCATAGGCTTCTAGCGGGGCCGCGACAAATATCAAAGCCAGATAGGAACCAATTTTTGTAAGTCGATGTCTCATTACGGCATAGAGCAGCTTTAGTGGCTCGTATTTTTACACTATAGGAATATCCATGTCCAAGCACAACGCGTCGCAGATGGCGGCCACTGAGGAGCGTATGGCGCATTTGTTTACGCCAAACCAGGTGCTCGGGCGTTTGCAGACGATTGGTTGTGTCGCGGTCGAAATTACTCAGCGTTGCAACCTTGACTGCACTCTTTGCTACTTGTCTGAGCACTCCCAGCAAGTTCGCGATATACCTATTTCTGAAGTGTTTAAGCGCCTCGATTCGGTGGTTACTCATTTTGGGCGTGGCACACATGTACAAATTACCGGCGGTGATCCCACGTTGAGAAAACACAGGGAGCTGTTCGAAATTGTTCGCTATGCCAGTGATATCGGCTTACATACCGCTATGTTCACTAATGGCATTGCGGCCAGTCGGCAACTGTTGAGCAAACTCGCTGATGCCGGGCTAAAGGATGTCGCTTTTCATGTGGATAGCACTCAACGTCGCGAGCAGTTCGAGACCGAAGAGGACCTCAATCAGGTTCGCCAAGAGTATATTGAGCGGGCGCGCGGATTGGGTTTAATGGTTATCTTTAACACGACGGTGCATCGGGAAAACTTTGCATGTGTGCCTAAACTGGTTGAGTTCTTTACCGCTAATGCAGATGTGGTCGGCCTGGCCTCATTCCAATTACAGGCAGAAACAGGGCGTGGAGAGTGGCGATCTCGAGACGCGGTAATATCCCAGAAAACCGTGCAGGAAAAGCTCGAACAAGGTGTAGGTAAATCGCTGCCATGGGGTGTGGTACAAGTGGGGCATACTGATTGTCACAGCTACATGCCAACCCTGGTGACCAGTGGCGAGGTGTATCCGCTCGCCACAAATTTGAATTTTTTCTGCGACTTTTTGAACGACTTTCAGGGGAAGGCTTGGGACAGGCTCTCCGGCTTTACTCACGTGGCGGGATCTTTCCTGCTCAATGTGTTGAAAAACCCCCGCTGGTGGCCGAGGTTGATCGGCTATCTGGGTACTCAGCTTGCGAACATGGGTGCAGATATTGTTCGCTCCGGCGGTCGCGTTCACAAACTCACTTTTTTTGTTCAAAACTTTATGGATGCGGAACATCTTGAACAAGACCGGATTGATGGATGTTCGGTTATGTTGATGACCGATGATGGTCCGATGTCCATGTGTAAACACAATGCCAGCAGAGATGAATTTATTTTGAAGCCTATTACTGTGACCGACTCCGATGGCAGTGAGGTGCAGTACGAGCCGTTGAAGTGGGCTAAACCCAATGGCTCGGCTATTAACTCTTCACAAATCGAAAACCTCGCAGGTTAAAAGGGAAAACTCTTATGTTCGTTCGAATCGCAAATTTCTTAGTAGTTTTATCTGCGTTACTCACAAGCAACCCACTGTTGGCTCAGCAGGAAAGCTCTGGTGAATCTGACGTCTATGAGCAGGCCTTGCAGTCATGGGAGTTGGTGTTGGAAAAATATGTCGACACCAGCGGGAGAACCGATTTTGTCGCCCTCGCGGAAGATTCGAGTGATCTGCGTCGCTTTGTAAATTTTATAGAATCAACGGGCCCAAGCTCTCATCCAGCACTGTTTAATTCGCCTGAGAAAATTCTCGCTTATCACATTAATGCTTACAATGCTCTGGCCATGTTGGGCGTTATCGAGCGGGGCATACCTGAAGACTTTGATAGCTTCTTCAAGAGAGCAGGATTTTTCAAATTTCGAAGTGTTGTGGTGGCGGGTAAAAAAACCTCTCTCTACGACTACGAGAATAAAGTGATTCGCCCCCTGGGTGACGCCCGATCGCATTTTGCTCTAAATTGCATGGTTCGCGACTGTCCCAGGTTGCCAATGACCCCCTTTCGAGCTGACACACTTAATGAGCAACTTGAGCAGGTCTCATGGGAGTTCTTTTCCAAGCCAAAACACCTGCGCGTAGATGATAAAAAACGCACGATATATGTTTCAGCTATTTTGGACTTTTACACTGAAGACTTTGTGGCTTCCGGGAAGCCGCGAGACTTGCCGGACTACATTAATAAATACTTGGAAAACCCGTTACCGGGCGAATACAAAGTGAAATTTATTGATTACGACTGGACAATCAATCAGAGCCCGAGGAGCTGAGCTGGTAGAGCGTTCCAGCGCTCAGCGCACACCGCGTTTGAAGAGTTTAAAGAAATTGTAGGAGGGATCTTCCGGGCCGGGTTTACCGATGTGTGATCCGTCAATAATTGGGTTATCCAGATTTACGATCGAAGGGTCGTGAAGGTTTGCCCAATCCGCCACTACGGCCCGATGGCTAAACTTCCAGCTACCGTTGCGCTTTTCATATTTGTCGAAATACCGACCGCCAATCAGTAAATCCATCGATCCGTGTTCCTTTTTTATCTTGTGGAATGCCAATACATAGACCTCCCCTTCTGCATAATCACCATCCAGAGCGATATTGTGGGTGGTTACATTGTGGTGCAGAATCTCCATCGGCGCCTGGATCTCGGGAAGCTTGTCGATAAACTCCATGGCTAGCCCTTTGAAAAAAGAGCCGTGATCATCGATAGCGTCGCTGTGATACAACGCGCGCATCTTGTCGTGATCGTGTCGATCCGCCGCATTGCTGAAAGCCTGAACCAATTCGCTGATCTCCTGCTTGTCCAATAAGGCGTTGATCTTTGCTTCGCGTGTTTGTTCAGGCACGAACTTCTTTCCCGAGAGCCTTCTGATAGGCAGAGATGGTATCGGCGAGGCCCATGCGTATTGCGTCGACCACTAGCGCGTGGCCTATCGACACTTCCAAAAGTCCTGGGATAGTGGCAAAGCGCGGGAGATTGTGGAGGTCCAAATCGTGTCCGGCATTGATGCCCAGGCCAGCTTGAGATGCCACGTCCGCCGCTTCCTCAAACTGGCGAAATACTCGACTCACATCGTTAAGATCTCGACACCCAGCAGCATAAGACTCTGTGTATAGCTCGATTCTATCGGTACCGGTTTGCGCGGCCAAGCGGATCTGCTCTGGATCAGGGTCCATAAAGAGGCTGGTTCTGATACCGAGGTTCTTAAGCTCTTCTACCAGTGGAGCAACAACGTCGCCGTCGCGTTTCAGATCGAAACCGTGATCGGACGTCAATTGGTTGTCGCCATCGGGTACCAAAGTGCATTGTGTGGGGCGGATCTCCTTTACCAGCGCTATGAATCCCGGGTAGTCATCGACTCCCTGACGATCGCTTTTACGCGGGCCCGTCATCGGGTTGCCTTCGATATTGAACTCGACCTTTAACATCCCCGCGAGATCGAAGCAGTCTGCAACACGAATATGCCTTTGGTCGGGTCTTGGGTGAACTGTGATGCCATCGGCTCCAGCATCAATGCACATCTGGGCGTGCAGAGGGATGTCCGGATTGGTGGTGTCCCGTGAATTGCGTATCAGTGCGATTTTATTGAGATTAACACTCAGCGCTATCACAGTAGGCTCTTGCGCACGATTTCTTTAATGATGATGGGCTCGATCGGTACATTCGCATGTCCGCCCACTGTGGTGACCGGGGCTGTCGCCATATAGTCAATCACTGATAGTCCCTGAACGACTTCCCCGAATACCGTATAGCCCGGTTTGCCGGGTACCCAGTCCAATCTTAAGTTGGTTCGTTGGTTAATAAAAAACTGCGCCGTTGCTGAGTCTGGGTCATTGGTTCTCGCCATCGCTATCGTGCCGCGGGTATTGTGCTTGCGGTTTTTCGATTCGTTGACAATCGGTTCACCGACTTCTTTTTCCGTCATGTCGGGCAGAAAACCGCCGCCCTGAATCATAAAATCGCGGATGACGCGATGAAATATAGTGCCGTTGTAGTGGCCGCTATCGACATAGCTCAGGAAGTTTTCCACGGTGATCGGAGCTTGATCGCGAAACAGTCTCAGGGTGATATCGCCCTGGTTGGTCTTAATGGTCACCTGCGGGTTGGGCAGAGTGGTCTCCTGGGCCGCCATTGAGCTTCCGCCCCAAGTGAGCGCCGCAAGAGATAACAAAATGTACTGCAGTGTCTTGTAAATTTTCATGTTAAGCCCAGCTAGAATTTTTGCGTCTGGTTGGCCACAGGCGTGGAACGACCAGCGCGATGATAACGCCCAATAGAACCGCAATAGCCCCATCCATAAATGCCTCGCTCTCCAGTTTGTCTTGTAGACGTTGGTTTTCCGCTTCGAGAGTCTCTACCTCCGAGCGCAGTTCTTCTGATTCGAGCACCAGTCGACTATTGTCTGTATTGAGTTGCACTGCTTTTCCCGATATTGCCTTTAGCTGTGCCAGTTCCTCCGTTGTGGAATCCAAACTGCCGGAGGTGTTCTTTACCTGTGTCAACAACTCCGCACGCTCCTGCTTGAGGGCTTTGCTCTCAGCTCTGATTTTACGGTTCTGTTCGGCGAGAGACGCCGCTTTTTGCTCGGCTGCATCCACTTTGTTTTGAGCGGGAAGCTCTGTCATCAGATACTGGGTGCGAATCCAACCCTGAGTGCCTTTTACCGTGGTGATTTCTGCGTACTCACCGTTTTCCGAGGTTTTGCTTACCTCGAGCTGGGTGCCTGACGGAATTCCGCGATGCGTTATCCGATAATTGCCGCCGGGACCGCTGCGCAGTGGAATGAACTGTTTGTCGCTGACATAGCGGGTATCTGCGATGGTTGTGTCGGCCCAAAATGTCAGTAGAAGTAAAAAGAAGGCGAATACACGTTGCAAAATGATGTCCTTACTTATGGAGTTCGAGTTTGATTCGAGATTGGTTTTAGATAATTGCGAGCTAGTGTACAACCGTTCCAGGGTAAAATTAAGCTTAAGGTAGAACCACTTTGTAAGGCTTTACGGTGACCGTTTTAAACACGCCTGCGTCCACGTAGGGGTCTGAATCTGCCCAGGCTGTGGCGGCTTCGAGGCTTGGGAATTCCGCTATGATGAGACTTCCCGTAAAACCGGCTTCACCGGGATCTTCGGTATCCAGTGCTGGATGTGGCCCCGCTGCCAACAACTGCCCTTTATCGACGAGTTCCTGGATTCGCCGCAGGTGGGCGGGGCGAGCCTGCTGTCTTAGGGCTAAGCTGTTTTCAACGTCCTCACAAAGAATAGCGTAGTACATATCTATGGCCCTGGTTCGTCGGTGATGGCTTCTTCTTTGATATGAGGGCTGATCACCACGGCGGTCAGAATGGTCAGCAAGAGAGTAAAGCCGATGGCAGAATACAATTTGTAGCTGACCCAAGCCTCCTCACTGTAGTAATACGCCACATAAATGTTGAGTGCGCCGACGATAAGAAAATTCGCTATCCACATAAGGTTTAGGCGGGTCCATACCGGCTTGGGTAATTGAATCTGGCTGCCTAGCGCGCGCTCCATCAGGTTCTTTTTGCCAATGAATTGCGACAGTCCAAAGGCCACTGCGAGACCCCAGTTAAATATCGTCGGTTTCCACTGAATAAACAACTCGTTTCGAAACGCCAGTGTCAGACCACCGAACAATGTGACGGCGAGCAGCAGCCACAGCTGCCGTTTCTCAAGTTCTCCGGTCATGATGTAGGCGATGATGACCTGGACAAGGGTGGCAACGATCAATATGGCAGTGGCCGAAAATATTCCGTCAAATTCGTAGCTCCAATCGCCTATGGAAACGACTTCTCCATTCATTTGGTAGGCGATAAAAAACAGGGCGATAGGGACAAACTCGGCCAATTGCTTCATAGATTTGGACTAGCTCCGACTGATAATATGTTCATTTAACGATAGATACTCGGGTTGGCTGACCAGCGCCTGAGATCCAAGCGTACTTAATTGCTAATAGATTTCCATACTCATACCACCGCCTCCGATGGCGCTCTGAGCCCGCCAGAGCTGTTGGATCGAGCGCGTGCTGCAGGTATTCGCCAACTGGCGATCACTGATCACGATACTGTAGAGGGCTATCGTGTTGCGCTGGAGCATTATACGCAAGTTTGCGATGAAGTAACTCTCATCCCCGGGGTAGAGCTGTCCTGCCGCTGGTCCGGCTGCACCATTCATATACTTGGTCTGGGGATCGACCCGGATCACCCGGTGATGGTTGCCGGCTTACATAGACTCGCCGAAGCGAGAATCGCCCGTGCCGATAAAATTGCTCAACGCTTGGCTGCCTTGGGTTTCGAAGGTGCCCTGGCAGGGGCTTTGGAACATGCGGGGGATAGCCAGATTGGAAGGCCTCACTTTGCCGCCTGGATGATCGAGTGCGGGCATGTAAAAGATTTTGCACAGGCCTTCGACAAGTACCTGGGTAGAGGTAAAGCGGGGGATGTGAAGGCCTTCTGGCCTGAACTGGCGGCGGTTACCCGGTGGATTGTGGCTTCCGGCGGCGTGGCGTCGATAGCGCACCCCTTGCAGTATCGCTTTACACGAATGAAGTTGCGCAGGATGGTGGTTGATTTTAAGGCGGCCGGTGGAGCCGCCGTAGAGCTTATTAACGGTCGTCAAACCATTGATCAAACCCAGTTACTGGAGCGCTTGGCTGTGGATTATGACCTGGAGGTCTCCGCCGGCAGCGATTTCCACTCTGATCGCGCCTATGCGGCCCAATTAGGTGTAGAATTGCGCCTCCTTAAAAAGTTGCCAGGTGTCTGGGAGCGATGGTCCCCCCGAAGCGATGGAATAGTTTAGAAGCGCGTGAGTCAGTTTTTCCAAATACACCCTGAAAATCCCCAGGCCAGATTGATCAATCAATCTGTGGATATCATTCGTGCCGGCGGCGTCGTGGTCTATCCCACTGACTCCGCGTATGCACTGGGCTGCCATATTGGCGACAAAAACGCCCTGGATCGTATCAGGCGTATTAGAAATCTGGACGCCCGGCATAATTTTACCCTGGTCTGTCGCGATTTATCTGAAATTGCCACTTATGCCAAAGTGGATAACACCGCTTATCGCTTGCTGAAGCATGCCACTCCAGGCGCGTACACCTTCATATTGAAAGCTACATCAGAAGTTCCCAAGCGCCTGATGCACGCCAAACGCAAAACCGTGGGACTGCGGGTTCCAGACAACCCCATTGCGCAAGCTTTGCTGGCGGGTCTCGGTGAGCCGATGATGAGCGTTTCGCTGATCATGCCCGGAGACGATTACCCACTGATAGACCCGTATGATATTCGCCAAACCCTGGAGCACAGTGTCGATTTGGTCATCGATGGCGGCTACTGCGGCATGGAGGCCACGACGGTGGTAGATTTGGCCGATGATTCTCCGCTTATTTTGCGCTCCGGGAAGGGCGATGTGACGCCATTTGGCAATTAGTCAGGTATACTTAAGCCTCTACTGAAGAAGGTATATTTGTGGCAGTCAACGACCTCGAATCTCAAACTGAACAAGCATCGGCAGCAGCTGCAAAAAGCGCTTCCGATGGCGCTGACACCGTGAATCCCTCTGCTTCAGATTCCGCTTCATCGAGCGCTCTGCCTGATAATTTCCCACAACAAGGCGAGATGCCCTTTGCGGTGGTCATGGGGCAAGCGGTCACCGAGTTACCCAAAGACCTGTACATCCCCCCTCAGGCGCTGGAAGTGTTTCTCGAGGCGTTTGAAGGGCCCCTGGACCTGCTTCTTTACCTGATTCGTCGGCAGAATCTCGACATACTGGATATCGACGTTTCAGAGATCACCAATCAATACATGCAATACGTCGAATTGATGGATGCCGCCCAGTTTGAGCTAGCCGCAGAATATCTGTTGATGGCGGCAATGCTGGCGGAGATTAAGTCGCGCATGCTATTGCCTAGGTCGGTCGATATCGACGATGAAGAGGAAGACCCTCGCGCCCAGTTGATCCGCAGATTGCAGGAATATGAGCGATTCAAAAAAGCCGCTGAAGATATCGAAGAAATGCCTCGCATTGAGCGCGACACCTGGCTGGCAAGCGCCAACCCCCCGGATCTGCATCGCACACGGGAGGACCCGGACGTCGATATGCGAGAATTGCTGTTAGCGCTCAGTGAAGTCATGCGCCGGGCGGATATGTTTGAAAGCCACCACATTACTCGCGAGACGCTATCAACCCGTGAGCGGATGTCGGAGGTCCTGGAGCGCTTATCAGGCCAGCAATTTGTTCCCTTTGTTTCACTGTTTACGTCGGGAGAAGGGCGTCTGGGTGTGGTCGTTACCTTCCTGGCGATTATGGAATTGATTAAGGAGTCTCTGGTGGAGATCGTGCAAACAGAAAACTTCGGCCCCATTCACGTCAAAGCAAGGTCAGAATAAGATGTCGGAAACCGGACTGGTTCAGATCATAGAGGGCGCCATTATGGCAGCAGGTAAGCCCCTGAGTGTGGCTCAACTCGGTGATTTGTTCGAAGAATACGAGCGGCCAGAGACCACCGCCATACGCGAAGCATTAAAAGAGGTGGCCGAGCGATGCGAAGGGCGTGGTTTTGAACTGGTTGAAGTGGCCAGTGGCTTTCGCTTTCAGGTGCGCCAAAATCTTAGTACTTGGGTGGCCCGCTTGTGGCAGGAACGCCCTCAAAAGTACTCTCGAGCCCTGCTGGAAACGCTGTCGCTTATCGCCTATCGCCAGCCAATCACCCGGGGCGAAATTGAAGAGATCCGAGGTGTTGCTGTCAGCTCCAATATCATTAAAACCATGCATGAACGGGAGTGGATTCGCGTTGTGGGGCACCGCGATGTCCCGGGCAGGCCTGCCATGTACGCCACCACCCGGCAGTTCTTGGATTACTTCAGTTTGAAGAGTTTGGACCAGTTACCTGCACTTGCCGAGATACGCGATCTCGAAACCCTCAATGCGGAGTTGGGCTTTGGAGAGCCGTTGCCCGAGTCCCTGGCTAAGGAAGTGGCTGAGGCTAAGGGTGACGGCCCCGAGTTAACCGTAGTGGGTGGTACCGATCATGTTGACGCGGATGTTGCAGCTACCGAATCCGGGATGGAGGGCGACCTGGAGACGAATTCTGCAGATAACCTGGAAGAGGGGTTGCAAGAGAGCTCAGAAAGCAATGTAGTTGCAGAAGAGGTTGCGAATGCAGTCGAAGGTTCAAACGACTCCGGAGAGCAAGCGTCAGAGGAAGTCGCTGCCAGCGCTAGTGTCGCTTCAGAAACGGATAAGTCAAATGCTCATGTGGATACCGATCAGGCAATGAACGCGGATGCTGAATCTGAGTCTCGCTCCTGAGCATGGCTAAAAAACCGAATGCTCCGCCGTCTGCAGCGCGCAATGCCAAGCCAAAAAAAGCCCGACCCGAAGCGAAAGTCGAAACCCATCCCGAACAGGGTTCGGCACCTTCTGTCGGCGGTGAAAAACTGCAGAAAGTGCTGGCCAGAGCGGGTTTTGGTTCTCGCCGAGAAATGGAGCGCTGGATCGAAGAGCGTCGAATTACGGTAGACGGCCGGGTCGCTACCCTCGGAGATCGCGTTGATGGCAGCGCGCGTATTACCGTCGATGGCAAGCCACTCAAAGCGGCTCCCGCTGAAGAAACTCGCTGTATTTTGTATCACAAGCCCACGGGAGAAGTCTGTTCCCGCAAAGATCCCCAAGGCCGCAAAACTGTTTTTGAACGCCTTCCGAAGTTGAAGTCAGGTCGCTGGATATCGATTGGTCGACTGGACTACAACACCTCCGGCTTGCTGCTTTTCAGTACTGACGGTGATCTGGCCAACGCGCTAATGCACCCTTCGTCCAATATCGAGCGCGAATATATGGTGCGTGTGATGGGCGATGTGCAGCCGGAAATGCTCGAGCGTATGGTAGAGGGTGTCATGCTTGAGGACGGCGTAGCCAGGTTTACCGACGTGCAAGACGGTGGTGGTGATGGCATTAATCGCTGGTTTTATGTGGTATTGATGGAGGGGCGTAATCGCGAGGTACGTCGTTTGTGGGAGTCTCAAGGGCTTACGGTTTCTCGCCTCAAACGTGTGCGCTACGGCGAGGTGTTCATACCTTCGCGTGTAAAGCAGGGTCAGTGGTGCGAGCTCGAGCGCAAAGAAGTGAAAAGTCTGTATCGCATGGCCGGCCTGGGCGCCAAAGAAGTTAAGCGCGGGACGATAAAGGAGCGCCAGGTGATGGAGCGACAATTCGGCAAACGCCAAGGTCGTGGTTTGGCTCGCAAGAAAGGTAAGTTTTAAGGGATTAAAACATCCGCACCGCTATCTATTGGGCGTTAAAAGTTTGGCCTGTCACACCGATGCTGTCCTCACCCATCAAGTACAGATAAGTATCCATAATTTCTTCAGCAGTGACGTTATCTGTGGGCGATTCTCCCGGATAGGCCGCGCGACGCATTGCGGTTCTCGTTGCTCCAGGATTCAGGGTATTGACCCTCACATTTGAGCTGTCTTCCAGTTCAGCTGCCAACACTTGCATCAGGCCCTCGGTGGCGAATTTTGATACGGCGTAGGCGCCCCAGAAGGCTCTTCCGATTCGCCCTACACTGGAAGTTGTAAACACAACAGAGCTTGTCGGAGCGGCTTTTAGCATCGGTAAGAGATGGTGAGTTAGCAAAAACTGGGAGTTGACGTTGACTTGCATGACATTGCACCAAACCTCAAAGCTGGCGTTTTCGATGGGTTTAAGTTCGCCCAAAATACTGGCGTTGTGAAGTAGTCCATCCAGGTGTGGAAACTCGTTGGCCACTGAATCTGCACAAGCAGTGGCTTCATCGGTGCTCGCAGTGGCCAAATCCATGACGGAGATTGCAGGTTGCGGGCCTCCGCTCGCAAGTATCTCGTCGTACACTGCTTCGAGTTTCGCAACAGTACGCCCGAGTAGAACCACCGTTGCTCCGTAGCTCGCGTACTGCAACGAGGCAGTTTTTCCAATGCCGTCCCCAGCACCCGTCACCAGAATGGTCTTGCCCTCCAGGGTATTGGGTTTGGCTTGGTAGTCAGCGGGGATTTTGGAAATGTGCATGAGGATAGGTCCGCGTGTGGTTCAGGGTTTAGGGCAAGATTAGGCCCAGCAGCTCACTGCTGCTTTTGGCGATAATATTGGCGTTCCAGCTTGCTGGATTGTCCTGTGCCTCAATATAGCCGTAGGCGGCCGCAATCGTAAAAATACCGGCGCTACGACCTGCATCGATGTCGCGGACGTGATCGCCCACATAAATGGCTTCGTGGGGTGCACAGTCCAGTTGCATACAATTGAGATAGAGTGGCTCGGGGTGAGGTTTGCGATTGCTGACATCATCAGGACAGACCAGGCTTCCCATCTCAGGCTGTATCGATAATCGTTCGAGCAGAGGCTCGGCATAGGCGCGCGGCTTGTTGGTCGATATCCCCCAGCTGATACCTCGGTCGTGAAGCGCGTCTAACAGGTCCTGAATGCCGGGGTAGAGTGTGGCAGTAGATCCCAGCACGGTACTGTAGATTTCGAGTAAGCGCAGTCTTTTGGATTCGAAGTCATCATCGGTTTCGCGCCGGTCCAGGGAAAGTGTGACTAGCGCCTTGGCGCCATTGGATACATTGGAGCGAATGAGTTCACTATCCATGGGTGGTAAATCGTGCTCAGCCCGAAGCTGCTGGACCACCACAACGAATTCCCCAGCTGTGTCGACCAGCGTTCCATCCAGGTCAAAAATCACCGACTTTAAGTTTTCGGGCAGTTTTATCACGCGGGTTTGCTCGCGCGAATCATATAGTTGACCGAGACATCCTTTGCATCGAGTCGATAGTTTTGGGTGATCGGGTTGTAGAGCAATCCGGTCATGTTCTCCATCACCAGCCCGGCGTCCCGTAGCCAACCGGCCAATTCTGAAGGCTTGATAAAGCGCGCGTACTCGTGCGTTCCAGCCGGCAATAGCTTGAGCAAGTGTTCTGCTCCAACAATAGCAAACACGAAGGCTTTCGGATTGCGGTTAATGGTTGAAAAATAGAGGTTACCGCCGGGTTTTGCCATATCGGCACACGCTGCGATCACAGACCCCGGATCGGGTACATGCTCCAGCATTTCAAGGCAGCAGACTATGTCGTAGTGCTCGGGTTGATCCTGGGCCATTTGCTCCGCTGTGCACTGGCGATAATCCACCTCAACACCCGATTCAAGTTTGTGTATATTTGCAACGGTCAGCGGCGCCTCTCCCATATCGATACCTGTAACAAAAGCGCCGCGCTGGGCCATGGACTCCGCAAGTATTCCACCGCCGCAGCCTACGTCTATGAGTTTCTTGCCGGCCACTGCTGAATGCAAGTCGATAAAATTGGCGCGCAGCGGGTTAATCTCGTGCAAAGGTTTGAACTCGCTGCCTCTATCCCACCAACGCGAGGCGAGAGCCTCGAACTTGGCGATTTCCTGGGGGTCGACGTTGCTGCTGGTCTTCATGTGCTTACTTCGCTTGTGTTGCTGTGGAGGTGTGACTTTGGAGGCGTTGTCGCCAATTTTCGATGCGTTTTGACAGGCTTGTAGGGTCGATTTGGGTGAGCGAGCGATTTTGCATCACTATATGGCCATCGATCCAGCTGTGCGTGACCTGGCTGCCATTGCAGGCGTAAACCAGTTGCGACAGCGGGTTGTGCAGGGGTTGTGTTTCTGGGCCGCTAAGATCTACGGCGATGAGATCGGCCTCTTTGCCAACTTCGATGCTGCCCACTCGATCGTCGATCCCCAAGGCGACAGCGCCTCGAATCGTCGCCATCTCAAGGGCTTCGTTCGCGGGCAGTGCCGTGGCGTCTGCACTGTGTAGTTTGGCCAGTAATGCAGCGCTGTGCATTTCTTTGAACATATTAAGACTGTTGTTACTCGCTGCACTGTCTGTACCCAGTGCTACATTGACTCCACGTGCCAGCAGTTTGGCTACCGGGCAGGCGCCAGACGCGAGCTTCATATTGGATTGCGGGCAGTGGATAACATGTGATCCGGTGTCGACGAGTAGATCGATGTCCTGCTCACCGAGGTCCGTCATATGAACGCATTGAGTCTTCGGGCCCAACAAACCCAATCGATTGAGGGAATCCAGTGGTCGCTCGCCGTGATCTTCGAAGGCTTGCAGCACTTCACCGCGGGTTTCATGGAGATGGATATGCACCGGCAGGTCCAATTCATTGGCCAGTGTGGCGATTTTTTCCAGTGTCGGTTCTGAGACGGTATAAGGGGCGTGTGGGCCAAACACCACCGAGACGAGTTCGCTGTGCCGGAACTGTCGCAAGAGTTGAATTCCCTTGCTGATGTATTCATCCGCATCGTTTGCCCAGATGGTGGGGAAGTCGAAAATGGGGAAACTAATCTGGCAGCGCATACCCAGCTTTTGCGCGATTTCGGCGGTCACATTGGGAAAAAAGTACATGTCGCTGAAACTGGTGGTCCCGCTGCGTATCATTTCAGCGATGGATAATTCGACGCCATCGGCGACAAACTCCTCGCTGACATGCGCGGCTTCCGCCGGCCAGATATGCTCTTCGAGCCACCGCATGAGCGGCTGGTCGTCTGCGTAACCGCGCAGTAAACTCATCGCGGCGTGCCCGTGGCAGTTGATCAATCCGGGCATGACGGCGTGACCGGTCAAATTGTGTATGTTTGCAGCGGAAATCTTCTCCGCCTCGGGGCGTGGCAGCACAGCAACAATTTTCGAGTCGGAAACCACGACACTGTGCTCCGCAATCAACGCCGACTCACCCGTCATCGGTACAACCCAGTCCGCGTGAATGACGGTATCTGCAGAGATGATTGTGTCCTTCATGCTATCTACTATCCCTTGCCAAAATGCCAATAAAGCGACTCAATGCAACCTTTGAAAATGCCTGTCTCGACAGCGATTTTGTCGCTAGCGGCGCAGTATAACCGCAAAACAGTATTCGACGCCTAGACCGGTCACAATTGTCGTCGAAAATCGGCAAAAACATAGCGATTGGGTCGCGAAATCCGTATAATAGACTGGTTAAATCCAAGGGGTGCCGGGCATTGCTAAGCGAGCTACCGAGCACTCTTCGCATCGGGGCCGCAAGAGCAAAATAATGCCCCATCTCCGCAAGTCAAGGAAACCGTAGTACATGGGTGAAATAGCCAAAGAAATTGTCCCGGTCAACATTGAAGATGAGCTAAAACAATCCTACCTGGACTACGCAATGAGCGTGATCGTAGGGCGCGCTTTGCCGGATGTACGCGACGGCTTGAAGCCGGTGCATAGGCGTATTTTGTTCGCCATGAACGAACTCAACAATGACTGGAACAAAGCTTACAAGAAGTCTGCGCGAGTGGTCGGTGATGTCATCGGTAAATATCACCCCCACGGCGACTCTGCAGTCTATGAAGCTATTGTCCGGATGGCTCAACCTTTTTCACTGCGCTATATGCTTGTCGATGGTCAGGGCAACTTTGGTTCCGTAGACGGTGACTCGGCCGCAGCCATGCGTTACACCGAAATTCGCATGCGCAAAATTGCCCACGATATATTGGCGGATCTCGATAAAGAGACGGTCGACTTCGTCGACAACTACGACGGTACTGAACAGATTCCAGTGGTCATGCCAACCCGCGTGCCCAATTTATTGATCAATGGTTCCTCCGGTATTGCCGTGGGTATGGCGACTAACATCCCTCCCCACAATCTTACCGAGGTGGTTAGCGGTTGCTTGGCAACTATCGATAATCCGGAGATCACCGTCGATGAGCTGATGGAGCATATTCCCGGTCCTGATTTTCCCACGGGGGCCATGATCAATGGTCGTGCGGGCATTATCCAGGCCTATCGTACCGGTCGTGGTCGCATCTACGTGCGCGCCAAAGCTGAAGTTATCACCGATGAGAAGAAAGGTAAGGACACGATTATTGTCCACGAGATCCCCTATCAGCTGAATAAAGCCAGGCTGATAGAGCGCATCGCAGAACTCGTGAAAGAAAAGAAAATTGAAGGTATTACAGAGCTGCGAGACGAATCGGACAAGGATGGCTTGCGTATTGTCATTGAATTGCGCCGCGGAGAATTGGGCGATGTCGTCCTTAACAATCTCTACTCGCAGACGCAACTGCAGTCGGTATTCGGTATCAACATGGTGGCGCTGGTTGATGGGCAGCCAAAGATACTCAATCTGAAAGAGATTATTCAGGCGTTCATCCGCCATCGAAGAGAGGTGGTTACCCGGCGTACCGTTTACCTGCTCAGAAAAGCGCGGGAGAGAGGGCACATATTGGAAGGTTTAGCCATTGCCCTGGCGAATATCGACCCAATTATTGCGCTGATCAAAGCGTCGCCCAGTTCCGCTGAAGCGCGAGAGAAACTGCTGGCACAAGCCTGGCACCCGGGTGAAGTCACCGGCATGTTGGAACGCGCCGGCAGCGATGCTTCGCGGCCGGAGGAACTGGACCCGCACTACGGCCTTAGAGACGGACAGTATTATCTCTCGCCCGCTCAGGCCCAGGCGATTCTCGATTTGCGTTTGCATCGCCTTACCGGTTTGGAGCATGAGAAACTCATTCACGAGTATCAGGAAAGATTGCTGGAAATTGCCGATTATCTTGAGATTTTGGGTGATCCTGAGCGCTTGAAGCAGGTTATTCGAGATGAGCTTCGTGAAATCGTGGCGAACTACGGTGATGAACGCAGAACAGAAATTAGCGCCTCTCAGCATGATCTTACGGTGGAAGACCTGATCACTGAAGAAGATCGCGTTGTCACAATTTCTCACGGCGGCTATGCCAAAACCCAAGCACTTTCGGACTATCAGGCCCAGCGCCGAGGTGGTACAGGTCGCTCAGCCACCGCGGTAAAAGATGAAGATTTTGTTGAGCATCTTCTTATCGCGAGCACTCACGCTACGATATTGTGTTTTACCAACGTCGGCAAAGTGTACTGGCTTAAGGTTTTCCACATTCCGCTGGCAAGCAGAAACGCCCGAGGTCGGCCAATGGTTAACTTATTGCCTTTGGACAAAGATGAGCGTGTCACTTCAATTTTGCCGGTTGAAGAATACACCGAAGGGCACTTTATCTTTATGGCGACTGAAAACGGCACGGTTAAGAAAACCGCGTTGACGAATTTTGCCAGACAGCGCAGCGTTGGTTTGCGTGCCCTGGAGTTGGATGAAGGTGATGTGCTTGTCGGCACCGCGATAACCACAGGCGATTGTGATGTGATGTTGTTCAGCACCGAAGGCAAAGTGGTTCGATTTAAAGAAGATGATGTACGCGCCATGGGCCGTACAGCCCGCGGAGTGCGCGGGATTCGTCTCGGTGATGGCCATCGCATGATCTCATTGATTGTTCCTCAGGAGGGAGGCAATGTGCTTACTGCCAGCTCCAATGGATATGGCAAGCGTACAGCGGTAACCGAATTTCCAACGAAAGGTCGCGGCAACAAAGGTTTGATTGCCATGTCTACCAGCGCCAGAAATGGTGATCTTGTGGGTGCTGTGCAGGTGTTTGAAGGCGATGAGCTAATGCTGATTTCCAATCAGGGCACCTTGGTGAGAACCCGCGCTGACGAGATCTCTCAGTTGGGCCGAAATACCCAAGGCGTCCGCGTGATCCGCACTAAAGAGGGTGAGGTTCTGGTAGGGGTTGAGCGAATTGACGAGCCCGATCCTGAGGTCGTTTTCGAAGGTGACGAAGCCGCGGTTGAGGCTTCCTCGGAAACCCCTCCCGCCGATTCGGTAGCGCCCGAGGTTGACGAGAGCAATTTAGTCGATGGCGACACAGACGTCGACGAGCCCGAATAAACCACATATCACCCGAACCGTTTTTAGGACAAGTTACATGACTCGTAGTTACAATTTTTGCGCTGGACCCGCTGCCTTACCCGAGGCAGTTCTGGAGACAGCTCGAGACGATATGCTCAATTGGCACGACACCGGTTTGTCTCTAATGGAGATGAGTCACCGCAGTCCTGAAGTGGTTGGTGTGGCCCAGCACGCCGAGCAAACTCTGCGTGATTTGTTAGGTATTTCGGAGGACTACGCTGTTTTGTTTCTGCAAGGTGGCGCCAGTACTCAATTTTCGGCGGTCCCGCTAAATCTGCTTGGGGAAAAGTCTTCTGCGGACTACGTTAATACCGGTCAATGGTCAAAAAAGGCGATCGCAGAAGCAAAGCGATATGGGGCTGTGAACGTTGTGGCGTCCTCCGAGGACACTAATTTCTCTACGATTCCCGCCTTTGATTCTTGGCAGCTCGACAGTAACGCCGCCTATTTGCACTACACACCTAATGAGACCATCGGTGGAGTGGAGTTTTTATGGACGCCCGAAGCCGACGTCCCCCTGGTGGCGGATATGTCTTCAACGATATTATCTCGACCAATAGAGGTGTCTGACTTCGGCATGATTTACGCCGGCGCCCAGAAAAATATTGGCCCTGCTGGCCTGACTTTGGCCATTGTGCGCCGCGACCTTTTAGGCAACGCTTCCGCGGTTTGTCCCGCGATGCTCAATTGGCAGGTGGCGGCTGACAATGAATCGATGTACAACACGCCGCCGACTTTTGCATTGTATTTGGCGGCGCTCGTTTTCGACTGGTTGAATGATCAGGGCGGGTTGCAGGCGATTGAAGTCGTCAATCGTCGCAAGGCGAAAAAACTGTATGACGCCATTGATGGAAGTGCGTTCTATGCCAACCCGGTAGAGCTTGCGAGTCGATCGTTGATGAACATCCCTTTTACATTGGCGGACTCGGAGCTCGACAAGACCTTTCTGGCCGAATCGGAATCAGCGGGGCTTCTCAATCTTAAGGGTCACCGGTCGGTCGGCGGTATGCGCGCCAGTCTTTATAATGCAGTGAGTGAGTCGGCGGTTGATGCGTTGATCAACTTTATGCAAGATTTCGAAACCAAATACGGATAAGCACCGAGTAGGGTGGTCATGGTCGATACGAGAAACCTGGATCAAGTCCGAGCAGATATTGATGCGATAGATCAGGAGATACATGCGCTGATCAATCGCAGAGCGACCTGTGCTCAGCGCGTCGCAGATATTAAAATGGCGGAGGTTCAGGAGGCCAGAGAGCGGGGTGAATCCGATGCTGAGCCCGTGTTTTACCGTCCTGAACGGGAAGCGCAAGTGCTCAGAGGCATTATGGCTCGCAATCCCGGGCCGCTCGCCGATGAAACCGTGGCCCATATTTTTCGCGAAGTGATGTCGGCGTGCCTCGCCCTCGAAAAACCGATGCAAATTGCCTATCTTGGGCCGGAGGGTACGTTCACCCAGGCGGCAGCTCTCAAACATTTCGGCCATGCGGCGGTGTGCATGCCTCAGATGACCATTGACGCCGTTTTCAGCCAGGTTGAGTCAGGTCAGTGTAACTACGGCGTTGTGCCGGTGGAAAACTCCACCGAGGGTATGGTGAGCCACACCCTGGATAATTTTATGGACTCTCCACTGAAGATCTCCGGTGAGGTGGAGATGCGTATCGGCCACCATTTGTTGGCTGGGCGCGGTACCACTGATCAAAATATTGTGCGTATATGTGCTCACCAGCAGGCGCTTGCGCAGTGTCGGAACTGGCTGGATAAGCATTGGCCCCACGTTGAAAAAGTAGCGGTTAGCAGTAATGGAGAGGCAGCGCGCCTGGCGTCTGAAGAACCGGGTACCGCTGCTGTTGCCGGCAATATGGCGGCAGAGCTTTACGATCTGACCAAACTGGCTGAGCACATAGAAGATTTTGCAGACAATACGACGCGATTCTTAATCATTGGGCGTGAGGAAGTGCCGCCCAGTGGCAAGGATAAAACTTCAATTATTGTTTCGAGTCGCAATAAGCCAGGTGCTTTATTTACCTTGCTCGACCCCTTTCGGCGAGAAGGTATCAGTCTCACGCGGATCGACACCCGACCTTCCAGAACCGAAAAGTGGGCCTACGTGTTTTTCATTGAATTTGAAGGTCACCTTCAGGATGAAAAAATTGCCGCTATCGTGGCTGACCTTGAAGAACAGTCTATCTTGATGAAGCTTCTGGGGTCCTACCCTCGCGAAGTTTTGTCTTAGTGCGGATGAATTTATTCGTGCACACCCAATGAATTACGTCGCTGCCAATGTCGTTATCGTCGGACTGGGTCTGATTGGAGGTTCGCTCGCCCGGGCATTGCGAAAAAGTGGCTTCAGTCAGCGTTTTATTGGCTTTGGCCACCGCCTGCCTTCGCTTGAGCAGGGTGTCGCAATGGGCGTGATTGACGAATACACCCTGGATATTGATGAGGCGATCGAGCTTGCCGACATATTGGTGATTGCCACACCGACTCTGGTTGCCTCTACGCTGCTGGAAGAAATATTACCCCGACTTGCGGGGCGAGACGATGCGCCGATTGTTACGGATGTGGCGAGTGTCAAAGGTAATTTACTGCGAACAGCGGAATCGGTTTGTGGGGCGATGCCCGCCAATCTGGTGTTGGCTCACCCCATCGCAGGCTCCGAGCGAAGCGGAGTCGGCTCTTCCGATGAAAACCTGTTCGTCAATCATCGAGTTATTTTGACGCCCGAGAAAAACAATGACGCTGCCGCGGTAGAATTGGTTCGGCAAATGTGGCAAAGCACCGGTGCCGATGTGGTTGATATGAGTGTTGATCATCACGACGCGGTGTTGGCGGCTACCAGTCACTTACCGCATGTTCTGGCTTACGCGCTGGTTGATGCCTTGGCTCAGAGTGAGCAGACCCAAGAAATTTTTCGGTTTGCTGCGGGCGGTTTTAGAGATTTTACTCGTATCGCCTCCAGTGACCCGCTTATGTGGAAGGACATAGCGTTGGCCAATAGAGATGCGCTGCTCGATGC
Source organism: Halioglobus sp. (assembly GCA_045110675.1). Taxonomy (GTDB): domain Bacteria; phylum Pseudomonadota; class Gammaproteobacteria; order Pseudomonadales; family Halieaceae; genus JBALVT01. Next base: position 29,270 of record JBGCGJ010000009.1, on the reverse strand, counting down.
TATCGATTTGTTCAGTGATAAGTTGGGCCAATTGCGCGAGGATGTTGCGCAGGGTCACTCAGAGCAGTTGTTAGAAACCTTTACCCGCGCTAAAGCGGCACGCGACGAATTTGCCGATATGCTCGCAAACCGCAGTGAATCATCTTCCTGAGAATTGAATTATGAAATTTACCGTAATGCCGGGCGGCTCCATCACTGGGGATGCTCGTGTTCCAGGCGACAAGTCTATTTCCCATCGCGCCATTATGTTGGGGGCGCTGGCTCAGGGTACGACGCGAATTACTGGGTTTTTGGAAGGTGAGGACGCTCTCGCCACCGTAGCGGCTTTTCGCGCAATGGGCGTGAGTATTGAAGGACCCAATCAGGGAGAAGTCACCGTGCATGGTGTTGGTTTGAGGGGGCTCAGTGCGCCGGCAGGTGTGCTTGATCTCGGTAATGCCGGAACGAGTATCAGATTGCTCGCCGGCTTAATGGCCGGGCAGTCCTTCGATTGTGTATTGACCGGAGACGAGTCTTTGCGCGGGCGTCCTATGGGGAGAGTCATGGACCCCTTGGCGACAATGGGCGCAGTGCTATCCAGTGAAGATGGAGGGCGTCCTCCTCTGTCGGTGTCTGGCGGTAAAACTCTGAACAGTATTCATTACGACTTGCCGATGGCCAGCGCCCAAGTAAAATCCTGCGTATTGCTAGCAGGCCTCTATGCACAGGGAAAAACCTCGGTCACCGAACCTGCCCCCACTCGGGACCACACAGAGCGCATGCTGCGCGGGTTTGGCTATGAGGTTGAAAACGACGGGGGTGTCATAAGTTTGCAAGGCGGAGGTCAGCTTACAGCGATGGAGATCGACGTCCCCTCGGATATTTCCTCCGCAGCGTTTTTTCTGGTTGCGGCGAGCATAGCGCCGGGCTCTGACTTGCTGCTGACGCATGTGGGCATTAATCCGACCCGTACGGGCGTACTAAACATACTCACTTTAATGGGCGCTAATATCGAACTAAAAAATGAGCGAGAGATTGGCGGTGAGCCTGTCGCCGATATTCGGGTTCGCTACGCCCCCCTCAAGGGTATCGAAATTCCTCAGGATCAGGTTCCTCTGGCCATCGATGAATTCCCCGCGCTTTTTATTGCCGCCGCATGTGCTCATGGGCGCACTGTATTACGCGGTGCCAAGGAATTGCGCGTCAAAGAGAGTGACAGAATTGCTGCGATGGCGGAGGGGCTGACAACGCTGGGTGTCGTTAATGAGGTTCTCGAAGACGGAATTGTTATTGAAGGTGGTGTGATGGGTGGCGGTGATATTCGCACTTTTCACGATCATCGAATCGCAATGGCATTTTCGATAGCCGCCCTGCGTTCCGAGCGGGAAATTCAGGTCTTGGACTGCGACCATGTCGGCACGTCGTTTCCCGGTTTTGATGCCCTGGCACGAGGGCTTGGGCTGCAAATCTCAGCGCTGGTAGATTAGTCGGTGAGCCAAGCCCAGGTAATCACGGTTGATGGCCCAAGTGGAGCAGGTAAGGGAACCATTAGTCATCTACTTGCTGATGCGCTTGGATGGCATTTCCTGGATAGCGGTGCGCTATACCGGGTAATAGGGCAGGCTTGCCTGATAGAAGGTGTTAGCTGGAATGATCACGCCGCCGTGGCTGAGCTGACAAGAAATCTCGATGTCTCATTTGTGATTGCCGCCAGTGGTGAGGTGATGGTGGCTTATAAAGGTGAGGATGTCAGCCGCGCGATCCGCACGGAGGAAGGGGGGCGGGGCGCTTCCACCGTCGCCTCGATTCCAGAGGTTCGTCTGGCGTTACTCGATCGCCAGCGAGAATTTGCACAGCCCCCAGGATTGGTTGCAGACGGTCGCGATATGGGAACCGTGGTTTTCCCCGATGCACCACTTAAGTTTTTCCTCACCGCCAGCGCCGAAGAACGCGCCCAGCGGCGCTATGCTCAGTTGATTGCAAAAGGGGAAAGTGTTAGTCTCCCGCGCCTTCTGGAGGATATCCAGGAGAGGGATGCACGTGATACAAGCCGCGCAGCCTCTCCATTGATACCCGCAGAGGACGCCATCGTCGTCGATAGTACGGGTAAATCGATCGAAGTTGTATTTGATCAGGTTATGCTAAAGGTGGTTGAAAAGGGGCTAAAGTGCAACTAAATGCACTAAAACCCTTAAAACGTGTAAGAAAAAGTGCTGTTAGTCACACTGATTCCAGTCAGGGTATGGCTAGCAGTTAATTTGGGATGACCCGGGTCGGCTGGAGACGCGGCAACAGCAGAATGTTTGCTGGCATCATTTTTAGAATGGGTATTTGTAATGAGCGAAAGTTTCGCTGAGTTATTTGAAGAAAGCTTGAAAACAGTCGATATGGTTCCCGGTTCAATCGTGACCGGAGTTGTTATCGACATCGATAGTGAATGGGTTACTGTTCACGCCGGTCTGAAATCTGAAGGTGTTATCCCCCGTGTTGAGTTTCTCGATGCTGCGGGTGAATGTGCTCTGGTCATTGGTGACGAAGTTCAGGTCGCGCTGGAATCTGTCGAGGATGGATTTGGTGCCACCAAGTTGTCACGTGAAAAAGCCAAGCGCGCCGAGTCCTGGAAAGAACTCGAAGCGGCACACGAAGAAGATGCAGTGGTTACCGGTATTATCAATGGCAAGGTCAAAGGTGGCTTTACCGTTGATATCAATACTATCCGCGCATTCCTGCCCGGTTCTCTGGTCGATGTTCGCCCTGTGCGCGAAACCATCCACCTGGAAGGCAAGGAACTCGAATTCAAAGTTATCAAGTTGGATCAAAAGCGAAACAACGTGGTGGTATCACGTCGTGCCGTTATGGAAGCTAGCAACAGCGTAGAGCGCGACGCGCTGCTCGAAACTCTGCAAGAGGGTATGTCTGTTAAGGGCATCGTTAAGAACCTGACTGACTACGGTTCTTTCGTAGACTTAGGTGGTGTTGACGGCTTGCTGCATATCACTGACATGGCCTGGAAACGTATCAAGCATCCTTCAGAGATAGTAGAAGTCGGCCAGGAAATTGATGTCAAGATCCTCAAGTTTGATCGTGAGCGCAACCGCGTTTCACTGGGTCTTAAGCAGCTGGGTGAAGATCCCTGGGTTGAAATCAAAGGCCGTTATCCAGAGAACACTCGCGTTAAAGCGCGCATCACGAACCTTACCGATTACGGCTGTTTTGCTGAGTTGGAAGAAGGTGTTGAAGGTCTGGTACACGTATCTGAGATGGATTGGACGAACAAGAACGTTCATCCTTCCAAGATTGTCCAGCTGGGCGACGAAGTAGAAGTGATGGTTTTGGATATTGACGAAGAACGTCGTCGTATTTCGCTGGGTATCAAGCAGTGCCAGCAGAATCCTTGGGATGCATTTGCTGGTCAGTACGCTAAAGGCGACAAGATTTCAGGCAATATCAAATCTATTACAGATTTCGGTATCTTCATCGGGCTCGAAGGCAACATCGACGGTCTGGTGCACTTGTCTGACATTAGCTGGAACGAAACAGACGAAGAAGCGGTTCGCAACTACAAGAAAGGCGATGAGATCGAGACAGTTATCCTGTCAATCGATCCCGAGCGTGAGCGAATTTCTTTGGGCGTGAAGCAGTTGGAAGACGATCCATTCTCAAACTACGTTGCTGAAAACGATCGCGGCGCGATTGTAACCGGTGAAGTAACCGAGGTAGATGCTAAGTCTGTCACTATCAAGTTAGCTGAAGAAGTAGAGGGCATATTGAAGTCCTCTGATATCAGCCGCGAGAAAGTGGAAGATGCTCGCAGCTCCTTCAAAGTGGGAGATTCTGTAGAGGCCAAGATTATCTCGGTCGATCGCAAGAATCGTGGTCTGGCGCTGTCTATCAAAGCGAAAGACTTTGATGATGAGAAGGAAGCTGTGCAGTCTCTGAAGGAGAAGGAAGTTGCCTCGGCATCTCCGGGCACTATCGGTGACCTGATCAAAGCGAAGATGGAAGACAATTAAGCCTGCGCTACTTACCAGTGCTTTATTTGAAAAGGACTCGCCTCGGCGGGTCCTTTTTTCGTTAAAAACAAGGACTTGCGCAATTTGTAGCATACGTTCACAATATGGGCAGTTGAAAGTTATCCCAGTAATAGTTTAGCCACGCACTGGAGGCGCCATGACCAAAAGTGAATTGATTGAGCTGATCGCAGCCAGTCAAACCCAGCTTTCGTCCAAAGACGTAGAGCTGGCAATAAAAACCATACTTGAGCAGATGTCCCAGGCGCTTTCCACCGGAGAGCGAATCGAGATTCGCGGTTTTGGTAGTTTCTCGCTTCATTACCGAGAGCCACGTCGAGGCCGCAACCCCAAGACAGGCGACGCCGTTGAATTGACAGGCAAATACGTGCCACATTTCAAACCGGGCAAAGAACTACGCGAGAGAGTAAATATCGGCTTAAACGCCGGTCTTTAGTAGTTGCCGGGAAAATCTAAAGCGGTATGATCGCGAGATCACGCCGCTTTTTTATACGCGGTCGGTTGAGCCTATACCCCGACATGGAAACGACAGGTTAGTTGACTAACGCTCCTGCAAACTGGAAGCCACCATGAATCTACTTCGCAAGCTACTTACCCTTCTCGTTCTATTGGCTACTATCGCTGTTGGCGTATTATTTGCTCTGCAAAATACTGTGCCCGTCCCGCTGGATTTGCTGGTTTATACCTTCGCCGAAAAGAGTTTGGCGCTGTGGGTTCTGGCTGCATTTGCCGTCGGTGGTGTTGTCGGTATGTTGACGGCAATGGGTATTGTTGTGAGTCTTCGTACCGCGCTGCGAGCGGCAAATAAGAAGGCCACCAAGGCCAATTTGGAGCTCGATAAGTTGCGGACCGCAGGGCTAAAACCGGTTGAATGATTTACTGATATTTTTATTGCTTTTCGCCGCCATCGCCATTGGCTGGCTCCTAGGTCGTCGTAGCTCAAATCCCACATCTTCAAGTGCCGAGCTCAGTAGTGATTACTATAAAGGCCTGAACTATTTACTCGATGGCCGCCCGGATGGAGCCATTGACACCTTTATTGAAGCGCTTGAGGTGAACAGTGAAACCCTCGAGACCCACCTTGCTCTGGGGAATCTCTTGCGTAAGCGTGGTGAGGTAGAGCGTGCGATTCGAGTGCACCAGAACTTGTTGGCTCGCCCGAGTTTACCGCGTGGACAGATTCATCAAGCTCACCTGGAGCTGGCGAAAGATTATATTAGTGCGGGACTGTTGGATCGCGCGGAAAGTTTATTGTTAAGCCTTGTCGACGAGTCCGCAGAACAGCGCGAGGCCAGCCGTCGATATCTCTTGGAGATTTATCAAAGTGAGCGAGAATGGCGCAGAGCCATTGAAATCGCCACCGATCTTCTACCGCGTAAAACGCTGTTGGGAGGCAGTGCCTCAGGGTTAGACGACGAACGGGGTCGCCAGCTGATTGTGGCCAGAGCTCACTATTACTGTGAGCTCGCAGAACTGAAACTGAACGAGGGCGAGTTTCAAGAGGCGCGGGACTTGCTGGAAAAAGCACTCGTTCAAGACAAGCGCTGTGTTCGAGCCTCGATTATGCTGGCAAATGTTGAATACGAGACCGGTCACTTTAAAAGAGCCATCAGAGCACTGCGTAAAGTTAGGCATCAAGATCCTGATTTTCTCCCGGAGACAATTGCTCTGCTGCGAAAATGCTACGCAGAGATTGGTGATGAAAGGGCGTTGAAGGCATATCTTGAAGAGTGTTTGGGCTCTGATCCTTCTCCCAATTTGCTACTCGCCGTAGCAGAAGATATTTGCGAGGCAGGTGGTAAGGGGGCGGCTGCGGAATTCCTCTCCAGTCGCCTGGCAGATCAACCTTCTCTGCGAGGCTTGGCCAGGCTTATTCATTTACAGTTGGCGGATGCCGAAGGGCCCGCCAAGGACAATCTCGACTTGTTACAGGTTCTGGTTGCACGGCTTGTTACTGAGCGTCCGTTGTATCGATGCGAGCACTGCGGTTTTTCAGGTCAGCAATTGCATTGGTTTTGTCCCGGATGCAAATACTGGGGCGCAATGAAAACGATAAAAAATGGCGATTCGAAATAGAGCAACCACCTTCCCAATTTGGAGTTTGAATGAATTCACCAATCCTTGTCGCGCTAGATTATCCAGACGAACAATCCGTTTTAAATTTGATTTCCCAGCTTTCTCCGGATTTGTGCGGACTGAAGGTGGGGAAGGAACTGTTTACTCGTTGCGGTCCCGGTTTGGTGGAAACTTTGCAGCTGAGGGGCTTCGATGTTTTTCTGGATTTAAAGTATCACGATATTCCCAATACCGTCGCCGGTGCGATTCGCGCGGCGGGGGAGTTGGGCGTCTGGATGGTAAACGTGCACGCCAGTGGTGGGCGCAGGATGATGGAAGCAGCCGTTGATGCTTTGCAGGGCTTCCAGAGAAAACCGTTGTTGATTGGAGTTACGGTGCTGACCAGTATGTCTGAGGAAGATTTACTTGAGTTGGGTTATAGCGAATCTGTGGAGCAGCGAGTGTCACGATTGGCTGCTCTGGCTCAAGATAGCGGCCTCGATGGCGTAGTGTGTTCGGCTCAGGAAGCGCCTTCACTTCGGGGTGAGCGCGGAGAGGGTTTCACACTGGTAACTCCTGGTATTCGCATGCTCGGTGACAGCAGCGGGGATCAACGGCGGGTGGTTACACCGGCGCAAGCGATGAGCAATGGATCTGATTATTTGGTGATTGGGCGCTCAATTACCGCAGCGTCGAATCCCGCAGAAGCACTGGCGCTGGTGCACAAAGAGCTAGGACTGGAAAAATAAAATCAAATTTGTGCAGCTGGCTTACGACTCGTGATTACACTGCTAGACTGATCTTCGATACGGATGAATGCATGGACGCATTGTCGATAAATGGAGATTACATCATGAATAAATTTACGATTAAGAAGCCTCAATTAGCTGCTGTAACGCTAACATCGCGGCCGTCGACCACACTGTTTGGCGCTCTCGGGTTTGCATTGCTTTTGGGGTTAAACCCACTACTTACCAGTAACTATGTACACGCTAAAGAACCAACGCCAGCGGCTGCGGTGACGAGCGTTAACATCAACAACGCCGATGCACAGACTCTCGCAACCAATCTCAAGGGTGTGGGCTTAAGTCGGGCGAAAGAAATTGTACGTTACCGGGAAACCTATGGTCCCTTTGCCTCTGTCGATGAACTGGAGGAAGTAAAAGGGGTAGGGCTTTCTACCATTGAAAAGAACCGAGTTTTATTAACACTGGAATAAGATGACTGCTTCCGTATCATGAGGGGCTTCGGCCCCTTTTTTGTGCAAAAAATACGAACTGAATAAATGAAGTGCCTTGTTACAGGAGCGACTGGATTTGTCGGGCGAGCATTGTGCGAACGTCTGAACGATGAAGGCGTTGATGTTATCGCTACCAGTCGTAGCGGGGGTGTCTTAGCGTCTGGTGTGCCTGTTCATGCGCTTGACCTGGAATCAGGCGGGGTTTTGCCCGAATGGCTGGCGGATATCGATGCTGTGATTCATCTTGCGGGAATCGCTCATCAAGATGCTAAAGCCTCGGCCTATGAAGCGGTGAACTACCGCGCTACGTTGGATCTCGCCGCGGCAGCGAAATCGGCTGGAGTAAAAAGCTTCATCTTTCTCAGCAGTGTTAAGGCAATGGGGCCTCCGGTGGGAGTCGATCCCAGGACAGAAGGTCAGTGTGTTCCTGTGACCGACCCCTACGGTCATTCCAAGCGCCAGGCAGAGCTTGATTTACGCAGCACCTATGAGAACAGCGACATGTCTGTGATAGTGTTGCGGCCTGCGCTGATATACGGAGCCGGTGCCCTCGGAAACATTCAGTTGCTGGCCAAGGCAGTACGAGCGCGAGTTCCCCGGCCACCGGAACGGGGAGGGCGCTCCATGATTGCCCTGGATGACCTCACCGCATTGCTTTCCTTGCTACTGAGGGAACCGCCAGGGGGTTTTCAGTTGTGGATTGTGTGTGATGGTCGCAGCTATAGCGCCAGTAAAATTTATGCTCTGATGCAAACCGCCATAGGTAGGGATAGGACAAAAAGCTGGTTACCTCTGTGGATTTGGCGAAGTATCTGCGGAATGCGAGATATTTTGGGCAACAAGCCGCTTGGGGCCACCTATAGCAAGATATTTGGCTTCGAAACTTATCTCAATACTCATCTGTTAGCGTCGATAAATTGGCGCCCCACTTTGACATTTGAAGATGCCGTAAAACCTATTATGGGCACCAAGGGAGTCGCAAGTTGACGGTATTAGCGGCGACATTTGCGATTTCTATTTTTGCCTGTGGAATCTATCTGCGTATGGCCAAATCCTGGCAGATTCTGGATCGGCCGAATGAAAGAAGTTCGCACCAAGAGCCGACCCCACATGGCGGAGGTTTGCCTGTTATGCTGGCATTCGCTCTCGGTTTCGGCTTCGCATCCCCCTGGGCTTTCGAATTCACCTGGCTTTTCTACGCCGCAGTTTTTCTTATGTGTATTGGGGTTTTCGATGATGCGCTCGGCCTACCAGTTGCGGTCAGGTTTGTACTCTATACGCTGATTGGTATTACCAGCGCCTGGGTGTTGATGAGCTACCAGGCAAATGTGATCACGGTACTGTGGGTTTGTCAGTTCCTCGGCCTCTCCTTTGCCATTGTTTGGGCGCTCAATTTATACAATTTTATGGATGGGATTGACGGTATCGCAGCGACGCAGTGCGTTCTTGCCAGTCTCGGTGCCGCCTACTTGACTAGCACGCAAGACAGCGCTGAGGCTTATACTTTTTTCTGCTTGTTATTGGCTGCCAGTACACTGGGGTTTCTGGTTTGGAATTGGGCCCCGGCGCGTTTGTTTCTCGGCGACGCGGGAAGCATACCGATGGGCTATATGCTCGCGGGTTTGGCCGGATTCGGAGCGGTACAGGGTTTCGTCTCCTTTGCGGTTTGGTTCGTGCTGTTGGCTGTCTTCATTGGGGATGCTAGCTGGACCTTAGCGGCCCGGCTGCTCACCGGGCAAAAAATAAGTGAAGCCCACAATCAACACGGATATCAGCGGCTCAGTCGCCACTGGGGATCTCATCAGTCAGTTGTGCTGCTGTTTCTAGCGATCTATCTGTTCTGGCTATTCCCTATCGCGTGGTTGCTTCATCACAGCCCAGGCAAGGGCGTTTATTTGGTAATTTTGGCATACATTCCCATCGCTCTTGGCATGGCTAAGATCACCAAATTGCCGTAAAATTCTGGATTCCATGTGTGCTCCGGAATCCGCAACCAGAGCCGATCTGACTACCAGGGGTGACAGGGGATTGATTAACCGCATTGGTAATCTTGCTACACGCTCTGCTTCCAGTTTTGCAGGTAGCTTAGTCGACGCTCTAGAAAAACTAATAGAGTTACCTCGAAACATTAAACAGGCTTTTTTGCTGCTACTGGACATGTTTTTTGTCACGGCCGCTATGTGGTCTGCGGTGGGTTTGCGACTTGGCCAGACCAACTACGAACTCGGTGCGCTCGAAGTGATGTGTGCCGTTGTTACGGTTCTGTTCAGTGCTGTGATATTCCTGCGCCTCGGCCTTTATCGCGCCGTTATTCGATTTATGGGGCAGCAGGCTATCTGGGCGGTTATAACGGCCGTAAGCTATTCGACCTTGTTGCTTGCATCGGTTGTTTTTCTCACCCAGTCAGAGGTGCCTCGCTCAATGCCTTTTGTGTACTGGGGTTTGGCGCTGCTGTTTATTGGCGGTACTCGCCTGGCTGTGCGGGGCTACTACCAGGCGAAGCTGCGATCGCTTTCCAAGAAAGTGATTATCTACGGTGCGGGCGAGTCGGGTCGTCAGTTACTCACTGCATTGCACCATGGAGACCAGTATCGCGCCGTCGTATTTGTCGATGATGACCCGAGAATGCAACGTTCGGTCATCAACGGGCTTCAGGTAGCTCGACCTGAGGACCTCGAGAGGCTCATTCATGAGCATGGCATCACCCAGATTCTGTTAGCTATTCCTTCCGCTTCACCCGAGCGTCGCAAAGAAATCATTAACTCCCTGGTGGGCTTGCCAGTTTATGTGCGCACAGTCCCCAAGATTAATGAGTTGGTAGGAGGGCAGGCGAGTGTTAACCAAATTCAGGACATTGCCCTGGACGATCTGTTGGGTAGAGATGCTGTGCCACCTCATCCGGAGCTAATCGACCGTTGTATCACTGGCAAGGTTGTGATGGTGACCGGAGCCGGTGGATCCATTGGTTCGGAACTCTGCCGCCAGATCTTGAAATCCGGGCCATCCGAATTATTGCTTTTGGACAATTCTGAATACGCGCTTTACAACATCGAGCGCGAGTTAAACGAACTTTCTGTTACTCAGGAACTCGACGTCACAATGATCCCCTTGCTGGGGTCGGTGCAGGATCAGCGTCGCCTCGAAAGTGTCTATCGCACCTTTGCAGTTCAGACTGTTTACCACGCTGCTGCCTACAAGCACGTCCCGATGGTTGAATACAATGTAGCCGAAGGCGTCGCCAACAACGTGTTTGGTACCTGGCATGCCGCTGAAGCTGCCCGCAAGGCGAATGTTGAAACTTTCGTTTTGGTTTCCACGGATAAGGCTGTGCGCCCCACGAATATTATGGGTGCCTCAAAGCGTTTTGCAGAAATGATCCTGCAGGGGCTAGCTCAAAAGGAAACCAACACACGATTTTGCATGGTTCGGTTTGGCAATGTTCTGGGTTCCTCCGGCTCAGTGGTCCCTCTTTTTAGAGAACAAATTAATACAGGTGGACCCGTTACGGTTACCCACCCTGAAGTGTCCCGCTTCTTTATGAGTATCGCTGAGGCGGCACAATTGGTGCTTCAAGCCAGCGCTATGGGGACAGGCGGTGACGTTTTTGTGCTGGATATGGGCGAACCTGTGCGCATCGTCGATTTAGCAAAGCGGATGATCCGTCTAACCGGTTACGAAAACGGTCACGATGCGTTTGGTGGTCAACAAATTGATATTCAGTTCATCGGGCTGCGTCCGGGCGAAAAATTGCACGAAGAATTGCTGCTCGGAGATAACGTAACCGGAACCGGGCATCCTATGATCATGCGCGCGGAGGAGGAGTGTCTTTCCTACTCTCAGATTCATCGTCAGCTGGTTGATCTAATCCACTACTGTGACACTATGGACTGCGCGGGAATTACCAGTATTTTGCGCTCTGCGGTCAGCGGTTTTCATGGCTATGAGACCCAACATGATCATGTCTGGCAAAAAATGGGTAAGTTAGGGCGCAATGCCATTACCACTCAACCCCCTGCAGTCGTGTCATCCAATGTTCAGGAACTCTTTCCCGACAAACACTAAGTTCTTCGTTTCTTTTCCATTCCCAACCCGCAATGTCGCTCAATGGTATCTGCTGCCAACCTCGATCTTCTCACACTCTGAGTCGTACCGGTCGGCGCATTAGTCGAGGCTAAAAAAGCGCGATTTACATTTTTCGACTTGTGACGCTAGAATAATATCTTCATTGAGTTCGATAGCTTTTAGATACGCTATGAGTTTACTGAAAGAAGCGCAGAATTTGTTTGATCAGGGACGCTACACAGATTGTGGTAATTTGTGTAAGGAATACCTAGTGCTTAACCCTCAAGACGTTTCCGCCATTCGTTTGCTGGGCAACACGGCCATAGCTTTGGGGTTTTTTTCCGATGCTGTTTCTATTTATCAAAAACTGCTACTCCTGGTTCCCCAGGATCCTGGAGCGCATAGCGCTCTCGCTCGGCAATACTATACTTTGAGAGACCACACTCGCGCGCAAACGCATGCCGAGCAAGCCTCGAAACTTGCGCCTCAACTTCCGACTCCCTGGTTAGTATTAGGCTGTCTGGCGCTTGAGAATCGAGATGAGAGTGAGGGTTTAAGGCTTTTCGATAAGTCCAGACAAGCGGGTATGACTCCTTATTTGTTGGACACGCTTTATGCTGACTTTCTGTTGAAGGTCGGCAAATTTGACCAAGCAGGAGATTTACTTCGCAAGCTAATAAAAGAAAATCCTGATTCCGCCATCCTCTACCAAAAGCTCGCCTGGTCGAAAAACCTGACTCAAGAGGATTCAGATATGGAAATCTTACGCTCACTACTGGATTCCTCCGATGCATTTCGATCTGCTTTTAAAACCGATGTCGAAAGTATCGTTCACTCCAATAGGGCGATGTACAAATTGGAGTCTGACCTGGGGAACTATGAAGAAGCGTTTAGCTACTTATTGAACGCTAACGAACCCTATCTGCAGCATAGCCCCGAAGAGCGTGTACCCTATTCGGAAGACCCATATTCCGGCATCAAGCAGATTTTCACGGCGGAGTTTGTAGCGACGCGAGCTCCCTTGGCATGTACGCGAGATGATCCGATTTTTATTGTGGGGATGCCGCGCTCCGGGACTACTTTGCTTGAGCGAGTGTTGTCCACCAACCCGGATATTGTTCCCGCAGGGGAGCTCATTCATTTAGATAAGGTTAAACAAGAGTTATGCGAACGACACTGCGGCCGACCCGATAATTTAGTGGGGCTGCTAAAGGTCTCCGATAGTTTGTGGCGTGCAAGTGGCGCGGAGTACATCGAAAGAGCCAGAGCGGGTATCGATCGCGGAAGGTATTTCGTGGATAAGTTACCCGGAAATTTTATTAACGTCGGTTTTATAAAATCCATATTGCCCAATGCCAAAGTGATACATCTGTCGCGCAACCCTATGGCGACCTGCTTTTCACTATTCGAACAGGACTTTGGTCACAGGCATCCCTATGCGAATGACCTTGCTGTTGTTGGTTCTGCCTATGTGGCTTACCACAGGCTGATGTCTCACTGGCAAACCATTTTCGGCGATGAAATCATTCAGGTTCGGTATGAGTCTTTGGTGAGTAGTCCTTTGGAAGTCATTGGCGAGTTGAGTGAGCAGCTCGGCTTGTCCCTGGACGCATTGAGCATGGGTAAAGTTCAGGAAGATGGGTTGATTGATACCGCGAGTTACTGGCAGGCAAGACAACCAGTTAACACCGCATCGATTGAACGTTGGCGGAAGTTTGAACAATACCTCGATCCATTGGCCAAGGCCTTGGCACCACTCAATCTGGCATCTTTAAATTAGCTCATTTTCTATATCGGAAAAGGTTCGCTGTTATCGCGCAGGCCGCTCTTGCGAAACTGTTTTTTCTGCTAATCTGTGTGCTTAGTCGATTCTTCTGGGGGAGTGCAATAGCTGTGGATTGGGATGATATGAAGGTACTACTCGCGCTAAGCCGCAAAGGTTCGGCTCGCGGTGCCGCCCAGGAACTCGGTGTGAGTAACTCAACTGTCACCAGGCGTTTGGATGAGATGGAAAGTACTCTTCATACCCAACTGTTCGATCGAACTCCCGACGGTTATCGAATGACTGCCAGTGCGGAGGAGATGTTGCCCACTGCTGAGCATGTTGAGGAATTGATTCATGGCGTAGAGCGGAAAATAACCGGCGGAGATCAGGAGCTGGAAGGAAGTATAAGGCTTACGCTTCCCGACACTGGGGGGCTGGGCTTTTTAATGGAGCGTTTGGCGGAGTTTGCGCGCACCTATCCCGGCATAGGGTTGGAGCTGATGCCGAGCTATGATGCCCTGGACCTGAGTCGCCGCGAAGCGGATATCGCCATTCGTGTAATGCCCGCTGGAACCTCACCACCGGACTACCTGATTGGTCGATTTCTAGGGCGAATGACGGCTTCTACCTATGTTCATAAGAGTCAATTGAACCCTGACAACCCTGGTGATGTGAGCCATCTGAGCTGGATCGGCAAAAACCCGATTGATCAGGATGAAAAATGGGTGAAAGACACAGACTTTCCCAACCTGCCGGTGCGGCACTCCATAATGAACCTCACGTTTCTTAGCCAGGCGGTAAAATGTGGCATGGGTATGGGCTATATGCCGTGTTTTGTGTCCTACAATGAGCCGGATATTGTTCGTGTTCCGGGTGCAAAGACGGACCATCACTCAGATATGTGGGTTTTGACGCACAAAGACCTTCGGTTGAGCGCCAGAATGCGCGTACTCCGTGAACTTATCGCAAGTGAGTTTGAGAAAATACGCCACCAGATGGATTCGACAGCGTAGTCTTTGGGCTTAACCTAGAGGGCAAGAGGGTGCCCAAAAATGCAACACAGCAAGTCATTTATGGATATTTTAAACATAAATGGATAGGTCTAGTATAGCTCCTGACAACTCACAAGGAGTGCATACGATGAAAATGTTCAGAAGAGTGACAATTGGAATGGTGTTGGCTGGAGTGGCAGCTCCCTCGATGGCAGCCAGCAACAACAGCCAGCATCTGGCGCTGTGTAAATCAGAACTGAAGCGTGTTTATGGCGAAGATACTCGCTTAAAGCTGAAATCTATCAAAAAGAAGCGCGGTGGAAACCAGATGCGGATCCAGTCCGTGGTTGATGGCCTGAGTTCTATGTCTACCTGCTGGGTGGATAGAGAAGGCGGAATTAATTTGCTCGACCGTGAAGGTGTCGCTATCGAAGTTCCCGCCTATGATCAGGCTGAGAAAGTTACGCTTAACGATTGAGAGCCCCGGGGGTAGACTGCATTCTACCCCCTTTTTTTAATCATCCCGATCATCAACATCAAATTGTCCTGTCAGTCGTCGCCTGATATGAGACCAAGACATTCCAATTGCCAATATTAGCGAAAGTAATACAAGGGCCACATACGTAAGAACTCCTGTGGCCTCCATATCGATAAGCCCGAAATCAACCATCATCCAGACAATGGCCCCAAATAAGGCCAGCCCCAGTGCAATCCCAATGACGCCCAAAGAGAGTAGTGTTGCTCGCAAGAAAATCGTCCAACCTATGAGCAGCAAGATTCCCACAACGGCGATCACCGGAGCGAATTCGAAACCGTCCGACATGATCCAGGAAACAAAGGAATAGTCGGTAGGGTTGTAGGTTCCGAACACCAGAATGAGTGCGAATATCCAGCGACCGAAAAAACTTCCAGCGGAAAATTCTGTTGCCATAGTTGCTTCCATTACATAGCGGTTAAGATTGCACAACGCTAATGGATAAGCTCGAAAAGGGCAAGTGTACCGACGCTTTCATGTAGCTAAGCATGGGTGTCTCCGGTATTATTTTCCGATTGTTTTCTGCTTAAGGCCCCTCTCTTGTTTCGATTTGTCGCCGTGTTCTTTTTGGTATTGATCGGGCTTTTTACTCTCGAGCTTTTGGAGTCAGTCCACACCAGCGTCATTGAGCCATTTACAGGCGGTTTGGCTTGGCTCAGCGCATCGCTGATTTCCCCCTTTGATGATGCGGTTATCTTTTACGATAAAATTTTGCAGGATTCCGCCAGCGGTTTTGCCGTATCCATAGAAGCCGGCTGTAACGGAGTCGAGGCTACGATAGTACTTATTGCTGCGGTGGTCGCTTTTCCTGCGCCGTGGAAGTACCGATTAGCTGCTATTGGCATTGGCTTCCTTGCTGTGCAGTTTATGAATATCGGACGCATCATCAGCTTGTTTTATATTGGCCAGTGGAATCTCGATGTATTTACCTGGGTGCATTTGTACCTGTGGCCCGTGTTGATCATGCTCGATGTGCTGATTGTTTTCATTTTGTATCTTCGATTTTTGAACTCGCGAGTGGTCAGGGAGCAATCTTCCTCGTGAATCCCAATATCAGCCTGGGTCGTTTTTTAGGCCTGGTACTGCTTCTTCTGATACCCAGTTTTTTCGTATGGATGCTCATCGACTCATGGCTCGCCTGGCCGGCGGTTTGGTTAAGTGATGTTGTGTTCAGATTCTGGATGCCCGATGTTGTTGCGACAATTCAGCTGCAGGGCTCAAATGCGTTGGTGATGACGCACTTTGGTGAGTTGAAAAACGTGATTGTGAGTGCCGAGCAGGCCGGATATCAAATGGGATTTCCCGCTGACGTGCGTTTGCTGTCCTATTCAATACCATTTTATGCGGCCTTGCATTTCTCCACGCCACAATCTGAAAGTCTGGGGAATTTCAGCATTGGTTTGTGGGTGCTGCTTGTACTGATTTTTTTGGGCTTGATCAGCGTCACCCTAAAAAATCTTATGTTGGGTTTAGGGCAGCCTTTTTTTGACCAAGCTGCGGTTTTTCTACCCAACGGACAGCTTATCGCTATTTTCTATCAGCTTAGTATCTTGATTGTTCCCCCGTTGGCTCCCATTATCATTTGGGCTTGGCAGTCCCGGAACAAGCCAT
The DNA here is from genome assembly GCA_045110675.1 of Halioglobus sp. GTDB lineage: Bacteria > Pseudomonadota > Gammaproteobacteria > Pseudomonadales > Halieaceae > JBALVT01. The sequence goes on along the minus strand of JBGCGJ010000009.1, from coordinate 13,000 downwards.
TAATGATGCAGTTTTCCACTTTGCACAACTCCGGATAAACCGGTGCAGATAAAACCACGTGGTTGATTATGAACACAGTATTTGAGGATCTCGGGCTCAGCTTGCCGATTGTTCAGGCACCTATGGCGGGTGTACAAGGCGGTGCGCTCGCGGCTGCGGTTTCCGGTGCTGGTGGCTTGGGCTCAGTACCTTGTGCAATGCTCGATCACGAGGGTGTTCGCAATGAAGTCGCAGTCATTCGCCAACACACTTCAAATCCATTTAACTTGAACTTTTTCTGCCACGCTAATCCTTCAGACTATGCTCAAAAAGAACACGCCTGGCGCACGACGCTCGAGCCCTACTATAGAGAGTTCAACATTGATGCAAATGTGTCTTTACCAGCTGCCATGCGCAGCCCGTTTACACTGTCATCGGCCGAGCTCGTTGAAGAGCTGCGGCCGGCGGTCGTGAGTTTTCATTTTGGATTACCCGCGGTTGATTTACTCGAACGGGTGAAGCGCACAGGCGCTAGAATATTTGCGTCTGCCACCACGGTCGACGAGGCGAAATGGCTTCAGGAGCATGGAGCCGATGCTGTTATTGCTCAGGGTAGCGAAGCCGGTGGGCATCGCGGTATGTTTTTGTCTACTGATCTGACAACGCAGCTAGGTACGTTCGCTTTGCTGCCACAAATTGTGCGCAGTGTTTCTGTACCAGTGATTGCAGCAGGCGGTATAGCGGATTCAAAGGGCGTGAGGGCTGCGATTGAGCTTGGCGCCAGTGCTGTGCAATTGGGAACAGTTTTTTTATTGTGTGAAGAGGCGAAAACAAGTGAGTTACATCGGGCCGCATTAAAAAGCTCGGCTTCAGGACACACCGCGATTACCAATGTTTTTTCGGGGCGCCCGGCTCGAAGTATCGTCAATCGAGTTGTGCGCGAGCTCGGCCCAATCAGTGCGAATACACCGCCTTTTCCCTTGGCGGGCGCAGGCTTGGTGCCACTGCGTGCTTTCGCTGAAGCGCGTGGGCAACACGATTTTACATCACTGTGGTGTGGTCAAAATGCAACGGGCTGCAAAGAAATCTCAGCGGCAGATCTCACACGAGAGTTGGCTCAGGGTCTATCACTTGCATAGACCCCCGCCCAGATACTTGTAAGGTTCGCAATTGTAGATCAGTCGGCCGGCCTCACCGTGCTGCCAATCCAGTGGTTTTAAGGCGTAAGGCGGTGGCATGCCCGGTGCAGGTTCACTCTGAGTTTCTGTAATGCTTCTCGGGTAGGTCACCCAGTCCAGCGGTGCGCGCCAGCCGGGGGGAGGCACCAGCTCGGAACGCGTTCCCGCCACTGGATAAAGTGTTCGCCAGTAGTGAATTTTTGCGCTGAGTTCGCCGACAACATCCGGATGTTCAGCGGCCAAGTTATTGTATTCGCTGGGATCATCAGCGATGCGAAACAAGTAGTTAGTGACGGTGGCTGACAGCAATCCCTGCTCAATTTCCTGCACCAATTTCCAGTGGTCGTTAAAGGCGGTCAGCATGAATGAGCCTCGTATCGGCGTCTCCGATGCAAAATAGACCAAGTCTGATCGGGGTTGTCTCTCACCTCGGCTGATAGCCGGCCACAAATTCTTGCCATCGAGTTCAAATGTCTCGTTTCCTGGTTCGATACCTGCGCCCGCAGCCAGTGTAGGAAATACGTCCATGGCCGTCATGATCGACGTCATTTTTTCTCCGCCTTTGAGTTTCTCAGGCCAGCGGATCAGGGAAACCACGCGAATTCCTCCCTCCCAGGTCTCTCCCTTGCCGCCGCGCAGGGGATAATTGTCCGCACCTCCACTGGCGTAGGCGGCACCTCCGTTGTCGCTCAGAAACAGCACGATGGTATTGTCATCTATGCCCTCTGCCTCAAGCGTATCGAGTACCTGCCCGATGGCCTGATCCATTCCATCTACCACTGCTGCGAACATCGGTCTGGCACTGGGTTGCAACATGAGCTTGCTCATCTTCCGCGTTTGATCGGTGTTTTTGCTGCGCGCAATGGTGCGGTCGTCTTTCAGATCCGCATACTTTTCCTTGAGATTTTCCGGCGCATCCAAAGGAGTATGTGGAGCGATAAAAGGCATATATACGAAAAAGGGTTTGTTCTTGTCGCGCGTTTTTATATAGCGGGAAACTTCGTCCGCCAGCAGAAACGTCTCATAGCCCTCTGCCTCGATGGAGACGCCGTTTTGCTGGAAGTCTTTACCGCCTTGATTCCCGAAGGGGGGAAAGTAGCCGACCTCGGTATGCAGGTGTCCGTAGAAGTGTTCAAAGCCGCGCTCGTTCGGGTGGTAAGCCTGCAGCGCGTGACCCAGATGCCACTTACCTACCATGGCGGTTTGGTATCCGGCCGCCAAAAATGTCTCAGGCATGAAGTGTTCAAGGGGGTGAATACCATTATTGTGCCAGGGCATGATGACGCCATAGGCAACTCCCAGGCGGATCGGGTCTCGTCCTGTCATTAGGGCTGCCCGAGTAGGAGAGCATATTGGGGTCGTGTAAAAACGCGAGAGTTCAACGCCCTGTGCGGCCAGTTTGTCCAGTGAAGGCGTATCGATCGGGCCGCCGTGAAACCCGACATCATTCCAGCCAAGATCGTCTGCCACCATGATAATGATGTTGGGTTTATCTGAACCCAATGCCGGCTTTGCCAGTAATGTCATTGGTAGCAGAACCGACAAGATCAGAGCCTGTGTGTACCGCGCAATTTTCAGTGTCATTCCAATTCCCCTTGTTGGCAGAGTGGAATGTTAGTGTAGTTCCCGGGACGGAAACATGCCTTTTGAGGCCAGAATCAGTCAGTCGGTTTGCTCAAAATCTAATGCACCAGGTCCTTATAAGCATGCCAGGTGGCATGTCCCAGCAGGGGGAAGATCACGACCATACCCAAAAGATAGCTGGCGAAACCCACGGCTACCAATACCGTTATCAATGCACCCCAAACCAGCATTGCTGGCAGATCTCGCAGGGCGACCTTAAGGCTGGTTTGCATCGCTGTCTTCGCATCAACGTTGTTATCAACAATCATCGGAACGGCAACCACAGATACTGCAAAAACGATACAAGCTAGCAGCCCACCGCTGACGATATAGCTGATCAGCTGGGGGGTGCTCACCTGTCGCAGTACATCTCCACCGACGGTGGATTCAAGGCTCGGAGCAATGCTTCCTGTGGCCCCGTAGGCAATCGCACTGGACACGATAAACCAGACTACGGCACCAATCAGCAGTGCGTTGGCAAAGTGCATCAGGTTTCGCTTATGGCCGCGTAAAGCCCTTAAGGATGTCGAAAAGTCTGCTTTTTCGCCAATAGATTGCCGGCGAGAGAGTTCGCACAGCCCGGCTGTCATGATTGGGCCGACCAGTAAAAACACGGTAATGGTGAAAGCGATAAAAAATGGATGCCGTTCATAGGCCAGGATTAACGCGCCCAGAGCGGATACTAACCAACCATAAGCCAGACTCGCGCCACGGTGGTGTAGTAAATCGTCCCAGCCTTTGTCCAGCCAGATGAAGGGGCGGGTCATAGGAACCCGATGAATTGAAAAAGGTGTTGTTTCTCGAGTGCTTGTTGCCACGATGACTTCTCCTTGCGGGACGAGCCCGCAGCTGTAAACTGGATCAGTGCGGGGGTCGGGATATTTGCCTGTGCAACTCGGCCAATCCGCAGGGTCTTTTACTATGGCAGCGGAACAGGAGCTAAGTGTCACTCCCGTGTCCATAAGTGCATAATTTCATAGCGTATAAAGAAGCTTAGTCCAGAAGGACAACAAAGTTGGCTTAATGTAGACTGTCCTTAGTGTGTTGTTTCATATAAATAGCTTCTAAAAAAGCAATCTAGTATAAAAAAATAGTAAGGTGGGGTAAGTAGTGGGTACGTTGATAGTGGTTCTATTCAGCGCTGTCGCTATCATTTGGGTTCTAAATCCGTTTGGTGGTAAGAGACCAAAGGTCAGGAGGGCTGTTCCCAAGCTCAATCCTTACCACGCCATTTCTATTAAGTTCGAAGAGGATGCATGCGACGGCGTTAGAGCGTTCTCTTCTCGCCGTTTTTTGGCGGACAAATCCCCCCTTCTCCCGTTGCCCCAGTGTCGGCTGGAGGATTGCCGCTGCACCTACGTGCATCACGAAGACCGACGCGATGGGACTGTAGATCGTCGCTCTGCCTCGAACTTGCAATCAGAGAGTGGAGATTGGGGGAAACGCGGTAGTCAGGGACGGCGAAAATCTGATTGGAAAGTCGCGGTCTCACCCGGTTAACGGGGTCGACGTTGGGGCAATAAATACAGCGCGGGTGATAGTTTGAATAGTGATGTAGCAACTTCTCTGAATCGGCGCCTGTTGGATCACTTCAATCGCAACACCGCTGATCAGTCCGAATGCGACATTGTCGTACCCGCTGATAGCTTTTTTTGTCCTGAGCGATTTCTCGCCGAGAAAGATACCTTGTTTCGTGACACACCGCAGCCTGTGGCATTCTCTGCGGAAGTCCCCGGTGGCGGACATCTAAGTTTGGATGTATTGGATATCCCTCTGCTTCTGACGCGTGATTCGATGGGTCAAATCTACGCGTTTATTAACGCCTGTTCTCATCGCGGCGCTCCGCTTGCCGAAGGTAGTGGGCAAACCAAGCGTTTGGTTTGCCCTTTTCACGGTTGGTCTTACTCTCATAATGGAGCGTTAATTGGCCGCCCTCAGGATTCATCTTTTGATACACCAAAGAGCGAAGGTGGATTGACACCTTTGCCCGTTGCTGAGGTGAGCGGCATTGTCATTGTCGGCCTGCACGATGGTGTACAACAACACGCTGTGGAAGCTGCGTTGGGAGCGTTGGAGGAGGAAATAGCCAGTTTTAATCTCGATCAGTATCAGCGTATAGACAGACGTATTCTAAATGTGGAGGCCAACTGGAAGCTGGTCAATGACCTCAGTCTGGAGAGTTATCACTTCAATGTATTGCACCGCGATAGTGTTGCTAAAGTGTTGGCTCCCAACGCCGTTGTAGATACGTATGCCAGAGAAAGCCGATGGGCCTTTCCACTAAAGTCTATCGAGCGCCTAAATGATCTAAGTGAAGGTGATTGGCCGTATAGTATTGAAGGATCGTGCACCTATACAATTTACCCAGGCGTGATGATCATAGTGAATGGCTCCGGCGCTCAGATGATACGCGCCGAGCCGGGAGCGGCTGCCGAAAAATCTCGGGTGACATACATTGGTATAGCGGGAAAAAACGCGACTCTTGATGAAGCCACGCAAGCTTACAATTTTGGCGGCGAGGTGTTTGAAAAAGAAGATTTGCCGATGTCGGAGCAGTGCCAGAAGGGGCTCAATGCCGGGCGGCGAGATTTATTAATAGGCAAGAACGAACCGTTACTACAATTTTGGCATCGTCTTTGGAACGATGCCCTTAGATAAAGGGAACTGATTGATGATTTTCTTCCTCCGTTTTATTGGCATTGTGTTCGCCGGTTATGGCATCTACCTGTGTTTCAATCCCAGCTATGTGTTGGAGCTTTTGGAGTTGGGAGACTCTATTCCTGGCAAAGTTGAAGTGCGGGCTATGTACGGAGGCTTGCAGTTAGGTGTGGGATTATTGCTATTGTGGGGCGCGCAGAGGCCTCCGATACAACAACAAATGGCTTGCGCCGTGATGATTGCCTGCTTTGCGGGGCTGGCTGGAGCACGAGCGGTGGGTTTGTTGCTAGACGGGCAAGACACCTATAACCTGGCCGCGTTTATTTTTGAATCTGCCAGCTTAGTCGTGTCGGTGTACTTATATGCGAAGCTAAGTCGTGAGCTCGCGGGGTCTGAGCCGGGAAGCTAGAGCACTTGGTCGTTTTTAATTGCCCTCTTTTTCAACCTCGGCAATCGCCTCCTCTACTGGCCCCAGCAGCGCTGCCGCTCGTGGGTAGCCAGCGTACTGAGCGATGAATAGTAGAAACTCTCTGGCCTCGTCCGCGTTGATTTCCCCGCGCTTTAATGAGGCCTTTATCTGCAGTTTGAAGGTCATCGGCTCGCCTTTCTCGGCGATAATACCAATCAGTAAAATGCGTTTGTCACGCATTGACAGTGTGTCTCGGGTCCACAATTCAGCGAACAGCTGCTTCAGCATCACGTCGGTGAAAGCGTACCCCTGCGGCGGAACAACAACGTCTCCGGCATAGACATCGTTAATCATTTTTTCGCCCAGTGCTCTGCGTTCCTCATCGTTCATAACGTGACTCCATTTGTCTTTGTCTTTGGCTTTGTGCCCAACGGTTCTCTCTAGTCCAGAGTTCCAAACAACTTGTCATACAACAGGGTGATGGTAGCGTAATTTCCCTTGTGCATGTTTTCGTGATGAATGTGGTGTTTCGCGGTTATCCAGCTGACCGTCTTGAAAGGGAAGAAGGGCAGATCGACAAAGGTGTGGTTTACTTGATTGAGTTGGTAAAAAACAAGAAACGTTACAACCACAGTAACGACGTGAAACGGTCCCATTAGGGCGGCGAGAAATGCGACCGAGCCCATATACAACATCAGACCGATGAAAGTTTCTTTTGGGTGTACGTAGTGCGAGTCGAGGTATGTTGGCTTGCGCGCCTGATGGTGTACCGCATGAATTTGGCGCATGGCACCATTGCCGTGAAACCAGAAGCGATGTGACAGGTAGTAGAGGAAATCGTAAAACATTAATACGATCACTATATTCACCAGCATCTGCCATATCGGCTGGGGATCAAGGGACACACAAAAGGGCAATACCAGTAAAAAGAAGGTGATATTGCAGTACATGCCGACTTTCTGGGTTGCGCGAACAATGGGGGGGTATTTCTCTAAAGCCCATTTCTCCTTGTCTTTGCTGCGGTTTAGTTCTCGCATGTCTGACAGTGGCCCGATTTTAAACAGCAGCCATTTACCGACCACAGAGATCGACACGATTCCGGCCAGCGACAATAGCCCAGCTAGCCAATGATAGTTTTCGGTGATGGTCGCCCACATTTCGCCAATCATTTTCTTACCTCGTGTGCTTTACTTCAGGACAGCAAAAGCCGTCCCAAATCTTGACTTGCTTGAGCGCCGAGCTGTTGTTTTAACTGCTGCGCTAGCAAGCTCAAATCTACTGTGTTACTACCGCCCGAAAGTTCTTGTTCGAGATGCAGCACTCGATAGAGAGCGCCGAGCACTTTTTTCAGCTTAGCGATCGCCCGCTTTCCGGCTATTGCTATGAATTCCTGTTCCAGCTCATCCACACTGGCCACCGAGTGATGGATGAGTTCCCTGCCTCGCTCTGTAAAACGCAGCACCACTTGTCGGGAATCGCGCGGGTCTGGCTCCCGCGATATGTAGTCCAGGGCTTCGAGTTCCTTCGCAGTGGCGCTGATAGCTTGTTTGCTGACATCCTGTATTGCGGCCATGTGCTGGATCTTACCGCCCGAATCGCCGATAAGCGTCAGCACCTGGCCGAAAGATAGCTTTAGCCCTGGGTGTCCTTTGCTGGATGTCATTGCCATTAGTCTGAGTAGAACGTAATCCGCTAGCGCTGGCAGCCCCGCAGTCAGGTGCATCACTCCAGGGCCTGCGCTGATAGAGATCTGACCCAAGTTGGCGGCCGTATAAATTTTAGAAAGTGTTCTCCGTGCATCTTGAATGGCTGAGTGGCTGACAATATCGGCAAATTGCTCATCTAGCCTGGCCGCGATAAGCAGACCATGGCGACTGAGTTGTTTGCCATCCTCAGTGAGTACAAGTTGTTTCGCCCGTCCATCTCTTGGATCTGATTCGCGAGAAATGTAACCCGCCCATTCAATCTGGTTGCATGCTTGATTACAGGCCTGCTTTGAAATTCCCAGCGCTTGCGCCAGATCGCCGAGGCGCATGCCTCCCGCGCCCAATAGGGTGATGTAGGGGGCGAAGCCCAAACGCAGATGCTGATGCCCGTGCTCCCTTTCAAGGGTGTTCATCATTTCGGTCTGCGAATGGCGCGCGACTCCAAGCAGGTGCCGCGAGAAATTATCCTGATAGCGACTCCATGTATTGTCCGAGGTATCGCTTTGCTGCGCTTTGCGGTTCATGTTGAAATAGTAAATAGTGATTGTCATAAAGTCAATTGAAGTTGACATAATGGATTCGCAATGTCTACACTCAATACAGAAACCAGAGCTGCGCAGCCATTACCATATAGATCATGAGTAGATCGTGAGGACTGTTGTGACGACAAAGAAAAATGTGGGCTATATCGGCCTGGGAAACATTGGCAAGCCATCTGCCAAGCATCTGATTGGAGATCAGTTTGTTTTGCATGTCTACGATGTGTTTCAGCCGCCAGTGGCAGAGCTGGTTGAGCTCGGTGCCATTGGTTGCTCTGCCGTAGCTGAACTAGCGCGCCTTTGCAGGCATATCGGGATATGTGTTCGAGATGATGCCCAGGTAGAACAGCTTCTCTACGGTAGGGCGGGTATATTTGAGTCGGCTGAAGCTGGCACTGTTGTCGCAATACACTCTACGGTTACTAGAGAATCTCTTCTGCGCTGGGCCGATGATGCAGCGCAAAAGGACATAGCGCTAATCGATGCAGCGATCTCTGGCGGCGCTGCCGGCGCCGAGGCGGGCACTCTATGCTATATGGTGGGAGGGGATGCGGCCACCGTCGAGCTCGCCCGCCCAGTCTTTGAAACATCGGCGGACAAGATTGTTCACGCGGGAGAGCTGGGTACGGGGCTGCTCTTAAAGTTGTGCAATAACCTGATTACCTACGCAGAATTTATGGCGATGTCCGAAGCCACTCGCCTGGCCGAGGCGGGAGGGCTTTCTGCGGACGTGTTACGCGAAGTCGGAAGATCCAACGGGATTGTTAACGAGTCGATGCATGCCTTTATCTCAAATCGAAACACGCTCGCTAAAACCTGCACGGAAGAACAAATGAACGAGTTTTTTGGGCAGTACGGCCGCCTTGGCGAAAAGGATCTCGATTGTGCTCTGGCGAGTGCTGAGGAAATGGGTATTGAGCTGCCGACAACTCGAAGACTGCGCGATAAGGTACTCGCACTTTTTCTGAACAAGGCCTAGGGGCGTTTATGAATCCGGAATCGAAATTGTTTATCGATGGGGAGCTGGTAGAGGCGGTATCGGGCAGAATCTACCCAAACATTAATCCCGCTACTGAAGAGGTTATGGGTGAGGTTGCGGATGCAGGTCCCGAGGACCTCGAGCGGGCAGTTATCGCTGCACGCAGAGCTTTCGATGAAACAGACTGGTCGACCAACCATGCGTTTCGCCACCAATGTATACGCCAGCTTCAGCAAGGCTTGCGCCGGGTCATGGACGATTTCAAAGAGCAGATCGCCGCGGAAACAGGTGCTCCCATCGGCCTATGCGGCCTCAGTGGCCCCCACTGCGAGATTCCCATTGGTTTTATCGACTACACCCTGGAAGTGCTGCCGAATTATGAATGGAGCAAAGACATCGGTATAGCCGAAATGATGGGCGGGAAAAGCCGTCGCCTGGTGGAGAAAGAAGCTATTGGTGTTGTCGCATGTGTCACTCCCTGGAACGTACCTGTGCAAATTAATCTCGCCAAGTGCATCCCCGCCTTGGCTGCGGGTTGTACTGTGGTGCTTAAAGCGGCGCCCGATACACCTTGGTCCGCCACCATGCTCGGAAGAGTGGTAAAGGAGTACACGGACATTCCCCCGGGAGTGTTTAATGTGATCACGGCCAGTGACCCGGCCGAGCTTGGCGATTCTCTGGTGGGTGATCCTCGGGTCGATATGGTGTCCTTTACCGGTTCTACTGCGGTGGGCAAGCACATCATGGCGCGCGCGTCCGAGACGGTTAAAAAGGTATTTCTGGAGTTAGGCGGTAAATCCGCCAATATTATTCTCGACGATGCGGACTTAAGCGCCAGCCTGCTCAGTGCACTGGCCGTCTGTTTCCACGCGGGTCAGGGCTGTGCGTTGAACACTCGCCTGCTGATACCGAAAGATCGCCAGGCGGAAGTCGAGGAGTTGCTGAAAACCTATTTCGGGTTTATCGAATATGGGGATCCTGCGTCCCAGAGTCAGATTATGGGCCCCCAAGTGAATGCCCGCCAGCGAGAGCGGGTGTTGTCTTATATTGAAAAGGGCAAGGCAGAGGGCGCGCGATTGCTATTGGGCGGTGGAATTCCCGCTCACCTGGAAAAAGGCTACTACGTCGAGCCAACCGTCTTTGTTGATGTTAGCAATGACATGGTCGTTGCTAGGGAAGAAATCTTTGGGCCGGTGTTAGTGGTTATAGCCTATGAGGATGAAAACGATGCGGTCAGAATCGCCAACGATTCAGACTATGGATTGTCGGGTAGTGTTTGGTCGGCCAGTGAGGAGCGCGCACTCGCGGTTGCACGGCGAATACGCACAGGCACTATTAACGTGAACGGTGGAAACTTCTATGGAGCCGATGCGCCTTTTGGTGGCTACAAACAAAGTGGAATTGGCAGGGAGATGGGACGCGAAGGATTTGAAGAGTACCTGGAAACCAAATCGATAGCGATTGGCCAGTGAGCTCCGTCATTAAAGACAGAGTATTTATTGTTACCGGAGGCTCGAAAGGCTTTGGGTTGGCAATTGCACGGAGCTTGATTGAACAACACGCCAGAGTTGGTTTAGTGGGCAGAGATATTCAGGCGCTAAATGCCGCCGTCAGCGAGCTTGGAGAAGACAGTGCTGTTGGCGTGGCTGCTGATGTAGCACATAAGAAAGATATCACCGCTGCGTTCGCGCAGATTAAACTACACTTTGGTCGTTTGGATGGTTTGGTAAACAACGCCGGCGTTGCCCGCCCTTCGACTGTGGAGAACCTTGTAGAAGAAGAGGTGATACTGCAAACACAGACCAACTTTCTAGGCACTGTGTTTTGTTGTCAGGTGGTCATCCCATTTCTGCGAGGCGCGGAAAATCCGCGCATTATCAATATTTCCTCTGCCTCAGCCTGGCATTACGATGAGATGAGTCATCTGTCGATTTACGCCAGCACCAAAGCCGCCGTAGAACGATTTACCCGGGACCTCAGAGTAGAAGTGCAAGGGGATGGTATTGGTGTCACCTGTATTCGACCCGGTGGTGCCTGGACCAATTTTGCAGATGACTGGAACCCGGACGCGCTCACAGCAGGTCTTGAAGCCTGGGCTCACGCTGGAACTTACATGGACACGGGTATGGAAACGAAGCAGGTGGGCGATGCCGTGACATACGCCGTATCTCAACCGGCAGGCGTGGCAATCGACCTTCTGGAAATTCGACCCAATGTGCCGACCGAAAAAGGTCGATATTAAATGAGGATAGAGCAATGAACTTTACAGGCAAGACAGTCATCGTAACCGGAGCGGGTGGTGGAATAGGCGAGGGCTACGCCAAGGCGTGCGCTGATCGTGGGATGAATGTCGTCATTGCTGAACTGAACGAGGAAGGTGGCCAACGAGTCGCCCAAGAGATCATTTCGAAGGGCGGCAGCGCTCTGTTTGTAAAAACCGATGTAGGTAGCGAGGAATCTGCTAAAGCCTGCGCGGACGCTACGATGGAAGCATTCGGCGGAATTAACTACCTGATAAACAACGCCGCGATCTTTGGAGATATGAAAATTGAAGGCTATCTAAACGTCGACTTGGACTACCTGGACAAGTTCATGCGTGTCAATATGCACGGCTGTTTGATTATGACTCGTGCGGTTGTCGAGCAGATGACTGCGGCAGGCGGCGGTGCCATAGTGAATCAATCCTCTACCGCAGCATGGATGAGCACAGGGTTCTATGGCGTCGCCAAGTTGGCGATGAACGGTATAACCCAGTCCCTGGCAAACGAATTGGGATGGCGAAAAATTCGCATCAACGCGATTGCACCAGGGCCAACTGATACCGGGGCTTTAGAAAAGATGGCGGGCGAGTATGCCAAGGAAATGATTAAGTCCATGCCTATAAAGCGTCTGGGGCAGCCAGAGGATTTGGCGAGTGCTGCGCTGTTCCTGCTATCCGATGACGCCAGCTGGATAACCGGCCACATTCTTAATGTTGATGGTGGGCAGTTTATGCGGCCCTGATCCAGCCATATTTCCTAGCGAGTACGTTTTACCTCTTCTTCACTGCCTGGCCACTCATCATGCTGGGGAAGATCATCGCAAATGTCGTGCCAAGGTGATTTTGAGGCGACAAAGATATGCGCTTCCGGTCTGTTTCCCGGGTCCTGTTCCAGTCCTCCCAATGGTATTCCAATGACTTCAGGACGGTCATCGTAGGTGCTTATCAGATTCGAACCACAGACCGAGCAAAACCACTTGACCGTATTGTCCGAAGAGTGGAATTGAGAGAGCTTATCCTCACCGCTAAGCCAGCGAAAACGCTCTGAGGGAACAGTGGCTCTGGTGCGAAAAGCGGATCCGTGCCATCGACGGCACTTTGAGCAATGGCAGTTGTAGATGGGGCCCAACTCCCCCTCGATGTCGTAGGATACTTTTTCACACAAGCACTTTCCGGTAAGCCGATTCATTTTCGTTTCCTGGCGCGTTTCTCAGTTTGAGCCGCACTTTTGCACAGCACACAACTTCCATCAACATGTCATAGCGGCAAAGCCATGGATAGGTTGGTCACCCCAGTTGTGTGCCTGCTGCTATGTATCAATCGTAGGAGTTTATACAGATGACTATTCGTCCTTCACTCTTAAAAGCTTTCGTTTTAATCGGTGTTGTATTACTAGTGAGTTCTGCGGCGGTCGCCCAGGAAGGCAAGGGCGCATTATTCGCGGTCCTGTCCGGGGGCTATGAAGTTGATGGTGAGACCGGAGAAGCAAACGTCGGAGACGGCAACGGTCACGGTTCAGCCACGATGTTATTAGTCGGTCAGGACACAGTTTGTTACGGTGTCACTGTTGATCGAATTGACGGCCCAGTTGCCATGCACGTTCATGAGGGCGCTGCGGGTAGCAATGGTGGTGTGGTGATAGGATTAACCCCGCCCGATACTGGCAGCC
>JBGCGJ010000008.1:0-111681 GCA_045110675.1 Halioglobus sp. | reverse complement strand
CCCGCTGTTGTTTTCCGTCCGCTCGGGCGCATCGGTATCTATGCCCGGAATGATGAATACCATCTTGAATTTGGGTTTGAACGATGAAATAGCCGAGGGTTTGGCGAACAAAACCGATAATCCAAGATTCGCATACGATTCTTATCGCCGTTTTATCCAGATGTTCGCAGATGTCGTATTGGGTGTCGACGGACACCTGTTCGAAGACGAAATCGAAAAGTATAAAGCCGAACACAACAAGGTGCTCGACGTCGACATGACGGCAGAGGATTGGCAGGCCATCATTGCGGTTTACAAAACCCTTGCTGACTTTCCGCAAGACCCATTCGTACAACTCAAACTAGCGGTAGAAGCCGTCTTTTTGTCCTGGTACACACCGCGAGCAAATGTCTATCGGGAGATGAACAACATTCCTGAATCTTTGGGTACTGCGGTAAATGTACAGGCCATGGTGTTTGGTAACTTCGGTGATGACTCCGGCTCTGGGGTCGCTTTTACCCGCAACCCCTCGACGGGCGAGCACCTGTTTTTTGGCGAGTATTTGTTCAACGCCGCCGGTGAAGACGTTGTCGCCGGGATAAGAACACCCCTGCAGATTGAATCGCTCAACGAGCAAATGCCCGAAGTCTACAAAGAGCTGTTTGAAACCCAGGCGCTGCTGGAAAGTCACTATCGCGATATGCAGGATATGGAATTCACTGTCCAGGAAGGCAAGTTCTACATGCTGCAAACACGCAGCGGTAAACGAACCGGGCGCGCTTCCATAAAAATCGCTGTCGACATGGTAAACGAAGGCTTGATCACCGAAAGCGAAGCGCTAATGCGTGTTTCTCCTGAGCACGTGGAGGCCTTTCTACATCCCATGATCGACCCCACCGCGAAAACCGATGTTGTAGCCAGCGGCCTGCCCGCCAGTCCCGGCGGTGCCACCGGAGCCATTGTTTTTTCGGCCGAAGAAGCAGTCGATATTAATGCCGATGGGACCGCGGTCATTCTGGTTCGCCGGGAAACTACCCCTGAGGACATCCACGGTATGAAAGTCGCCGAAGGTATTCTGACGGAATTGGGCGGCATGACCTCTCACGCCGCCGTCGTCGCCAGAGGCATGGGTGTCTGTGCGATTACAGGGTGTGGTGGGCTCACCATTGACTACGAACAAGGTACCGCCACAACCGCCGAGGGCGTGATCTTAAACCGCGGTGACATCATCACGCTCGATGGCACTGCCGGCGATGTGATGCTGGGAGACATTCCCAAAATCGAAGCCAGCTCCAGCGATGACTTTCAAACCCTGCTGTCCTGGGCAGACAAGCAGCGCTGACTTAAAGTACGCGCCAATGCAGAGACCCATGAAGAAGCGAGTAAAGCCAGAGAACTGGGCGCCGAAGGCATAGGTCTTTGCCGAACGGAGCACATGTTTTTCGCGGCGGACCGCATCGATAAAATGCGCGGCATGATACTGGCCGAATCAAAAGAGGAGAGACTGCGCTACCTGGATATGTTGTTCGAGTTTCAGCGGGACGACATTTTTGATTTGTTTAAAGTCATGGACGGTCTACCGGTAACCATTCGACTTCTCGACCCACCCCTGCATGAGTTTCTCCCTCACAACGACGAGGAAATTACGGCACTGGCCGAGAGAATTGGCAAGCCCGCAGAGAAGATTAAGGCGATGACCGACAACCTTCATGAGGTCAACCCAATGCTGGGTTTTCGCGGTTGCCGACTGTCAGTGGTCTACCCGGAAATCACCGAAATGCAGGTTCGAGCCATTATCAGTGCGGCGGTCATCGCCACTGAACAGGGCTACCGGCCATTCCCCGAAATCATGATTCCGCTGGTAGTTAACGTGCGGGAAATTCGCATGATCAATGAAATTATCGATACCGGGATTCAGGAAGTACTGCGAGAAAAGGCGATTTCCATCCCCTACAAAGTGGGCACCATGATGGAGACACCTCGAGCGGCCCTGGGTGCCGATCGACTCGCATCCGAGGTCGAATTCATGAGTTTTGGCACCAACGATCTCACCCAAATGACCTACGGCTTTTCCCGGGATGACGTCGGTAAGTTTCTTCCGCGCTATCTGGAAAAGAAGCTTGTAGAGAGCGACCCCTTCGTATCGCTTGACCAAAGGGCCGTAGGCCGGCTGATGGAAATAGCGGTTAGAGAGAGTCGAGCACGCAAAAAGGGCATCAAATACGGAATATGTGGCGAACACGGCGGCGATCCCAGGTCGATTCAGTTCTGCCACGACCTGGGGCTAGACTATGTATCGTGCAGTCCCTTTCGGGTTCCCGTGGCGAGAATTGCAGCCGCGCAGGCAAACGTGGGGCGCGACCTGGCGGACTAGTCCGCCAGCTGTTCCTTCAACACGAACTTCAGTACCTTGCCCGCCGGGTTGCGTGGCAAGGCATCTACAATGTGTAAACGCAGTGGCAATTTGTAACGAGCCAGGTGCTCATTAGCAAATTCGCGCAAAGCTTCCAGGGTAAGATCTTGCCCCTCATGCAGCGCAGCGACCGCTGTAACTGCTTCACCCCACTTGTCGTCGGGCATACCGATAACTGCCACCTCGGAAATCGCTTCGTGCTTATACAGCACAGTCTCAACCTCTGCTGGGTAAACATTCTCACCACCGGAAATCACCATGTCTTTCAAGCGATCACAAATAAACAGAAAACCGTCTTCGTCCAAGTAACCCACGTCACCTGAGTGGAACCACCCCTCGGTGTCGATAGCCTCAGCGGTTGCCTCGGGACGATTCCAGTAACCTTTCATAATGTTGGGGCCGTTGAGACAAATTTCCCCACGCTCACCCGCCGCAACAACGCAGTTGCTCTCATCGACAATTCTGATACCGCTATACAGTGGCGGCTGACCCGCAGAGCCCAGCTTACTGACGCCCCACTCCGGGGTTAAAAATGCTGAGAAGGGAGCCGTTTCGGTTAGACCATAACCCTGACAAAAGGAAACTCCGCGCGATCCCCACAATTCAATTAGCGACTCTGGAACAGGGGCGGCGCCGCAGATCAGCGTTTTTATCGAGCTGAGATCCGTAGTCGAAAAAGCCGGCAGTTGCGAAACAAAGAGATACATCGCAGGAGCACCAAACATGTGGGTCACCCCGTAGCGTTCGAAACTTGCCAGGACTTCCTGTGCATCAAATGTTCGCAGCAACACTAACGTTGACCCAACGTGGAAAGAATTTAGCGTCATCACGTTTAGGCCACCGATGTGGAACAACGGTGCAGCGGTTAACACCACGTCATCTCGAGCTCCACCAAACGCTATCATCGCGTTAATGTTGTTCCACATAATGTTGCCATGGGTGAGCATTGCACCCTTGGGCAACCCGGTAGTACCCGAGGTGTACATGATCAAACAGACATCGTGAGTGTCCACAGAGGTTACATCGGTGCAGGGTTCGGCTGCAGCGCGCTCGCTCAGCAAAAACCTCCAACCATCAGCCTGTGTCTCGCAGGTGAAGTATTGCTTGCAACACAGATTGGGCTTGGCAGGAGCGACGACATCCCGCAATGCGTCATCGCAAATCAAGGTGTGGATTCCAGCATCGTTAACAATAAAGGTCAGTTCCTCAGCAGTCAGGCGGAAATTGAGGGGAACGAATATGGCGCCTAAAGTGTTCGCGGCAAAAAGGGTTTCAAGAAATGCCGGCTGATTGAATCCTAGAAAGCCCACTCGGTCCCCCACACAGACACCCCCTTCGCGAAGCAAGCTAGCCTGGCGCCTGACCCGGTCTGCGAACTCACCATAGGACACCTCATCGCCCTCAAAAATGAGCGCTTTCCGCTCTGGATTCAGGTCGGCTCGTCGCAACATACTGGCGGCGATATTGGGTTCTAGTGCGGCGCGATGCATAGTTGAATCCTCGTAAGTTCTGGGCTGGTAATTATCGGGACGAATAATCTAGCTCAACAGACAGAAAAATCAAATACTGAGGAAGGAGAACCTCTTTGGACACAGTGAATTTGCCTTCGCAGCCCATCGACCCGCGCGGCTTTCTTGGAGTAGACTTAGTCGATGAATAAAAATGATATTGAGAAAACCACAGCCGAGTTAATCGAGCCTACCCGTTCGGAGGTGGGGGCCTTATTACCCATCCTGCATAAACTTCAGGATCACTTCGGCTACGTACCGCGAGATTCCGTTCCAGTCGTCGCCAAGGCTCTAAACCTGTCTCGAGCTGAGGTTCACGGGGTGATCAGCTTCTACCACTGGTTTCGCCAGGAACCCGGAGGGAAAAAAACACTGTATATCTGCCGCGCAGAGTCCTGTCAGTCGATGGGTTCAAAGGCCCTCGAACAGTCGGCGAAAAACACACTGGGTATCGACTATCATCAAACCAGCGCGGACGGAGAATATTCTTTGGAGCCGGTCTACTGCCTGGGCAATTGCGCCTGCTCCCCTTCTGTGATGATTGACGAGCGACTCTATAGCCGAGTGACTCCGGATTCCCTGAGCAAGTTATTGGAAACTGAACAATGAGCCAGCGAGTTTACGTCCCCTCTGACAGCACAGCGCGCTCACTGGGTGCCGATGAGATTGCCACTGCGATTGGCACCCTGCCTCTGGAAGTGGAAATCATTCGCAACGGTTCACGGGGCATGTTTTGGATGGAACCATTGATAGAGATTGAAACCGACGCCGGCAGAATAGGCTTTGCCAATGTGGATGCCGATGATATCGCCGAACTCTTCGGCAATGGTATCCCCCAGCAGTCACATCCGCAGTGTGTGGGCCTCCTAGAACAGTTGGGCTACTTGCAGCAGCAAATCAGATTGACCTCCGCACGAATTGGTATCGTCGACCCAAGTTCACTGGAAGACTATCGGCAGCACGGTGGCTTTGCAGGGCTGGAAAAAGCGCAAAGCTTATGGCCGCAAGACATTGTCGAAATAGTAAAAGAATCCGGTCTTCGAGGTCGCGGCGGTGCGGCTTTCCCCACCGGGATTAAATGGCAAACTGTGCTGGACTCCCCCAGCGACCAAAAATTCATTGTGTGCAACGCCGACGAAGGTGATTCCGGCACTTTTGTCGATCGCCTTATTATGGAGTGCGATCCCTTTGTCCTCATCGAAGGTATGGCGATCGCAGGCCTGGCTGTGGGTGCGGACCAGGGTTTTATATATTGCCGTGCGGAATACCCTCAAGCGATTCAAACCCTCGAAGCTGCCATCGCAAGTGCGATGGCATCGGGCGTGCTGGGCGATTTCACATTGCAAGTGCGCAAAGCCGCTGGCGCCTATATCTGCGGAGAGGAAACTTCGCTGCTGGAAAGTCTTGAAGGCAGGCGCGGCCTGGTAAGATTCAGACCGCCCCTCCCAGCCGTCGAAGGTTTGTTGGGCAAACCCACCGTCGTCAATAATGTGATTAGCCTGGCCAGTGTTCCTGTCATTCTCGCTGAGGGCGGCGAGCACTATCAGAGTTTTGGCAGTGGCCGGTCCCGGGGCACGGTTACCCTGCAATTGGCGGGCAATATCCTTCGCGGTGGATTGGTTGAGGTGCCCTTTGGTATCACCTTGCGAGAGTTGCTGGAAGACTACGGTGGCGGCAGCGCTTCGGGAAAACCGATGAAAGCGGTTCAAGCCGGCGGGCCTCTTGGGGCCTACATACCCTCGTCAGATTTCGACACAGTGATCGATTACGAAGCCTTTAAAGACATTGGTGCTATGCTCGGCCACGGTGGTTTGGTCGCGTTCGACGAAGACAGCGACCTCGGGGATATGGCGAGATTTGCCATGGAGTTCTGCGCTGTAGAATCCTGCGGAAAGTGCACGCCCTGCCGCATTGGTTCTGTTCGCGGCGTGGAAGTGATCGATAAGATTCGCAGCGGTGAAAAACCCGATGACAATCGAATGTTACTGCAGGATTTATGTCAAACAATGATCGATGGTTCTCTATGTGCGCTCGGAGGCATGGCACCCTTTCCAGTATTGAGCGTCATGAAACATTTTCCAGAAGAACTGTAACGAGTTAAGTCGATCGTTACTTTAAATAGTCAACACGGGTAAGTAGCATGGATAACTGGTATCGAGTAGGCGCTGAACGGGACCTGGGTACACCGCTGGTGCCGGGTGAAGCTTTGGTGAGCCTGCACATAGACGGTATGGAGGTGACGGTCCCGGAGGGCACCTCAGTGATGCGAGCCGCGTCACTGTCCGGCACCAATATTCCAAAGTTGTGCGCCACTGAAGATCTCGAGCCCTTCGGTTCCTGCCGCATGTGCCTGGTACAAATCGAAGGTCGCCCTGGTTTCCCCGCCTCCTGCACCACACAGGTCAGCGAAGGCATGATCGTGCGTACACAATCACCGCAAATCGCCAAGCTGCGTCGCAACGTAATGGAACTGTACATCTCCGATCACCCACTGGACTGTTTAACCTGTCCTACCAACGGCAATTGCGAACTTCAGGATATGGCGGGTGCGGTTGGCCTGCGAGAAGTGCGCTACGGCTACGAGGGGGAGAATCATCTCGATAAAGGAAAAGACGAAACGGCACCCTATTTTACCTTCGACGCCAGTAAATGCATTGTATGCTCACGCTGTGTTCGCGCCTGCGAAGAACAACAGGGTACGTTTGCGCTAACAATCCAGGGCCGAGGTTTCGAATCGCAGATCGTCGCCAGCCAAAATGATGACTTTGCACAATCGGAATGCGTTTCCTGCGGTGCCTGTGTTAAAGCTTGTCCCACGGCTACCCTCACGGAAAAAACCATTATCGCCAAAGGCCAACCCGACAAAGCCACGGTAACCACCTGCGCCTATTGTGGAGTGGGATGTTCTTTCCGGGCGGAAATGCAAGGCGATGAACTGGTGCGCATGGTGCCCAATCGCGATGGCCATGCCAATCACGGCCATGCCTGTGTCAAAGGTCGCTTCGCTTTCGGATATGCCACCCACGATGATCGAATCACGACGCCGATGATCCGCGACAGCATTCGCGATGCCTGGCGGGAAGTGAGCTGGGAAGAAGCTATTTCCTATGCCGCCAAATCAATGAAAGACATACAGAACAAGTACGGACGCAAATCCATTGGCGGCATCACCTCTTCTCGTTGTACCAATGAAGAAGTATTTGTCGTGCAGAAGTTTATCCGCGGTGCTATGGGAAACAATAACGTCGACACATGCGCCCGTGTTTGTCATTCCCCCACCGGCTACGGTCTAAAAACAACGCTGGGTGAATCTGCCGGCACGCAGACATTCGACTCGGTCATGAAAGCCGATGCCATTATGATTATCGGTGCCAACCCTACTGAAGCGCACCCGGTGTTTGGATCAATGATGAAACGCCGCTTGCGACAGGGAGCAGGACTGATCATCGTCGACCCCAGAGCTACTGACCTGGTAGATGGCACTCATATCAAAGCCAACCAGCATCTACAGCTAAAACCGGGCACCAATGTCGCCGTCATCAACGCCCTCGCCCATGTGGTAATCAGCGAAGGTTTGGAAGACAAAGCCTTTATCGAAAGTCGCTGCGAAGTCGAGGCCTACCAAATCTGGCGTGAATTTATCGCTAGAGAAGAAAACTCGCCCGAGGCACTCGAAAGCGTGACGGGTGTGGCAGCGAATGAAATTCGCGAAGCCGCTCGACTTTTTGCAAACGCCGGAAACGGCGCTATCTACTACGGTCTTGGCGTAACAGAGCACAGCCAGGGTTCTACTATGGTGATGGGTATTGCCAACTTGGCCATGGCCACGGGCAACATCGGGCGAGAAGGGGTAGGAGTCAACCCACTGCGCGGGCAGAACAATGTGCAAGGAAGTTGCGACATGGGAAGTTTCCCGCACGAATTTCCCGGCTATCGCCACGTTTCTGATGAAGCCACTCGCGGTCTGTTTGAATCCGCCTGGGGAGTTACCCTAGACGACCAACCGGGTTATCGGATACCCAATATGTTTGACGCGGCTATCGATGGATCCTTCAAAGGCCTGTATATCCAGGGCGAAGACATGGCCCAATCGGACCCCGACACCCAGCACGTGCAGGCCGCCCTCGAATCCATGGAATGCGTGATCGTCCAGGATCTGTTTTTAAATGAAACCGCCAAGTACGCCCATGTATTTTTGCCCGGCTCCTCCTTCCTGGAAAAAGACGGCACGTTTACCAATGCCGAGCGGCGAATTTCACCGGTGCGCAAAGTGATGCAACCGAAAAGTGGAAAAGCCGAGTGGCAAGTCACCTGCGAGCTATCCACGGCAATGGGTTACCCCATGAGCTATGAACACCCACGCGAAATCATGGATGAGATTGCGCGCCTGACACCCACTTTCAACGGTGTTAGTTTCGAAAAACTGGATGAATTGGGTTCTATTCAGTGGCCCTGCAATGACGACGCGCCCCTTGGCACCCCCATGATGCACCGTGAAGAATTCGTCCGGGGCAAAGGTTATTTTGCACCCACCCCTTATGTTCCAACCGATGAGCGTTCCACCAGCCGCTACCCACTGCTGCTCACCACAGGGCGCATTCTGTCCCAGTACAACGTTGGAGCACAGACTCGGAGAACTCACAATATGGCGTTCCATTCCGAAGACCGCATCGAAATACACCCTTCAGATGCCGAGATCCGCGGCATTGTTCACGGTTCCTGGGTCGGCATCAAAAGCCGTGCAGGTGAAACGGTGTTGCGTGCCGATGTCACAACCAGGGTGTTGCCCGGCGTTGTCTACACGACCTTTCATCACCCTGAGTCAGGGGCCAATGTAGTGACAACAGACAACTCGGACTGGGCCACCAACTGTCCTGAATATAAAGTGACCGCGATACAAGCTTACCCGGTGAGCAGCCCTTCCGAGTGGCAAAAAATGTTCGCGAACTTTCATGAGGAACAAACCGAACTGCACAATAAGCGTAAGCGAATAGATCGGGTACTCGCCAAATCATGACGGTTAAGACCGACAAACTCATCCGCATGGCTGAGCAAATTGCCGCGAATATGGCTTACACCGACGACCAGACCGTGGTTGCCGCTAAGATAGCAGACCACCTGGGCCGATTCTGGGACCCCAGAATGTTACAGGCCATCAAGGAGCAGGCGGCTTCGGAGCCCGGTTCCCTTTCCCCTGTCCTGCTGGCCGCTGTCACTTCTCTAGGCTGAGTCCGAAGCTCGAAGACGTCAAAACTATCTGATACTTCTGTTTAAGCTTGTTGGCGAAACCTGTTAAAGTGAGCGCGATTTTTTGGCTACTCTTTCTGGTGGCAACTCATTTAGGTGCAAATACGACATGACACAGAGCTTTTATCCCCCACAGCGATCACTCATGGGCCCGGGTCCATCAGACGTACCACCGCGCGTTCTGGGCGCAATCTCCCGTCCGACAATTGGCCACCTCGATCCACTGTTTATCAAACTGATGGACGAGATAAAAGGCATGCTGCAGTACGCTTTCCAGACTAAAAATGAATTGACGCTGCCGATCTCAGCACCGGGTTCGGCGGGAATGGAAGCGTGCTTTGTGAACCTGATATCACCCGGCGACAAAGTCATTGTGTGCCAAAATGGTGTGTTTGGCGGGCGCATGAAGGAAAATGTTGAGCGAATCGGGGCAACCGCCGTCATGGTTGAAGACGCCTGGGGCGAGCCGGTTGATATCGCGAAAGTGAAACAGGCTTTTGCGGACAACCCCGACGCCACCACGCTGGCTTTTGTTCACGCGGAGACCTCAACCGGTGTGGCGAGCGACGCCGCAGGGCTGTGTGCGCTGGCCGCTGAAAATGGCGCACTGTCGATTGTCGACGCGGTGACGTCACTGGGCGGAATTGCATTGAATGTCGATGAATGGGGTGCAGACGCCGTTTACTCAGGGACACAAAAATGCCTTTCCTGCGTGCCGGGAATATCTCCCGTGACGTTTGGCCCGAAGGCCGTTGAACGCATTCAAAACCGCACTGTGAAAGTACAGAGCTGGTTTCTCGATATGCAACTGGTCATGGGCTATTGGGGTGGCAACGCCAAGCGTGCGTATCACCACACTGCCCCGGTCAACGATTTGTATGCGCTGCATGAATCGCTGGTGATGCTCGAAGAGGAAGGGTTGGAAAATGCTTTCGCCAGGCATCGGCTCAACCACACAGCGCTAGTGGCTGGACTCGAAGCGATGGGACTGACCATGGCGGTTGACGCTGCACATCGCCTACCGCAGCTCAATCTGGTGAGAATACCCGAAGGGGTAGATGATGCCGCAGTGCGTGGCGCATTGCTGAATCACTTTGACCTTGAGATTGGCGCTGGACTGGGCGCTTTGGCCGGTACAACCTGGCGAATTGGTCTGATGGGATACAGCAGTAATGCCAGGAACGTTTTGTCCTGTCTTAACGCACTGGAATCAGTTCTTGGATCTCAGGGAGCGGATATTACAACGGGTGCTGCGCTAAACGCAGCGCGCGGGGTTTACGAAGCTAACGCTTAGAACACGCCCTATCCGCCTCCAAAAAGCATTCTCCGCAAGCTGTCGCTTTGCCCACTGGACGTATCCCGGTGAGTTTTGTAGTCGACATGGTCACTGGCGGAGGCGTCTTTACTCAATTGGATGCTCCAAAGCGGCGCCAGCTCGTTCGGAACCATCGAATAGCGGATGTCGATAATCCGATCCTCTCTCAATGGATCTTTGGCGATATAGCCATTGCTGAACCAACGAAAACGTTCGATGTCCCTGGCCTGCTGGGAGTCCAAATCCAGCCAGGAAAAATCCCTGGCGATATCCAGCTTTTCTATCGAGTCTCCTTGATAAACCGCCGGACTCGGGCCGACACGCACGGCATCCACGTAGTAGCGATCCTGGGTCTCATAAACCGTCTTCCACACCAGAATGTTGGCAAAGCTGGGTTTAGCCTCAAGACTAATCGGGACGTGTCCTCGTGAAGCGGCGATCTCGTTCCCCATGTCGACAGCGGCATTGCGCTGTAATACACCCAAAGATAGGTAGCACAGCGCCCATAGCACGGCCAAACGTCCGTAGAACTCGCGCTTTTTCTTTGCCGCCAGCACCACCAGAACCAGGATAGGACCGGTGAATAAAGGATCGATGATGGAAACCGTATTCCAGGCAATGCGCACATCGCTAAATGGCCAGAACAGCATCGTGCCGTAGGTGGTGCAAGAATCTAGTAGCGCATGGGTCGCGTAGCCGAGCATGCAATACTTAAAGCAGGTAGCGAAACTCAATTGCCGCCTCTTACCCAGCAAGGGATAGAGCAGCGCCGCGCAGAGCAAGCCACCAATGGGAATGAAAATCAGCGCATGAGTAAATTGACGGTGATATTCCAAAAACAACAGCGGGTCGGCACTGGAGCGAATAAGCACATCCAGATCCGCCGACATACCGGCCAGAAACCCCAGCAAACCCGCTGCGCGCACTTCCGATGATTTCGCCGAAGCCTGGGGTAAGGAAGCGCCCAATACGCCCTGAGTTAAGGGGTCCATCAGGACTGGCGGGTCAGTGTGTTGAGGTCTGTATGGTCATAGTTGGATTTGCCGTAGATATCCAGCACCGTAGTCTGTGTGTACCGCATGGTATCGCCCTTCACCGTCATCGTATGTGTGAATGCTGTAGTCTTTGCCTTGCGGGACATGAACGGTGCCTGAACAATACCAAACTCTCCCTGGTTGATATCGGCGGCGACCTGGAACACCAGCTCGCTATCGAGATCCTCGGGCGCAGCCAGAGTACCGCCGGCAACAACTGCCACCGCTCGTGGAATGGTAAAGGTTTCAATAATGGTATTGTCCGAACTATCCCACAGCCAGTAACCCACTTGATGGTGAAAGACTTCGTCATTGGATTTGCGACTGACCACCTGCTTATAGTGCACTATCGCCGACGTTTGCTCCTCGGCATTAGTCACATCTCCAGCCGCTTCAAAAGTGAGGGTTTCGTAATAGGGGTTGCGCTCGTCTCCATCGGGCTCCGGGGCGCGATCAACACCCTTGTCACCTTGCCAAACTCCGATGAGCACGGCCAGTGGTCCATAATTTATTCCATCTATTGTTGTGCATTCATGCATAGAAATACTCCTTGTTAGTCGTAGCGGTCACACGCACACTCTGTGTGGAAAGCATATCGGGCTAATACATTTCTTTACACAGCTAACCCGCTGCTTACTCGAAACCGGACCGAACTTTGGCCAATATTTTGAGTCGAAATACTATCTTTCTTTTTCAAGCTATCCAAGGATCAAATTATGCATTACTACGCAAAAGCAATCTCACTGTTGTTTGTAGTCACACTCAGCGCTTGTACCGTAAACCCCTACACGGGCGATCGCCAAGCGAGCAAAGCGGCGACTTACGGGGCCGGAGCAGCGATAGCCTGTGCACTTGTTGGCGCCATTGACTCAAGCCAACACGCTCGCAATGCCGCTCTGGGCTGTGGCTTGGTGGGTGCAGGTGTGGGTGCCTATATGGACGTGCAAGAAGCAAAACTTCGTCAGGGCCTTGAAGGGACCGGCGTCGGAGTATCTCGCGAGGGTGACAACATTCGCCTGATCATGCCGGGCAACATCACCTTCGAAAGCGATTCTTACAACCTGCGAAGCGATTTCTATCCGGTCTTGAACTCAGTCGCTGTCGTACTGGCAAAATATCACGATACAACACTGCGGGTCAGCGGGCATACCGACAATACCGGTAGCAAGGAGCACAACCAGAACTTGTCTGAAAGGCGCGCAGAAAGCGTGGCAAATTATCTGGCAACCCAGGGCGTCGCCAGCGGCAGACAGTTTTCTCAGGGCCTGGCGTTTGAGCAACCTATTGCCGATAACTCAACCGCGAGTGGCCGAGCTCAAAACCGCAGGGTCGAGCTCTATATTCTTCCAAAAGTTTAGTTCTCACTCTATCTCCACGGAATAGTAAACGTCGGCTGAACTTACCAGACTGCTAACTACCTCCAGCCACAATTGTGTCTGGAGGTAGAGTCTGGCAGTTAGAACATTCAGTGGCTCATACACGCCTATACCGTAAGCCAGATAAAGTCGCTCTCCAAGATAGGCGCTGACAGTGGCAGTGGTGTCACCCGCCTCGCCATCTGTTCCGAAACTGATATTGTTGAGGCCGGGTAATTTATTCAGCCCTTCGAACAAACCTATTTTATTCACGGCGCCCAACCCCAAAGACAAAGCGAGAGCCGTACCGTCCACTTGCGCTCCCTGATCCAAACCGCGACCTCGGATCAAATAAGACATCGCCTCACTTTCCGGCAGTGCCGGGGTTGAGTAAACGTTAAAGCTAAAATCCTCGAGACTGCCGAGTATCTCCAGTCCCACTTGAATTTTTTCCGCGGCGATTTCGCGCTGTGCACGAATATTCAAATCGGGGTTTTCGGGAGAGCCGACAAAGGAAAGGCTGCCTTTTTTAATATCGAGAACCTGCCCTAAAGCTTCCACTTGACCGTCAATGATATTCAGCTCGCCGAAAAGCTGTAGCGGCTGAGCGGATTGCTTTTTAAGCTCCAGTTCACCGCCTACTGTGGTGGTGAGTCCTGGGCCTATCACCGCAAATGCATCCAAAAGATTGAGCTTGAGATCGGCGATCAAATCAATCCCCTCCTCATCCCGAATAACTTTACCTTCGTAATCCACCTCGACGACATCCGCAGAGACATCAACACTGCCCGCCGGCAGATGTTCATGCTCCAATGCGCCCTCGTGCACGGTAATTTCTCCGGTGACTTCTACGCTCCCTTTGCTCACCTGAAGGCGGAGATCTTCAGAAATATTGGCCTCGAGACCAGGCGGCAACAACACGGTTTGGCCCTGGCCTCTAACGGTCAAATCCAAGTTGGGTTCCTGCACCCAGACAAAATACCCGGAGATTTCAGTTTGACCGCTACCGACAAGCGCCGATCCCCGTAGATTAGCGCGGTCACCCGTGGCTGTTATGTTTGCAGAAATTGCTTCAAATAAGGTGGGATTTTGCTCGAGAGAAAACTGCCCGTTCGACAGTGTAACCGCTCCGTTCAACAATGGGGCATCGCCCGTGCCCGACAACAACAATTCGCCATCGAGAACTCCCTGTGGATCGACAACCCCGGGGATGAACGATGCGACAAGACTACCCAAATTCAATTGATCAAACAGAAACTGTCCATCGAGGTTTTCATCGCCGCGCCGCGGCGCACTTAAATCAATACTTAATTGCTCACGCTCATCGCGCCGAAATTTCAAATCCACTCGCGCCTTATCCGCATCCAATTTGCCCTGTCCCTCAATCTTATCCCACTCAAATACAGATTCTTTGCCGGCGACAACTCTGCGTATTCCTCCTTCTTGAACGGTTGCCTCTACGGTTAGCCCCAGTCCAGTCTGAGGGTCCATGCTAAATTCCAATAGCGCAGCGGTGTCTCCGGAGACAGAGGTATTTTCGGGGGCCAATGCCGCCAGTATGCGAAGGTCACCGTTTAGATCGATGACTCCAGTGTACGTCGTGCTTTTTTGAAGATCACGCAAGCACAGGCTCGCCTCGTCATGGTTCCAGCAGTGCGCAGCGATTGAGCCTTCTGATGTAGCCTTTTGCCAGCGTACGGCCACTGCATCCTCCAGAGTCCAAGCTCCGAAGGGAGTAATAATAGCGGTGGGATCTAATTGACCTGACCATACCGCGCCACTGAAGCCTCCGGACAATTTGAGATCTGTTGCGATATCTCCCGCTACACTGAGCGACAATTCATGCTGACCCCCGCTTGAGAGTACCGAGGCGTTGATATCCCTAAGCTGAGCCTGCTGATAATCCAGCTGGGCTGCGCTGAGTTGCAGGTTCAGTTGATCCGAACTTCTGAGGTCGAGTTCACCCTCGATCGAAACGATCGGTGCCGTTAGCTCACCGACAGCGAGTTTCCGCGCCGAACCATTGAAAGCAAGATGCCGCTGGTCGTCATCCATTGTCGCGACCAAGGCCAAAGAGCCACGGGCACTTTCCAGCCACCGCCCGACCTTCGGAATTTGCAGATCCAGTTCAGGTGCTTGTTGTTGAGACGCCGCAATCGCCAGTGTCGCATCCGCAGCATGAACTTTAAGCTGTGTATCGAACAATTCCAGCTCGCTATTAAAAGAAAGCTTGCCGTTTGCTCCCGCATCGCCGCCATCAACCCGGCCCCGCAGGTCGAGTTGATCAAACTGGACCAACCAGCCACCATCACTGGCATGACCTATAGCATCGAACTGACCTTGTAGACGCCCCGACGGTATATCTGGAATCACCGGGAAATCAAACCCGGTAGACTGAATATCCAAATCCCAACGAATACCGTCCGCAACTGAAACCGCACCACTGAGGTCAATTCGGCTGTCAGTGAGCTGGTCAAACAAGCTCAGTGAGTTCACCTGAACGTCACCCTGGTCGTGTCGGGCAGCGATAGAGAGTTCCAGCTGACGGTAACCATATCCCTCGGCGCTGCCGCTTAAGGACAGTGTTTGTTGATCGAGAGAGCCGGCAACGGAAGCGGTCCAGGGGGACAGCAGGTTCAGATCAGGCACTTCAGCGCCACCACCAACAATCTCTGCCAAACCCCAGGGGTCGGCCCATTGACCAGTGAGTTCGATTGCAAAGGGCATGCCGGCATCGATGACATTGACAAGGCCCGCAAGTGTCAAGGCCTGGTCACCGGCCATCTGAGCGGCAAACTGCAAAGCATTGAGTTTCCCCTGGGCTGTCAACTTTACGGTTCGATCATGCAACCACGAGTTCAGCGGCGGCTCCATTAACGCTGCGTTTGCTTCAATATCCAGTTGCCATTCATCTACCGCCTCAATTGTTCCAATGAGGCTTAACACTCCCCAATCTTCACTGGAAACGCGCAGGTTCTTGATCGCAATAGTGTTCTCGATCCAACTCAAGCCTAGCTGGATGCCCTCATGCTGGTGTCGAACCTGATCAACGCTCCATAGAGGTGATTCAAGCGCCAAATCTGTCACTACCAGCTCAAAGGGCAAATTGAGCTCGGGAAGTTCAAGCGCTTGTGACACCGGTTCGGAGTCTGCAGATCCGAGAAGATGTAAGGCTGTGTCGCTCGTTTTCCAACCCACAAGAGAAAGCAATGTGTCCGAGGCGATAGCAGCGCCAGACACTGGCCCACTGACAAGGCGTCCGCTTGCCCAATGTATTTCCAAGGAACGAATATTGAGTGATGGAATTTCTAGCACTACCGGAAATTCAAATTGCGCCGTTTCGCTCGAATCAGAATTTACGCGTTCATCGAGCTCTGCGTTTTTAGACACGGTGCTAGTGTCCAACAAGTCGACGCGCAGGCTTTCTACCTTCAGTAAATCGATGCAGATCTTGCTAACCCACAGACAGGGCAAACCCAATCCAAGATTTACATCACGGAGATCAACACTGACCCCATCCTGTGAAAAAACCAAGGAGTTTAGTTTCAGGTCGCTGGCGAAGCTACCACTCCCGTAGCGTATCTGCAGCGGTGTGTATTGATTGACCTTGGCGACGAGAAATTGTGTCCCCACAGAAGTAAAAGGCAAAGCTAGCAGTGCAACAATCGGCACGAGAATCACCAGAAGGACAATGCAAACAACTTTAATGCGAATCAAAACTCTGCACCGATGTTTAGATGGAGGCGCCAGGAGGGGCTATCCTCACTCAAGTCCGTGGCCAACTCCAAACGAATGGCGCCTACTGGCGACAAGTAGTGAGCACCGAAACCCACACCGTAGTGAGCATCAAACTCGCCCTCATCAAAGGCGTCTCCCGCATCGGCAAACACTGCCGCTCGCCAGGACTCATTAACATAATATTGATACTCAATACTGCCGCCCACCAATCGATCACCACCCAAAACGATTTCTGCTGTGGAACCGTCTTCCGTAGGAACCTGTGTATCGACCCCGATAGATTGATAATCGAAACCGCGAAGACTCTGTGAGCCACCGGTAAAAAAGCTCAGTGAAGGAGCTAACTTTTCGCGGTCTTCATCAGCAATAAACACAGCACCCAGCTCTGCGCGCGCAACCAGACGATGGCGCTCCCCCAGGGGAGTTACGTATCTGAAGTTACTGTAAGCTCTGATTAAATCCACTTCCGAGCCCAGATCCCCATAGCCGCCTTCGAGCTGATACACCTGATGAAAACCCGACTCGGGGTCCACCAAAGAACCGGTTCGCGTCTTGTGAGAAAAGGAAACGCCCGGCAATACATAACTGCTGGACTGGCGACGAGCGCCCTCCTCCCAGGATTCATCGAGAGTCCTCAGCGAATAGCTGGTAATCCAACTGCCACTCTTAATCTCGCGGCGCACTTGCACACCCTTTTGCAAACTGGTGATATCACCAAATTCCTGGTCGGACAGATAAGCCGACAACTGCAGAACATCATTGAGTGGGTGGCTCAGGGGAATATTGTAGTTAAAGCGGCCGCTGGGATTGACCGCGGAATACTCCAATCGCGTTTCCTGGGAGTGACCATAGCGATTGATCAGAGGCGTTTTCCACCCAAAAGACACTCGCTCTTCTGTATCGGTGCTATACCCTAAGCCGAATTCAAAACTGTGTCGATTGACAGCTGATAACTCGACAACGATAGGAACTTCGCCATCTTCGCGCTGGTCTATCAGTGGCTTAACAGTAACCGATGAGAAGTATCGGGTTTGCTGCAATTCACTGCGCAGTTTTTGCAGAGGCGTCCAATCGAACCAATCGCCGGTTTCGAATTGCAACACCGAATCAAACCAACTGGTGTCTAGCAGCGCGTTGTCCAAATCAATATGGCCCATTTTGTAGCGCTGCCCGGAAGCATAGTGGAGCGATATTTTTGCCGTTGAGGCCTCGGCATTGACCTCCACTCGGGCCCGCTTAAAACTGCCATCGAAATAGCCGCGCTGCTGGGCCAGTGCTGATAACTGCTTTTTAACATTTTCATAAACACCATGGTTCAGGGTGTCACCCAAATCAAAAGGAAGGCTATTGATCAGTGACACAAATTCGGGGTCGACCTTGGCAGCATCGAGCAGCAGCAAATCTATCTCATTAATTAGCACAGCGTGGTTTTCCGCCACCTCGACCACCATTTTCCAGGGTTCGGTCGACCGATCAATTGCAATATTGATATCGGGACGATAATACCCGAGCGCTTTCAGGCTAGAGCGTGTTCGCTCTTCGGCCGATGCAATAAAATTGGACCGCTCGCGGGTGCTTTTGGGTTTCTCTCCCAACCAGGCTTCCACGTTTTCCTTCAGCTCTCCTCGGACACCCTCCACCGAGTATGACAAGGTGCTGGCGTAGGCGAGATTACACCAACACAGACAGGCGATTGCGACCAGGCGCACTGGGCCGAGCATAGATTTCGAGGAAGCCATAAAGCAAATGCGCTACACCAGTTGTGCCGTTCCCCAGTAGTTATAGCTGGCTATTCTAGGCGTGCTCGGTAGGTACATTTCTTCCAGCTTGTCGACAGAAAATCCACCGTCGGAAAGAATGCTGGGGATATCGCGATTCAGATGACAACCACCGGCTATTTTCATCCACAAGGGGTTGATTCGGTCTTGCCACTTCACCACGCCGGCGTCAGGTGCGCGACCGTGTTCACAAAAAATTAATTGCCCTGCGGGGCGCAACACCCTTGCCATACCTTGCAGTGCCGTCACAGGATCCGGAATCGTGCACAGGCTATAAGTGACCATCACAGTATCAACGCTGTCATCTTCAAGGGGAATCTGTTCACCGGGTAGCCCCACAAACTCCACATCAAAAGCCACGGACGACGCTCGTTCGCCCGCCAGCTCCCAGGACTTCTCGGATGGATCCAGGCCAATCACACGATCCACTTGGGAAGCGTTGTAAAAGGGCAGGTTAAGCCCCGTACCAATACCGATTTCCAGGACTGTTCCGCGAGCCTGTGGCACTACCTTTTCTCGCTGTCGCATAATGGGTTTTGTTCCGCAGGCGCAGTTGATAAAACGCGGCACGACATACTTTTCATAGAAGCCCATAGGAATATCTCAATCTTGAAAGGGGATGCTATTATAGCCAGCTCAACCACCCAAAAATACGCTATTGGATGTTTTTATGAATTTACACATCATCACCACGGGTGGAACCATCGACAAGATCTATTTCGATGCCAAAAGTGACTATGAAGTCGGAGACCCGGTAATCGGCGAGCTTCTACAGAGAATGCAGGTGGGGTTCAAGTACACCGTAGAATCCGCCATGCGTAAAGACAGCCTGGATATGACCGATGAAGATCGCGGCTTGATTCGCGCCGCTGTAGAAAATTGCCTGGAAGAGTGCGTACTCATTACTCACGGCACCGATGGCATGGTCACCACCGGAGCATCACTGAAAGGCATCACAGACAAACGCATTGTGCTGACAGGGGCTTTGCAACCCGCAGCATTCTACCAGTCCGATGCAATCTTCAATGTCGGATGCGCGATTGGTGCTGTGCAGAGCAAATCGCCTGGGGTTTATATCGCCATGAATGGTCAGGTCTTTGAGATTGACAATGTCAGGAAAAACCTGGATCTAAACCAGTTTAAAACTCTCAGATAATAAAAAGCCCCGGGGAGCAAAGCTCCGCGGGGCCCGATTGAAAAACGCCTTCTAAGGGGCGCTCTCACAGCATTGAAGCTTCTTACATTTCGGTTTTCAGCACTTTCTCAACAGTGACACTGACCGCCGCAACAACTCGACGATTCATAGCACGATATCCTTGCACTGAACTATCTGCCATGGGCGATGATTCCCCATAGCCCTTGGTCGATACCCGGGAGGCATCAACGCCCTCGCGACTGACAAGAAGATCGGCAACTGCCTTCGCTCTTCTTTCTGACAAGCCCTGATTGTAGTCTGCCTTGCCTCTGTCATCGGTATGTCCCTCAATCACCACGCTGGTGTGGGGGTACTCACGCATGAAGGTTGACAGTTTCGCAACCTCGGCATAGTGCTCTGGAGTGACTTCACTGGAATTAGTGGCGAAGTTCACGTTTAAGGCGATGCTGTGACCCTCTTTAATCATGATGTAACAACCCACTTCGTCAACCTTCGCGCCGGCCTCAGAATCCGGGCACTGGTCTCGCGAATCGGGAACACCATCGCCATCTGAATCCGCTGGGGGCGCTGCAGCAGCCACCGGTGTACTCACGACCGGCGCATGAGCAGCAGACTTACCACCAAAGGCATAGTGCAGACCAAAGCTCAGCGCCACATCAGTATCTTCTTCATCGAGAGAACCAATCAGACGGACATCACCCCGCAGTGACAATTTCGGGCTTAGGAAATAACGCACACCACCACCGGCATTGATATTGGTTTCAACGGCATCGCTGAATCGGCGAGTATACTCACTCTCGCCAATACCAGCGGCGAGATAAGTTTGGAAGTTCCCTTCACGTGGAAAATGGTAAAGGCCATCGAGACGAATCTGATCCAGGTCTACATGGGTATTGGTTCGATCTGTTTCACTGCGTACACCCAAATAAACGAGTTCAACAGCCCAGGGGCTGTTGAATTGATAACCCAGACCAAAAGAATAGAGAAAATCGTCTTCCACATCCCGATTGGAATCAAAGTTGTATTGGCCGACCATAGGCGAAAACGTAACGCCACTTTGATCAACCGAATGATCGGCGCCAGCGTTGCCAGCAGCGAGCAATATTCCCAGTGTCAGAGCTGGTAGTTTGAAATTGTTCACGGTAGTACTCCTTTGTACAGTGATTGAGCTGCAAGTTTCGCAGATATACCCAATGGTAGCGTTGTTATTGTTGCGTCAAATTATACGCGGTGAGATGACCCACGAGCGCAATTTTAGTGTGAAAAACTCACTGCAGGGATCGCTGGACTTTTCACGCCGAAGCACTACCGATACTGTAGTGAAAAACTAGGTGGCCTGAGCCATTCCTTTAGCGATATCCGTTCCAAAGTACCTGGATCAGCCCTTAGTTTAGTAGATAGTTTAGTACCTAGTTAGGATTGAGACGCACACGCCCCCAGGGCGTACCGTAGTGAATCCGGCCGTCCATATCGATCAGCGTTCCTGCAAACATCACGTTGTAGCGTTGACCGCCGATGATATAGTGAAACTTCGACACGCCGGTATCCCAGTCCATCGCCTCGAGTGTCCACTTATTGTCGCGCGCTCCAATCAGGTAGGCGGTGTTAGAACCCACACCCACGATAGGAACGGTACTGGGAGAACTGATCTTTTTATTCACCCAGTCACTATTGAGTTTGCGCGTCAGCGGATTCCACTCAAATTTTTGTACGCCGTAGGGCTGGTGCTCGGGATTACTGCCCAGATAGCTAATTAGCAATGAAGCGGCTTGCTTGGGGAAGTACCAGGGAACATTGCGCGGGGCATTGTTTACCACCAAGGCACCGTAGCCCGCGACCACGACTGACTGCTCGGACTGAATCTCTGTGAGATCCGGGTCGC
Source organism: Halioglobus sp. (assembly GCA_045110675.1). Lineage (GTDB taxonomy): Bacteria > Pseudomonadota > Gammaproteobacteria > Pseudomonadales > Halieaceae > JBALVT01. The sequence goes on along the minus strand of JBGCGJ010000008.1, from coordinate 90,276 downwards.
CCATGGTCACCGGTGCCTGACCCGCGATGCGTCGCGAAGGCGCTCCGTCCAGCTGCTGCCAGTCAGCGGGAATCTCATCACGCCAGAACAACACAACGTTCATCTGTGGCTGACCATCGGTGATCACCACAAACTTGTCCTCTTCTCCGAAGCCCATCAATGAAGGGGTCGCACCCGTTCCGTGACCCCAGTCGTTGAGATATTCTACTGACCAAGCGCCGCTGCTCGGGTCCGTGCTTAAGGAATTGCCCTCCCACACAACCTTGTGCATATGTGACTGTGAGGCGATGTAAATCCCGCCATCAACGTCGATGGCAAAGGCGTTGCGTATCCAGCCGTAGCCAGTGGGGCCCGTCGCCTTATCTTCAGCACCTTCACTGTGATTCAAGCGCGTTAAGTGGTGCTCTTTAAAGTCGGTACTGATGGCTGCCATGTAACCGTGTTCGGTGGCGGCGATCAGCCAGCCATCATAGGTCATGTTCAGCCCCATCACCGGACCTGTCGCTTCCTCGGGTAGCTGGAACTCACGCAGTTTTACGATTTCAGACCTGGAGTCGGTCGGGTCTTTATCTCCATACGCGGTAATCAAACCGGTTTTACTACCGATATAGTAGGTGTGATCTGCACCGAGAATGGTATAGAGATTGGACAAGTTGCGAAGTTTCTGCGCTTCGGAGAATGCTCTATAGATTGCGAAGAGACTATCGTTATCTTCATCGAAGTACGCTATTGCCTCGTCGGCATACTCGGCGTCCCAACTCGGTGAGTCAGGAAAAAAATACTCAGCGACAATTTCGTGGGTGTCGTAATCCAGTTTGACAATTCTATCGAGACCATTGCCCCATAGAACCCGTTTGCCATCTTGATAAATTCCGGAGGTGGCAATGCCAAAATAACCTGGACCGGTATGGGTGTATTGAATGTCACTGTCTTTGAGGGTCCGGCTCGGGCCACTTGGGCCCGCCTGGGGCATGGCGTCTTGCTGTGCAGGATCACCATGGCCCAGGGCGTAATTTGAATCCGCCAGATAAGGATTTCTCTGTGGCATCTCGAAGGCCGTGGCGCTCGAGTTGAAAAACACGACGACAGCTAACAGTGGCAAACGCGCCAGATCCAGATTCAATACTTTCATGACTCAAACTCTCATGTCGTTATCTCATCACAAATCATAGGTTTCATCGGCCCGATTTGACATGTCCGGCGGGGTCAAACCCCGCTAACAAATGACGCCATAGGAATGGTTTTTCAGCCCACCGAATCAACTCGTTCCACGATCGTGCCGTTTGCCGTTCCGCCACCTTCACAAATCGCCAACAGACCGTAGCGCTTGCCGGTGCGATGCAGCTCGTGAACCAGAGTCGTCATCAGTTTGGTTCCAGTACTCCCCAAGGGGTGTCCCAACGCCTGGGCGCCGCCGTTCACATTGAGTTTATCCATATCGGCATCCAGTGCCTTCGCCCATGCTAGAGGCACAGACCCAAAGGCTTCATTCACTTCTACCAAATCTATATCGTCCAAGGTGAGGTCGGCATTTTCGAGTACCTTCTGCGTGGCTTTAATCGGCCCCTCAAGCATAATCACCGGGTCTGTACCCACGACAGACAAGGCGACTATTTTCGCCAATGGCTTCAAGCCAAGCCTCTTGCAGGTATCGCCGTTTACAACCATGACTGCAGAGGCACCATCGCAAATTTGAGACGCGTTAGCTGCGGTCAACTTACCGCCTTCCTGCATGGGTTCAAGACCTGCAATCGCACCCAGGGTGGCCTCCATACGAATTCCCTCGTCCTGATCGTGGACGGCCTGTGAACCGTCTTCGAGTTCAACTTCGATGGGAACAATCTCGTTGGCAAACCGGCCCTCTTCTACAGCAACCTTCGCCTTCAAGTGGCTGTCCAGGGCGAATTGGTTTAATTCATCCGAACTCAAATCGTATTTGTCGACCAACATTTCGGCGCCGACGAACTGACTAAACTGAACTCCGGGGTAGCGCTCGCCCAGCTTTTTGCCATAGGGAAGACCATGCTCTGCCTTATAGCCATCGACGATACTCGCGCCAATAGGCACCTGACTCATGCTTTCCACACCGCCGGCTATCACCACGTTCTGAGTGCCGGACATCACTGCCTGGGCGGCAAAATGAATGGCCTGCTGGCCAGAGCCACACTGTCGGTCTACGCTGGTACCCGGTACGTCTTCACCCAAAACGGAAGACAGGCAGACATTGCGCGCAACATTGCTTGATTGAGCTCCCACCTGGGAAACACAGCCAAATATAAGATCGTCAATTTCACTCACTGCAACTCCGGTTTTTTCCACCAGTGCATCTACGACTGCAGCCCCGAGATCGATGGGGTGCATGCGTGATAAACGACCTTTCTTCCTTCCACCGGCACTGCGCACAGCACCTACAATATATGCATCACTCATTGGTTTTTACTTCTCCGTTTTCAGTTAATCGTTAGGGTTGAAAGTTAAGTGTTGAAAGCTAGGTGTTGATGGTCTGCAAGCTTTCCAAATGTAATTTTGCGGCTTTGTAATCCGCCTTGCCATTAGGTGCTCGAAACATGGTGTCGACAATATGAATCGATTTGGGTGCTTTGTAGTCTGCCAGTTTAGCGCGAACATGGGATTTAATTTCATCCGCCGTCACACCCTTAGGGTCGTTGATTGCAATAACCGCAGTCACCGCCTGCCCCCACTTTTCATCGGGCATACCCACCACCAGAGCATCGTCGACGACAGGATGTGTTTTTAGTACCTGTTCAACTTCTTCAGGGTATATTTTTTCTCCAGCGGAGTTAATGCAGCTGCTACCGCGACCGAGCAGATTGATAGTGCCGTCTGCATCCACTGTGCACCAATCGCCGGGGATTGAGTAGCGGACACCATCAATGACGGGAAACGTCTTGGCGGACTTTTCTTCGTCCTTGTAGTAACCCATGGGGATAGCACCTGACCGGGCAATAAACCCACGTTCGCCGCTGCCGGGCTTTACCTCGACATGGTCTTCATTGAAGACCTTGCAGTGCTCACCGATCATGAACTTGGCGCTGGGTGGCGTATAGTCCGAGGTCGTCACCGAGCTCCCAAAGCCTATCGCTTCGGACGAGCCGAAGGCGTCCATCAATACCATTTTTGAACTGTGTCCCAACAGGCCCTGCTTGATTTCAGGGCTCCACATAACGCCGGAAGAGACCATAGCTCCCAGGCTGCTGATGTCCCAGCGACCGGGGTTGTCATCCAGTGCCTTCAACATCGGTCGGGCGAAGGCATCTCCAACGATAATCATGGTGTTAATCCGACGCTGCTGCACGGTGTCCCAAAGCTCCTCCACATCCAAACCCGGGCTGGTGAGAGTAACGATACAACCACCCCCTACCAGTATGCCCATAGAGGTCAGCAAGCCGGTCCCGTGCATTAGTGGGCAGGCGGTGAGCTGCCTTATCACTCCGGGATATTCGCTGAGATTTTGAATGTGCTGTTCGGGGCTAGCAGGAGCCTGATTGCGATTACATGGAGAGGTGATACCACCCCCCATTGCATTCCACATATCCTCCTGACGCCACATTACCGCCTTGGGCATGCCGGTCGTGCCGCCAGTGTAGATGAACAGCATATCATCGCCCGAGCGCTCAATACCCAGGGGCTCACCATCTCCTGTGGCTACCAGTGAATCGTAAGAACTGCCTATTTCAAGCCACTGCAGCTCGGGCAGGCGCGGACTCAAAGCTGCGATCGATTCGGCGAATTCAGGTTCAGTAACAGTAATGACAGCGTCGGAGTTCTCGAAAATATAGTGGAGTTCGTCATCGCGGTATCGATAGTTGACGTTGACGGGAACCAGCCTGGCTTTATAGCAGGCGACCAGCGTCTCCATATATTCCGCGCAGTTTCGCAGGTAGATAGCAACCTTGTCTCCGGGAACCGCGCCCATGCCAATCATGCCCCGGGCGAGGTTATTTGATCGCGCCGTCAATTCACCCCAGCTTATCACCGCGTCGCCGTGAATCAGTGCCGGGGTATCGGCTGGGCGCACTTCACCGCAGCCGTCAAGTAAATCACCGTAATTCCAACCCATACTTCCAGTCTCTAAATTCACGAAGGGAACAAGACTATTACAAACTCGGGCGATGGGCTAACGCTCTAGCAAACTTTTTCGTAGCTGGTGCTTAGGGGTTTCCTGCCACGATACGCAAGTAGGCCTCGTCACCGCGCAACACCATGCCGTGTATCTCAATGCCGTTGCTCGAGTGGTACAGACCGATCAGGAAATTGGCAATTTCCTGGGTGATCACCTGCCCAGGAATCAATACGGGGATACCCGGTGGATAGGGAACCACAAGGTCGGCGCTAATACTGCCAATTATTTCAGGGTTTAGACCGTGTCCTTCGGCTACCAAAGATATTTCTTCACTGGGACCGAAATAGGCGTCCCTGGGGAGGGCATTAAATTCGCTCAGGGAGGGCAGCGGCGACACAGGGCGCAAACTGGGCGTTGCACTCCTCCCCGCTTTCACCGCGAGTTTTTGCATGGCGTTTAACAGGCGTAAAACCTTGCTCTGTGTGGAGCCCAGAGTGACCAATACCGTCACGGTATTGTGGGTTACTTTTTCGACCTGGATGCCGTAGTCATCGAATAGCTCAAGCTGCAGTTCCCTCGCGGTTATGGTGGAGGCAGAGACATCGATACTCAGCTTGGTTGGGTCGAGACGGATATCGTCTTCGGCCAATTCCGCAGGTAGCATGTCCTGTAACTCCAGCACTCGAAAGACTCCGGTGGCATTGATTCCCTCGCGCAGTCTATCGGCGATCTGAATGCACCGGGAAAGTTGTGAATACCCCTCCATGCTCATCTGTTTTCTGGCCACATCGAGACTGGCGATCATGGCGTACTGGGGGCTGGTGGAGGTGTGCATGTTGAGATCTTCACGGAACCGATGCTCGTCAAAATCCGGTGCAGACACGTGAATCATACTGGCCTGAGAAAAAGCCGACAGCATCTTGTGAGTACTCTGGGTCACGTAGTCTGCTCCGCACTCCAGGGCGTTGGGACGCAGAGCTGGATGAAAGCGCCCGTGGGCGTACCAGGCTTCATCGATTAACACTTTGATGCCCTGTGCGTGAGCGTAGTCAATGATCGGCTTTAAATCGTAGTAGAAGCCGTCATAGGTACAAGACGTCAACACCAGCAGGCCAGCATCCGGATTTGCGTCGATAGCGGCATAAATTCGCTCGCTGGGAACGGGCCCGTAAAAGCCGTAGTCGGCCTTCAGTGAGGCACTCAGGTAGACCGGGTCGACACCAAACAGTATCGCGGCGTGGTGAATAGATTTATGACAGGCCTGATCCAAAATCATCTTGCCGCCGGCACCAAGCAGATGCTGGATAATCACCTTGTTGGCGGTTGAAGTACCGTTGGTCACAAAGAAAGTATGATCGGCACCGAACGCTTCCGACGCTAATTCCTGGGACTCTTCAATGACGCTATGGGGCTCCAATAGAGAATCGAGTACTTGAACCGAAACCGACAGATCGGTATTGAATATGTGCTCACCCATCATCTGATAAAAATCAGCTACCCAGGGGCTATCTCGCAAACTATCGCCACCGGAGTGCCCGGGTGTGTGCCAGGCGTCCTTGGCGCTATAGACGTAGTCACGCAAAGTATCTGCAAAGGGCGTTCGCGCACGTCGAGTGATGGCAGTTTGTATCTGCCTGTACAGATGACTGACTTTTCCGTCATCTCTATCCAATATTTCAGCGTTCACATCGGGTATTGCACTACCCGATTCGACGGCGAGAAACAGGTTCAATTCTGCGCGGGTGTTTTTGATGTTAATCGCCAGCGCTTTCGCCGCCTCACTGTCCAGGCCATCGATCACAACCGCTTGCAGATTGCCATCGGTCAGCGCCTGTTCTAGCGCTCGATCCGTTGGCTCTACAACATAAAAGCGATAGTCACACACGCTGATACCCACATCCGGGTTTACATCAATAGTCGCACATTCGTTCAGGGCATCAAGCCAATGATTAATGAAAGTCGGATCGTTGCTAAGCAGGGCAACGTGGCTGATCAAGGTAGACAATTTAATACTCTCCAGCGATAACTCGGTGTTCAAACTCTGAGCTCTAAAACCTCTATTTTAAATCTGCTACTTAGCAAAATGAATAGTATTTATAACGGATTGACGTAGAATATTAGTCAATTTACCGGATGCTGGGCTCAATATAATGGAAATAGACGAGTTGGATCAAAGACTGCTGTCCCTGCTGAGAATTAACAGCAGAGCGACAACGAGTTCACTGGCCAGAGAATTGGGTGTATCACGCAGTACGGTACAAGATCGAATCGCGCGACTTGAACGCCGTCATGTTATCGCCGGCTATACGGTTCGTTACCACGAGGACTTCGATGGCAGGCTGTTAAAGGCCCACGTAATGATTCAGGTCAGCCCAAAACACAGCGTGCAGATCGTTGCAGCACTGACCAACATCGCCGCGGTGAAAACCCTGCAAACCGTGAGCGGTATTTACGATCTGGTCACCCTGGTTGAAACGGTAACGACTGAGGAAATGGACAGTGTTTTGGATGCGATAGGCCAACTACCCGGCGTCGAAAAAACCACGACCTCGATTGTGTTGGCGAGTAAATTCGAACGCTAGGCGACGGCGGCTTTCATTTCCTGGGTATGGAAATAGCCAAAGATAAAAACATTAACGAGATTACCCACAAAGCTACCCGGTGCTTCGCGGCAAAGTTTGATAAAGACAACAACCTCAAGTGCGTGGATAGCCACGAGGCCAATAATAATCCAATTGACGATCGTGCCTAATTGAGTGCCCGCTTGGGTAACTGCCAGAGCAGCTAAAATGGCATAAAACACCAACGCCACTATTTTTCCGCTCGACATAAAAACTCCTTTGTATTGTTATTTGGACTGTTATTTGTATTGCTGTTAATCAGACGAATCGAGAACCTTGAAACCAAATCTCAGTGCGGATCTCAACTAGTTGTAGGCATCTGGATCCAGCCTGTGCATTTCAGATTCAATCCAGCGCTCTATTTCTTCCATCAGCTCTCCTGGCTCTCGCCCATCGGCGTGAATAGGTTCGCCAATTGAAACGTCGATAACGCCGGGAACAAAGGACCAGGAGCGAGGTGGCCAGCAGCGTGCAGATGTTACCGCGATTGGAATAACCCAGGCTCCGGTTGTAACTGCAAGCCGGGTCGCTCCAGATTTATAGTTGCCTTTTTTGCCGCGACCAATGCGCGTTCCCTCGGGAAACATGATGACCCACTTGCCATCATCCATAATGCGCCTGCCCTGCTCAGCTACCTTCTTCCAAGCCTCCGAGCGCTTGCTGCGATCAATATGAATCATGTCCAGAATACCGATACACCATCCAAACACAGGAATCCGCAACAGTTCTTTCTTAAACACATAGGCCAGAGGATGGGGAGTCATGCTGGCAAAATAAAAGGTCTCCCAGGTGGATTGGTGTTTGGGACACAACACCACTCTGCGCATATCATCAGCCGAAGGCAGACGGTCCTCGCCGTGCACACGATATTCAACGCCACCCACGATTCTCGCTGCACCGATAACTCCCCTGAGAAACGGAGCGGCAAACCACCACCACAAGGTGGTGCTGCTGAGAAAAAGGGAGCCCAATATTAAGCAAAAACCAAAGGGAACAATGGAGACGATTAACCAGCAATAAACCAAAATTGAGCGAATCAGATTCATGCGGCTTGCACTTGCTCCAAAGTCTTGCCATCGACGCTTTCGAGAAATTCGGCGATATTATCATAGGCGTCATTCGCCTCTGGCAACTCCGGGTTGAAAATCTGCCACACGTGGACCATATGCGGCCAACTCTGCAGCACTACCGGCGAACCAGCCGCCTGCGCCTTGGCAACATAACGGCGAGCATCGTCAAATAACATTTCTGCCTCGGACACTTGAACCAATACCGGTGGCAAACCTGAGAGATCTCCACGCAAAGGAGAGACCACCGCTGCAGACGGTCTAATCCTGTTGGTAAACCAACTGACCCACCAGAGCAAAAGCAGGGGCACCTTGATCAATTGACCAAAAGCGGGGCCAATCATCGGGTCCGTGGCGATATTGCTGCTCAGGCTTGGGGACGTTAGAGTCATATCCGTCGCAGGCGAAAATGCGATGGCGGCATCTGCGGCACGCAGACCTTCATCTCTCGCCCAGGCAATCACTGACAAGGTTAAATTGCCACCGGCGGAGTCTCCCGCCACCGCCAGAAATTCCAAATCTTCAGGTCCGTCTGGCCCATTGCCAAGGATCCAACGGTAGGCCTGCTGACAGTCCGCAATGCCATCGGAACGTTTATGTTCAGGGAGTAATCGATAGTCCAGGGAGAACACGGCGGCATTGGCGACCTTGGACAAACGATTAGTCAGGGAACGATGGCTCTTCGGACTTCCAGCCATCCAAGCACCCCCGTGGATATACAGCAGCCGACGTTTCGGATTCACACCTGGCGCGAGCACCCACTCGCCGCGCAAGTTCTTGTGGTTCACGGGGCGAAATTCACTGTCGAGGTCGCGCCCATCGCTCATGGAATCCATGTAATCGCGAATCACCGAGATTCGCTTTTTCCCGCTGGCACTTTTACCCGCAGCCGTCATTCCTTTGAGCGACTCCACTACCTCGTGGTGAGCATCGCTTGGGTCCCCGGACGGCCGGGGTATGACATTGCTGTCCAGATAAGACAGATCTTCACCACGCAAACCCAGGTAACTGAAGCTCAATAGCAGTAAAGCAATCAGTACAAACAAAACCATCGTGCCGCTCCCTATAATATCAAGGGCGCATTAAACCAGAATGTGGGGTCTTTAGAAAACACGCGGGGGCGAATTATCAGGCAAACCGGTTTACTATGATTCAGGTCGAATCCACCTTAAGAGGTCTATATGTCCTGGAAAAGCCAACAAGGCCTCCATGAATTAGCCAATGATACCTACGCCTGGCTTGCACCCGATGGCAGCTGGGGCTGGAGTAACGCCGGTTTAATCGTCGACGGCGAGGAATCCCTGTTGGTAGACACCCTCTATGACCTGAATCTAACACGGGAGATGCTCAAGGCCATGCGCAGCGCTGCGCCGTGCACAGCCAATGTTGGCACCCTGGTCAACACTCACGCTAACGGAGACCACTGCCACGGCAATGAGCTCATAGAGGGCGCGGAGATTATCGCCTCGGTCGCCTCAGCGGCGGAAATGGACGAACTACCGCCAGAGGCTATGGCCGCTCTGGTAGAAATGGCTGGGGACATGGGTTCTGTGGGCCAATATTTCTTGCACTGCTTCGGCCAGTTTCAATTTCAAGGCATTAAACACACACCACCTACCCGCACCTTTGAGGGCCAGCTTGATCTCAAAGTAGGCGAAAAGCCACTTCACCTCATTGAAGTAGGACCCGCACACACGCGTGGAGACGTTTTAGTCCACTCGCCCAAAGACAAAACCATTTTTACCGGCGATATCCTGTTCATCGAGGGCACACCGGTGATGTGGCAGGGCCCGGTTGGCAACTGGATAAAAGCCTGCCAGCTGATTGAGGGGCTGGACCTGGATCATATTGTTCCCGGTCACGGACCGGTAACCGACAAGGCTGGCGTCGCCAGAGTTCGTCAGTATCTCGAGTACGTAAAGTACCAGGCAAAAGTACGATACGACGCCGGCATGAGCGCCTTTGAAGCGGCAAAAGACATCGAGTTGCGCGAATATTCCTCCTGGTCAGACCCCGAGCGTATCGCCGTAAATGTAGACAGTCTCTACCGCGAATTCAGCCACAGTGATACCGCAACCGATATCATGGAACTGTTCACTCAAATGGCAGAACTGGCAGGATTCGTCGATCGGAAGTCCGCCCTGTAAATCTATCCATGTGGGGGTATACTGTGGGGTTTGGGCAACAGGAAATCTTTTTTAATCGACCTTTAAACTACTGTGAAAAAACTTCCCTCAAAAGCGGACATCCGCGCCGACCTCGAACGCAAAATGAACCAGTTCGAAAAGAAAGGCGGCCGGGTCAATGAAATCCCTACGGGATTGAGTGGAAGGGATTTGCTTGATAACTCACCACCGGCACGCAGATTGTTTCTTGAGCCCACGGTTACCCGAACCCATGTTCCTGAAGTTATCGCCGCCATTGAAGCCCGCCGTAAAGAAAAGATCAAACCTAAACCTACGCACAAACCTCGCAAACAAAATACCCGCAAACGCAAAACCATATACGACGACTTCGGCGAACCACTTCGCACAGTCTGGGTTGATGAATAAAGGACGAAGCAATGAGTACCACACCCTCCCCTTTTCACATTGAAATACCGCAACAGCAGCTGGATGATTTACGCCAACGGCTGGCAAATACCCGCTGGCCTGAAGCGGAAACTGTCGACGATTGGAATCAGGGCGTGCCCCTCGCCTATGCCAGGGAGTTAGCGAGCTACTGGGCATCCGACTACGACTGGCGCAAGTTCGAAGAAAAACTGAATAGCTGGCCCAACTTTAAAACTGAAATCGACGGATGCGATATTCATTTCATTCATCGCCGCAGCCCCCATGCCGAAGCGATGCCGATGATTATTTCCCACGGATGGCCCGGATCCGTCGCGGAATTTCACAAAGTGATTGATGCACTGGCGGACCCCACCGCATACGGCGGTAAAGCGGAGGATGCTTTTCACATTGTTGCACCCTCGCTACCAGGGTATGGATTTTCAGGAAAGCCGAGCAAACCAGGAACTTCGGTGGATAAGATTGGCCATATGTGGGGGCAATTAATGGCCAGCCTGGGATATGACCGCTACGTAGCTCAAGGAGGCGATTGGGGCAGTATGATCACCCAGAGCATGGGCCAAACTCAAACTGAGCACTGCGCTGGCATTCATATTAATATGCCCATTGTCGCTCCAGATCCGGAAACCATGGACGACCTCACTGAGCTCGAACAATCTGCGCTGGAGGCGGTTAGCTATTACTCAGACTGGGACTCGGGATATTCAAAGCAGCAGTCCACCCGCCCCCAAACCCTCGGATACGGTTTGGCCGATTCTCCCGTTGGACAAATGGCCTGGATAGTCGAGAAGTTTTACGCCTGGACTGACTGCGAAAACGACAGTGGTAAACACCCGGAAAACGTACTGTCCAAAGATGAGCTATTAGACAACGTCATGATGTATTGGTTAAACAATACCTCGGCAAGTTCAGCGAGGCTTTACTGGGAGAGCTTCGCCCAAATGAATTTAGACCCCATCGATATGCCGGTCGCCTGCTCCATCTTCCCGAAAGAAATTTTTCGCTGCAGCCGCCGGTGGGCAGAAAAACGGTTCAGCAACATAATTCACTGGAACGATATGCACAGCGGCGGGCATTTTGCCGCTTTTGAGCAGCCGGATGTCTTCATCCAGGAATTGCGCACAGCGTTTAAATCTCTGCGAGCTTAGTCATCAAGTGTAACCGTCGATTCTAAACATCGGTTTAACCACCCAAAGGAAGCGAGATGCAACAAGGGCCTACTGACTCGGGATCGGTGACCAATCCCTTTGCGAGTAAAGAAATATCACCTCCCTTTTCAGATCACTGGGAGGCGAAGCGCAGAGTGGCTCAAGCCATTCGGCAATTGACCGATGTGCTGATCACAAGCACCCCTCCTACCAGCGAGTTACATGACATTGCACAAAAGCTGGAAGATCAGGCAGAAGAATTTGCCAAGTCGCAGCGACTCTACGGTTTGATGGCATTTCTTAAAGATGGCAATCACGGTGATCACGGAGAGATTAACCACGAGCTGAATGGTGTTGGAGGCTGGAGCAACCCGTTGTCTCCCGGCCTGAATATGTGGCTAGAGGGTGATAAAGCCTACGGCACTGTTAACTGCGGCTACGCTTATGAGGGTCCACCCGGGCACATTCACGGTGGTCACGTCGCGGCGATATTTGATCAGTTTCTGGGGATGGCGCAGCTGGTGGGAAAAAATCCTGGAATGACCGGTACCCTGACCATGCGCTACCTGCGGCCAACGCCTTTAAATACCGACCTGGACCTGGAGGCGGACGTGGAAGTTTTGGGCAACAGAAAAACCCGTGTTATAGGAAAGATCATGAATAACGGGGTGACGACTGCAACGTGCGAGGGGCTGTTTATAAGACCAAACTTTGCCTTGTATCGAGAAAAAGCTAAGGACGACGGCTAGCGTTCAGTCTCAGGGTTACCCAACAGGGAGTCATCTGAGGTGTTAAGACTGCTGGTGAATTTGTTCGTTTTCGGCCGCCCCAAAAAGTCATCGCTATCGGCGAAAATTTCACTGTACTGAGCTCTATCATCCAGCATTGAGCGCTCGATGGTATCGTAATTAGCTTCGGGAGCCGCCGCTTCGGGAGCCGCCGCTTCGGGAGCAGCCGCTTCGGGAGCCGCCGCTTCAGGAGCCACTACCTCGGGAATTGTCGCTTCGGTAATGAGAACCTCAGGAGCAGGTATCTCAACAGCAGATGATGGTTCGACGGCATCAAGTGAAATGGGCAAATCGGGTGCGTCAGGCAAATCCAGTGAATCCGACAACGGTGCAAAACCCGCTAGACCAGGCAGCGGTGCGTCTTCGCTGGACACCGATTCGGCCGCAGCGTCCAGATCAACCAAAGACTTCTTCGCGCTCTGAAATCCAGCGCTGTCCAGTGGATGCGTTTTCTCCATCACCGGGCGATTCTCCAGCAACGGCTCGGCTTTTTCATAAACCAACTTCTCGAAATCAACCGTCGGGGGGATCGGGGTCGCTACGACGGTTCGGGCCACATCTTCCGGGTTTCTGAGACTCGGAGGGGGCGCTGCTCTGGTGGGATCCAAAGATCTTGGCTCGCGCTCTGACGCCGCGATTTTGGGTGATGACTTGAATTCTTTCTCGACCGATGCTGCGGAGTTTTCTCTCTTTGCCCGGCTTGTTTTCGGTGTGGACGCAGAGGTAGATCTGGATGATCGCTGACTCTTTTGACCTATGGTCGGAACCAGCGAGCTACTGCCGATGAAAGAAAGATTTTCCAGCGTATCGTTATCCGTGCCGCTCGCCGAAAGAACCTGGCCGTTGGTGCTCAGCATACGCGCTTGTTCGGCGAGGGTTCCGGTATTGATTGGCGCGGCGACAGCAATCGTGTGCGAATAGGGGTTAACTGTCTCGGCCTCGTAGGAACCTGCGCTGGCTGCGACCCTCTGAGGTTCATATTCAACATCCAGCTCAATATGCTGAACCGCCTCCTGTTCCTCGGCAGCAGTCTCAGCAGACGAAGATAACGCTGCGGATTCGCGCTGCTGGTGAACCGGGGGTTCGTTCACTTCCATGGGTTCCAGTTCCAGAGTCTGAAACGATTGCGTGTGAGTTTCCTGGTGCTCGTGATTCGACGGATTCTCGTGATTCGTCTGAGCCCCAAAGTCCTCCCCTCGCAATGCTCTTTGCTTGAGTACTTCATTGGCACACTCGGCCCAGCGTCCGAAATGTGCGGACTCCGCTGGATCTGGCATTTTGTGCTTGCGAAAAGACTGCTGGGCCGTCATGAAGCGATGCTTAACGGCGCGGTAATGGTAGATATGATCTTCCGTTTCCAGCGTCACCAAATCGGAACCGCCGCGGATAATTAGCATCTGCGGAGATAATTGACCCTGTATGCTGTGCAGCAAATCTGCCAAAAAACACAACCGCAGTGCCGCGTGAGAATTGGCATGGCGCTGAGTGTTGCAGGGCACATACAGGTAATTTCCAAATTGCGAATAACCACTGGTGCGCATCAACAAATTGGCGGCGCCCGACAAGGGTCCAACCGCCAACTGCGCGTTAACAATAAAGTCGGCACCAATGCGCATGGCGTCGAGGGTGGCAGTTCTGCGAGCGGCCTCGTCTCGCTCCCAGCTGACGAGCACGACATCTTTGCCTTCGGCGCGCAAGGTATCAGCCAGGTCATCCTGGGACTCTATGGTATCAGTGGGGGCTTCACTTCCCGCTTGGGGTAAAATTCCGTGGTCGGGGTTTTCGAGGGACAGTCGTTCCATCCAGCTAGCGAAGGGAGATTCTTTGAAGAGTACGAAATCTTCAGATGTGTACGTTATGGCGTTGTCGGCACTATAGCGATACATAAACTGCTGCTTAATTCCTGTTCGAGCGGTTGTCAGTCAAGCCATAACTTCCCTGTTGGCCGTTTGTCTATTTATATCCGAATGTACGGCTAGTGTCTATGCGAGGGAGCAAATAGCAGCCGAAATGGGCGATAAAACTTCACCCATTTCAGCAACTTGAACCTTGTGGTTAATTATTGCTCGATTTATTGATTAGCACTCTGAGCACGGCTCATGGCGAAGCGTGCACGCTCATTCACAAAGAGAAGAATATTTTCGGAATCGGTTTTGCTCAACTCACCCCCGAAACCCACCATGCCGTTTTGCCAGTGCATTCCACCGAGCACAATGGCGTCCCACATGGTTCGCGTTTCATCGCTCATCGCTCGCAAGTCCGGCGGAGTTCCACCGGCGACGGCACCGGCGCCATGACAGGCAAAGCAATATTGGTGAAACAGTTTGTTACCCTGTTCAATTTGCGCCGCAGAACCCGCTTCCTTAGGAGGCGTGAACGCCAACCTAGTTCTCTGCGGTGGCGCGGCAGGCAACTCGCCATCAGCGCCCAATTTGAACACTAACAAACGGCTGTGATTGGGTCTGGGACCACTGTTGTCATCATCACCGGAAGTCAGGGCAAAAGTTCCGCCCCAGCCGGCGACAACGGCAATGTACTGCTCCCCGTTTTTGCGAAACGTAACCGGTGGAGCGACGATGCCTGTCTGGGCATCAAAGTGCCACAGCGGTTCACCCTTATCCGCGGTATAGGCAACCAGTTGTCCTTCGGCGTTACCCTGAAACAACAGATTACCCGCTGTGGAAAGCATGCCACCATTCCAGGGGTCTTCGTGATTAAACCGCCACCGTTCTTTCTGACTCACCGGATCCCAGGCCGAGATAAATCCTTCGACAGAATCGATTACTTGCTGGCGAGCAACGGGCTCATCGGGAAGTAGTGCAGGAAGCGGATTGGTCCCGGTATTCCAGTAGCCGGGACGATGCTTGAAATCCTCATCCTGGGCATAAACGTGGGGGACCTCCTGCACTGGGATATACACCAATCCGGCATTGGGGTTGTAACTCATGGGGTGCCAATTATGTGCGCCATAGGGAGATGGGAAAGTAGGCGCAGGTTCATTTTCATAGCGCGCACCCTCTGTCTCGACTGGCCGCCCGGTTTCAGGGTCAACATGGCTGGCCCAGGTGACATTCGCGTAGGCTTGAGCAGAGATGAACTCGCCAGTTTCCCTATCGATGACGTAGAAGAAACCATTTTTTGGCGCCTGCATAATCACTTTGCGAGTGGCACCTGATATCTCCAGCTCAGCCAGAATCATGTGTTGGGTGGCGGTATAATCCCAGCTGTCTCCCGGTGTGGTTTGGTAGTGCCACACATAACTGCCATCGTCGGGATTGAGCGCGACGATGCTAGAAAGGTACAAATTATCGCCGCCGTCGGGGCTGCGAATTTCCCGGTTCCAGGGAGAGCCATTACCGACACCGATATACAACAAATTCAATTCGGCATCGAATGCCATGGAGTCCCAAACAGTACCCCCGCCGCCGATTTCCCACCAGGGTCCACCGCCCCAGGTTTTCATTGCCTCGGCCATGGCTGGAGATTCGACGGGCTCATCAGGATTCCCGGGGACAGTATAAAAGCGCCAGAGCTGATCACCGGAGTCGACATCGTAAGCAGTTATATACCCTCGAACACCGAACTCGCCGCCGCCGTTACCAATGATGGCCATCCCCTTAACGATTCTGGGTGCACCGGTGATCGAATAAGGCAGGGTTTTATCGGTGGTCTGAACTTCCCAGCGCAATTTCCCGGTTGCGGCATCGAGTGACACCAGCCGCCCGTCCAGGGTGCCGAAAACCAGACGCCCCTCATCCAGGGCGACGCCTCGATTCACAACATCGCAACAGGTATGCACCGCCCACTCACGGGGTACTTCCGGATCGTAAAACCACAGCAACTCACCGCTGATCGCATCGTGTGCGAAAACCATGGACCACGAACTGGTGCTGTAAATAACCCCGTCGCTAACCAGAGGCGAAGACTCCATACCCCGGTTAGTGGGAAAATCAAAAGACCAGGCGAGACCCAATTCCCCAATGTTTACAGTATTGATATCCGCCAATTCGCTAAACCGACCTTCGGCATCGGTCAGCCCGTGTTTAAGCCAATCCACATCTGACTTATCAGTTGTCGCAGCCGATGGGCTCGGGGATGTCTGCTCTTTGTGAGCGCAGGCCCACAGTATTGTGGTGCAAAGCATGAGGAGGAAAATACGCTTCATAAGTGGAACCTCTTTAAATGTTATTGTTTTCGATAGAGGGTCGCGCCGCCTATCAAAGTCTGCTCTACTTTCAATTCTCGGATGCCCATTGGATTTTCAAGTGGACTCGCCGAAAGAATAATCAGGTCTGCAAATTTCCCTGGCTCCAGGGAGCCTCGGTTGCCCTCCTGGAACACTTGCCAGGCGGCGTCGATGGTGACCGCTCGCAGCGCATCCATAACAGGGATTCTTTGCTCAGGCCCGAGCACATCACCCGCATGGGTCTGCCGATGTACCATGCTCCAAACGGCCTGTAGTGGCAACATAGGGGTTACCGGAGTATCGAGATGTGAAGTAAAACGTACGCCATACTCCTGCGCCCACTTGGCAGGACTCATAACTGCAGCGCGTTCCGGCCCCATAAAAATATCGCGGTGCCGGTCTCCCCAATAATAGGTATGCGCCGAGAAAAAGCTAGGCGTTACGCCCAAACTTTTCATTCGAGCTATTTGATCTTCTCGTGCCATCTGGGCGTGAATCAATATCAACCTTGGGTCGGCCACCGGATTGGCTGATTGGGCAGCTTCGAAAGCGTCCAGTGCATCCTCCACCGATTGATCACCGTTGGTGTGGATGGCAAGTTGATAGCCCGCTGTGTGCAAGGCCAGAACTTTATCAAACAAGTCCTGACGAGGTACTGCCGGATAGCCCCGATAATCGGCATCTCCTTTATAAGGCACATGGTAGGGTTTGCTCAGATACCCCGTGTATCCTTGAATACTGCCGTCGGCGACGATTTTGACCGGACCCATCGCAACCCTGTCGCGCGTGTAATTGTCCGGGTCGTAGTCGCCATTTAACAACATATCGCCGAACTGATCTTCAAAGGGGAAAATAACCAGCCGCTGGGGAATCACTCCCAGTGAACTGAACAGAGCCAATCCCTGCGCCAGCGGCACACTAGTACCACCGGATTGCGCCGTGGTGACACCGACTTCAGCGTACTGTCTGACAGCTGTCTTCATCAGCGCGTAGCTATCCAATAGTCCCACATCCTGGATCATATTCATGATGGGAATTCTAGCCGTTTCCTCAAGCAGGCCATTCGGCTCTTGCGATCCCGAACGACGACCAATCACCCCGCCCACGGGATTCGGTGTGGAAGCGTCGATGCCTGCCCTCTCCAAAGCGAGAGAATTGGCCACCAACATATGGCCGGAGACGTGCATGGCGGCGATAGGGTGATCGGTGGAAACACCGTCGAGCTCTGCGCGAGTCAGGTGTCGCATTTCCTTTAACAGAGTGTCGTCGTAACCAAAACCCTGCACCCACTCACCGGGCGCCTTTTGCTCGGCCTGCTCTCGAAGTGCCTCTAGCACATCGGCAACCGTGAGCTTGTTGCCCACGGGCGGGCTGCTCAAATCTGCTGCAACCTCGGTGAGAGCCGACCCAGGAAAGTGCCCGTGAGCATCGATGAAACCCGGCATCAGAGTGCGACCGCGTAGATCGATGACCGTCGTGCGGTCACCCACCAGCGCCAACATCTCCTCGCTGGTGCCCAGAGCTTCTATGCGATCGTCGCGAACGGCAATGGCTTCAACAATACGATTGGCGCTGTCCATGGTGATCACCTCACCATTAAAAAACACCTGATGTGCAGGCACCGGAGGAAGCCTCGTAGCCATTTTGAACAACAACAGGAACCCTACCGAAAGAGTTGCCAGTATCGCCAACACCAGTTTCCAGTTCACGGACTGACCTCCCCGCTATTCAATTGAGGCTACGCCGCCTTCGCAATCAGCGATCAGGCTGCAGCCGGGCCGATTAAAATATCCGCCAGTCTCGCCCGATGCCAGGCGGCATCTCCCCACAACATCTGACTGTGCTTTTGCCGCTTGAAATACAGATGTAAAAAACACTCCCAGGTAAAGCCAATACCACCGTGGCATTGCACCGACCGCCCCGAGGCAAACGCGGCTGTATCACTGGCCGACGCCAAGGCCATATGGGCACTCTGCTGCGCCTTTTGCGGTTCTGTATCAATTGCGCAGGCCGCCGCATAGACCAAGGACTTCGCTTGGTCGATCTGTATCATCACGTCAACCAACGGGTGCTTAACGGCCTGAAAAAATCCGAGCGGATGGTCGAACTGCTTGCGCACGGTCACATACTCGACCGTGGTTTGCAGCTGCCATTCCGCTGCGCCGACGATGTCGGCGGCGAGTATGGTCCATATGGCGGGAAAGGCTTCGTTTAAAACAGCCAGGCCGTTTGTCGCCACTTCTACGGCCTCAACATTTTCAAAACTGATGTGCGCTTGATCGCGGCTCAAATCTACAATCGCATCGGGATTCACTTGTACACCGGGAGCGTCAGCTGCCACCCAGTAAAGGGAAATACCCCCTGCGTTTTTGGCACTGACCAACAAATGGTCTACTTTCCCCGCGTCCTGAACATACCAGGCGGTGCCGTTGAGTTTGCCACCGGCAGATTCAACATCGGTATCACCGGCGTCCCAACTGCCGTGTTTGTTCGTGATAGCAAGAGTGGCCGATTGCCCTTCCGCAATCTGGCCAAGCGCCGCTTCACCGCTGTCGCCGCAAGCTGCGAGGACATAGGTGGCGTTAATAGTAGCCAACAAGGGACATGGAAACGCAGCACGTCCCAGTTCTTCGGCCAAACCAGCCACGGCCACTGCGGGCATTCCCACTCCGCCACTGGCTTCGGGTACGGCCAACATTGTCCAGCCAAGATCGACCATCTGCTGCCACAAATCCTTATCCCAAAGACAATCCGGCGCGCGCTCCGGGTTGGGGTCTGCCGCAACCATGGCGTGCAATTTGTCAGTGGGGAAATTTTCGCTGAAGAATTTTTTGGCGGACTCTTTTAGAAGCGCCGCTTCCTCGTTAAAACCATAATTATTGGGCTGTTTCATATCGCTCTACTCCTTATTCTTATTTGGACTTCGGCATGCCGAGTACGCGTTCACCGAGAATGTTGCGCTGCACTTCGCTGGTGCCCGCTGCGATAGTCATGCCGTAGGAGTTCATATACGCCATGGGCCATTGTCCCCCTGCGGGTGCGTTGGCATCGCCCAAATACAAAGACGCCGCTGCACCTTCGATTTCCAGGGCCAACGCCGCGGTATCTTGCCCTATCTCGCTCGCCAGGAGTTTGTTCTGCAGTTGCACGCGCATGGGATGATCCAATAGCTGTGGAACGCGAGAGCGACGCTGGTTTTCTTTTAAACCTTCCTCGCGAATAACTTGGCGCATGATGCGATCGCGAAGCAGCGGATCATCCGCTGCAGTGGCGCTACCACGATGCGTCTCTTTCGCCAGTCCTATAAGGTTTGAGGTGTTAGTCGCATGTGTTGATTTGCTCTTCAAACCACCTGAACGAGGTGTTTGCAATTCGCCAGCACCACGTTCGTGGAGCAAGGTGGTCATGGCAACTTGCCAACCCTTGCCCAGTTCATCCAAGCGATAGCCATCGTCCACTTCCAGGTTGTCGAAGATTACTTCGTTAAAACCGGTCTCACCGGTAATTTTAATTAAGGGGCGCACGGTGACACCATTGCCCAGCGCCGCTCGAATGGGTACGACGAAGTAAGAAAGACCGTCGTATTTGTGAGAGCGGTCTGTGCGCAACAAGAGAATCATCCACTCTGCGAAATGGGCCAGGGAAGTCCAAACCTTGTGGCCATTGATCACCCACTTGTCGCCCTTGCGTTCGGCAAAGGTTTGAACGCTTGCGAGATCGGAGCCGGCACCGGGCTCACTAAACCCCTGACACCAGATATCTTCGCCGGAAAACAGTTTCGGCAGCAATCGGTTCTTGACCTCTTCCTGGCCGTGGTAAAAAACCGTGGGGGCCGCCATGCCCAAGCCGATAACATTGGGCATAAACGGAGTTCGCGCGGCGATCATTTCTTCGTTGGCAACTCGCTGACAATCCTTGCGGCCACCGCCGCCAACTTCAACAGGATAATCGCAACCGACCAAGCCCGCATCATAGGCTGCCTTTTGCCAGGGCTGCAGATAGCCCATTTGCTCCGGGGTCATGATTTCCAGGGGCGATAATGGTAAGCGAACGGGGGGATCGCCGGGTGTGTTGTCTTTGAGCCAGGTCTTGCAGTAGTCGCGGAATTCCGCCTGTTCCTGGGTATCTTTACTCGCACTTTCTGACATTAACCGCTCCTGTAATCTCCGGTAATGGTTCCGGATAGTGTTGTGTTCGTTTTAAACGCTGGTAAAAAGCTCTCAGGATTCTACCGAGGCCGAGGACGACAAGAAAGTAATCTCTGATAACTTTCCTGATCTCGCGCAAAGAACCTTAAGAACAGCGGCAAATACTAGTAATGGGGAGGCCGCTCATCAGCGGGAACCTCGCCGGGCTGATCACTGGCAGTCCCCTGCTCGTCCTGGCGCTGCTTGAGCAATTCGAGTTGACGCTTCAATAGACTGATCTCAACTTGCTGAGCGGCGATGGCCTCATTCAGGGCTTCCACCGTGTCCTCCTGAAAGGCCATCTGATTTTGCAGTTCCACCATGTCTTTTGCGAGCGTGTCGATATCAGCCACCTTCCCTACCCCATTCATCAAGACTGCCATTTCCGTGAGGCACGCAGGCTAATATACTGATGGCTTGTGTACAACTTAGACGACCGCAATGAGCAAAAACAAACGAACCCAATCCACCTTGGTGTACTCCACAGAATCGGGCAGGCTTTGCCCTCAGTGCCACCGCCCGGTGGCCGAGTGCGTCTGCGGAAAGGACCGGCCCGCCCAAGTCGGTGACGGCATCGTCCGTATTCGCAAAGAGACCAAGGGCCGTGGAGGTAAGGCAGTCAGTATTGTCACCGGGTTACCCCTGTCGGGCGCTGAGCTGAAGGCATTGGCCAAAGTTCTGAAACAGCGTTGCGGTGTTGGGGGGTCGATTAAAGGCGACGACATCGAAATTCAGGGTGACCAGCGAGACGTCTTAAAAACAGAATTGGAAAAGCGTGGATATCAGGTGAAATTTTCGGGCGGCTAAGAGATTTTCGAGATTTTAGCCGACTATCCGGGTTTTACACCCAAACTTCGCCCCATTTTTGTCAGACGCCATCACCGTTTGCCCTCCCAAAAACACCTCATTTTTCTAAGTTAGGGCACATACCCCGAATATTTGTTAATAAAACCTCCCAAACCGTTATTTTTATTGGATTTATTTTTTTATTGTGTTAAAAAGTTACTTGTGAGCACGGAAAAGCCGAGAAACGGACGGGATCTCCCGAACTCGAGTAACGATAACCGGGCCACACAAAAACATAATAGTGAAATGCAGTATCTGACGGATTAAACATCCCCTGCGAGGTGGTAGGAAATGTATGTGACCTCAGAACACCTGAGAGATCAGGTCATCGGGCCAACCCTTAAGTATCTGGGGGCCTGGACCCCCGAAGTCGAATCCTTTTTGCTCAATACCGCTGTCGATGCGCCGGAACTCGGCCTGTTTTCCTCCCGCAACGACGGACTTGGAATGTTTCACATTACCTCAGCACAACACCGTGATATCTGGGATCGCTATCTGGCGTTCAACCCGGATATGGCGAGTCGTGTCAGAGGTTTGGCCAGCCAGAGAGTATTTCTGACCGAGCCCGACAAGGAGCTGCAGACCAACCTGGGATACAGCACCGCCATCGCTTTGCTGTTGCTACAGCGCTCAGGAATGGTGTTGGAAGAGGAGGCTTCAAGCCCAGCGCAGGCGCAAATCACCGGATAAATCCCTGGGGTTAAACCCCCGCTGCCCCGCTCCACCAGTTAGGGCTGATCGTCTCTCAGTTGAAACCACAGAGGCAGATCTTCGGGGCGGTCAATATCAGGCAACACGGCCAGTGATTGCCAGGATATCGCTCCCTTTGAAAGAATCTCGAGCGTATCATCGAACACTGAACTGCTCCCCCATTCGATTCCCATAAACATTTCCCGGCACAAGACACGCGCAGCAACCAGCACGTAGCCGCCATCCTGGGCCGGGCCCAGCACGACATCACTATCATCCAGGGCAAGAACCGCTTCGCGCAGGTAGTTTCGATCGATCGCCGGACAATCACTGCCCACCAGAATCACTTTCTCAAAACGCTCCAGACCATCGGCAATGGCATTGGCCATTCGCTCGCCCAAATCTCTTCCCCATTGCGTTTTATGCGCGTCAAAGCCCAGTGTGTCGGTGAACGCCATAAACTCTCGATCAACATCACCGGCCAACCACAGTTCCACCGAGCCAAGCTTGTCGGTACACAACACTCGCGCAGTCCAGTTGAATAACTCACTGTGGAGCTCGCTCGCCTGCTCAGCAGTTAAATGAGGAATCATGCGGGTTTTCACCCGACCAGCCACGGGAGCCTTGGCGAACTGAATCAGCAGCACGCCTTTTTTAGTCGGACTGGAAGCGCTAGCCACCGTAGTAGGTCCGCCACAAACGCTGAGGAGAGACGCCGAAAAAATATGCCAGACGCAGCCACCACATTTGTACCATGGTGCCGATCACGCCATTGGCCTCCCAACGCCGACTGGATGTTTTCACGGTTTGCTGAATTTGCTGGGGTTTGGCGCTGGCGCGAAGACGTTTACACAGTTCAACGTCTTCCATTAATGGAATGTCAGCGTAGCCGCCGAGCTCCAGAAAAAGATCGCGCCGCACAAACAACATCTGATCTCCCGTCGCGATACGGGTCAATCGCGAGCGTGTGTTCATCGCCCATTCGATAATGCGGAAGGCCAAAGATGTGCCGGATAGTTGCACTCGACAAAACCCCCAGGCCGGCTCTTGGGATAGCACTTCCAACAGGAACGCCTGGCCAAAGCTGGGAAAGGAATCTGCATGCAGGAAAATCAGATAGTCTTTGCTGCTCGAATCAGCACCCAGATTCATTTGCTGGGCTCTGCCAGGAGCGCCGGTCAACAACAGATGCGCCACAGGCAGGGCGATAGGGACGGTATCATCGGAGCTACCACCGTCCACTACAATGGTTTGGGCGTCGGGGAATTTTTCTTCGATGGCCGAAAGCAGTTCAGCAATGTTGTCCTGCTCGTTCAGTACCGGAATAACGAAGCTGTAGGACATCTCGGACAAGCCTACAAAGCGCCGCCGCAACTACTGCCCTGCCCAGCCGTGCAACCGTAGCAGTGTTCGCCGATTGTAATAGGCGATCCGGGAAGCGCGAGCGTGTCGACTATATCGGCTATGTGGGTTCTGGGCTTACCGGTTGCGGCCAGGGGAAGTTCCAGCATCTGGTTAAAATCACAATCGTAGACGAAGCCTTGCCAGTCGATACTTAACAAACTCTTGCACATTACGGTTTCTAAATTGGCTTCACTGAAGTTATTCCTCAGCAAATCCATATAGTCGTAGTAGCCATCGTGTGCCAGCAAAACAGCCCCGAATCGACTGATAGGCATATTGGTAATCGCATATAGCTGATTAAATACAATGCCGAACCGATCGCCCAATTCCCGTTTGTAATCCAACTCGAGCACGCCCTGGGCCGGGGGAAGAACCGCGCCCACCGGGTTGTACACCAGATTCAATTTCAGCTTGGAATCGCTGCCGTAGCCCAAGCTGTTCAGCAGTTTTATGGCCTCGATGCTGGGTTCATAAACGCCTTTTCCGCGCTGCTCCTCAACATTACTTTCTTGATAACACGGCAAAGACGCCGTTATCTCAACTTGCTCAGATGCCAAAAATTCTGCCAGGCCTTCCTGCCCCGGCTCAAACAAAACGGTGAGATTACATCGGTCGATGACTTTCAAATCCAGGGAACGCGCCTTTGACACAAATTCGCGAAACAGTGGATTCAATTCGGGTGCACCGCCGGTGAGATCAAGCGTGGTAACCCCCGCTCTTTCCACCAGAGCGAAGACATGATCCATCGTCTCTTGGGTCATCAGTTCGGTTCGAGTGGGACCCGCATTGACATGACAGTGAACGCAAGTCATGTTGCATAAATAGCCCAAATTGAGCTGCAGTGTGTCGAGCTGGCCGCGAACAATAGGAGGAAAGTCGGTTGCGAGCAGCAGGGGCCGAGTATCTTGCATGAAACGGAAGAACTCCTTGGAAATGCGCCCAAGGTTAGTTGGACTTAAACGAAATCAGTGGACCTAATACAAGGCCTGCACTTCGGGTTTAGACAGCAAGCGCTGATCATCCCCCATTAGGTGCTGGAATACTACATTGTAGGACAACACAGCTTGCACATAGTTGCGTGTTTCCTTGTAGGGAATGGTTTCTATCCAGACTTCAACCGGAACACTGTCGCCGTTTTTATTGCGCCAGCGATCCACACGGTGGGGGCCAGCATTGTAAGCGGTGAGCGCGAACACGCGATTGCCCTGGTAGCGATCCAACAATTGCTTGTAGTAAGAACTGCCAAGTAGCACGTTGTGGTCCACTTCAAACAGCGCCGAGTTACTGTGCCGTTTGCCAATCGATGAAGCCACTTCCCGACCCGTTGCGGGCATAAGCTGCATCAATCCTCGGGCGCCCACAGGAGAACTTGCTTGAGGAAAAAATGCGCTTTCTCTGCGCGCGATCGCCATAAGCTCGGTGCTGGGCACGTTTGCTATGGTGGCGTAGTGCTCAAAGGTGTCTGCCCAGGGTGTGGGAAAACGCAGATCCAATCTGTCCCAGGCCTTGGCTTTGTTGGCGGCATCTATCGCCATGCGGTGCCAGCCTTCATGTGAGGCTACCGAGCCCAATCGTTCCCGCTGCATTGCATCGCTGGTTTCCACAATCTTGAACCACTCGGCATGTGCCAGACGGTCTTCTTGATGGAAAACCAATTCTCGTACTCGTTCGACGGCGGGAAGACTTTGAAGCGGAGCCAGGTCTTCGGGTGCCAGCTGAAGTGGTTTGTTGTTGAAGGCATAGTCTCGTCCAAGACGTTCAGCCGCTAGAAAACTATAGTACCCGCGCTCCTGCGCAAGAATTTCCATCGCGGTCAGGTAGGAATAAGCATCGCCCTTTTTCTCATCAATCACCGCTCGCCAATACCGCCACACAGAAGCTTGATTTTTTGCGTCAGACAACAGCGGCAAAGTCTCTTCTACTGCCCTCCAATCTTCCTCTCCCAATGCCCAACGCAACCTTAGCTCTACTAATTTGTCTTGCCCAAGCGTCGCCAGTGAACGTTGTAACCAGGGTATGTTCGCCTCTGTTTTGGCAAACAAACTGCGCAGCGCAATCGCCTCTTCTATCTTTTGAACTTGATCCAGTTCGAAATGGAGTTTTTTACTGAGACGCTGCCACACTTCCAGAGATTGCTCGGGACTATATCGGGATAAGTAGGCAAGTCCATGGGTAGCAATATCGCTGGCGTATTTTTCCGAGGACGGAAACTTCTGAGAGCGCAAACGATCCGGCTTGTTGTAAACGTCGAGCAAAATATCTGACCAGGGTTTCAGTTCATCACTACCCAGACGCGCGACGTATTTGAGCAGCGAACGCTGGCGGGTATCGAAGGCCTTGAGCATTCGCGCCCACACTACATCATCGGTTAGCTGACCCGCTTTGAGCCATGTATTGAACAAGGGATCGCATTCTTTGGGCCGAGATTTACCGTAAACCCAAAGTTGTTCTGCGCCCTGCCACGCGACAGCTGCTTCACCCGTACCCAGTTTTGCGCGATAAAAGTAGCACTGCAGTTCTATGGCATTGGGTGCTTCAGGCATGACCGCGAGAAAATCTTTCCACCGCCGATCTCTACCGGCCTGTTTTAAATAAACCGCGAGCAGTCTGTTGGGAAGCGGTGAACCTTCGCTGGCGATCAAAAACCGATTCACTTCATCCGGTTGGACCTTGCGAACATTTTTGCTGAGCCGATAGAAGTCGAGGTAAATAGCGAGTGGGTAGGCGTGTAACCGCGAGCGAATTCTGTCGAACTGTTTGGTCTCTCCCCGTTCCAAAGCAGAGAGAGCATCCTGATAGTCTTCCCGGTATTGGTCGCGATCACTTTCCCAGGGAACGATTGCCGAGGCCAGCGCGTTACCAGTGAACAAAAATAAGCACGCTACGAACAATATCGAACTACCACGGACCCGCACTGGACACACCTCTAAAAACACGTTTTGTATTATTCACGCTGCGATTACAACAGCGATTCCAATAGTGTATAGATTGATATGCACGACGGTTGATTGCAAGTGCGCATTGGAAAATAGTCTATATAATGCGTGCTGCTTCTCACCAGAATGGGTTAGAAGAGCAGGCCGAGTGTAGGCACATCAATACTGGCGTAATCCATGATGATTTTCCGGTGTTTCAATTTGTAGCTGTTATCGTCGACCAGGAGTTGATCGCGGCGCTGACCACTGTAGATAAAATTCTCACTGCCGGGTCTGGCGTAGTACAAATGAAAATTATTGATCACCTGATACTCTTCGCCCTGCACAGACATCAATTCAACATTGCCAATGATTCTGCGCGTTCGCGCCGGCGGATTCTCCGACCAGGAATTCACTTTGTAAGCCCGCTCTACGCGCACCATAAGATGAATATAGTTTTCTTCGCGAATGGGACAGCCCATGGAATCGACACCTTCCAATTCCCGCTCGATGGAAATCATACCCTCCTCGCCTCGATCACGATTGTTAACCTGGACATTCACTCGCGATGGCATGACATAGGCGATGTCTTCTGAGATCAACGTCAGCCACTGTTGGTATTGGCGATTGTCTAACAGACGAGCTTCATAATGATAAAAACGCTCGAGGGATCGTTGTTGTTCCGGACTGGTTTCAAATGCGATGTTGCTCATAGTAGCGCCTCCCCAGCTTGCAGCTCGTCGCGCCATCTCGCAAAAAAATGTCGCGCGTAAAATTCATTCGCTGTGACGCTTACCAAACCGGGTAACTCCGGGTGAGGTTTTTCTTCGTTCAAACCAAGACCGTAAAAATACGGTTTGTCATCGGCGTAGTCGATTTTGCTGCCTTGAAATTGTTGCACCCAAACTTCGGAATCTTCCTGCTCGAGAATACCGCCCGGACCAAAAAAGGAACTGTAGTTTGTGCGCAACACTTTCTTAACAGCGTCGGGCGCATCGGCAGGCACCGCAGCCCAAGACCAGTACTCCACCTTGCCAGGCCCGCGAGGGTGAGACACTTTGAAGGAAGTGTTAGACCACAAAAAAGAAAGGTTGGGATAAACGCCATAGGTAAGCCCTTTCATTCTGGCGCGAATATCCCCTACCCGCTCGGTGGCTTGTCGCTGCACTTCGCGCAAATAGTCCTGCACTTCTTCGCCGCCAAACATTCCTCCCATGCCTTCCATTCCCCAGGCTATTTCCTCGATGGGAGAATCTTCCGGCATGATTCTAAAGGTTGCACCGTGACCAGGTTTTGGCACCACCGAGTAACCCAGCTTTTCAATCGTGTCTTGCGCTTCGCGGGGAATAATGGAGCTGTGCAAGAACGCCCCGTGATTCACATCCCCCAATTGATTTTCGACCGGCAGCTTCCAGTTCGCGTTCATAACCCAACGATGCGGCGCCCCCATAAATTCGATGCCCTGAGGAAAGCGATCAAAAAACGCGTCCAGGTAAAAACGCATATCGCCCAGATAATCATCCAGGGGAATAATATTTTCATCGAAACTGCCGAAAACCATACCCCGCCAAGACTCAACGCGGGGAACCTTCTTCAGGCCCAACTGACTTTTGTCGGGCTTGGTCTGAACTTCGCTGTCCTGGGGAATGGTGACCAGGTTTCCCTCGACGCTGTAAGACCAGCTGTGATACGGGCAGATAAAGCGCTTTGTGTTGCCGTGGTCGGCGCGACAAACGGGTAAACCTCGATGACTGCAGCTATTGATGTTGGCGTGAATCTTCAGATCTTCGCCTCTGGAGAGAATAATCGGTGTTTCACACATGAAAGCCTGAACAAAATCTCCGGGGTTCTTAATTTGAGATTCATGCCCTAAAAACAACCACGCTTTACCGAATATGGCCTGCTTTTCCAGTGCGTAAACCTCCGGATCAGACCAGCAACGACGGCTGATTAACGAGGCATCGTTATTGACCAATTCACTGACGGGATACTTCATGGAGACACCATTAAATTATCAGTCATTAATTTTTACTAGTATAAGCGCTCTCAAAGGGCCAAATCGAGGTGTACTTGCTATTTTTTGATCAATTTTTAACAATCATTCATTAATTTATACCCGGGAAGCCCATGGAAGCGACAAAGAAGACCAAAGGCGAACTCACCTCCATCCGAATACTGGATGCGGCAGAGGACCTGTTTGCGACTCACGGCTATGACGGCACCAGTTTGCGGCAGATTGCAGAGCAAACAGGTATCAAGGAACCCGGTCTCTACAATTACTTTGCGGGAAAACAGGCGCTTTACGAAGCGGTGTTGCACAGGGCGCTAAACCCCATGGCTGAGGCGATGACCTGGCACCTGGAGCAGGCGTCGGACCTTAGGGACTACACCGACCTGCCCTCAGTGATGACAGACCTGCTGCTGGACCACCCACAGATAGCCGCCCTCTTCCAACAGGCGATGCAGGGGGATAAAGAATCGATAGGGAATCAATTGATACACGGCTGGTTGGAGAAACTCTTCAGCCAGGGTATTCAGAGCATGGCAGACTTGAATTCATCGGATGACCTGAGCCGTGAGGCCCTGGCTATCAATGTGATTGCCCTGTTCAACATCACCACCGGATACTTTTTGGCGCAAAGAGCCTACGAGACAATGGCGAGCGGTGAACTGACTTCTCCGGAAAATATTGCCCGGCAGAAGACGCTACTGCATCGGGTTATTCGAGCGATGTTAGTGAGCTAAAGCGGTTTGAGTTCTTGCCTTAGCCTGCTGCGTTCAGGATAATCCGCAGCGTTCATTCTCCGCCCTTAGCTCAGCTGGATAGAGCGTCCCCCTCCTAAGGGGAAGGTCTCAGGTTCGAATCCTGAAGGGCGGGCCATTTTGCTAGGGGTGCTTTCCGATCACATAGGTGACAGTTCTTTTAGGTTATGCCCTATGCATCTCACGTTGACCCGGCCGCCATCCGTCCACAGGATTGGAATGCCGTAGGTTTCCCAGTCTGGATGGCGCCGACTCCGATCCGAGCAATAGGTTTGCACATAGCTGCCTGCCGCTATATGAGAGCGTCTAGTGGCAAATCATTTACGTTTTCTGCTTCGTATAGCGCTCTAGTTCGTATCTCAACAATATCGCATGCCTTTGCGGAAACGGGCATACGCATTTGCTTGTATCAAGTATCGAGGGAAACTGTTTTCCCTCAAGGGTCGTAGCCTTCTGCTTATACAGAGATACCCCGGACCGTAGATCAGAATTGTCTGAGTCACTACTATCGATTCTGCTATCCTAATCGCTTCTAGAGATGTTCTATTTGGGGTTTCAAAATTCTTCACATGCTTATTGCCCTAGCAAAATCAACAAAAGGCTGGTTTGCCTCAGAAGTCAATTTACGTCGAGGTTAAATATCGCGGATCGCTAGTATCTAGCGCCTGCCGGATAACTAGGCGGTAAACATAAAGGGAAGTTATGATCAAAGAACTGTATTTTCTCAATTCACGAGAATTATCGAAAAGATTGCATCACGACGATGTGTCGGAAGATTTGGCTTTTAGTCAACTGCTGGTCTACAGCATGATATTTGCGAGCTATATCGCTATCCCTGTTGTAGTTACTTGTTCAGCCGGGGAGAATTTCTCGTGGTGGTATCAAGTATTGAATCTTATCGTCTTCGCGTCCATTCAATATTGGGGTATGCATCTACTTTATGAAACGAATAAATCCGGTGATGGAAAGGCTTTCTTTCTCCGATTAGCAGCTTTGTCTCTACCAGTTGGTATTCAGGTTTGGGGTGTTGGTTTAGCGCTTGGTGCTTTCTATGGAGGGTTTATCGGTTTCGCAATATCCGGGGGGGCAAGTAACGCACCAAGTTATACTTGGCTGCTCACTGGCCAGCTATTTGGAGTACTCATGCAATTTATATATTTCAAGGTTATGCAACAGAATTTAACAAGTTACTCGCGCGGGATTAGTTAGAGTCTGGCTCCGCCATAAAAAACGAAAAACGGGGACAGACTGAACCAGCCCAGTGTAACTGGACGGCCAAAAACCTTCGCTAATGGTGGTCTGTCCCCGATTATCCCTTCCTGAAGTAGCTCAGGCTGATCCGCGCACGTATTATACTGGACGGGTCCTTCAACAACTTTTCGAAGATAACAGACTCTTGGCCAGATGCCGCTAAATACCAGGAACTCATAATGAAATGTATGTATCAAAGAGCATTTTCTATTATTTTTTTTGGCTTTATATTTTTGGCTTCTTCTTGCGGCACCGCTTCGAACCCAAAAGTTCACTCCGAAGCGATGATCAGCGGGAACTATACCTACATCGATGTTGGAGTTGGATTTTTTCCAATACCAAAATCTTTTGTGGGTAGGGCATCCAGTCTGGGAGATCGAGAAGTTACAGAGCTTCGGTTTTCGATACCAGTGGATCGATATGAACGGATAGCCCCACACCCTAGTCATTTCGATACCGACAGAATACACGTTAGATTAAATTCCGATACAAGGGAATTTTCTGAGCCAACGTCAGAACTTCTCCAAACAGTGGAAAAAGCTGTTATCAACAACCTTACAATTTGGCGATACAAGTTGAAAGAGTCGCGCACCGCGGGCCTCGAAGCGCTACTTAATACCTGTTATGACACCGTGCTTGTAGGCGAGTATCACGTGGTGATTATTAGCAACAACTGTGAGTTATCAAGTCACCTAGCAAACAACTTTATTCCAATAAAACAATAGGAAAGATCAAAGAGCTTTAGCGGGTTAAAGCCCTTACTACTTCAGTAGGAAAAACGGGGGCAGACCACAGGTTACATCACCTCTGATGTGTTAATCGGCAGTTGCTCTAGAGCGGAAGATTTATCCCAGTCTAACTGGACGACCAAAATCCTTCGCTAATGGTGGTCTGTCCCCGATTATCTTTTTGCTATAGTACGATAGCCTCTGGCATCGCTGACTCCGCGCGTAAAAATAGTGCTTCCTGAACAGCTTCCAGAGAAAGAGCCAAAGATACTCGTCACACCTCAAGGAAAGGTCAACCCTCGATGAAAGATTTTCGATTGCCCAGCATTTTCATAGTTTTCGCAACACTTATTGGCTGTGCCGCCAATGCTGCTGAAAAGCCGGAGCCCATATCGTCCAGCTCAGCAAGTGTGGAATCAGTATCGACAAAAAGCGTCGCACGAACGGAGTTGTTTGACGAATTTGAAGAGATTATCTCCGACGAAGCGGACGTCCTGCGCGGTGGGTTGAAGGACGTTGCTGAAATGCTAGAACGCTGCCAAGGTTACACATATGGGAACAAGGGTTATCCTGAAAACTATGACCAAGCTTTCGTGTGGTGCACAAAAGCAGCCGAGCAAGGACATCCCGTGGGACAGTCAATACTTGGAGCGCTCTATGCCAAAGGAAATAGCGTGAAGCAAAGCTATAGAGACTCCCTTTACTGGTTCACGCTCGCCGCCAATCGCAAAATGCCGCACGCTGCATACTCGTTATTCTGGATGTACCTACTTGGACTGGGAACTGACAAAGATCAGGATACAGCATTCATGTATCTAAATAGGTCAGCCGACTTAGGGTACGAAGCCGCTGAAAAGTTCTTTGAAATACCAGAGGGTGACATTATGGTGGCACCCCACTCAGAAGCAGAGGTGGAGTCTCTTAAGAAAGAACATGGGGTTGCGAAGTTTGCACCAAGATATCCACGTCGAGCTCAGTACGCGGGAGTAGAGGGTTATGTAATAGTGGAATACTGTGTTGATCGAGTTGGTCGTACTACCAATATTCGTGTGGTGGACTCTTCGCCAGAGCGAATATTCGATGAAGTCTCGATTGCAGCTGCGAAGCGTTTCCGCTATGAGCTAACGCTGGTCGATGGGGAGCCGGTAGAGAGGCACGGTGTAAAGAACAAGTTTACCTTCCAGTTGGAAAAAAAGGCCGCAATTGAAGCAAGGAGTGAGCATTCTGAGTAATCGTTTCCACAACCAAATGACGTTTTTGTCACCTCCGCCCATCTTTTGAGGTAGCAGCAGTCCATTTTGAGTAACGAAACTTAAGGAATCAGAGTGGCGTTCCCAATTCTCACACCTTTGATTTGCACGCCCGTTTGATTTCCCCTCTCTCGTTCAAAACTACTACTTCATCAGTCCATACTGGTCCAGACGCCATCTAAGGGTATCGATGCGGTCCTGGCCGAAAAAAGGCTCATCACGCAGGACCATGGTAGGCACACCCCAGTGACCGGCTGAATCCAGTTTCTGCTGGTTCTGTTCGATTTCAGCCATGTGGTCCCCATCGGCGATAGCAGCGTCCAGTTCAGCCAGGTCCAGGCCAGCGGAGGCCACGGCGTTCGCCAGGTGGTCGCCCTGGTCCCAGTTTTCGGTACCGCCCATGATCAGGCGTGATACCCCCGCTGCCAGCTCAAGGCCCCTGCCACGGCGTTGCGCCTCCACGCCCATTTTGCAGAGACGATAGATATAGGGTTGTTCTTCCGGCACGGTGAGGGTTTGCAGGTCCTGAACCACCGGGTCCGGTTTGGCAGGGAATCTGTAGGGTAATCCCAGGTACTCGGCGCGGCGCTTTGCATCCATCACGATGTACTTCATGGGCTTGAGGTTATTCGGATCAAATACTTTTTCCGGGTCGCGGACGGCGATGGGGAGAACCACACGCAGCGCGATATCTACACCGTAGTCGTCGCGCAGGCGCAACAGGTCCGGTATCGCAAGATAAGAATAAGGACTGCGAAAGGACCAGTAGGTGTCTATAACTTCAGTCATGGGTTTACTCCCTGGGTTTCAATTGGGTGAATCGATAATGTAAGAAATATTGCCTGATTGCGCTGAAGCCAGCGAGAGCCGAACAGGCCAAAGGCCATGCAAAAATGGCCATGGGCGCATCGGTCTTGGATCAAGACGCTTGCGCTCGAATGCACGGTTGAATTCTGGGGCTATAGCCGGGCACTTTTATTAACTACAACTCTCTGCCAGTGTGCGGCTGCGCAGTGGCTGTGGACGTGACGATAACTTCGGCTACACCACCTGGTTGCATCGTCGCAACGTACTCATTCAGCCCTTCGGTAAAGCGAAGATGCTCCGGGATTATCTGAAGAATGATGGCGCCCTTTTCCCTGCTCAGCGCATACTCGTTGCATGTCCTTATGATGCGAAAAGTATCGCTTTTACCACTGTTATTGCTAGTGCTATCGGTCAATGTCCACATCCCCAGCCAGACATCCGTGGGCAGTACTTTTGCCGATGGGTATTCCTCGCTTCCACTGTCGGAGAATCCACTGGCAGTATCCTGAGTGTGGCCGGCGATATTGCAGAAAATAGCTCCCAACAGGGCGACCGTCCCGAACGACATCCACTCGTAGCGACTGAGTTGTGCGAGTAGTTCAATGATACGGTTACCCGCTGCCTGGAAGTTCAAGACGGGGGCGCTAATCAGGCCAAGAAAACCAGCGGTGGCGAACAGCTTGAACAGTTTTTCCAGATCTTTTCCCTCCAGTTCAATTCCGGCCTCTCCAAGCCTCTTCGAGATAGCAACTTGAATTTGAGCAGGCTTCGCACCCTGGCTCGCCATTGTTCTTTTCAGTAAGAGCAGCTCGTTGATCAAGGGGCAGAAATCGCTATGTTGATAACCGTCCAGCAACTCCGACAGAGGAGTTTCATCGCCCAGTACCGGAACGATGAGGCGATGCGGATAGTGCACGTGAAAATACTCGATTTCCTTGCGAACCCATTCAGACAATGAAGCGCTTCTGGTCCAGTAGGCGAGCAATACATCCGCTTGATCCAATCCCGTCTGCAAGCTGGTTTGCCAGCGGCTACCCGGTTTTATCGTTTTATGATCAAGGAAGATCTCGTGTCCAAGGGCCTCCAGCAACAATCCCAGACCTGTTACGCGGCCACGATCGGCGCTGCTGTATGAACAAAAGACTCGGCAGTCGCGCGAGAGCGGGATGTTAATCCCGATCAAACCGAGCGAACAAAAAGCATCGTTATTTTCTTGTTGACTCGATGGATATGCGCATAGACAACACAAATAGACTTTAACTATGTACAGATCACATGCGGATGTCCTGCAACATATCGGGGGTGAAATCGCAAAGTAGTATTTCTGCACCAATCCAACTGCGATGAACGTCCGTAAGATTAAGAGCAGATGTTATTCAATTTAAGGATTTAGAATGAAAAATTTTGGACTCCAGATCTATAATTTCTACCAATACATTTTTGACTCAAGTAAGAACCCACTAAGGCACATACCTGACCCAACTAGTAGGATGTTTATCATGATAATTCTAGGTTTTATGTGGAGTGGTGTGTTTGCTATTTATCTGGGAAGCATCATTTACTTCGGAATTAGTATTGCCGCTCATATCGTGTTGCTTTTGATGTTCTTCTTCACAGTGGCTGTATTCCATGATGCTGAAAAAAATCAAAGCTCATGGTTACTTCGACTACGCGGAGAACAAGAATAGCATTAGGCCATTGCCAAACCGGGGGAACTCCTGCCCTCGGGAGTACCAGCAAATGCTCTTATTTTGCCCTATACCTCAGAGCCACCCTCTAGCAACTAACGCGAGATAAATGCAAGGGTGCACATCGTTCCAACGCGCTTTTTATCATTTGGTGGCGCCTTCGTGCCACCTAACTAACCCAGAAACGCCACCAGGCCTTTTTTACTTTTGTGCCCTTCGCTCTGTGGCTTTCAGGAACACCATGCTCAGCGTACCACTGCTCCCATTCATGGGGTGTTAATGTCTTGGGTACCTGCTGACTCATCGCTCGTTGCAATGACTTGGCGCGCAGACTGTTATCGGCGTTTTCATCCTGCTCTCCGAGAATTTTTCGAATAGCTTCGTGGTCCACTGCCATCGTATGAATCCTCTTTACCTACCAGGGGATAGATTTACCCTGCCAATCATAGAAATTACCGGAATCTTCAAGCCGCAATTCGCCAATGACATCCAGCAGCGCACAGGCACACTCCGTAGGTGTCAGCACCCGTTTTCTGTAATGTTCGGATACGTACGGTTCCGAGAGCCGCGAATGAACGGTTCCTGGATGTAAGGCAACTGCGGTAACGTTGCGATGACTAATACGCCATTCCCTCGCAATCGTTTTCAGTAACATATTATGCGCAGCCTTGGAGGCGCGATAACTGTACCAGCCCCCAAGTTGGTTATCCTCAATACTTCCTACCCGCGCCGAAAGGGAGGCAAGAACCGCTGGTTCATCGTGACGCAGTAATTTGCTAAATGCCTGAGACAGTAAAAGTAGCAAGACAGCATTTACCTGAAAGGACTTCTGTAAATTTCCCGGATCGACTGCCTTGAGCCGTTTCTCGGGAACTTGATGCTGATTGTGTAGCAACCCCACTGTATTGATTAGCAGGTGAACGCGCTCCAGCAACTGTTGCGCCTGGCCTGCAGCGAACATCACGGACTGAGGATCCTCGGCATCGAAGGTCAGGTGCGTAACACGCTCGTCCTCTGGGGCAGTATGAGCACTGCGCCCGAGAACAACTACATGCTGCAGCTCCTCGCGCTGTAACAACTTTTCCAGCAAAGCTGAGCCGATAGCACCATTCCCTACAATGACGACATTAAGACGATTTATTGCCAGGCAGTTACCTTGTGTCATCTCGCTAAAACGAACTTCACATAGCCTGTATATAAGCAGCGATATTCTCTATATCAGAGCTCTCAAGTAGACCAGCTTGACTCCACATCATCGCACTCTGGTTTCCTCTAGTTTCGCCCTTCTTATACTGATTTAGCTTGGCGATAATTTCCTCAGTAGATTGTCCCGCAAGCATAGGACCTATACCGCCCTCACCCTGTGCTCCGTGGCAGGCAATGCATCCGGTGTAAGCCGCCTCTCCGAGCTGCTGTGGAGATGCTTCCCGTTTAACCTTAATGGCTGCTTGTTCAATTGCTACTATCCCCCCGGTGACGGCTTTCCATTCCTGATAGCAACTGCCATAACAAGCATGGTTGTTTGGCGCAGGTTCATTTTGACTCATTCCCCAAAGTGGCAAACCCAGGGCGAACACTGCAAACAGCACAATCGTCACGTTTTCCGTCCTCATTTATACAACACCTCTTAGTATTCAATTATTGAATGACAGGCACATGCAAATTTACGAAAGTAAAAGTGCTGATAGTGCTTAAGTCTTTTTGTAAACTACGGTTTCGTGTACCGGGTGCCTCATTTCTAAGAGTCGTAACTACCAGTCCTGCTAGAGCTGTCGCAACTGTTTACTTGTCCAATACACGCTGCCAGAAAGACTAACCTCCATCCCGTGATGCTCACCAAGTTAGCTCGTCATTGTGATAGCTGTTGCACCTGGCCGTTGAAAAAAAATGTCGTGCTAACGTTCACCTCTTCATCCCGTATTCACAATGCTTTCAAGTCTGATGTAGAGACTAAGCGCAAGAAAAATACGTATGAGAAGGGGCGATGGTTTCTGACAGTCTTAAGCGCACTATTGAGCGCACTGTATCTAAAGCATAGGGAGGAGAGTCAGGCTTCGGAATCAAGCTTCCAAACACAGCGCGACGAACTACTAAAGCCGGAGGTCGCCCTTGCCTCGAGCATTTCCAGCTTCTTTCTTTCCCTGAACATCGCCACAGTAAACGCTATAACGCCCATCAATAACAGGGGTGCCATCCAGGATAGCCCAAGGTAGAAAACAGATAGAAACATAAGACTCAAGGCAATGCTCCACATCCAACCCAGTGCTTGGATAAAATACTGGTGAGAGGTGGGCTCCAGATGCCGTAGCGCAATGTATTGGTTGACCATCCCAGAATCCCCGTTGCTTACAATTTTGATACTATGTATACGGCAGGTTTTTCATTTCGGTTCAAATGGAAATGTGACGTGAATACTCGATTCCGAGAGTATGCCAACAAGCGGATAAAGAAATTCAAGTGATTACCAGCGTAGCGAGCAGCTATCAGTCGGGTGGTTCCTTTGTACTACGTTGATACATCGAGACGGCCATATTTTTAAAAAAAAGGGTGCTTCCCGTTCATCAAAAAATGAGACATTCGAGGGAAACAACGGTCTGCCCCTGACCTTTTTGCGTCCTGTATTCATATTCTTTATTGAATAAACTGCCCATCAAGAGTATCCAGATCGATCGTCACGGGCTTCATCGATCTCGCTCGCAAGACTTCAGGCGGGATAACACCCGCGTCGCTGTCGTTGGGATCACAAAAACCATCGGGGTTGCGATTCCAGCGGCGACCGGGATCGAGTGCGTTACCAGGCCGATGGCCACCAGCCAAACAGCTTCGAGACGAATTCTCACAGGTAGGGAATCCATCTTTATCACCCTTCATATGCCCATCGAGATGATACATCATGAATTGACACTGATCGTCTTCGAGGGTGAAGTGCGACCTGCTAATTTCCGGCGCTAGCCAATCAGCCCATCTGGCGTCTACGCCCCGCCTAATTCCATTTCGGCTCAATAGCGCGCTGTCTGTGGGTACAAAGGTTGGATAGTGACTCGCGTTTTCGGGGCGCATTGGAACGGAGATATCCAGTTTGATACTCGACGGAGAGCCTATGAAAACGTCAGCGGCACTGGTACCGACAAGTGCGGCTATGCAACTGGTCCGCGCAATGGCCCTTAGAGGTTTGAACTTAATCCCTCTGGTACGCTCCCAGCAATCTCTGGCAAGGGCTTCGGCAAGCCATACAAACTCACCGCTGTCGCCGCTAAGCGCTGTTGCATCACAAAACGTATTCAAGCCCGAGCCTAACAATCTGGTTTCCGCTCGAAGCGTATGAACAGGATTTCCGGCTGCTATGCCAAACTCAATTTTGAGCGCCCTATTTTCACCACTCTGGCCACTCGGCAGGTTTCGGGTTAAACCGCCGTTTGCGATTGCGACAGAGGGAATTCGAATGGGCAGCCCATCAGTGCCTC
Source organism: Halioglobus sp. (assembly GCA_045110675.1). GTDB lineage: Bacteria > Pseudomonadota > Gammaproteobacteria > Pseudomonadales > Halieaceae > JBALVT01. The sequence goes on along the minus strand of JBGCGJ010000008.1, from coordinate 51,819 downwards.
CATCAATCGGGCCTGGAGCCATAACACCAAGCACGTCCATTGAGTCTTCGATCATTTCTGAAATACCATCATCGTTAACGATATTTGCAAATTGGCTAGGACTGAGATCACAGCTCGAAAGCTCAGCTTGGCCACCGAAGCAGGAAGTATCCGCATCTTCGGAGACAAACTCCTGCAGAAGCTCAACCGCAGGCTTACTGCGCACGAGTGCTGGAAAACGTGAGAACCCAGGCAGATCGTCGTCTTTTAAATAGGCTTGAAAAGTTCTTGGTAACCGAGCGCCTAAATGCGGTGCATCATAAGAAAGAAACAGCGCGACCCTATCCGGGTCGGTATAAAGTTCGTCACCCCAACGTTTAACTCTTGACCCTGAAGGTAAATCTACCTCTCCGCCGGTTGCTGCATGGAACTCCCAAGCTCGCAGAGCAATACGAGTCGATACCCCACCAATACTCAAACCGGTAACAGCTAATTGTCGATCTTCGTCGGGTTCAGGAAAGTTGAGAATTTTTTGATATAGGAGTACCGAAGAAAAGGCAATGTCATAGGTTGAGTCATTCTCGACAACATGATCGACTAGCCAAACATCATATTCCGATGCGAGCAGACGGAGGAGAAGGTTCGGCGCATGACAGCGTATTTGGTCTTCACTGTTACCCGTGAATCTCGCTTGATCGCACGCAAAAGAATCCCGACAACTATCGGAAAAGGGAATGCAAGGCCCAACGATAGGCGCTTCGCAACTGCTGGTCGCTAAACCGGGAATTCGCAACCCATTCTCGTTAATCTTTCCGTGGTCAGTAGGTTGGCCAGCCATCAACCACACAAGCGCTTGGGTACCATCTTCCAGCAGAGGATCGAAAGATTCATGGACTACGACGGGATAATCGTTTTGTCGACCTGGACCACTAGCAGAATTGTCCAAAAGTCTTTCCGCCTGATGGAGACGAATACTACCCTGGCTCCCACGATCACCATTAGTAATTAGCCGAGCCACCAAACCTCCCGCAGCGAGATCGGGGACGTTGAATAAGCCCCAATTCCAACGAGACCCAGGCTGCTGAACAGCCTTGCCATAACTTTCAGTGCCGCACTGTTGCACATCAACACACGTGACTTGAAGACCTATAAATTGGCTGTCGTTGGGCAACCGTCTGGTCGCGGCAAACGAAGAGTCTGTAATGAAAACAGCAAAGCGTCCATCGCCATCGGTGCTGGCGAAATCCGGAACAAATGCATGACCCGTTTGGGTCTTCACATTAATTAGCTTGCCCAAATTATCATAAACTGGATAAGACTCAGAAATTTGGTAAACCGCATCACATCGAACCACTACATTTGACCGACGTATAATCGGTTCAGGCTCAGCGCGAAACGGATGTTTAAATCCGTACAATCGACCAAGACATTCAAAGCGCGAATCGGGAGGAGCAATAGGATTGGGCACAGGTGTACCGAAAATAGAGACTTTAACCTGGCCAGTTATACCGCGTATACGAAACCGCTGGGTCCCGCCGTGACTCTCTACACCAACGCGATAGTCAGGCACATCCAGCTCACGACCATCTACAAGAAGGGTATCTCCAAAGTCTACAGCGGGTGCACTAAACTGACCATCGAGAGATTCGACCTGGACACAAAGATCAACCGCCTGGGCATGCTCAAGTTCTATGACTTTACCATCATGCTTGGGCCCTATTTCGACACCCAACAACTTAGGCGCATTCCCGTGGCATGGATCAGGACGGGATATCACCCCAAGTTGCAATGGTAGACTTGTAACACCATCTGCATTTAATTCAATTGCAAAATAGGTGCCCGGCTGAACCGGTTCCCCACGGTCATTAATACCGATCCATTCCACCGGGTCGCTATCTACAGAAATACTTCGAACCGAAATACATTCAAGAGCGTGGACGATTTCAACGTGAGATCCAGGCCGCGCGCCCTCAATAGTGATCGGATTATTCGCGCTTTGGAGATGCAGTCTTTCATCAGCTCTAAGAGGTGGGTTTTTTCCCTTTGCTGTCAGATCTACCAAACATTTTCTTTCGCTGATAAGTGTATCGGGACTGAATTGGTCGAGTACCGTAGCTGCTTCGAGCGGCCGTTCTGTAGCTTGTTTGGAGCCTAATCCAACGTTCGTACATGCTACGCAGATCGCGAATAACATCGCACCCATTGCCAATCGAGCCAGCCTTAACCGCCAGTTTCTGTACATTGCACGCTCTCCTTGCAAACGATATGAAGGGAGATGATTCCACGAATGGAGCTTCGAACTGATCGCCAGTGGTCTCTCCTCGCGAAGTTACATGTGTTGCTCTCGCCTTTCGCGGTTTAAGAAACAAGTATCTTTAGCGATAGGGTTAGCATTTTTCAGCATAGTAGAGATATGCATCCTCCGCTATTTTTCTCTAGAAATTCGTCTAATTCTAACTAGTAATCCGGGGACAGAAGACAAACTAGTGGGCTAGAGCCCCTACTATAACAGCGCGATCAGGCCAAATAGTGCCGAGACCGTAGGCGGTGGTCTGTCTCCGATTGTCCTACAGGGACGATAGGATAGTCGGCCCCGCAATTTTTATACCGGAAATCTAGCTACACCCGGTTCTGGCTCGAGCCTGGCACAATTCGCGATGCAGCTGACCAGATGATAGTTTCCGCAAAGGGCGAAAATCTCTAGCTGCTGTTCTAGGTTCCACCGTTCTTGAAACCTATCATAAGTATCATCTTCAATCTTCGCGACGCTGCACAACTGATCCACGCAACGGATCAATAGTTGTTCGTCTTTCGTCCAGCAATCAACCTCATCCACCGACAACCTAGTCGCGCGTACCTGTTCGCTAGTTAGTTGAGCGGCGCGACTGAAGCTCGTCACATGTACTCCCCACTCATACTCGCAGTTGCTATTCGAGGTGACTCGAAGGATGACGATTTCGCGTTCCCGAATGGGTAGAGGGCTACTGCTGTCCAAAAGGTTGATGACACCTTTACTCGCCAAGAAACGCTTACTGTTCGCGAAAACACGAAATAACTTCAAAATGTATCCGTCTTTATCTTGTGGATATCGTGAAAAGATCTCGGCGATCTCGGAGGCATAAGGCTCACTAATAGGTCTTAAGACATGCTTCATACATACTTCCATGCTACAATAATTGTAGCAACAGAATAGCGCTACATATAATGTAGCGTCAAGAGGGTAATGTGATGAATAAAAAAGTTCGAGGATCTAAAACAGGTCGCCCGATCATGCGCCTGCTGGATATTCTCGGGCGACGATGGTCCCTAAGAATATTGTGGGAGCTGCGCGCTGAAAGATTAACGTTCCGTGAACTAAGAACGCAGTGCGACGACATGTCGCCCACAAGCCTGAATCAGCGACTCAAAGAGTTACGCGAACTCAACCTAATTGATCACGACGAGGAAGGCTTTGGTTACACAACCTGGGGGAAGGAGTTGGGCGAACAACTTATGACCCTCAATAATTGGTCGGTTGGCTGGGATAAAGATTCCTAAATTAAGCGCATTTACTTGGTTAGTTGAGGTGAAAGGAGTTAGCCTAATTGGTACTGCTATCGCTACTGCGGAAGTCGATTGGACTTTGACCCATCCAACGACGAAAAGCCCTGGAAAAAGCGCTTATGTGCGAATAACCCAGGAGAAAAGCAACTTCGGTGAGCGGCATCTTGGTGCTCTTCACGTATTGTATAGCCAACTTGCGGCGAATTTCGTCGGCAAACTCGTTGTAAAGTACACCCTCTGACGCAAGACGACGCTGGAGCGTTCGTTTGGTCATAAATAATGTAGCTGCAACTTCGTCAATGCTGGGCACTCCGCCACTGAGAGACTGCGCGATGGCGTTACCGACCTTGGCAACCAGGTCATCTTCATCCACCTGCGTATTAATTACCTCAGCGAGGTGTTTCTCAAGTACTTCGAACAGCCTATGTTCGGCATGGGCCGCTTCGCACGCCAGAAGTTTTGCATCGAATTTTAAGCAGTTCACCTGTTGAGAAAAATAAAGTGGCGCGTCAAATACCTGTTTATGTTTAGAGGTATCGTCGGGCTTTGGGTGCTCAAAACTGACCGCCTCGAGCGCCAGCTTCTTTGAGGTGATGACCTCCACCACCTGTTTTACCATTGCCAAAGTGCACTCGGCCTCTTGACGCCGGTCTACTGCACAGGGTTCCGTAAAGGTATAGCTGTACTTAAAGTGAGCAGACTTTCCTTCAACTTGAAGATCGAACTCACACCCACGAGCATATACGCGTAAGTATCTTACAAAACTCTGCAAGGCAGCGAGTACGTTGGGTGAATTGAGAATGGTGTAGCCCAGCGGACCGAGATCTCTGGGGTGGACTTGATTACCAATCTTAAGGCCAACAAATTCATCTTTTTGTTTTCGGGCTGCAAGCTCCAGTAGTTTGCAGTGTTTGTCGAGCGGGACTAGAACGCTGGGATCAGTCAGCACTTCCAGGCTGATACCAACTTCTTCGACAAGCGGCCCCAAAACATCACCGAAGCGTATGTATAAGCCTTCAGCGTTGAAACTGGGGCCAAAGCTCTTAGCCTCACTAGTAGACATATTCTGAGTCAACAATAGCTACTTCCTGTTACGAAAAAACAGTATATCGCTATCGGATCCATTAACAAACCCGAATCATCAGCGGCCATTAATCGAGTGAGCCTGACCCGCTAACCACACACGCTTTTCCAATCTGCCAGGTGGCAAGTTCACCCAGCTTCGGGAAAAGAGGCATTGGCCACTGTTTTGGTGATGTCACCGTAGGGCGCTCCGATTGACACCTTAACGGGATTATCCTGAGCGCAGTTGAACACCGTCTTAACGTGACAGTAATTCAAAAATCCCTCTTTGCCCGCATGACAACCAATGCCGCTGGCGCCTGTGCCACCAAAGGGTGCACCAGGCCATGCCGCCTGAAAACCAAAGACATTGATTCCGGCGCCGCCGGAGATAACTGAGCGTTTGAATGATGCAACATCCTCTTCGTTCCTGGCGGCAGTGACCAGATAAGATGCCAAAGGTCGATCGCGACCCGCTATATACTCATAAGCATCTTCGATCGAGCTGTAAGTTTTAAGCGGGGTAATCGGACCAAATACTTCGTCTCGCATCACAACCAGCTCCTCATCGGGATTCACTACCAGATACATTGGCATTTGCCGTGTTTCCGGATTCGGCTCTTCATCGTGTAGAGCAATAACTTCCGCACCACTCGCCCTGGCTTCATCGAGCACATTGATCAAGCGGTTAAAGTGCCGATCATTGATGATCCCGGTCACGTCCGGATGCCCTATATATTCAGGATAGGCTTTTTGCCAAACCGATTTTGCAATACTGATCCAATCATCTAAGCGCCCCTCGGGAATCAAAGCATAGTCCGGGGAGGTACAAATCTGCCCGCTCTTACAGAACTTAGAGCTGAGGTATTCTAGAATGTGTTGTTCATCTACTCCGTCATCAAGAAAAATCGTCGGGTTCTTGCCGCCAAGTTCCAGAGTAACCGGCGTTAGATTCTTGGCTGCAGCCTGCATAACAAGCCTACCGACTTCTGTGTTACCCGTATAAGTAAGGTGGTCCCAAGGAAGGGAAGAAAAATACTGTGAAAACTCAATGCCACCAACAACAATCGCCAACACGTCATCCTCAAAGTAGTCACCTACCCGCTCCTGTAAAAGCTTGGCTGTCGCGGGCGCTAGCTCGGAGACCTTCACGATTGCTCTGTTTCCTGCCGCAAGCATGTCGTTAACCATCACCAGGGAGCACTCGATCGGAAAATTCCATGGCGAGATGTTACCCATAACACCCTGTGGTTGCAGGATGACCTCGCAGGACGATGACCCATGTACCTCAGCCGGCAATGGCCGCTCACTTGGCAACATCCATTCTTGGAGAAACGCCTGAATATAGCGGTTACGCCCCAGGACACCGCCAGTTTCGAAGATATCCGTAATTGCCGGACTGTGAACTGAAAAATCCTCTGAAATGGCCTTCTGAATATCAACGCGCAATTCCACCATCATTCTTTCTAAAGCTTGCAGCCACAGCATCCGCTGATCGTAGCTCGGATTATTGTTTGCTTTAAAAGCTGCTTTTTGTTTCGAAAACAGCTCATCTAGAACTTCTGTTGTTGTTTCTTGCATGTTTATATCCTCATGGGGTGGCCGCACTTCACTATCAAGTCGCCGAGAGTGAACTAAAGCCATAAAATTCAAAAACGTAACTGATTTTGTTTCGAATAAATTGAAAGTCCTTGTCCGAATGGGCAAACGAGAAATAGATGTGGTTAGACGTTGGCAGCGATAACATGACGCCATGGTTAATTAAAGCAAGGTAAAACAATTCCAAAACTTGAGCATATTGTCCTTGTGCCGTCTCGAAGTTGACTTCATCGGCACCTAGGTGAATTTGCAACATGGAAGCCAGGTGGTTCACCTGGCAGGGAATGCCCGCTTCACTAAATCCCTCCATCAGCTCTTTCCTGATCGACTCTGTACTCCTCGCAAGCCGTTCATACTCTCCCTTCTCGTAAAGACATTGGTACTGCCGCAACGCGGCACAAGAACTTGCCAACGCCGCAGGACCATCATTGACGGTTCCTGATTGAAATACACGTGGGGTGCCTTCATCTGCCCTTGGGTCTACTACACTCATGATCTGACGCTTCCCGGCGACCAGGGCAAGCTTTTCGCCTGCGGCAAGAGCTTTTGCCATCGTTACCAAGTCAGCGGTAACACCAAAGTATTGCTGTGCCCCTCCTGGAGCCAGTCGACAACCTGAAATCACCTCATCAAATATCAGTACAACACCGTATCGCTCAGTCAGCTCCCTAAGCGCAAACAGTTTCTCTTTGTCACTCCCCCAAAGCCCACCCGCGTGCATGGCGGGATCTAGAATCACCGCTGCTATATCAGCGTCTTGCGCAAACAAGGTTTCGAGATGAGCCAGATCAAGATAAGAACAAAGATGAACACCCGCAGTCGCCGAGGGTGCAACGCCATCAGAAAACAGCGCATCAGATGCATCAATTCCAACAAGAAACTGATCGTCTTGACCATGATAATGACCGTGAAACTTAACCAGCTTGGACTTCCCTGTAAACGCGCGTGCAATACGTACGGCGGTCATTACCGCCTCGGTGCCGGTGTTTAGAAACCTGACTAATTCAGCGCAGGGAACGACATTCTGAACCAGTTCCGCACACTCCACCATGACTTCCGGGTTTAGAGGTAAGGCGCCCAGCTCTTTAACATTGTGTATCGCCCCGACCAACAAAGGGTGATTGTGGCCCAGTAACATTGGGCCATTGGCACCAAAACAATCAATGTATTCATTCCCGTCTACGTCGGTTGTTCGGCTACCACTAGCAGCGCTCATATAGAGCGGATACGGCGAGAAGTACCTGAGGTTACCGGACACACCACCTGCGAGTGACGATCTGGCCCGCTTATACAGTTCACGGGAACGAGGCGTTCTCTGCCGATAATCTCCGAGGATCCTCTCATAGAGAACCTCGTACGCGTGGCTTCCATTCGTTCCGGCCTGACGTGCAGACATATTGTCTCAACTTCGCAATGATTATCGTTGTAGCAGTGTAGAAAAGCTTGTATGGGATTGCTTAACTTGAAGCGACAAGCATTTAGCGCCTCATGACACAAAAAAAAGGCCGGTAAGCGATTGCTTGTCCGGCCAGGCATCCCGGAGGAGCCTCAATAGTGTCATGTGGTTTGCCCTTCTTGAGCTGATAAAAAACTAGCCTACGAACGTGTCATCACGGCGATGTAACATACTGGTGTCGCGTGGGCCGCGCTGATACATCATCATGCGAAATCCCCGGCTCACGCTCAATGGGAAATAGCAGAAGCGGTCACCATAAGGCTCTACCGTGTCCCACTTCGATCCTGAATCAAGGGCGCTACCATCAAGCTTAACCATGGTGACCCCCTTTGCCTGCATCTGGCCACAAAACGCATCGAGGTCGTCGACTTCAACACTAACTTCCATTGGGTAGCCACTGCCCTTCTCTTCAAGCAGATCCATCGCATAACCAGGAGAGGTGGGCTGAATTAACTGAACCCAAACGTTTTCAGTGTGACTCGCCTTGATGAAGCAGATCTTCATACCACCAACATTGTTTGCATTCGCCTCAAGTACAAATACTTCAGGATGGCGAGTAAGCCCCATTGTTTGCGTATAAAATGAGGCAACTTTCTCGAGATCTTCGACCAGAATACCCACTCGATCTATTCTTGGCGCTGTGGAATCTTTTTGCTCATCTGCCCACTGAGCTTCACGCAAATTGAGAAGATTGGTCTCGTCGGCGCTAAACTTTTCGTAAATCTCTATAGTAGTACCGCCACTGATATCCGTTGGCCAGTATGCGATTCGCTGTCCGGTTTCAACCGACTCAGAATTCCCACGAACCCCCTCATCGATCCTACCTCCATCCACCAACGGTGAACCATCCATACTGAGCATTTGGATGCCTTTTGCGGCCATATCATCAATGATATCAATGTAGTCTTTATCCACTGCCTCAAAGTTGACCTCGACGATTGCACCGTCGCCAAATTCGTTCAACATATCCATACCCGGACCAGGCGTCGTCGGCAATATCATCTCCAACCACAGACCATTCCCGTCGATAAAAACTGCCTCCATACCGCCACAGGTAGGATCGTCATCGCTGACTTCGACCACCATGGGATGGCGCTTCAAGCCGACCACATCCGTTAGAAACGTTGTTGTGGCCTCCATATCCGAGACCCAAACTGCTAAATGATCGAGTCGTAACGGTGTGCTAATTGGTGCGCTTAGCATTTCATAATCCTCTGATTCACCATGGGAGATATAGGGTTCATCCTCTACCAGCTGAACCGCAAGTTTGCACCAACCCATCGCTCCGGCCCAGGTACGTCCTCGGTAGCGCCAAAGAAGGTTGTCGTGTCAAAGGCGTACGATCGATAATCTTCGTCGGTAAGGTTTTTCGCGAAAATGGAAACATACCAAGCCTCATTTCCACTGGTATAACTAACGAGCGCATTCAGTAGGCCATACGAGTCCTCTTCAATGACTGGCGTTACAGCCAAATTGAATTTGTGGTCATCCTTCCAACTGTAATCGCTTTGAATAGCAATCGTGCCTCCCAAAGCATCCCAGGAGTAGCGCACAAGACCACTCAAGGATAGCTCCGGTGCGAGAACGCCATCTTCCTTCCCGCTTGCTGAAATGGATAGAGGAACATCCTGTACTTCGGTGTCAGCCCAACCAGCACCCAGCATGATTTCTAGTCCATCGATAGGATTGGTAATCAGCTCGATTTCTACGCCGTAATTTTCTGCATTGGCGTTAAAAAGCAACGGTACAAAACCGTCAAAAGTGTATGCCTGGTAGTCCTCATAATCGTAGTAAAAAATGGAAGCGTTCAACCGTGTTGTATCACCCAGTGTGCTTTTGAAGCCGCCTTCGTAGGAATAAAGCACCTCACCCTCGTAGGGGAAAGTAGTGAAATCGGCCGGTGGGCCGAGAGGCATATTAAATCCTCCGGATTTAATACCTCGATTTACACCGACGTACCACAACCAGTCTTCGTTGGGACGATAGTCAAGCTGCACTTTAGCCGACCAGTCGTCGTCTGAAAAATCATCTGAGTACAACTGCGCTCCCAACTCGGAGAACGCGAAGTCTTTTTCATCGCGGTTGAAGCGAGCACCCAGTGTAAGGGATAACTTATCGCTCAGCTCGATTTCCGTTTGCCCGAAAAGAGCAATGGTTTCCGTCTCCTGTTCGCCCGCCAAACCGTATACAAACCCAGGTCCGAAGAAGACTTCGCCGCTTTGGAAGGTCGCATAATCACCCTCTAGATCCAGGTAATACAATCCCACCACGGAACGGGAATTTTCTCCTTCCCAGCTGACGCGGAATTCTTGGGAAAACTGATCGACCTCGTCCTTTGCTTCGTAATTGTAAATATCGCTCGGCGATGCATCAGAGTCCTCGCCATATTCATTTTCGATATCCTGGATATTGGTGATAGAAACGATAGTAAAATCTCCGAGATCCCAATCGACACTAAGAGTAAACGCCGTCATTTCGAGTTCTTTAAAACCGTCAAAGTCGTAGTCGCCTTCAAATGGATCGCCACCGTTTTGGTAACCAAAGAAGTCAACGGCGCGTGGATCATTTGAAAACGCGCCATCAAAACCCACTGCATGAGCATAGCCACCTCTGGCACTATCCTCATTGACGTACAGCCCCTTAAACAAAACATCAAGCGAATCCGTTGGCTGGAAAAGTAATTGTCCTCTAAGGGCGTAGTCGTCAGTCTGCATTACATCCGAACCAATTCGGTTCTCGATGAGTCCATCATTTTTGTTGTAAACGCCAGACAAGCGTCCAGAGATGGCGTCGGTCAATGCGCCACCAACTGCAGCCTCGACCCGTTCACGGCCTTTGTCACCCACTGTCAGGTCAACAAACCCCTCAGTTTCATCGCTGGGCTTCGCCGAGAGATAGTGTACTAATCCTCCGGTAGCATTGCGGCCAAACAGAGTCCCCTGCGGTCCACGCAGCACTTCAACCCGCTCTAGGTCGAATAGGCTGAAACCGGTAACAAAGTTCTGACTGATATATACGTCATCCACATAAACCGCTATTGGAGATTCTTGCGCCGCTGAAAAGTCGTTCTGGGTTACACCGCGAATACTGAAGGTATTGATTACTCCACCACCCGCGCCCGTTACTTCAACGTTTGGTGTATGCGCAATTACATCAATGGAGTTAGTAAAACCCAACTGCCGCATTTGGTCTGCAGAAAATGCAGTCACGGAGATACCAACATCCTGAAGGTTTTGCTCTCGCTTTTGGGCTGTAACTACGACCTCTTCCAGCACAGCAGAAAATACTGGTGCTGCTCCGAACAGTGCCGTGGTCGCTATGCAGCACGCAGTTCTGCCTACCTGATATGAGATGGGTCTAGCTGAAAAGTGTTTTAAGATACTCTTCATTGGATTACTCCCTTGATACGCTTATTAGAATTAGGTTCGATACTTTGCCCGTGGACACCGGAGACCCAACTAGGCAATCTATCTCTTGGTTCGCAACTGTACCCTAGCCATTTAGCCTCACTTTTTCTTCACAGATCGTGACAATGATTTAACATCATGTGCCATATTGGCCGCGGGCTTCTTTCGCAAACTCCCTTTCCGAATGTTCGTAAATCGTAATCTTGTCAAAGCCCTCAACCCAATTTATGTTGTCAGGACGGGTGAATATATTTGCTGCAAAAGCCGACCCCGTTACCTGCTGACATTGTTTGCAATGACATTGATAAAATGCGGAAAAATTGTCTTCTAAGTCAAACTGTATCGCCCCACAAAGACAACCACCACTTAGTCTTTTACTCATACACATTACCCTGTCGAGCTTCCTCGAATTTTGGCGCCAAAGATCTAGGTTAGTCAGCACAAAGTCATTGCAGCTCTGTGCCAGATACACAAGGATTGATGTGGCCAATAGACAACTAGATATCCCGCGCTGGCCTGATAATTTTTTCGACAGCCCGCTCTAACGTGGGCTCTAGCTTTTCTATTGTATCGACAAACTCCATAATTACGATTCTATCAACACCAACATCGCAGTAGCGCTGTATTTTCTCAACATCACAATTCGCGATATCAGACGTTACCGACACCGTGATTTCGTCTCGCCTGCGGTTACGCTCTGAAAGCAATTCATCCAGAGCTTTTAGTGGCTCGACGAATTGTTCCGGCTCGAGATCCATTGGGAAAAATCCATCGCCAAAATCGGCGACCCGCTTCAGGGTCGCTCTGGAGTCGCCAAGACAATGTATGGGGAGCCGCGGTTCCTGAACAGGTTTTGGGTACAGAAGGCTGGGCGGAAGTTCATAAAAGTCATCGCTATATGTCGCAACAGACTCTTCCCATAAATGCTGCATTACCTCCAGATGAGACCTCGCCCGACTTCCACGTCGTTCAAAGGGCATTGCACAAGCCTCGAATTCCTCTCTAGCCCAACCAACACCCGCGCCAAACTCAAGACGCCCCCCAGACAACCAGTCGACATTCGCCGCCTCTTTAGCGGTATACACGGGATTTCGTTGTGCAACATTACAACAGATACCGAGTCGTATTGTGTCCGTGATCGCCGCGAGGTAAGCCAGTGATGTAAAAGGGTCCAACTCACCTTGCTGAATCGCCTCGGGAATTTTACCGTCATCACTTGCCGGATAGAGGGACTCCCATTGGTCCGGAACCACAACGTGCTCTCCCACCCAAAGCGCGCTAAACCCGCACTGCTCAGCCCGCTGACCTAATAGATTCAAAAACTCGGTAGTGGCAAATGGTGCAGCGAGCGGTACTAATAAAGCGATATCCATAAAGCCCTCAAACTAAACTCTTCCACCATTTGCAACGACCAGCTGACCGGTAATGTAGCGCGAGGCCTCACTAGCCAAGAAAAGCACTACACTGGCGATGTCATCGGGTTCTGCCATATAACCAAGCGGTATGCCAGCCTCTGCTTCCAACCTCAGGGCTGTATCAGACCAAATGGCTCGCGTCATTTCGGTTTTTATCCAACCCGGAGCAATCACATTGGCGCGAACACTCTTTCCTCCGACTTCTCGTGCAATATGCCGAGTAAATGCTACCAGTGCGCTCTTGGAAGAAGCATAGGGGCCATCGCCCTGCGCTACATCAATCGCGCTATCCGAGGCGATGTTGATGATATTGCCCTGACCCTGCTCACACATCACCTTCGCGAAAGCCTGACAGGTAAGAAAAGGGCCTTTGACATTGACGGCCATAGTGTTATCCCAGTCAGATTCTTTGAACAATGTGATCGGTCCGGTCAAGTAAAGCCCAGCAACATTGACCAGCAGATCAACGGAGCCGAACTCATTGAGCACATCTCCCAAAAGCTGGTCGATTTCATCGCGCTTTGTGATATCAGCCAGCGAAGCCAGCGCCCTGTTTCCCAGTACTGATATCTCGCTGGCCAGCTCACCAAGCAACTCCGAACGAGCATGCGTGTCAGTCACTACAACATCGGCTCCGGACTTGGCCAGGAGTATCGCAATCGCGCGACCAATGCCCCCTGTCGCCCCGGTGACCACAGCAACACGACCTTTCAGGTCAACTTCAAAATTCGTAGTCATAGCACCACTCAACGACTAGGCTGTATCAGTACGATTTCAATATTTTCCCGTAGGGAAGATCGGCCGTCATTCTCATGTATTTGGCATCTACAACTTCGAGCACGGGCAAGTTCACATCCGAATGCTTACTCACTTCCAAACTTGCGGCACCGCTGTAAAGCTCGTCCTTCCCATCTGCTCCCTTGTGTGGAATGCCTTTAAACAACACAGAATTCAATTGCGCTACCGCGGGTTTATCGCCACCCTCTACATCGGGGATAACCTTCAACACTGCAAGAGGAAGATCCTCCAAAATAGACGCCGACTCATTGCGATCAGGCTGCATGATCACCTTCGCCACAACATTGCCTTGGTTCACTTCAACGACACCCTCTATCTCACCTGTACCTAACTGACGCAGTTCGATTCGATGGGCCATCTTCTTACCGAAACCCCAGATTTCCCTTCCCGCAACCAGAGCATTCTCTGTGGTCACATAGACCGCATTGGTATAGCCATACACTTGCCCCTCATGCATGCACAAAACCCCCGTATAGACCTCCCCGTAAGGGCCTCCGCTAGTACTAAAGTGATTAAATTCAAGCACCATAAAGGCTGTAGCGGGTTGAATCAGTTCTAGGTCTGAGGGAAGAATATCCAGAGCTGCGTCTTCGTCGGTAAGATAGGTAATCATGAGCGCCTCGGTGTCCCTGTAGTACCACGGACCCTTCCTGTAAGACGAGCTGTGTGCGGGCATTGTTGTACCCCATTTATCTGGGGTTAGACGACCAAACTTAGATTCGTTATCAGACATAGAAATCTCCTGTGTATTTCTTCATTTCGCTTCATTGGTAGTTCGTCGGCCCCTGCGGCCCATCACGATGCTGTTTTAAAATTTAGCCCAACAGCGGGGCCGGGTCTTGCCATCGCGTGCCAATCGGTTTGCATGCAATGCCACCTGCAGTAGATCAAACAATCGATAGCGACAAACCACCATCGATAGTGATCGTCGAACCCGTCATATAGCTCGAGGCCGATGAGCAGAGCATGAGCAGCGCTGCGTCCATCTCCTGGGGTTCACCAAGTCTCCTGACAGGTATGCGTTGAAGGAGTGCCTTGCCCGAACCCGACTCAAGATAAGACGCGGCGATATCCGTGAAGTAGTATCCGGGCGCAATACTGTTGACCCTGACTTGGTAACGAGCCCACTCCAATGCCATTTGATGAGTTAAGTGCAACAAACCAGCCTTAGACGGACAGTAGCCACCCGTCCCCTTTTGCACACTGGTACCAAGCACAGAGGCAATGTTTACAATCGCACCGCCGCAAGTGCGCGAGGACATACCACGCACCACTTCCCTGGCGACAAGCCAGGCACCTTTCAGATTGGTGTCGATCACCGAATCCCAATCGCTCTCTTCCAAGTCGAGGAGCGCCGCGGCCGATGTGGTACCCGCATTGTTCACCAGTACGGTAATGGGTGAAATGGCATTGCAGGCTTCGATACCGATTACCACGCTAGCCGGGTCGGAAACATCCATGCAAACACAATGAGCTGCTCCGCCATGATCCCGGACTGATTGCGCCGATTCCTCAAGCTTCTCCAAACGCCTTCCACTGAGGATGACAGTCGCACCCGCCTCTCCTAACACCTCTGCAAAGCGCCGACCAAGCCCGGTTCCACCACCTGTAATCAAAGCGGTTTCACCAGACATATCAAACCAGTTGTTAGTTATTGAAGCCATAGAAACACCCGTGCAAAGAGAGATCTTTGCAGAGCATAATGCGTTAAATACGAGCGGACTTATCACAGGATGACAATGCTTTGCCCGGCAGTGCCATTGTCAGAAATACCTGTGGATTACCACCCCGTCGAGAGTGCTTATAACGCTCGGTGTTAGAGCGCGATCTGGTGGGTATGTTATGACGGCGAGGCTTAACTCCAGTCGGGAGCGTGACTTCTTGGTGGAAGACAGCGAGTTGCATCAGGACCCGGTTGCACTACTTCAACGACCATGCCACAGCTCAATTCAGAGGAAAAATAAGCCATTTTTTCTCCATGGGGCTCCAATACACAGTTTTTACTATCCAGTGGCGACCCATCGATGTTCAACAACTGTATACCCTTTGCTTTCATTGATTTGTCGTAAGCATCCAGATCATTTACACAAATACATATCTCTCCCAAATAACCATCGCCCTTCTCTTCCAATGTGTCCATCAATGCACCGGCCCCAACTGGCTGTAACAGCTCTAACCAAACACCTTTGGTGTCAATAAAGCAGGCTTTGAAAGCGCCCAGTTTTTCATTGTCATTTTCTACCGTGGTATCAATTTCCTTGTGATAGCGTTCGAAGCCCAAAACGTCAGTATAAAAGCTAGCCGTCGCATCTAGATCTTTAACCCAAATGGCAATGTGATCCACCCACGGAGCGTCTGGACCAGCTGGCGCCTCGTTCTCCCACATCTTGTCGCGGATATTGATAAGGCCGCTTTCGTCTCCAGGAGTTACCTCGAAGATTTCAACACTGGTTCCGTTTGTAGAATCAGTTGGCCAGTAGGCGATGCGTTGGCCGGTATGTTCGATATCGTCCCCTGTACCCACACCTTCTTTAATCAAACCGCCATCTTCGCCCATAGGGGAACCATCCATGTTGAGCATTTGAATACCCTTATCCTTCATCTCTCTCAACACACCATCGTAATCTTGCGGTTGAAAGTTGATCTCAACAAGAGCGCCCGGCCCAACCTTCTCCAGGATGTCCATACCAGGTCCAGGTGTCGTTGGCTTTATTAATTCCAGCCAGATACCATTTCCATCAAAGAAAACTCCCTCCATACCACCCGTCGTCGGGTCATCATCACTGCAACCAATTTCCATAGGATGTTGTTTTAGGCCTACAACATCGCGCAGAAAATTGGATGTCCCCTCTATATCATCAACCCAGATCACAGCGTGATCCATGTGCATGTTCATGTTGTTGCTCATACTCAATATCCTGTCTAGGTGGGAAAATACATTAACATTACAATTGCCCGACGAATTCGCGTTCCCTGCGGAGATGTGGCTGCGTAATTCCAAACATCCTCTACATCGTAATTCAGTTTGAGAACAACGTTATCGGGATAATAGTCCAATTCTCGTACGGAAACTCAGTCAGCCGCTTTCCTTAAGATGCCAATAGCTTAACTTCGAGTGACAGGAAGGAAGCAACCGAATCAATGACAGTGTCACCAACTGTTGAGTTATTGTCACCATCGGTAAAGATACCTACTCCATCAATACCTAAACTTATTCTGAGATAGCATTCACCTCTTGCGATCACTACCGGGGAACTCTGTATATTGTGCGATGGTAGTAATCCATCCTGAGAAAGGCATTGTCGGTATTCAACGGAAGATGGCGGCTTCCTGGGTAGCAGGGGCGGTTTTAGCACTAAACAGCTTGATATTTGCTATGCAACATAGAGGTATTCTGTCCACAGAAGCAGGTCGTGATATATGAAAAGTAAAAAATCTGAAATAGCAAAGTCAACTAAACACTCAATTTCGTTAGATAGCATTTCGATTTGTGCTGAGAATATCGAAAAGACATCTACGTTTTTAACTGAGATTATGGGTTGGAAGCGTCACCCGATGGCGTTTAGTGTAAGCGGTGTAAGTGAATCCTACGAAAATGTAGACGGTGCCTTTGTCGACGCAAACGGATTGTGGTTGCAACTTGTGTTGGCATCTTCACCCGACTCAGATCTAAACACTTCTGGAGAAAAAGGGAATGGCAGAATTTTCGGACTAAATTTTCGCTCTGACGCTTACAACACAATGCAACAGCGCATGAAGTCCAAGGGTGTTGATCTGTTCAATATAGCGGGGAGTCCTTTAAGTATGTCAGGAGATGAGATTAAGCTAACTCTGAACTATCCAGAATCTGTTGGGCAGCGCATCACTTGCTGCGCAAATGGTGAAATTCAGAAAACGAGCGTGGATATTTATGAAGGTACGTTGAACGGCGAGCGGAATTTTATTGGGATTCGTGATCAGATGTGGTCGCAGAAAGAAGCAGACCGAAATGTTCCACGAATAGATCGTATCGCAATCATCGTGGAAGACATTGAGGCATCTATTGAATTTTATACAGAGGTCTTGGAGCTGAAGCGACACCCCATGCAATCGGGCGTTGATCCGGACGTCAACGAAGAAATCGGCGGTTTCAAGCCAGCATTCATATTCGCAAACAGTGTTTGGCTCGTGTTAATTCAGCCGACAGGTCCCGGGCCACTGATGGACACGCTCAAAAAGAAGGGCAATGGACATGTGTTGGAGATCATAACGGAAGTCGACGACCTGGATGTGTTTTATGACAAGATGAAATCCAAGGGAATAATTTTACTCTGTGTCGACGGTAAAACTCCGCTTAACGATAATATGAAAAGCCAGATTCTAGAACCCTTTGGTGACAAGTTAGCTTATATACCCACTGACGTGAGTCAAGGCATGGTCATAGAAGTGTTTCAGCGCGGCCCTCGAGCAACTAGTCTTATTCACCAGCGAGATGATACTTTCAAAGATTCATGATTGATTGCTATAAGCAATATGCGCATCATTGGAAGTGTTGTGTACATTAGAAAAACCACGTTCCAAACCTCAGGCCACTGTCCGACTCCATTCATCTAACGCACTGTTTCTGAGGTCGCGACAATGACTAACAGATACCAAATGCCAAATTTGGGGGTTAAAGCCCTTACTAAATTGTACAATTCGTACCACTGGCGCATCGGTAATATGATTCCAATTAACAAGGTGCTTCACGTTCACTAACCTGTCTCGTCGCGATCGCCTTTCAATTGAGACGCCTCTATTTACATTGGTACTATGCAAGCAACGATTTTTGCAGACGACAAACTCTGAATCGGCTATAAGCTTGCTCCTAATTACTGGTAAAAGGGCTTTGCGACAGAAGACTTTGTCTACAAGTATGAAATTATTTAGGCAGCTTCTTATCTCATCTAACTTTTTCACATAGCTGCGTCACTCAGCCAAGATTGGTCCACCTCTCCAGATACACCTGAATCAACTCAATAAGCGTGCCGTCTGGGTCTGAACAAGTAGCAATTTCCGCCATGCCATCTTTACCGAGTTGAGGTTCCGTGATGAACTCCACCCCTAGTTCGCAAAGTCGGGTGTAGTCCTTTCGTACATTTTGAGAAGCCAGACAAATGCGTACCAAACCGAGGTCTGAATTGGTTAACGGTTTTTTCCGCGTTTTGCTTGCAAACTCAGTGAGGTCGATTTTGGGAAAACCATTATCGAGTTGCATGATGCAAGCACTTGCTACCGACTCTGGGCTCAACCCAAGAGCATGGGCAGCAGCTTCAGGCACTACAGGAGTAGCAACCTCGCGATTCAAGCCCAGATAAGGGATCGCCGGAATGAAGATTTCGAATCCCAGCTTTTCGTAGAACTCGATTGAACGCTCCAGATTACTGACATTGATGTTGATGTGGCCCCATGTAAATTTCGGCGTTTGAATGCTCATCAACCAATTCTCTTAGGATCGTACCTATCATAGTCTCAACAACGCGAAACTAAACGGTTTAATTCACCCGGCGCCGCAAACGCATGCCAAAGAGTCCCAAGATCAAAAGCGCTAGAGAGCCAGGCACCGGAACACTAACCGGATCTTTCCATTTAACGACAAGATCGATTCCAAGATCTGCCGTGTTTGGGTCGAATCCAATACTACCACGCAAGGGGCCTGTACTGCTGTTAGCACCCCAGAGCGAGAACAAAGTGCCGTCTATACCATTTGGACTGGGAACGTTCATGCCTGCGACAGGCATAGTTCCTTTAACAAATTTGAAGAAAGTATCAGCGTGAATATTGTCATCCGCAAAGTCAGCGGCAATAGTGCCGATTAACTGACCAGTGGCAACAGTGAAATCCAGGATACCACTTAAGGTAAGCTGGCTGCCGCCAAAGTCATCCAGATTGAGATACAACCTGAAGTTTTCGGCGCCAGAAAGATCATTGGCATGGAAGAAACTCTGTCCTGCATTGCTCAAAGACACACTAGAGAAGTTTGCGCCACACATGCTCGAGCAGCCTGTTGCATGGTGTATTCCACTGAAGCCAAAGCCATTGTCGGTACCCGATAGCACCTCTGTGATTAGGTTTGCATGCGCATTCGATGAAAGCGTTAAGCTCATGGCTGCGGCAAGAACAAGAGGTCCAATAATTTTCATTTCTGTATAGCTCCGAGTCAGTATGGGGTTTTACGCAACCTCGACTTTTCCACTAGCGGGAGCCCAGTTGCGTGCTTTATGGTCCTTCTGCAATTAGCGAGCCAAGTGTTGGATGTCACGAGTTATGGAGCCGGAAAGGGGTTAGGAAACCAGTTTTATGTGCGCAGGTTCACATTTTCTTACGCTAAAGAATCGGCGTTTTAGGTTGATTCGTGAGAAACGTGATCTGATCGGAAGAGATTGTAAAATTAACTGACGTTCTTGAATTAGCTCAAAACGGACGAAGTATCTATTCACCCTTTGCTGCAACTAAAAAGTGCAGCGTTGGCGAAGAATCGTTATGTTTTTATGTCGGCCATCGAAAGTCCGGCCCAATTATTTGCGGCTTGCCAATAAGAAAACCTTGAACCTCTTCACAGCCCAGTGATGCCACATACTGTTCGATTACCGGATCGGAAACGCCCTCCACACAGCAACACAGATTCATTTCCTTTAACAGGCTGAGAATCGCTGCGAGGAGTGTTTTCCCCTGCTCTGACTGCATTGCTGAATGCACAAAGGAATGATCCAGCTTTACTTTAGACAGCGGAAGCTGATCAAGCAGCGAAATCGAAGAGTATCCCGTTCCGAAATCGTCCAGGACGATCGAGAAACCAACCTCGCTCGCACGTTGCAACAAAGCCATATTCTCGCGGTCATTACGCAGTGCTCTCTGCCGCCTTTCGACACATTGTTCTAAGAGAGGTGAGAGACGAGTAGCTAAGCAGCGCCACAAAAATGAGACTTACGTCACACGAATTTTTGTCAGTTTTTTTTACAAAACCAATCAACTGATTCATTAGAGAACAATTGCGCACAATTCCTTGATTGAATAAGCGATAACTCCCTCACAGTTCCATCGACGAATTGAGCACTGACTCGCAGAACTGACACCCACTCCCACGTCTGGCACAGGCCTTGCCTTATTACTAGAAACATTGATAGCGACACAGGGAACACAACATGCAACATAGACTCTACAAATGGTTAACCGCACTAGCGCTGTGTGCAAGCGTCGGAACAGCCAACGCGGGGATCATTACAATTTCAGCATCATTTACCGAGCAGTGGTTCATAGGTGGTTGGGGACAAGAAGCCGGTGCTGGCCCTGCGGGTACCAACGAGGACAAAAATGTCGATCTGTTCAATATCACCACATCTTCTACGGGTTCGGTAGGGTTGTTTGATATTCTGAGCACCAGCTATTCTTTCAGTAATGGTATTTTCTTTGACACAGTGGCAGGAGGAAGTGGCTTCGCTGGATCTTCCCCAATAACGGTAGGAGGAAATACACTAGGCGCTCTTATCTCGGGTGGATCTGATGGAGGAACAGGCGTTCTCTTTGGCCATTCCAGCTTTGGTGCCAATAGCAGCTTTGATTGGACTTCGGATCTCGATGACACCAACGCTGTCGTCAGAGGCAGTAACGGCGGCGGCCGCAACAGTGACTTCGTGGGCTCTATATTGAATATCGAATATACCCTCAACGGGATTCGAGATTCTGTGGCATTGACGTTTGTCGGTGGCGCAAATCCTGACTACCAGGCTTTTGCAGTGACTACCCTTCAAGCACCTGCGCAAGTTCCCGCGCCTTCGGTGCTTGCACTAATAGGTCTTGGATTCGCAGGCCTTGGCTGGACGAGACGTAAAAAGCACTGTTAAATTCAGGCCCGCTGCTCGATAGCCCACCTTAGAGTGGGCTTTTTTTATGCAAAAAAACGATCACGTTGCTCCTGAGAATTTATTGGGACAACGGCGTAATCTGCAAAATCCCACCATTCTCGCCCAGCAAATACAAAAACCCGTCCGGCCCCTGCTTAATATTTCTAAACCTAAAAGCAAACTGCTCCAACAGGCGTTGTTCTTCAGTTTCCTGAGCTGAGCGCAGATTCACACGGCTTACAGAAGTCGAGCGCAGCCCAGCGACAAAGAGGTTGCCCTGCCAACCCGGCAGAGCGTCGCCGTCATACCAGGCAATGCCTGCAGTACCGATCGAGGGAACATAATGGTATTCCGGCTGCGCCATGCCGACCTTTTCTGTTCCCTCGCCAATTTTTCCTCCGGCGTATTCTTCGCCATAGGTAATAACGGGCCAGCCGTAGTTGGTCCCCGCTTGCAGCAAATTAATTTCGTCACCACCGCGAGGGCCATGCTCGGCGACCCAAATGCGTCCTGAAGCTCTATCAATGGTAATGCCTTGGGGATTGCGGTGGCCGTAAGAAAAAATTTCCGGGAGAGCATCAGGCCTATTTAAGAAAGGATTATCAACTGGCACAGAACCATCGTCGCGAAGACGGATCACCTTGCCAAGTGATGTACCTAGATCCTGAGATAGATACCGCTGTCTGCGATCGCCCACCGTGATGTAGAGATGTCCCTCGGTATCAAACACCATGGCACTACCGAAATGAATGTTGGCGTCCACCGCGGGTTGAGCTTCATAAATTTCGGTGGCGTCCTTCAGCTGACTATTTTCAAGCCGGTAACGCATGATGCGGGTAGTGCGTTTTTTTTCACTCACTTCTACCGCGGCACTCAAATAAATCCAACCATTGGTTTCGAAATCGTTGTGTACAACCACATCGAGTAAACCACCCTGCCCCTTGCTATGGACTGCGGGCAGGCCTTCAATCATGGCGCTGGTTCTAGTGTCGATATCGAAAATACGCAACTTGCCTTCTTTTTCTGTAACAAGTAGACGACCATCCGGCAGAAAATCAAAGCCCCAAGGAGATTTCACTTCATCGTTAAGTAAACGAATTTCGAAGGGCTGAGTGGTATCTAGAAAAGTTACGACTCCGTCTTCGACGGTGAGCCTCTTTTCTTCAATCGTCATGTTGTTTTTCAATGTCTGAGATTGCATCTCGCTACAGCTCGACAAAATCGTAACAAGAGAAGTACATACGATAAGTAACAGGCGCATAAGAGGATAAACCAGCGTTTAGTGATCAGAATATAAGGATAACGCACAAGTGTTGAGTTGCGCATGTAGTTTCGTACAATGCTAGCTCAATTGACTTTCAACAAATCCGCGAACGAGAAGCTGTTGTGTAATGCTGTGATTCTCGAATTGAACACCCACTCTGTAGCCACTTTCAAAAACAGAAGACGGTGCGCGGCACCACTTTACAAGGCCGGTCAGCTTCAGCTCTTCCCCATCAATGGAAATGGTCAGTGGTAATTTTCTGCCGACCACCACTTCATCCTGGCAGCTAAGACACATACCTGTTTCCGAAACATTTACTGCGGAATAGGCTGGTTCACTAACGAACGAAGCTTGAACGGGTACTCTTGGATGTCGTCGATTTCCTGTCAACTTTGAAGCTCTCCATAACTACTTGTCTAACTCCTTTTGGGAGTATCGCGGTTCACCGCGCAGCGACAAGACTTCAATTCCAATAAGTCTATTGGTCTAGGTAAGTGCTGTAAAGGGCGCAGCAACAAATTACCTATTTTGCGGAGACCCTTCCGCATTCACATCAAAGGAACCCTATCGTCGGATTTTTTCACATTGTACTTTTGCACTTTGAGAGTTGTATGAATCCAGTATTGCTTATTGGACGAAGTTTTTTGGCAGCAACAACCAATAACGTCCCTGCGCATTCATCGGGCCAGCAAGAGATTCAGCATGATCACCAAACCCCCAAAAAAAATCTCCGCGAACAGCACCTCGGATTGCGCCGCCCGTATCCTGGGCAATCATTAGCCGACGTAGATCACCGCCCTCAGGTGACGCACCATAAATATCCACCCACACAGGAGCTCCATAGGGGATGAGGGAGTGATCGATCGCCAGGGATCTCTCTGGCGTCAGGGGCACACCCTGACCACCCATTGGCCCATCGCCGCCATTTCGCTCACTGAAAAAAACGTACGAACGGTTTGTGTTCATAATCTCGTCAGCTTGGTCCGGGTTTGAATTAAGCCAACTGCGAATGCTTTGGAGGGAAACATGTTCTTTCGCTAGATAACCCCGTTTAACCAGTTCACGTCCGATTGCGTAATAGACGTGGCCGTTTTGTCCGGCGTAGCCAATCCTGGTAACACTGCCATCTTCCAGCTCAACAACAGCGGAGCCTTGGATTTGCGCAAAGAAAGCGTCAACGGCATCATCTACCCAGATCAAAACCTTGTCATTGTGCGGCCAATTTCCCTCAACAATTTGCGCCCTCTCCTCATAGGGTTTGAGCGTTCCCCCCGACACCCTTCCCGCTATGCGTACACCGCGCAAATTATCGCGAAATTCGCCCAAGTTCACCATTACCAGGTCATCGGGGCGAGCATGCAGCGGGTAGCGATAGTGGTCAGTCTTTATGCGCGAGCCTTTTAGTGAGGCTTCGTAGTACCCGGTGAAAAGGCCGATAGGGCTGCTTCCGTCACGCACTTCAAAGGCCTGAAAATAGTCTTCGAGGTATTTTCGAACAACACGCGAATTTTCCTTATCCACATTCTCTAGAGCTACACACGCTTGCTGCCAGAGGGCGTTCGTTCCCGCCTCGGGCAGGGATCCGAACAACTCGTCTTGATTGCGCATTTGGATTGGCGTACACGATTTCTGGAACGCCACCATCGCGGCATTCAAATCGTCGTCTTGCCAGCCAGGCAAGGCTGAATAGGCCACGGGAGTAAGTACAAGCCCCACTTCGCTATCATCAAGAAACCAGGAGCAGCTCGTTAAAGACAAAACTGCAACCATGGAGAAGAACAAGGAGCGTACTGTCACATTGGAACAGGTCGTTTTCCGGTGACAACTTTCTTTCACTTTCACTCTCTCCAGAGACAAAAAAACTTCCACAGATTGTATGTAGTAAGTGTATTTACTTAGTCGGCTGCCATAATTCGATGGGATTACCTTCCGGATCGTGAAGCCTTGCAAATTTACCATTGGGATAATCTTCCTCATCCACAATGACCTCAATGTCCTTAGCCCTTAACTGAGAGACCATTTTATTCAAATCTTCAACCCGAAAATTAATCATCCATTGCTGCGTGGACTTACCGAAGTATTCTGTACCCGCTTCAAATGGTGCAAAAACGGTAGGCCCAGATTCTTGTGCCCAAGGTAATTGATCATAGTCGGTAGGTACTTTAGAGACACCTAAATGTTCTTCATACCATTGGGCAAGCATCGAGGGACTGTCCGCTCGAAAAAACACGCCCCCAATTCCAGTCACTTTTTCCATCGTATGCTCCTTTTAGTCAGTACACATTTAGCAGGGGTTCAGACTGCCCGACATGAGGTTGCAAAGCGAGGCAGCACCCTTCTGCCCAACTCTACACTCCCAAAAAAATATTAGAATCACCAGCGCTCAATTTTGAAATCCTAGAGCTTTTCCACCCTTATGTTTCATCATATAACTTCAGGTTAGTTGAGATGAACGAGTGGAACGCTGGTCCACTTATTATACTAGTCCGAAAGGATCAAGAAGTTTCGGATGACGATAAATAACTTCGTACTTTTTTACTTTGACTACTGCAGCAAGACCTCCTATGCTTCGCGACGTGAATCAAATTAAGTGTCCTCGATGCGGGTCCCAAGATGTTAGTCGCATCCACCGTTCAAGGTTCGATAAAATCTGTCTGAGAAATCCGAAATTCCGATGTACACGATGCAATCGGAAGTTTTTCAGGAAAGTTACCTCCAAACAGTATCGACCTTACCAGTGATTGGCGTTTTTTTTGAAAGGTCAGACTCGCTTAGAAGCTAACCGTATCAGTTGAGAGCGGTAGTGGAAGATTGTTTTTGCAAAACATTGCAGACCAGCCGTTTTGGACGTGCTCCTCTTTAAAATCCCAATCGACTATATCCGATTCACCTCGGCTACGATCGATCTCATGACGGCAATGGTCTCGGCGTTGTTTAGCTGAAAATTCGGATCAACTGCGGTCCGTGCAATCACAACGCCCCGTTTCTCATCAACCCAGATGTTCTGCCCCCACACGCCCGAGGCAAAATATTCGCCATCGTAATCCTTCGGTGCCCACCACTGGTACTGATAACCGCGTTCCGGCCGAACGATACCAGGTTGCAGATGCGGTGAATCAGGAATCGTCGCCTCGCTAATCCATTCTTGTGATAGCAATCGATTGCCCTCCCATACCCCGCCCAAGCGATAGAGCTCACCCAAACGCGCAAAGTCTCGAAGCGTTGCATTGAGACAGCAAAATGCAACGGGGAATGCTTCCTGACTTCCGTCAATCAACCAGCTGGCATCGGACTCCATTCCCAGAGGTTGCCATAGGCGCTGTTCCACGATTGATAGAAACGGTTGGTCCATGGCCTCCTCCACCAACCATGCCAGTATCTGAGTATCGCTAGATCGATACTCCCAGCGTTCTCCCGGCGTTTCCTTCTTGCCATATTCGCTCACCAAACGATTGACTGGCTGATTGAACATCCAGGCACCAAAAGTAGTTTTTTGGACATCTGACATCGCCCACGCGGTGTTCCCACCGGGAGGACCATAACTCTCGTAAAAAGTAACACCCGATGACATTTGCAGAACATTCTTTATGCTCGCGGCGCCATAGGCGGTACCCGTCAATTTGGTAACATACTTGTCGATGCGGTCATCGACGCTATCGATTTTCCCCTGATCAACCGCCATACCCACCAAAGTAGATACAAAACTTTTGGCGACGGACCAGCTTGTATGCGGGCTGAATTTCGTTTCGCCGAGCCGATACAGTTCGTGAACCACAGTGCCCTCTTTGATCACGATGAGACCTGTTGTGAACGTACGCTCCAGAAAAGCAGCGAGGGAGCGCTGTTCGCCATCAAACGGATAGGAGGTTTCCAGGGGCGCATGGGCGATGGGCCAGACGTGAGGCGTATCACTTTTAGAAATGACCCTTGATGGATAGAGCTTATCCATATTCCGAAAGTGATCGACACGCTCCTGTGGATGGAAGATGCGATTCATCTTCGAAGGCGGAAACTCAGCCCAGGGTTGAAAGTAAGTTAATCCGGCAGTCGCTATAACCAAGAGCAACAACCAGCCGATACTGACGAAAACTTTTTTCATGGATATCCCAAGTGTACAAAGGCCTGATTTGGCAAAGTAACACCCAAGACAATAACGGTTAACGCGACAATTTTAAATAGCGGGCTACTATTAGTTCTGGGAACCTCTTTTTCCGAAGCAAGTTTCAAAGGGTGCAGGATTTCACTTCGGTGAGCCGTCTTACTCTTAGCGGCCCGAAAGGCCCTCCCCGGCGCCGCAAGTGAGTGCCTGGGGATTACTATCTGCTGGAATGCAAAGATCTCGATCAGGCGCTCGCCTATGCGGCCGAAATACCTGCTTCCCCGTTGATGCGAGCCGAGAAGATTATTTGATATCCCCGACACTAACCGAGAATCGATAAGAGCAACGATTCATAAGAAATCAAATAATGAAGCTAAGTGGAAAGGCAGACGCTGCAAACTAGGTGTAAACACGCTACTTAACGTTCGCAGAGACCGCTGCCGGCAACTCATTGACCGCGCGAAAAGCCTCATCGATCGCAGTGTGCGTATAAGCCGAGGCCCCGGCATCTGCGTTTGCGAAGGTTATATTGCCGTGTGGCCGACTAGCGATCCGGTGGGGCTCACGACCCTCGGGCCAATCGGGGTCCCACAGATCCATATACTCTCGAGCATAGCCGTGCGGCCAGCGATTGACGGTTATTGCCAAGATATCTTTGTTCACGTCGAAGCCAGCGGGACTGAGCATCCGGTGCAAAACTGTGCGAATTTCTCGTTCGTAATCCTCAAAGCTTAGCCCCAACATTTTCGCTCGAGAACCACGCCACTGATCCTCGATTGTTACCGCCTCATTGGGTGGAGAAATGGTGCCAAACATCACCAAAGGCACAGGTCCCTTGTCGTCGAAAGAATGCTGATAACCGCCCGTGTTGATTCCTTTAAACAAATACATATTCTCGTGCATGCGCCCAGGACAGTTGGCCCCGGTTATACCCAATTTGTCCATCGCCGCACTGGACCTGAGCAACACATTACTCATTAGCATTGGGGTCTTGACCTGATAACGCTGAGCCGTTTTCTGCTCTGAGGATAAGTCGGGACAAAGATGGGGAATAATCGAGTGGTAACAAGCGAGCACGCTATGCCTGGCGCGCACCCTGTTAGATTGGCCAACGGCCAAATAGGTGATAGCCACACCGCCATTGGTATTGACGGCGTTGATCACCGTTGAATTTAGCCTCACACGGACCGCAGAATCAGGCCGGTCCAACTGGCTGTAATCAAAATGCGCGACTGCAACATTATCCGCATTCACGCCAGGTGCGACAGCGGGTATTAGGGCTTGAACCTGCAGCCGTGCCACACTGGCATTGCCGTCAGGAAAGAACCCCACGGGATAATAGAAACCCTCTTCATAAGGTGGAAAACCAACGAGGGTCATACCGGGCAACCCTGAATCAAAAGCTTCCATCGCCGACAGTGCCCGAGTATCTAGACCCCAATCGCCATGAGTGGCAGTGGCAAACAGCGCGAGTACTTCCTCATTCCCTCCGCCGTGCTTGCGCAGGAAGTCGGTATAGCTGATTCCACGCAAATAGGCCTCAACCTCCGCCTCCGACTTCCCGGCTAAATCATTGCGACGATCGGTGTAGAGTTTTTTCAGCTGAATTTTTGCCGAGACGCTGATTGGTATTTCCTCAATAAAATCGAGAGAGTCTATCTCTCTCCGATACCGCAGCGTGGCATTCTTAACAAGCTTATCTTCCCCAAATTTTTCGGCGCTAAACCAAAGATCTACCTGATTATCGCCATTGCGACCATAGTTAAAGGTGATGTCTTTCATCATCGCCGGTATATCCACGCCGAGTTCCGCCAAAAAACTATCGACGGTGTCGCTAAACTCCCAATGCTCCAAATTATGGGTGCCACCCATGGACAAACGCATTTGCCCTCCCTGATGAAATTCATTGCGCTTCGCGTGGCCACCAAAGTCATCGTGATTCTCAAGCAGTAGGATGCGAGCATCAGGGCCAAAGCGCTTGCGATAGTAGTGGGCAGCAGCGAGACCAGAGATGCCGGCACCCACAACGACCAGATCATAGGTTTCGTCAAGATCAGTAGGTGTCGGAAACGATTTACCTTCGCGAGCCAGGGCGTGAGCGCTTTCGTAGGAACCCGGGTGTGATCCTCTCAAGCCGGTGAGGGTTGGAGGGTAGTAGACACCGGAGGCGTCTGTTGCGGAAACATTCAGGCCCAAACCCATACCGAGCGCTAGCAGAGAGCTATCGTGGATGAAATCTCGCCGAGTAATGTTTCGGCTCATACCTAGAACTTTATCGGTCGGCTTCAAATCATCTCCCCACATAGATAATAAAAACTCACCTTAGCGCATCTATGCCTGATTCAGAAAGTGATGCTAGCGGATGATTTTAATCCACTGACCGGCTTTGGGCGTACCATTGGGGTATAGTCCGTTTAACAGCAACAACTCTTCCTCCCCATAAGGTCCCAAATTGTGCTCCTTGGCCAAGGCTGCAAAATCTGTCGTTGCTGTGGCGCGCACGTAATTTATACGCTTGGGCTTCTGCCCATCAATCTCGCGCTGCGTAATTGTTCGAAACGTTGCAATACTTGCGTTAAAAAACTCGTCGAACTGATCAAAATCCTGGCCGGGTTCAACTTCTCCACGAATGACGTAGGCTTTGAGTTTGTAGTAAATTACGGCAATGCGCTGTCTTGGTTTATCTCCTTCGGCGGGAATAATAGCGCTAAAGCCTTTGAGTCTTGCAGGCGAGATCTCCGCGCCTTTCTCTGCATTTTTGACACCCACTTCATTGTGCAAAAACTCTTCCGGCGTTCGCAGAGAGCGGGCTCGTGAACTGAGCGTCAACTTCGCCACATTCTCCGGCGCTTTGGCAATAACCAAATCGCCCTCCTCTTGCCAGGGCCACTCCTCGGGAAAATCCATCCTAACCCTCGCTTTCATATCACTGAAACGCTGAGGTTTCTTTTCTTTAGACAAAAAGTTCTCACCCCAAATCAATCCATCGATAATATCTCGAAATTCAGCGGGGTCAGCACTGGGGTCTGCAGCTCCGGTATCAGCTTTTTTTGCTTCCGATACGGCTGTTCTTAAACGCGCGTCATTGCGAGGATGTGTTGAAAACAATCCGTGATAAGTTTGCCGGGAGGCACCTTTGTCGGCCGCCTTTTTCTTATTCAATAGTTCGTTGTCTTTTAGTGTAGACAACATTTCGACAACAGCCTGGGGGTCATAGCCCAGCTTAACCATGTTTTGGGCGCCAACGATATCGGCTTCCAATTCTCGGTCGCGTCCATAACCCGTTGTCGTTGCTCTGGACAGTTGCCTGGTAGCATCTATTACTTCATTGCTGCGTGTTAGTATACCGGCAGCCACCGCAGCTAACTCCCCCAATACGGCGCCACGCACTGAGCGCCCGATGTGATCCTCCGTAATATGTGCAATTTCATGCGCGAGTACCGATGCCAGCTGTGCTTCGCTGCGCATATAAGACATTAAGCCGCGATTGATATAGACATAACCGCCCTCGTGCGCAAACGCGTTGATCTCTGGAGAGTCCATCACAGTAAACGTGTACTTAATGTTTGGCTTATTGGACTGTGCCGCCAATTGTTGGCCAATACGATTCACATAGGCGGTTACAATAGGATCTTCGAGTGGTGGAGTCTGCTTGGTGAAATGCTCAAATTTTTCATCACCTGAGCCGGCAAGCGCAATGCCAGCTACGAGAAGCCAACAAGGAAGGAAAAACCAACGGGCAACAATAATCACGATGGTTTCTCCGATTCAAAAAAATCACGAAGTTGCTTTCCAAGACCCGCGCATGCCTCGCTCTGGACAGGGGACAAAATAGGCACAGGGACCAGGACGCCCACCAGGTAAGATGTCCCCTCCGAGTCTACTCTGACCCTCCCTACTTCCTTAAGTGTTTCCAGATCCCACACCACGGCCTCGTACGCTGAAGATTTGTCCCATGTAGTAAAACCAAAGCACCCTGCCCCGCCTGGGCCGATAGAGCAGCTCATCGATCCCGATCGATCTACGGTTTCTGTCTGCCCGTCCAACCAGATCATATAGCGAATCTTCAGCTCTCGAATTTGCTGAGCCAATAATGGTTCTTTCAGTAGTTTACGCAAACGGCCGAGACTTTTAGGTGCGACGCGTGGCTCAAACCATGGGTACATCATGTCGACGAACATCGATTGCTCAACAATAACGATATCGTTGCCCGCCATTTTTTTACCAACACAGCTAGCGAAGTCAGCCCCGGTTATATAGTGCCCAGCATCTTGCCTACCAAGGACCACAAAGTTTTCATCGCTGTTTAAGGTGACAAGCTTGTCTTCAGGTCGATATTCATCGACGGTGGTCGTCGAACAGGCTGACACCACAACCACCAGAACACTTAGCAACCCATACTTGAACAATTCCATGCTAGAACCCGCTCTCTCTGAGTCTGGCATTGAGTTCCGGCACGCGATGCAGATCCGTAATGACACGCGCGCCCAGATCCCGCAGGGCAATTTCACTGGCCAACTGTATGGCGGCACCCCGCCCTTGTGTAAACGAATTGGGTGACTTTCCGTAAGCGGGAACGAACCAACTCGCAATTTCATTTCCCTGCTGATCGCCAACATTGACTCGATACTTGAGCCAAACTTCATAGACTTTCAAATGCGTTATCGCCGGCACGCCAATTTGCGTACTACTCACGGAAGGCTCAATCACCCAATCGGTCGTAATAGTCTCTGGGCGCTCCGACACAACCAACAAATCGCTAAAGCGGGGTTTCATAACCGCTTCAAACATCTCGGTCTGCGCGGCTCCCAAATTGAGTGAGATTTTACCCTGCGGTGACGCAATGTAATTCCTAAACTCCTCATTCATGACCAAAGTCGCACTTACTGGCAACGGACTGGTAAGCGCGCGTGGATAACTACCCTCCACTAGAATGCTCAACGGTCCACTACAAGCGACCAAAAAACAGACCGAGACC
Organism: Halioglobus sp.; assembly: GCA_045110675.1. Classification (GTDB taxonomy): domain Bacteria; phylum Pseudomonadota; class Gammaproteobacteria; order Pseudomonadales; family Halieaceae; genus JBALVT01. Next base: position 20,357 of record JBGCGJ010000008.1, on the reverse strand, counting down.
AGCACGCAACTATTTCTAAACTTCGTCATATCGTCATCGCCAAGAACAATTATTCTAGAGAACTAATGCCCACAAAAGTTCCACCGTTTTGATTACTCAACTCGCGCATGAGCGCAGCGAATCGAATCGCCGAATTTCCAGGTGAACCCTGGTAATGAACAGGAAAGCCGATTGCGTGTATTCGCACTAAACGCTCACCACTGGAATTGGTAGAATTCATCTGCGCTACCGCATCGACTACGCCTCTTACGGACCTCCCGCTGAAATCATCACCAAACACGTACACGCTTATTTTCTTGTCAGGATCGTAAAACGTTGATATAGCAGACTGAATACCTTCCACCGGGCTCGAATTACTAAAAGGTCGCCAGGTATTCAACTTGAAATTGATCGCCTTGCGTCGTTCAGGATCGTCAGTTATCCATTGGTTGCGACTTTCGGGAAACATATAATCTCCCTGATCATTCATAATTTGTAAACCCAAGACCTGGGGGTATATATCCAGAATATTGGCGAGTTCAGTTTTGACTTTAGGCCACGCTGACTGATACATACTGCCAGAGGTGTCAATCACAAATATTATGTACTCACTATCAACGGGAATCCCGCCGATAACTTGATTTTTACTTTGATAATTCTCACCCAGCAAGCGTTCCATTTCCTCGGTCAGCACCTGTGCTGCCAATTGCAACTCGAGGTACTCAGGTGTCACCGATTGTTTTTTCCCATCGAGCTGGGTCTTCGCTGACGCGAGCTGTTTTTCTACCAGCAGCAGTCGTTTCTGAAGATCCGCTAACTGTTGCTCACCAATCGTAATCGAGCGTTGATAGTTCTTGATATCTGAGCGGAGACTAAACAGTTTCTGCTGCTGTTCGGAAATATTGACATCAATTACCGGTTCATCCGTCTCTTTCTCAGGTTCACCAATCGGGGCAATAATAAGGAGCAGAACAATGGCACCGAAGCCACAGCTAATCACGTCCAAAAAGGACAGGCTGGCTTCTTGTTGTCCGCGCCTCTTAATCATGGCCAATCACGCGAGGGGGTTAAAAATGCCCCTTGGGTTGTTGTGGCGAGATGCCAAAATGCCGCGGCAGCCCGATAATCTCCCTCCATGGGAAAGAGAATAATATTGGTACTGACGCCATCGGGGAGCTCGCTAACCGCATCATTAAAATAATCCATTCTCTTCGCAGCCGACACCCTTTTCCCACTCGGCCTTTTTTTACCCTGGGTGGGTAATCCGTCTGTCAATAAAAACAAATTGTCAGGTGGGCTATCAAACGCGGACAGGCTCGCGAATGCGTTGACAAGACTCGTTCCATTTTCAGGAGTCAAACTCTCGAGCGAATCTATGGCTTTCTCCAAGTCTAAACTATCCGCGGCATCTAGCCATTGGCCTTCAGTATCGGGTAAGACCGCGTGGGCTTCGGTATTAAATGCGTAAACCTGGAAACGGCTGTGAGGCGGCAGTTGCGCGATCAACCACTGTACGGTGCGGACTGCCCACTTCCATTTAGCCGATGCACGCTGTTCTTCCGGCGTCATGTTTCTGCGCCTTAAAACGTTCACTATGTCGTCGGCAAGCATGCTGGCGGAGGCATCAATCAAAATTAACACGCGCTCTCCGCCCAAATGCAAACCCGTGAGGTACTGGCGATCTGCATCGCCGACAAATCGTCGTACGTTTTCCCCGCCACTATTCAATTCCGCGTCCGCTGTCGCAGCTTCCAACTCCAAAACCTGTTTGCGCAGGGCCGCCAGAGCTTCATCCGGGTCTATCTGCTCGCTTATCGCGTCCTCCTGTGCATTGCGATCAACCTGCAAGGCACTTAGTTTTCGTCGCAAATCGTCAAGCTTTTCCTCAATCTCTGTTTTCTGCTGCTTTTTGAGCCGTGCCTCCATCTGTGCATTTCTAAGATCTTCGGCAATCAGAGAGGCCTCAATACTGGTATTTGGAACCGAAGCACTGAGGTCGCCAGTATGCCGCAAGATCAAAAACAACAAGGTTACTGCTCCGAACCCACAGGCCATGATATCCAAGAAGGATAAGTTGATGGCATCTATGCGTCGTTTCGCCATTAATCGCGCACCACCTTCAGATGACTCAACAAATGATTTTCACTGAATTCTTTCGCGTCTAACACCAAGCGTTCCTGCATTTGCTGTAACTGATGCATAAACAGCATTACGATCATGCTGATAAGAAGAGCGACAAAGGTCGAATTGAACGCTACACCCAGGGCAGATGTCACACCCGCTATATCGCCTTGTACCGCTTCGTGCGCCATACCCAGCGCTGCCCCGATACCTCGTACCGTACCGATAAAACCAATGGATGGAATAGCCCAGGTAATGTAACGGACCATCGAAAGTTCTGAATCAAGCCGATCATTCTCGTTATTACAATTCTCGATAACCGCGTCGGTCGCGGACTGCACTGACCCAGTCACTGAGAACCTCGCCAGTGCGAGGCGCAGTGTACGGGGGAGCAAACCCCTGCGCTGCTCCAGAGGGAGCGCATCGAACGGCCGAATGAGTTGCACCGCATCTTCGGGTAGAACGCGTGCGTCCTTATCCAGGCCATTGATTTGCAAATGAAGAAGCAGTCGCTCCCGCCCCACTTGGCGCAGCTTGAACCCTATAATCGCCAGCGACCACAGCATCAAAATGAAGCAGGCCTCCTGCTCGAAGTCTTTAATCACAATGGGCAAAGTGCGCGGTACTTCAAAGGCCCCGGTTTCCTCCGCAGCAGCGACAGCCAATTGCATTTCATGCTGTGCGGCCGGACGAACCAGAATCACATAGACAGAATGCACGATAATCACCGACAGTAGCAGCGAGATGATCTGGAAATAAAATTCGTTATTTTGTCTTTGCATTGTTCACCTGTTGGGAATCGTAAAATTGCATCACATATTCTAAATATCGATGGGAAAGGAAATCGAAATATCCTCGGAGATATCCTCCGTGGGCTCGAATGTTTTCTCAGACTCGGTGGTTTCGGGTATCACTTCCGCGGATTCCTCCGCTGACGGCGTACCTGCGTCGGCAATTTGTTCATCGCCGCCGTTCGATTCGGTGATGGGTTCCTGGGCTACTGCTACGACAGCCACTAACAGGAAAAGAGCACAGCCGCCGACAAAGCTGGCGACGAGTTGGCACCCAAATTCGAAATGCTGAAATACTCTAGTCAATGTAACGCACCACTCTCATGCCCACATCCAGGCGGGCGTCATAACCCCTCTCTCGGTAGGACAGGCGTAATTCCGATCTTGAGCCATGTTTCCAACTGGCGCCACGGACAACATGATCTGTGCCTGAGGGTGGACCGGCCGGATTGATCAAAGGCGGCCCGCGATGCACCTCGACGGCATAGAAGTCATGAATCCACTCAGCGACATTACCACCCATGTCATACAGACCCCTTTGGTTTGCGGGGAATTTCCCAACCTCCGAAGCGACAATGAAGCCATCGTCGTAATTCGGAACAGCACGTCCTAGCAGGGTTTTAGCACGCGCGTCTGCATAGTTTTCAATCTTCGCAACCGGGGGATAGGACTTGGTGCCCCAGGAATAAGTCAATCTAAAACCATCATCTTGAATTCTTGCCAACCATGCCCACTCTGCCTCGGTGGGCAGCCGATACCCGTTGGCGCTAATATCTGAAGAACTTAAGCGATCACCTTCAATTTCGTAAACGGGAGTGAGTCCCGCTTCCAGGGACATCCAATTGCAAAACTTTGCGGCATCTAACCAACTAATGCTGCTAACCGGTTGCTTGGCAAAATCAAGGCTATTACCCGCCAGCTGCTGCGATGTATGTTTCACCTGAAATTGACGATATTGACTATTCGTAACTTCAAATTGACTAACATAAAACGGCTTGTCTAACTTCACCCGTCGCTCAACCTCATTGGCACGACGGCCCGCTTCTCGTCGCGAAGCTCCCATTAGAAACTCCATATCCGGGCGCATCAGCCGCATAGCAATTCCGGCGGGCGCTGTTACGCTCTCTGGAAACGCGAGCCAGTAATGCTGCTGTTCAGTGAGTAATTTAAACTGCAGTGACTGGCTGACGTTTGGTCGCGGGGTTATTGTCTTACGCTGGCTGACGTAGCCTTCTTTACGTATTTCAATCGTATGAGGTTTAGCTAACAGTGAAAGCTGGCTAAGACCCGCGCGCTGTAATTGCTCATCGACGTAGACCTCACTATCAGTGGGAAATACCTCCAGGCTAATCTGGCCTCTTTCCGGTCGTAAAACAATTTCGAGCTGATCTTTCTGTTCGGGTTCAAATTCCACACGACGCGTACTCGCCTGGTAGCCTTGCAGAAATATTTTAACTTCGACAGACTTGCCTGAGGGCACAGCCGCAGTTAAAGGGGTTACCCCTACATACTTATCCCCGACAGTGACGCTCGCACCGCTTGGCTTACTGGTAAGTGATAGCTGCCCGTCGGCAGGTATAAGCTTAATCTCCGGCCAGCTCTGGGAGTCTCCCGCAGCCACGCTCAGAGTTTGCTTCCAGGGATTAAAGCCTGCAGCCACCAGTTCGACTTCGCTTCCGGTTTGCAGTATTTCCGCAGAAACTGGCGTTGTACCCACTAATTGTCCATCTACTGTGACTTGGGATTCTGGAACGCTGCTCAATAACAGCCGCCCCCAGGCCGGATCTAGAGAGACATCAAGAGTCTGCAAGCGATCAAACCCTTCAACATCAAACGGGAAGTCCTGAGCAAAATAACGCGGGTGATCAAAGCGGAAAATATGCGCACCGCGTTCCAAATCCCTAACGATGCCGGGAAGGCTTTGCTCTAGAGCCACACCATCTACGGTCATCTGAAGTTCGGAGATCGTGCTGTTCACCTGCAGGCGCCCGGGCAATGGTTTCATTACCAAATCAAAGGACTGTGATTCGGCGCGCAGTACCGTTATCTCGTCCCGATAGGGGCGGTAGCCTTCCGCCGTTGCGACAATCTCATAATTTCCGGGCAGCAATACATAACTGCTTCCCACTTTCGGAGCAAAACCCGACAGTGAAACATTTGCCGATGACGGCTTAGACACAACCAATAGAGGCGTTGACCACCACAAGGCCAATAGAACACCTGCGGTGAGCAGAGCTAGAAGGAGAATCGCTGTAGATAATGCGGTTAGTTTGCGTTTTGGCGTCTCAATCACCAGCGCCACATCTCCAAACATGGAATCCTGGTGGGCCTGCTCATGAGCCTGTGGATCACCGTGAGTCGACTTGATTACACTACTGTCTTCGTGCGCATTCATATCATATCTACACAGGCAATTGACACAGTAGTTACCGCTGAATCACCACCAACGACAAACTCGACTCGGACATCTCGGTAACCTTGACGATTGCCGGAAGCAATGTATTTTCCCGGCTTCAGGGTTAGTGTTGTTTCATTAAACCTGCCCAAGGCTGCAACTTTGTAGACGGTCACCTGTGTTTGCCCGTCGGAAGTGAATGCAATTTCTCTCGGCATTTTCATCGTCGCCAAATTTTCTGAAAGCAACTGATGTTGTTGAGCGAGCACGCTACTTTTAGATGTAAGAGACGCCGTGTCACGCAGGAGTTGCTCAGCCTCAAGTGCGTCTCTCTCTCGAGTGAGCAACATTGGATCGCCGAGATAGCGTCGATACTTCGCCGCAATGTCCGCTCGAGTATTGACGGTGACAAGCCGAACTGCTGGATCCACCAGACTGGGGTCACGACGCAGGAGTTTTTCGTAAATTCTCTTTGCTCTATCCCAATCTTCTTGAGATTCAAGTAATCGTGCTTGATCCAGCAATTCCGTCACTTCGATTTGCTCCCGCGCGGCGGCCAGCTGCTCCGAGGCGGCGGCGGTACTACTTTGCTTTGGCAAAATTTTCTCGGCAGCGTCGAATGCATTGCGAGCCGCGTCCCAGCGCTGTTGATCCAGGGCCAAGAACCCCTGGCTCATTTTTACCTGATAACGACGCTGAACTATCTCGTTTTTCAGGGAGTCCCTGAGTTCCGCTGCGGGAGAGAAGTCAGCGTTCAAGGCGACAGCACGCTCAGTATGTTGCAGTGCACAATTCAAATCCTGACGAGATCTGCAGTTAATCGCCTCCGTCATCAGCCCTTGAATCTGAGGTAACACAGTGGCCAATGCGACACCATTCAACGCCCGCGTATTGCTTGCGTCCATATTCCTGGCCGCTTCGAAAAACCGCAGCGCATCACCGGCACGATAATCGGCCACCGCGGCATCAGCCTCCTTCAAAAATTCATCCAGACGCGGCTGGAACGAGTCTTTTAAAGCACCGAACTTGGCTCGCACAACCTGATAAGACTCTTTGGCCTGAGAATATTCGCCTTGTTGATACTGACTTTCAGCATTGGCTAAATCAGCCTCGATGGACGCATATTCCTCTGCGGCCCAGGCATTAACTCCCAGTGCCAACAGAGCATTTTTAAGATCAACAACCTCTACCAGTAAATCTTGCGCCTCCCGCCTGAAAACCAGCGCCTCGGCATCACTCAGCGGTGAAGTCTGTTCGACCCTGGTGCTCTGATTATTAGTCTCGATCCAATCACCGGCATCCGCTAGCGTCGACGTCTCTACTGAGGGCTGCAGTTCGGGCAACAAAAACAGCACCGCTCCCAAAACGATGATCAGTGCAACAATTATCTGAAAGCGCTTTCTCGAGGATCCCCGGGGCTTCGGCGGCCGCAAAACAATTGAAGCCGTATCGCGCTCCACCGGAGCATCGCTTTGACTATCGAATGATGTCATAAGCCCTGGGAGGGGACCGGTAATACGGGTTGCTCGCCCCTTTCCGCCGCATACATTCGAGCGAGAAGATCCTGCCACTGGGAATACTGCCCTTCAACCGTGCCCGTTAGAGTAACGGTCCGGTCATCGAGTTCAATCACTCTCGGCTCCAATTCAACCTCAAGCGAAGAACCCATTTCCGCAAGTCGTTCGATAAATTCTGCCTTTTTGTTTTTCTCGTTCAGTCCGCTTTTAATTAAAACACCGCCTACCGAAGCCCCTGCATAGCCCGCATTGCGAGTCCCTCTGGATCCCCCCGTATTGCCAACGTAAGCACCCGCGATTACTGCCGCAATGCCGGTAAAAATTCGCCGAGTTCCGGCACTGTCATAACGCGCAATTTGCACTACGACATTGTAGCTTTCACGCCGCCAGTCCTGATAAGGCCTGTGCATTTTCTGACTGAAAGTGTCGTAGAAGTCCTGCATGGTATCTATATAGAGATAATCCCGCTCACGAATTTGTTGGGTACGTTGGAATAAGGCATCGCTTTGCGCGGGCAGGCGCTGCAGTTGCAAGGTCCCGTCCTTGGTTTTTGCGGTGTATTCAGAAAAGGCCTGAGGTGAAAATTTTTGCGCGAAGCGAATATCGGAAACCGTTCGCAGCTTTTGCGCATCGCTGTGGGACATTTGCTTTCTAATAGCCAAAATGTCATTGGCGATTTTGTTATACGTATTTTGAAAAGGATCTCGCGTGCGTTTCAATCGTCTGTCGTAGGCATACTTGCCCACCACTTGACTGTAGTCGGCTTCGAGCCAGACTTTGCCGGAAGTATCGATAGCCTTCACTTCGAGACTAAGCGTTTGCCCATCTGATTGCACAATAATTGCGCTGAGCTGCAAGTCAACGATCACATCACCGCTTGCGACTGTACGCACGGCTCCCCAGGCACCACTTTGTTCAATAGTCTTGGCCAGCTGATTCGCGAAATAAATGCCTTCGGCATTGCGCACGGCCGGTAAGACGGCGTCAGTTTCAGAACCGACATCCAGGCTGGTTCCAAAAGCGACTACCCCAACATCGATCAGACTTTGTTCCGGCCATTCTTCTGAAATTTGATCCAGTACCAGCGGCGTCGAAGAGGTCACTTTAATCAACGCAGCGCTGGCTGCGCCCGATAGGAAAAACATCAATGAAACAGTGATCCCAAGGAAGTATTGACGGAATACGATATTCATTGCTGCGCCTTATATTTTCGATATTCGTCCCACAATTTTTCTCTTAGCACCGGGTCTCTTTCCTGCTCCGCCGCCTCTCGAATCTGGCGAGCTATGATGTCATCGGCGCCACCTTCGGAAATATCGTCTGGAATATCTGCAATCGGCTCTGGCTTTTCGCCTGGTTCGCTAGGTTCGCCAGCATCACTCTTACTTTGTTGGTCTTGTGCACCTTGGCCGCTCTCAGAAGATCCCGAAGCCCCCCCACTTTCACTGGGCGGTTCGCTGTTGCTGGAACCTCCGCCGCCACCGGAATCCGAATCGGCTTTATCACCACCGATTGATTCATCACTAAACTCGGAATCAGCCCCGTTCTCACTCGAAGAACCAAAGACATCCTCACCCTCACTTGAACTGCCGGCATCGCCAGAGCCCTCCGTGAGTACATCGTCAAAATCACCCAAAGAATCGTCAAACGTTTTCTCCAGATCCTCAAGTGTGTCACCACCGCCTCCGGAAGGGCTCGCCGGCCCTGGGGAACTTGGAGAACCTGGAGAACCTGGAGAACCTGGGGAACCTGGAAGGCCTGGAGAACCTGGCACGCCTGGCACACCCGGCACGCCTGGCGCACCCGGTACACCTGGAATTCCCGGAAGACCACTGTCAGAAGTGCCTGAGGATGTCTGACAAGCAACCAAAACAATCGAGCAATATAGGGTCAATAAAAGTCGTAGCAGCATATTTTTATTCCAACAACACAGACAGCGTTTGATCGGGTTTCGCCATAGGACCATTTTTCGTTAGTGCCGGCCTATAGCGCACAGATTTTGCGGTGGAAAGCGCTCGACGCAAATCGCGAACAGATAACCCCTCCTCCTCGCTCAGCAATTTGACGTCCTTGGTTCGTCCGGCAGCCGTCACACTTAAACTGTATTGGAATTTTTTGGTCGTCACTGATCCGGCTTGATCAAACCTAAAGGTAGGAATCCTCACTGGTTCGCTAAACTCCTTAGTTGCTGCCTCCTCGCCTTCATAACTAGCGTAGAAATCAAATGCCTGTTGATAATATTTCATGGCACTGTTTCTCCTATCAAACAAAGCGTGCCAATCACCGACTTGAGCTAAGCCCTGTGCGATTAGTTTCGGCTCCGCGTTTGCTTCGTTAAGAATGTAGACATTATTCTCTAACGCGACTTTTCCCTGACGAAAAGACGGGAACAGAGTTGGCGCGTTTTGTTTATTGATATTCCCCTGAAAAGAACCAGGAATATTAAGCTCAACACGCGACTGAGCTAACTTATGAACTTGATAGTTAATGTATGCGGTTCTTTGCAGGCGCTCTTGAGTGAAAAGCAAATCCTGGTTTATCCAGCCAGAGCCTGCAAATTGGTGCTGATTTAAAGTGGCAGCCCTGGCCAGGTGTTTATCCCAATCCTCAGCGCCAACAGAATAGGCTTGCAAGTGTAAATCAATGAGGTTGCTCAAGGCTTTTAATACAGGCAGGGAATCAGGCTGATGGTTCTCTGCGGTGATGAGATACGCTCTCTTCAAGTGGTCAGAGGCATCAAACCAATTGCTCCTCTCCATTTCCAAACCGGCCAACTCTTCTAAATAAACAAGCTGCCCCGGGTCAAACAGCCCGTTATTAACACGCTGAACATGCATGCCACGCAAATAAGCATCGACCGCTTCGTTGAGTTCCTGATTAGCTTCGTACGCTGCGCCAAGCCCCAGATAGGCGTCCGCCAGGCTTTGGTCATAGGCACCATACTCCTCTTCAGCACGCTGCAGCTGCTCCAGGTACTGCCCAATATTATCCTCTGCCAAGACCGGCCGGGAAAAGAGCAGTACCCCTGGTAGTGACAGTAACAATGTAATGCGAAAAAACGCCATTCAGAAAATAGCCTCGTCAGTGTAGAACTTAGACCGTCGCAGCCGCTGGAGTTCCCATAGTCCTGTGTCTGCCGATTGTTTTTCCAGCGACATTGCACAGTAGAGTTATTAAATTGTTAGACACTACGTGGACGCTCAAAACCAAGTTTTCTAAGTGATCTTTTACCGACTGCTGGCTAGCAGCCAATTTTTCTAAGTATAAGCAATATATAGAACTTATTGCGAAGAAATCCTCTTACCCCGATCTTCAGTCAGTCATCCACGGCGACGGACCAGGTCGAACCCCCCAAATTACCAACCGGCTACGTCGCAGGTATCAAATAAATTGTAAAAGAATGATCATTCTGTTAAATTATTCCAATGCCAAGACCAAAATCTCATACCCCCACCTCTCTCGCCAGCGCCGCCATGGAAGTGTTCTGGCACCATGGCTACAATGCGACTTCTTTGGACGATCTGGTTCGCTCAACAGGCGTCAGCCGCCAGGGCATCTATAGTGACTTTGGTGGCAAGCGCGCACTGTTTCTCTCTGCTCTGGAACGCTACAACCTTGAAGTTGTGTCACCCGCATTTGTTCAAGTTGAAGATTCGTCCGCTGACCTCGGCGCAGTCGAGCGTTATTTTATGCACCAGATCGAGCGCGCGGAGAGCACCGGCCTACCTGGACCAGGATGCTTAGTTGCCAACACTATGACCGAAATTGCGGCCCATGATCCCGAGATCTGTGCTGTGGTAAACGCGCACAATGAACGGCTTAGCACTGGCTTTGTAAACGCCTTTAACAATGAGTGTCACCACCAAGCAATTCACCTGGACCCAGCACAAACTAAGGCCCTGGCGGCTACAACGGTGGTTTTTGCTCAAGGGCTTTGGTCGGCGTCACGCTCTACCTCGGACAGCAAACCATTAAAAAACGCGGTAAAACACTATCTAAAGCTGATACAGCTAGGAATAAGATCATGACGTTAGCCCATCAACAGCCGTCGATTGGATCGAGACCCTTCATCGTAGCCCTGCTGCTAAACCTGGTTTGGATCAATGTCTCTGAAGTGCTCCGCTATTTCCTCTTCGTCATGCCGATGATGCGCGAAGCACTTCCTACACTAGAGAACGTGGCGCCAATGAGCTGGACAATATTCGCTATTTGGGGCCTGTGGGATACGATTCTGGTGTTTTGTGTCACCGGCTTTGTGTGGATATATCTAGAACGTTTTGGAACCGATAAAGCCCAAGTACTCGCGGCGGGATCCTTCGCCTGGCTGGGGATTTTCTGCATCTTATGGATTGGGATCTACAACATGAACCTCACCAGCCTCTCGGTTGTGGGGGTCGCGCTTGCTCTGAGCTGGGTCGAGCTTGTCATTGCGGCGATGATCGTCAACTGGCAATTCCGGAAACCCTCTAGCTAGGTACATGAATTGCCTGGGGGGCAGTATTTTATAATTGACAGCGTCAATTGACGCTGTCAATATACTCCAATGCCCAAAATACTATCCCCCACCGATGTGATTCTGTTTCGCCAGCGCCTATGCGACCTGGCACTCAAGGCCTTTGCCGAACGCGGGCTGGACGGAATTAGCTTGCGTGGACTCGCCGCTGAAGCGGGTTGCAGTCGCACAACGCCCTACCGCTATTTCAAAAACAAGGCCGACATTCTAGCTGCAGTTCGACAATCCGAATTCAAACGAATGGCGGATGCAGCCGAGCTGGCGGTAGAGAATGAACCTGCGCCGGATCGGAAGTTGATAGCGCTGGCCAGATCTTATATTCAGTTCGCGATGGAAAGACCCGAGGCCTATCGGGTGATGTACCAAGTGGTGCAGAAAGACGAACAACGTTATCCCGATCTTGTGGCAGAAATTCGCCGAGCGCAGCAACCGATGCTGTCGGCAGTAAACGCGGCTCTTGATTCCGGCACCATCGAGGGCGACCCGGTAAATATCGTCCATGTTTTGTGGGCGGGAATGCACGGGCTGGTCTCACTGCACCTTTCAGAGAAGCTGCATATGGGCCGGGATATTAAAGAACTGACCGAAGTGATGGTTCGAGCACTTTCTCGATCCATTTCCACCGTACCCTCAACCGACGCTGCCGCGCGCAGAATCACGGAGTAGTCCACATGTCGCAACTCAAAGCACCCGATATCGCAGCCATCGCCGGAGAAAGTTTAAGCCCGCTGGAATTTACCCGGCTTGCCGTCGCGCTGCCTTCACTCGCCAGACAACCCAAGGGATCAGGTGATCCTGTCATGGTACTTCCAGGATTTGGTGCAAGCGATGTATCAACCGCACCCCTGCGACGTTATCTGACCTGGTTGGGCTATGAAGTCCAGGGCTGGGGTTTGGGAAGAAATGCGGGAAGAGTCGCTGAGGTGCTGCCGGATGTCGTTGCTCAAGTTCGGTCCATGAGCCGACGACACAAGAGCGAAGTCCATCTTATCGGTTGGAGCCTGGGTGGCGTTTTCGCGCGAGAAACAGCGCGAGAAAACCCGAACTACGTCAGCCAGGTGGTTACCATGGGCAGCCCCGTGGTCGGCGGCCCCAAGTACACCACAATGGGAAGGCTGTTCGAGAAGCGCGGAGCAAATCTGGATGAAATCGAAGCCACCATCGCCGCCCGTGAATCAACACCGATAGCGGTGCCTATGACTTCTATTTATTCGAAACGAGACGGTATTGTGGGATGGCAGGCCAGCATTGACAGACACAGCCCACAGGTGGAGCACATAGAGGTGTACACCACCCATCTGGGTCTTGGGATATCGCCTGACGTGTTTAAGATAATCGCCGGAAAATTGGCAGGCTCGTCTCCAAAAGCGGTTCACTAAAGTCCGATATGAGATAACTATGCTCAGAACCATCACCTGAGCATCCATCCCCAGGGTCAATGCGTTGATCCATATCAAGACTGTCACTAACGACATCTCCTACTATTGAAGCGGCTCTGGATGTTTTGATCAGAACCCGCATAGGTGTTTGTGCAATTTGCAAACCCAACCGGTCAATGGCACACCAGGAGTCTTGTATGGAAACCTATCACGTTACCTTTACGATCGCTCGGCTGTGGAAGACCCTCATCATCATTATGGTGGCAATGTTTTCCCTGCTGCTGTTTTTTGGCGGCGAGATCTATCAGAAAAAACCTCCCATACCCGGTGCAGTGGTTAGCGAAGCCGGCACCCATCTATTCAGCCGGAACGATATTCAACGCGGACAAAACATCTGGCAATCACTCGGGGGCATGCAAAAGGGATCCATCTGGGGACACGGTAGTTATCTGGCTCCCGACTGGAGCGCTGATTGGCTGCACCGAGAAGCCGTGTCGATGCTGGAAATTTCAGCACTGGATGAATTTGGTGTTAACTACGAGGATTTAAGTGACAGCGACAAACAGGTTCTGGAAGCTAGTGTGCGCTGGGACATTCGACAAAATCAATTCGACCCGCAAGCGGATCAACTTACACTCAGCGCAGAACGCTTAGAGGCGATAAGCGAAGTATCACAACACTACACCGATATTTTTCAGGCGAAAGATAACGACAACTCTCGCCATCTCAGAGAACAATACGCATTTTCAAAATCGGTCACCTTAAACGATGCAGATATGCACGCCCTCACCGCCTTTATCTTCTGGACGAGTTGGAGCGCGGTAACCGAAAGACCAGGCGATACCATTTCATATACCAGTAACTGGCCCTACGACCCGCTGGTCGGCAATACCCCTTCCGCTAGCCTGTTAATCTGGACTTTACTGAGCATTATGTTGTTGCTCGGTGGTATCGGCGCACTGGTTTGGTTTTACGCCGCACAATATGACATGTGGCGAGAAGACCTCGCTCCCCTGGAAGGTGTCTCCAGAGATAATTTGCTCGCACAGGCGATCCAAACCCCTTCCATGCGCGCCTGCGCAAAGTACTTTTGGACGGTCGTTGCCCTCTTTGGCCTACAGATCATTCTCGGCATTATCGTCGCCCACTATGCGGTAGAAGGCCAGGAACTCTATGGCTTCCCCATCGCTGAATACCTACCCTATAGCGTTGCACGCACCTGGCACACCCAACTGGCAGTATTCTGGATTGCCACTGCCTGGCTGGCGACGGGTTTGTATGTCGCACCTCTGCTCTCAGGCCATGAGCCAAAGTATCAGCATATCGGAGTTAACTTCTTGTATGTATGCCTCTTGATCATTGTGGTCGGATCATTCGCCGGGGAATGGTTGGGTGTGAATCAGAAGTTCTCAGATCTGACGATGAACTTCTGGTTTGGCCATCAGGGTTACGAGTATGTTGATCTCGGGCGCTTCTGGCAGTTGTTCTTGTTTGTCGGATTGCTGGTCTGGCTTGCGCTCATGTTCAGAGCCCTGCTACCGGCACTCAAATCCGGAAAAAACAGATCTCTTATTCTTATGGTGCTCATTGCCTCTATCGCCATTGGCTTGCTCTATGGCGCCGGGTTGAGCTGGGGGCAGCACACCCATATCAGCGTCGCCGAGTACTGGCGCTGGTGGGTCGTTCATCTTTGGGTCGAGGGCGTTTTCGAAGTTTTCGCAACCGCCGTGATTGCGCTGTTGTTTGTCAAAATGGGATTGCTTCGGGGCACCACTGCAACCGTTTCGGTTCTGTTCGCCACCATCATATTTTTGAGCGGCGGAGTATTGGGTACTTTCCACCATTTGTACTTCAGTGGCACACCGGTGGGCGTCATCGCTTTGGGTGGCGTGTTCTCAGCCTTGGAAGTAGTACCTTTAACGGTAATCGGTTTTGAGGCTTATCAACACAGCAAGCTTGAACAACAAGCCAGGTGGACAAAGTACTATCGCTGGCCACTGAGATTTTTCGCCGCCGTTTTATTCTGGAACCTGGTCGGTGCTGGTTTACTGGGATTTCTGATCAACCCTCCCCTCGCTTTGTATTACATGCAGGGCCTTAATACCACAGCGACCCATGGACACGCCGCAATGTTCGGTGTCTACGGAATGCTGGGGATAGGCTTGATGCTGTTTTGCCTTAGAGGTTTGACACCCAACAAGCTTTGGGATGATCGTTGGCTGGGCTTGGCGTTCTGGAGCCTGAACATAGGTTTGGCAATGATGGTGTTTATGTCTTTACTCCCAGCGGGGCTTTGGCAAACTTGGAACGCTTACACCTACGGATACTGGGCCGCCCGGTCGGCGGAATTTATTCACAGCCCAATCATGGAGGGCCTGGTGTGGATGAGAGTACCCGGTGACGTCGTATTCGCATTCGGTGCATTTGCCCTGTGCTGGGCAATTGGCAAATGCTATCTGAGTGATGCGGCACAGGAGTAGCAAAACGGTCACATCACTTTTGGTTTCGATCTGTTGATCTAAATTCCTTACGAGGCTCTGTCACTATCCTGTCGTCGATCGAAGCGCAGTCCCGTCTTTTCGCCTGTATCCTGCTGCAGGCATTACTGTCGCGAGAACCGGCGTCTCGATTGAACCGTAAACGGACCCGGCCCTCGCTGTCGCCCGACCAAGGCAAAGTTAAGAAACTGTACAATGCCCTGAATGAAAACCAAGTAGCGATTACTTCAACGCTGGCCGTATTCGCGTCCGGATTTACCGAACACAACCCCCTGGACCCCGGCACTATCGATGCGCTCAGCCCCGCGGCGATCGGCGCCTTTATGGATTATCGATCCAAAACAACCAAGCCACAGCAAGATCTCGACGTAAAAGCTAGCGACGTACTCAATGCGGGCATGGCACTGGAACTGGGTTTCTATCGAGCAGACTTAGTGCTGGTCGATGGAAATCCTGACCTGGACATAGAAGACATACGCAAAGTGGAAACGGTGCACAAGGCCGGCGTGCCCTATGACAGTGAGGAACTACGTGAAGCAGTTCGCGATATGGTCGGCGGTCCGGTCGGTAGGCGCTAAACAACTAGCGCCACCGAGGTGAATACCAATGAGAACTATTTGAAGCTGAAGTTCGCGGCGGTGAAGGCGCTGAAAGTACGCTCCAGATCCTCCCGCGTCTCCGCGAGTGGTGCGATGATGTGGGTGTGTATTCCACCATCCGCATCTTCCTGAATACGAGCGCGAATCTCGTCCTCATTGCCGATGATGCCGATCTCGTCGATCATTTCATCGGTCAATGCTCCAGCGGTTTTTTCGCGGTCTTTTGCAGCCCAGCCCTCAGTGATGGCTTGCGCCGCATCCGCATAACCGGCCCATGCTAGAAATTTATTGTAAACCGGTGTGGCGTAATAGGGCCCAAAGGCCGCGCGGAACATATTGCGGCCACGCTCTTTGTCATCTGTGCAGAGCACCATCGCCCGGTTGACGATTTCGACATCGGCTGGATTTTTACCCGCCTTCTCCGCGCCAATTTTCACATGCTCCATCATCTTCGGCAGCGCGCCCTGGGGCCACAAATTGAAGATCACCCCATCTCCGTGCTCTGCTGCCATCTCAATCATGTTGGGTCGCAAGGCCGCGAGGTAAATCGGTGGAGGGTTCTCCAGGGGCGCCTGACGATATCCTCGACTCGACAGAGTCTCTCCCTGAAAATTGGTTTTTTCGCCCTTAAGCATGGTACGCACAAGCTGCGCTGTTTCTTTGACACGGGTCAGTGGCTTGTCCAGCGGTATTCCGTTCCAGCCACCCATAATGGTTTGACTGGAAGAACCCAAACCAATGACAAAGCGCCCGGGAATAACCTGGCTAATCACATTGGCCGAAGCGGCAATGACCGAGGGCGATCGCGTATAGACCGGCGTCACGGCCACACCGATGCGCAGCGTACTGGTATGGTGCCCTACCGCCGCGATCTGTGTGAGAGTATCTGGTGCACCGGCATCGGCGAACCAGGCGTCGGGAATGCCATGTTCTTCAGCCCACTTCAAACGCTCAATCGTATCTTGAATGTTGGGGCCCGCCGGTAAAGTCACTGCTATACGCTTTTTAATGGTCATTTGATCTCGCCAAGTTGGAGTGTTGATTCAAGAGACGCTATCCTCGCACATCGACAGGCCAATTCCCAAATACAATAAGTTTTACCCAAGTTCGAGATAGCGTTGCCGGCCCATTTTACATACCATTTGCCGGCACCAATCCGACACAATAAGCGCCTGAACATTGAAGGGAACTCAACCGTAATGAAAGTGCATCTGGAGATGACACGTCAAGTGGGAGCGAACGCTCGCAGCGCCATGTTTGGCACCACTTTGGCGAGCATTGCGGTGTTCCTTGTGCTGGATGATGTTGTTCCTAACGGGCTGATATACACTTGGATCGCCGTTCAAGTAATACTTTTGGCAGCGCGTTTTCACTTTAGTAACGCATTTAACCGTTTCGAAACGGAAAGCGAAGAGTGGGAAAAATCAGTCGCCCATTTTAAGTGGGCAATGTTTTTCATCGGCCTCGGCTGGGGGATGGCCAGTGTGCTGATCGCATACTATGGCTCACTGCTCGAGCAAGTTGTTGTTTTAGCCATCATACTGGGTATAGTCGGCGCGGCCATCGGTACGGTCGCGCAGATTCTAACAGCCTACACAGTGTTTTTGCTCGGTGCGATGGTCCCGCAAATTGCTTCTTTTCTTGCATTTCCGGACGAGAAAACTCTGATGCTGGGTTTGCTGACCATTGTCTACAGCATGGTTGTGTATCGAGCGGGAGGGGTTTTAGCAGCGAACATCAAAGATCTGGTTGAGGTGAGAGAGCATCTGAGTAACGCCAAGAAGACGGCGGACGAAGCCAACGCCGCCAAGTCGCAATTCCTTTCGCGCATGAGTCATGAATTCCGCACCCCATTGAATGCCATTATCGGATTTTCCCAAGTTCAGGAATGGCATTTCGACGACTCAACCCCACAGGATTTGCGCCAGAGTCGAGAACATATCCTGCATGCAGGGAAACACCTACTGACCTTGGTGGAAGACATTTTTGACATTGTGAAGATTGAGCAGGACCGCATTGAAATAGCCCTGGAAGCTATGGATTTAGACGCCACCTTACAGACCAGCATTGGCCTGGTGCAAAATCAGGCGGGGGACGCGGAGATTCAACTCATCTATAAAGCTACTGATTTAAAGGTGATCGCCAATTCGAATCGCTTAACCCAGGTTATGGTTAACCTCCTGTCAAACGCGATTAAATACAACAACACTGGTGGCAGCGTCACTGTCACCGTAGATACGCTACCCAATGCGGTGGCAGAAATAAGAGTGGAAGATACCGGTGTAGGGATCAACCCAGAAGAAGCTGAAAAACTCTTCGCTCCTTTTTCGAGACTGACCTATGCCACCCATAACGAAATTGAGGGGACGGGGATAGGGTTAACCCTCAGCAAATTTCTTATTGAGCGGATGAATGGGACGATTGGGCTGGAGCATTCTAGGAAGCAAGGGTCTATTTTTTGGGTTTGTTTGCCTTTGGTGAACACTCCGTGATTTTTAGTAGCTAGCTAATTCTTGAACAACATCATCGCGGCTATCGTTGTTGGTATAGACTAAAAGCTATCTAAATCACTAACTCTACCGCTATTAGCGACTTGGAGATTTAGCTAAAAAGTTATTGGATCCGATAATGCCCTGCTAGAACCCAAACGCTGCAATTTAGATGATTGTTCATGGTTAACTCGCAACTGCTTTCTGAAAAATAGTGGTTACGTCGCTGTTTAACCAGCATTACCGAATCTAATTTGTAGGCTGTCTACATTCTCGGCGACAATATTCGGAACCCTCGGTCATTTCCCAACTAATCATTTTCATAGTATCTCTAGCTACATCGGCCTCCCAGTGGCAGGTTCCGGTATTGGAGATCAACCTGTATTTATAACGATGCGCGCCATCCGGTCCCGTAGCAATTTCGTATGGCTTCCCTACGTATTGAAGGAAGTAAGCTGAATCCACTCGCGAACCGATGAATTGGTTTTTCTGGTCTCTGAATAACTCGACCTCCGTTTGCTTGTTGCAAACAACAGCCGTGCAAGAGCACAACATAAGCAAAGTTGCAGCAAACAAGTACGTTTTAACATGTGTCATTTAGTAATTCTCATTGTCGAAGAACAAAAAAACGGGAATAATCCGGAACTAGAGAGGGCAAAACAATTGGTGATACCAACGCAACATTCGCCCAGTTCAACGCCTCTCCGAAATACCATCCTGCCGAGCCGGACTGGCGGTAGATGGCTGTACCATTTGGGTTATAGTGATACCAATGATTCGCGTAATCATGCGAACCACCAAATCCTTCAACGACGTAATCAATAAGGCGCCCAATCGTGGTGTCGGGTGTATAGGTAAACCTATCTGATATAATACATCCAGTGCCCCCCTGATGGCACCCTAGCAAGCTGGGCTCCACATTTTGCCAATAATTTCTTAACGCTTCGTAATGGCTTTTTCCTTGTTGAAGTAACGGCTCACCATACTTTGCCCAAAGCTTGTCTACAATCCGTCCGCCACCGATTTTTCCCACCACCCCTCTGAACCCACGACTTCTTCCGATTTGTCCGGCTGTGCCCTTCGAATGGCGAATTTCGTATTCACGGAGTTTAACATTCGTATAGGTGGCGAGAGATGAAACCAAACCGTATCGCAATCCATCTCTAAAATTGCCCCCAGTAATTTGAGCCGAAACTCCGTTTCCAATACCGTCAGCTAGTACCCTCGATGGCGAATAGGTGTTATGGAACTTACCAGCAATACCACCAGTAACAGCTCCTGCAATGGCCCCGCGCACTCCTACTTGGAGCGCATTACCGAAACTCGCCCCGCTCAAAGCGGCCATAGAAACCCCAGCGGCAAAACCAGCTGCAGCGCCTCCTGTTGCGCCCCCTATGAAATTCGCCATTGCGACATTGCACGAAACAGCACAGCCTGAACCATACAAGCTCACACCCCAGTAACTGGCCGCATTGAACGTGTAGTAGGAAATCACTGCAACAATAGCAATTTTCGCAACGTCTCCTAAGCTGAAAAAGCCACTGGGGTCTGTGTACTTCAGCGGGTTGTTGTGCACATAGGTATAACGGCTATAAGACTGAGTATCTGTAGGGGATTCAACAAACGGATCCGCCTGCAAAAACCTCCCCAAAACCGGATCATAAATCCGCCCGTTCATGTGAATCACGCCCACCTGATCCAAAATTTCATGTCCTGTGAATCCACGGGTCGTAGTCGACGTATCAAAATTCATCAGTTCGGAGGCTGATAGGTCTAATCCATTTATGCCACGGCGCTTACCCCAGGCATCGAATTCATAAAATTGTCTTTCTGATCCATTCTTATCCGTGGTGACATCTAAAGATCCCAGGTGATCTTTTAGTATGTAGTTTGTGACGGACGCGGTATCGGTTTGGTTCACGCTGAGCGTTATCAGCACATTACCCAAATGTCGCTTGATCAGTTCGCTGCCGTCCGGTTTGGTTATTTTCTCCACGTTTCGTAGATAGCGTGTTTTCGTTTCCTGTGAGTTCGCCCTGTCTATCCTCATGTATCGAGAGCGGTTGGGACCGTATT
>JBGCGJ010000007.1:0-48298 GCA_045110675.1 Halioglobus sp. | reverse complement strand
ACATAAGTTTGCATGCTTTCCCCCAAATTGTAACGGCCCTAATTGGTCGAGAACTACATGTAAGCTGTACGACAATCCGCTACACATTCAGTATAAGAGAAGATCCCCAGGGTTCAAGATATTCCGCTATGATATTTTGTTATAACTCTAGATAACCTATAGTTATTTCTTGCGAAATAACAGGGTCATCCGATCCGACTCCCCAATAGCGGTCATCGCCGCTTTTTTAGCCGGGTCGTCCTTGCTGCCATTGTAGGAGGGGGGTAGGCGCCAAACGCTATCGCTCTCACTGGGTTTATCTTTAGGGTTCGCATTGATTTCGCTACTGGCTACCAGCTTGAATCCTGCTTCCTCAAAAAGCTCTACGACCATGGCTTGCTTAAGATAGCCGCGACTCCCGTCTGCCCCTGATTCCTCTGCATCCGCAGGCGCCCGGTGCTGAACTACGCCTACCAGACCGTCGTCTTTCAGTAGAGAGTGCACAGCAGTTAGTGCCTGGCTGCGTACGCCGGTATTGGGCTCAAATCGATTCAAATTGTGCAATGCTCGGATTAACAGCACTCGATCTACGGTACCGTTGATTTCCTCCGGGACCGTCTCAAATGTGAATCCCTGTGCCTTTACTCCATTGTTGGTGAATCCTGCTACCAACTGGGGAAACGTTGCTGTACTGGCGATCCGCTTGGCGATCATTTCTTCGCTGAAGAAACCGAACATCGACCAGAGTTTGTCCGGGTAGTTGAGGCCGTACAATGCACCCTCGCTGCCGAGATAGTTTGCGAGAATATTGGTATACCAGCCACCACCTGGCAACGCTTCGGCAACGGTCATGCCCGGGTTCACGTCAAAAAACTCAAGGGTCTGTGCTGGGTGTCTGTGGGAATCTCTGGCGATTGCGTCAGCGCTGCGAGCGCTTATAGCTTGCTCCAGAGCCGAAGGCCCTGTGATCGTGCTTGAGGTATTCGTTGTGGTATTGCATGCGCTGAGAAACATAAGGCTTGCTAAGCTGCAGGCGCCCAGGAGGGCAGGTATTGATCGAATCATAATAAAGACCTTTACGTTAAGAACAGTTGAATTCGGGAAGCATAGTCTACCCAGTGTTGCTTTTACAATGCGCCCCGTTCACGCAGAATTTCCCTCAACGCTGAGGAGCTGTGTGTCTTTTCGTCACCGACAAACTCGATGCGTCCTCCGCATGCCTCTACGGCAAATCGCTCTGGCATTTCTTCCAGTGTGTAGTCCGTCCCTTTGGCCTGAATATCGGGACGGAATAGTTCGATGAGAGGAATGGGCACGGCCGCTTCCAGAGGCACAACATAGTCTACGGAGTCCAGCGCAGCGATGATTTCCATACGCTCCTCACAGGGATTGATGGATTCTTCGCGGTTGACGTTAGTGCGAATGGATGCCTCGGTATTCACCGCAATGATCAGCACATCGCCAAGTGATTTTGCCGCATCGAGGTAGCGAGTATGCCCGACGTGAAGCAGGTCAAAACAGCCGTTGCCAAAAACAATGCTGTGGCCCTTACTGCGATGGGATTCAAGGATAGGCAACAGCGCCTCGGGGTCCGCGTAAATCTTGTTGAAGGTGCTCATGGAAATTTCTCGGATGGTGTTTCGCAAAGGCCGCAAAGCCATGTCTTGGCTAGGTGAAGACGGTGCAATAGAGATAGCCCAGTGTAGCGGGGAATGTCGGTAGAATATATACTGCCAACGAACCGGTTATCAGTAATAGCATCATGTCTTTAGCTTACGCTAATCCCCCCTCGATCAAGCCATTTAAGCATCAGCCCAAAAAGATTCTCATTGTTCTACCGACCTGGGTAGGGGATGTCGTGATGGCTACACCGCTTCTAAAGACCGTCTTTGAGCGCTTTGAAAATAGCGAAATTCACCTGCTGACTCATCCTCATATTGTACCTATGTTGCGCGGCAGCCCCTGGGATCAGCGCTGTATTTTCTGGCCCAAGCGCAATAAAACTCCTCAGGCCAAACAGGCCCACAAGGACTTCATAGCCCATTTACGCGAGCAGAAATTTGATTTGGCCATCCTGTTACCCAATTCTCTGCGCAGTGCCTGGGTGTGTTGGCGTAGCGGGGCAAAGAGGCGGTTGGGCTTTAACCGCGATGGTCGCGGATTTTTGTTAACCGACCGGCTGCCCGTTCCCAACAAAATCTCTGGCGGCCATGAGCCGATGCCTATGGTGGACTACTACGCCCACCTGGCGATAGCACTGGGATGTGGGCATCCGGGAGACCAACTGCAGTTGTTTACCACCGGCGACTGTGATGAGGCTGTGACGGAACGCTTGGAACACAGTGGAGTTGACACCCTGCGACCACTGGTCGTAATTTCTCCCGGCGCGAACTTTGGCGCATCCAAATGCTGGGCACCGGAACGCTTTGCCGCGGTTGCTGATTTTCTCGTAGAGCGGTACGGCGTGTCCGTAGCCATGAGCCCCGGTCCGGGAGAAGAACCTCTGGCACAGGCCATTCAAGACGCCATGGCACAGCCTTCGGCCTTGTTGATCGCACCCTGTTTGACTTTGGGAGAATTGAAATCGTTAGTGAATAGAAGTGTGCTTTTGCTGGGCAACGATACGGGTCCCCGACATTTTGCAAGGGCCTTCAATGTGTCGAGAGTGACGGTGTTCGGCCCCACTGAGAGACGATGGACCGATACGAGTCACCCCAACGAGATGATTGTTCAGGTCGATGTTCCCTGCGGGCCCTGCCACAAAAAAGTCTGTCCGCTAGAGCACCATGATTGCATGACTTTGGTCACCGTGGAGATGGTGACACAGGCCTGTGGCGCAGAGCTGTCTGCTCTGGGAATACACAGTACCGAAGCGGTAAAAGAGCTTTAGAGACTATCGAAATCGAGCTAGAGCTCAGAGGAAATAATCGGGCGCTTCAGATCCGCTGGTTTTGAGTTGCGACAGCTGCTCCGGATTTTCGATCAAACTCTCGATCCACCAATTCACATCATTGTAAAGACAGGTCACCTTTTCACAGCTGGTTGTGGCGTTAAAATTACGCACCAGAGAAGCCGTCTGAGCGCGAGTTGCATCGTACGCCAGCTCGTCCGCCGCGGCATTTTTGTCTCCCAATTTGCCGTGGTCTTGATTGCGGTAGACGGGACAGTTGTAAAGGCCTAGAGGGCTTAGCACCTGGCGAAAGAACTGCATATGGCACTGTTGAGGCTGCTTTGAAAGCGTTTGAGTCTGGCCGCTCAGCATCGCTTTGAGGCCGGTGCTGCGCAAAACACGAAAATTATCCGTCTCTAACTGAATCGCCTCATCGATTTGGGCTTGGATTCTTGCGACCGTGGCGTCGACATTGCTCTGACGTTTTATGTCGATCACTTCAGCGTTGTTGAGTTCATCGCGGGTCAAGAAGGGTTTGAAACTGATGTAGTTAAACTCTGAATCTCGTGCGAGGCGCGTTGCCTGGGCAATCTCATGCAAATTTTCCACAATATCAGTGTCGTTAATCTCAGCGCCCCGCCAAGTCACGATGTAGGAAAAACCCACGGTGAGCTTAGGGTTGGCCGCTTTAATTGCCGGAACCTTGGCGCAGATACCTTCCAGGGTAAAACCCTTTTTGGGTTTATGCATGGGTTGAAACGTCCCATCGGTTCCCGAGTCAAGAGATAGACGGACCCAATCATTGGCGTCCATGCAGTCGGCAACTTCAGCAATTTTTTGATTGCCCGTGCCGTTGGAAACGATAGCAACCTGTAACCCCAACTCCTTCATAAAACGAATGACTTCCGCAAACTTTGGGTAGAGGGTCGGTTCGCCACCACCGATGACGATGACCGAACGCAGACCTCTTTTTGCCATGAGCTCCAGTGAGGACATAAGCTTGTCGTGATCGTAGCGAATTCCCGTGTTCAGGATATCCAGATCAACACAGTGGTCACAGGCAAAATTGCATGCGGTAGTCAGGTCCAGGTTGATGGAAATAGGTGCGAAGTCAGGCACCTTCGCTGATTCGGAGCCAAGATCGATGGCGTCGACGTTTGTCCGCTGTTTCACCTGCCAATTCACGTAGTGCTCGAGCGCGTCTTTGGCTCCTGGCTGAGTAAGCTTGGTCGCAAAGTCATGAATACTGGATAACTCCAGTTGGTCCCCTCCCTCGTCTTGCTCTGCAGGAGTGACTGGAACGGCGTTCAGATCAGTTAATGGGATCTTGTTGGTCAATTTACACCTCGAGGCTTTGCGCCATATGGGGGAGATCTTGGATCGATATTTGCTAGTGCGCTAATAGCGCGCTTCTATGGCCGCAATTCTACTGATTGATTCTGTCGACAACAACCGCAACTAGAGGACCGCTGAAGAGAATTCAGATAGCTTGCGACTGAGGCCAGGCGTCTGCGAGGTGTTGTAAATTGCTTTGACCCTTTCGAAGTGCACTCACGTTGACAATTTCTTCGTTGATCAGGGCTTGCAAGAACTGGTCTACTACACTTTCCAGCGGATCTTGCAGCACGACGTATTTATCGTTGGACACCAATTTTTGCCTGTACTCCGGGAGTTGTACTTCTCGATCAACACGTAACTGATTGATTTGGTACCAGGCGGGCCTTGGGCGAGTCTCGCAGGTCTCCAACCTCAACTGCGCCTCGGTAGTGCCGCTTTCGTGCTCGTATTTGCAGTCCACAACCAGCCCGTCGATTTTTCCCTGTTCCGAGCTCTGAAACTCAATGTTGATCTCATTAAAGTCTCCGGGACCCGCGAGTGCCTGAAGCATACTGATAAAGTGCGGCGCAGAGTCGGGAATCATATTTTCACCGATTGAGATGGGGCTCAATCTCATCGAAAAGTGGCTGATCGTTTCAGGTAGTGGGCCGTGGACTGCCGTGAAGCCCCTCAGTGTTTGTGGCCATTGCGCGACCATTTTAAGCAGTAGGCTACGTTCCTGGAATGCCTCCAGGACTCTCAAAACCTGCGAGTCATTGGCGGGCCAGATCAGTGGCTTTTCCACCAGGCAATGGCAATTTGCCTGTGCGATAGCCAGCAATTGTTGACCGTGAAATTGGTAGGGAGAGCATAGAGCGACTATGTCGGGTTGTTCGACCAGCAAGGCCTGTCGCAAATCGCTGTAGCCATTGCAGTGGATACCCTGCTCAGTGTTGAGTGCCGAAAGAGCCTGTTCAACGGTCGTGGGCTGGGTTCCAACAATCCCCGATACAAGCGCGCCCGATCTTTTAAACGCGCCCGCAATAAATGGCCCAGTGCCCTGACGTGCCGTCCGGGCACCAACGACAACGACCTTCATTGTATTTATGCGGTTTGATCCAGTTCCACTAAGGCATTGCGGGGATCTTCTGTGTCCCAAAATCCGCGCAGTGATAGTAGTTTGCCTTCATCGTTGACGTGGTAGGAAAAGACGCCGTGCACCTTTTGCTGATACATTTTGCCGTCACCACCGTCGATGGTTGTTGTAATGATGGCGTGGTTCGCCACTTCGTTTCCCGCTGCGTAGGAATCCAGAATGTCCACATTGATATCCGAAGGTGCGATGAAATTATCCCAAAATGCTTCTCTGGCAGCTGGACCCCGGTGGCCTTTTCCAGCAGGGTCGATCATAGAAACGCCAATTGGGTCTTCAATAATCCCGTCCTCGGCATACAGACCCAGCCAGCCCTCGCGGTTTTTGCTGTGCACGTATTCTCGTGACATTAATGCTGCTCGACGTGCCGGGGGTTCGTTTTCGAACATAATTGCTCTCCGTTAGGCGCTGATAACGGGCGTAAGCTTAGTGTAGATACTGATTCTGTGCATGCTTTTGTGCAGGACCCATGCGGATCAGTTCACTGGGATGAACTGTGGGGTTAGGAGACGTTGCTTAAGTCGCCGTGTGCGCTAGGTAACGTCTAATTTTTAAATAGTCCTGAAGCACTTTTTCTTCGTCGAAGACTTGGGAGCCGTGTTCATCTTCTCCCGGTTCCAGTATCGCCTGTAGTTCGCCTTTGGGATTGAGCAAAAACAACGTCACCCCGTGGCTTACTTCGTAGGCGTCGGTATACTCGCCGTCCACTTGCTCATCGCTTGGTGTTAGCCGGGCAAAAATACCCAGGCCTTTTTCGAAGGGGAGGTGGGGGTTGGCGCTGTCATCGAGATGAGTCAATCCCAAGAACTGTTCGTGAAAAAAGGGAATGTATGCCGCGAGCTGCTCGACTGTGTCTCGACGGTGGTCTACTGAGTAAAAAAGTACTTTGAGCGCATCGCCATCTGCGTTCACGCTCTGGCTTGCTTCCAGGCGCTTGGTTACCTGTACCAAAGTAGACAAGGTAGTGGGACAGACGTCCGGGCAAGTGGTAAATCCATAAGTGACCAAATGCCAGCGACCCATTAAGTCTTGGTTGGTAAACGGCTTGTTGTGTTGATCAAGTAGGCTGAAATCGCCCAGCGCCCTGCTCTGATTTAGCAAAACACCTTGTATTTGAGGCGGCGGATCCGGTTTGTTCATCCAGACCACTCCCGCAACTGTGGCGAGAATGAGATTCGCCAGAACAAAGCCGGCGATTAATTTACTTCTCGGGGAGGACATGATTTACCGCTTGTATTACTGATTTCGTACCGCATTATTCAACAGTCTAGCACCGCACACTACCGATCGAAAAATTCCAATCTATTGAAAAATGTATAATCAGCCTCGATGGCCATTAGCGCGACGAGCACAGCGATTGCCAGAGGCGGAGCCAGTAATACCCACTTGAGTGAAAGGCGCTCCCAGGACAGGTGCATAAAAATAGCGACGATAAAGCCTGCTTTTAGAAACATGAAGAAAAGAATCAGCGTCCAGCGCAGATAGCCTTGAAGTTGATACCAGTCCACCAAATACGAGAGCGTGCTTAATACAAACAGCAGCAGCCATATCTTCAGGTAGATCCCTATAGGATGTTGATTAGAGGCGGCATCACTCATGTTTTCTCCTCACCACAAATAAAACAGTGCAAAAATAAAGACCCATACCAGATCTACGAAGTGCCAGTACAAGCCGGCAATTTCTACGATATCGTAGCCTTCCTTATCGTAATCACCTCTTCCGACCTTGCGCGCTACTACGGCTAAATAGATTACCCCAGCGGTAACGTGCATACCGTGGAAGCCGGTGATCATAAAAAACACGGAGCCGAATTGTGCGGCACCCATGGGGTTACCCCAGGGTCGGACGCCTTCGTGACCTATCAATTTGCTCCATTCGAACACCTGCATGCCAACAAAGGAGGCACCCAAAAAGGCGGTAATCGAAATTAGTATCACGGCTTTACGTACGTCACCCCGGTGCGCGAAGTTCACGGCGAGGGCCATGGTGCCGCTGCTGGTGATCAGCACGAAGGTCATAATAGCAATGAGCAATAGAGGCCAGGGTTCTCCACCGAAGGAGAGGGCGAAAACCTCGCTGGAATTGGGCCAGGCGTCGGTAGCCGACATCCTCACTTTCATATAGCCGGTGAGAAACACACTGAATATAAAGGTGTCGCTGAGTAGAAAAATCCACATCATCAACTTGCCCCAGTGCATGTTGAAGGCTTCTTTATCTCCAGACCAGTCAGCCACCATTCCGGCCATACCGGGTTGAGTGAAATCTCCGCTGGTCTCTGTCTCTGTTGTCATAGTTTCAACCTCAAAAGCCACACAGGGCGGCCAGTGCATTGATGGTGTCGGGTTCACTTGTTAGCAGTCCAAACAACAGCAGCCAAATGATGAACAAAAAATGCCAATAGTTTGCGCACAGTTTTAATAGCCCGCTTAATGCGCTTAGCTCACCGTTGTTCCAGACCCGAAACACGACATTGCTAAGCGCAATTAAGCCGCCCGCAATATGAAGTCCGTGTACAGCTGTCAACAGGTAAAAATAGCTATTGGCGGGGTTTCCACCCAGGCCGAAACCCATCGCTTGCAGTTCCTGCCACAAATCCAATTGGGCCAGCAAAAACAGGACTGCAAAGAATGCGGCCGCCGTTACACCAATAATAGTGCTGTTCATTCGACCCGCTCTGGAAGACATCAGCGCCATATGCATTGCAAGGCTGCTAAACGCTAGCAAGGCTGTGTTAAACCACAGCCTTGTTGGGTCGGTAAAGGGCTGCCATGGCTGTCCCGCCAGAGCTTGAAAGTCCGGGTACTGTGAACGGGATAAAAACGTGATGGTAAATAGGAAAAACAACACCCCGACAACCGCCAAGAAAAATCTCAGTGCGATACGCCCAGAGGCATGCGGGTCGTGTTCCATTAGTGGCACGCCGCCTGCTGCCTGAGCCAGCCACGGCTTTTCACCCAGAGTTTTAAAGAAGCTCATACGTGACCTTCCTCATGGTCATCTGCGGTCACTGCAACCTCACTGGTTGGAACGTTTTGAGGTATAAAGTCTTCAGCAGCGCCCGGAACACTATAGTCGTAGGCCCAGCGATGTACCTCTGGAAGTTTTTCTCCCCAGTTTCCATGACGCGGTGGGATATCTGGCGCTTGCCACTCCAAGGAAGTGGCCTGCCAGGGATTGTGGCCCGCTTTTTCACCGTTGCGGAGGCTCCAGAAAACGTTGTAAAGGAAAATTAACTGACTGGCCCCGACAATAAGCGCCGAGATGGTGATACTGGCATTGAGTGATTGGGCAGACTCGGGAATGAAGTCTGTACTTCCCATGGCGAAATAGCGTCTCGGAACTCCGAGGAATCCGAGATAGTGCATGGGTAGATAAATGGCGTACGTTCCCAGGAAGGTAAACCAAAAATGCGCTTTGCCCAGTCCGACATGTAGCATTCTGCCGGTCATCAATGGATACCAGTGATAGATGGCGGCAAATAGAACCATGATTGGCGATACGCCCATTACCATATGGAAATGTGCCACCACAAAATAGGTATCGGACAGGGGCAGATCAATCACCACATTGCCCAGGAAAAGCCCGGTCAGTCCGCCGTGGGTGAACGTGAAAATAAAGCCTATGGCGAACAGCATCGCTACCGTTAGGTGTATATTTCCTCGCCACAGCGTGAGTACCCAGTTGTACACTTTTATGGCGGTGGGGATCGCAATAATCAACGTGGTGGTGGCAAAAAAGAAACCGAATGCCGGATTCATACCACTCACGTACATATGGTGCGCCCAGACGATGAAGCTGAGGCCGCCGATAGCCACGATGGCCCATACCATCATGCGGTATCCGAAAATGTTCTTTCTTGCATGGGTCGCCAGCACGTCCGATACCATACCAAACGCGGGCAGGGCGACGATGTAGACTTCAGGGTGACCGAAAAACCAGAACAGGTGCTGAAACAGAACGGGACTTCCACCTGCATAGTCCATTGATTCGCCCAAAGACACGATCGCCGGCATAAAGAAGCTGGTGCCGAGGGTTTTATCGAGCATCATCATAATAGCGCTGACTAACAGGGCTGGAAATGCGAGCAAGCCCAGCACCGTCGCTGTAAAAATGCCCCAGATTGTTAGTGGCATGCGCATTAATGTCATGCCGCGGGCGCGCGCCTGCAATACGGTGGTGACGTAGTTCAAACCACCCATTGTGAAAGCGACGATAAATATAGCCAGGGATATCAACATTAGTATGATTCCCCAGTCATAGCCGGGCGTGCCGTTTAATATCGCCTGAGGTGGATACAGCGTCCACCCCGCTCCCGTGGGCCCTCCCGGGACAAAGAAGCTGGCGAGTAAAACGATAACAGACAGCAAATAGGTCCAGTAGCTGAGCATGTTGAGATAGGGGAACACCATGTCCCGAGCACCTACCATGAGGGGAATCAGGTAATTGCCAAAACCCCCAAGCAATAGTGCGGTCAACAGATAGATCACCATGATCATGCCGTGCATGGTCACGAACTGCAGATAGGCGCTGGGGTCAATAAAATCAAAGGTATCTGGAAAGCCCAGTTGCAGGCGCATCAACCCAGATAACACCAGTGCCACCAGGCCGACGAATATGGCCGTCCCCCCGTATTGGATCGCAATAACTTTATGATCCTGGCTCCAGATGTACTTGGTGATAAATGTATCCGGATCGTGCATCTCGTCGATCTGGTCGGCGATAGCGACATGTTCCATGCTGTATCCTCGTCCGTCTTACTTATTGGGTTGCAACTCGTGTCTGATTTATTAACCCGGCTATAAAGAACTCAAATAGGCGAGCAGATCATTCACCGACTGCTCGTTCTGCAGCGTCCTGGCCATTAACACCATCTGGTGTCCATACACGTCAGATTTGTGTGCCCCGCGTATTCCCTTACGGAAGTTTTCTAACTGTCGCTGGAGATACCAATCCTGTTGGCCGGCCAGTGGCGGCGCATTGAGTGCGTAGTTACCCTGTGCTTTAGCGCCGTGGCACGCACCACATGAGTTGTAGTGTTTTTCTCCTGCGATGGCATCGCCCGATAGGGTAGAGCCGGTGGGAGATACATTGAGACTGTCTATATAGGCTGTTACATGACGTATGGACAGATCGTCCACCAGCATATTGGCCATAGGTGCCATCTGCTTGCCATAAGTGTCCTCTTCGTGAGCCCCGCGAATACCTTGCTGATAATACTTAACCTGCCGTTCGATATACCATGCGGGAAGTCCTGCAAGGCGAGGAGCGTTCATGGCCACAATACCTTCACCCTGTTGGCCGTGACATGAGCCACATACCGTATAGAGCCCTTTTCCTTGCGTAGCGTCGCCGCCCGCGAGGCCCTGCCGATCTGCCCATGTGGTTTGTTGAGCGAGCCAACTGTCGTAATCTGCTTGTTCATCCACGACGACGTATCCGCGCATGGTGTAGTGCGCAATACCACACAACTCCATACATAGAATGTCGAATTTTCCAGTCTTGGTGGGTTCAAACCAGAGGTAGCTGACCAGGCCAGGCACGAGATCCATCTTTACTCGAAACTGCGGCACGGCAAAATTGTGTAGAACATCCTTGGAGCGCAACAATACCTTCACGGGTCTGTTTAGTGGGATGTGGAGCTCGTTGCTATCTACCAGAACATCGTCGAGACCATTGGCGTCAGTAGGATTCATTCCGAAGGGGTTGTCGGGGCCGACATAGCGAGAATCGACTGTGCCTAAAATGCCGTCTTCACCTGGAAGTCGGTAACTCCACTGCCACTGTTGGCCCACAACTTCAATGACATCTGCATCTTCTGGCGGGCTAACAAAGTCAGCCCAGACAATCAGGCCGGGCGCCAGCATTGCGGCCACACCAATGCCGGTGATTGTCGTCAGCCACACTTCCAGTTTTTTGTTTTCCGGCTCGTAGTGCGCTCGCTTTGAAGCGCTAAAGCGGTATTTATAGATCGCATAGGCCAGGAAGAGGTTGACGGCGACAAAGACAAAGCCGGTAATCCAAAAAGTTATTTCAATCGTTGTGTCTATCATTCCCCAGTTGGAAGCTAGGGGGGTGAACCACCAAGGGCTAGCGAAATGGAATACGACAGATCCCACAACAAGTAGAACTAGTACAATTACTAACTTCATAACGCGGACGCCCTTATTTCTTATTAGTTGCTTACAGCTTTAATCTATAGCTCATCTCACACTTATGGTTGCAAAATCTTTGTTCTTAAATCAGGGCGCTACTTGAATAAAGCGATTCCACTTGCGCTGTGCGCCGATAACCCAGCCGGGTGTAGACTCGCCTTCGCCTGCATCTTGCAGCTTCGGATGGTCATTGACGACGGCTTTCAAAATCTCCTCTTGTTCAAGCGGAATATCTACGAACAAAATGTGTTTGCCCTCGTGCAGCTGATCCTGAAAGCGTTTGAATTCCGTGTGCGGTTCCTGAATACCGATCAGACCACCTTCCCATGTACAAAAGCCGAGAACGATAATCGCCAGAAAAATAGCTGGAACCCAAGTGTAGGTTTCGGTAAGTCCAGAAAACCAAGCCGCCGCAATAATAGCTGCCGCCGCAATTACGCCTACAATTGCGCCTCGTTCTGTACCGTGAACGACATCCTTTTTAAGTACCGCTTCTACCTCGTGAAGATGATGTGTCTCAACTCCAGCGTCATCTTCGCTGAGCACGTGGATTTGCGGGGTGCTGACTCCTGCGCGTTCGAGGTCCTGCTCAACTAACTCAAGATCGTCTAAATCAGTACTAATATAGTAGTGGCGTTTCATGCATCGTTCCTTTTGTTATTCAGACACTTGAACGGTTTCAACCGTTCTAATCGAGCTCAAAAGAAGACTCGCGGACTGTCAGATTTAGAACGCGTCAAACGGATTAAACGGATCCAGAACCGACGTCTGCTGCGAGTATAGCACCGAGAAAGTTGTAATCTAGCCACTGCTCAGCGCGCAGGCGCGGTGCGCCGCTTTTTAGTTGTATTAGAACTATAAAAAGCATTCTTATAGTTTTAAAGGCTATTAAAATAGGTGGAAAAACAATCGATTCGAGGAAAACGACGAAATTCATCGGGCATTATTGCGGGTTTAAGATTTTTTTCTTTCTAAAAAATATCTGTTAATTCCATTAGATTGTTTCAGAAGCTACGCCATAGTTCTTTTGATAGTTCGCAAATCTCTCCCGCTCTGTTTTTAGATCCAGTCCAGTATCTGCGAAGTTGTACTGGTGCTTGCCGTGGCGTTCGCTGCTCGCTCCGCGATCCAAAAAGTTTTGCATGGCCGAAAAACTCTCCGGTTTTTCATCCAACTTAAAAAAACGATAGATCTGCTTCACCATGGCAATGGGGTCTTGGCGAAATTGGGAAAATTGCACGTCGAAAATTCGATCCTCGGATATCTGTCCTTCTTCTCGGGCCGAAAGCGTTTGCGCATTGCCCAGGGACATCAGTTCAATATAGTCCCGCGCGATCTCTGGCAGCGATACATCGTTAGATCCCAGGCTGCGCAGGGTTGAGGTCAGGCTGGCGATGGAAACGGCGACTTTTATTGGGTCCCGGTGAGTTTGTACAACTCTGGCATCCGGATACTCGGCGAGCATGTCCTTAATGTTCCAAAGATACTGGGGTGATTTCAAAACCCAGGTGTCTCCTGGGCAATGCCACTGAAGCAGCTGTAACCAGCGTCTGTGGCTGTGAAAGACCTCGGACATATCTTCGTGAATTAACCACTGTTGATATTGTTTGAGTCGATACTGAACATCGAAAATCATTGAAGCAAAGTCGTGGCTGAACAAAGCGACGCATTCCTGGGGCAATTGCGCACCCATGGGATGCATGTCGCGAAAATCCGGGATCAGCTGGTCGATACGCGCGAGTTCGGAATCGACTTTTGCGATTCTTGGGTCAGTTTTGTAGGTCGCAGTTTCCGGCGGCGGAAAAGGGTAAGCGACCTCCCAACTTTGCGGCACGCGAAATTGCGAATCCAATGCCATCAATTCGTGGAGGCTGGTCGTTCCTGTTCTGGGCATCCCCAGAATGAAGATGGGTGACGTAATTTGCTCTTGCGCAATTTCCGGATGCTGTTTGAACTGATCTATGAAAAACAATCTGTGCTGTAGGAGTCGCAGGATTTCCGCTCTGGCCATGGTTCTTCCCAGGGCCGTTAGCTTCGCATCTTGTTCCAGTGACTTACAAAGTCTCTCCAGGGGCTCGCGAAAATAATCCGAGCCAAAGTCCTTGAGACCGGTTTTGCGAATCGCCGTTGATATTAGCGAGGTGGCCTGTAGGGGCAGAACATTCAGTCCTGTGCTGCGCGCCCCGGCCACCGCAGCATTGAAAATTTTGATGGGAACAGGAAGGTGTGCGCGTGCGAAACTCATCGATTATCCTTTTGGCTTCTTTCTGGGCTTGCCGGTTGTGCATGAAGTTATGGCCGTTCTCACCATGCCCCCTCCGGAATTGAAGGTCTACTATTCCCCAGGCATCTTTCCACCGTTTCAGGAGTTCCATCAATGGCTAAAGTACTGATCACTGGCGCAACGGGTTTTATTGGCAACCATGTTACCCGACTTTGTCTGGATAAAGGTGATGAGGTACGTGTTATGGTCATGCCCGGCGAAGATCGTTCGCCACTCGATGGTATGAATGTCGAGTTTGTTGAGGGAAATCTTTTGGACGCATCCTCGTTGCGTCCTGCTGTCGATGGTGTACATCAGCTGTATCATCTCGCCGCCTTGTTTGCTATTTGGACCAAGGATCCAGATCTGCACTACAAAATAAATGTTGAGGGCGCCGAAGCCATGCTGCGGGCTGCGATGGATGCCGGTGTAAAGAAGGTGGTGTTCACCAGCTCTATAGCTGCAATAGGCGTCGCTAAACCGGGCGAGCTTGCCAATGAAGACACGACCTTCGATAGCTGGCCCTTTGCCAGTGAGTACATATTTTCGAAATACATCAGCCATCAAATGGTTAGGGGTTTGGTTGGCGAAGGTCTACCCGCTGTTATGGTCATGCCGGGTTTGCCCTTTGGCCCAGGTGATAGAGCGCCGACACCAACCGGCACAATGATCCTCAGCACTCTCGCAGGCAAAATGAAAAATTATTGGGATGGCGGTGTTTGCGCCGTAGATGTAGGAGATGTCGCCCCTGGGCATGTGCTGGCCATGGAAAAGGGGCACATTGGGCAGTCTTATTTGTTGGCGAATAAAGAAGGCAATATGAGCAACAAGGATTTTCTTTCACTGATCGGAAGAGTGGCGGGGGTTGCTGATGTAGCAACAAAGGAAGTTTCTGTCAGTACCATGTTGCGCGTCGCCAAGGCGATGGAATTGTGGTCCAAGGTCACCGGTAAGGCGCCGATGACAACTTACAAGAATACCTTGTTTGTAACCAAGCATTGCTATGTCGATCCCAGCAAGGCTATCGAGGAACTCGGTTTGCCGCAGACACCCATCGAAACTGCGGTGGCAGATTCAGTCGAGTGGTTTAGAGCAAACGGCTACGGCTAGTGTTCAAGTAATTTCTCGGGCGATCCATTCGCCCGTTTCTCCGCTTTAAAAACGCGGTACAATTTCAAAGATTATAAATATAAGGGATTGAGCGCGTGTCTGACTATGGAGCGATTAGCCTGGTACCTACTGTGGTAGTGCTGGGTTTGGCTGTATGGAGTCATCGAACCATTGAATCCGTTATTGCTGGTGCCGTGGTTGCTTTCCTGATTACTTCCAAGTGGGGTTTTCTCAGCGCCCTTTCAGATGCAGCGCTTGCAGTGATGCAGGATTCAAATACCGGCTGGGTTTTGCTGGTCTGCGGTCTCTATGGATCCTTTATTGCGCTTTTGGTGAAAGGCGGAGGCGCGCAGGCTTTTGGCAATCTCGTCACCCGCTATGTAAAAGGCAAGCGTGGGAGTCTTATGTGGACCTGGGCGCTCGGGCTGGTGATTTTTTTGGACGACTACTTGAATTCGCTGACCGTCAGCTCATCCATGAAAAATGTGACCGACAAATACCGTACATCCCGAGAAATGCTCGCCTACGTTGTTGATTCCACCGCCGCCCCTATTTGTTTGATCATTCCTATTTCTACCTGGGCTGTGTACTTTGCCGGTTTGATGGAAAAGAACGGGGTTGCGCCTGAAGGAGAGGGTATCTCGGTTTTCATTCAGGCGATTCCTTATATGTTCTATCCCTGGGTTGCCGTTCTGATTGTTCCCCTGGTCATTCTCGGGTTCATACCGCTTTGGGGACGCATGAAGGGAGCTGAGGAGCGAGCGGAGTCAACCGGCCAGCTTATTCCTCCTGGCTCCGAAGATATTCAAATGGACGAGACCTACGAAGGTGGCGATGTCGACAATGCCAGCTTGTCACTGTTCTTTTTACCCATCGCCGCGCTGATATTTTTTACCGTTTGGTTTGATATCGATGTTTTGATGGGCGTTATGGCTGGAATACTCATTACCCTCGTGCAGTATTTTTCGATGGGGGTGCTGAAGCCAACGGAGATGTTCGACACACTTATGGATGGTCTGAAAGTTATGGTGCCGGTGCTGACCATTCTGGTTTCGGTGTTTATCTTTATTGAGGCCAATAACGCCATAGGTATGACTGAGTATGTGATCCGCAGTGTTGCACCCTATATGAGCGCTCAGTCTCTACCAATTTTGACTTTCATTACAATGGCGTTTGTCTCCTTTACGACTGGTTCGAACTGGGGGGTTTTTGCCATCGCTATCCCGGTGGTTTTCCCCCTTGCCCAGGAAGTTGGCGTCAGCGTCCCACTGATGGCGGGCGCTTTGTTTTCCGCCAGTGGATTTGGAAGCCAGGCCTGTTTCTATAGTGATTCAACCGTACTCACTGCCCAGGGCGCCGGTTGTGCGCCCTATGAGCATGCGATCACACAATTACCCTATGCACTATTAGCCGCCGGCATTTCCGCCGTGGGCTTCTTGCTGATTTCCTTTTAAGGGAATTGATTCGTGTCTAAAACTCATCCTCAACTTACTAAGAATCTATTGTGCCTGGCCCTGTTGTTTGCGCTTGCCTTGGTTCCCAGGCTCTACAGTGCCTTAACAGTGGGGTGGAATTGGGATTACCCCGGCAGTTTTACTTTTGTTAATTTTGATGAGGGTGGTTCGTGCCGTGCAGCGCTCGATGGGTTCGAATATTCAACCTTTGTCGGTCGACAAACCATTGCGATCACGGAGCTGCTGGGTTACCCCGTGCGCGCCGATGCCCAGGGTGATTACTCAGCGGCAAAACACTATTGTCACAGCGTTGAACATCTTCGAGTTGCGCGAGTTTACTCAGCGCTGTCTGGGTCGCTCACTGTGGTTGTACTAGGCGTCTTGGCCCTACTACTGTTTCCCGGCAAACCACAAATTGCCTGGACCGCAGCAGCAATGCTGGCGCTGTCGGGGTTTCACGCCAGTGAATCCCACTCCGGAACCGTGGATGCTCCCTCGGTGTTTTTTGTATACCTGTTTATCACTTGTATCGTATACGCGCGTGTGAGTAAAAATACCCTTGCTGTGTTAGCAAGTTTGCCACTTTTTGTGGCAGCGCTGTGGACCAAGTACTGGGTCTTTGCGGCAGCGGCCTATCTGGCCTTTGTGCCACAAGGATTGTGGGATAAATTCAGTGCAGGGCTCAGCGGGCTGCGTCTTGTTTTGCTATTTCTCGGTGCGTCTTTGCTCGCTGGGCTGTCGACAAACCTGGCCTTTCAAAGTGCCGGCCTATACCCTTGTTTGGCGCTTTTTTATTTGCTGGTGCCCTGGCGCCGCATCAGCATTGCTATGTCTATTGTTTGTGTGCTCACCCCAGTGCTGGCTTATGTTGTCGCTCAAATCGACTTTGTGGCGGCCTACACCACAGGTGCGATGGAGGGTAAATTTGGTACCGGCTATGCGGCCATCGGTTGGAATAAGCTGATTCGAAACCCGGTCAATAGTGCCGCTGTATTGATTGTTGGCATTGGGCTGCCCGCCTGCTTATTTATTTTCCGTGGGGTTCGCGCGATTTTGGAAGACCGAGAAAGTGGTCCGCTGTGGTTGTGCCTGGTCCCACTAATTCTGTTTCTGGCCTTTATGACGTTTGTTTCTCCCATCACCTATTATCGTCACTACCTGGCGCTGATACCTCTTGCCGCTTTGCTTGCAGCTGCGGGGCTATGGTCGTCCGCATGGAGTCGGCGCCGTTGGTTTCTGGTGCTGTTCTTTTGTTGGCCCGCGTTGCTACTTGTAGATTTGCAAGAGGATTTCCATGCAGATCCGCGAATCGCGTTAAGGCAATGGTATTCGGAACATCCCGACAGCAATGTGTTCTTTGGCTTCTATGTGAGCCCTCCGGTGTCGGCTTTGGATAGATCCAGGTTCTTCCAGCCCGAGTATGCATTTGATGACGCCGCCAACCTGCACGCTGGAGATTACTTGGTTTTGAGCGAAAATTGGTACGACACGGCGTTTGCCAATGAGCTGAATGGGCCCCGTGTGGACCGACTGGACAGGCTCATCAAAACCAAACCCGAATACACCCGGTTCTATCGCCAAGTGCTGGCGGGACAGAATCCCAGCTTGCAATTAGACACAGCGATAGATGTTCGAAATTTTATGCCTGAGCTGGTGGTTCACCGCTGGCTCTATGGCAACTTTCCCCTATTTGTAGGCGATCTCAAAATTTATCGTATTGTTCACTGATATGAGATCACCTCTATGCTCGCCAATGTTTGTCAAATAATTCAATATTGATTGCTGCTTATGAATTCTACCCAATTAATTCGCTACTGCGTGGTCGGACTTTTAACGGCGGCATTACAAGGCTCGCTGTTATTCGTCGGCGTAGAGCTAATCGATGGTGATCCCATCGTGGTTAGTAGCGTCTCCTTTTTAATCGTCGTGATGTTCAACTATCTGATGCATTACAGTTGGACCTTTGATGCAGATGGATCTCATAAGCAAACACTTTCGCGGTATTTGTTCATGATTTTCTGCGGATTTCTGATTAACGGGGTGATCATGTATGTCGGTGTCACGCAATTTACTATAAATTACCTCTTGGTCCAGGTTGTGGCGTTCTCTGCGGTGATCACCTGGAATTTTATTGTGGCGCGGCTGTGGGTGTTTCGATCGTGATATTTCGAATGATTCGGGTTTAGTTGATGACAGATTTCCTTTCAGTAATTGTGCCTGCTTTCAATGAAGCGGAAGTACTGCCCACCTTCCACGAAAAAATCACCTCCGTCATGCTCGCCACCGAGGCGGATTACGAAGTTATTTATATCGATGATGGCAGTACTGATTCCACTGCACTGTTGCTGAGTGAGTTCAGAGACAAAGATGAGAGTGTTGCTGTTATCGAGTTGAGTAGAAACTTTGGCAAGGAAGTGGCTATTTCTGCGGGCCTAGACCACGCCCAGGGAGATGCCGTTATTGTCATAGATGCAGACTTGCAGGATCCGCCGGAATTGATCCACGAGTTTCTGCGGGAGTGGCGTGAAGGCTACGATATTGTCTCCGGTAAGCGCAGTTCTCGGGAGGGTGAATCCTATCTGAAGAAAACCACAGCCAAGTGGTTTTATCGGGTTCTGAATTACCTTAGCGATGTCGAAATTCCACAAGATACTGGAGATTTTCGACTGATTAGCCGACGGGCTCTGGAGGCCTTGAAATCTCTCAGAGAGACCCATCGCTATATGAAAGGGTTGTTCGCCTGGGTTGGTTTTCCTCAGAAACAGGTTCTTTATACTCGTCAACCACGAGCGGCAGGTGACACCAAGTGGTCCTATTGGCGTCTATGGAATTTTGCCATCGAGGGTATTACCTCTTTTTCTGATGTGCCTTTGAAGATGGCTACCTATCTTGGCGTGCTGACTTCGGGAATTACTTTTTTGTACGGTACCTTCTTTTTGATTCGAACCTTGCTGTTTGGCAATGAGGTTCCCGGTTATCCATCCCTGGTGCTTATTATTCTGTTTCTGGGGGGGATCCAATTAATCTGTCTTGGAATTATAGGTGAGTATCTAGCCCGAACTTACAATGAGAGCAAATCTCGCGCCTTGTATTTTGTGAAGGGTTATCATCCGCGGCAAAAACGCAATGTCTAAATGGCTTTGGTACAGCGCGGGAGCGATCCTGTTTCTCTCCTATGGCTATACGGAAATGCAAGGCTCGGATCTGTGGTGGCACATCGCAGCGGGCCGCGAAATTATTCAAACCAAAACACTGTGGATGGTCGACGACTGGTCCTTCTCATCCCATGGAGCCATCTGGCGTAATCACGAGTGGTTAGCTGATATAATTTACTATGGCTGGGCACACGCGCTTGGCGTCGCAAGTTTGGTGTACTGGAAGTGGTTGGTTGTTATTGCAACCTTCGTCATATTGCAGCAAGTCTGCCACCGTATCAGTGGTTCCTTTGCAGCGAGTTTGGTCTGCGCGGGTGCCGCCATTGCAATTGCTGCGCCGTTTATCGATGTTCGTCCACACTTGTATACCCTGCTGTGTTTCAGTGTTCTATTGCTACTGTTACTTAATCGTCAGCCTGTATTGTGGAAGCTGGCGTTGCTGTTTGTTGTCTGGGTCAATCTTCACGGCGGCTTTTTCTTTGGCTTGATGGCCTTGGGTATTTTGATTTTCCCCTGGCGCAATTTCAGTTTGGAAACTTTCAAGCCCGCTTTTTTCATAGGTCTGGCATGCGTTGCGGTCTGTTTGCTGAACCCCTCCGGCATTCACAATTTTCTCTACCCGCTAACCTACGCCTTTGATTCCAGTTCGCCTTTTAAAACACTGGGAGAGTGGCTACCTCCCAGCGAGAAAGGCGGCATCCGCTCGCCGATTTTTTTCTGGGCGCAGTATCTTGCTCCGCTGATTGCGCTGTCGTATCTGGTGCCTTTCGTAAGGCGAGCATCCGGTATCCCCTGGGAAGGTATTGCTCTTAGCGCACTCACTCTGGCCATGGCGATCACCAGTCGCCGCTTCATTCCCTTGTTCGCCATGTCGATGGCGGTGATGTCAGCGCCTTTGCTTGGTCTTCTTCTGGTTAAACTCAACGAAGAAAAATCCAGCATTGGTTTGGGGGTAGCGGCTTTGTGCTTCGCGGTTTACCGATTGATGCCCTATCCACTGAGCAGTGGTGCCGCGTATCACTATCTGACGGCTGAATACACCTATCCCATCGATATGGTCGATTTCATGCGGACAAATAACATTAAGGGCAATGTCTATGCACTTTACAATTGGGGGGGCTATCTGCACTGGCGAACAGACGGCGATCTAAAAGTGTTCATCGACGGTCGGGCGGACACTATCTACAATGCCGAAACTTACCTTGGATACGTCGATGTACTGCGAAACGTACCGGGATGGCTGGGTCAAATCGAAC
Organism: Halioglobus sp.; assembly: GCA_045110675.1. GTDB lineage: Bacteria > Pseudomonadota > Gammaproteobacteria > Pseudomonadales > Halieaceae > JBALVT01. Next base: position 27,569 of record JBGCGJ010000007.1, on the reverse strand, counting down.
GCTCCGGCGCAGAGTACGTGCTGTGGCCCAATGTTGGTTATGGTGGCTCGCGGAAAGGAAATGAACTGATCAAATCGGGTCGCTGGCAGTTTATCTACCAGGATTCAGTTTCGTTTCTAATGGCTAAAAAGCCTTTGGTGAAGAATGCGGAGTATATACCGGCACCCGTTACCCCTTACACTCATCTCGGCCTGGCCCGGCTTCAAGCCATGCAGGGTAATTACGAGAGCGCCGTGGCGCTGGCGACCCAAACCCGCGAGGCCATTCCCTACCAAAACGGTGCCTGCAATGTGCTGATTGACTCCTACAGAGCGCTGGGTGATTTGGATCGGGCCAATGCGACCATAAGAGACTGCCGGTCCTATTTTCCCTCAAACCATTTACGCCGTTAGTTGCGCGATTAGTCCCTCGGTTAGATACCTGCGCTTAGGGTTGAGCAATGTTGAACATCTGCTTATAATGCGCGACCTTTAGGACCATAGCTCAGTTGGTTAGAGCGCTACCTTGACATGGTAGAGGTCGGCGGTTCGAATCCGCCTGGTCCTACCAAATCCCGCATGTCCACTTCCCGCACTTAGGGAGCTTCGGTTTCCCCAAGATCTTTTCTCGCTCGTTTTATCTGATCAATCAAGTCTCGTCTGCTGCTGTTGAGAGCTAGATTGGTCAATTGCTGTTCTGCGATATTCAGCAGTGGTACCGCATCCTCAGGATTTTCATCAAGAATCAGTAATTGAGCGACCTCCACTTTCCACTGTGGTGTCGCGCGCAGTGATTCATCGAGTGTAGACAGTCGGCGAATCGCCTCGGAGTAATTTTTCCGGGTTCTCTCGACCTCTATAGCGTAGCGCTGAAGCTGACTGAGAACTCCTGTCTCCTGCATTCTCTCGTCCAACATCGCCAGGGCTACGTCGTGTCCACCGCCAGGTAGGGCTGCGATCATTCTTGCCACGCTGAGGTAGTGTCCAGGATTGGCGGAGCGGTTTAGTCTAAACAGTGCCTGAAAATCTCGTAGCGCCCCTTCGAAATCGCCGGAATCTCGCAGAAGCCGAGCGCGGTATTCCAATGACCCAACGTGCTTGGGTGATTTCTCCAGATGATTGCTGAAGTAGTCCTCCGCTGCGTCGAACTTGCCCAGGCGATAAAGGATAACGCCGTGCGCAAACGCGGCGTTGCTTGCTGGGCCCATTTTTTCCGCGATAGCGATTCGCTGGAGTGCTATGTCAGCTTGCCGATTGTCGGAGTAGGCGATTGCCTGCTGAATATACAGCGACTGTCGCTTGGGCTGCTTGGCGATTTGATTGCCTAACAGCCTGATGCGATCTTCAGTTGCTTTATCCGGGAATACCGGAGCCGCCCACAGAGAAACCGCTAGGCTGAACGTCAGGACAAATATCTCACTCCGAGTGCTGCGCCGTTTTGCAGTGGGCTTAGGAACCACTGCGTGTAATCACGAACGAGTCCTGCACGTCGCCATTGTCGTCCACGAAACTCGCTTCCAGGGTCTCTGCATTCGCATCAATGACCACCGAGCCAAGAATCAGTTCGCTGAAGAAGTGAGCCGGATGGGGAAAGCCGTCGCTCAATATAGTGATTTTGCCCCCGTTCCCAGCCACCGTGTAGACCACTTTGTCATCCATGCCGTTACGACTGATCTGAGTATATGCTTCATCTCCCTGACCGGATGCTGGCTCACCCGCATCGTTGAGTTCGGCATTAACCGCTGGGTCGAAACTATCCGATAAACCCGTGTGCCCAGTGATGTAGTAGGACCGCTCATAAATGTGGCTGTGCCCGCCATAAACCAGGTCGACACCATAGGCGTCGAATACCGGAGTAAATTCTTCACGCATATCGAAAATGGGCGTATCGATGCCCGACAATTCTTTGTCGGAGTCATGGCTACCTTTGGTATAGGGCGGATGGTGAAAGATCACGATGGTCCAGTCTGACGTATTGGCCATCAGATCGTCCTCCAGCCACTGCAGCATCGCTGCCCGGCTGGATGCATCCCTGGCTGTCAATTGCGAATCGAGACTGACCACATGAACGTTGGCATAGTTAAACGAGTAGTACTGTTCGGTCCCGCTGGCCAAACCGCCTGCCTCCCCCATGGTCGGGAGAGTGAAAATGTTGAGGTAGGGCATTGCACTGTCGGGTGCTTCGTCTGGGCCGCCGAATTCGTCTACGTCTTGAAAAACGCTAAAGCTTTCTGGATCTGAACTGGTGGATATCCCTAAAGTGCCCATTTCGTGATTGCCGATGGTGGGCCATAGCGGGGTATTACTCAAAACGCTCGGGTAAACATCGAATATAGACTGCTGGTGCTGTAGGTCAGTTCCCTCTCGATAAGCGTTGTCGCCGAGCATCAAAAACAGGTCGGGCTTTTCGCCACCGGTTTCCTCGAAGTAGCTCAGGAACCCGTCGCGCACGTCCAGAGATTCGGTTTTTCCTTCGCCGCCCACGCCGGAATCTCCCACGATCAAAATTCTGGTGTTGCCATCGGAAGGTACTGCATTATCAGCCGGAGACGTGTGGAAACTGCGAGCTGAATCTGCCGTGCCTGCGCCCCCCACGGAATAGTAGTAGGTGGTATCCGGTTCCAGCCCGCTCAGCATCGCCTCGCTGTGGCCGGTGGCCGTGATCGACGCCATGGTTTCGCTTGAGGCCGCCAGTGCATTCATATCCGTGCCGAAACAGACTCTGTCGGGAGCGTCTCCCCCATCGGCGTTGCCACGCCATTTTATGATGACCTGGTCCGTGCCAAGTTGTTGTAGAAATAGGCGCTCTGGGTTGGCCTCGGTGCCTGCGCATAACTGGACGACGGGTTCAGGTGCAATCACTGCGCTGCGTCTATCTGAACTATCACTGCACCCTATGATTGCGCCGCTTGCGACCAGAAGTGCTATACATTTTCTATTCATATTATTATTCCATTGATAGCGTTTTATTAGCTTTTCGCAGTCTAGAAGAGCGCCTGGCAAGGCGCAAGATTCATGATTATTCTGCTTGTTTTGGTATAGCCTGTGAAACTCATTTGGCCAATTTCTTGCGGTATCTCTCTATGCTGTCTTGGATTGTGCCGCCCTCCGGGCGCAATTGTTTGGCGATACTCATCAGCTCCATCGCAAGCTCAGTGCTATAAGACTCCGCTTGCAGTGCGCCATTCTTAAAGTAGTCGGCCCCCAGTCTTTTCACAATTACCGGCAGAGGGTCATTTTCATTTTCCTGGATTCTATGAGCAATGAACGCCAGTACCGCACTGACTCGAGGCTGTGAAGTCTCCAATTCCCGGCTCTCGCTTTCAAGAAAATCAGCGGCGGCGACCTGGTGTTCTCTGTGCTCTAGATTGCGAATGGCATCTTCCAGAGCGAACAGAACGCGGTCATCCCAAAGGCTCCCGAGGGTTGTTTCGGGGTGAGTAGGGAAGTGGAGATCCAGCTCGCTCTCCAGCCAATGTGATTCGTTTCTTATCGCTTCGCGTATCTTTTCGTCATCGAAATGTTGCAGTTGAAAGGGTTGGCCGGGAAGATAGGACAGCGACCGGAGATCGTTGTATTGCCTAGCGCGCCCATTGGGTGTGCGCGGATTGTTCGGATTGGTCGGCGTGGCTGGATAGCGCTTGTTGATGGCGGACATAATTTTGTACGCCTCCACAGACATGCGCGGGTTTGCCGAGGAGAACTCAAGGTCGCCAGCCAGCTCCGCTGGCAAACCGCAGCGAATCAGGAAGGAGCCAACGAGACCAGCCTGGTGCGCTATTTCGTCATGAAAATTCAGTACTTCAATCGAATTCGGGAATACTTCGGCAAGTCGTGTATAACGCCTTCGAGAGACGCCCGCCAGATTTTGAATATGGCGGCTTCGATTGCGATCACTGCCACCGCGCACTCGCTGTTGCAATGTGCTGGCAACGGCGTTGTGCGGGTCGCGTATATACACAAACACCCTGAGCTTGTCAGTATGCTCAGTCAAGATGTCGCGCAGTGCCTCCAGGTGCTCGATCTCGAACGCGCTGGTTGTCTCTCCCGATAATACCAATGTGGACGCTTTGGGATTTTCCAGAAGCTCGCTGAAATGTGTCCGATAGGTCTTTTGCAGTGACTCGATATCGTTTCCAAGACCTGTGCGCCATTGTTCTCCATAGCGATCCGGAGACTCACAGACCAGGGCTGTTATTGGCCCAGAGTGATTCACCTTGAAAATGTCCTTGTAGACAAAAGACGGGTAATAGATATCGTGTTCAAGCAGGGTTTCACGCAGCCGGTGGGCATTGTTCTGGATACTGGTAGTGCCTGTTTTGTGCATACCAACATGCAGGATAATTTGGCCGTATTTACTGGTCATTGAAGCCTCATCAACGCGCGAAGCAATATTCAACGCTCGGTGTGTTGCGGTGTGAAATAACTGGGAAGAGTGTAATACTACACCAATCTTTAACAATGTTTGAGCCGTGGATGACGCCAATATAGGCCCCAAAAATAGTCGAGGTAGTCAAGCTGTTTGTTACGAAAAACCTACGTTGTCTAGGATTGCTCGCCGCGCTGCTAGTTACGCTAACTGCGTGCAGTGAATCAGAGACAAAATTGCGCATGCACATTCCCAGAGATGGGGCTGTCGATGAAAAAGTATTGCGCCCGATTTTTGAACAACAATCGAGGATAGCGTTTACTCTAGCCGACCCCAAAACCAATCAGTCTGGGCTGCAAGCGCTGGTGAGTGGGGATGCGGATTTAGCTCTGGTTGAGAACAGCTCTCCCTTCCAGCCTGGGGTAAGAGTCATTTTACCGGGCTTCGAAAGCGTTCTGCACATCTTGTTGCGCGACGGTGTTGTGCTGGAAGAATCAGACAAACCTTTTAAAAACAAATCTATTTACATTAGCAACGACTCTCATGCGGGGGAGGCGTTCGTGAAAATGGCCGCTGCCAGACAGCGGCTCGCACCGGATGAGATTAATATCGTCAAAGAGCTGGTAGCGGGTCAAACGGATATTGTTGTTTACTTTGGTCCGGTCAGCCCTCGCCATCCACTTTGGTACATCCCAGGCTATAGACTGCACTCGTTGGATCCCCAGAACCTGGATACAGCTATGTCGTCTCAAGGCCTCAGTTACGCGCTTCCCTATATCGAATCTACAGTCATTCCGGCTTTCACCTACGATATTCCGGGCAACGAGCAAATTATATACACCCTGTCGGTTGATACTTTGCTGGCTACCCGCAAGGAAATACCCGAAAGAACGATTTATCGTCTCACTCGAACCTTGTTGCAGGATAAGCCTCGCTTTGCAGCCGTCGCACCGGAGATTTTCTCCGGAATAAATGAGGACTTCGATCCACTGGAGCTAAGTTTTCCCATGCACTCCGGTTCGCGCCGCTACATCGATCGAGACGAGCCTACAGGGCTGGAGCGCTATGCAGAGACAATCAATATGCTGGCCTATGTGTTTTTCGGTTTGTTGACGGCTGGGGTGTATCTGGCCCGTTTGGCGATCCAGAAGAAAAAAGATCGAATAGACGAGTTTTATTTCAAAGTCATGCAGATTCGACAGCGTGCCAAGCATGAACCCTCGCAAAGACTCATTGAAGAGTTGCAGCAATTGGAGCGCGAGGCTTTTGAATCTCTAATAGCAGAGAAACTTGCGGCTGACGAAAGTTTTAGAATTTTTATAGAGTTGCTCACCAGGGCGCTCACTGAGCTGAAATCGGAAGCTGACGCTCAGGCAATTGGATAAGGTTACAAATATGTCATCGAATAACCACGATATGGAGAATCCACGGGAACCCTCAACAGGTTCGAAGAGTAATCTCGAACGCAGGCTTAGTTCTGTTATGGAAGTGGGAAGGGATCTCTTGGCAAAGCGCGGGCTTCCGCTTTCATCCAAAGCCAGTACGGTTGATAACCTCGTAGCGATGTGTAAAGAGCTGCAGGATCATCGTGGTGAAGCTTCGGGGCTAGCCTTGGCCGGTGAAGTTGCGCAGAGTTATCTTAATCTCAAGAATGCGGAACGCCTGGAATTTTTTAACCGCCTTGCCGAGGACTTCGATGTTAATCCGCAAGACATTATTCGTGCCGCCGATCAATATAGGGAAGACAGTAATCTAGAGAATCTTCTGTCCATAGCCCGCCGGGTTGAGGCACCTCGGCAAAAGCTGTTTCGACGAATCAATATGGCCCCGGAGGGCACTCGCGTATTGGTGATCATGCGAGGTCACCTACTCGAGATGTTGCGCGCCAACCCTCAATTGCGAGGCGTTGACTCCGATTTGAAGCATTTGTTTATTTCCTGGTTTAACAAAGGTTTTTTGGAAATGCGCCGTATTGATTGGTCATCTCCCGCCATGGTTCTCGAGAAAATCATCGACTATGAAGCAGTCCATGAAATCAATGGTTGGGATGATTTGCGCAGTCGCTTGCGTGAAGACAGGCGCTGCTTTGCGTTCTTCCATCCTGCTTTAGAAAACGATCCATTGGTATTTGTAGAGATTGCCTTGACGAGCGAACTTCCCGAAGCAATCGCACCCCTGCTAGTGCAGGACAGAGAAATGCCCGAAAAGGCCAAGGTTAATACCGTAGTGTTTTATTCGATAAGCAACTGCCATCCAGGGTTGGCCGGCGTTAGTTTTGGCAATTTTTTGATCAAAAATGTGGTTGAAGAATTAAAGAAGGAAATTGCCGAACTAAAAACCTTCGTCACTTTATCTCCAGTGCCGGGTTTTCGAAAATGGTTGTTAAATGCCGACCTCTCTGAGTTTGTTGATGAAGATATCGCAAGCAAGGTGCTAGAGCCCATTGGCCAGGTTGTGGAAAGCAATGTCTATGAAGCGCTTACGAGGCTATGTGCCCATTATCTGCTTAAGGAGAAATCGGGAGAGCTGGCGAAGGACCCCGTCGCAAGATTTCATCTGGGTAATGGAGCGAGTTTACATCGCTTGCACGGTGCTGCCGATATGTCAGTCAAGGGTCGCGAGCAGTCGGGCGGTATTATGGTGAACTATTTGTACGACCTGGACAAAATTGAGGTGAATCACGAAGCCTATTTTGATAAAGGCAAAATTTCCGCTTCTCGTGCAGTGAGCAAATTACTTTTCTAATAAAGAAATAGTTCGCGAGCTATCATGGAACTACTAAGATTGTTCGGGGGTGGGTAGTGCGGAAAATCTTTTAATGGAGCCGGCAAATTCGATATCCATGGAATGGCTCAATTGCGCTGCTCGCGTAAGCGCCTCGGCGGGTTCGGGAAGCGGTTTGCGCGAACAAATCAGAATCATGTTGCTGGACTCGAGGTCTGTACAAAGGTGCACGTGGTAGAAAACCGCTCTAATCGACAGAAGTATGGAGAGCAAAGCATCTTGCTCTTGAGGTGAGATATCGATTACCAAAATCCCGGAGTCAGTCGTTGTCAAAGCCAAATCCTCGTAAAACTTAGCTTCTTCCACGCAATGTAGGTGTCCGGTTTCGTCAAAAAGGTCGATAAAAATCATGTCAAACTTTGTTTGGCTGGACCGAACGAAATCCCACCCTGAGGATTGAATTATTTCAATTTTGCTGGGCAATTGGAAATACCGTTTCGCCAGTTTGATGACAGTCGGGCAAGATTCGACGGTAGTCATTTTGATGTTAGGCAGCTTTGCTGCAAAGAAGCGTTCGAAGGTACCGCCGCCAAGTCCCAGGTTTAATACCCGTTTGGGCTCTGGGCAAAAACATAGCGCCGCGAGCATGGATTTGCAGTAGGACGCGAATGGGTGCCAGGGTTTGCTCCGATCATAGACGCTTTGGATTTCCGAGTCATCGAAACGCATCCAGCGCAGATTATCGCGTGCGTAAACTGCAATCGTGTGATTGCTCCCTTGTTCCGTGTATAGAAGCTCAGCCGCCTTCGCGTTTACACCGATCGGTAGTTTTGGCTCAGGCATCGATAAATAGTTTCATATTGGTTCGCTTCAAGGAGCGTCGGACGATCCAGCACTCGCATTGCCGCAATATTAGCATAGGGACAAATCTTCTTTTACTGAGCATCCTCGATCAATTTTGAGTGCTGGAATTCAGTCTGTGTTCAGCCTCGATGCGCTAACTTGAACTACGATACATTACACAGCGTAGATGAGATATGTCCTCGAAAGGAATCGGCATCAATGTCAAGGCGATAACGGCTTACAGAGTTCCCTACTATCATAAGGAATTACCATTTTTGGTTTCATGGAGCCAAAAAGCGGGATGCACATCGGTGTTCAAGTGGTTTTTACATCACTGTGGATTGTACGACGAGGCTGTTGCTTATCTATCTGACGCCCAGGGATTGAATATACACGCTTACGAGCTTGATATACTGAGAAAAAAATCGGGTTATAAAGAGGGAATAGCCAGTCATCTTGCTCGTGGCCGACCGGTTATTAATTTTCTTCGATGCCCATACCAGCGGGCGTTTAGTAGCTTTATGCATTTGAACAATCGAAACTTTATCCGTCAGGTGCACAATGGTGTCTCGTCCCCCGGCCTGAGAGTTCGTGAAGATCTTTTGGCTTTTGTTTATGGGGCAGGTTCGAGCATCGAATACCCAGTTTCGTTTTTGGACTATTTGCGTTGGTTGGACTCAGATCAGAGTGAAATCATAGATCCACATCACAAACCGCAGTACTCAGAGATATTCAATTATCGCGCTATCCAGCACTACAAGTTGGAGGACTTTAATCAGCGCGTCGGTGAAATCGAACGACAATTCGAATTGCCTGTATCTGAGGGAAAATCGGCCAGGTTTTCGTCGGGCCACCATTTGAAGAAGGAGTCAGTACCCCACAAACGTGCGCTAACACTGTTGGAAAAATCATTGCCCATGAATCTGTCTGAAAATTTTCGCATCCCTCATGTGACGCGCGAGTTGTTGGTAGGGACTCCATACGATGCGCTTATTCGGAAAATATTTTTCAGGGATATTGCTCTTTATGAATCCCTTTGAGTATCTCTGCAATATGTCTCTATTCACCGCTTCGCCAGTATTTTTTTAAGTAGTGCGTCGGCCCATCTTGTGGGTATGTACTCTAATAGTAACCGCTGCCTTTATCGCTAAGTGTTTCATGCGAGACAGTACGTCTGTGAAATAGCGTGATTCTTCGATGGCAGTATCGAATTTTCGTTCTATCCCGCTTACCATTTCAGTTTTTAATGGGCCGGGTTGAATTTTTATCACCCAACATTTCGAACATTTGTGATCTAAAGCTCTCCAGACGCTGCCAATGCATGGTGCGACCGATCATAGAGAAGCCGATATAGCCTCTTACTCTGGCGAATTCCTCTCCCTCAAGGTTTATCACGCAGCGATAGGAGCTGCCGCTTCTGGGATCGTAGATCTTTCCCTTCCAGATATTGTCTTCGAAACGCAGTTCGCTGGTGATTTCCATTCCCAAAATTGGGCGGTCGCGAGCTGACTTTTTTGAGTTTTTGAGATCGAGCCTGGGCTCACCGATCTTGCCATAATTGTCCACAACGGAAAATTGCGGTCGCAATAGGCCGATTACACGGCCCTCTAATAGACCTTCAGGCGAAGCTTCAATGTGCACAATCGCCGAGCCATCCGGCAGCACCCAATGCCCCGCCAGATCATTTTTTTCAACAGCTTTGGCGGGGATGCTTATCAGTAGCAATAGGCTTATAGATACGCCAACAACGCATAGTAGTGGTTTCATGCGACGACCTCCCTCGATGGTACTCTAATGGTTGTTTTTTCTCCGTCCACCGCTCGATAAAACTGCTCACGATAGTCAGGAAATTCGGTACCCATCCAACGGTCCCACCAGGTGAAATACAGCCCATAGTTACCTCTTACGCGCTGGTGGTGCATGTCGTGATGGGTCGTTGAGGTAAAAATATCCCAGGGACCTTCAATCCAAGCCCGGTGATGAAATTCGATGCCCGAATGACCCATGGCGTTGCGCACAATCATGATGCTGAGAAAAATGAAGAGTATGATTTCATGCACGGGTATCAAAAAGGTGACCACTGGTACAAACAAAGCCATCAGAACGGCCTCGCCCGGCGCGAAGGCGTAAGCGGCCCAGGGCGTTGGTGTGTGGGACCGGTGATGGGCCAGATGGAAAAGGCGAAATAGTCGCCTGTGGTGCATCATCCGGTGAACCCAGTAGAAATAGGTATCCTGCAAAATCAAAATCACTGGCAGACTCAGCGCAGAGTAAACAAGCGGGTAGCGGGTCCAATCGTCGTAAAATTGGAGTACTCCGCTCTGTTTAAGGTGCACGGTAACAAGCGCGACACTCGCATATACGCCGACCGTCGTCAGCGAGTAGAAGATCTCCCTTCTGATGTCAGTAGCACTCGCGGTGCGCGCTTGGATTCTTCTCCCGGCGGAGAAACGCCGAAGCAGCACAAAGAGCACGAAGCTGACAATGCCGGCACCAAGCAAATATCGGCTCACATCAAATGCGTAAACCTTGAGCCACAGTTCCAGTAAATCATTCATATCTAACTACCCCATCTATCGGTGAGAGGGCAGTAGAGCTTAAACACGCATGATAAAGCTTACCGATATCGAAAAAGGCTGATGAATTCTGAAAAAACGCTGATTTTTAAGAAATTGGGGGCTGGTTTTGCCTATATTCAACTGGAGTTTGATTGTGTCGAGCTCTGAATGCTTTGTTGAAGGTGGTCATGGAGCGGTAGCCGGCGTCCATCGCGATCGTTAGCACTGGTGTGCGGGCAAAGGCCGGGTCGGCCAGCCGCTCTGTTGCCTCAGCGATTCTATAGCGGTTCAGGAAATCGTTGAAGTTGCGATACCCCATTACACGGTTAATGTGCTGGCGCAGACGATGCTCTGGTATCGACAAATTTATGCCCAACGAACTTATTGTCAGCTCCATATCCCGGTAGACGTGACGCTGTTCCATCGCCGCAATAATGCTATCGATTTCCTGTTGATCAGAGATGGCCAGGGGGGTTGGTTTGGTGAGGGTTGTGCTGCTGCTAATACGTAACTCGGCGGGTCCCATCAATGTGAGAAAACCGATGAAAAACAAGGTGCTGATGACAATTCCGGCGGAATTCAGCACCTCGACCCACTCTGGAACGGCGTTCCCGACCATCAGGGAATCTACCATCACTACGGCAAGTATATAGACGCAGAGGATAACCGTGACCACGGCACGCATGCGCCTGCGTGGTTCCACTAAGTCCGCGCGCCAGTTTCGCAAGATGATATAAAAGGCATAGGTCAGGACGCCTCCAATCACCAGGCGGGAAGCCAACCAGGGAGCAAAAAGAGGTTCCGGATCACCACCTGCTATAAGAGGTTGAAAGATGCTGATATAACCAGCGGTCAGGTAAATTGCCCCTGCAATCAGGGCGTTTCGGTCAGCTTGTTTGTGGTCGTCAAATACAGCTTGGGCAAACAATAAAAAAGCCAGCGGAGTGGTGTCAGCTACCGCCGCACTGAGGTAAAAGAATGGGCTGTTACCGTAGAGGAGGGGTGCCAGCAAATAGCCGATGATTCCCAGGGAGAAAAACACCAGAGTTCTCACTAGATAGTGACCCCAAAACAGGAGCACGGAAATCACAATTAGCGCAAAGATCAATCCAATGGATAAGCCGCGCAAAAATATGAGCCACTCGAGCATAGTGTTAACGTGTCGCTTCCAAAGCGGTGAGTCGATCCCTGCTTTATACGCTACTGAGCGATTAGCGCCAAGCAATCCCAGTTGACGCAGTCCGGGTGAATCTCCACAGGGGTGAAAGATGTATAGAATGACAGGCACTTTACCCGTGTAATAGCGATGGCAGAATCGGCCAGGCTTGGCTGTATTTATGGAGGTCGACACTTATTGGCACACGGGCACTGATCTGAGTTTCCCTTGTTTGCGTATTAATTGCAGAACCCAGTGAGAGAGCGTGATGGAAGACAGCAAACCGAAAATTGGCATCGGGGCGTGCCTGGTGGGCTCTAAGGTGCGTTACAACGGCGAAAGCAAGCGTAAGAACCCGCATATCGAAAGTTTGAAGGAGCATACTGATGTTGTGCCCTTTTGCCCTGAAGTGGGCATTGGCATGGGCGTTCCTCGTGAAACTGTGCGGCTGGTAGGCGAGCTGGGACAAGAACGGATTATGGACAGTGCTACTCAGACCATTGATTACACTGACCCAATGCGAAATTTTGCGGCTCGTGTGGTCTCATCTAACCAGAATCTTGCCGGCTATATATTGGTTAAAGGGTCACCCAGCTGCGGCTTGGCACGGGTAAAACGTTATAACGCGAAGGGCAATGTGGTGCTTAATGATGCCGAGGGCGTTTTTACTCAAGCACTGCGCAAACTCGATCCACTGTTGCCTCTGGAAGATGATGGCAGGCTGCATGATCCTGTGCTTCGCGAAAACTTCGCCACCCGTGTCTACACCTACCACGATTGGAAGACATTTCGACTGCAGCCGCTGAGTCATCACGGCCTGGTACAGTTTTGGGCCCGATACAAGTATCTGTTGATGTCCCATGATGTGCCTGCCTATAAAGAGATAGGCCGACTGCTTGCTAATGCCAAAACCCGTCCTATTGAGAAAACTGCAGCGCTGTTCATTCACGGGCTGATGTCGGGTCTTGGGAAAACGGCAACCCGAAAGTCGCACGCGAATGTTCTGCAACATATCCGGGGGTACCTGAAACGCGATCTTGAAAAGCCGGAAAAACAAGAGATGGATTCGCTGATCATGCAGTACAGTAGCGGTCAAATTCCATTAGTGGTGCCGTTGACGTTGTTAAGGCATCACTTTCGTCGTCACCAAAGTGATTACATTGCGCGGCAGGTTTATATGCAGCCGTATCCCGAGCAACTGAGCTTGCGGAATCTGATTTAAAATCCTTTTTTAAGCAATTGAGTGGGGTATTCGGTTGCCGAAGGCCTCTGCTTCGAACCTATTTGATGGGAACAATATTATGGAAACAGCTTTAGTGGAAACAGTGGTTATGCCCAAGGAGGAGTTTTCTGAGGATGCGGTATTGGTCAGGAAGGCTTTGGTGGCAGCGGGGTTAGAAACTCCACTGGTCAGTAACGGACTGAATCGCGACCAGAAGTACGAACGTATTCGAGCGTCTTTCGCCGATATAGCACATACGCTTGGGCTGGATATGAGCGATGACAGTTTGTGTGAAACACCGCAGCGGATTGCGCGTATGTACGTGGACGAGATTTTTTCCGGCCTGGATTACGCCAAGTTTCCAAAAGCCACTGCGATAGAAAACAAAATGGGTGTGGAGGAGATGGTTAGGGTCAGTGATATCTCCGTAGTCAGTACCTGTGAGCACCACTTTATTACTATTGATGGTGTCGCTACGGTCGCTTACATTCCCGCTGGGAAAATCATTGGACTGTCAAAAATAAACCGGATCGTCAGGTTCTTTTCACAACGCCCACAAGTTCAAGAGCGTTTAACTCAGCAGGTGCAGCTTGCGCTGCAAACCCTGTTAGGCACGGAAGATGTTGCGGTGACAATCAATGCGGCCCACTACTGTGTAAAAGCCCGTGGGGTAATGGACGCTAACTCGAAAACGCAAACCACAGCGCTCGGTGGTCAATTTAAGTCAGATGCCAGAACGCGCGCTGAATTTCTATCCTGACATTCTCTGCCGATAGTCCCAGCTGTACAGTCGGTGCGGCCGGACGCTGATGATAATTTCCTCAGCGCTCCGGGAGAGCAGCCACTGCGAAAAGGAAGAGTCGGTATCGCCTACGTAAGTTTGCAGCAATTGCTCCAGTATCGGGCTGTCGCCCAAAGGGCTTAGCTCGGCCGTGCCCTGGCCACGCAGGCCAAAATAGGGCGGCTCATTTGGAGAAATCTCGAATCCCACCCGATCGTTGTTCTTTAACAACTTGATTAGTTGAGAAGACTGATGCGTCACACAGAAAATGGTGCCCTGTGAATACTGGTACCACAGAGAAACAACCCGTGGAAAACCGTCTGAAGCATTGCAAGACAGTCGCACGGGTGCTTTATAGCCTGTGAGAAATTCGTCGATCTGTTGTTGTTGCCACGGGCCAGAAAGTTCTGCTGTCATTGGTCACCTCGGGGGACAGAGTATGATGGTTTAGTAGGCTGGCGCAAAATAACCAGGTCCAAGCTGCCCACCCTGACACCAAACTTGTGTAATGTCGATTCATTGATGAGCACATCTGGCGAGACAAGATACATTCGATCGTCAACCCTTACATCAATCGTAGAGTCTCCATAGGGGATGCGCAGGACATAGTTCAGAAACAGGCTATTTCCTGACAACTCCAGTTCTCCAGGACCGACGACGTCTCCGGCATCTCCGATATAGCTACCATCGCCTTGCGGTGTCAGTGTCCATATGCGCTGTTGAACTTCCCCGTCGTCGAAAAGAAAGTCTTCGACCAAGGTGCCCACATTGTTTTCCCAGGACGCTTCGATATCTGCGTTGAAGGTTCTGATGACACGGCCGCCTCGATCTTTAACCACACCGTGTGCGCTCAGGTAACCATCGAAGAAAACCTCGGGCTTTAGGGAGGGCTGGAAGTCGCTATAGTCCTGTACTGTGATCGGGGAGCAGGCGGTCGCCAAGGTGGAAACAAGCAAAAGAGCTAATATTTTCTGCATAGCGATTCTCGATTTGGGTTTGATTGTGGGTTTCATAGGTATACGCCAGAATCTGTTCAGCGGATGATGAGCTGCCAATGCGTCTGTGGTGATCCGATTCTTTCCGCGTGCGTACATTGAGTTCTAACTATCAGGAGTTGGTCCATGTTCCCCAGGCTAATAACGCAGGATAATCAGCCTTCCCTGGCTGCTGTTATAGCGAATGGAATGCTGTTCAATATCAGCTGGTTGGCTATCGTTTACAGCCATTCACTGTTGTTCGCTCCTATTGTTGCCGCGTTACATCTGCTTATTCATTTTGCCTTGATGGGTCGGGGGTTGGTGGAGGCTCGTCTCATCCTGGGAGTTTCCGTGCTCGGGTTTGCGCTCGATCAAGCGGTGTTTACAGCGGGCGTACTCTCCGCTTCGGGTCCCTATTCGGTGGCTCCCATCTGGATTAGCTGCCTCTGGCCGGTGCTTGCGACGACGCTTATGCACGCCTTTAGCGCCCTCCAAAAGCGTTTGCTATTGGCCGCTATTATCGGCGGGGTCGGTGGTATGGCTTCTTACGTGGCGGGGGCGCGATTAAGCGATGTTGAGTTTGTGTCGCCGTTTTGGGGGCCGGTCACGATGGCCTTGATTTGGTTTGTTGTTTTTCCGCTGCTATTGCTCGCAGCTCGACTGAACTCGGAATCCGATATTTGACAAATATCCCTGTGGTAGTCGCATAACCGATTCAACGCCGCGATTGATCGATTAATTCCGCTCCCAGCCTGCTAATCACCCGCGCCATATCTCGAGCAAGATTGAGTGTCATTAGTCCGAAGTCAGTGGGGAAAGCTCGATGTAAATCATGAAAGAGGTCGCTGGTGACTTGCAACACCACGCTGTCTTCTTTTGCGATGGCACTGCCGCCTTCTTTGTGTAGGTCAATCATCGCCACAAAGCCCACTTCCTGACCAAAGGTAGCTGTCCGAATGTGATGAAAGTCCTCGTTGTGATACTTCATGAAGTCGATGGCGCCCATGCAAACGATATAGAAACGATCACCTCTGTCACCATAATTGTAAAGGGTCTCGCCCGCTGCAACTTTAAGTATGGCTCCCTGCTCGAGCAAGAACTGGGTAGCCTCCACCGAAAGAGCGCCATAAATTGAACCCCCGGATAGATCGGCGGGATCCATAATTTGCGCGAACTGCTCGATACTTAACTGTTTCATGACGGTTTAATTATAAAGCAGGCTCTCCCATCGACAAATTGTAAACTTGTCCCGCTTCGCACTTTTGCACTATTTGCACTCCGGCGCCGCATTTCGACCTATCCCGCCGATCTTTTGCGCCCCTGATCGACTGCAAAACATCCTTCACCCCTGAGCACGGCACGAGCTTTTGCTCGGCTCTGCCGCTCAATACTGCTGACACAACCACCCGAAATATGAATTATTTATGACAATTGTATGTCACAGATAGCGCCGTACTCAGATATGACGTTAGTATAATCAAGGACTTAGCGCAGATATATTGCATAATTGTTACATTGAAAGGGTTTGGAGGAGTATATGAAAGCACTTACAGGAGTTTTGGCCACCCTGGTAGTTTCGTTTACGGGAATGATTGCTCAGGCGAACGCCGCGCAGGATTGCATCGTCGATGGGACCGTTCAGAATCGAACAGATGTTCAGCGAGGCACCGAGGTCTACGTCTCCTTTCACTCCGCGAAAGATGGAGCAGGGCGCAATAGCTGCAAGCTGGCAGAGCGTGGCAAGGTAGCCTTTAAGGAGCCGAAGAACGCCATGATTGAGAATGTTCCCGCGGGCTCAAAGGTGCGCTACCGCTATACCCAAGAGGGAGAGCAAACGCCTCAGTGGCAGCTGATGAAGGTGTCCGTGGAGTAAATGCTGTATTCTCGGCGCTAAGCGCTTCGACTTGATTCCATAGATCGCGCCCCAGATCCACCAGGGTTTCACAGCGCTCACCCACCAGCCACTTCGCTAATTCCGCCGCGACGTCGGGGAATTGTATCTGAGGTGTCGTATTCCGTGATTGTAGCCATGATCCCAGTGCATCGTGGCTGAGAGAGCGTATTACATTGGCAAAGGATAACTGTTCCAGAGCCGTTGCGTTTGACAGCTGCTCCATTTGACCGAGCAGCGGTTTCGTCAGAACGGACTTTCTCCATTGTAAACATTCACTTATCAGTTCGAAGCCGCTATTGCAGATGACGCCCCTTGCGCCGCGCAAATGATATTTAAAACCTTCCGTGTTCGTCCTGAAGCAATCGACATTCCCGCGAGACTCTAAATCAAAAGATTTATGATAAAGCTTGAACTGCTGCAGCGGAAATTGTTGTAACCAGGTGATAACTTCCGACTGCGACTCGCTGGGGAGATAAACCAAAATGTAATGATCCCTGTGATCTTTCAGAGCCGGCAGATCTAAAATAGGCGGGAGTATATTGTCACCATAGGGGCGCCAGTGCAGTCCGATAGGTTGGGATACGGGTGCAAACCAATTCATAATTTTGTCGGACAGCCAATTCTCGCCGGTGGAAGGTGTGCCCGGTCCAAAGGCATACTGATGGCCGATTCCGATGGCTGGGGCTCCCTTAAGTTTAGCAGCCCAGGCGGTCACGGGTTCGAAGTCCGTGACCACCAGATCGTAGTCTTCAAGCTTCGTTTCGAGCGCCTTCACATCCAGCCAGAAACGCGGCAGATTGTTATGTATAAGAGTTCTCAGGTGGTCGACCTTACCTGCCTGTGTTTGATAAGTCAGGCCGCGGCGATGCTCGAATCTCCGAAAAAAGTCCATCCCGAACAGGTTTTTTCGATCGCGACCTGAAAACAACCAATCTACTTCAACGTCCATGTACTTAAACGCCTTTGCCATTGCCCGCGCGCGGCTGATATGGCCTTGGCCCGTTGCCTGAACTCCATACAGAATCTTCATGCTACAGCGCTCCCAAAATTGAGGCAGTACCCATCGCGATGCCGCCTCCCATGATCGCCCCCGCGATTGTATCGCCAGGAAAATGGACACCCAGTATGACTCTCGACAGGGCGACCGAGATAGCCCACAGATACAACACTAATGCAGTCCCCGAGTAGCTACTCGCTAGCACGGTGGCGAGTAAGAAAGCCCCAGAGCTGTGCCCCGATGGAAAACTGAACTGGTCCGAGGGCGTGATCAGTGAGCGAAAATTTGGCTGATAATCCTGGGGTCTTCTCCGCTTCAGGCTGTTTTTAAGAATCCAGTAGATCGCGCGTTCAATGCTTAACGCCAGCGCAAGCACCAGGCATAGTTGAGCGAAGTCGTCGGCTTTTAAGGCCAGTAGTAAGACAGGGATACCGATATGGAGATAACCGTCTCCACTTTTCGACAGGGCTTTCGCGAGGGTGAAGATCCTGGGGTTACGAATTGAGCTAGTCAGCCAGCTGAAGGCTCGGACATCGGCGTACTGCAGCTTGTTTAGAATATCCATTGTGCTTATTGTTGGGTTGGCACATGGCAGTGTTGTTACCAGTGTGTGTATCTTTTGTTACGGTGTAAGCTAGGCGCCCATGAAGTCCCTGGAAGAAAAGCGGTATCCGGTGCCTCTCACAGTCTGAATGAGATGGCTGTAATCCAGCTTTTCAGATTGCAACGCGACGCGCAGCCTTCTTATATGCACATCTACTGTGCGTTCCTCAACGTAGACATTCGCGCCCCAGACGCAATCTAATAGTTTTGTTCGGGTAAATGCACGCTCCGGATGGGACATGAAAAAACGTAGGAGATTGAATTCGGTGGGGCCGAGATTGATAGTCTCGTCCCCGAGAAATACTCTCTGACTCTGTTGGTCCAGTGTTAGGTCTGCCATTTGTAAGCGCTGCGCCAATTCTCCGCCTGATCTTCGCTTTAGTAGAGACTTGATACGAGCCACCAGCTCCCGTGGTGCGAAGGGTTTGGTTACGTAGTCATCCGCACCAACTTCGAGACCTTGCACAACGTTTTCCTCAGAAGTTTTAGCCGTTAGCATGATTATCGGTATCTCGCGGGTATGGTCCTGTTTCTTGAGGCGGTGTAATAATTCAATACCGCTGCCGCCTGGTAGCATCCAGTCCAGCAGTATCAGTTTGGGATTTTGATCAACGATCATTGTATTTGCGTCGTATATATTGTCAGTTTCGATTGACTTGAAACCTGCTATATCCAGGACCATGCGTAACATCTCGCGGATAGAGGCCTCGTCGTCAACGACAAGAACGGTATCTTCTTTCATTACTCATTCACCCACTTTCCTAAGTTAAGGAGCTTATTAAATAATGAAATTGTTACACTTGGATGACAAAAACACAGAACCAGCAAACTTTATGAGAAACTTCCCCGACTGGAAAATGAGTCTACTAGGTGGCGATCTTTACTAGCTCGGTGCTGGTAGAACCGCTGCCATCCGTGCGGTAGCGGTAGTGAACTTCACTCCCCGGTGTTGCATCCTTTACTCTGGGATCATCGGGAAGTTTGAATTTTAGCTTTCTATCACGGCGAATCCTACACTGCGTGTCAGTACTGTATTTTCGAACGCGTTCTATCTTTACTCTAACCTCATCATTGCTGTTCTTCCGTACGGTTCCCTCCAGGAGGCAATCGCGATTTAAGTCTGCGGTTGCGGAGAAGCTAGCGATGATGCAGAAAATTCCCAGGGAAATTCGATGAATGATTTTCATAACAACATTCTCCTATCTGCGATTGGTCTATCCTGCACTCCTTTTGTGCAAGGATCGTTCACGTTTTAACACAAATGTAACGTAAATTTAACAAATTATGCTGTAGCAGCATTGAACGATAAAACAGAAGGTTTTTTATACGTCTTTGCGATAAAAAATGGCGAATTCTTTATCCTGTAATAAATTTGTAAAACATTCTCGATAGAATGCCAGACGTCGCAGGTACTGTTATTTATTCACAACACCAAACTGATTCGGACAGCTATGAAAATTCGCTTCGCTATATCGCTCACTTTCACTTTGGCGTTCTCATCTAAGCTCGCGGCTTTGTCGATGGCGCCCGAAGAATTCCACGCCTCTCGGGCTATGGCCTGCGTGCTTGCTGAGCAAGCATTGGGTCAGATTGACGAACTGCAGTATGGAGAGCGTTGGCATCGTGTTCTCGATGGCTTTGAAGCGGAGGAGCGCACCACTATTCTCGCCAAGGCGCTGGGTTACTATGATGGCCTGATGTTCGATATCGCCGATACTGATACACTGCAAATCAATCGCCGCCTGGAAATGTTCATCGCCAGTGATTCTTGTTCTGGCGGTTATGAGAAAGTTGTCTTTCACCTCTAGAACGAATTTGTAGATCCCATTGGAACTCTATCCGAATTAGTCGGCTCGCTGCTGACCATCTAAATCTCCCGCTCTACCGATTCATCAATCTGAATAGTACATTCCTGGGGCTTTGCACTTTTTGCCCCTGGAAGTTTAGTGAATATCTAGTTGGGCAAATAATAGCTACCGGTTACGTCTTCTTCACAATTCCGTAATACATCTATCACATGAGTGTCATCTACGACCGCTAGGATGCGTCTTCAATAGCGATGAGCCTGCGATAGTTCGCAAAGCTTTCTCGCTGTTATGTTTTTCGAATTTTGGTAATGGCTTAAGGCGTCTTAGTATTATGAAGAGATTTACAATTTACTCAGCTTTGGTGTTTGTTCTTTTTTCTCACCAGGCAATTTCCGCAAATCTCTATCTACTGACGTTTCTCGATGAAGCGCCGCTCAGTGGTGTTGCGGTAGCGCTCGATGGTGAAGCATTGAGTACTACAGACTCAAGAGGCAGTGCAAGTAGTGCGCTGGCCCCGGGGCAGCACAGCCTGGTGCTGACAGCGAGTGCCTCGACCTACCCAATAACATTTGCTTCGGCCAGCGACGAAGACGTGGAGATAAGTGTTACGTTTTCGGAAGAACCTGAAACCGCACCGCAAATTCGTGTCGTCAATTATGGACCTGACAGTGTTGCAGGTCTTGGCTACCTTACGGGTACGATAGCAGATGCAGGCGGTGTTTCCCTGACCGGTGCGTCCGTGAGCCTCATCGGTACACGATACAGCGCCACTTCAGATGCAAATGGAGTGTATCTGCTAAACGTGCCTCGAGGGCTTTACGACATCGAAGTCAGCCACCCAGGCTATAGCGACGTGAAAGTTGAAGGTGTTCGTATTCTCGCCGATCTGGGCGTTACAGCTGCATTCACGCTGCTCGAAAGTGGTGTTATCGGAACGGAACTCAATGCTGAGATTGAAGAGGTGTTTGTGCTGGGTGTCTTCAACCCGGTCGAGGATGCTTCGAGCGTTGAACGCTATGCAACTTCCATCACCAATGCGATTGATATTGCGCAGCTGGAGCGTTTCGGCGACAGCGATGTTGCCTCCGCTCTGAATCGAGTCGCTGGTGTAGCGGTTACGGACAGCAAGTACGCAACGGTGCGCGGCCTGGACGGGCGCTATATTTCTAGCAGCCTCAATGGTTTGTTGATGCCCAGTACGGACCCGCAGCGACGGGATGTCCAGCTGGATCTCTTTCCCACTTCGATACTCGGCGGCATCGAAATCCAAAAATCCTATACGCCCGACCAGCTGGCGACGACTACGGGAGGAGCGATCAAAATTGCGACTCGAGGCTTGCCGGATGATCGAGTTCATAAAGTTTCGGGGTCTTTAGCTAACAACACCGATTTCACCGGTGATGACATTATCAAGTATAGCGGTAGCAACGACGATTGGCTGGGCTTCGATAGCGGCCTTCGGGATTTGCCTCGCGATGTTGTTGCCGCTACCCGGGGGGGTAGTTCTCTTACTATCTGTGACCCTGCCATTGATCCCATTCGCTGTACCTCTGAAGTGGATGCTGCCCGGTTGGGTGTCCAGTTTCAGGATGACTACACCCTATCGAATAAAGAGGCGCTTCCGGATGTGGCTGCCTCCTGGGTATACGGCGATCGCCTGCCGGCTGGCGACAATGAATGGGGCTACTATCTAACCGTGAGTTACGACCGGGAAACCTCGGATCGCGGCAGAGCCGATTTGAGCAACCCTCTTGAGACCGACGGAAGTTATATGCGTTCGCGCGAGACCACCGCGCTGACAGCATATGCCGTGATCGGCTACGAATTTGGTGATGCAGACGAAATTTTGTGGCGAACAACACTGCTGCGCAGCTCGGACGACACCACACGACAAGAAGAGGGCGTTGAACAGCGCGAGGGAAACACTATTGATAGCGCAATTCTGGAGTGGGTCGAGCGTGAATTTATTTCACAGTCGTTTTCGGGACACCATGAGTTTGATGTTTCCGAGCAGCTTCACCAGTTGGACTGGCGATTGGCTTACTCCCGGACCAATCGTTATGAGCCGGATCGCCGCCAATACACCTACTTCAATGACAGTCTGTCCACGTCTTCCTTTGAGCGTCGCTGGTCCGACCTGAAAGAAGACAGCACTGATATTGGGTTTGACTACACGCTGCCTATTGAATGGAGCGAAACTGTGATTACGGACCTTAAGGCGGGTGCGCTGTGGTCCGACAAAGATAGGGAAGTTGAACAGTACCGATTCGGGATTCGGCTGGGCAGCCGCAATGATCTCGATCTTGGCATTGATCAGGACCTTGAGCGCGATGTTCTGCCCTACTCGAACTTTGCTCTCGATCGTGTTCGCCTCGCCGCAAACACTACCGATACAGACTCCTATGAATCCGAGGAAGAGATTCAAGCTTACTACTTAACCACAACCACTGATTTCGGTGAGCAGTGGAGCCTACTGTTCGGCGCCCGCTTTGAGGATTTCAATCAGCAACTGGATTACCCGAACCAGGTGTCTGCCTCCAATTCATTGGCCCACGATGATTGGTATCCCGCCTTAAATCTGACTTGGCGAATCACGGACGAAATCCAGCTGCGTGCGGGCTATAGCGAAACGGTTTCCTATCCGGGGTTGATCGAGCGCTCCGAATCTCAGTCCTTCGACCCTGAGACAGACGACCCAATTTTTGGTAATCCGGATCTTCAGGTCTCGACCATTGAAAATTTGGATCTGCGTGCCGAATACTATTTTAGCGAAGATGAAAGTATCTCCCTGGCGATCTTTGCCAAGGATATCGACAGGCCTATTGAGCGCGCCATACCCGACGCCTCGGGTTCGGCCGCCAGAGGGATTACTTTTGTGAATCAGGACAGCGCGGAACTGCTCGGCGTCGAACTGGACGCGAGTAAAAATTTGATCGAAGCGGACGAGTTTTTGCTCTTTATCGGCGGCAACTTGTCCTACATCGATTCCGAAGTTGATCTGTCTGCGGACTCAATCAGGCTGGAGGGTAGCAGCGCAGATGGTCGTACCTTGCAAGGGCAGTCTGAATGGCTGGCCAACTTCCAGATTGGCTTCGACCATTATCCTAGCGAGCAAAAATTCACGCTGTTGGTGAATTATTTTGACGATCGTATTTTTCGTATCAGTCGTGGTGCCGCCACCGGGCCAGAGTTTGAGGATGCCCGAGTGTTGGTTGACTTTACCTACGAAAAAATCTTCAGCGACTCACTCACTGTAGAGGCGTCGGTGAAGAACCTGCTGAATGAGAAGGTCGATTTTTCGCAGAACAACAGCATGATAGAGAGTTACCAAAGTGGTACTGCAATTGGCGTAAGCGTGAACTATCAGTTTTAGAAGAGCACTCCAAGTGTCGAGCTTTGGGAACGAACCATGACAGCGTGGCATAGGACAGAACATACATATTTACAGCAACTTAAGGATCTATTGGGGAAATTGATATGAGAAATAGAGAGTTACTGGCGGCATTCCTGGTCGCTATCGCGACAGTTACGACCGGTTGTAGTAGCGGTTCAGAAGGTGACAGGGTGAATATTGAAATCAATCCTCCGCCTACGAACGGAGGGGGCGACCCCGATCCAGATCCTGATCCGGGCAATGGTGATTGTGACGATATCGTCGCCGCTAATTTCGTGACCTTCAACGACGACTGCTCGGTCGCGAGCATCGAGGGAACGGTCGATGAAGATTACACTCTCACCAATGATGTTCAGTGGCGACTGAGTGGTACAGTCACTGTAGGCGATGGGAATCAAAGCATTGACGATGCACAGGGTGTGCAGGCAGTCCGTGATGCAGGTGTTACCCTTACGGTAGAAGCCGGCACCGATGTTCGCGCTTTTGATACCGGCTCGCTGCTGGTGACCCGTGGATCGAAACTGATCGCTGACGGTACCGCATCCTCTCCCATTACCTTTAGTAGTCTGGATGACAACTTTGATGGCTTGGGCGAATGGGGTGGCTTGATTCTGCAAGGCTTTGCTCCCCAGTATGGTCAAGGAGGCACAGGTGCATGCTTTGGCAGTGGTGAAGTATGCAATGTCGAGGGAGAGGGGGGAACTGACATCTCTGTTTACGGCGGTAATGATCCAGCCGATAACAGCGGTATTATTCGCTATGTAAGGGTTGCAGAAGGGGGGCTTGTTGCAGGTCCCAACAATGAAATCAACGGTATAACCTTGCAGGGTGTTGGTCACGGTACGGTTTTGGAGTACGTACAAGTTCACAACAACCTTGATGATGGGGTCGAGTGGTTTGGCGGCACCGTAGACGCGAAGTACCTGGTACTTACCGGCAATGATGACGACGATATCGATTTTGATGAGGGCTTTCAGGGTAATATTCAGTACGCGATTATCGAAAAAGCGAAAGACAAGTCGGTACCTTCGGGCAGTAATGATCCAAGGGGTATCGAAGCGAACTCCAGCGATGATGAGTACGTTCCAGAAACAGAAGCTGTGCTGGCGAACGTGTCCATTATTGGTAGCGATCTTGTAAACAACGCGGAATCGGACAGTGGCCGTCAACCCGGCATGAGGTTGCGTGGCGCGGTTACCGTCGGCATTTTCAATAGCTCTGTTGGCGAATTTGACGATGGCTGCATCCGAATTGACGATGCTGATGTAAACGGGGACGATTCTCTGGTCATCGATTCAAACGTAACACTGGTGAATATTCTCGCTGATTGCGAAGATGGTGTTTACAATAAGCGTGCCGCTAACAGTGAACAGAATGTGGTTGCTGAAACACTGAGCTATAGCGCCACCCTCGCGATCAACGAGTCCGCAGCGCGGCTTGATTCTGCGCCAGTTATCAACGCAGTCAACAACGGCTCAGGCTTCGTTTTTGATCAGACAGACTTCATCGGCGCCGTAGATCCAAGCGGTGACGCGTGGTGGGAGGGTTGGACCCTACCCAACACTGTAGGTACTCCAGAAGTATTGGCTCAAGCCGATTTTGTAAGCTGTACGAATAACGACACGGTTTGTACCATCACGGGTGTTATCGATGAGGACTATACGCTGATTCGCGGCGTGGAGTGGCGTCTCGATGGAGAGGTGTTAGTCGGTCGAGGTAATGAAACGGTTCAGAACGACGCTGATGTGCAGGCCTTGCGCGATGCCGGTGTCACCCTGACAATCCGGCCTGGAGTAGAGGTTAGAGCCTTTGACACCGGCTCCTTGCTGGTCACTCGCGGTTCGAAACTTAACGCCGTTGGGTCGGCGGCTTCGCCCATCACCTTCAGTAGTCTGTCTGACGATGATCTGGATGGGGAAGGTGAATGGGGAGGCGTCATTATTCAGGGCTTTGCTCCTCAGTTTGGACAAGGTGGAACAGGAGCATGCTTTGGTACCGGCACCACCTGTAACGTTGTTGGTGAGGGCGGTACCGGTGTGGGCAACTACGGCGGTAATGACCCGGCCGACAACAGCGGCACAATTCGCTATGTTCGAATTGCCGAAGGCGGCAGAGTGGCTGGGCCGAACAATGAAATAAATGGGCTCACCCTGCAGGGCGTTGGCCATGGCACTACGATTGAATTCATTCAAGTACACGGAAACCTTGATGACGGCATCGAGTGGTTCGGGGGCACAGTGAATGTTCGCTACGCGGTACTGACCAATAACGACGATGACGATATTGACTTCGATGAGGGATTCCAAGGCAATATTCAATACGCCATAATTCGTAAAGATCCGAATAAAGCGGGTCCTACCGGCAGTAATGATCCACGCGGTATCGAAGCCAATTCCAGTGATGATGATTACGCGCCGGAGACTGAGGCGGTGTTGGCGAATATCCTGATTCTCGGCAGCGATGTTAACAATGCAGTGGACAGTGATGGCGGCGCGCAGCCTGGAATGCGATTGCGCGGTGCGGTAACGGCTTCGATTTACAACTCAGCGGTGAAGGATTTTGATACCGGCTGTATTCGTATCGACGATGCGGATGTGAATGGAGATGACTCACTAATCATCGAATCAGATATCACCTTGGTTAATGTAATTGGTGATTGCGCCGACGCCTTTTACAACAAACGAGAAGCAGACAGCGAAGTTAATGCAGGCGAAGGATCGGTTGACGTCGACGCAGCTTATGCGCTCACTAACCCCGCTGCAGCAGTGTCTGCACCGACGATTACCGCGGTCGATAACGGCTCGGGGTTTGTATTTGATGAAACAGATTTCGTCGGCGCAGTAGAGCCGGGTACTTCGGCGGATGATGGTTGGTGGTCTGGCTGGATTGTTGAGGGATCACTTGACTAGCCGTAGCCGTTACCAATTTAGCCACGCTTAGTGCGTGGCTTTTTTTTGTCTAAGAAGAGCGAATTCTGCATCCAAAAAAATGCAACAAAAATGACATTTAAACGTCACAGCGTTGCAATATGAGGGTTCTAGAGTGATGGCTTCTTTAACTAGGAGCTACACCATGTTCATTAAATCTATTCTCGCCTTGTCCGTTGCTAGTGTATTGGCAAATCCATCAATTGCCAGTAGGTCTATCTCAGTGAGTGATGAAGATTCACTTCGCGCCGCCGTGGAAAGCGCGAGCCTTGATAGCAGCATTAGATCGATTGAGTTTGAAAGAAATAGCCGTATTCAGTTAACAGCGCCTGTGGTGTTCACTGGCAGCCAGGCGCTGTCGATACTCGGCAACGGTTCGATTGTCGATGGTGCGCTAGCCGGCGAATTTGTTCTGGATGATGATCTCACTGCGACTACCGAAGACGGAAGTCTGGTGTTCAATACCAGCGAGGCGCTCACTATCCGCAATCTAAGTGTCATTAACAGTGCTACGCGGGGTATCGTGGTAAACATACCTTCGGACTCCGTAGGATCGGATGTTGCAGTGACCTTAGACGGTGTGAGAATTCGAAACTCGGCCCTGTTCGGTTTGCACATCGACGATAACAGTGACGAGTTTGATGATGGCCAAAGCGGATCTGAAGTCGGTATCTACTTGCAAGTACTTTTCTCAAGCTTTACCGAGAATGGTACCGGCGCGATAGACTTTGATGGTGTTCGAGTAGATGAAAGGGGCGAGGGAGATATTACCGCTTTTTTCTTTAATACGCGTATCAGTGCTAACGGTGGCGACGGCATGGAGTTGGATGAAGCCGGAAATGGTGATGTAGCGGCCAGTCTGTTGAACGTCACTCTGAGAAACAACGGCAATTTCAATCCGGAAGACCTCGACGACGGCTTTGACATAGATGAAGCAGGTGAAGGGGATGTTCTGCTAACGCTGAATAATGTGAAACTGAACGGGAACCACGATGAGGGCCTGGATGTAGACGAAGCCGGTGAAGGGAATGTTGACGTTCGCCTGCGAAAGGTCACGGCAGTGGGTAACGCGGACGAGGCGATCAAGATCGACGAGGAGGACGAGGGCGACATTAACGCAAACCTACGAAAAGTGACTGTACGACGCAGCGGCGATGACGGCATTCAGTTTACCGAGCTCGGCGAAGGTAAGATCGATGCAAAGCTAAGCCGCGTCGTTGTGACGGGCAGTGCCAAGTTTGGCATCAAGTTGGAGCAATGGTTTGTAGAAGATGAAAGTACCTCGGTGGAGTCCGAAGGCCGTGTCAGAATAAATCGGGTAAGGTTGTCGGGTAACGC
>JBGCGJ010000006.1:0-406494 GCA_045110675.1 Halioglobus sp. | reverse complement strand
AATTAATGAGTCACTCATTGTGTCTGAATCGTTGTAACAACGACTCCAACAAGTGCCCACACATCTGTCTTCATTTGATTGTTAAATAGCGACCACGCCGCGAAGGGCGCTGGTCATCTGATCGGGTCACCCCAACCGAGGGAGCGTATTATACCGATCAACTCTAATTTCGCAACAAGAATTTGAACTAAATTGCGGTGAGTAATCGGTCTACCTTCGTCCGCTAAGCTTCTGAAACTTATCGGCTTTTGGGTAGCCCTTCAAACTCCTCAAAGAGGATCTCTCACGTCGAAGGGAGGCGCACTATACGCAGCAGATTTTGGGAGGGCAAGCACTTTTCGATGAATCTCAAAAATCGGTGTTTTCACCACCAATTATATAGGCCGGAAAGTCGACCAGGGGACCGCTAGCTTAGTTCAAACAGGTGGTATTTTTTCTTTCCAAGTTTCACAAGGTAGAAGCGCCCAAAGAGCGAATCGCCGTTCGAGAAAACGCTTTCCACATTGGCATTATCCGCCGCACCAACAGCCCGATTATTGACCCAAACGGCTTCGCGACTGAGTGCGTCCTTAACCTGCTTACCTGATGGCGCCATGCCAGCATCCACGAGTAGTTGCGTGACGCTCGGAGGGAATTCCGCACGGTCAATAGAGCTTGCAGGCATTCCATCCAGGCGCAGTTGCCGCAAGTCGTCCTCAGATAGGGATTGAAATGAGCCGCTAAACAACGCTTCAGTAATTCTCATGGCAGCGCTTAGCCCTGTGTCGCCATGCACCAGCTGGGTAACCTCGCGCGCCAAAATAGCTTGTGCTTCAGGACGGCCTTGGCTTGCCACATCGGCTTGCTCGATGGCATCGATTTCAGAAACCTCGAGAAAAGTGAAGTACTTTAGGAATCGGTAAACGTCCGCATCACCAACGCCCAACCAAAACTGATAGAAAGCGTATGGGGACGTACGCGCCGGATCCAACCAAACTGTGCCGGATTCCGATTTGCCGAATTTCGTCCCATCGGATTTGGTTATCAAGGGCATCGTCAATCCAAACACTTGCTTGCCATGTTGGCGACGAGTCAGATCAATACCCGCCGTGATGTTTCCCCACTGATCAGAGCCTCCAAGCTGCAAGCTGCAATCGTACAGAGCACTTAGTTGCGAAAAATCATAGGATTGGAGAATCATGTAGGTAAATTCTGTAAAGCTAAGACCCTCACCCTCTCGATCAATTCGCTGCTTTACCGACTCCTTCTGGATCATTGCATTAATCGAAAAATGCTTTCCCACATCACGCAGAAAAGTGAGCACATCGAGATCTGCGGTCCAGTCGAGGTTATTCACAACCAATGCAGCGGTATCTCCGGAATCAAAATCTAAATATTGCGATACTTGGTTTTTTATCTTGTCGACCCAGCCAGCAACGACTTCTGCGGTATTCAGCTGACGTTCCTGAGCTTTAAAGCTGGGATCACCAATCAATCCGGTGGCACCGCCAACCAGAGCAATCGGGCGATGACCTGCCAGCTGGAACCGCCGCAGTAACAACAGTGGAACCATATGACCAATGTGGAGACTATCTGCAGTGGGATCAAAGCCACAATAGAGTGTGCGCAACCCACCATCCAACCACTTGGGTAATTCCTCTTCGCCTGCCGTTTGGAAAATCAATCCGCGGGCGCGTAGATCGGCTAACAGTGCACTGCTCATGGTGTAGCTCTCTGGCTATAACGCTTTGAAATAAAAGGGGCGACAAAGATACAACACCGAATTGCAATTGCAAGCCCCAGCACCGGCGTCTATTGATCGGACTATTTTTCTTATATAATGCCCGCACACTGACTAAGGGGACTACCGAGTAAGATGTTCGCAGCGAAGAAAACGCGGGGGGCCACCGCGAATCGCGATAAATCCCGTTTTTCACGCAAACATCTGCTTTTAGTTGCAGGGGCTGCAGCTTGCGTGGCTTTCTCAGCTATTTTTCTGCCCTCGAACGAGGTGGCAGCAAACAGAGTTGAAACCCCGGAAAAAATCCTAAACGAACGGGCCGATTCAGCCGCAGCAGATATTACAACGGTCGTTGAAGCAATCACCGAACCCGCCCCACCACCGGAACCACCCTGGCAGGATTACCTGGTAAAAAAGGGTGATAATCTGTCGCTGATTTTTAAGCAGGCGGGGTTTACCGATAAAGACATCTATTCAATCACCAAACAGGCGACGGATGGCAAATCCCTAACTCGTATTTTTCCAGGCCAAACCATCTCCTTTCAAGCGACGGAAAGCGGAGAACTCATCGCTTTACGTCACATTATCTCCAAGCTAAAAACCGTCAGCTACACCATTGTTGACGGGAAATTTTCGTCGAACACACAAATTAGAGTGCCCGAGGCAAGACAGGGGTGGGCGAGCGCTGAAATCATCTCGTCATTATTCCTGGCAGGCCAAGAGGCGGGTCTCTCGCACAACAAGATTATGGAATTGGCCAATATTTTTGGCGGAGTCATCGACTTCGTTATGGACCCCCGTAAAGGCGACACCATTCATCTGCTCTATGAAGATTTGTATCTGGACAACGAGAAATTTGGCGTTGGCAAAATCCTTGCAGCCTCCTTTACCAATCAAGGCAAGACATTCAACGCCTACCTTTATAAAGATACCAATGGAGATGAAGGCTATTACAACGAAGAAGGAGTGAGTATGCGCAAGGCGTTCCTCCTTGCTCCCTTGGATTTCACTCGTATTAGCTCAAATTTTAATCTTCGCAGGATGCATCCAATTTACAAAACCACGAAACCCCATCGCGGCACTGATTATGCAGCCTCCCGAGGTACGCCAGTATTTGCGGTAGGGGACGGAAGAGTTCAGCGGGCTGGTTACAGCAAAGCCAATGGCAACTACGTGTTTATCTCCCACGGCGAAGCCTATGTAACAAAATATTTGCACCTGCATAAACGCCATGTCAAACAAGGGCAACGCGTCTCGCAAAGTCAAGTGATTGGCACAGTGGGCTCGACCGGCGCAGCGACGGGGCCCCACCTCCATTACGAGTTTTTGGTTAATGGTGTGCACCGGAATCCCCGCACGATCCACAAGAAATTACCCAAAGCCAAATCCTTGAACACTGCCGAGCTGCCTAGATTTAAAGAAACTATTCTTGATATGTCGTCTCAACTTGCGGCACTGCAGGTTGATAGCCGTTTAGCGCTGAGCGACTCTTCCGAAACTCCAACCAATTGAACCCACAATGAGCATCGGCACATCGGGCCACACTGTGCCAGCACTCTTTGTGGGCCTGATGTCCGGCACCAGCATCGATTCTATCGATGCGGCGATTGTTGAATGTGCGCCAAACTCAACCACAATTATTGCCACCCGAGAACACCCCATTTCTCAATCAACTCGATCAAGAATTGCCAATCTGAGCCGTCACGGTGACGATGAAATCGAACATATGGGTAGGCTAGACCGAGAGCTGGGGAAACTATTTGCCGAAGCGACCTTAGAACTGCTGCGCGCGAACAACACACCAGCCAACGCAATCACTGCCATAGGTAGCCACGGCCAAACGATTCGGCATCGCCCGCCCTCTGCCGCCAAAAATGGCGAGGAGTGCTTTACTTTACAGATCGGCGATCCCAATACAATTGCAGAATGTACCGGCATTACAACCGTAGCAGATTTTCGCAGAAGAGACGTGGCTGCGGGAGGAGAGGGAGCGCCATTGGCGCCCGCTTTCCATCGCGCTGTCTTCGCCTCGGCTGGCGCAAATCGGGCCATCGTCAATATCGGTGGAATCGCCAACGCCTCAATACTGCAAGGTGAAGAGCTGACGATGGGCTTCGACACCGGTCCCGGCAACACGCTACTTGATCAATGGATATTACAAAATCAGGGAACTCGCTACGATGCAGGCGGGGACTGGGCAGCGGAAGGCGAAGTCTCAGCGGAGCTGTTGCAGACGATGCTGAGTCACCCATTTTTGAGTCAACGCGGCCCGCGGAGCACTGGGAAGGAGGCGTTTAATCTCGACTGGCTAGACGGCTGCTGCCAAACTTCAGCGCTATCGGTTAGCGCGCAAAACACACAGGCCACTCTGGCGGAATTTACGGCACAGAGCATTGTTACCGGCCTCGAAAACTGCGGTATCGCGCTGGATGAAGTTTATATATGCGGCGGCGGCGCCCACAACACGGATCTGATGCGACGGCTGTATCGATTGTTAAATCCAATAAAACTGGAGTCGACAGAAGCTATAGGCATGGACCCGGACTGGGTGGAAGCCGCTGCTTTCGCCTGGCTAGCGCAGCAATCCCTGAATTCCTTAGTGGGAAATGCGCCAGTCGTAACAGGTGCTAGCGGTCCAAGAGTCTTGGGAGGGATCTTTCCCGGGTAAATAGCTTAGCCACTGTTAAAAATACAGGTAGTTTTCCTCTTTGACCAAGCGCTGTATCTCTCCGGGACCATAGGGAACAGTATCCACGAAGGATTGCAAATCTTCGGCCATTACACGATTGCCACCCATCCAGGTTTCACAAGCCTTTACCTCAACGACTCCCAAAGCTGACAAACTGGCGGCCAAGTCTACCGTTTTCTTATTTGTCAGATAATTTTGTCTCAACAGCGCTCGAACCTCAGGGCCGTGGAGCACAAAGGCAACTGGCATTTGTGAGCCCAGCGGAAGCTGCCCGCTCATAAGCAATTGCTCCGCGCGCTGCAAAGCCGCATGAAGTTCTTCGACCGTATTTAATTGGATATGGGCAATGTAATGCGGAGGATCCGCTTCCTCGACTTGAGCGAGTGCGTGTCCAGGTCCCAATAGTAGAATAGCTGAAAAAAAGGCCAGTCTTAAAAACATCGAGTAGAACTAAATCGAAAAAGACGATCCACAGCCACAAGTGGCAGTGGCGTTGGGGTTGTTAATCACAAAGCGCGAACCTTCAAGACCCTCCGTGTAGTCGACCTCGGAACCCGCGAGATATTGAAAGCTCATAGGGTCTACCAGCACGGTAACCCCTTCTTTTTCTATGATCGTGTCGTCATCAGCCATCAGCTCGTCAAAGGTGAAGCCATACTGAAATCCAGAGCAGCCGCCACCGGTGATAAAAACGCGAAGCTTTAGTTCCTCGTTTTCTTCCTCGGTAACAAGATCTCTCACCTTACTTACTGCACGTGCAGACAGATTGATACTCGTTGGATTGAATGTTTCAGCTACTGACATGGTGCATCTCTTCTATCAGCCGGTTTCTATGAGAAAAAACCGGTGTGAGCCGCCAAATCGCAAGGGATATGGCGAATGACAGTGAAGTATCTTAAATCCGACTAAATTAGTCAACTTTTCCCGGATCACTGGAAACCCGTTTCCCAAATGCAAGATCACCTACTTCATTGACCATCACTGTGGGGTCTGAGGCCTTCGGAGCCGCCACTTCCGACGGCTTTACCACATGTTGCAGGCCACCATTCACCTGGGCGCCTACAGCCATCTCAACAACGGTATAAAAGACATTGCCCTGAATCTGAGCTTTGGAAGCCAGCTCCAGATGACGCCCAGAATGCACATCGCCTTCGATAGAGCCATTGACAATAACCGAAGGAGCGCTGATATCTCCCTCAACCCTTCCCTTATCGACCACTCGCACGCAAGCCTCGGTATCAGGTTTGGCGACAATGTTTCCTTGAACCAAGCCCTCCACATCCAGATTTCCACTAAAGTGAATATCGCCGACGATGACAGTGTCTCTAGATACCAATGTTGTACCTCCGGACACACCAACCCCACCTTTTTTACTTCCCAACATAGCTAAACCTCTCTTGTATGGACCACGGGAATTGCTCGACGACTTCTGCTTTAGTGGGAGATGCACTCCTGGCCACTATCGAAATCGATTTGGGCTCAAAGCCCTCGGGTAACTCCAACTCTCCCTCAATGGTTTGAAAATACCGAAAGCGCAATACTATTTTCTCAGATTCGACTTCCTCACTGAGAGCTGAAAGCGGCAAGCTGCTTTCCTTTTGATCAGTAGTGCCTTCCACTTTCACGGACAACGTTCCCTTAAGCACACTGTGCTTTCGTGATTCCTGGCGAGCGACAATACGATAGGCGAAACGACGCTCCGTATCAGTTGCTTTAAGCTCAATCGGTCTGAGCGTTAGCCCTTTTGCAAGATCTCCGGGCGACATCAAGCTTTGATAAAATGTCAGGCTCTCCTCCAACTGGAGAATTTGCTCGTTGTGAGCTGCGATTTCCTGGCGAACCAGCTCCAGCGCCGCTCGATCAACTTCATTTCGCGTATCGCTGATCTCAAGTTTCGCTTCCAACTCTTTAAGGCGCATATCCGCCTCGGGAGCCGCGCGCTCCAACTCCCGATAAACCTCGGGGTCGATACCCATCCCACTATAAGCCGCGCTCTGTCCCAGGTAAAAACCCGCCGCCAGCAATACGCCTGTCACGGCAACACCGAGAAGCACTTGTATTTCTCGCCTTCGCACATGGCGCCGCTGTATGACTGTTTCGTATTGATCGGTGTCCATTACACAATGTCGCTAAGGCAACAACCCCACATTTCTCAGCCCCATGTCTTCGGGAAGCTGCATCATAATATTCATATTTTGAATCGCCTGCCCCGAGGCACCTTTCACTAAGTTGTCTATAACGGTCATAACCACCACCGTATCGCGATCCTGTGGTGTACACACTGAGATCTGGCATCGATTGGCGCCCTTTACCGTGCGCGTCTGAGGAAATTGCCCCGCCGGCAATACGTCGACAAAAGGCTCATCAGCATAGCGAGATTCGAATAGAGCCTGCAGATCTGACCCATCATTGGTAAGACGTGCATACAAGCTCGAGTGAATACCTCGAACAATAGGTAGTAGATGGGGAACGAACGTTACTGCCACTGGATGCTTCGCCACATCCGACAAACCCTGCTCAATCTCGGGCAGATGTCGATGCCCGGATACCGCATATGCTTTGAAGCTGTCACTGACTTCACTTAACAGGTTGTCTATTTTTGCCTGCCTTCCTGCGCCACTGACACCCGACGCAGAACTGGCAATAAGCGTAGACGTGTCAATCAGACCCTCATCCAACAGGGGTATAAAACCCAGCTGCACCGAAGTGGGATAACAGCCCGGACAGGCAACCAACTGTGCGGAGGCAATTGACTCTCGATTGACTTCGGGGAGTCCATAAACAGCGGTCTTTAGAATTTCAGGGCTGGCATGTGACTCACCGTACCAATGGGACCAAACAGCGGCATCGCGGATTCTAAAATCTGCTGAAAGATCAACGATGCGGGTATCCATAGCGAGTAACTCGGGAACCAAATTCATTGCCACATTGTGCGGAGTGGCGAAAAAGACCACATCACATTTGGCCAGTTGCTCGACCTGCGGTTCGCTATAAGCCAGCTCATAATGTCCGCGCAGGTTGGGATAAAGATCGTCAACGCGCCGTCCAGATTCAGCTCTGGAGGTTATCGCCACTACCTCAGCTTCCTCGTGCTGCGCTAGCAGCCTGAGCAATTCGACTCCGGTGTAACCGGTTCCCCCTACAATTCCCACCTTTACCATCGATCTATCCTTGCCTTTACTCAATAAAGCTTCCGACCATTATCCCGGGCCGGCCGAACAGTATAAAAGCAATAAGCCTGGAGATAACTGTTAATATTGGGATTTCGCCACTTAACTGGGAAGCGCTTTGCGAAGCCTGTTCAATAGATACCGCCGAACATTAGGCGATTATCAGTCCATTTTGTCCTACGCCGTGCTGGGCGTAGTAGGCGGCCTGGCCTCCGGACTGGTGGTTATTGCCTTTGAGTTTGCCATCGGATGGGTCGCGATGCTGTGGTCTGTGGGCGATGGCGCCGAAGGCTTCGAAAGCTTGCCTCGATGGCTGTTTTTCGTTTTGCCCGTCGCCGGCGCCACGGCGCTCGGCCTGGGCTACTCGCTCCTTAAACCCGAGGACAGAGAAACGGGTATCGTGCACGTTATAAGCAATATGCACTCCCACTACAGCAATTTGCCCCTGAAAAATGCGCTGGTGCAATTTTTCGGTGGGACACTGGCAATTGCCACAGGCCAATCGGGCGGTAGAGAAGGCCCTGGTGTACATCTCGGAGGTGCGGTAAACAGCCTTCTGGGGCAGAAATTTCAGCTGCCGAATAACAGCTTACGGGTACTGATCGCCTGCGGCACAGCGGGTGGTATTGCGGCCGCCTTTCACACGCCTCTCGCCGGTGTGATATTCGCGATGGAGGTGATCATTGTGGAATATTCGGTGGTTGGGTTTATTCCGGTCATTCTCGCCGCAGTTTCAGCCTCAGCGATCAGCATAACGCTGAACTCAGGGCTGACGGTGTTTAGCTACTCGGAGGTGCAGCTCAGCTCCCTTTGGGAAATTCCCTACATCATCCTGCTGGGCATCTGTTGCGGAATAGCCGTATCAGCATTCATCAGAATTAGCAGTTTTGCGGCGCAACTCACTAAATGGCCTGTGGCGCTTCGTTTCACCTGTGCCGGAGCACTCACTGGTGGAATGGCGTTTTACGTCCCAGAAATCCTGGGGATGGGCTATGACACGCTGCGCCTGGTCATCCTGGGCCAACTGGCACCCATTGCCCTGATCACTATTGCAGTGTGCAAAATTCTAGCCACAAGTTTTAGTTGCGGAGTTGGCATGCCTATTGGCCTAATTGGACCCAATCTCCTCATCGGTGCCTGCCTGGGTGGTGTTGTGGGGGTTTTAGGGCATACCTACATGCCAGAGCTGGCGTCGGATCCCACACTGTACATTGTGATGGGTATGGCCGCTTCCATGGGAGCGGTACTCAATGCGCCACTGGCAGCGATTTTGGCAGTCGTCGAGTTGACTGGCACTGTGAATATCGCCATGCCTGCGCTACTGGCAGTTGTCGCGGCAACCGTGACCAATACCGGGATCTTTAAACAGCGATCGGCACATCAAACAGTTCTACAACAGTTGAAACGTCTGGTTCCGGACGACCCCCTGAATCAGCTTTTGCACCGCACAGCGGTCACCTCGAGTATGGAAGTCAGCGTGGTGAAAGTCTCTGTTGGGCTGGACCACGAGCGGGCGGACCTGCTGACAAAAGCCACACCGGGCTGGTGTTTGGTCGAGCGCGATAGCCAAATTCTCTATTTGGTACGCGGCAATGATCTTGTCGAGTGGTTGGCCGGGAGAACTGTCGCTGAAGAACTTGATTTAACCGAGGCGGATATCCGCAGGTGGACCGTGGCAGCGCTTCCCGCTCGAGCAACGCTGCGCCAAGCCCTGGATACGATGCGCACAGAGACGGTTGAAGCTCTGTGGGTGCATAGCCGCGGGTCTGGTGGCGCGAGGATCTTACAGGGTATTGTCACGCGCGAGGCGGTCGAACAGTTTTCACTGTCAAAAATCTAGGTCGGGAATTAAAGGAATCATCATGCTCTGGCTGAAAGCCTTCCACATCATATTTATTGTCTGCTGGTTCGCGGGCATATTCTATTTGCCGAGAATATTTGTCTACTACGCCGCCAGCGAACATCTCGAAACCAAAGCACAGCTCGCGCTCATGTCGCGCAAACTGTACAGATTTGTTACTCCCTTTATGTTTATCGCCATTGGTTTGGGTCTCGCTTTGATGAGTCTAAACCTGGAATACTATTTGAGCGCAAAGTGGATGTGGTTAAAACTGGCAGGGGTGACTTTTCTAGTGGTCTATCATTTTCAGTGCGGACGCTACGTCTCGATTATCAATGATCATCAGAATACACATACACATGTCTTCTACCGTTACTTCAATGAAATACCGGTGATTTTTTTGTTTGCGATTGTAATTCTGGTGGTTTTAAAACCTTTCTAGCTTCGGGTAAAAAAACGCAGCAGCAAAATATCTTTTTGTCGTTGGGCAATCAGCAAGCTGGATATTCTCATCCCCAGCCCCGATAATCGCCAATCCAACACTAGGATCAACCGAATGAGCACCTCGGAACAACTTTTTGAACGCGCCAATAAACACATCCCAGGTGGCGTCAACTCGCCTGTCCGCGCCTTTAAGGCCGTGGGGGGCACGCCGATATTTATCGATCGTAGCGATGGCGCTTACGTGTTCGACACACAGGGCAAGCAATACATCGACTATGTTCTGTCCTGGGGGCCCATGCTTATGGGCCACAATCATCCGGCAGTGCGCGAAGCGGTCGTCAAGCAAAGTGAAAAAGGGCTTAGCTTTGGGGCGCCTACAGAACTTGAAATAGAACTGGCCGAGAAGCTCTGTAACATCATGCCGGGAATGGATATGGTGCGAATGGTGAACTCAGGCACCGAAGCCACCATGAGTGCTATTCGTCTTGCCCGAGGTTTTACTGGACGCGATGCCATCGTGAAATTTGAAGGCTGTTATCACGGCCACTCGGATTCACTTTTAGTCAAAGCCGGTTCCGGTGCTTTGACAATGGGTGTACCGAGTTCTCCCGGTGTACCAAGCTCTATTGCCGATCACACGATTACTCTGACCTACAACGACAGTGCGGGTGTGCGAGAAGCTTTTGAAAAATGGGGCGACAGCATTGCCTGCATAATCGTCGAGCCCGTCGCAGGCAACATGAACTGCATACCCCCCGCCGAGGGGTTTTTACAGACACTGCGAGACGTTTGTAACACCAGTGGCACGGTGTTAATTCTCGATGAAGTAATGACGGGGTTTCGCTTCGGCCTGGAAGGAGCGCAAGGCCACTATGGCATAGAGGCAGATTTAACGACCTTGGGGAAAGTGATTGGCGGAGGAATGCCAGTGGGCGCTTTCGGCGGCAAGCGCGAGATTATGGAGCAGATCGCGCCACTGGGGCCGGTTTACCAGGCTGGTACTTTATCTGGCAATCCAATCGCCATGGCCGCAGGTCTCGCCACTTTAGAAATCATCTCACAACCAGGGTTCTACGAACCGCTGTTCTCCAATACCCAAGCTTTGTGCGAAGGCCTAAACGCTGCGGCTGTCGAAGCGGGCATTCCCTTTACAACGAACTATGCGGGCACAATGTTTGGTGGATTTTTTACAGACGAGCTTAATGTGACAAACTATGCTCAGGTAATGGCCTGCGATACCGAGCGATTTAATCGCTTCTTTCACGACATGCTGGATGCGGGTGTTTATTTGGCGCCGGCATCCTACGAGGCGGGCTTTATGTCCAGCGCTCACAGTGCTGCGGACATTGCGCAGACGATAGCCGCAGCAAAAGCAGCTTTCGCCAGGGGATAAGAATATGGCTTTCAATTCACATCGCGGCGCTTACCCGGTTACTCGCATGCGACGCCTACGTGCAAACGAATTTTCCCGCCGCCTCGTTCGGGAGAGCTCACTAACGCCAGCAGATTTCATTTTTCCGGTGTTTGTTGTCGAAGGGACTGGCCACAGAGAACCCATACCGTCAATGCCGGGGATCGAGAGACTGAGTATTGATTTACTGAGCCAACTGGCCGGAGAAATTGCGAGCCTGGGCATTCCCGCAATCGCATTGTTTCCGGTCGTACCCACGGAGAAAAAAAGCCTGCTAGCTGAAGAAGCTTACAACGGTGATGGTCTGGTGCAGAGAGCGGTTAAGACTTTGAAAGACGCTCATCCAGAGTTGGGCATTATCACCGATGTTGCGCTAGACCCTTTTACCACCCATGGGCAGGACGGCATCATTGACGACGGCGGTTATGTGCTCAACGACATCACTTCTGAAATTTTGGTCAAGCAAGCTCTTTCACACGCTCAGGCGGGCGCCGATGTTGTTGCACCCTCTGACATGATGGACGGGCGAATAGGCGCTGTGCGGAAATCTCTGGAGGATCAGAGCTTCCACAATACATTGATCATGGCTTACTCAGCCAAGTATGCTTCTGCCTACTATGGTCCCTTCCGGGATGCCGTAGGTTCCTCGGGAAACCTGAAAGGTGGCAACAAGTTCAGCTACCAAATGGATCCCGCTAACACCGACGAGGCTCTCCATGAATGCGCGCTGGACTTGGCTGAAGGTGCGGACATGATTATGGTTAAACCCGGCATGCCTTATCTCGATATCGTGCAAAGAGTGAAAGATGAGCTTAAGGCACCCACGTTTGCCTATCAGGTCAGTGGTGAGTACGCCATGCACATGGCCGCGTTTGAAAAGGGTTGGCTGTCCCAAGAAGCCGTGATGCTCGAATCCCTAATGTCCTTTAAGCGCGCAGGTTGCGACGGCATACTGACCTATTTTGCGTTTTCTGCAGCGAAATCGCTTCAATAGGTCAGCCCTTGCGAAGCCGTAGCTTCAAATCCGTTTTGCTCGCAGGCCTATTTTCTGCAGTACCTGTATATAGCATTGCTGAATGTCAGTGTTTGTGGGAAGG
Organism: Halioglobus sp.; assembly: GCA_045110675.1. Lineage (GTDB taxonomy): Bacteria > Pseudomonadota > Gammaproteobacteria > Pseudomonadales > Halieaceae > JBALVT01. Next base: position 394,123 of record JBGCGJ010000006.1, on the reverse strand, counting down.
CTCTTTCAGCGAGGTGCAAGCGCGCGCTGATTTGGTCATCAGCGGCACGGTCATCTCCGGTAAGGGAAATTCAATAGACCTCAGGATTGAGCGTCTCTTTCGCGGCGATGATACTCGCAGCGATATCCGTATCTGGCTGAAGACCGGTGATTATTGCCGCCCTGAACCCGAGCTTTTCCCACAGAACAGTCAGTGGGTAATGGCGCTGGAGAAAATTACAGAAATCATTCCAGGGGGTTTTAATCCCAGTACGCCCAATATCAGTTATGGCAGGGTAGGTGACTACAGCCTATCCAGTTGCGGCGGTTATTGGTTAAGTCAAACGGAAAATCTTGTCACCGGCAACCTGGTAAATGCGCCTCGGTGGGTGCGAGAACCCAAAATGACCCCTGTACTGGTGGATTTGTTGGCAGACTATATTTCTGGTCATATTGGTGTTGATGCCTTGATCAAGGCCAGCACCGAGGACCCTGCCTTGCGAGACCTGATGCTGGATACCAAGGCTTTTTTACGAGAGGAAGGCTAACGACGACGCCAGGGCCTTTTCTTGCGGGGGCGACCCTCAATCAAATCGATGAGCTCGTCTAACATCATCAGCGACAAACCCCAAATTCTCCTCCCCTCGTACATATAGCAAGACAGAGGAATTTCTGCGCCTTTAAACTTCCAGGTCATTTTTTCGCGATTACCAGGGTCGAGTAAAAATTCCAGAGGCACCCACACCACCTCGGCAACTTCATAGTTCGGGGTAAACGACACCTCACGATCAAGTCGAAAAACAAAAGGGCTGACGGCCATACCAAATGAACCGGGTCTCGGCCGTGCGTTAACTTCCGATAGCCGGCCGATGCACTGATCTTGTTCACCTAGGCTCAAGCCAACTTCTTCCTCAGTTTCTCGCACTGCCACCGCATAACCGTGGGCATCTTCAGGGTCCATTCGCCCCCCCGGGAACGCCATATGGCCGGACCAGGGGTCGCCTTCGCGATCCGCGCGTTTGATCATCAATATATTCAGCTCGCCTTGCCGCAACTGCAGAATCATTGCCACGGCCGAACGCTTCATTAGCGGTCGCAGCAATTTCTTACCTGGGCTATACGCAGACAATTCGGTTTCTATTAGCTGTAAAAGCGATACCGACACAAACCAACCACTTGTTAAAGACGGTTCAAGATTAAGCCAGTACTGGCGGGTGGTGGCAAGAGGCATTATTCTATGGCGCCCCGCTCCACAGAGAAGTCAAACAAATATGAACAGCCCCACTGCATGCTTGCATCTGAGAGATGTTGGCTTGGTCTACAGAGCGTTACCTGCACTACGCGAGGTACATTGGGACCTCTTGCCAGGTCAGCAGTGGGCATGCCTTGGCCCGAACGGCTCAGGCAAAACAAGCCTCGCCAATGTTATTTGCCGGCAGAATAATCATGCCTCAGGCACTATTATTCGCTCTGATAAGCTAGAAAGCTCCGGTGTCGCCTATGTGTGTTTCGAACAACAAAAGTCGCTATGTGATCGCGATAAAAAACTCGATGATTCCGAATTTCGGGCCGACGCCAGCGATCCGGGAACACAGGTAGCAAGCATCATTCTGGGAAATCGTGAACCGGACGATGTTTACAAAGCTTGGGTAGAGCGCCTGGGAATTGGGCATATTTTAAATCGTGGGCTTCGATATATCTCAACGGGAGAAATGCGTAAAACGCTACTAATAAAGGCTATTCTGAGCGATCCAGGCCTACTGATTCTGGACAGTCCACTCGATGGTCTCGATCTAGCGAGCCAGGAGGAATTGAAGTGTGTTATTGAGGAGCTATTGATTTCCGACCTACCTATCTTATTACTATGCAGACAAGTGGAAGATGTGCCCGCATCGGTAAGCCATGTGATGGCAATGGATCGAGGTGAAATTATCGCCCAAGGACCTCGAGATGAGGTCTTGCACAGCGGGCTTGTCAATGACCTTATGAACCCGGAGCTATTTGCTCTCGAACAGCTACCACCACCGGCTCCCAGACACTATGAGATCCCTGGGGAGGGTCCACTGCTGGAGCTCGATCACGTGTCGGTAAGCTATGGCGAATTAGAAGTGCTGCGTGAAGTCAGCTGGCGTTTCGAGCGGGCACAACACTGCTGTGTGTCCGGCCCTAACGGCTGTGGAAAAACCACCCTACTAAGTTTAGTGACCGGAGACAATCACAAAGCGTACGGGCAGAACATCACATTGTTTGGTATTCGACGCGGGAGTGGCGAGAGTGTTTGGGATATCAAACAAAAATACGGCCAACTGGATACCCAGCTGCATCTAAACTATGTCACCGGCATGAAAGTGATCGAGGTCGTGATATCCGGATTCTTCGACACGATTGGCTTGTATGATGATTGGGGCGATGTACAACGAGATATTGCCGAACAGTGGCTAGCCGCCCTGGGGTTGGCCTCCTACGCGAAAAACAACTTTGACGAACTTTCATTCGGCATACAGCGAATGGTCTTATTAGCCAGGGCAGTGGTGAAGTCTCCGATTATCTTGTTGCTCGACGAACCCACTCTTGGCTTGGATGGACACCACCGCAAGCTGATATTGCGCGCCATCGACCACATCGCGGAAAACTCAGATACGCAGATTATTTTCGTGAGTCACTCGGCCGGCGATATACCAAAATGCATTAACCAGCACTTGAGATTTGAAGCGGTAGAAAATGGATTTGAAGTTTACTGCGCCTAGGATATTGGCAAGCGCTAAGTGAGCTGGACCCAAGCTCAACGCAAGTACGCACGCAAGGCCTCACACTGAACAAGACCATCGCAATACAACATGCCACGCTCTGCCGTGGCGGCAGCCAACTTATCGTCACCTTTGGCACGATAGGTTTTCGCCAGGCTTAAGTAAATCTCTCCTGCGTCGGGGTCAATTCGCTGAGCGCGTTCCAGGAGCGCCAAAGACTGTTCGTAGTCTCCTCGTGCAGCCGCAGTATTTGCTTTCTCGAGCAGGCCTTTATAGGCTCCGGAGGTGTCGGGTTCTGGTGCCGATGGCTCCAACTCCGGCTTGGTTACCTCGGGTGGGGGCTCCACAGGAATGGGCTCCGAGCCGGGTTCAACGGGAACAGGTTCAGACCCGGGAACACTGTACAAAGTACAACCACTCAAAAAGATCAGGGAATACAACCCCAGCACTTTGATCGCGCAACACAATTTAGACACTATTTCCCCCGGCCAAACAATGATTGAAACCAATTTCTCACTGGTGTTTTACGTACTTCGCATCCTGTATGTTCAAGGGGTTCGGAATCAGTAATAAATGGCAACAAACGTGCATTGGGGCACCCTTCTAACGTTAACTGTCCAGTCTCACTCTCAATCCAATGAGTCTGAATACCATCGGGCATACGATAGCTTAAGGATCGTTCACTCGCCGCAGCCATAAAGTGAGCCCATACCTTGAGGGCCCCACTAGCGCCGGTGAGGCCCGTGCTCTTGTTATCGTCGTGGCCGATCCAGGAAACAGCCAGCAAGTCTCCGCTAAACCCGGCGAACCAGGAATCCCGATTCTCATTGGTCGTGCCGGTCTTTCCGGCCACTTCAAAATCACTTTTAAGAAAACGATAGACGCCTCTTCCAGTGCCTTCACGAACAACTTCGCGCATAGCGTAGTGCAGTAAGTGCATCGCTTGCAAGCCAACGGTTCTGTCGTATTCCAGAGGATAACGCCGAAGAGCCTGACCTCGCGCATCGACAATATCCCTGATACTGCGCAGTGGCATGCGAAAGCCACCTGCCGCCACGGTTTGATACAGGGCAGCGATATCCATGGGCGAATATTCTCCGGCACCCAAAGTGAGGGCTGGCACTTCGGGGATAGGACCGTCAATGCCCAATCTTCGCAGTATATCCACCACCGAATCCAAACCAAGATTCATACCCAATCGCGCAGTGGCAAGATTGTAGGATTTTGAAAGCGCAGTGTGCAGCAAAACCTGCCCGTGGGAAGTGCGGTCAAAATTGCGTGGTTGCCAAGTTTTACCGCCGGGCCCTTCTACGGTGACTTCAGAGTCATCAAGTGGGGTCGCCAGATTATAGATCTCAGGTTGCTCTAACGCGGCAAGATAGACAGCCGGCTTCAGCAGTGAACCGGCGGGACGGCGCGCATCCAAGGCTCGATTAAAACCGGCGTATCGAACTTTGCGACCCCCGACCAATGCGGCAACTTCTCCCGTGTCAAAACGTGTCACTACCGTCGCGGACTGCAACTTTCCCGAACTATCTAGCTCATCCATCACCGAAGTGGTACTTCGCTCAATTTGACGTTGTACCAAGGGGTCAAAACTCGTAAATATGCTGAGCCCGAGCGTAGTGAGATCATCGTCATGATATTCGAGCCGCAGCTGCCTACGCACCAAATCGAGAAAGGCAGGATAGGAATTTCGAATTTGCCCCTGCGCATTGAGGCCCAGCGGCATCGCTTTCGCGACGATGGCGTGCTCCAGCGATATAACTCCCTGCCCCGCCATCACATCCAGAACTACATTTCTACGCTCCAGGGCTCGGTCTGGATTTCTGAGGGGGTTATACAGGGAAGGCCCTTTGATCATTCCAACGAGTAAGGCCTGTTGGTGCAAGCCCAAACGGTCCAGCGGAGTATCGAAATAATGCCTGGCTGCAAGCGCAAAACCGTGAATCGATCGCGGGCCTTCCTGGCCGAGATAGACTTCGTTGATGTAGCTCTCGAGAATCTCATCCTTGCTGGAATGAAATTCAAGTAACACCGCCATCAACACTTCGGTTAACTTGCGAATGAGTGTTCTCTCGGGAGTCAGGTAATAATTCTTAACTAACTGCTGGGTGACAGTGCTGCCACCAGCCACCACCTGACCGGAACGCAGATTGCTGAGCAATGCTCGGCCAATGCCCGATATGGAAAAGCCCCAGTGCTGGTAGAAGTTCCTGTCTTCAACCGCGAGCAAACCCAGCCGAATCGACTCGGGGACATCATCGAGCCGAACAAGTACGCGATCTTCACCATGAGAGGGATAGATACCGCCGATTCGGACGGGATCGAGACGCATAAGGTCTATGTCTCTGCCTCGCGAAGACAACGAAGCCACACGATCGCCTTCCAAAACGACACGGACATGCCTTGAAGGCTCTCGCTCCTGGGGAAATTTGAATCCACGGGTAAAGATTTCAAAGCGATTGCCGGCTTGCGCGCTCTGGCCAGGCTCCTTGGGCTTTGCAACGGGTCGATAACCGAGTGACTCCAACTCAAAGGCCAAGTCATTCTTATTGAGATTTGCCCCTACAAACAATTCCAAGGGTCTTGCATAGACTGTGGCGGGAAGCTCCCACATCTTGTTCGCAAAAGTGCTGGTAATTTTCGCGTCTAAATACACCAGGCAAAGGCCCGCAAGAACGCTGATGGTTAGGACTAGCTTGAGCAGAAGGTGGCGGGTACGAATCATGGAGTGGAAGTGTACAACACAGAACGCCCCGCACGCTTTCATTTCGAGCGAGGATCAGGATAATAGCCGGCAAATTGACACAGGGCTCCCAGAGAATGAAAAAATACAAAGTCTACGGTATCGGCGCAGCGCTCGTTGACACAGAAATTAAAGTCGACGATTCCGATCTAGCGAATATGAACGTCGAAAAGGGCCTTATGACACTGGTGGATGAAGACCGCTTGAAAGAGTTACTGGGACACCTGGAAGGTCATTTGATAACGGCGGTACACAGCAGTGGTGGCAGCGGTGGAAATTCGGTCATCGCTTCAGCGCTGTTTGGCGCACCGGCTTTTATGTCGTGTAAAGTTGCCAATGATATCGACGGAGACATTTACATAGCCGATCTTGAAGCTGCGGGTGTCGATCACAGTATGACCGGGCCTCGAGAGAACGGCATCACTGGGAAATGCCTGGTGTTGATTACCCCGGATGCCGAGCGAAGCATGAATTCTTACCTGGCGATCAACGACACCTTGTCTGTCGATCAGGTGGATAGCGCGGCTATTGAAAACTCGGAGTGGGTATACATAGAAGGCTATCGTGTGACGGCCGACACTAGCCGTGAAGCCGCGATCAGAACCCGTGAAATCGCCCAGGCCGCTGGCGTGAAAACCGCATTGAGTTTTTCCGATCCGGGCATGGTCGAGTTTTTTCGGGACGGAATGCAGGAAATCATCGGCAAAAAAGTGGATCTAATATTTTGCAACGAAGCTGAAGCGAAGGGCTGGTCGGATACCCAGGATCTCGACGTCGCGATCGAAGGGCTCAAGAAAACTGCCAGTAGTTTCGCTTTGACAAGGGGTGACCAGGGCGCAATCGTATTTGACGGTTCCACTACCACCGAAATACCAGTCCATCGCGTTCATGCATTGGATAGTAATGGCGCAGGCGATATGTTTGCTGGAGCATTCCTATATGCCCTGACTCGCGGTGAAGATTTCGCCACAGCCGGCCGGTTTGCCAGCCTCTGCGCTGGAAAGATTGTAGCGAATTATGGGCCTCGGCTAGCCGAGCAGGATTACGCAGATCTACGAACCGAGTTTTTCGGAGAGTAAGTCAATCCCTGATTTGGCGGCTATGCCGGCAACTAAAAAAGTGTAATCTGCTTATCAACCAGAGTGCGAAATGAGTTGCCTACAAAGCCCAGAATACCATCGGCAACCGGCTCTAACTGTCGGTCAACGTAGTGCTGATAATCTATCGCCGCCAGCTGGCTGGCTGCGGGTTCAGCGCCACTTGTGGTGATCACGTACTCTATCCAATCACCGCGGGACGGCACAGTTAAACCGCGCGCCTCGCAGAGTCTCGCGGCCTGAACGTGCGGCGGAACATTGCGCTGATAGTCATTTAACTTGCGACGCAATCGCTTGCGATACACCAGCTGGTCATCCTCTTCGCCCGCTAACACACGAGCGGTGGTTTCCACCACCAAATCTTCATAGGGCTCACGCATAAAAATACGTCTATAGAGCTCTTCCTGAAAATCGCGCGCCAGTTTTGTCCAGTCGGTGCGCACATTTTCCAGCCCTTTAAATACCAGCTTGTCTCCCGTTTCAGAACTGACAACCCCGGCATAGCGTTTCTTACTGCCCTTTTCTGACCCTCGAATTGTGGGCATAAGAAAGCGTTTGTAGTGCGTTTCAAACTCCAGTTCCAAAGCGCAGTCTAATTGATGCTCCTCGCGTAAAGTCTCGCACCAAAATTGATTGAGCTTGCGCTCCAAGTCTTTTCCAACTGCAACGGCACTAGCATCATCCTCGGCCGACTCTATCCAGACAAAAACTGAATCCGTGTCTCCATAAATAACCTTTTGCCCGGCTGATTCAATATAGTCGCGAGTTTTTTGAAGAACTTCATGACCTCGACGGGTAATAGAGCTGACCAGGCGAGGGTCATAAAAGCGGCAGCCCGGGGTGCCCAAAACACCGTAGAAGGAGTTCATAATGATCTTAATGGCCTGGGACAGCGCCGAATTACCTTCGGCTTTAGCCTCATCTCTTTTATCCCATAACTGACGAATCAATTCTGGAAGAATATGACCTTCGCGCACAAATTGTGCTTCGTCAAAACCCTCGACCAAATCCCCCCCGGAGGCTCCTTCCGATAAACCTAGAGCCAAACCCAAAGGATCAATAAAGAAGGTGAGGATTATGCTGGGATACAAACTCTTGAAATCCAGCACCAGGACGTGATCGTACATGCCGGGCATTGAATCAAGTACATAGCCACCTGGACTGCCAACCAGCTCAGTACTCGCGGTTGGCGCAATATAGCCGCTGCGATGCAGACGAGGTAAATACAAATTGTCGAAAGAAGCCACCGAACCACCCATGCGATCAAGATTTAAACCGGTCATGAAGGTTCGGGCCAGCGCAAAGTCCAACAACCCCGTCGCATCAAAAATATCGGAGACGAGCTCGCAATCCTTGAGATTGTATTGAGCTAATGCCGTCTTATCGTCGGCAAACAGTTCTGAGATTTCATATCCTCTACCACCGCCCGTCAGCAGTTTTCCATCACCAAGGATTTCTCGAGAGACGTTTTCCAAGGAAAAACTCTCAAATCGATAAAACGCGGCACGCAACAGCTCGATGCCATCAAGTATCACTCTCCCGGGTATCTGCAAGGTTTTACGGTTGCCTTCGTCGTCGAGGTCACGCCAGTGAGCGACACGCCTGTCACGCCCCAGCGACAGGCGAATGCCCTCATGATCGGCGACGCGCTGCAAATACCAAAAGTCGAAATTCACAACATTCCAGCCAATCATAATATCGGGGTCGTAATCCTCTACCCATTTGATAAAGGCTGACAGTAACTCTCGCTGAGAGGGATAGCTGGTAACCCAAACCTGGGTAGCGCCTTCGCCCAACATCAGTACAAAACGCGTGTGTTCCCCATTGCGAACGGCATGCACACCGATTGAAAAAAGCTGCAGTCCACCCATCGCTGTCTCAATATCAATGGATGCGACGCTTAGCGTGGGTTTGTAAGACACAGCTTTGAGAGCTGGGTTACGCAACACTTTGTGGGTACCACGCGACAACAACTCACCCTGAATCACTGCACTGCCACAAATAAACCGTTCCATGAGAAATCGTTCGGCAGGATTAATGTCACTTTCGAGAGGATTAAGACCATGTTCACGAAGAAGGTCAGCGGCGCGACGAAGTTGCTGATGGCGAGAAAAGTAAACGGCAAACACGGGCGCCAGGGAAAAGTCTTTCAACTCAACCGATTTGAATTCCACGCCTCGTTCAGAACGGAGCAAATCTTTAGCCTGTTCCACCTCCGATGTTGTGAGGAAAAACAGACTGCGCTGTTGCTGTACAAGAACACAGATCGGTCCGTTTTCGGTCGAAAACCAGAACTCCAGATCGATGCCCCGATCACCGTCTCGCCAGTTTCGTGTGAGAAGAAAGCCCTCAATGGTTTGCGAAGACAACTAATGCTCCATGAATTTGCCAGCTAAATCTTTGAGCTATGCTAAATGCTCACCGTGGCTTAAGCTATCGTATATTAACGACTCCGTTGGGGTCGAATTCCCAACACGAGAGGTAGCACAATGGACAAACCCTTTATTAAGCAAGACCCCTTATATCAGCTACTGCGCAACGAAGACATCAAGGGGTTCAATGAACAAAGAGATAAAATCGACAGCAGCGAATTACGCAGCGGAGATTATCGCGGCCGGGATTTGCGCAACATGAACGCCAAGGGCCTTGACTTTAGCAACTCTTATTTCCGCAACTGCGATCTCTCCGGTATCGACTTTCGCGAAACAAACCTCGAAGGAGCCAGTTTGCTGGACGCAAAATTATCAGGCACCTACTTCCCGAGTGAGTTGGGCCCGGCAGAAATTCGTCTTTCCCTCGAGACCGGTACCCGCTTGCGCTATCGGCAGGGCTAGTACCACTAGCCCTGGGACATTAAGTCCCTCAAATCCACAATGGCTGCATTGGCCCGACTCAGATAAGAAGCCATAACCAGTGAATGATTCGCCAAAGTACCGAAGCCAGTGCCGTTAAGTATCATCGGCGCCCATACCATATCCTGGGTTGCCTCTAATTCACGAATAATCTGCTGCATGCTCACCTGTGCATTTTTCTTGCGCAGGATATCTTCGAAATCGACTTCGGCCGCCTTCAGAAAATGAATCAGTGCCCAAGCCGTACCTCTGGCCTCATAAAAGACATCATCGATTTTCGTCCACGGGGTTCGCACCATCATCTCGGCAGGCGCTTCGGTTGATTGCGTGGCACTTTCATCACCCGCCAGATCGGTATTCAACCGGCGCTGACCCACGCTAGCACTTAAGCGTTGTGAGAGACTGCCAAGCCGCATATCCACCGTCGCCAGCCAATAACGAAGATTGTCCGCTCTGGCATAGAACTGGGCGTTACTCTCGCTTGCATCCGAAAGTCTGGCGAAGTAATTATTAGTGAACTCTCGTCCATCAGCATATTCCGACTCAGAGGCCGGAAGAATCCAACTAGTGGCCTTAAAATTGAAACGCGGCTCCGCCATGGCCAAATCCTTATCTTCAGTAGATTGGGATTGCGAGCGGCTGTGAACCTCGCGCATAGCCCTAGAAATATCTCGGACTTGTATTAAAACGCCGTACTCCCAGTTGGGCATGTTATCCATCCACAGACCCGGCGGAAATCGATCGTTGTGCAGATAGCCTCCTGATTTATCCAACAGGGTATCCATTACGCCCATCACAGCGGCTGTGGTGACGGATCCTGTCACCACAGAGCCCCCGTTTTCAGCGGCGAACTCAGCCGCTTTTTCACTGACATCGAACTGACTTGGTGCGATGCTCCAATACAGGCCAAATAAGGTGGTGACGATTAGGTAAGCCGCCACTATTCCTCCCAGCCAACGAAAAACCTCACCGTCACGCAGGTTGTCCACTCTTCCTGCCATTTTGTCCTTTATCGTCTCGCTCATTCTGCCCTGCCGCTGTTACTGAAATAATACCTTACCCGCGCACACCCTGAAGGCGATGCTAATGATGCTGCGATTGTACTCCTGCGGAACCTCTACGTACCGTCGCCTGAGCACAAATTTCCGATCCTGAAGATGAAATCAGGCAAATTTCTGCATCCGTACCCACTGCGGGCATCTTTTCCAGACCCATCAACATCAAGTGCATACCCCCGGGGGAAAGACTGATGGTCGCTCCGGGGTTAATCGTGAACCGCTCCAGATGCTGCATTCGCACATAGCCATCAATCTCCTGGCTGGTGTGAATCTCAGCCAACTTGGCAATCCCCGCGCGAGCCCCTAAGATTTCTACTGGAATCGTGCCAGGATTATGGATATCCAGATAGCCGGCTGTCATGCGCTGTGTCGGCGGCATCGCACGAATCCAAGCGTTTTCAATTTGCAGGTCTTCCGTGGAAACAGCACTAGCAGATGCCACTCCCATTACAATCGCAAAGCTGAACCTCACAATATCTCGCCTAGACATCAGTAAAACTCTCCCGTTCTGAGCACGCCGCTGAAACTATTTTCAGCTTGGGGCGTCATATCACTATATCATTTCCGTTCGCGCAGATTCGCTCGGTAATTGGGTGGAATGTTCGAGGCTGTTACACTAATGCCGATTGAACGGATCAGGTTTCACTTCTACCCGCCAAGATCTGTGGGCCGAACGCCACTATCATCAGGAGACTACATGCGCAGCATGTTCGCAGTTTTATTATTGCTATTTAGCGCCGCGGCCATTTCGTCCGATTTCAGCAGTGGTACCAATCCCTTTGGTACCAACGAGCCCGTGGAATTTCTTTCTGTAGAAGAAGCTTATCAACTTGAGATTGAGATCCAGCCCGATCGCAGCCTGCGCCTGTACTGGCAAATACAACCTGACTACTACCTCTACCAACACCGATTTAGCTTTTCCCTAGCCGACGAGTCGGGCGACATTGAACTGGACACACAATTTCCACCTGCACTGGAAAAAACCGATGAGTTTTTTGGCGATGTGAGCGTTTACTATCACGACGCAGACATAGAAATAAGCCCTCAGAGGAATGCGGGAACGGCCAAACTAAGCGTTACATCCCAGGGCTGCGCGGACGCCGGCCTGTGTTATCCCCCTCACAAACAGTATTTTGATGTCGATTTTAATACCGGTGACGTCACGCCCTCCGGTCCTGAGGAGGCTGTAGCACCGACCTCAAAAACCAAAGAGCCAGCAGTACAGCAGGAAGTTGGCAGCTTTAGCAAAATCCTTTACATGATGGTATTGGCTTTCTTCGGCGGCAGCATTCTGAATCTGATGCCCTGTGTTTTCCCCGTATTATCGCTGAAAATGTTGAGCTTCGCCCGCAGTGCAGATCATGAACATCACACTCAAAGCTGGGTATACGCCGCTGGGGTTGTGTGCAGCTTCGTGCTGGTAGCCGCTATTCTTATCTTTCTTCAAAGAGCCGGAGAAGCTATTGGTTGGGGCTTTCATTTGCAGTCCCCAGGCTTTGTTATCGCCATGGCCTATCTCTTTGTGGCCATGGGGCTATCCCTTTCAGGTGTTGTTGAATTTGGTAGCAGCGTAATGGGCGCGGGCAGTAATCTCGCTGAAAAGGAAGGTTTGAGCGGCTCTTTTTTCACCGGGGTGCTCGCAGTTGTTGTAGCGAGCCCTTGCACCGCACCTTTTATGGGTACTGCACTGGGATTTGCTGTGACACAACCGCCAATTATTGCCCTGGGAGTATTCGCAGCGCTGGGTGCAGGCATGGCGGCACCCATGGTTATGTTGAGTTACAGCAAAGGTTTACGCAACCGAATGCCAAAGCCCGGTGCCTGGATGGAAACTCTCAAACAGGTCTTGGCCTTTCCACTGTACGCCACCGCTATCTGGCTCTTTTGGGTTGCCGGCAGACAGACGGGAGTCAACACTATGGCGCTTGCGTTAATGGGAGCATTACTCATCGCTCTGGGACTTTGGTTGTGGCGCTTCAGTGGCTGGCGTAAAGGAATTGCGTTCGCTTGCATACTCGCCGCGGTGTCTGCTGCCAGCTGGCGTGGTCTCGATGAATCTGCGCAACGCATTTCCCAGGAAGGGCACATCGCCTGGTCGGAACAAACCTTGGAACAGATACGCAGCAGTGGCCAACCGGTTTTTGTTGACGTGACAGCCGACTGGTGCATCAGCTGTATTGCCAATGAACAAGCTGTTCTTCTAACCGATGAAATCACGGCGGCTTTTAAAGAAAGTGAAGTGGCCTATATGGTTGCTGACTGGACCAACTACGACGCCGACATCGCCGCCTATTTGGCTAGATACGGCCGCAATGGCATCCCATTTTACATTCTCTATTCTGGCGATCCCGATGTAGAACCGATCATTTTGCCACAGTTGCTAACCAAGTCGATTGTATTGGACGCTATTTCGCAGGTTAGCGACAATAAGGCTAAGTTTGCTACACTTTTAGAGTAGATGGCGACTGATCACGTTTTGCAAGGTGCGGAAATATCGATATATGCCAACAATGGCAAAGATCGCCCGCTAATCTAAATATAGCTAACTTCTTTAATTTGGTGCCGAAAAGTGTCCAAATACCAAAAACGGCTAAACACATAGACATTCCACCTGAATTGCGGCACACTCCCTGAAATCGCGTTTTTACAGGGAGTGCCAGCGGCATGGCAACCATTCTTGTCCTTCACGGCCCAAACCTGAATTTGCTAGGGGAACGCGAGCCCGACATCTATGGCAGCACCACGCTTAGTGATATCAACTTGAAATTAGAGCAAATGGCTTTGGAAGGAGGGCACCACTTGCTCAACATGCAAAGCAATGCCGAATATGAACTGGTCGAGAGAATCCAGGATGCGCGCCATGAAGGCGTGAACTATATTTTAATTAATCCGGCAGCTTTTACTCACACAAGTGTAGCGATTAGAGATGCATTAGCCGCTACCGAGATTCCATTTATTGAGATTCATTTATCCAATACCCACGCACGTGAGGATTTCCGTAAAAAATCCTATTTTTCAGACCTGGCGCAAGGTGTTATTTGTGGCCTGGGTCCCCAAGGTTATGAATTTGGCTTGCAGGCTGCCCTGCAAAAACTTGAACAGTAAAAAACCCAAGAGATGACATTATGGACATTCGCAAAGTAAAAAAACTGATCGAATTGCTGGAAGAGTCCAACATTGATGAGATTGAAATTAAAGAGGGCGAAGAATCGGTGCGCATCAGTCGCAACGGCGCTGCCCAGGCAATGGCAGCGGGTGCGATGACATACGCTGCACCTGCGCCAGTACAGATGGCACCTCAGCAGCAAACAAAAGTAGTTCCAGTTGCGGAGGCTCCGGCCGCCGCGCCTGAAGCCCAAGCTTCGAGCGCCGCAGGACATATAGTCAACTCACCCATGGTCGGTACTTTTTATCGGTCACCCTCACCCACATCACCAAAATTTGTTGAAGTCGGCCAAACTGTGAAAATTGGAGATGTCATTTGTATTGTCGAAGCAATGAAAATGATGAACCAAATCGAGGCCGATAAAGCCGGCACAATAGAAGCTATTTTGGTGGATGATGGCGAGCCGGTTGAATTTGACCAGCCTCTGGTCTCTATTGTTTAAACCGACGCACCGCTCGCCACTCACCACCTGAGGAATAAACCATGCCCAAGCTGGAAAAGGTGCTCATTGCCAACCGTGGGGAAATTGCACTGCGTATTTTGCGTGCCTGTAAAGAGTTAGATATCCAGACAGTAGCCGTTCATTCCAAAGCGGACGAAGAACTGATGCACGTCAGGCTTGCGGATGAATCGGTATGCATTGGCCCCGCATCCTCTACGGAGTCTTACTTGAACGTTCCGGCACTAATCAGTGCCGCGGAAATCACCGATTCAAGTGCGATTCATCCGGGCTACGGTTTTCTCGCAGAAAACGCAGATTTTGCCGACCAGGTCGAAAAGAGTGGTTTCGTATTTATTGGCCCCAAGGCAGACACCATCCGCCTGATGGGAGACAAAGTCTCAGCAATTGAAGCCATGAGGAAGGCCGGTGTTCCAACCGTGCCGGGATCTGACGGGCCGCTGACGGAAAACACACAAGATACCTTGGAAATTGCACGGCGGATCGGATACCCGGTCATTATCAAAGCGGCGGCGGGTGGCGGTGGGCGCGGTATGCGAGTCGTCCACAACGAAGCCGCTCTATTGAATTCCGTGCAGGTTACCCAGTCTGAAGCTGCCGCCGCGTTTGGCAGCGATGTCGTTTATCTCGAAAAGTTTCTGCAAAAACCCCGGCATGTTGAAATTCAGGTGCTGGCCGACGGTCAGGGCAACGCCATCCACCTTGGCGACCGAGATTGCTCTTTGCAGCGTCGCCACCAGAAGGTACTGGAAGAGGCGCCGGCACCCGGAATCCCCGATGACATCCGCAGCCAAGTAGCACAAAGCTGCGTCGATGCCTGTATCGAGATTGGCTACCGAGGCGCGGGTACCTTCGAATTCTTGTATGAAGATGGCGGCTTCTTTTTTATAGAAATGAACACTCGAGTCCAAGTAGAGCACCCCGTGACCGAGATGATTACCGGCGTCGACATTGTGCGTGAGCAACTGCTAATGGCCAGTGGTGAGCCGCTGTCGTTCAAACAAAACGATATCAATATTCGGGGCCATTCCTTCGAGTGCAGAATCAACGCTGAGGACCCGCAAAACTTCTTGCCGTCGCCGGGCAAAGTAAAGTACTACCACCCTCCCGGTGGTCCGGGGATCAGAGTGGATTCCCACCTATACGATGGCTATACAGTGCCTCCGTTCTACGACTCCCTGATCGGTAAGATCATCTCTTTTGGGGAGGATCGGCAGATTGCTCTGCGCAGAATGCGTCAGGCGCTGGATGAGTTAGTAGTCGAAGGGATTCGCACCAACACACCCCTGCATCGTGACCTAGTGAGAGACAAGGCCTTCGAAGCAGGCGGAGTTAGTATTCACTATCTGGAAAGCAAGCTGGAAGACAAGTAGTGCCCTGGTTGCAACTTCGCCTGGATACTCATCCGCAAGACGTTGAACCACTGGAAGACCTTATGCTAGCCACCGGCGCAGTGGCAGTCACTATGGAAGACAATGCCGACGACCCGGTGCTCGAGCCGGGAGTGGGAGAGACTCCCTTGTGGGGTCATATCAGACTGACTGGCCTATACGATGCCGGCGCTGATATGCAAAAGGTACTGGCAAAATTCCCTGCTGAGTCCATCGTAAAATCCAATCATCGCATCGAGATTATGGAAGATAAGGACTGGGAGCGTGAGTGGATGCAGCACTACCAACCCATGAAATTCAGTGATCAGCTGTGGGTCTGTCCGAGTTGGATTGAACCTCCGGACCCCAAAGCCATCAACCTCCTGCTTGACCCCGGGCTGGCCTTTGGCACTGGTACTCACCCGACGACATCCCTTTGCCTATCCCAAATCGCCCAGGCACCACTGGCAGATAAACTCGTGGTTGATTACGGTTGCGGCTCCGGGATATTGGGGGTGGCGACACTGAAGTTGGGTGCGAAACAAGTGCTTGGGATCGACAACGACCCGCAAGCACTCATCGCCAGCCGGGAAAATGCCCGCCGCAATAATATCGCAGACTCAGCACTGCGCCTCGGCCTGCCCGGAGAAGTGAACCTCCAGCCGTATGCAAGTGAGGTCGATCTGGTTATTGCCAACATACTCGCAGGTCCGCTGATGGAACTGTCCGACCCTCTTATTCATTTTTTAAAACCGGGAGGTATTTTGCTTTTATCAGGACTCATCGAAGATCAGGCTGAAGCACTAATCTCTCATTACGGCGATCGTATTTCACTAACCGTGGCGGGTCGGTCAGACGGGTGGATATGCTTGCAGGGTGTATTGGTCTAAATTCAACATTACGTGGTTTGCAACACCTGGCCTGCAGCAGGCTCTATCAGCAACGTTGGGATTCCCAATGCGTGACTTTTAACCGTCGCAACACGAGTCCCGGCTTTGCGCCCTTGTCGTAAATCCGAGAGGACCACGCCGTCTTGCACCAGTCGATCACTGGTGTCTGCAAGGTTGTCGCATTGCAGCGCAATGCCCCAGAAGTAATCCTTTTCAGGCTTGTCATTCTCGGACTGTATCACCTCTAGGGTGAGTTTTCCGGTCCGAAAAAACAACATGCGACCTCCCCACTGGGGAACCGTTTTATCGAGTGCCAGGCGAATGCCAAGTTGCTCGCCAAAGAATTCAACGCATGCATCGCCGTCGAGAGTTTGAAGGACGATATGATCAATGCTTAAAGCGCTGCAAGCATTGGGCTGATCAATCCTGAATTGTGTGGTTCGTCGGCCATCACAGATCTCCAGCGCAAGATCAAAAGGATTAGTCAGAGGAGAATCGATTCGACCAGACTCAGGCTGCGAAAATACCAAGCCACTGAAAACCGCCTGAGTAACTGCTTTTTGTCGCAGTTCCATCACTGTATTTGGAAGGGCAAACCAAACACACGGCTCGCCACCTGGATCTTCAATTTCAATAGCGTCTACACCTAGCAGCGTCTGATACTCTTGCTGCGCCGCAATCAAGTCTGGCACCGCAATTACAATTCGGTCAATTAACGTGGTCATAACAAACAATCTGCATTTAAGGACTATCCTTGGAGGAAACGCTCAGGCCCGGAGTTTCGGGAGTCTAGCGCAAAGAAAGGTTTTGGTGAATACTCTTACAATTTTATTAGCGCGCATCAGACTCTACAACAGACTGGTTTACTCGCATCGCGTACAACACCTATTTCACAAGTGAGGCCTATGTACAATTCTGATCTTTTTAAAACTTCTCCACACGCTATCACTTGTCTGGGAGAAGCAATGCTGGAAATGCGTAACCGCGATGGATCGCACTATGAACTTGATGTGGCAGGCGATGCCTTAAATACAGCGGCTGGTATTAGCTTACTAGGCGGCAGCGCTCACCTGGCTTCCGGTATCGGCGACGATACAAACAGTGCGCGTCTATTCGAGAAGTGCAAAGCGCTGGGAGTCGGTACAGAATATATTTCACAGATTCCATCCACTAGCATCGGACTCTATCTGATATCTACCGACAGTGACGGCGAACGCTCCTTTAGTTACTGGCGAGATCAATCTGCGGCCCATTGCTTGTTATTTGACGCCAAAAAGCTGCAGCTAGCATTGCAGCGACTTGAGTCCGAGCGCTATCTATATCTCAGCGGAATTACCCTATCGCGTACCAGTCACGAAAGCAGGGAGATTTTGTACAATTGGCTGGATCAATTTCGTGACCTCGGAGGCTGCATAATCTACGACGGGAACTATCGAGCCCGTCTGTGGGAGAATCGCGAACTCGCATTGCAAGAACACACAAAGATGCTCGAGCGGACGACCGTTTTTCTTTCTGGCATGGAAGACGAGCGGGAACTTAGAGGACTCAACTCTAATAGAGATGTCATAGCGCAAATCGAACAACAAGATATACCGGAGGTTGTTGTTAAAGACGGAGAGCAAAATGTGCAAATACATTTCCAGGGACGAAAAAGCGAAGTTAAACCAGAAACTGTTTTGCGTGTAACAGATACTTCGGGTGCAGGCGATAGTTTCAACGCCGGTTATCTGGCTTGCCGCCTAAAAGGCATTGAACCCGAAGAGGCGGCTCAGTTCGCCTGCAAGGTTTCCGCAATGGTCATTCAACAACCCGGAGCAATCCCTGCGGAGAACCATTGGAGTTCACACGCAGACGCTATCGCCGGCATGTTGTCAAAATCATAACCAGGATATCTGGCTGCACAGCCGGCCTTAGACTGGAACGTGATATAGTGCATGTCTCACATTTATCTCGCCAAAAATACTGCGGAACAACGTGACGCCAAGCAGGAACTCAAAGTGATACCAGATGTAAATCGACGAACAAAAATTGTGGCCACAATCGGCCCAGGAAGCGAGTCCGCAAATGTCATCGCGCGTCTTATCTCGACGGGAGTCGATGTCTTTCGCCTAAACTTTAGTCATGGAACTTCTGGGCATCACGCAACAGTTGCGGCCACTATTCGAAAACAAGCGTCAATAGCTGGAAGGTATGTCGGCATACTGGCGGACCTGCAAGGCCCGAAAATTCGCATCAGCACATTTAGACACGACAGCATTGAATTAGATAATGGCGACCGCTTCCGCCTGGACCTCAATCTCGGTGAGGGTGAAGGCGATAACAATGCAGTCGGACTAGACTACAAAGACTTGTGCACTAGTGTCTATTCAGGTGACACCCTGCTTTTGGACGATGGCCGCATCAGATTACGCGTCGACGATGTAGATAGCACTGCGGTACATTGCACTGTCACGGTCGGTGGTAAGCTTGGATCACGAAAGGGTATAAACCGTCTCGGCGGCGGCTTGGCCGCACCGGCTTTGACCGCAAAGGATATCGCTGATATCGACAGTCTGGCGGAAGTAAAGCCTGATTTTGTGGCGGTCTCTTTCGTATCAACTGCTGAGGATATATTCCAAACCAGGGATCTATTGCAACAGCATAATCTCCAACCGGCTATCATTGCTAAGATTGAGCGGGCGGAAGTGATTGCGGATGAAAAGATTCTCAACGGTATTGTTTCAGCGTCCTTTGGCATTATGGTGGCGCGCGGCGACCTGGGCGTAGAGGTGGGAGACGCTCAGCTAATCGGCATTCAAAAAGATCTTATCTCTCGAGCTAGAAAAATGGATCGTGTGGTCATAACCGCCACCCAGATGATGGAATCGATGATCAGCAGCTCAATGCCAACGCGGGCAGAGGTCTTTGATGTCGCCAATGCCGTCCTGGATGGAACTGACGCGGTCATGCTCTCAGCGGAAACAGCAGTCGGGCGTTACCCTGTGGAGGTGGTGGCAGCCATGTCAGAGGCTGCAGTAGGTGCAGAGCAACACCCGGTCGCAAGAACCTCAAAATATCGACTCGAAAAGCAGTTTTCCAGCGCCCAGGAAACGATTGCCATGTCTGCGATATACGCGGCAAATCACTACGGGAGCGTCAGGGGAATAGCCTGTTTAACCGAATCCGGAACCACTCCCTTGCTCATGTCGCGGCTCAGTTCAGGGCTACCGATTTTCGCCCTTAGTCACAATAGCGAGACACTGCAAAAGCTCAGTATTTCCCGCGGGGTTATTCCGCTATTCTTCGATTCAGAGGCCTTCGATAGTGACGCTGTGGAGTCGCGCGCAATCGAGTTTCTTATGGATGGCGGCTACCTCAAGAAGGAGGACTCTATTTTGCTTACCAAGGGTGCCGTCATGGGGCGATCTGGGTCCACCAATATTATGAAGATTCTGCCGGTAAACTGAACAGTAGGACACAGATCCCGATGAGTACACGACTGGTGGCCGATGTGGGCGGCACAAACACTCGAATGGCATTGTTCGATAGCAACTCAAATCAGTTTCGCCAACTGAAGACCTACATCAACCGTGACTATAACCAGTTTGAGCAGGTCATTGATACCTGGCTGAACGCCAGCTCTGAAGAAAAACCCGAGCAATGTTGTATAGCGGTAGCCGCTGCGCCATCGAATGACTTGGTCAGAATGCACAATATGGACTGGAGTTTTTCAGCCTCCAAAATCGCAGAACAGTTTAACTTTGCAAAGTTTAAATGGATTAACGATTTCACCGCCATAGCGCATGCGCTTCCTCACCTGGGCTCGGAAGACTGCTACACGGTTCACGCTGGCGGAGAACAGCAGAGTAACCAGAAATTGGCAGCAGTTGGCCCCGGCACCGGCCTGGGCGGGGCCACGGTTGAACTCATAGAAGGTAAGCCCCATGCCAGCGCAGCGGAACCGGGCCACAATGGACTTTCTCCGGGCACTAAGTTGGAGTTGGAACTGTTCGCGGCCCTTCTGGATCACTATCCAGACATCTATGCGGAGCTATTGATCTCGGGGCCAGGCCTGTTACGCCTCTATAAAACCTTGTGCGGTCTAAACGCAAGAGAATACGCCGCTAGAACGCCATCCGAAATTTCTTCACGCGCCCTTGAGAGTATGGAAGAGGACTCCGTGCTCGCTCTGCAGACTTTCTGCGCTTTGTTAGGTTCTGTATGCGGAGACTTTGTGTTGTCCAACGGCGCATTTGGAGGACTTTATCTCGCTGGCGGAATCATACCCGGTATGATTGAATTTCTGGTCAAAAGTGATTTTCACTCGAGGTTTTGTCAAAAAGGCGGCATGCAAAGCCATCTGGCGGAGGTCCCCATATACGTCATTACCGCCCGGCAACCGGGCCTAATTGGCGCAGCGCACGTGCCAATTTAGTCTCATTGTGTCGACTCCTTCACGGCACCAAGCGTCAGGCTTTCAGCGCCTGAGAAACTCCAATTCTTGAGTATTTTGTCCTGTAAGGCATTTTGTGGAATTATTACTTTGCCCAAAACATTGCAGTTGTTGAAATGAGTGTTAGACTGAAAATAGCTGATTTTTTCAGCAATATTTATGCACGCGCTCGAAGTACGTTTAGTTCCTCGTTTGTAAATCATAAATAAATACGAACCACTCGGCACCCAGACGGGGAGCCAATAAATAATACAGGTAATACATATGTCTACTATAACTGGCACAGTTAAATGGTTTAATGAGAGCAAGGGCTTCGGCTTTATCGAGCGAGAAGATGGGCCTGACGTTTTTGTCCATTTTAGTGCTATTAAAGGTGATGGATTCAAAACTCTGGCTGAAGGTCAGAAAGTAGAATTCAGCGTATCCGATGGCCAGAAAGGCCCACAAGCGGGCGACGTCGTCACAGTATAGGCGTTAGCAATCTGCGCCGGTGTTTTACCACCGGCATAAAAAAGGAGTCCATGTGCTCCTTTTTTTATACGTGATCACTTGAGCTTAGACTATACGTCTTCCTTAAGCTTCGCCTGGCGTTCAAGCTCAGAGTTCATATACTTTATCCACTGCCTGGCATACTTCTCTGATCGCTCATCTTTACTCGCTGCATTAAACGCCTTGCGGGCCTTTGAATACTGCTTGTCATTGAAATACGCCATGCCTAACACCAACCGCGCAGTGTCCACGCGCTTCACCCCACCGCGAGCAAGCCCCTTATTCAGCGCGGTAATCGCCTTCTTGTACTGGTCGCCATCCAAGTACACATTGCCGAGCCGAGCATACAGCTCACCTTTATCGGACTTAGCCGCAGCTTCTTCCATAGCCGGAATTGCTTTTTTCACTTCCTGGGCCTGGCGCCATGCATTGCCCAGAATGTCGTAATTCTTGGAAGTGGCCTCGACTGACTTATTCTTCAAGCCCTTGTCCATCACCTTGGCAGCTTTATAGGGCACTTCAGCGTTGAGATAAAGGTATGCCATGGTGGTTTGCTCAGTACCTTTATCGAGCATGTCCTGTACATAGGCCGTTTCCATCGCCGCCAGCTGCCAGGACTCTTTCTTTTGCTCTCCATACATATGAGATACTTGCACCCAATACTGCTTTTTGGGGTAATGCTGAAGCAATAGTTCAAGAGTTCTCACTGCATTAGGAACATCATTTTTATCAAAATAAAGGAAACGGGCCAGGTTGTACCATTGCTCTTTGGGTACTTTGCCTTTTTCGTTGTACATGCTAATGGCTTTTTCGGTGTTGAAAAGCGCCTTGTTGTAATCCTTTTGCTGATAATAGCCTTGGGCTAACAAGATGTAGGCATTAGCCGGTGGGTTATCGGTGACTTTGAACCACTCGAGCAGAGCGTTTACACCGCGTGTCCACTGCTCCTGCACGAAGTACAGCTGCGCTATGGTGTATTTAGTGTTGATCTCCATTGCCAATGGGATATCCGGCTGAGCAACAACCTGCTCGTAAGACTTCAGCGCATTGGCATAGTCTTCTGCCGAATAATAGATAAAGGCGTAGAGGTTATAGACATTGGCGAGTTCATAGCTGTTGAGTGCTTTCTTGCCACCCGCTTCGATCATCTTGTCCAGAACACCGCGGGCAGTTTTCCAATCTTTTGCTTCTGCAGCAGCTTGAGCTTCCGACAGTTTTTCATACACCTTGTTACGCAGCGCCGGCGTGCGGCGCGTTTCCTGAGGCTTTTTCTTAGCCTCCTCCTGCGCATTCGCCGATGAAAAAGGCGTGTAGCCCAAATCACTCTGTAAGGCACTGAAAGTCACCTGAGTAGCGATGACCGGAACCGCAAGAAAAACAGCGCGGGACCAAGTATGGATATTAAACAATTTCATGACACTTCAACCGTTCTATTGTTCCAACTCGTAAGTAAACTTGTTTTGTACACCGGCTACCTCAATTGGTTCACCGTCCACAACTCTTGGCTTGTACTTGAATTTCAACGCAGCTTTAACCGACGCTCTGTCAAAAACGCCCGAAGGTGAACAATCAACTGCAACGGGATCACGAATCGAACCGGTCTTGGTAACGGTGTACTCTACAATGCAGTAGCCGGTAGTGCCACGAGTCTGAGCGCGTCGGGGGTAGATCGGTGCGACTTTAACGATAGGAAGATACTCACCGTCACCCGAAGACATGCCGCTTGAGGAAATATCGACACTAACCGTTGAGGTAGGCGCAACATTTGCAACATCGGTATCCATATCGAGGCTTATTTGAGCCATTTCCAGCTCAGGCGGGGGTTCTTCAGGATCTTCCGGCTCGTCCGGCTTTTTGGTTGTCGTATCCAACTTAATTTCTTCATCCGGCTGAATCAATTCCGCGATTTTAGTATTTGACACTTCCGGGTTTTCGAAGTTCCGATCGATCAGGCTGTGCATGATCATAAACAGGCCCACCACAACCGGGATAGACATTAGTATCGCAACAATCATTCTCACTGAACTATTACCCATCTTCTTTACCCCGCTTCATTCGTGGAGGCACACAGTGGTGCATCCATTAGGGGTTTAATGGCGGCCAACAATTCGCTCAGTACTGACGTCGGTGCTTCGACATCTGACTGAATGACAAAATTCGCTTTCGGTGCCTCCTTCTTGGCCGCTTCAGCCAGACGGAAAGCTCGCCCAATGGGTATCTGCTTTTTGTCGTAATAGATATCACCCACGGCGTTGACCGCAAAAATTATGGTACCGCGCACACAGGCGTTGGTTGTGAGTGCATCGGCCCTATTAATATCGATCCCTGGTTCCTTAACGAAGGACGAGGTCACAATAAAAAAGATCAACATGATGAACACGACGTCCAACATAGGAGTCAGGTCAATTTCACCCTCGCCACCGCCGTCACCCCCTCGACCTTTTGCCATCCCACGCCTGCTCACTTTTCTTCCTCCGCTGGCCAATTCACTTGTTTTACACCTGCCTCACGAGCGGCGTCGGCAACGTCCAGAAGGACTCCGGCGCTGGCACCGGGCTCCGTTTTGACGCTGAAGGATTGCTCTGGATCCGACGCCAGCAGGCGCGCGATGTTCGCTCTCGCCGCGCGAATATCAATACGACGGTTCTCCATCCAAATCTGATCGTCGCCGGTTATCGTCACAGAAATGCTCTTTGCATCTGGATCAGGCGGATTGTTATTCGCCTCGGGCCGATTTACCTCGAGACCGGCCTCCTTAAGAAAGGAGGCAACAACAATAAAGAAGATCAGCATGATAAACACCACATCTAGCATGGGCGTCAAATCGATCTGCGCCTCATCGGCATCTGCTTCTCGGTTTCTCTTGCGCATTAATCTAGCTCTATCAATGGTCTGTGGTCAGGTTGTCCTGCAGAAATTCGCTTTCCCGCTGGGCAATCTGAGTGACATAAGTGTTGGCAAAAACCCCGGATAGGGCTGCCACCATACCGGCCATGGTTGGAATGGTCGCCTGCTGGACACCACCGGCCATGGACTTGGCGTCGCCGCCGCCGGTCACCGCCATAATATTAAAAACCTCGATCATCCCGGTCACCGTACCCAGGAGTCCCAATAGTGGACACAAAGCCACCATCGTTTTGATTTCAGGTAGATAGCGGTTTATTTCCATACGCGATTTGGATATCAGCATCGTGCGAATCTGGTGAGCTTCCCAGGACTTCCGCTCAGAGCGGCCCTCCCATTTGGAAATAACATCAGCTACATCAGCTTTCCAGCCAAACTTGAGGTACCAGACTCTCTCGAAGATAAGCATCCACATCATGAGCAGTAGGGCGGCGATCAGCCATAACACGTCACCACCCTTGTTCATGAAGCCAAGCAGGACCTCGGTTAAACTTCCTAGGTCGCCCATATTAAGACCTCAGGTTTGCTTCGGTATGCTCTGCAATCATGCCAGTGGTCTGCTCGTCGAGTATGTGAATAACTCGCTGTGCACGACCGTTAACCACCGTGTGTAGAAGAACGGTCGGGATTGCCACCAGAAGACCCAGAACGGTAGTAATCAACGCGCCGGAAATACCACCGGCCATTGCCTTCGGATCACCCGCACCAAAGATGGTGATGGCCTGGAACGTAATGATCATACCAGTCACCGTACCCAGTAGACCCATCAGAGGTGCCACCGCAGCGATGATCTTCAGTAATGTTAGACCACTTTCCAGTTTGGGAGTTTCCTTCATAATGCCTTCAGACAACTTGAGCTCTAATGTCTCGGTGTCCATGGAAGGATTGTCTTCGTGAATCTTCAATACGCGACCCAGTGGGTTATTGTCGTTGGCCTTATCACTCTTGAGCTGTGAGTTAACCTTACCGCCCACTACAGCCAGCACAATCATTCGGTAAATAGCCAGCAAGAAGGCGAAAATACCAACCGCCGTAATCGCATAGCCTACGTAACCACCCTGGTGCCACCGCTCTTCAAGTGTTGGGGTATCAATAATAGCGGCCAGGAAAGAACCACCGGTCGGGCCTGTCGGATCAACACCAAAGCTCTGTATACCGCCGGACGCCGAAGCCAAATCTGCCGCCCAACCAGTGTAGGGGCCACTCGGTTGTCGGGGCAATTCGCTCAATGTGCCGTTATCGTAGCTGAGGTAGTTACCGTCTGTATCGACAATGTTGAACGCGCCAATACGAACAACTTCGCGTTCGGCCCGCTCACCCGCAGGGGATGCAACCTCTGCGGTGTACTTGGTGACAACACCCGTCTCACGAGTTTCTCGTAGCAGCTCAAACCACACCCGCTCTATCTCTTCAATGCTAGGCAGTTTATCGGAGTCGGTCATCTTGGCGATGAACTCCTCTAGGAACGCCTCACGACCCGGGTACTGGGAAGATGCGAGCGAAACCTCGATATTCGAAGCCAAGTCACCAGAAGCAGAAGTCAGATGTCCAAACAGTTCTGTAAGGGTACCGAGCTTCTCCTGCAATTGCTTTTGCTTGGCAGCAATCAGTAAATCATTATCTTCGAAGGTTTTTTCCAGCTGAGCACTGAGCTGTTCTTGGCGTGTGCGCTCGGCCTCGGCTCTCTTCAAGGCTGCAGCCTGGTTGCCCTTTTCTTTGGCAAACTGCGCTTCGCGCGAGCGGTTCTCTTTGGATTCGGCAACCTGTCCCTTCTTAACGAAGCCAAGCAATTCATCCAGGGTCTTTGCTTCCTGCGCTATCGCAGAGCCACTCGAAAACGTTAATGCACTGCACATAACAATAGCAGCGGCTTTTACGGTGTTAAAGGTCATTAGATCGCCTCCGGCGCTGAAATTGGCATGTTCAACAGATCAATAGTGGCCTGCTTCTTCGCGATACGAATACCTTTGCGAATAGCGGCGTCATACTCACCCGGGGGCAGGTCAACCCAGGCCCGAGCACTCTTGTCCCAAGCACCGGACAGGGCACCATCGGTAGTTTGGTAAACCAGGGCGATGCGCCCTACACGCAGGAAGTCTACTTCACGTTCAGTGCCTCCCAAATCAATGCTTCCCCGGTAGGTGTCCATGCCTCGGCCATACTGGAGCTCGATGTTGTAGGCCTCCAGAACACCGCGAAATTTCTCCGCTACGCTGACATCAGCGCGATCAAGGTTAGCTCGCAAGAAGCCAATACGCTGCACTCGTTCTTCTTTCGCGAAGGGCACATCGAGTTCCACAAATTGCTCGAGGCCGTCGATCATACGGATGACAAGTGGCGTCATTTGCCGCTGGATAACGGTCACTTGCGAAATCGAATCTTCAATCTCCGTCACACGCTTCTGCTGATTATCGATCTGGCGTTGCAAGCGGGCGTTGTAGACCTTGAGGCCGTCAACCTGCTTCATGACCGTTTTCCAGTCGCCTAGCAGGTCTCGGGTTTCATCAGCCAATCGGTCAATTTTGACCTGAGACTTCTTGGCAGCTTTATTTTTGGCTTCTCCAACTGCGAGAATGGATTCCAGTGTGCTTGCGTGCACTGAAACCACTGAGCCTGAGATAGCGCCTACAGTTACGAGCGCCGCGATCAACACGTTTTTCAATCGATGCATAGTCATGGGAATTGCGTTTCCTATATCCAACAGAGTAATTCAGATCTGATAAATTCAGACTCGGTATATATTTATATAGTGGATAAATACGAGTCGGTAAACAGAGGCTAGGAATTTAAACCTAATAATTTTTATTTTTCAATGATATACCGTTTGGGCTATTAACACATACGGGTCAATGGGTATTTGGGTTACAAATGCCCCTGCAACGGACCACCAAGGTAACACTGCCTCCTCGATTATTTTTGCAAAGCCGCTTCACGGCGCTCGTAAACAACAAAACTATAATTGGGTGATTGCGAATTTTCTGGCGCGTGACGCTCGCGACTTACTTCTATCCACTGCTCCCAGTCGACGGCGGGCATATAGGTGTCCCCAGAAAATTCCGCATGTACTTCAGTGAGATAGAGCCGATCTGCCATAGGAATCGCAAGCTGGTAAATAGCGGCACCGCCGATCACCATGAGCTCTTCCTCGCCGCCTCCTCGCGCCATGTCACCCGCCAGCTCTAGCGCTTCTTCAAGCGATTTGACTAGCTCGATACCGGGAGCGGAGAAATTCGGATTACGAGATACCACAATGTTGGCCCGCCCTGGCAGTGCCTTGCCGATGGATTCGAAGGTTTTACGGCCCATGACAATAGGCTTACCCATGGTCACTTGCTTGAAATACTTCAGGTCCTCCGGCAAATGCCACGGCAGTGAATTATCCGCGCCCACAACCCCATTTTCCGCGACCGCCACGATCACAGACAACAACATTAAATCGTCTCCTGCCTATACCGCACGACTAGACCGCTACAGCGCCGGCAATGTGAGCATGCGGAGTGTAATTTCGCAGCTCAAAATCCTCGAAGCGGTAGTCATAAATACTGTCGGGCTTGCGCAGAATCTTTAAAGTGGGAAGCGCTCGAGGTTCTCTCGAGAGTTGCTCTCGCACCTGATCCATATGATTCTCATAAATGTGGGAGTCGCCAGTGCTGATGATGATCTCACCGAGCTCTAAATCGCATTGCTGAGCAAGCATCATCGTCAGCACCGCCAAACTCGCGGTGTTGTATGGCAAACCCAGAAAAGAGTCGCTGGATCGAATCAGCAGATGTGCCGACAGCCGATTGTCAGCGACGTAAAACTGATAGAGCAAATGACACGGGGGCAATGCCATACGGCCCTGGCGAACATTGTCCTGAGGGCTAACCTTTTCGTCCGGCAAATATTCTACGTTCCAAGCGTGAAACAATATCCGGCGACTATCGGGGTTATTCTTCAAACAATCGATCACATAGTCTATCTGGTTGATACTCCCACCATCTCGTGTTGGCCAGGCCGTCCACTGAGCGCCGTATACAGGCCCCAGGTCACCTTCTTCAGTAGCCCACTCATCCCATATACGAACGCCATTTTCATTGAGCCAGCCGGTGTTGGTGTCGCCGCTGAGAAACCAAATCAGCTCGTTGATAATGCTCTTCAGATGAAGCTTTTTGGTGGTGAGCAGTGGAAAGCCGTCGGACAGCGAATGTCGGAATTGACGCCCAAAAACTGATCGCGTCCCTGTGCCGGTTCGATCGCCCTTGGCAGTGCCGTTATCGAGAATATCCTGCAACAAATCCAAATACTGTTTCATTAACGTACCTTCCTCCCCTCTAGAGACTTATTGTCTTTTTGCCGGTGAGACCAAACCAGTAGAAAAATCCCCAGGGCGATCATGGGTAAACACAGCAGCTGTCCACGACTCATCCAACCCAGCGTTGTCAGGCCAATATGCTGATCCGGCTCACGGAAAAATTCCACGGCAAACCGAAGACAACCGTAACCGAGAACAAATAACCCACCCACTGCCCACCGAGGTCGAGGTTTGGATGAATACCAGATCACTATCACGAACAGAAGCAAGCCCTCGAGCGCCATCTGATAAAGCTGCGACGGATGACGTGCAATCTGCAAAGGGTCATTGGGGAAGATCATTGCCCAGGGCACGTCGCTCGGTCGCCCCCACAACTCCTGACCAATAAAATTGCCCAATCTCCCCAAGGCCAAACCAATGGGCGTCAAGGGCGCGGCAAAATCCAGTACCGATCCAAAAGGGATATTGCGACTGCGGCCAAACCAAAACATCGCCGCTATCACCCCCAGCAAACCGCCGTGAAAGGACATACCGCCCTCCCAGACCCGAAGCAACCAGGTCGGATCTGCCATTAATTTATCCCAGCCATAAAAGAAGACATAACCGAGTCGACCGCCTAGGACGATCCCCAGTGCCGCAAAAAATATCAGATCGTCGACTTGCCCGCGCTTCACCAGGATGTCTGGTCTGGCCGACCGCTTTGTAGCCAGCCACCAGGCGAATGCCAGGCCCGCCAAGTAAGTAAGACCGTACCAGTGTATTTTCAAAGGCCCCAAGGCTAGAGCGACGGGATCGATTTCGGGATATGGCACCATAGCGGGCTAATAACTTCTGAGAATGAAAAGGAGAGCAACAAGCACAAAGGCGGTATTATCATTCAGCCGGAGGGGATTCACAATTGTTTCCCCGCCTCCGTGGATCAGAACTATGTGTTTATTAATTTTTGCCCATCGTCTCAGCCCTCGCTACCCGTTGTTGGTGGCAGCCAACAGAGATGAGTTTCACCAGCGCCCCACCCGCCCCTCAAGATTTTGGAGCGAGCATCCCTTGCTGATCGCCGGGAAGGACGAGGAGCTGGGTGGAACATGGATGGGAGCTACCAAAGAGGGAAGATTTGCTGCCGTAACCAACTTCCGCGACCCTCAGCCTTTACCATCGAATATGCGCTCCAGAGGAGAACTACCCCTGGATTTTCTCAAGGGGCAGCTGAGCCCCGACAAATACCTAAACAAACTCAGCCAGCGTGCGGAGCAATACGCAGGATTTAACCTTTTGATCGGGGATTCTAGAGGCCTTTGGTACTTCTGCAACCGATCGAGAGTAGAGAGTCACAGACCCGATGCGCCCAGAAAGCTGCAACCCGGGATTTACGGTCTCAGCAATGCGCACCTGGATACGCCCTGGCCAAAAGTCACACTTGGAAAAGAAAAACTGCAGCAATTGCTTGCGCAACCAGATGGCATTGAACACAACCAGTTACAAACATTGGTGAGCGATCAGTCCCGCGCACCCAGAACACAACTGGAGCGGCTGGGTATGAGTACCGATATAGAACAATTGGCCTCTGCCCAGTTTATTCAATCAGCGACTTACGGCACCCGATCTACGACAACTCTATGGTGCGACGCGCAGGGCAAAATGAGTTGGAGGGAGCTCAGCTACGACTCGCAAGGACTGCATACCGGCACCGTCCGGGAAGACTTTGGTAAGGGCTAATCCACTCGACTCGGAATAAATTTTTGCAGGCCGCGATCGGTCAGTACCCGCTCGAGTCGAACACGTATATCGAAGGCATTCTCCATGGTCATTACTTCCTCGAGCACCTCCAGAGCCTCGCTCATCCTCAAGTTGCGCAGAACTTTTTTGACCTTGGGAAGACTAGTGGCGTTCATGGACAGGACGTCGTATCCCATCGCCAGCAGCAGCACAGCAGCGAGAGGGTCTCCGGCGAGTTCACCGCAAATTGAAACTGGCTTACCCTGAAGCGTGCCTGCCTGTGCCACCGCATGCAGGGCCTGCAAGACGGCTGGATGAAGGGAGTGGTAGAGATCTGCAACTCTTGCATTGTTGCGATCTACTGCCAGTAGATACTGGGTAAGATCGTTGCTGCCCACGGACAGAAAGTCCACTTTTGCAGCCATCGCTTGCGCCTGATAGACCGCAGCTGGCACCTCTACCATCACGCCAATTGGCGGAAGTGCGCAGTCATGGCCCTCCTGCAGTACCTCGCGATGGCTGCGATGGATTAAATCAAGCGCCTCATCGATTTCCGCCAAATTGCTCACCATTGGCAGCATGATTCTCAAGTTACCCAAACCAACATTGGCTTTTAGCATTGCCCTGATTTGCGCCAGAAATATCTCCGGATGGTCCAGCGTGACACGAATCCCGCGCCAGCCCAAAAACGGATTGTCCTCCTGAATTGGAAAATAAGGTAGGGCCTTATCTCCGCCGATATCGAGTGTCCTCATCGTCACAGGGCGGGGCGCAAACACCTCGAGTTGATTGCGATAAATCTGGCGCTGTTCCTCCTCACTTGGAAAGCGGTCGGCCATCAGAAAGTGAACCTCTGTCCGAAACAGGCCGACGCCCTCTGCGCCGTGCTCCAGTGAGCGCGTAACATCAGCCATCAATCCGGTATTCACCCAAAGCGGCAAACTGTATTGATCAATCGTTTCACTGGGTTCATCGCGCAGCGATTCGAGATCTTTAGACACAGCCTGATCATCAGCCAATGCAGATTCATAGCGCTGTTTCACGTCGGCCGATGGATTGACGTGGACCGCTCCGTAATAACCATCCAGAATCAGTTGCTGATCCTGCAACCGAGTGTAGGGCAGGTCTATTGCTCCCATCACGGTGGGGACACCCATCGCCCTGGCGAGAATAGCGACGTGAGAATTGCCCGAACCCTGCACAGAAATAATTCCTACCAATTTCTCGCGCGGAATCTCGCCCAGCGATGAGGCGGTGAGCTCTTCGCCCACCAAAATTGTCTGGTCTGGAAAAACGCGCTCTTCCTTGTCTTCAGCTTGCAGATATGAAAGCACCCGAGTACCCAAGTCCTTAACGTCAACCGCTCTTTCTCGCAGGTAGCTGTGCTCCATCTGCTCAAAATGACGGATGTGTTCAATCATGACTTGACTCAGCGCGCCCTGCGCCCAGTTGCCCTGTTTGATCAGACCGACGACCTCGGCACCAATGGTTGAGTCATCCAAAATACCCAGATACACATCAAACAGTGCGTGATCTTCTGCATTGAGCTGACCGCTTAAATTATCCGAAACGGCCTGAATATCGTCCCTGACTCGAAACAGGGCCTGCTTAAAGGCCCTGACCTCAGTCCGCTTACTCTTCACAATTCTTCGGGGCACGGCGTACAAATCTGCCTCGGGAGAAATCACCACTGCGGTGCCTATGGCAATTCCCGGGGCTCCAGCGATTCCGGCAATCTTGGTGGTGGCAGCGGTGCCAGTGAGCGCTTCAACTTGAAGTGCGCCCGTGACTTTCGCATGTGCAATAACGGCTGCGAGTTGAGCCGATAAAGTGATTAAAAAAGCCTCGTCATCCTGGTCAAAGCGCCGTGGTTCGCGCTGCTGGACAACGAGTACACCCAACACATCGCGGCGGTGGATAATGGGAACACCCAAGAAGGAGTGGAATTGTTCCTCTCCCAAATCCGGCAGCAACATAAAGCTGGGGTGGGCCTCAGCATTTTCCAGATTCAACGGCTCTTCACGCACAGCCACCTGGCCCACAAGTCCCTCTCCAGAAGCCAGGCTTGCAACGCCGACCTGCGACTCATTGAGGCCTCCGGTTGCGCTCAACACAAAGCGATCACCCATGGATTCTCGCATGTAAACACTGCAGACTTCCGTGCCCATCGCATCGCGCACACGTCGCACGATTAACTCCAGAGACGCATCCAGGCCCTCGGCTAAATTGACCTGCTGGACAATACTGCGTAGGACATCAATCACCGGTATGCCCCTTTTCCAGCGCGTTTATCGACATGACGGCCAAGCGGCACAACGAGCTCTTTCATGGCCTTGCGATAAACATCACGCTTAAAAGTCACAACCTGATCCAGGGGATACCAGTAACTTACCCACTGCCAGTGATCAAATTCTGGTTTATCAGTCGCATCCAGCCGCACACTGCTGTCGCTGGACAGCATGCGCAGCAGGTACCACTTTTGTTTCTGGCCAATACACACGGGATTCTGACCCCTGCGGACAAACCGTTTTGGTAGTCGATATCGCAGCCAGCCTCGAGTAGCGCCAAGCAGTTCCACATTCTCTCGACTCAGGCCTACCTCCTCAGCTAATTCTCGATACAGCGCCTGCTCAGGAGTTTCCCCATCGTTGATACCACCTTGGGGAAACTGCCAACCATTGTGGCCGCCTATGCGACGAGCCCACAGTAACTGCCCATCGTCATTGGCTACCATTATTCCAACATTCGGACGAAAACCGTCTGAATCAATCACCTTAAAGCGCCATTTATTGTTTTCTGGTCAATGATTGTTCCACACTTTGCCTCATTGGAGAAATTTACTGTTGCGGACACTCAGGCTATGCTTGCGCCTCTCCCGGAAGGAACACACGATGACCCTGGCTATTTTTGACCTGGATAACACGCTGATTGGTGGCGATAGCGACAATCTCTGGGGCCAATTTCTGTGCGAAAATGGTCTGGTGGAAAGTGATGACTTCTCATTGCGCAATGAACAATTTTATCAGGATTACCAGGCGGGAAGCCTGGATGTTGATGCCTATCTAAGATTCGCTTTGCTACCTCTTAAAAATCAGCCACCAGAGACCTTAGCCGGCTGGCACCGCGATTTCATGAAATTAAAAATCGAACCCATTATCCTGCCTAGCGCACTGGAGCTGATTGAGCAGCATCGAGCTTTAGGCCATAAGCCGCTGATCATTACCGCTACCAACGAATTCATAACGCGCCCGATAGCCGATCGCCTAAACATCGAAGATATGCTGGCCTGTGAAGCCGAGATGGTGAATGGCCAATACACGGGTAGGCCAATCGGCGTACCGTCTTACCACAGCGGTAAAGTGACTCGCCTCAAAACCTGGCTGGCGCAACACGATGGGGATATGGAAGGCGCTTTTTTCTACAGCGACTCACACAATGATTTGCCCTTGCTTGAAATAGTCGACAACCCCGTCGCTGTTGATCCGGACGAAAAGTTGCACGATTACGCTCTTGATAAAGGCTGGCCGATTATTTCGCTGCGGTAGAAATTTTTGTCCAGAAATCCTATGTGACGGACCGCTCGAGAGACAAAGCTTCACAAACAAGAGGAAACGCGTCTCTAAGCTCCGCCATCAATTTGTCCGCTCCAGCCAACGCCCCGGATCGACCGACCAGTTCAAGTCGGTGACACAACTTTGAAAAATCACCCGCGCCTAAATTCGCGCTACCCGATTTCAGTGCATGGGCGTTAAATTCAATGGCCTTCGCATCTGAAGCTTGAACACCAGCGATCAAGGCGGTCAGAAGCGCCGGGGACACCTCCAGGAAAGCGTCGACAATTTGATTGAGAATGCTCGGCTCACCCTCTTTCTCTAGCTGCCTGATTTGATCCAGTCTTTGCGTATCCAACACTACCTGCTTCAAAGCGTCTGACATAACTAAAGAATAACCAAGTGGTTGGGCAGTTCATTTTTCTGGTAAGTGACGGGCGCGTATGCACAGAGCAAATCACCGCATTCTTCGATACAAGCGATAAGCCCTTTTTCAATGTCGCCTACCTTTATCCGTTGAATAAGTTGATCGACACTGGACTGCCAGCGATCATTTTCAACAAACTGACTAATACCCGAATCGGCGATGATTTCAACATAGCGTTCGGCTTCGCTGACAAAAATCAAAACCCCCATATGCTTGAGAGTACCGTGTACATTGTTTTCCAAAAACTGTCTGTGCGCGACCTGTGAGGCGCGCTCGAACTTTATTCGTTTCGGAACTAATAACATCGTAATAGGCAAAATTCTAAATATGCTCGCCGCAGCGACAAAAATTAAATACTGCGCAAGCAAAAGATCATCGCCCTCTAACCACGGGGGCGTAAATTTCAGTATCAAAGGAGCCAACAGTGCAATCATTGCGGCCCAAAGAGTCGGTATATAAAGATACTTGTCGGCTTTACGCGCCATGACAACAAGCAACTCAGCATCAGTCTTCTTTTCAACGCCCTCAATTACCGTGGACAGTGTATCCAATTGCTGCGGATTTAGAAGAGACATTACCAACCTCCCGAGGCGCCACCGCCTCCGAAGCTTCCACCACCGCCGCCAAAGCCACCTCCGGAAAAACCCCCTCCGGTGCGACCGTTATAACCGCCGCTTCCATAGCCGTAAACGGAGTGGAGTCGTCCCGGACCGCCTCCACCGCCACCAAAAATGGAGCTGATGACGATTAAAACCACAAACATGATGAATACGAGGGCAAATAACGGGGGCGGAAAGCCTTTGTTGACCTTTCTCTTGCGGGGCGAGTATTCCCCCTGCGATGCTTCCACGAGAGCCCGCACACCCAATACGACTCCTTTTTCAAAACGACTTTTTTTAAACTCAGGCAGTATAAGGCTGTGAATAATGTTGGCGCTGATGGCATCCGTCACTAGCCCCTCCAATCCATATCCCACCTCAATACGAATTTTTCGCTCCTTCTTAGCCACAATTAGAACAATGCCGTTGTTCTTTTCCTTTTCACCAATGCCCCAGTGACGTGCCAATTTATTGCCGTAAGTTTCGATATCATAGCCTTGAAGATCTGGAACTGACGTGAAAACTATCTGCGCACCGGTCGCCTCTTCATGTGCCTTGAGTAGAGAAGTCAATTCAGCTTGTGTTTGGCGTGCCAGCAAGCCACTGGTGTCGACGATGCGACCGCTCAACGTAGGGAAGGAAGGTTCCGCCGTGACTAGGGAAATAAAAAGAAAGGAGAAGGCCGCTATGAGCAGCGCAAACTGGCGCATTAAAACTGAACCTGTGGCGCCTCTTCAGAATTCTCTTTTGTCGCTTGGTAGGTATCGCGAATAGACATATCGCTATACAGAAAGCTATGCCAAAGCCTACCGGGAAAGGTTCGAATCTCGGTGTTGTAGTCGCTGACCGAGGTGATGTAATCCCTGCGAGCCACGGATATTCTGTTTTCAGTGCCCTCAAGCTGCGACTGCAAGGCTAGAAAATTTTGATTGGCCTTCAAATCCGGATAGCGTTCGACTACCACCATCAAGCGACTAAGAGCACCACTGAGTTGCGCTTGCGCCTGCTCAAACGCCTGTAATTTGACGGGGTCATTCAACAGATCTGCATCAACGTTCATAGAGCCCACTTTCGCGCGGGCTTCAACGACAGCCTGTAAAGTCTCGGTTTCATGGGCAGCGTAGCCTTTCACAGTGGAAACAAGGTTTGGAATCAAATCGGCACGCCTTTGGTATTGATTCTCAACCTGGGCCCAAGTAGCTTTTACTTTTTCATCAAACGTCGGAATGTTGTTAACTCCACAGCCAGCCAGCAGAGCAGCCAGAGCCATCACCAAAAATCGGCCGCCGTTTTTTTTCTTATTGTCCATAATCGATTCCCTGGCACGTGTGCGCGAGCAGTAATTGCATAGGAGTGTAGATAAGTTGTTCTGATAAAGAAAGAATGAGCAAGACTGCCCGATTCAATCAACAGGCCAAAGAATTTGGAAGCTATAACTTGCGCGCGAATATGGCCTTGAGATATTCGGTTTCGGGAATTGCAGGGTGGATGGGGTGATCGGGACCCTGTGCGCCCTGTTCAATCACGCGCAGTTCGCAACCCAGGCGATTCGCCGCACTTCCCAGGGCCTGAATGAGATCGGCCCTCGCTAAATGCATGGAGCAGGACCCCGACACCAATAGCCCACCGGGTTTTAATAGCTTCAGACCCAACTCATTAATACGGCGATAGGCTGCAATGCCTTTTTTCACATCTTTCCTGCGCTGGATGAATGCGGGAGGGTCGAGAATCACAACGTCATATCGTGAGCCCTCGGCACCCATCGCCTCCATGGTTTCAGCGGCGGAACCCAATCGCGTGGAAACGCGATCATCGAACTGGTTGTGAAGAGCATTCGCCGCAACCCCTGCAAGCGCGGTCGCAGAACTGTCAACACAGCATACTTGCGCCGCACCGAAAGCGGCTGCCTGAATACCCCAGCCGCCTATGTAACTGTAAACGTCGAGAACCGATTTCCCATCTACATAGGCTGCTAGCCTGGCGCGCGACATACGGTGGTCATAGAACCAGCCCGTCTTCTGCCCATCCCAAAGGGGTGCGAGAAAACGGACGCCGTTTTCTTCGAGCTCAACCGTTGCGGGGACCTCTCCATGCACTACCTCAATACGATCGGGGAGTTTTAGTTCGCGCCGAGCCCGACTATCGGCACGTAACAAAATACCGGAAGGCTCAAGCTGTGATACGAGCGCCGCAATAATGTCGTTTTCATAGCGTTCTATGCCTGAGTTGTTCAATTGCATGACCAGGTAACCATCAAATCTGTCGATAACCAAACCCGGCAAGAGATCACTGTCGCCGTAGACCAGACGGTAATAGGGTTGATCAAAAGAGGCTTCGCGAGCCGCCAGGGCCCTGGCGATGTAAGTGTCGATAAGATCACCGTCGAAGGAACATTGACTTTGGTGTGAGTAGATTCGAGCGCAAATAAGAGACTGCGGCTCCATATAGGCGCAGCCGAGTGATCGGCCCGCAGCATCGACAACGTTGACAGAGTCCCCGGGCCTAAATTGGCTCAGGGCAGAGCGCTTGTTGTCCACCTCATTGGAATAAACCCAAAGGTGTCCTGCACGCAAACGCCTGTCAGCTCCCTTATTAAGGTAGAGGTCCGCTAGCGGGAGTCCCATGGGGGCAATGGGCTGTCTAATCCTCTTCGCTACACTGCTGGGCGTAGTCTTCGGCACTGAGCAGAGATTCCAGCTCGGAAACATCTGCAGGCTTTAATTTATAGAACCAGCCTTCCGTGTAGGGATCAGAATTTACCGTCTCTGGAGCATCTTCCAAAACATCATTGATAGCGATCACTTCACCCGCCACCGGCGCATAGACATCCGATGCCGCTTTAACAGATTCCACCACACCCGCTTCGTCTGCCGCCGCCAGGACATCACCCACATCGGGTAGCTCGACAAACACCACATCACCCAGGGCTTCCTGAGCATGGTCAGATATACCCACGGTGACAGTGCCATCTTCTTCAAGCAGCGCCCACTCATGGGAGCTGGCGTATTTCAGTTCGCTGGGGGTATGGCTCATGGTTATTCCTCTAAAACGATGGCCATTGCGGCCGCAATACTAAATGGAGTTTCTGGGCGGCTATTCTAACGGCCATCAAGGGAAAAACAACGGTTCTATCGACCAATACCCATTGCATGGCGCATTAACTGGCGCTTTAAAGGCGCGAAATTTCCCACCGACCGCATGCCTGCATTGCGCAGCCATCGAACAGGCAGAGACCGCTGTGCAAACAAGCGTTTGAAACCATCCATCGCCGCCATCATGGCCAAGTTTTCACCCAGACGCCGACGCTGATAGCGTTTGAGTGTTTCCAGCTGACCGCAATTCTGACCATTGCTGTGAGCTGTGAGTACCTCCTGCGCCAATACGGCTACATCTTGCAGACCCAGGTTGACTCCCTGCCCTGCCAGGGGATGGATTGTGTGGGCCGCATCACCCACCAGCGCGACACCACTGCGCACATATTCCACCGCATGGCGTTGGCGAAGTGGGAACGCAAAGCGTTTTGAGCACGCCTCGACATTACCCAGACGGCCCTCGAATGCCTCCTGAAGTTGTCGACAGAATTCCTGATCATCCAAGGCCAGGAGTGGATCGACCAGCGCCTCGTCCAAAGACCAGACAATAGAGCAGAAGTGCTGGCCATCGACATCGGGTAGCGGTAAAAATGCCAGCGGACCCGAAGACAGAAAACGCTGCCAAGCGGTAGACTGATGCGGCAGCTCAAGCTGGACAGTTGCCACGATGGCGCGATGACCGTAATCCCACTCCCGGGTTTCAAAATCGAGCATCTGACGGACTTTCGAAAGCGCGCCATCTGCGGCAACAAGCAGATCGGTAGTCAGCTGTGTGCCGTTTTCCAAGGCAATTTCCACTGTACCAGCTTCCAAAACATCACACTGTTCCAGGCGCCTTGGATTAAAAAAGGTAATATCGCTTGAGGCCCTTACACGATCCAGTAGTGAACCCACAACGACGGCGTTTTCTGCGATATAGCCCAGAGCGCTGACATCCATCTCATCGCCATCGAATTCAAGTACAGCGGTGCCATCTCCATCCC
Source organism: Halioglobus sp. (assembly GCA_045110675.1). Taxonomy (GTDB): domain Bacteria; phylum Pseudomonadota; class Gammaproteobacteria; order Pseudomonadales; family Halieaceae; genus JBALVT01. The sequence goes on along the minus strand of JBGCGJ010000006.1, from coordinate 355,269 downwards.
AGACAGTCATGTGCTGATACGCACATACCCGCTGCGCGGTAATGCCTTGCCAAACCTGAATTTGTTCTAAAAGCACTCGGGAATTGGGCGTTAGGGCGCTGACTCTCGAATCAAAGCCAGAAATACCGCGCTTGGCTTTACCCGATTCCACTCCGGGCGGTTGCGCTTCTACCAGGGCTATCGACAGACCTTTGCCGCTCAACAACAACGCAAGAGTGCTGCCCGCTATACCGGCGCCAATAATGGTCACATCGTAATGCTTGTGATCATCCATGGCTGGCATCACTCAAGTTGGCCATGCCCGCCGCCTGGCGAACAAACGCGCGTTTTGCCGATGGTAAAATATCGAGTCCCGACAGCCCTAAATCCCTAGCCAGACCTAACAGAGGATCCGAGTACATAAACAGCGAGGGTAACTTGTCGCTAAATTGAACTGTGCGCGCCTGATCGAACTTTTGGCGGCTTTCATACTTTGACAATACGGCTAGATCACCCAGAGGAACATCCGCATGTGCGGCCTGGGCAAGTACGTCACCCAACACCGCCACATCTCGCAGCGCCAAGTTGTAGCCCTGCCCAGCAACGGGGTGCAGCGCATGGGCAGCATTACCCATAACGACAATATTGTTTCGCACCTGCTCTGCAGATTGAATCAGCGCCAGTGGATAACTATGGCGCTGTCCGACCTGCGTCAGGCGTCCCAGACGGTAGCCAAATTTCTCCTGCAAACCCGCGAGGAATTCTGCTTGATCGCAGTTTTGTAAAAGCTCGGATTGGTCCGGCGGCAATGTCCATACGACACCAGCACGATGTTCACCCGACCGGGTCGGCAGCAGCGGTAAAAAAGCCACGGGGCCATCATCGGTGAAACGTTCATAGGCACAACCACGGTGGTCTTCAGTGAAAGCAACATTGGCAACAATGGCGTGTTGACGATATTGTTTTTCATCGACCGCAACACCCAGTTGTTCACGCAGACCGGAGTTGGCACCATCGGCTACAAGAAGCAACCCCGCTTCTATTTCTTGTGCAAACTGTTCGCCTTCAATCTTTAAGTTAACATGGCCATCGGCCGAACTGGCCTCAATCACCTTGGCGGGACTGACCAACTCAACCCTTCCCTGGCGGTACAAAGACTGAATCAGGGTATTGCCCAGCCAGGCGTTTTCAACCACGTAACCCAGAGCATGCCATTGGTAATCCGCGGCCTTCATTAGCGCGCTACCAAATCTGCCTTTGTTGGAAACGTGGATAGTTTCAATGGGACAGAGCCATTCTTCCAGATCACTCCAAACGCCGATTTGTTCATAGATTAGACGCGAGCCAAAACTCAAGGCGGTGGAACGGGCATCAAATGAGGGGTGATAGTCTGGGCGATTCTCAGCGTTCGCTTCCGGAAAGGGAAACCCTTCCACCAGTAAAATACGGATGTTGTCTGGCAGTGCTGCGCCCAGCTGCAAAGCCAGACTAACACCAACCATTCCGCCACCGGCAATCACAATATCCCTGCGCTCAATCATCCTTTACAACTCATCGCACAACCCTGTATTCACGACGCCATCAACGACTCTATTTCTTCGACGGTTTTGGGTACGGCGGCGGTAATCACCTCGTTGCCCTGAGCAGTCACAATGACATCATCTTCTATGCGAATACCAATGCCGCGCCATTTTTTTGCCACCCGGGTATTGTGTGGCGAAACATAGATGCCTGGCTCTACCGTTAACACCATGCCTGGCTCTAACAATCGCCACTCTTCGGCGACACGATAATCTCCCACATCGTGCACATCCAGACCCAACCAGTGACCGGCCTTGTGCATATAAAATTCCCTGTAGGCCTCTCGCTCAATCAAACTCGCGACTCGCCCTTTTAGAAGTCCCAGTTTAACCAGCCCCTCAGTGATGACGCGAACGCTGGCATCATGCGGCTGATTCCAGTGGTTGCCGGGTTTAATCGCTTCAATAGCCGCCAATTGTGCCTCCAACACGACCTCATACAGCGCGCGCTGCTCCTTGCTGTAGACCCCGTTCACCGGAAACGTGCGGCTGATATCCGCTGCGTAATACTCAAATTCGCAGCCTGCATCGATTAGTACCAGATCACCACTGCGCATCTTTGCATCATTCTCGACATAGTGCATAACACAGGCATTCTCACCGCTACCAACGATACTCGCATAGGCGGGATAGCGCGCACCGGAGCGCGCAAAATCGTGCAGGATTTCTGCTTCAAGCTGGTACTCGACCTGGCCGGGTTTGCAGTAACGCATCGCTCGAATATGCGCGTTGGCACTAATTTCACCGGCCCGACGCATCAGCCGTTGTTCGGCTGCACTTTTAAACAAACGCAGGTCGTGCAGCATGTGATCGAGATCATTAAACTCGCCTGGAGGAACAGCACCGCTGGCTTCTTTTGAGCGAATTTGGTTCACCCAGGACATGATTTGCTGATCGAATTCAGTGCTTCGGCCCATGGAGTAATAAACACGATCTCTGCCTTCTATAAGACCCGGCAAAATTTCGTCGATATCGCTAATCGGAAAAGCATCGTCGGCGGAGAAATTCTCACAAGCGCCTTCAGGCCCGGCGCGAAACCCGTGCCACAACTCCATATTGGGATCGCGCTCCCGGCAAAACATCACAAATTGCCCGTGCTTACGACCTGGAATTAGCACCAGCACGGCCTCGGGCTCAACAAAACCCGACAGGTAGTAGAAGTCGCTGTCCTGGCGAAAGGGAAATTCAGTATCGCGACTGCGCTGCTGTTCGCGTGCAGACGGGATAATGGCGATGCTGTTGGCTTCCATTAACGCCATAAAATTCTTTCGCCGGCGCGCGAACTCTGACTTACTAATGCCCATTAAGCTGAATACTCCAAACTAACTCTCTGCACTGATACTCCGAACTTGCCCAAGAACAATATTTGCCAAGGCCTAGCATAAGCGCCGGACAGGACTCGTCCAAGTCGCTCGTCCGATTTAATTTTCGGAACTGGCCCTGGGAATACAATGAGTCAATGCAAGAGTGCATCGCCGTTTGATTTCGGATCGACATCGAAACCGGAGTCGCTGCGACTGTCCATGTAGACATTCAGCGTGGCGAAACGCAGATATTCCACCAGCTCATAGTAATTCTCTTCGGAAGCTTCTTCATCTTCCGCGTCTTCCGGATCAACCTCCGCCTGTGCAATCGCAGCAAAATCTTTCAACACTTCAGCGCTATCGCGGGAGACCGCATTTTCGCTGGCGCTGCTCGCACCGGCACTAACCAATGCAAAGCCAGACAGGAAGCCCTGGCACCAGCCGCCCAAGGCAATCGTTCTTGTTTCGATATCATCTTCGTCGTCAGGTAGTAGCGGGTGGAAATCGAATTCTTCATCCTCAAGGGCAGCGCCACTGATGGTATACAAATGCATTACCTGCTCGGCGAGCTCGCCGCGCAATTCAAGATCAAGCGCCTCGATTAAAGCGGATAAAGCCAGTTCCGGTTCAACAGCGGCGCCGGCCGCCAGCAGGCCACACAAACAGCCGTGAATATCCGCTGGAGAAGACTGCAAGCCCTGCTCCAAAAGATGATTGGCGAGCTCGGCAAAATCGAAAATTTGAGGCTCATCGGAGGCATCATGGTACATATGGGGTTCCCTATCTGAGGTGACTGGCACTGACGCGGTGCACAAACTTCTACCAATGATTGTAAAGTGCTTGGCATGCTATTGATATTCATAACATTTGTGCCGTTGACCTGAGTTTCTGCGGCCACTATAGTAGAGCGCAAACAAGAACAGTCCAAGTATAGCCCCATGCCAGACACCCAGTTGAAGATGCTCGAGAGTAAAATAGACGAGTTAATCGCATTGTGCAGCGAACTGAATCGAGAGAATAAATCGCTCAAATCGGACAGTGCAAGCTGGCACAGCGAACGCAAATCTCTCGTGACTAAAAATGAACTGGCCAGAGCCAAACTCGAGGCCATGTTGGCGAGGCTTAAAGCGATGGAGCATCAGGCGTGAGCCAGGGAAATACCATAACCGTGCGCATCCTGGATAAAGAGTACCAGGTTGCCTGCCCGGAAGATCAACAGGCGGAGCTGGTGGTTTCAGCGAAATACCTGGATAAGCAAATGCGCTCCATTCGCGATTCCGGAAAAGTAATCGGCTTAGAGCGCATTGCGGTCATGGCCGCTTTGAACATCAGTTACGAACTACTTCAGGCCTCCGAAGAAGGCGCTCAGGCGACCGCCAGCTCCGATCCCGACGACTCTTCATTTCGAGCGCTCAATCACAAGCTGGACGACGCGCTGTATCAACTGCGCCAACTGGAAATCAGCTGATTTCGTTCAGTTTTTACAATCTGTAAGACAAGCTAGGGTATACTTCACTCGGGTACCTGGCATATGCGCCAGACAGGACAGTCTTAGAGCCGATAAGTGTTACCCCGGAGGTTCCTCGCTGATGTTGGTGTGCAAGTCCGGCCTCGACCGGAAAGCCTGAAACAGCACAGGGACCGCCACCTTGGACCGTCGGGTTCAAGGGCGACACTGTCAGCGGTATGCTGGGGATCCATCAATTTCAAACGCCGAAATCACATCTGAGAAACAACAAATACGCAAGGCGCTGCGCGAGCTGCGGCGTAGTTTTAGTCAGACTAAGCAATCCGAGGCTGCCCATCGGGCGGCATTGCACGCTCAAACCCTTCCGCAGTGGCCAGGTGCTAGCAAAATCGCGCTCTATCTGGACGCCGATGGTGAACTTAGCACGCAGACCATCATCAGTACTGCGCTGGACCAGCAAAAAGACATTTATCTACCCGTTATAGGGCCAGAAAATACCCTTGCATTCGCAAACTGGAAAACTGACCAGCCCTTGGTACCGAATCGATTTGGGATCAACGAACCGGACTCAAGTGCTTCGCGCTGCCCTATAGCAGAACTGGATATCCTCTTCATGCCCCTGGTTGCCTGGGATAAGCGCGGCAATCGACTGGGGATGGGCGCAGGCTATTACGATCGAGCCCTGCGAGGGATTTCGGGGCCGTCCCTGATTGGACTCGCTCATTCCGAGCAGGAAATTGACGACGTACCCAGCGATGACTGGGACGTGGTGGTAGACGCTGTTTTAACCGAACAGGGGGTACATCATTGTCAAAAAGAAGCTTAGCAGAAGTAGCAGTCCGCCTAGTCTTGGACGATAACGCCCGCCTGTAATTCTGACGCCGGGGCGGCGGTGGTCTTACTGGATGTGACAGGTGCTACAAAGGTCAATACGACACCGAGGCCAAATACGGCCATCACTATTAGCAGGAAATCAGGTTTACTTTTCACGATCAGTTTCTCTTGTTTTTCTCGGCGAATCCCACTGCAGCATTACCAGCTACTTCGAGGACCGCCTAGCGGTAGTCATTTCTAATTATAAAACTTGCGATTCTAAAATTGTTACTATGTCACAAATTTGGGGCGAGTCTATATCAGCCAGAATCAAAAGAAAAGCCGGGATGCCGCGATATCAGTGACCTGAACAGGGCAGTAGCTGCCTGGCGAGACCGCCAAAGTTGTACCTCCAACGACAAATTCTTCTCTTGCTGCCCGCCGGTCAACGGGTCTAATCCTTAAGAATTCTGCCCCCCGGCGAGATACAACTGGTAGGCGGGATTGTCAGTTTCATCCCAGTGCCGATAGTTAATTTTGGCCAAGGCAGCTTCCAATGACTTTCGCTCACCGCGAGGAACCTGCAAACCCACCAATATTCTTCCGTAGGCTGCGCCGTGGTTGCGGTAGTGAAACAGCGAAATATTCCAGCGCTGGCCCAGGCCATTCAAAAAATTTAGCAATGCCCCAGGGCGCTCGGGGAACTCAAACCGATAGACGCGTTCATCCTGAATAGTTGCGGGTACGTGACCACCCACCATATGGCGGACATGCAGTTTCGCCATCTCATTGTCGGTCAGATCTTCGACGCGATAGCCTTTTTGGTCGAGGGACGCTAGTAAATCCTGCAAATCCGCTCCTCCGGGAACCACCGACAGACCCACAAACACTTGAGCGGATTCCGCACCGACATAGCGATAATTGAACTCAGTAATACTGCGTCTGCCGAGTGAACTGCAGAAGGTTTTAAAGCTCCCCGGCACTTCGGGAATCGTCACGCTGATCACAGCTTCGCGCTGCTCGCCGATTTCAGTGCGCTCGGAAATATACCGCAGACGATCAAAGTTGGTATTCGCGCCACTGACAACGGCCATCAGGTCCTGCTCTTTTACACCCGTTCGCTCCACATACTTTTTGAGTCCAGCCAGGGCGAGCGCGCCGGCGGGTTCTGCGATACTTCTGGTATCTTCGAAAATATCCTTTATCGCCGCACACATTTCATCCGTAGAAGCTGTGATAACCTCGTCTACAGTTTTGCGTATCACTCGAAAAGGTTCCTTACCTATTTGTGCGACGGCACAACCCTCGGCGAATAGTCCCACTTCAGATAGTGTAGCGCGGCGGCCGCGCTCAAACGCAAGTTGCAGGCAGGCTGCGTCTTCAGGTTCCACACCGATGATCCGCGTGCTGGGCCAAACATACTTCACGTAGGCGGCAACACCTGCGATCAACCCACCGCCACCAACCGGGACAAACAGTGCATCGAGTGGTATCTGGCGTTGCCTGACAATCTCCATGCCGACGGTACCCTGACCCGCGATGATATCCGGGTCGTCGAAAGGATGAATATAAATCATGTTTTTTTCTTCGACGAGTAACGTTGCCTGTGCCGCAGCCTCTTCAAAGGAATCGCCGTGTAAGACAACCTTCGCCCCGTGATTGCGAACGGCATCCACTTTTATGACAGGCGTAGTGCGAGGCATGACGATGGTGGCCTTCACGCCCATAACTTTTGCGGCGAGAGCCAAACCCTGTGCATGATTACCCGCCGAAGCCGCAACAACACCCTGGTCGCGCTGAGCTGCGGACAATTGAGACATCTTATTGTAAGCACCGCGCAATTTGAATGAGAACACTGGTTGCAAGTCTTCTCTCTTAAGCCAAACGGTGTTGCTCAACCGGCTGGACATCAAGAACGCCTCCTCGACCGGGGTTTCCCGGGCGACATCGTATACTCTCGCATCGAGTATTCGCTTGATATAAGACTCTGGCATTAGCTGTTGTTTCCCATTCTTTTTCGCTGAGCGCCATCATAATTGACGAGTGAAGGTTTATCACGCGTGGGAGTGCGGCACTAATACGGTATTTCGCGTGATTGCTACAGCAGAATAGTCGATAATAAAAATCGCCAATTCGCCATCGCAAAAATTTTTAACAGGATCTCGCCACAATGACTCAGGACGAACTGAAAAAAGCGGTAGCCCTTGCAGCGCTGGAACACATCAAACCAAAAATGGAAGACGACACGGTTCTGGGAATTGGAACGGGTTCCACGGCCAACTGTTTTATTGATTGTCTTGCGCAAATAAAAGGCTTGATTGGCTCGACGGTCGCAAGCTCGGAAGCCTCTGCCGATCGATTGAGAAGTCACGGTATTCCGGTTTACGACCTCAACAGTGTAAATCAGGTCGACTTCTATATTGATGGAGCCGACGAAAGCAACAAATCACTGCAGCTGATAAAGGGCGGTGGCGCCGCTCTTACAAGGGAAAAAATTGTCACTGCGGTAGCCAAAGAATTTATCTGCATTGCCGACGAGAGCAAGCTTGTGCACACACTCGGTGATTTCCCTCTGCCTGTCGAAGTCATCCCTATGGCTCGCAGCTATGTCGCCAGAGAACTGGTTAAGTTAGGTGGCAATCCGGTGTATCGAGAGGGAGTTATCACCGATAACGGCAACATTATTTTGGATGTTTTTAACTTCTCAATCCCTCAGCCTCTGGCCGTGGAGGCAAAAATTAACGGGATTACTGGCGTGGTGACCAACGGCTTGTTTGCTCTAAAACCGGCAGACGTATTGTTCCTCGGAACCAGCTCCGGTGTGAAAACACTTTACCCGGAGTAACCTTAAGCATTCAGACCGGTTTGGATTCACGCGCTTTACAAATCAAATATTTTGCCCGGGTTCATAATTCCCTTGGGATCAAAGGCAAGTTTAATCTGCCGCATCAACTGAATTTCAAGCTCTGACCGACTGTAGGGCAAATACTCTTTTTTCAGCAGGCCCACTCCGTGTTCAGCGGATACACTTCCCTCATACCGCTGAACAATTTCGAAAACCCACTTACTAACTTTGCCACAGCGGAGTTGGAACTCGTCCATCGAAATGTCATCAGGCTTGAGGATATTCAAGTGAACATTGCCATCGCCGATGTGGCCAAACCACACAATCTCGAAATCCGGGTAGCTATCGTTAACAATCTGCTCTACTTCAACCAGAAATTCTGGAACACGGGAAGTAGTCGTGGAGATATCATTTTTGTAGGGAGTCCAGGCGGAAATCGTTTCTGAGATGTCTTCCCGCAGTCTCCACAGAGCTCTCGCCTGCGCTACACTCTGACTCACGACGCCGTCCACCACCCAGCCTCTATCCAGGCAGTGTTCAAACTGCTGCATGGCTTTATCCATTTCACCTTCTCGCGCCTGATCGAATTCCAGCAGGGCATAGTAGGGTGCAACTGACTCAAATGGGCGTTGCAATCCCTGGTGGATCACGACTTTCTCAAGGGCCAACTCGGAAAAGAATTCGAATGCACTCAACTCCATTGAGGATTGAAAAGCACTTAACACCGACATAATTGCGGTCATGTCGGAGACACCTAGAACCATCACGGCTAAATCGCCGGGCTGGCGCGCTAATTTCATCGTCGCTTCCACGACCACACCCAGAGTTCCTTCGGCGCCAATCACCAGATGCCGAAGATCGTATCCGGCATTGTTTTTGATGAGGCCGCGGTTCAAATCCAAAAGCTCCCCGGTACCGGTGACCAGCTTTAAACCCGCCACCCAGTCTCTTGTCATACCGTGTCGGATGACTTTAATACCCCCGGCGTTAGTGGAAATATTGCCGCCAATGTGACTCGAACCACTCGAGGCAAAGTCCACTGGGTAGAACAGGCCTTGCTCAAGGGCAAACTCCTGCAAGGTTTGGGTAATCACCGCCGCGCCACAGCGAACGGTTCGATCGACAGGATTAAAATCTTGAACCGTATTTAGATTGTCCAAGGCGAGCAGCAACTCACCTCGATGCGCAACCGCCCCTGCACTGAGGCCAGTGCGACCACCCGAGGGCACAATCGCCAAATTCTCTCGATTCGCCAGACGAACCACGTCCTGCACCTGCTCTGTGGTCCCGGGCAGCACAACTGCAATGGGATTTGGGGTAAACACCTTGGTCCAGTCGGTGCCAAAGCGCTGCAAAGAATCAGGGTCTGTCAGCACTTTTCCCGCGCCAACAATTGCCTCTAGCGCCTCCAAAATTGAGTCACTCAGCTGAGCCACACGATATTCCTCCGGTAATTTTCACAGGGGTCCCGATCCGAGCCGATTCGGCGGGCCGGTATGTTAACATGCGCGCCCCTTGAATCTCATAGGTTCGAGCTAGCTTGGTAAACAATAGGACGAGATTTCATTTCATGACTCAGCAATCCCTTGAAAAGCACAAAATCAAGTTTCTAATGCTGGAGGGTATACACCCATCGGCCATCGAAGTTTTGCAAAAAGCAGGTTACGAGAATATTGAGTGCCATCAAAAAGCGCTGCCACCTGAGGAGCTAAAAAAGGCCATTGCCAGTGCGCACTTCGTTGGGATTCGCTCGCGCACACAGCTGACTGAAGAGGTCTTCGAAGCTGCTAGCAAACTCGTCGCTGTCGGCTGCTTTTGTATCGGCACCAACCAGGTTGATCTTCGTGCCGCGACATTTCGCGGTGTTTCCGTTTTCAACGCGCCATTTTCAAATACTCGAAGTGTAGCGGAGCTGGTCATCGCTGAGGCGATCCTGCTGATGCGTGGTGTCGCCGAAAAGAATGCTGCCGCACATCGGGGTGTGTGGAAGAAATCCGCACTTAACGCCTTCGAAATTCGAGGAAAGCGCCTTGGCATTATCGGCTACGGAAACATTGGAATGCAGTTGGGTGTGATTGCGGAGGGCCTGGGAATGCAGGTTCAGTTTTACGATGTCGTCAACAAGCTCTCGGTGGGTAACGCGCGGCAGGTCCCCAGCTTGAGTCACCTGATGAGTAATTCAGATGTCGTAAGTCTGCACGTGCCTGAAACCGGTTCCACCCAAAATATGATTGGCGCAGCACAACTGGCTCAAATGCCCCCCGGAGGTATTTTGATCAATGCCTCTCGCGGAACAGTGGTGGATATTGATGCACTTGCGGAGAGTCTCAGAAGTGGCCATCTGGGAGGCACCGGCATCGATGTATTTCCCACAGAGCCCCGTTCCAACGCCGATGAGTTTATCTCCCCACTGCGCGAGTTTGACAATGCCATTCTCACCCCTCATATCGGTGGTAGTACAGTTGAAGCGCAAGAGAATATCGGTATGGAAGTCGCAGAAAAATTGGCGCGTTACAGTGATAACGGAACTTCGATTTCCTCGGTTAACTTCCCCGAGGTTGCGCTCCCGGAACACGAGGGTTGTCACCGTCTACTGCACATCCATCACAATGTGCCCGGGGTTATGAGTGCGATCAACAGCGTGTTTTCCGAAAACAACCTCAACGTCAGTGCACAGTATCTGCAAACAACAGAGTCCATAGGCTATGTAGTGATCGATATAGACGCCGAGTACAGCGATATGGCTCTGGAGAAATTGGCCAGTGTCGACGGTACTATACGCGCTCGCGTACTGTTCTAGTGTCTGTCACAATTCGCAGATGAGCACTCACGTCAAAAGTGTAAGACGACAAATCTCGTGAACACCGACAAAGATCAATTTATTGCCGGGCTAGTAACACAGCACGGCTCTGCGCTGGAAAAATACCTCGCGAGAAAACTCGACAGCTCTGAAGATGCAGCCGAAGTAGCTCAAGATGCCTTCTTGCGCCTGCATCGTATGGAACAACCTGAAACCCTGGACAACGCGCGAGCATTTTTGTTTCAGGTGGCAAGCAATCTAGCCATCGATCAGTTGCGAAGACGCACACTGCATTTCCGATTTCTCAATAAAGAAAAAAGCCTGAGCGAAGAGGGTGAGCCCGTCGATGGCAACGCCAGCGGCGCATCCCCGGAAAAGATACTGGGCGCGCAGGAGAAGCTGGCCGATATTTATCAAGCGGTTGACGAACTCCCCTTCAAGACTCGGCAGGCATTTCTATTACACAGACATACGGGTTTGTCCTACCAGGAAATAGCGGTGGAAATGGAAGTATCAGTTTCCAGCGTAGAGAAATACATCCTCGAGGCACTGAAGCACTGCAGGCGTAAATTGGCGTCTTATTATCCGGATGATGCTTAAATGAACCAAAATAGTGTTATTGAGGGAACTTCAACTTTATTCGTCACACTAATGAACAGCACAAAAAAGAACAGAATAATGCAACATCGCCAGGAAGTGAGTAAAAGCCTGGGCGAGAAGCGCAATTAGGGAACACGGATGAACCGGAACGACACAAGTAGCCAAGATCGCCTGCGCGATACAGCTCTGAGCTGGATTGCTCGGCTGCGCTCGGATGTCGTAACCGATGCAGACAAAGGGAATTTCGCCCTGTGGCTAGCGGAGGAAGATTCTCACGCGCGAGCAATGGACGAAATGCTGGATATGTGGGACGACTTGGCCTGTATCAAGCAGATGCCAATTGAGGTCAATCGGCCTGATCCAGCGGCAAATCAAGGTGGCTGGCTGGCTGCCTCGATGGCTATCGCCGCCAGTTTCGCCCTGGCATTTTTCCTGTGGCCCGCATCCACCTCCACTGACCCGACAGTTCTATTCGAGACCGCCATTGGAGAGCGCAACACCTACACCCTGGACGACAATTCCATCGTCACGCTCAATACCAACAGCAAGATTCGTGTCCGATATTCCGAAGACGCCAGGATGATCGATCTCGTTCGCGGTGAGGCGTTTTTCGAGGTTGCGAAAAACCCCGAAAGACCCTTCGAAGTCGATGCAGGAGCTGCAAAAGTAACCGCGCTAGGAACAGCATTTAATATATTTCGCACCAAAATTGGCGCAGATATCACTGTTACGGAAGGTGTGATCAGAGTCACCGAGCTAGGCAATACCGGCAATCGTGCCCCTGAAATAAAAGTGCTTCAGGTTAATGAGTACTTACAAGCTACCGAACGCGGTCTGGAGAGTTCCGGCACAGTTGATACTGCCGACCTTATAGCTTGGCAAAGCGGCAAGCTCATTGCCAAGGAAATGACACTTCGCGACCTGATAGACGAGTTGGCACGCTATCGAAAGACTCGGATAATAATATCAGACAGAGAAATTGCCGCATTTACCATCTCCGGTGTTTTTGAACTGGATCAACCTCAGTCCACATTGAGCGCCGTCGCACTAAGTCTCGGCTTGCAGGTAGTGGAGCTGGATGAAAATACGATGCAGTTGCTCAAAACCAGCCATTAAGCTATAAAGTCCCTCTGGGCACACGCCCTCCATCTCTCAAATCGGGTACATTTTAAGGGTTGCGGTATCAGCCGTAACCGGGCTTATTACATTGGCAAAAGCGAGGCTTACAGGGGGCCAAGCGACGAATTTCCGACGCTCTACAAGTCGGACCATCGCCTGGTTGATTCTCAACTGCAGCCTCGTCATAAGTGCATGGGCGCAGGACAGCAGTGCACCCAAAAATGTCGCAGATCGCCTCAACACGTCCCGCTATCAGTTTGTTATAGACGCAAAATACCTCCCGGACGCACTAATCCAATTTAGCCAGCAAAGCGGCAGAGCCATCGTATTTCCAGGCGATATCACTCGTAACATTGTTTCACCCCCATTTATCGGAGAGGGCACGCTATCTGCGGTGCTGGACATACTACTAGAGCCCTCGGAACTAACCTGGGAGCTGGTTGACAGGCATATCATTGCGATTTCGGAAACTCGCTGTGAACAAAATGGTGCTCCACAGGAAAACTGCGCTTCCTCTGAAGACGTGCTCAGCAAACATCCTGTATACGATCCAGGAATAGGGCAAACCTACGTCTATGGAACGAGGGTGACGGGTTCCAGAATCCGCCACACTCGATACGAACAGGCCTCTCCAGTGGATATCATTTCGGCCCCCGATATTGAGCTCAGCGGCGCTCAAAGTGTGGGCGAATTACTAAAGTTTGTACCCGCCGTCTCGGGCAACTCTATCAGCACTGCTATTTCAAATGGCGGCAACGGCACAGCCACCGTCACTCTTCGCGGCTTGCCCTCCAGCAACACCCTGGTTTTGATCAATGGTCGCAGAGTTGCAAACGACGGCCTGGCCGGGGAGTCTGTTGACTTGAATAGCATCCCACCTGCCGCAGTTGAGCGAATCGAAATACTCAAGGGTGGAGCGTCGGCGATCTATGGATCGGACGCTATTGCAGGCGTCGTCAATATCATTATGAAGCAGCACTTCCACGGTTTGCTCGCCGAAACCTACTTTGGCGAGACCTCACGGGGCGACTTGCAAACCAGAACTCACACCTTGCAATACGGTACGGCAATTCCCAATGGCTCATTTTTTATTAACATTTCCGACTATGGGCAAGAGGACATACTCAGCGCAAATCGGAGAGTGTCACGCAGTGCAGACAGCCGCTCTATGGGGGGCGTTGATCTACGCTCCAGTGCCACGGAGGCTGCACGAGTTACTCTACCTGACGATACAGCGGTGATACTCGATCAGGGGCAGTACCGGCCGGCAACCAATGAGGACCTATTCGATTTCAGAGCATTTACCACCGCGGTGGTTCCACTGGACAGAACCAGTGTTTATAGCAATGTGTCTTACGATTTTACCGAGCGAATTTCAGGATTGTTTGAGTTTCAATACCTTGAAACGGAAGCGGAGGCGACCCTGGCACCTACCCCCATCTTTACCGCCTTTGAACGAATTCCCCTCACCATTTCTCAGAACAACAGGTTCAACCCCTTCGGAGCCGACATCGCCGATGCGAGGCGACGCCTTGTAGAGCTGCCTCCTCGCGTCCAGAGAAACGATTCGGAAGTCACCAGATTTAGCGCCGTAGTCGAAGGACTGTTAAATGAGTGGAACTGGGACATCAGCTATAACTGGAGCCGCAGTGAGGCCTCGGAAAGAGTCACTAATTTGGTCAATGCGGATAACCTGCAGCGCGGCCTGGGGCCCTCAGAAAATTGCCAGGGCCTCATGGAGGACGGCTGTGTAGCCGTTAACTTATTCGGCCCTCCAGGTAGTATAAGCCCTCAACAGTTAGACTTTATAGGTGCTACAGGAGGTGTAAGCGGTCACTACAAATTGTCGGTTATCTCCGTCAATGCCAGCAACGAAACCTTAGACTTCGATGGGCGTAATATGGCTCTAGCCTTCGGCGCAGAGTATAGGAACGAGAGCACAAGCAAGAAACCCAGCAACTCCATAGCCTCGATTAACACCATTGGAGGCAGCAACTTCGAGCCAACTCGCGGAGATAGACAAATCGCGGAATTTTATGCAGAAACCGTGGTGCCCGGATGGGAGAGTGCAGACGGTTCCCGCACACTTGATCTAGAAGCTGCACTACGTTTTTCAAATTATAGTGACTTCGGCAGCACCACAAACCCAAGACTGGGGCTCAGATTTGCTGCCAATTCCTCCTATCTGGTCCGCCTCACCTATGCGAAGGGGTTTAGAGCACCGAGCCTGAACGAACTGTTCCGTGGTGCCTCGGAGGACCAAGCGTTTCTCAATGACCCCTGCACTCTGCGCGAAAATGTAGGGGTCCTGCCCGGTTGCTCGCAACAAGCTGATCCGACGAGAAATCAATTTTTAACTGTCATAGGTGGTAACGAAGACCTCGAGCCCGAAGATTCTGAATCCTATGGATTGGGCCTGGTATGGACCCCACAGCAGTTCCCCGGAATCACAGCATCGGTGGATTTTTTCAGGCTGAATCAGGACAACGTTGTAGATTCGAGCGCTCAATTTATTGTTAATCAAAATGCGCTAACGGGAAATCTGGGTGATCAGATTCAGCGTGATTCCATGGGTAACTTGCAGCTCGTTGAAGGGACCAACCTGAATGTGGGAAAACGAAAGATCAGCGCCAGTGACTTCTCGCTAACTTACCACCACAAGAAGCGGCCTTGGGGCCAGTTGTCATTTACAGGAAGCGGCACCTACATCCATAAGTATAAAGCCAAACTGGATTCAACCGCACCAGAACTGGATTTGGCTGGAACATTCCAGGATGAGGCGTCTGAAGGTTTGGGTGGAATACCCCAATGGAAGGGCCAACTGGGTATACAGTGGAATCACAAAAGGTGGCGTGGCAACTATGAAATGCACTTCATCAGTTCGCTGGAGGAAGTTATTCCCGGAACGACCGAACAGCGCGATATCGATTCATGGATGATCCACGACGTTCAACTGAGCTATAAATTCAAGGTGTTAAAGGGTCTGCGATGGGCAATCGGTATAGACAATCTCCTGGATGAGGAAGCACCCCTGGCAACGTCGGCATTCAATGACAGTATCGATGGTAGAACCCACGAACTAAAAGGTCGTTTTCTGTATACAAAACTCAGTCAACGTTTCTAAGAAGTGCATGATGAGCCAAAGCTGATCTCGCGACCCAGTCGCTTATTTTATGCGCCTAACTCTTACTGATCGCTTCACGCCTTCGATTTCCATTTCGTAAAAGCCCAGAAAATTCTTTCTGACTTCAACATTGGGCGCTTGAATTTTCGGTGAGCGCCAGGTTTCGACAGCGCGCTGCTGCCAGATTTGGCCGTTCGTTAGAACGAACTTCGTCTTCCCCGTCCAACCCTCGAAGTCGCCGACAAGCTGACTTCTGATAGACGCCTTTTCAGCTTCTTTAACCTCGCTACTCTTTTTCTTTAATATGGGTGCTTCGTTCGCCGTGTAACTGATCAACCACTGATTCAAGACCTCCAGTTGTTCTTTATTCAAAGAATCTAACCCTGACTCTTGAAACTCATAGGCCGTCATCAACTTGCGAATATCAACACTCTCGCTTGCAACACTGGAGAGACTAAAAAGAAGCGTCAAAATCAGGCTTGAAATTAAACTTTTGATGGTGTGATCCCCACTTAGGAAAGAACAAAATTCAATCAATAGTTTGGCATAGGCAAATATGCCGTTCAAGCGATTCTGCTTTAACGCGCGGGCTGTAAATCTTCTTCCCATCGCTCAACTTTGACATTTATTCAACAGCGCTTACTATCAGGATAGAGCTATGAAGGACTGACGCAAGAACCTCATGCAAACAGCGGAGAACATCTCGTGCACTTGATGCCCAAACCTTACTGGTTTCAGCAAAGTATAAGACCGCGATTGCTTGTGCTGATTCTCAGCGCAGTGATCACATCATGCGCCAACCATCCGCCTCATCAAGGCGCAAAAATTGATAGCTACTCGCTGTTGTCGGGACATTTGTTTTTTCCAGATAACAAAGTACCTCAACTGGACGACCCGCAGTTGATCACGCTGACCGAAGAAATGCGAACCTTCGCGCATGAAAAAACAGCTTTTGCAAAAACCGACGAACAAAAAATCCGCGCTATCCTAAAGGCGATCTTGCACGAAGGCCCCACCACCCTTCAGTACAATCTTGTCAAAACCTACTCAGCCGCAGATGTATTTAATGCGAAAGAAGGGAACTGTCTTTCCTTTACCAATTTGTTCATTGCACTGGCCAGAGAGGCGGGCCTGGAGGCTCACTACCAACGCGTTGACATTCCACCTACTTGGGATGAAGCCGAGGGTACTTATATTTTTAACCTCCACATCAATGCGGTGGTCGACATGTCACCTTTGGGGAAAAAAGCAGTCGATTTTGATGTGCGCAGTTTTAGCACCCAATATCACATGTGGCAGGTTTCTGACGAGCACGCGGAAGCCCAATTCCATAACAATATGGGGGTACATTCGCTTGGAACCGGCGAGTATGCGACGGCATTTTTGCATTTTAAACGCGCAATCGAAATCGATCCGAAAACGGGTTACTTCTGGACCAACCTGGGCACGCTGTACCGACGCGCAGGATATGAGGACTATGCGGAACACTCTTTCCTGAAGGCAGTAGACTTAACATCGGAGCCGGCCGCCCTGAACAATCTGGCACGGCTTTATCGAGACCAGAACAAGATGGAAGCATTTGAATACTATGTTAACGAGGTTAAAACCTATCACAGTAAAAACCCCTACTATCAATACAAGCAAGCTGAGCAAGCCTTCAAGCTCAAGGACTATACTAAATCAACTCGGATATTAAGAAAGGCAATACGCCTTAGAAAAGATGACCATCGTTTCTATCAGCTATTGGCGCTGTCTCAATTGCATACTGGCAAACTAGGGCTGGCAAGGGAGAGCTTTCAAAAAGCGGCACAGTATGCGATCGCGGAGGTCGATCGAGAAAAATACAATCACAAATATGAGTTACTCACGCGAGGGCAGTAAGCGATTCCTCTGCAAACTCGATACTTACCAGTCCATTTCAATAAATTGACCGCATAAAAAAACCCCCAAGAGAATCTCTTGGGGGTTTGTTTTTGCGAACTCTAGCTAATAGAGCAGGCAGCCATAATCGACTGCCTGAGATTAGCTTAGAAAGTTACTTTAGCTCGCGCGTAGTAGTAACGACCTTGAGTGTCATAGCTGAATTGAAGCGTGTTCATGTCATCGTAAGCGGTGACATAAGGAGGCTCTTCATCAGTCAGGTTACGTACACCAACAGTGAAAGTCATATTGTTCCACTTGTAATAACCTTGCGCATCCCAGTAGGTGATATCGTCGGCAGTGTTCTCCAGGTTTCCTGGTGCCGCGTCGATATCCTCGGTTGAAGCCATGTATCTGGCTGAAATGTTTGCGCCCCAGTTATCCTGAGTCAAAGTGGCACTGTAGTTGGTCTGCCAATCGGCAAACGCAGCCGGGTTACCAAAGGCGGGATCACCACCGAAGAAACCTGCAAGCTCAACAGTCTCACCACCGGCAAAGGGAAGATAATCGTACTCTTCCAGGTACGTGCCAGAGGCCACCAGATCCAACATACCGAATCGAGTTGAGATACCGTAGTTGATCTGGAAATCGTAACCACTGGTATTGTAGGTCGCCAAGTTGGCTTCAGTCTGCAATACACCCGAGATTTGCTGGTTGCTGTTTCTGCGGCCAGGAGCGGCGGGAGACGGCGTCTCATCAACTCCAGGAGTCGCGGGTCCAACAATCAAAGCACACAGTGGGTCAGAAAATCCTGCGCTGGCGTAGCATGAGGAAATGACCTCTGAAGTTGGCGCAGTACCCACGGCGTTTTCAATTTCAATATCGAAGTAATCGAGTGAGAACGTCAGGTTTTCAATAAAGCTAGGCGTGAACACAAGTCCAACCGTGAAGGACTCAGAAGTCTCTGGCTCAAGATCCGGGTTGCCGCCCTGTAAGGTGGTTGCCTGGAATGTTGCGATATTGAAATCCGGTGCCAAGCCATCGGCCTGGCAGTTCGCTACCGTGTTTGCGCTGGTACCGCTGGAACCATAGTTGCGACATGGGTCGGTATAGGCCTCAGCTGATTGCTGCTGACCGAGGAACAACTCACTGATGTTGGGAGCTCGGAAGCCTTCTGCAAAGGTAGCACGGAAACGAACATCTTCAACCGGAGCCCACTCGAGAGCCACTTTGTAGATGCTGTCGCTGCCACTGACGAAATCCACATCGGATACACGGTAGGAAGCTTCAACCGCCAGCACTTCCGCCAGAGGTGCACCTTGCAGGATTGGGAAAACAAGCTCTCCATAGTACTCGTCAACTTCGAACTTACCACCGGTTACATTGCCTGGGGTAAAGGCAATGGCTCCAATTGCGGCACCGCCATCAGGACTAGATGATGCAGACTCGCGACGATTTTCATAACCCACAGCCCATCGCACCTCACCACCAGGTAATTCGAGGCCAGTTCCGCCCGACAAGTTAAACTGGAAAATATTCAGTTTGGACTCATCCTTCGTATTCACACCTACGAAGCCATAAGCGACCTGTTCCGGTGTCATGCTGTTGCTGATAAAGGGGTTGTAGACTCCAGGGCAATCACCCGCAGCCGCACACAAATCAGGATCCATCATCGCTTCAATATTGGGGCGGTTTGGACGACCTTCGTCGCGTTGACTATCGAGCCACTTCGCAATCGTGTAGTTGGCATCCCAGGTCCAGCCATTGTTAAACTCGCCGTCAAATCCGAGCGATACGCGCCAGGTATCAACTTCTTGAGTGAACAATCGACCACCGGATTCGGTGAGTCGTCTTGATGTGGCAACATCCTGAGGTTCAGTACAATCAGGGTTCGCGCCACATAGAATGTTACCGAAAGGGTTGTCAGGGTGGGAAGCGGAGGTGATCCATCCACCAAAGGTACCTACGGGGGCCAACAACTGATCAGAAGTACGATTCGAGTAATTCATCTCTAAAGAAGAACCAATAGAACCGAACGCACTTTCTTCGATCAACTCATAGTTGACAGCCGCGTAGGCGTTATAAGTATCGCTTGGTGTGGTCAGGTAGCTTAAAGCCGCAAAGTTAAATGCATCCCGAGCCGCATCAAAATCGCGAGTCGTGACGCCATCAGCGTCGAGAACCTGCCCGCCGATGTCCGAATCCACACCCAGAGGCGTAAACTGTGCCGGCGTTGTGGTCGGGCTACCGCCACAAATAGTGCGAACACCGTCGTCAAAGAACGGACATGCAGAAAAGCTTCTGTCGCCCTGACGAATTTCATCGCGTTTGTTTACCTGAGCGGCAAATACGAAGTTGCCACGCTCAAAGGTGTTGCCGAAGGTAACCGAGAAGTTGTGCATATCGCCATCATCTTCATCGGTTACATCGTAGCCGTAATCAAATTCTACGCCTTCAAAATTCTTTTTCGTAATGATGTTAACAACACCGGCAACAGCATCGGTACCGTAAACAGTGGATGCACCATCTCGAAGGACTTCTATACGCTCTACAATGCTTGTCGGAATACTGTTGAGGTCAACATAACCATCCACACCCGCAGAGGCGAATCGCTTACCGTTCACCAAAACCAGTGTGCGGTTGGGACCCAAACCACGCAGGGATACCGTGGCAACGCCAGGGTTACCGTTATTGACTCCGGCGCCGAAATCACCGCCGTTAACTGAAGGCAGATCCTGAACAAAGTTCTCCAAGGTCAAGTTGCCGGAAACGCTCAAATCTTCACTGGTAAGTGTCGTTATTGGACTGATGCTGTCACTGTCAGCACGCTTGATACGCGAACCGGTAATAACAACCTCTTCTACTAATCGTTCTTCATCCTGAGCGAAGACCGCACCAGGCCCAGCCAGGGTAGTGGCAGTCGCCAGACCCAGACCTAGCTTAAGCGCAACGCTAAGCTTTGTTTTCTTGCTTGGAATTGACATAAATATACCCCTGTATATGTAAGCATTCTTGTTAGGAGAACGGCAGGTGCCGCCCAACACACAGGTGAGACGAATTGCGGGGCAGCAACCTCAAGCAGAGGGCAAAATTTGTGACTTATTTACATAATTGGAGAGGAACTTCTCGAAGCTACCGTTGTGAAGCTGCGTTTTCGAGGTTCAGGACGACAGTTTGGTAACATTCCCTAGGCCAAACCGACATAAGAGCCCACTTTGGCAAGGTATTGGCTCCGACATTCCAAAGTTTCGTTCGCCAACTGATGCCCCGCTCCATCCAGGTATTCAATTTGGCTATGGGGGAACAAGGTGGTGATGTGCTGCATGTTGTATCGCCAATCGACGGTGCCGTCGGCATCCCCCTGTACCACCAAGGCAGGCCCTACTCCAAGATCGGAGAACACCAGATCGGCGAGCCAAAGACGCAAGGCCCCAACCCATTTGATGGAAATCCGATGACTTTGCAGTGGATCTGATTGTAAGAATGCCAGGAATTCAGCGTCGCCGGAATTCACCACGAAGGTTCGTTTTACCGTTTTAATGAATCGATTCAAAAGTGCATAGGACACCCGCATACGATTCCAGGCGGCGGGCCGGATGAGAGGGGCCAGCAAAACAGTGGCGACGAACGGCCAGGGGTGTTTAGGTGCAAAATCGATCAGGGCCGCACAACCGGTGCTCTGAGCCATCGCCCACCAGGGCAAGTCAGCTAGCTCGAGCGCGGCGAGAACGTCAGCGATAGCCTGGCTGTACTGTCCGAAATCATCAATGGACGTGGCTTCACCACTGGATAAGCCGTGCCCGGGGAGATCAAAACACACAACGTTGCAGTTATGTTGGAGACCGTAATCAATCAGATGGGAAAACAAGCCCGTATGATCGAGAAATCCATGCACCACCAATAGGTTGCTAGTCGCCGACGTTTGCACCCACTGATGAACAACGAGTTGGAAGCCTCCCGAGCTCACAGTACCTATTAAATGCTCGACACCCTCTAGACTCTGCTCAAAGTCGATGCTGTAAAACTGGCAAAATTCCTTGAGCTTGCCACCGGGGCGGACCGCCTGTTCAACAGGGGGGAGTGCGCCACGCAGTTCTTCGAATGATTCGAAATCCGCTATCGCCTCTGTCCCGCTAGGATCGATCAGTTCACCCGCTGCTTCAAATCGCCGCGGTCATAGGCCATTTGCATCGCATCTAGCGACATCACCTTTATCTTGTCGGCATTTCCAGCCGTACCAAATGATTCGTAGCGAGCCAAGCATATATCCTTCATCGCACTGATGGTGACGGTCAAAAACTTTCGGGGGTCAAATTCCGAGGGGTTTTCAGCCAGGAAGCGACGAACTGCGCCGGTGGAGGACAAGCGCAAATCCGTATCGATATTAATTTTTCTTACTCCGTGGCGTATGCCCTCTTGAATCTGCTCAACGGGTACACCGTAGGTTTCGGGAATATCGCCGCCGAATTCATTGATCACGGCTAACCACTCCTGGGGTACTGAAGAGGAGCCATGCATGACCAGATGGGTTCCCGGAATGCGCTCATGAATCGCTTTGATGCGATCGATTGCCAATATGTCACCCGTAGGTGGACGAGAGAACTTGTAGGCTCCGTGGCTGGTCCCGCAGGCGATCGCGAGGGCATCAACATCCGTGGCTGCGACAAACTCTGCGGCCTCATCAGGGTCGGTCAACATTTGCTCGTGGGTGAGGACTCCCGCTGCACCTACACCGTCTTCCTCGCCCGCTTCTCCGGTTTCCAAGGAACCCAGGCAACCCAATTCTCCCTCTACAGACACTCCGCAAGCATGCGCCATCTCGACTGCTCTGCGAGTCACATCGACATTGTAGTCATAGTCCATTGGTGTCTTGCCATCTTCGCCAAGAGAGCCATCCATCATAATTGAGCTAAAACCCAGTTGTATCGACCGCTGGCATATTGCTGGAGACACACCATGATCTTGGTGAATGACCACCGGAATATGGGGAAACTCCTCTATCGCGGCCGCCATCATATGCCGCAAAAAGGGTGCACCGGCGTATTTTCGAGCCCCTGCACTGGCCTGCATAATCACTGGAGAATTAGTTTCATCCGCCGCTTCCATGATGGCTCTGGTCTGTTCTAGATTGTTCACATTAAAAGCGGGCACACCGTAACTATGCTCCGCTGCATGATCCAGTAATTGCCGCAAACTGATTAAAGCCATTGAGATACTTCCTCTATATCAACTGTCGTTCTTAACTTACAAAATGAAATCGTACAATATTGCTGTATGGTTTTGTGGTTCTAGTTGCCGATTCTAGGAGGCCTTGGCTCGCTCCTCGAGCATGGCCACAGCCGGTAGCTTTTTGCCCTCAACATACTCCAGAAAAGCACCGCCGCCGGTGGAGATATAGGAGACATCATCTGCAATACCGTATTTGTCGATGGCCGCCAGTGTGTCACCCCCACCCGCTAAAGAGAAGGCATCGCTGTCTGCAATCGCCCTGGATAGAGCCTCGGTGCCCCCAGCAAATTGGTCAAATTCAAATACGCCTACGGGGCCATTCCACAAAATAGTGCCAGCTTGGTCAAGCACCTTGGAGACCTGCGCAGATGACTCGGGCCCAATATCAAAAATCATGTCGTCGTCTTCGACATCCTCGGAGGATTTTAAAGACGCCGAGGCCTGCTCAGAAAACGCTTTACCGGTAATAACATCGCTGGGCAGAGGGATGTGGGTTTTTGCCATCAGGGCTTGCGCTGCGGGAATCAAATCGTGCTCGCACAAGGATTTACCGACTGGCTTACCACTGGCAGCCAGAAAGGTATTGGCGATGCCACCGCCGACGATAAGCTGATCAACTCTGTCAGATAATGTCTCCAGCACGGTGAGCTTGGTGGAGACTTTTGATCCCCCTACAATAGCCACCATAGGTCTTTTGGGGTTAGTTAGTGCTAACTCTAAAGCCTCCAACTCCCCCGCAAGCAAGGGCCCAGCGCAAGCCTTCGGCGCATACTTGGCAACTCCATGAGTAGACGCTTGCGCGCGATGCGCAGTGCCAAAAGCATCCATCACAAACACATCACACAAGCTGGCATAGGCTTTGGCCAATTCGTCATCGTCGGCCTTTTCGCCGGGATTGAACCTTACATTTTCTAGCAGCGCCACGCTTCCCGAAGGGAGATCTACCCCAGTTCGCCAATCAGATATCAACTCCACGGACCGTCCCAAAAGCTCACTCAGATGCTCCGCTACAGGCCGCATTGAATATTGCTCTTCAAATTGACCCTCGGTCGGTCTGCCCAAGTGCGACATGAGAATCACTTTCGCATCCGCCTCCAGGGCTGCAATGATCGTTGGCAATGCCGCTCTAATGCGAGCATCGCTGGACACGGAGCCATCCTTAATGGGCACATTGAGATCCTCTCGGATCAGCACCCGCTTGTGCGCCAAATCTTGGTCAGTCATCAATTCAACCATCAAAGCCATTTTGTCATCTCCTTCGTACGCACTGGTGGCTCACCGCGAACATGTCCACTAAAGATAGCCCCAGTGACGGGCCACATCCAACATTCGATTAGCATAGCCCCATTCGTTATCGAACCAGGTGAGCACTTTGACCAAGCGGTCGCCGCTCACTCGAGTTTGACTGGCATCGACGATGCTGGAACGGGAATCGTGATTAAAATCGCAGGACGCAAGGGGCTCGTCGGTGTAACCCAGTACACGGCAAAACTGCTCAGCCGAAGCCGCTTTGAGTACCGCGTTGATCTTGTCTACAGTCGTGTCCTTAGAGACTTGCACCGTCAAATCCATCGCCGAGACATTGAGGGTAGGAACCCGTAATGCCTGAGCGGTAAATCGCCCGGACAATTCCGGAAGAATTCTTTCTATACCTTTTGCCAGTGCCGTATCTACGGGAATGATGGACTGCGAAGCAGCGCGCGTCTTGCGTAGGTCAGTGTTGTGATAGGCATCGGCTACCGGCTGATCATTCATCGCAGAGTGAAT
Organism: Halioglobus sp.; assembly: GCA_045110675.1. Classification (GTDB taxonomy): domain Bacteria; phylum Pseudomonadota; class Gammaproteobacteria; order Pseudomonadales; family Halieaceae; genus JBALVT01. The sequence continues at coordinate 330,781 of JBGCGJ010000006.1, read as the reverse complement.
CGTAGTGATCGTGCCACTGGCAATACCCACGCTATCATTCAGGGCTCTGATCACCGGTACGATTCCATTGGTGGTACAGGACGCGTTAGAAACAATTTGATGCTCGGCGGACAAATCATGGTGATTCACACCAAACACCACAGTCGCGTCAACATCAGACTGCGCAGGCTGGGAGAACAAAACCTTGGCTGCGCCCTGGTCTCTGTGCTGTTCTGCGGTTTTTCGATCTGAAAAAGCACCGGTACATTCAAGCACCATATCCACACCCAGTTCTTTCCAGGGCAAATTGGCAATGCTCGCTTGGCGCAGCAACGCAATCGCCTCACCATCGATCAGCAATTGTCCGTCTGAAGAGTCGACCTGACCGGGAAAACGGCCATGCGTAGAGTCGTATTTACTCAAGTGCAGCACAGTGCGAGCGTCAGCCAGCTCGTTGATCGCAACCACTTTAAGCTGATCGCGCAGAGAGCTTTCGTGAAGCGCCCTCAGCACACAGCGGCCGATTCTTCCATAGCCATTAATAGCAAGTCGCAACAAGAAAACTGCCTCTAAAGCAGAATGTCCTGCACAGTGGAGACCACATTCTCAACCGTAAAACCAAAGTGCTGCATTAGATCGCCGGCAGGTGCCGACTCGCCAAACGTGGTCATACCCACAACCCGCCCATCCAAGCCAACGTACTTGTACCAATAATCTGCGTGGGCGGCCTCGATGGCCACTCGCGCCAGAACATCACTGGGCAATACGGCTTCGCGGTAAAGCGCATCCTGCTTTTCGAATCGTTCCGCACAGGGCATGGAAACAACTCGGATCGACTTGCCTGAGGAGGACAACTGTTCAGCAGCTGCCATTGCCAGTCCGATCTCTGAGCCGGTCGCTATCAGAACAGCATCGGGTGTACCCTCACAATCGCGAAGCACATAGCCACCTTTTTCCACGTCGCCGAGTTGTTCATTGTCGCGGTCTTGATGGGGCAAATTCTGGCGTGAAAAAATCAGCGCTGAGGGCCCCTCCCGGCGTTCGATAGCAGACTTCCAACACACCGCTGACTCTACCGTGTCGCAGGGACGCCAAGTCTCCAGGTTGGGTGTTGCCCGCAAAGCGGTCAATTGCTCGACGGGTTGATGAGTTGGCCCATCCTCGCCCAGGCCAATGGAGTCATGGGTGTAAACGAAAATCGATTGCTGCCCCATGATGGCAGCCATACGCACGGCATTGCGCGCGTATTCCATGAACATGAGGAAAGTGGCGCCGTAGTTTACAAAACCACCGTGCAGGGCGATGCCGTTCATCATCGCGGACATCCCAAATTCGCGCACGCCGTAATAGATATAATTGCCACTGGCATTATCGGCAGTGATTCCATCGGAGCCACTCCAGATTGTCAGGTTGGAACCCGCCAAATCCGCCGAACCGCCGAGCAGTTCTGGAAGCGCGGGTCCGAAGGCATTAAGACAATTTTGCGAGGCTTTTCTGGAGGCAATAGTTGCGCCCTCTCGCTGGCACTGGGCGATATAAGCCGCTGCTTGCTCACTGAAATCCGCCGGTAATTCTCCCGCCAATCTCCGGCTTAGCTCTTGGGCGCGCTGTGGATGAGCTTGCGCATAAGCTGCCATCCTTTGATCCCACGCATTTTCCGCCGAAGCACCTCTTTCCAGCGCACTCCAGCCGCCGTAAATTTCCTCGGGGATTTCAAAAGGGCCGTGCGACCAGCCCAAAGCTTCACGGGTTCCGGCAATCTCATCCACTCCCAAGGGCGATCCATGACAGGACTCGGAACCCTGTTTGTTCGGAGCACCTTTGCCGATAATGGTCTGGCAGCAAATCATGGTGGGCTTGGCCGTTTCAGCGCGTGCGCTTTCGATTGCCGCCGTGATCGCTTCGCTATCGTGGCCGTCTACAACAGGAATGACATGCCAGCCATAGGCTTCAAATCGTGCCGGTGTGTCGTCGGTAAACCAACCCTCAACTTCGCCATCAATAGAGATGCCGTTGTCATCGTAAAATGCAATCAGTTTGCCCAAGCCCAGTGTTCCTGCCAGAGAGCAGGACTCGTGTGAGATACCCTCCATGAGACAACCATCGCCGAGAAAAACATAAGTGAAGTGATCGATCACTTCGTGTCCTGGCTCGTTAAACTGGGCGCTTAGTATTTTTTCAGCCAGAGCCATGCCGATTCCATTAGTGATGCCCTGACCCAGTGGTCCAGTGGTCGTCTCTACCCCCGGTGCATATCCATACTCAGGGTGGCCCGGCGTTTTGCTGTGCAATTGGCGAAAATTCTTCAGCTCTTCCATCGGCAATTCATAGCCGGTGAGATGCAATAAAGAGTATATGAGCATGGACCCGTGACCATTGGACAGCACGAATCGATCGCGATTAGCCCAGTTCGGATTTGCCGGGTTGTGTTGCATAAAATCATTCCACAGCACTTCAGCGATATCCGCCATTCCCATCGGCGCACCGGGGTGGCCGCTATTGGCTTGTTGGACGGCATCCATGCTCAGGGCACGGATCGCATTGGCAAGTTGGGCGCGGGACGACATCAAGTTCTCCAGGAAAGTGGGGGTAGGTCAGATCGGCCGCTATTTTCGCGTAACAAGCGTGTTACAGCAAACAAATAGACCCTGTTTTTGCTTAATTGGAGACAATTAATATCAGCGTCGCGACAGGGAACCAACTCTTTCGAAGATTGAGATGGCTGCAGACACGATTTGGCAAATGTGTAATAAATCACATTCTATATCAATATTTTTTGATATAGATTGCAGTGACTGCTAGACTCCCCCTCCTATGCAACAACAGGCCGCCAAACAATCCCCCGCTCTAGCTCCCGGTATCGCCTCTTCTGAGGACCGGTTGGGTGAGTTAACCAGCTTTTTCAAAGCCAGTGGAGATCAACTGCGCCTGCAAATATTGCGAGTCCTGCGCAACGAGTCTTTCGGGGTGTCGGAATTGTGCAGTTTGTTTGATATGCGCCAACCTGCCATGAGCCATCATTTAAAAGTACTGTCGGGCGCGGGACTCGTAGCCACACGCCGCGAAGGTAATTCCATCTTTTATCGGCGCGGAGCACCGGTGCAAGACAATGACCTGAAAAGTATTCATAGCGAACTCCTCGCCACAGTGGATGAGATTGAGTTGCCTCCGGCCGTCAGTACTCAGATGGCCTGTTTGTATCGTCAGCGCGAAGAAAATTCTCGCAACTTTTTCGCGGGCAATGCGCATAAGTTTCGGCAACAACAAGATTTAATCGCCAACTATGAGCAGTATGGCGAGACCGTAAGTCAGTTCATGCGTGATGCGCTTCCCCAACACAAAGACCTCGCGCTGGAAATCGGACCCGGAGATGGTGCTTTTTTGGAGCAACTCAGTCCGCGCTTTGAGCGCGTAGTCGCCTTGGACAACTCCGCAGAAATGCTGGAAAAGGCGCGCAAGTTTGCCCAGGAGAAGAAGCTGAAAAACATAGGCTTTATTCATGGCGATACCAGCAGCAGAGGTTTAAAGAATCTCCTTGCCGATTGCATTGTCATCAATATGGTCTTGCACCACACGCCATCACCCGCAGAAATATTCAATGACGTAGCCGGCCTACTGGGGCCCGCTGGCGTCGTGATAGTCACCGATCTTTGCAGCCACGATCAGGCTTGGGCTCGGGAAAACTGTGGCGATCTATGGCTGGGTTTTGAGCCAGAAGATTTAACTCGTTGGGCTATCCAGGCCGGACTAACAGACATCGCCAGCGTTTATCTGGCGCAACGCAACGGATTTCAGATACAGGTGCGCCTCTTTGGCAAGCCTCAATAATCACAAGTAGAAGGATGCAATAGCATGAGCGAATATTCAGTTTTTACCTCGGAGTCGGTTTCCGAAGGACACCCGGACAAAATGGCCGATCAGATATCTGACGCCATTTTGGATGCCATTCTTACCGACGACAAAAACGCCCGGGTAGCCGTAGAGACTATGGTGAAAACCGGTATGGTCGTTATCGCTGGAGAAGTGACCACGTCTACCTACGTAGATCTTGAGGACGTTGTCCGAAAAGTGGTACTCGATATTGGCTACGACAATTCCGATGTGGGTTTTGATGGCGCATCTTGTGCGGTACTAAACGCCATCGGCAAACAATCTCATGATATCGCCATGGGCGTTGATGAAGGCGATGACAAGGAACAGGGTGCCGGCGACCAGGGCTTGATGTTTGGATACGCGACCAACGAAACCGATGTGTTGATGCCGGCACCTATCTACTACTCTCATAGAATGGTGGAACGTCAGGCGGAACTTCGCAAAAACGGCACCCTGCCATGGTTGCGCCCGGACGCAAAAAGCCAGGTGACACTGCGCTATGAAAGCGGTAAACCTGTCGCCATTGATGCCGTGGTTTTATCTACCCAGCACGATCCAGATATCAGCCAGGCCGATATCCACGAAGCGATAATGGAACTGCTTGTTAAGGAAGTGCTTCCCCAGGAATGGTTGCACGCAGACACGCTGTACCACATCAACCCAACCGGCCAGTTCATCATCGGCGGGCCAGTAGGCGACTGTGGTTTGACGGGACGGAAAATTATCGTCGACACCTACGGAGGCATGGCCAGACACGGCGGCGGCGCATTCTCGGGCAAAGACCCTTCCAAGGTCGACCGCTCTGCCGCTTACGCTGGCCGTTATGTTGCAAAAAACATCGTTGCTGCAGGTCTGGCCGATCGCTGCGAAATTCAAATTTCCTACGCTATTGGTGTCGCCGAGCCCACTTCCATTTCGGTGCAGACATTTGGCACCGGCAAAGTTTCAGACGAACTCATATCTGAACTGGTACGGGAGCACTTTGAGCTGCGACCCAAAGGACTGGTGGCAATGCTGGATCTCAAGCGACCTATCTATCGTAAGACTGCGGCCTACGGACATTTTGGCCGCGAAGATGCAGATTTCACCTGGGAGAACACCGACAAGGCCGATCTGTTAAAGGCTGCGTTGTAGTAATAGGCAAACATACGACTTAAAAAATCAACGTCTCACTAATGCCAGCATGCGCATTGTAGACACGAAATTTAACAAACAATCGGACGATCGAGTCCCAAGGAAAACAAAATGAGCACAGCAGAAAAACTAGCAAGCAAAGAAGACTTCAAAGTCGCCGACATTAGTCTGTCTGAGTGGGGTCGCCGCGAACTGGATATCGCTGAAAGTGAAATGCCAGCCCTAATGGCGATGCGCGCTAAATACAGCGCCAGCAAGCCCCTGGCCGGAGCAAAAATTCTCGGCTGCATCCATATGACTATCCAGACAGGGGTGTTAATTGAAACCCTGGTTGAATTGGGCGCCGAAGTGCGCTGGTCATCGTGCAACATATTCTCGACTCAAGATCACGCCGCGGCCGCTGTGGCAGCAGCGGGCGTTCCCGTTTTTGCCTGGAAAGGAGAAACCGAAGAGGAATACGAATGGTGCCTGGAGCAAACCATCCTGAAAGATGGACAACCCTGGGACGCCAACATGGTATTAGACGACGGCGGTGACTTGACGCTGATGCTGCACCAGAAATATCCCCAGGTGCTCGACAACGTCCACGGCATTACCGAAGAAACAACAACCGGTGTACACCGACTTCAGGAAATGTTGGAAGCGGGCACTTTGAAAGTTCCTGCAATCAACGTAAATGACTCTGTTACCAAGTCCAAGAACGACAACAAATACGGCTGTCGTCACAGCCTGAACGACGCCATCAAGCGCGGTACGGACCATCTGTTGTCTGGTAAAAAAGCGCTCATCATCGGTTATGGAGACGTCGGCAAGGGGTCCGCTCAATCGTTAAACCAGGAAGGCATGATTGTAAAAATTGCGGAAATCGATCCAATCTGTGCCATGCAAGCGTGCATGGATGGCTTCGAAGTCGTGTCACCTTTCAACAATGGCGTAAACGATGGTACCGAGTCGTGCATCAACACAGGCCTGTTGAGTACGACTGATCTGCTTGTGACAACTACCGGTAACTACAACGTTTGCAATGCCAATATGCTCAAGGCTCTCAAAAACGGCGCAGTCGTATGCAACATTGGTCACTTTGACAATGAAATCGATACCGCTTTTATGCGGGAGAACTGGGAGTGGGAAGAAGTGAAGCCTCAGGTTCACACGGTCTATCGCGATCGCGCCAACAACGATCACTTGATCCTGCTTTCTGAGGGTCGTCTGGTGAACTTGGGCAATGCAACGGGACATCCCTCGCGCATCATGGACGGCTCTTTCGCCAACCAGGTTCTCGCCCAGATCTATCTCTACGAGCGCAAGTTCGCCAACCTTGAAGACAATATGAAGCCGGCTGCATTATCGCTGGAAGTATTGCCCAAGAAGCTAGACGAGGAAGTGGCTGCGCACATGGTTGCCGGTTTTAACGGTGTGCTGACCCAGCTTACCAACGAGCAGGCGGAGTACATTAACGTCAACGTCGATGGCCCATTCAAACTCGATAGCTACAAGTACTAGGCTGTAAAAAATGGCAACAAAAGCAAGAATCAGTTTCGAGTATTTCCCGCCCAAGACCGATGCCGGGCGGGAGAAACTCCTCACTGAAACGACGCCGGCGCTGAACGCACTTAACCCAGAGTTTTTCTCTGTGACTTACGGTGCCGGAGGTTCCACACGAGAAAATACTTTAGGTATTGTGTCCGACCTTACCAGTGCTGGTAGTATCGCTGCCCCGCACTTGAGTTTTGGTGGAGACAGCGAAGATGCCATTGGAGAGCTACTGGATACCTATCGGGAAAGAAAAATTTCCCGGTTGGTTGCGTTGCGCGGAGATATACCTTCGGGCATGGGAGGTGCCAGTCAGCTGGTGTATGCCAATCAGTTGGTGGAGTTTGTGCGCAAGCGCACCGGTGATCATTTTCAAATTGAAGTAGCTGCCTATCCTGAGATTCATCCCCAGGCGACTGGCTACGCCGACGACCTCAAGTTTTTGAAAGCCAAATTCGATGCCGGCGCGGACAGCGCAATTACTCAGTATTTTTACAATGTGGAATCTTATTTCTACTTTTTAGACCAGTGCTCTACTATGGGAATCGATAAGCCTATTTACGCAGGCATTATGCCCATCACTAATTTCACCAACCTGGCGCGCTTCTCAAAAAGTTGTGGAGCTGAAATACCGCGCTGGATTTGCAAACAGATTGAAGATTACGGCGATGACCAGGACAGTATTCGAAAATTTGGAATCGAAGTGGTCACTCAGCTGTGCCAAACTCTATTGGAAAACGGATCTCCCGGAATACACTTTTACACCATGAACCAGGTGGAACCGACTCGCGAGATCTTCAACAATTTGGACTTGTAGGAAACGCCAGCAAGAAACATTGGTAAATCAGCATGCGTATTCCCAGAATTTATACAGCGCAACACCTGCTGGCCAACTCAACGGTTCAACTCGAATCAGGTCCCAGTGCACATATAGCTAAGGCGCTAAGAATGCGCGTCGGGGACGCTGTGATTCTATTCAATGGCGAAGGGGGCGAATACACAAGCTCCATTACATCGCTGGGAAAAAAATGCGTTGAGCTACAAATCCAAGAACACAATCACCAAGAATCGGAATCACCTCTGCTACTGGAGTTGGGAATCGCTATATCGCGGGGTGATCGAATGGACTGGGTTATTCAAAAAGCCACTGAGTTGGGCGTGGCCAGCATTACACCATTGATGACTGAACGCACTGAGGTAAAACTTAAAGGTGAACGGGCAGAGAAAAAAAACCGCCATTGGCATCAAGTGATTATCAGCGCCTGCGAGCAGTGCGGTCGCAATCGCCTACCTTCACTAAACCGTCTGGTCGATGTTAACGATTGGCTTCAGAGCGTGGATGCACAGCGAAAATTTGTTCTTCACCATCGCGATGATGCTGCGAACAAACAGGCGCAACAGCCCACAAGCGCGGCGATACTTGTGGGTCCGGAAGGCGGCCTCAGTGATCGGGAAATTGCCGTTGCAGTCGATACGGGGTTCGAGGCGCTAACCCTTGGTCCGCGAGTACTCAGAACCGAGACAGCACCGCTGGCCGCTATAGCAATACTTCAATCGCGCTGGGGTGACATGCCGCTGGAGTACTAGTAAAACAACGCGACCGGTACCTAAATGGAAAATCCTCAGGCTTGATTCTCATGCCAGCGCGCGTGGCTCCACTCGAGAAAGTCCGCAACTGAATTCACGGTGTGATCAGTGCGGACTGAATGAAATATTTCGAAGGCATGCTGAGCACCGGGCAACTCGGCATAGGCGACTGGTTCACTCGCCACCTCCTGCAGTGCTGCAACAAAATTCCTCGCCTCTTCAACCCAAACCAAAGAATCGTGAGTCCCCTGAATCACGTACATAGGTGGAGCTTCATCGCTGACATGACTCAGAGGCGACGCATCTTCCCAAAGCTGGAGGTTTTCCTCCTGAGAAACTTGCAGAACTTTGTCTTCTATAAGGCCCGCCATCGACATTTTTGGGCGAATCTGATCTCGATCGAGGAAATCGTAGACGCCATAAAAAGGCACTGCGGCCTGCACCGTGGTATCGATATCTTCAAACCCCGGCTGCCACTCTGCGCGGTTTGGAGTAAGAGATGCCAGGGAGCTTAAGTGACCCCCTGCAGATCCACCTGTAATGGCGACAAAGTTGGCATCACCGCCGTACTCCGAGATGTTATCTCTGATCCACGCAATCGCTTTCTTAACGTCAATAATATGCGCGGGAAAGGCCGCCTTCGGGCTGAGACGATAATTGATGGCTACACAGATCCAGCCCCGTTGGGCCATGTGGTACATAAGAGGCTTAGCCTGCTCCTCTTTCTTACCAATAATCCAGGCACCCCCGTGAACTTGTAACAGTACGGGACTACCTCCTGGCCGAGGATTGACTGGCTGATAGATATCCAACAGGTTGCGCGTTCCAGCATCACCGTAACTGATACTGGTGTGGGTTTTCACGCCATCTCTACGAAACTGAAATGGTTTCAGCCAATGACGAGAATCAATTGAGTCAAGCAGCACCGCGCGCCGGTCAGCGGGAATAGTGCTGCGGTAATCTTCCCCAAGTGCTCTGTTAAGTGCTGTTTTAGTAACTCCCGCCGTATCCATGGACTGAATGTGCAGATAAAGAAGTCCTAGCCAAGACAGGCCAAATATCCCAAGCCCAGTCTGTGCCAGCGGATCTGAAACCCCCCCTCCAAAGCCCAACAAGGCGGTTAGTAGAATTTGCAATGCAAGATGAATCAGTGCGAGCTCTCCCGTCAGCCATGCGCTGAGAAAATACACAGGTACCAGCCAATACAAACGGCGCCCTTGAACCAGGGCCGTCAAGGTGCCCAGTGCAGCCAGGATTGCAAGAGTAAAATATAGTCCGGCCATAGCTTTTCAGTCCTTCATCAACACGGGTTTCAAGCCGGACATTCTATGATAATTCTTCTCCCAGTGCGCTCCTCTTGTCTCATCGCTTGCACCTGAAACGGGCTTTGCGTAAGTTAGCAGGCCCCAGACTCGGCAGGACCAAATAATGACTATCAAGATCGGTGTGGTAATGGATCCCATTGCCAAACTTAACTACAAAAAAGACAGCACACTTGCCATGTTATGGGCAGCTGCAGATCGCGGTTGGCAGCTGTACTACATGGAACAACACGACTTGTTGATGGATCAGGGCGTGGCAAAAGCTAGCATGGCACCACTCAAAGTTTTCAAAAATCCAGAGCATTGGTACAGCCTCGGCGATGCGAAAGAGCAGCCGCTCGCGGATCTGGATGTGGTGTTGATGCGTGTCGATCCACCTTTTGACAACGAGTACATTTACAGCACTTATTTACTTGAGCAAGCGGAACGCCAAGGCACACTGATCGTCAATCGATGCCAAAGTCTCAGGGACTGCAACGAAAAACTCTTTGCAACAGAGTTCCCCCAGTGCTGCCCTCCCGTATTAGTGAGCGCTAACTCCGGCCGCTTAAAGGCCTTCCATGAGGAACATCAAGATGTGATTTTCAAACCTTTGGACGGTATGGGTGGATCTTCGATTTTTCGGGTGAAACCAGACGATCCCAATGTCAATGTCATTCTGGAAACACTCACAGAATTCGGCAAACAGACCATCATGGCCCAGAAATACCTCCCAGAAATCAAGGAGGGTGACAAACGGATTCTTCTGATCAATGGCGAGCCCATACCCTACTGCCTGGCACGAGTGCCATCGAGCGGCGAGACAAGAGGGAACCTGGCGGCCGGCGGAACCGGTCGCGCCCAGCCGATGACAGAACGAGACCTGTGGATCGCCCGAGAAATCGGCCCCACGCTGAAAGAAAAGGGCCTTTTATTTGTTGGAATGGACGTCATTGGCGACTACCTGACAGAAATAAACGTCACCAGCCCCACCTGTATTCGTGAAATTGACACTGCATACGATCTGGACATCGCGGGCGATCTGATGGAGTGTATAGCTCAGGAGATAAGCAACAAAGAATAGTCACCGGGGCATGTACCAACGCGAAATTGAAGACGTTCGAAACGACCGTATGGTGTTTGCCATGCTCGTCGCTGCTGTGCTCCATTTGTTTCTTATTCTGGGAATGACCTTTGAGGCAAATCAGTCAAAAAACTACAGTAAGCAATTAAACGTTACGCTCGCAACCAAGCCCAGTACCGCAATTCCAACCGACGCCGAGCACATCGCCGAGTTTGATCAGCTAGGTAGCGGCGAAGAAGCGCCGCAGGACTATTTGTCCAACCCAAAACCCAGCCCCAGGCCCGACCCCTCTGCCAGGGAATTCGCCCAGCAGCCTGCACCAGTTCCAGAGGCATCTGGGTCAACAAAACCCCTGCTGACCACGACCTCGCTAGCCAAAACGAAGGTGAATAGCGAGTTCTCGGAAGAGGCACAAGAAGCCCGGCAAACTACCGGGATCAGTCCTGAAGTGGATCGTTTGGCACGAGAGGTCACCAGCCTTGAAGCCGCACTGGAAGACCAAAGTAGAGCCTACGCCGATATACCCAGGGTTCGTCGACTGACCTCGGTGTCGGCGAAACGAGCTGTGGACGCAGCCTATCTACACGGTTGGGTGCAGCGACTCGAAGCGGTCGGCAATAAGTACTATCCAGAGGCATCGCTGCGTTACGGAATCTACGGAGAGCTTAGACTGTTAGTCATTGTGCGGCAGGATGGTAGCCTGGAAGACATCGAGGTGTTGTCCTCTTCAGGCTACGCCGTGCTCGATGAAGCGGCGATGAAAATTGTGCGCCTCGCCGCGCCTTTCGCCCCTTTTCCAGCGGATTTAAGAGCGACGACTGACAAACTGGAAATCATTCGCACGTGGCAATATCTCGAGAATCAACTAAGCTCAGGATAACAGCCGCGAAGCGAGCAAGAAGCTATACCTCCCATGCCCAGACCTCATCAGCGCCCGATCATATCGAGTAGCACGGCAAGTCTTCGAAATCATTTTTTGTTGGCTATGCCGAGCTTGACCGACGGTATTTTCTCTCAAAGTATCACCTATATTTGCGAACACGGTGAAAGCGGAGCGATGGGAATTGTGATCAACCAACCGCTTGAACTTTCGGTCGAAGAAGTTTTTGAGCATTTGGATATTAATAGCAAAAGAGATTTTTCGGAGACGCCCGTCATGGCGGGAGGTCCGGTGCAAATTGATCACGGGTTTGTTCTGCACAGGCACTGCGAAAGCCGCTGGGAGGCGAGCCTAACCATCACGCCAGAAATCACCCTGACCACATCTCGAGATATCCTTCGCTCCATCGCCAACGGTACTGGGCCCAGTGAACACGTCATCGCCCTGGGCTACGCGGGATGGACGGCGGGACAACTGGAATTTGAGTTGGCTGAGAACAGCTGGCTCACATTACCCGCCGATGGGGATATAATATTTTCGACTCCCTATCAACAGCGGCTGGGGTCTGCGGCCGCGGCATTAGGGATCGATATGAACCTGATTTCCACAGAAGCAGGGCACGCCTAAAACTCCAACACAGTGATCCACGCTATCAAAACAATACTTGCGTTCGACTACGGTCTTCGCCAAATAGGAATCGCCGTTGGCAACTGTCTAACATCGACAACTCAGCCGTTAGCGATCATCCGAGCGAAGGACGGGATACCACAGTGGCCGGAACTGGAAAAAATCGTGCGCGAATGGCAGCCAGAATTAATTGTAGTCGGGGACCCGCTAAATATGGATGGCTCCGATGGAGTTTTGGGCGAGAGAGCGCGCAAATTTGCACGCAGGCTTCACGGGCGCCTTGGACTGACCGTAGAGATGAGCGATGAGCGCCTCAGCAGCTTCGAAGCCAAACAAAGTCAGCGAGATAAGGGACACAAAGGCCACTATAAGGACAGCCCTATTGATAGCTATGCTGCGGAGTTAATCCTGCAGACCTGGATGAGACAGAACGGCTATCTCTAGCGTCTTCTGAGGTGGCGTCCGCTATCGGGCTTATCGTAGGTCAAGCCTGTATCGACATCGTTGCCACTGGTTTTGCTCTTCTCATACATTTTGATCATGAGGCGCACGTCGTTAGATGAATCTGCGTGGCGTATTGCATCTTCCAAGCTAATATTGCCCAGCTTGTAGTTCTGAACCAAAGACTGATCGAGGGTTTGCATACCCTGCTCGTTAGACTTGGAAATCACCTCTTTAATTAAGTGCACCTCACCCTTGCGAATATACTCTGATACCAAAGGCGTGTTGAGCAGCACTTCAACCACAGGAATACGTCCCTTACCCACTTTTCTAGGTAGCAACTGCTGCGCCACCATCGCTCTGAGGTTGAGAGATAAATCCATCCAGATTTGTGACTGCTGATTGGGTGGGAAAAAACTCTGAATTCGATCCAGAGCCTGGTTGGCGTTATTCGCATGCAAAGTGCACAAGCAAAGATGACCTGTTTCGGCAAACGTCAGCGCCTGAGCCATTGTCTCCGCTGAACGAACCTCGCCAATCATGATGACGTCAGGCGCCTGGCGAAGAGTATTTTTCAATGCGACATCAAATGAATCAGTATCCAGTCCGACTTCGCGTTGAGTGACAATACAGCCGGCATTCTGATGAATAAATTCGATCGGATCTTCCACTGTTATTATGTGGCCTTTGCTGTTTTCGTTGCGATAGCCGAGCATAGATGCAAGAGAAGTAGATTTACCGGTGCCGGTTGCTCCTACAAAAATAACCAATCCGCGCTTGGTCATAGCCAGATCGCGAATAATAGGCGGTAAGTCCAGTGATTCTATGGTTGGAATAGTGGATTCAATACGACGTATAACCATTCCACACTGTTCGCGCTGCACGTATGCGCTAACTCGAAATCGACCCAGGTCACCCCGGGTAATCGCAAAATTACATTCGCGGTCTCGCAGAAATTCCTGCTGCTGATCTTCGCGCATGACCGAAAGTACCAGTTCTTTAGCGTCTTCGGCAGATAAGATATTGTCATTGATTGGGTGGAGCTGGCCATCAACCTTGATACTGGGTGCGGCTCCGGCTGAAATAAATCCGTCAGAAGCTTTATCTTTCACTACGCGTTCGAGCAAATCATCAATATTCATTGTGTTGTTCTCTCCCGATTCGACGCCAATTCAAACAGCCTAGAAGTTTTCCGGCATTCTGGCTTTTTCTCTGGCGGCTTCTTTGGTAATAATCCGTTTATCCAACAGCGCCGACAGACACTGGTCCATCGTCTGCATACCCAGGGCGTGGCCTGTCTGTATCGCAGAATACATCTGCGCAACCTTGTCTTCGCGTATCAGGTTTCTAATGGCCGAGGTACCGCGCATAATTTCGTGTGCAGCCACTCGGCCACCTGTTGCCCGCTTCAGCAGGGTTTGCGAAATTACCGCCTGCAGTGACTCCGACAGCATGGAGCGGATCATGGATTTTTCTTCACCCGGGAACACATCCACGATCCTGTCGATGGTTTTCGCCGCCGAGGTTGTGTGCAGGGTTCCAAAAACAAGGTGGCCGGTTTCAGCAGCGGTTAGTGCCAATCGTATTGTCTCCAGGTCGCGCATTTCGCCCACCAGAATAATATCGGGGTCTTCTCGCAGAGCAGAGCGAAGTGCTTCAGAAAAGCCGAGGGTGTCTCGGTGAACTTCTCGCTGATTCACCAGGCATTTCTTGCTCTCGTGAACAAATTCGATTGGATCCTCAACCGTGAGGATATGCTCATATTTATTGTCATTAATAAAGTCGACCATCGCAGCCAATGTAGTCGACTTACCCGAACCCGTCGGTCCAGTCACCAACACCAAGCCTCGAGGCATCAGCGAGATATCGCGAAATACCTGCCCCATTGCCAAATCTTCCATGGTCAGCACTTTTGAAGGAATCGTTCGAAAAACACCGCCAGCACCGCGATTATGGTTGAAGGCATTAACGCGGAAACGCGCAACCCCGGGAACCTCGAAGGAGAAATCCGTTTCCATGAATTCCTCAAAATCCTTTCGCTGTCGGTCATTCATGATGTCGTAGATCAGCTCATGTACTTGCTTATGCTCCATGGGAGGCAAGTTAATTCGACGGACATCGCCATCGACTCTGATCATGGGTGGAAGGCCGGCGGAGAGGTGTAAGTCGGACGCTCCCTGCTTCGCGCTAAACGCCAGAAGTTCTGTTATATCCATCGTGTTCCCCTACTAAACGTCCATACCTGCGGCTTTCGACGACTTTTACGCGCACCACTGAGTCCCTCAACTCGGGTGCCGTGCCGCGCCGTGCCACTATTTATTTTTTGCCGACTAGAACAATTAGTACGTTCCGGGGCGAATCGGCTAGAATCCCCCAATGACCGAACCAATTATTAGCGACAATATAGCAAAGCTTCTCGAAAGAGTACGACTCGCAGCCCAAAAAAGCCAGCGCGACAAAGCCACTGTTAAAGTACTTGCAGTTAGCAAAACTAGGCCTTCTGAGGCCATTCGAAGGGCCCACGAATGCGGATTATCCGATTTTGGGGAAAATTACCTGCAAGAGGCCCTTGAGAAAGTTGAGGAATTATCAGATTTGGAATTGAATTGGCATTTTATTGGCCCGATTCAATCGAACAAAACCAAACTCATTGCCGAAAACTTTGACTGGGTTCACAGTATCGACCGGGCCAAAGTTGCCAGACGCCTCAGCGAGCAGCGACCCACCCATCTGCCGCCTCTGCAAACCTGTATTCAGGTGAATATCTCCAGAGAGTACAGTAAATCTGGCGTCAGTCTGGAGGAGCTGCCATTTCTTGCGAAGGAATTGCGCAGACTCCCGGGAATCACTTTGCGAGGACTGATGGCAATTCCCGCCGAGACGGACGATTTCGAGTACCAAAGCGGCGAGTTCGGCAGGTTGCGAACCGCAATGGAGAATCTCAAAGACATCGTGCCAGAAATGGATACTCTGTCGATGGGCATGTCCCAGGATATGGAGGCCGCCATTACCGAAGGCTCCACGATGGTTAGAATTGGCACCGCTATTTTTGGGCCGCGGAATAAGTGATTTTGGCCCGCAGCGGCGTGTATACTGCCCGATCACTATTTTAGCTCGCTTTACAGCATGGACTAACATCTCTTGGAAAAACCACAGATAGCATTCATCGGTGCCGGCAATATGGCCAGCAGCATTCTTGGAGGGTTGATTGAGGCAGGCCAACCGGCGTCAAAAATTAGCGCCTCGGACCCCTATCCCCCGAGTCTCGAGAACTTGCAGGCGATTGCTCCGATAAGTGTTTCAGATAGCAATGAAGAGGCTGTAAAAGGCGCGGAGGTGGTCATTCTTGCGGTGAAACCGCAGGTGATGGCAGATGCCTGCACCAGTATTGCTGGCGCTCTTCAAGCCTCGGGAGCGGTCGCCATTTCCATCGCCGCCGGTGTAACAATAGAAAGTTTGCAGCGTCGTTTAGGCGCAGAGGTACCCGTCATTCGCTGCATGCCAAATACACCTGCCTTGCTAGGGTGCGGCGCCAGCGGCTTGTTTGCCAGCGCTCAGGTCAGCGATACGCAAAAAGCGTTTGCCGACTCAATTCTCGGTGCCGTGGGAGTTAACTCCTGGGTAAGCACCGAAGAAGAACTGGATGCCATCACCGCTCTTTCGGGAAGTGGCCCGGCCTACTTCTTCATGTTTTTGGAATCCATGATTAAAGTGGGTATTGAGCTGGGTTTGGAAAAAGACACCGCTAACCTGTTGGCCAAGCAAACGGCGCTCGGGGCATCGCGCATGGCTTTGGAAAACGATATTGATCTCGAGGAACTAAGGCGCCGAGTAACAAGCCCCGGGGGAACGACCGAGAGAGCAGTGGCAAGTTTTGAGCAAGGCGGCCTTGAAGATGTGGTGAGAAAAGCCATGGTGGCTTGTGCAGATCGGGCAAAAGAAATGTCACGGGAGATGGGTTAGTAACATGGGTGCTCTCAGCGAAATTGCAATTTATTTAACTCAGACATTTCTCAGTCTGTACATGATCGCTATGCTGCTGCGTTTTCTCATGCAGTGGGCCAGGGCGGATTTCTACAACCCCATCAGCCAATTTCTGGTAAAAATCACCAACCCTTTGGTAGTCCCTTTGCGGCGAGTTATTCCCGGCTTTGGCGGCATCGATCTAGCGACATTGCTGCTCGCATTTTTGCTACAGATTGCTGCGATTGTAGTAGTCATCGTTCTGGGTGGATTCGCACTGCCAAACCCATTAACCATTATAGTTTGGGCGGCTCTAGGCATACTCGGCCTGCTGGTTAACATTTACTTTTTTGCAATTCTGGCAATGGTCATACTAAGCTGGCTGGCCCCGGGCAACAGCAATCCGGCGATCTACTTATTGCACCAGATTACCGAGCCTGTACTAAAACCTTTTCGGCAATTACTACCGCCTATGGGCGGGTTCGACTTTTCAGCGATACTGGTATTTGTGCTGATAAACGTCATTAAAATCGCCCTCGGCCATATGGCCGCGAACGTTAAACTACCTCTTGGCCTGGTTATAGGTCTCTGAGTAACATTTACCATGAGTCTTGTGGCCGAAAATTCAGTGGGGGTGGTTACACCCCAGATTGCGCACTTTGATCAACCGCTAGCACTGGCCTGCGGTCGAGAGCTGGCCGAATACGATTTAGTCTACGAGACCTACGGGCAGCTCAACGCACACTGCTCTAACGCTGTGTTAATTTGCCATGCACTCAGCGGCCATCATCACGCCGCGGGCTACCACACCCTCGAAGACAAAAAGCCCGGATGGTGGGATGAGTGCATCGGCCCTGGAAAACCCATCGATACCAATCGCTTCTTTGTGGTCAGTCTCAATAACTTGGGCGGATGTCACGGCTCCACCGGGCCAAACTCCATCGATCCCGAAACCGGAAAACCCTGGGGGCCTGACTTTCCCTCGCTGCGCGCCCGCGACTGGGTCAATAGCCAAGTGCGTCTGGCAGACTTGCTGGGCATAAGCTGCTGGGCAGCTGTAATTGGTGGCAGTCTTGGAGGCATGCAGGCTATGCGGTGGGCACTGATGTTTCCAGAGCGGATAAAACACTGCGTTGTTATCGCCTCGGCAATGAAACTCAGTGCGCAGAATATCGCTTTTAACGAAATCGCCAGGCAAGCCATTGTCTCCGACCCGGATTTTAATGAGGGACACTACCTCAGCAATGACGCTGTTCCAGCGAAAGGCTTGGGGTTGGCTCGCATGGTCGGACATGTGACTTATCTGTCAGATCACGCGATGGCGACAAAGTTTGGCAGAGAGCTGCGTACCGGGTCCTTCGACATCGGAACTGATGACGATGTCGTGTTCCAGGTGGAAAGTTACTTGCGCCACCAGGGGAGCCAGTTTTCGGAACACTTTGACGCCAACACTTATATTTTAATGACCAGGGCATTGGACTACTTCGATCTCGCTCGAGAATACAACGATGACCCGGTAACGGCTTTCAAAAATGCCAAGTGCAGTTTTCTCGTGGTTTCGTTTTCCACCGACTGGCGGTTCTCCCCGGAGCGCTCTCGCGAGATAGTGGACGCGTTGATCGCCTCGAATCAGCAGGTAAGTTATGCCGAAATCGAAGCCAAAGAAGGTCACGACGCATTTCTAATGCCAATACCTCGCTATCTGGAGCTGTTTAGCGCCTACATGAAGCGCGTCGGAGAAAGTCTCTGATGCGCCTCGACCTGACCCACATTCAACGCTGGATTACCCCGGGCTCGCGAGTGCTTGATTTGGGTTGTGGCGATGGCGAATTTCTGCAGCTATTGCAAAAAGAACGACGAGTTGAAGGTCTTGGATTGGAAATTGATCCAGATAACATTACCGAGGCGGTTGGACGCGGGCTCAATATCATTGAACAGGATATGGATAAGAGTCTGGCAAACTTTCCCGACCAAAGTTATGACACGGTAGTAATGGCTCACGCCCTGCAGGTGCTACACCACCCCGACAGAGTTCTGGAGGAAATGTTGCGAATCGGTCGAGAGTGCGTTGTAACATTCCCCAACTTTGCGCATTGGCTGTGCCGATTACAACTGGGCACCCTTGGAAAAATGCCGCAATCTGAATTCATGCCCTATCGTTGGTACGACACCCCCAATATCCATTTTTGCACGGTTAAGGATTTCGAATCTCTATGTGCAGAAAAGGGGATTCAAATACTTGCGAGGGAAATGGTAGGCAACAATGAGCGTAAATCCGTATTGGCGTCTACCTGGCCGAACCTGTTCGCATCAACAGCCATCTACCGTATAAGCCGATAACATGAATAAAAACCAGCACTGCACGACCTACCTGCTTCATCTCGCGACTGTCTTTTTATTCTCCGCAATGGGCGCTCTGGCAGAGCAGTCGGAAACCTTCGACCAATACGAGTTGCACTACAGCGTAGTCAATACCACATTCATACAACCTGAAGTCGCCGCGAATTATGGTATTGTTCGAGGGGAAAAACGAGCAATTCTCAATTTGGCAGTGCTTGATACTAGCACTGAAAACAATGACGCAGTGACCATGTTGTTAAAGGGCCGGACCTGGGACTTGATTCAAAACCAGTTTCTCGAATTTCAAGAAGTCCGTGAGGGAGATGCCATTTACTATATCGCCGACTTCAAATTTATAAATGAGGAATGGCGATTCTTTGAAGTTGATTTCCGCCCCGAGGGAGCGTCAAAGAGTTATAAATTCAAACTCAAACATCAACTTTATATCAACTAATGTCACATCCAGCGGATCCACAAATTGTTGTTTTGGCCAGTGGAAATTCTGGCAAGCTTGCCGAGTTCAGCGCTCTGCTGAAACCACTCAATATGCAATTGAAATTTCAATCGGAATTCCAAACACCCGAAGTACCCGAAGACGGACTGAGCTTTGTCGAGAATGCTATTATAAAGGCCAGGGCTGCCGCCAAACATACCGGGCATCCCGCCTTGGCCGATGATTCGGGCCTGGAAGTGGGTTTTTTAAATGGCGCACCGGGGATTTACTCCGCGCGATTTTCAGGAGTTAACGGAGAACACGCCGATCGCGAGAACAACGCAAGGCTTCTCAGGGAATTGGAGGGTGTTCCACAAGAGCAGCGTAACGCTCGTTTCGTGTGTGTGCTGGTGTACATGCGACACTGGCAAGACCCTACACCGCTAGTGTGCCAGGGTACCTGGGACGGGCAGATACTGACCCAACCCAGCGGAATAAACGGCTTCGGCTACGATCCGCTATTCTTTGTTCCAACCTACAACTGCAGCTCGGCTGAGCTAGTCTCCGCCGACAAAAACCGCATCAGTCATCGTGCACAAGCCAGTCAAAAATTGTTGGAAGCCTTGCGGGGGCGCTAAAAATGCCCTTTGACGCTCTACCCCCACTCAGCCTATATATCCACTACCCCTGGTGCGAAAAGAAGTGTCCCTACTGCGATTTCAATTCTCACGAAAATGCGGAGCGACCGGAAGGCGCCTACATCGAAGCACTCCTTGACGACTTGGATTACGATTTGCACCATATCCAGGGCCGTCGTGTAGAAACTCTTTTTATCGGTGGCGGCACTCCCAGCCTTATGACAGCCGAAAACCTCAGTCTACTGATGAAAGGTATCGCAAACCGATTGGATTTATGTCCCAGCCTGGAAGCCACAATGGAAGCAAATCCGGGCTCGGCCGAGTCTGAGAAGTTTGCCGCTTTTTACAGTGCAGGTATTAACCGATTATCACTGGGTATTCAAAGTTTCGAAGATTTGCACTTGCAAAAACTCGGACGAATACACAGCAGTGATCAGGCGCATCGGGCGATCGAACTGGTAAAGCAGGCCGGATTCAGAAACTTTAATCTGGATTTAATGCACGGTCTCCCAGGGCAGTCTGTCGACAATGCCTGTAAAGACATTATGACTGCCGTGTCCCACCAACCAACACACTTGTCATGGTATCAACTAACTGTTGAGCCCAACACCGTGTTTCACAGCAAACCTCCGCTACTGCCTGTGGAGAATACGCTGGCAGATATTCAACATGAGGGCGAGAAGCTGCTGTTGAACGCCGGGTTCAAACAATACGAAGTATCGGCCTACAATCAAGATGACTTGTCCTCCCGACACAACCTGAATTATTGGAACTTCGGAGACTACCTGGGAATAGGAGCGGGTGCGCACGGGAAAATTACCCGCCGCAACGGTGAAATCGTTCGCTATTCAAAACGTAAACAACCTGGAGAGTACCTGCGCGGCCGTGCGAAAAGTTTTTACGCCCAACAACGAGTGATAAACCCTGAGGATATCCCCGGGGAATTCATGATGAATGCTCTGCGACTTAACAAGGGGTTTACCCTGGACCAGTACCAAGACAGAACTGGCTTGTCCGCCCAATCCATCGAAGCGGTAGTGGACAGGCTAGTCAACAAAAACTTGTTAATTAGGCGAGGGAAGTGGCTGACAACAACACAGCTAGGGGCAAACTTTCTAGACTCGGTAACCGCGGAGTTCTTAGGGACTTAAGTCTTTATTCGCGCGTTTGAATATCAGATCCCAGACACCGTGTCCAAGCCGCTCTCCGCGCAATTCAAATTTGGTTAGAGGTCGATGTTCCGGTCGGGGAGCGAAACCTCCCTGTGCGTGCAAGTTTTCGATCTGGGAGCAGTCAGAGAGAACCTCCATCATTTGCTCGGCGTAGTTTTCCCAGTCGGTTGCGAGATGTATCAATCCACCGTGTTTTAACTTAGGAACCAAGCTGTTTACAAAGTTCGGCTGAATCAGACGGCGCTTATTGTGTTTCTTTTTGTGCCACGGATCCGGGAAAAATATTTGTACGGTATCCAACGATTCATCGGGAATACAATCTTTGAGAATCTCCACGGCGTCATGGCAATACACTCGAATATTATCCAAGCCGTGGTCTTCAATATCACGTAGTAATCTACCCACACCGGGCTTGTGAACCTCAATACCAATGAAATGGGTGGCCGGTGCAGCGGCGGCCATTTCAACTAGCGATTGCCCCATGCCGAACCCAATTTCCAGAACCACAGGAGATGAATCGGTGAAGATTTCTGCGCTATTTGGCAAGCCATCTTTATGCTCTAGACCCCAACGCTCCCAGCCACTGTCATAGGCACGCTGTTGGCCCGGTGTCATTCTTCCGGTTCTAAGAACAAAACTACGGATGGGTTTTCGCTTGTTTTCAGAATCCGTCATAAAGCGGAGCTAAGCTAGGGACTTCCAACTGGCAGCGGCAAGACATGCCCAACCCGCGATGAACGCCAAACCTCCGAGCGGTGTCACTGCTCCCAACCAGCGAAGGCCAGTTAGACTTAACAAATACAAACTGCCACTGAAGATAATCAAGCCCACGAAAAACAGATAGCCACTGCTTTTCAGAAGAACCGTCTGCGGCTGCGATAGAGCAACAACACCCACAATAATAAGGGCGAAGCTGTGGTAGAAATGATATTGGACAGCCGTTTCAAATACACCCATGGCGTAATCATCGAATCGGCTTTTGAGTGCGTGCGCACCGAAGGCCCCGAATACCACCGCGAGCATGGCGCTAATAGAACCCAGAAATAAAAACAATTTTGCCATGTTATCAGCCTTAGAATCGCTTAGAGCGGAAAAGCTTTGGAGGAATAATTCAGGTGTCCCAAAAAGAAACGGCGCCCATAGGCGCCGAGTGATACTTTTATGCTGCGATTGCAACCCGCAGTTTTTTCATCGCATTTTGTTCCAACTGACGAATGCGTTCTGCGGATACCCCGTATTCTGCTGCCAGCTCATGCAGGGTAGATTTTTCTTCAGATAACCAGCGCTGAGCCAGAATGTTGCGGCTTCGTTCATCTAAATCAGCCAGCGCTGCGTGCAGTTGGCCTTCGCTATTTTCCTGCCAGTCAGATGACTCCAGAAGTTTCGCAGGATCCGCAGCGTTATCCTCCAAAAAATACTGTGGAGCGTGCCAGCTATCTTCATCGTCTGAATCAGTCGGACTATCGAATGCGACATCTCGCGAGGTCAGCCGGCTTTCCATTCTGTGTACTTCTTTGACATCGACACCC
The DNA here is from genome assembly GCA_045110675.1 of Halioglobus sp. Lineage (GTDB taxonomy): Bacteria > Pseudomonadota > Gammaproteobacteria > Pseudomonadales > Halieaceae > JBALVT01. Next base: position 308,267 of record JBGCGJ010000006.1, on the reverse strand, counting down.
AAATCATGGGCGACGGCCTTGGCCTCTTCTGCACTTAACCAGGACAACGTTTTCTTCGCCCCGCGAAGATTGAAGAATAGCTTTCGCTGTGCCTTGGTGGTCGCGACCTTGACGATTCTCCAGTTACGCAGCACATACTCATGCATCTCTGCCTTTATCCAGTGCACAGCAAACGACACCAGGCGCACACCCTTTTCCGGGTTGAAACGCTTTACGGCTTTCATAAGACCAACATTGCCTTCCTGAATCAGATCAGCCTCTGCCAAACCGTAGCCCGAATAGCTTCTGGCGATGTGTACAACAAACCGCAGATGTGACATCACCAACTCTCGAGCCGCCTCAAGATTTTCGTTAAAATACAAATCTTCCGCTAACTCGCGCTCTCGCTCTGGGGTCAGCACCGGAATACTACCGACAGCCTGTACATAGGCATTTAGATTGGCTCCAGGAACCATCTGATCGATTGGTAGTAAGCTATTACTCATGTTTGTCTCCCTGTTCATAGCACAATATTAGCACTCTTTAAGTTAGAGTGCTAATTTACAGAAAGTTCCATTTTGGGTGAACTACCGGAAAATACTCTTTTTAAATCAATAGATTGGGAAGATATTCTAATAAGAAATCTGCTTTGCTTACCCCACCAAACCCCACAGGAAGCTGGGCACAGCGCTAGCAAGAAAGACTCACAGGGGGAGCAAATTAAATAGCGATAACTATATTATCGGGGTTCTATCTCATTCAAATGTCTGGACACCGCCAGCCAGGCACCCAAAAGACCCAAAAATCCACCTAACACTATCAAGTTCAAGCCTCCCATCACTCCCAAGCCCTTGATTTCAAACCCACTTTGATACAGCTGAGCCAGGGAGTGAGCGGGAACGCCGATAAACCACAGGAATGCACTCACTAACAGGGCGGCAATCGCACCTCCACCAACGCCATACCATAGGCCGGTATACAGGAACGGCCGTCTAACAAAAGCATTGCTGCCGCCCACCAGTTTAATGATGACAATTTCATCGCGTCGGTTCTCGATCGCCAGGCGAATCGTATTCCCTAAAATCAGCACGACACCGAGGATGAGCAGTGCCCCCAAAGCAAGTACCATCCGCCTACCCAGGTCCATGATTCCGCTCAGGCGCTGAACCCATGCCATATCGAGCACGGCCTGGTCGACTTCCTCCATCGCTTGAAACCGCGTTTGCAAACGGGCCATGTCCTCGCCCTCTACACCAGTGGCAGGAGAAACCACGATGACATTGGGTAGGGGATTTTTGTCCAGACTGTCGAGCAATTCACCAAACCCTGAAATCTGCCCAAATTCCTGCAAAGCCTCATCGCTGGATATCAGTCGAGTTTTTTCAACATCTTCAGAGCTGGCAACTTTTAACTCAAATCGTTGGTAATCCGCATCGGCCATTCCCGCCTTCAAAAAAAGGGATATTTGAGCGGGACGATCCCAGTCGTCACTGACCGAACGAGCATTTTCCAGCGCTACATTCATCCCAACCGGCAAAGCCATCGCAATCGCAATCACCAACCAGGTCAGCAAGCTTGCCCAGGGTCTATCGAGTAGACGAGTCAGGCTATCTGCTGCGGAAAGGCGGTGATGTCGAAGCCATGCTTTGTAGCGATCGCGCAATCCAGTGCGGCTTTGGACAGCACCCTCTCGCTTTCCCACGGCGTTCGAGCGTGCCATTAGCTTGGGGCACCTGTTACCAGCGACCCGTCTCGCAGGGTGATAATTCTATGGTGCAATCGGGATATCAAGGCGAGATCGTGACTTGCAATTAACACAGTGACGCCAACGCGGTTGAATTCTTCAAACAATTGCATGATCTCTGCAGAGAGGGCAGGGTCGAGATTGCCGGTTGGTTCATCCGCCAATAAAATGTCTGGCTTGCCAACAACGGCCCGCGCTATTCCCACCCGCTGCTGTTCACCGCCCGACAAAGTAACAGGCATCGACCCCTCGCGGTTCAGCAGACCCACTTTGTCGAGGGCTGCACGCACACGACGACCCACTTCCCGATGGTCGTGACCACCTATAATCAGGGGTAAGGCAACATTGTCAAAAACTGAGCGATCGAAAAGCAGCTGGTGATTCTGAAATACCACTCCAATATTGCGGCGGTGAGCCGGAATCGCTCTCGAACCCAATGAATTGAGATTGCGGCCGTTGACCTCAACCTGTCCTCTGGTAGAGCGCTCCATCAACATGATCAGTCTTAGCAGTGTGCTCTTTCCAGCTCCAGAGTGACCAGTCAAAAACACCAGCTCATCTTTTTCAATCGAGAAGCTTAACTCGCGAAGTGCATCGTGACCCTCACCGTAGCGTTTGCTGACCCGATCAAAGTTGATCATGTAGACGTTTTCACCGGTGCAAACAGCGCATCAATAAATTCTTTCGCCTCAAAGGGACGCAGATCCTCAGCCCCTTCCCCCACGCCGATGAAGCGAATAGGTAAATTCAATTTTTTGGCAATCGCAAAAATAACCCCGCCCTTAGCTGTACCGTCCAGTTTGGTGAGGCTAATACCCGTAACTCCGACGGCGTCGCGAAAATGACTGGCTTGGGCAAGCGCGTTTTGACCGGTACCTGCATCCAAGACCAACATCACTTCGTGGGGCGCCTCCGGATCGAGCTTGGACATGACACGAACAACTTTTTTAAGTTCTTCCATTAAATTATCTTTGTTGTGCAATCGCCCAGCGGTATCGGCTATCAACACATCAACATTTCTCGACATAGAGGCCTGCAAAGCGTCGTACAAAACAGAGGCACTGTCAGCGCCGGTGTGCTGGGCGACCACCGGCACTGAGTTGCGTTCACCCCACACTTGAAGTTGTTCGACAGCGGCTGCCCTGAAGGTGTCACCCGCTGCCAGCATCACGGAACGGCCCTCCTGTTTATAGCGCATGGCAAGCTTACCAATCGTAGTCGTCTTACCCACGCCGTTCACACCCACCATCAAAATGACGTAGGGCTTTTTCCCGGCAACCTCCAAAGGCTGCTGGCAGGGTGCCAAAAGCTGCAGTAACTCTTCCCGCAAAGCACTGTGCAATGCTTCAGGGTGAGTCAACTCTTTGCGCGACACACGCATCGTCAGATTGCTAATAATGTCAGCTGTAGCATCGATACCCACATCGGCCATCAGCAGTAGCGATTCCAATTCTTCGAGTAGTTCGGCATCGATCTCCTTGCGCCCGAGAAACAGGTTCCCCAACCCAGAGAACAGGCTTTCACTGGTGCGACTGAGGCCTCGTTTCATTCGTGAAAAAAGACTATCTTCCGAAACGAGCTCTACCGTGGGGGCATTCGTTTCTGCGGAATCGGGCATCGAAGCAGCTTCTTTTACGGGACTTTCCAACTCCGCTGGCTTACCCTCAATTGCCTGCTCAGGGAGAGCGGTGAGCGTATCAAGTTCAAGATTCGTATTCTCCGGTGCAGCCACGGAAGTTTCCGAACTAGACTCGGCAATGGGTGACAACGGGGCATCGGAGCCAGGCGAACTCAACTCTGGATCGGTTGATACCAGCTCCTTCGGACTCTCCTCCAAAGGTTTTTTACGCTTGAAAAACTTCATAGTTATCGTGTGTTAGAGTGTGGGGAAAGGCTTTAAAGAAAGCACATCTTACCACCCTTGCACGAAGCGAATAAATGGCAAGATCCAAAAGCCCCGGACGGCACACCGGAAATACTCAAAGCCAACTTAGGATCATCGGCGGACAATGGCGCAGTCGCAAACTTGGCTTTACTCCCGCTGAAGGTCTACGCCCGACTTCTGATCGCATTCGGGAAACTTTGTTCAACTGGTTGGCTCCCTCGATTGTCGACGCAAGATGCGCAGACCTCTTCGCCGGCAGTGGCGCGCTGGGCCTTGAAGCTTTATCTAGGGGAGCCTCTCATTGCGATTTTGTCGATAGCGCCGCGTCCGCAACCGCTCAAATTAATGCCAATCTATCTTCACTCAACGCCCAGGAGCGAGGCCAATGTCACAGCTGCGAAGCGAGTACTTATCTGCAAAAACTGAACCATAAACTGGACATTGTTTTCATAGATCCCCCCTTTGGTCACAACCTGGTTCAACCCACAATTGAACAACTGCTGAGTTCACAGGCACTTGCACCTCAGGCTCTCATTTACATCGAGACTGGGAAAGATGAGCCTTTATCCGCTGTGCCGGCACACTGGCTGCGTCATAGAGAAAAAACCAGCGGTGGCGTTTGCTACAGATTGTATTGCTCGGACATTAAATGAGCCGCGTTGTGCCAGTTCAGCAAATTGTTTAACATCCGCTGCTCGCATCCCATCAGGCCTTATCATGAAAGCACATTCGGTTATCTATCCCGGAACCTTTGACCCGGTCACCAATGGGCACGTCGATTTAACCGAACGTGCAGCGCGTCTGTTTGATCGTGTGGTGGTTGCGATTGCCTACAGCGAAAAAAAGACCCCCCTGTTTACCCTGGATCAAAGAATCGAACTATGCGAAGCGTCATTCGCACATCTGGATAATGTAGAAATAGTTGGGTTTAACAATTTACTGGTGGATTTTGCCAAGAGCCAGGGTTCTCATTGCGTTTTGAGAGGGCTTAGAACCGCAGCGGATTTCGAGTACGAGTTTCAGCTCGCGAATATGAACCGAGCCATGTACCCAGAATTCGAGAGTATTTTTGTCACCCCACCTGATCACCTGTCTTACATTTCTTCTTCACTGGTAAGGGAGATTGCTGCGATGGGTGGAGATATCACTGCGTTTGTACCGGAACCGGTCGCGGCGGCACTAAAAGAAAGGTTTGAAACCTAGCTAACAGACAACTCTCAACTGTTACAACCACGGGGCCACTCGCAGACCCCTAGCCGCAGTTATTCAGAAACAGCTGCTGCTTGAGATTCAGCTTCGCGCTTTGCGTTTCGTTCTTTTCTGGCGTTGTTCTTGTCAATATCGCGATAGCTATAGCCCGCATTGGTGCAACCTAAGCAGCGCACGAAGGTATTCGCCGCCGGCCCGATGACCAAGGTTTCCGCCGCATCACTGGCATTGCCTGCTAACAGTGTAAAAGGCAAGCTGGCCAAAAACGCCACGGTACCCGCAGCTGTTATCACCACACCGACGGGTCTGGCGACCACGAGATCGGCGACCATCACTCCAGCATTAGGACTCTCATCAATGGTAGCGCGTCTTTCAGCTAAAAGGGTTTGTGGTAACAACATTGCTATGGCCAACACACCGACCCATGCTCGACCTGACTTCAATTTTATTTTCATTATCCTGCTCCCCGGTTTCTTTCTATATGCCCCTAAACGGCTAACAGTGTAGCCGCTTCATCGCTGGCAGGCTATGCAAAACACCGTAGCACGCTGGCCCAAACGTAACCCCCGCAGAGGGCTGCCGCAGGCCTTACAGGGCTGCCCTTCGCGCCCGTAGACAAACAGTTGTTGAGCGAAATACCCAGGCTTGCCATCACCCCCAACGAAGTCTCTAAGAGTAGTGCCGCCCTGATCTATAGCGGAAGTAAGCACTCGCTTTATCTCAGTAACAAGCTTTTCATAGCGCCCCTGTGATATCCGCCCCGCCGCGCGGTCTGGCCTAATTCCGGCGGCAAAAAGAGCTTCGTTAGCGTAAATATTACCAACACCAACCACCACTTTTCCGTCCATTATCAAGCTCTTAACAGGGATCTTACGGGCCCGAGATCGCTCGTATAAAAGCTGAGCGTTGAACTGGGGAGACAGGGGCTCAGGCCCCAGGCCCAGCAGCAAGGAATGAATTTCCTCTGGCTCTTGCCACAAAAAAGATCCAAAACGGCGTGGATCATTGAACCTTAAACAGCGGCCTCCGAGCATGTGAAGATCAATATGGTCGTGCTTCTGGGGCGGATCTGAACTGTTCATGACACGCAATGACCCCGACATGCCAAGATGAACCAGAAGTGTTCCCACAGCCGTATGAAACAGCAAGTATTTGGCGCGCCGCTCCACAGAGCAAATTTCCTGGCTGGCCAAAAGTCGCGGAAGATTGGGGGGAACGGGCCAACGCAGGCGCGACTCTCGAACTTCGAGACGAGTTATGATCCTATTCAGACAGTAGGGTTCTACACCTCGTCGGGTGGTTTCAACTTCCGGTAGTTCGGGCATCCGCTATTTTAGCCATACAGTTGAGGTTTTCGGTAGCGCGGCGCTGCCGATAGAAAAGCTCTGTGCCGCAAAACTCAGCGCAAAAAAAACCCCGGATAAATCCGGGGTTTCAGAACAAAATAAGCAACTACTTGATTTTGCTCTCTTTGTACATAACGTGCTTGCGAACCTTAGGATCGTACTTCTTCATTTCAAGCTTATCCGGCGTAGTACGCTTATTCTTGTCAGTGGTGTAGAAGTGCCCAGTACCTGCTGACGATACCATTTTGATTTTTTCTCTCATCTCAACTCTCCTATCGGCCTGGCCGATTAAACCTTTTGGCCGCGGCTACGGATATCTTCCAGAACCTGTTCAATGCCTTTTTTGTCGATAATACGCATGCCCTTGCTGGACACCCGCAGGCTAACAAAACGCTTCTCAGATTCTATCCAGAAACGGTGGTGGTGCAAATTGGGCAAAAAACGACGTCGTGTGCGATTTTTCGCGTGTGAAACATTGTTTCCAGTCACCGGTCGTTTACCGGTCACTTCACATACTCTGGCCATGATCTAATCACTCTTACTAGTCATTCCCAACCGAGGCGGGATCATTTTGTTTGATGCAGATGCGGGCCTTTTAAGGCACCGGCTTCGCGGAGCGCGACTTTATACCAGAAGCCATCCGGCAAGGCAAGAAAAAGCGCTGCCCCCGGTAAGCAAACCAATGGCCAAAGTGACGACTACAACAAGCCGGACTCGGCGAAAGAAAAGGGTTTTCCGCGACCAACGATCACATGATCGAGCACCCGGATATCCAGTAAACTTAGGGCGTTTTTCAATCTTTCGGTAATTCGCTTGTCTGCGCCGCTTGGACTGGCAACCCCCGAGGGGTGATTGTGCGCAAAAATGACCGCCGCAGCACGATACTGCAGTGCTCTGACGGCGACCTCTCGGGGATATACTGCCGCACCATCGAGGGTTCCCAAAAACAGATCCTCGCAGCAAATCACCTGATGCTGGCTGTCCAGGAAAATACAACAAAACACTTCGCGGGTGCGACCTCCCAGGTGATGCTGCAAAAACCGCTGAGTGCTCTGGGGGCTGGACAACACATCTTTTTCCCTTACCGCAGCCAGGGCCTGACGCCTGGCCAACTCCAGGGAAGCGCGAAGCTGGGCATATTTGGCCACACCCATCCCGACTTGAGCCAAGATCGCTGAGGATTCTGCGTTGAGTACACCGGCCAGGCCTTCAAAGTGCAGCAAAAGCTCGCGCGAGAATTGGACTGCGTCGCAGCCACGCCGACCGGAACCAAACAGTACCGCCAGGAGCTCGGCATCTGACAGCGCCTTCTCGCCATTGGCAAGCAACTTCTCTCGCGGCGACTCCCCCACCCCCCAGGTCGCAATACTCACAGTAAACCTCTCCCTGGCATTTGTGGATTTACCCCAGTGTCAAATAAGCCGATCGAATGGTATCTTTCTCTTCCCTTAAGCTATTTTCCTCTCCGGGCACAATAAATGGCACATCTATTCAATCGCAATGTGTTACTCGGCGTCAGTGGTGGCATTGCCGCCTACAAGTCGGCGGAGCTTGTCAGGCAGCTCCAGGAACATGGGGCCAATGTCAGAGTTGTAATGACCCGGGGTGCGCAGGAATTTATCACTCCTTTAACCTTGCAAGCGCTCTCAGGCAATCCTGTGCACACTGAATTGCTCGACGCGGAGGCGGAAATGGGCATGGGCCATATCGAACTCGCGCGCTGGGCTGATTTGCTGCTGATTGCTCCGGCGACAGCGGACCTAATCGCCCGCTTGGCGGCCGGGCGGGCTGATGACTTATTAACCACCGTCGCCTTGGCCACTGCCGCACCAAAACTGCTTGCTCCAGCAATGAATCAACAGATGTGGAAAGACCCGGCGACTAGCAATAACGTCTCAATTCTGGAATCACGTGATTTTTTGATGGTCGGGCCGGCAGAAGGTGAACAAGCCTGCGGAGATATCGGACCGGGAAGAATGGAACAACCTACTGCTATCGCCAACCGTGCCTGTGCTCTGTTCGATTCCCGAGAGCTGGAAGGCCTACGTATTGTGATTACCGCGGGGCCCACCCGTGAAGCCTTGGACCCCGTGCGCTACATTTCCAATCATAGTTCTGGAAAAATGGGATTTGCACTCGCCCAGGCCGCGATTGATGCGGGGGCTCAGACGACCCTGGTTTGCGGGCCCGTTGCGCTCTCAACACCCGAGCACGTTACCAGATACGATGTGCAAAGTGCGCGCGAGATGCTGGATCAATGCACTGATTTACTTCCTCAGTGCGATATTTTTATCGCCTGTGCCGCTGTCGCCGACTACCGGCCCGTCAATATCGAACAGCAAAAAATAAAAAAAGGCTCAGAGGAACGCTCCCTGGAGCTGGTTCGCAATCCCGATATCGTAGCGAGTGTTGCCGCCAGTGAACCAAAACCCTTTACTGTGGGTTTTGCGGCAGAAACTATCGATGTTGTGCCCTACGCCAGAGGTAAACTTGAACGAAAAAATCTGGATATGATTGTGGCCAATGATGTCTCGAGTACCGAAACAGGCTTTAACAGCGACGAAAACGAAGTGATTGTCATCTGGCCCGACGGAGAAGAAACACTTAAAAGATCAAGCAAGTCGATCATCGCCAGGGAAATTTTGGCTCTTATAGCCGTCCAATCCCGCTAAAGGCCTAGCCTTGGGAAAATTATGCTCTATTGTCCGTATCGTAAAATCTGCGCCCGTAATATGATTGGCGAAATAAATTCAAATGCCTTTTTCTAAACATGCCAAGAACTGAAAAGAACGCCAGAAACACGGCTACCGCACCGGGAATCAGCGCCAAGGGCAATGCGCTTCGCAGCATCGTTGTATGGTCGTTAGTCGTCGCGCTTACTCCCATTGCCCTGGGGTTGGCATACTTGCTCTTTTTGCGAGAACCCGCCTTGCAACAGGCACAGATCGAACGGGTAAGTGCAGCTTACGCAACGCAGCAGTCGGTCAACGTCAAACAAATGATTTCACTGCTGGGCCAGAGAATGCAGGGCGCCGCCAAGTCGCCGCTCGCACTATCGGCAATCGGCGGTGGGTCGGAGCAAAACCTATCGCTCATCGAACAGACCATGTTGGATTACTTCCCTGAAGTGATTAGTTTACGCATCCTGCCCATAGGCGAGATGGGAACTGCCGGATTTGAAGGCGGCAATCAGGGCTTGCGCAATCACATCGAAGTCGACCTGGTAAGGCGAACCAGCATTGGAGAGGAAACCCTGCCTGAAGCCTATCAGTTTGAAAGTCGCTGGCTGACATCACTGGCCTATCTGATATCGCACCCTCGAATTCAGGAGAGCAAGGCGGTCATAATAGCGACTATCGACAATCAGCTACTTGTCGACGAGCTTAACGCTCTGGATCCAACATTGGGACGATCCATTTTGCATCAATTTTTCACAACCTCCACCGGCAGGGAAAGAGTGGTAGACGTAGCCGTAGCAGGAACGGCAGAGACCGATGAATACACTCAGCTCGCGCCTATAGAACAGACAAACTGGAGATTGGGGTTTACTCCCTCACAGGCCCTGTTGGACAAACTCGCCGTCGATACGATGCCGGTCTGGTTGATCTCTGTACTGTCTATGCTGGCGGCGATCGCCGCAGCTACCATGGTTCTGTTATTGTCTCGCCGCTCACTACTATCTGAAATTGATCGCGTGATTTCTGCGGCAGATAGCAAAACACCACTGGTACTAGAAGTTCCCGAGTTAGTTTCTGTGGCCAAACAACTGCGCAGAGCCACGGTTAAGTCCCTTCGCAAAGGTGGCGGCTCAAAGGCTGGAGTGGCATCACCGCCCGAAGTTAGCTACACACCCAGCTCGGAATTGACCAATCCCTTGTTTCAACCTACCAACATGATCGACGAAGTCGACGAGGTGCTTGAACTGGATTTGCCCGAAGAGCTGCCGATCGAAAAAGAAGTAGAAAGCGGTCTGCCGGATCATATTTTTAGGGCTTACGATATTAGAGGTATCGCCAAAACTGAGCTGACCGATGAATTGGTTGCTCGAATAGGGGGAGCCATTGGTAGCGTTGCGATTGACCTCGATCAACAAGCCATCATCGTCGCTTCAGATGGACGAGATTCAAGCCCAAGAATAAAGGCTGGATTGATTCGAAGTCTCATGGAGAGCGGTCGAGACGTTATCGATATTGGTACTGTCCCCACACCGCTGCTTTACTTCGCCACTCGACACCTCAACGCCAAATCCGGCGTCATGGTGACCGGCAGCCACAATCAGGCGCAAGATAACGGCTTTAAAATCGTGTTTAACGAACAGACTCTTGCCGCAGGGGGCATTCAAACCATTCGCGAGCGGGTGATCGAAGGTGACTTTACGACCGGCCAGGGACGGACCATAAAAGAAGACATCGTTCCCGCATACATCGACGAGGTTGTCGGTGATATCGCGATAGCGGTGCCACTAAAGATTGTCATCGATGCCGGCAATGGTGTTACGGGCTTGCTGGCGCCTCGACTCTTCGAAGAGTTGGGTTGTGAAGTGGTGCCACTTTACTGCGATATTGATGGTCGCTTCCCCAACCATCCCCCCGACACCAGCAACGAGGCAAATCTGGCGGACCTGGTGGCCGTGGTCGAGCATGAGCAAGCAGATTTTGGGGTGGCCTTTGATGGCGACGGGGATCGACTCGCCGTGGTGACATCCAGCGGAAAAATCGTGCGCTCTGACGTATTACTGATGATCTACGCCCAGGATGTAGTATCGCGAAATCCAGGAGCCGACGTTGTCTTCGATGTGAAATGCTCTCGCGACCTTTCCCATCTGATCACTCGTTTTGGTGGCAGGCCAGTTCTATGGAAAACAGGCCACGCCTTCATGAAAGAAAAAATGGCCGAGACGGGTGCGCTACTGGGCGGTGAATTCTCTGGCCACATGTTCTTCGGCGAGCGCTGGTATGGCTTTGACGATGGCATGTATGCGGCGGGGCGGCTCGCAGAAATTTTGAGCACCAATGGCGTTAGCCTGGACGAGACCCTGGCGGACCTTCCCAGCAGTGTCAGTACGCCTGAGATTATTGTGCCGGTGGAAGAGTCCAACAAGTTTTCGATTATGGATGCCATCGTCAAAAACTGCGAATTTCCCGACGGCAAAATAAATACCCTCGATGGGATAAGGGTAGACTATAAAGATGGCTGGGGACTCCTGCGCGCTTCGAATACATCCGCTGCCTTGACTGCCCGCTTTGAAGCGTCCGACGAAAGCACCCTGGAGGTGGTCAAGCAGGACTTTAAGGCGCAAATAGCCCTCGCCCAGCCCGAGCTGGATCTGCCCTTCTAAACGCCAAGACAAAACATCAGTGGGCACCATCCCACTGAAATAACAACGGAACAACTATGTCACTCGACCGCGAATCTGCCCTCAATATTGCCCACGTCCTCACCGAAGCCCTTCCTTATATTCAGCGCTTCACGGCAAAGACCGTGGTGGTAAAGTTTGGTGGCAACGCTATGACCGACTCTGCGCTGCACGATAGCTTCGCCAGAGACGTGGTCTTGATGAAGTTGGTTGGAATGAACCCCGTTGTCGTTCATGGGGGCGGTCCACAGATTGGTTCACTGCTAGAAAAACTGAATATTCAGACTGAATTCGTCAACGGTATGCGCGTCACCAATTCGGAAACAATGGACGTCGTAGAGATGGTGTTGGGCGGGAGTGTGAACAAGGAAATTGTCTCGTCAATCAACCGCAATGGCGGTAAGGCCATCGGTGTCACCGGCAAAGATGGCCAGCTTATTAGAGCCCGCGAACTGCAAGTAAACCGCTACAGTCCCGATCTGGGTGCCTCGGAGATTGTCGACATTGGCCATGTAGGAGAAGTCGACCAAATTGACACGGAAGTATTGAACGTCATTCTGGAAAGTAATTTCATTCCCGTCATTGCTCCGATAGGCGTTGATGAAGCGGGGCGAACCTACAATATAAACGCCGACCTGGTGGCGGGTAAAATTGCCGAGGTGATGGGTGCCGAAAAACTCATGTTGCTAACCAACGTTGCAGGGCTTATGGACAAGGCAGGGGCCATACTCACTGGCCTGAGCACTGAGCAAGTTGACGGTCTCATCGAAGACGGGACCATAAGCGGCGGCATGCTACCCAAAATTGGCTGCGCACTCGACGCGGTAAAAGGCGGTGTCACCAGCGCCCATATTGTCGACGGCAGAATGCCGCACGCCGTGTTGTTGGAAGTCTTTACCGATGAAGGTGTGGGAACCCTAATCACCAACCGACGCAACTAGACGCAAAAAACCGTCAGTTCGAAGGGTTAATCACACTTTGCGACAAAATATCTGCTCGATTACATCACACAGTCATTGCAGGGTCGCATGGTTATCGCTAGCATTACTCGCTATGCGATTTGACATGGACTGACATGCCTCCGAAGAAATCTCAACGTCGTCAGCAAATTCTGGAAGCACTGGCGCAAATGCTGGAGGCCAATCCTTGCGATAGGATAACAACGGCTGGGCTCGCAAAGCAGGTGGGCGTATCCGAGGCAGCTCTGTATCGGCATTTCCCCAGCAAGTCAAAAATGTTTGAGGGCTTGATCGAGTTTATCGAAGAGACGCTCTTCACCAGAGTCGGCATCATACTCAACGAAGAAACCACCGCAGCCAAGCGCTGTGAAAAAATGCTGTTACTACTATTGGCCTTCAGCGAACGTAATCCCGGTATCACCAGAATACTCACCGGCGACGCGCTCACCGGCGAAACTGAGCGATTGCATCTCAGAGTCGCGCAACTGTATGACCGCTTTGAAACTCAACTGAAACAGGTAATACGAGAAGCGGAAGTGCGTGAGGGATTGCGGCCGAGTATTCCTCTGGCGGCAGCGGCAAATGTGTTGTTATCGGCAGCGGAGGGAAGGATACAGCAGTATGTCCGCAGCGGCTTTAAGCGCCCTCCCACTGGCGATTGGCAGCAACAGTGGCAGCTGATACTTCAAGGCTTTTTCAAGGATGCTGTGAGTCAGCCACTGGCGGGACAAGCCACCTCGAGACTTAGTTAGTCAATACACTGAAATCGAGGCGGATTGTACTAGCGGGCTATCATGTTGCGACGAAGTTCGACCACGTCCAACAACTGATCGAATCTCTCAATGTCCAATTGATACTCCGCTCTAACATCTTCCATTTCCTGAGTTCGATCGACAATAGAGCGTTCGATGGCAGAGATTTCATTCTGTAAGTCTTCGATGGCGGCCAGCCTCTCGACGTCAACACTACCACCCCCACGCTCAATTTGTGCCGCCTGGGTTTGATAATTTTCTACCTGCTGCTTCAGTGACCGGGTGTTGCTTTTCAGAATACTCAAATTGATCAGCAGTGAACCCAGCGCTCTATCGCGAGCAGCCTCTATATCCTCCACACTGCTATAGCGCAGCAACAAAGATTCATCCCAGGCCCTTAGACGCTCCTGCTCGGCCCGCACGTTGGCTAGCTGCTTCTCCTCGCTACTAACGTTTGCCCGCTCTTCGTCCGTTAGCTCCCGGGGCACAACCTCTAGCACCACGCCTTCTTCGTTCAAGATTTCGTAACCCTTGCCAATATCGGCTGCAGGCACCTGATAGTCGAGAACCACATTGCCCTCATCGTTTATGTAGCGATACATAAGGCCAGCCTGAACCACTGGGGCACAGAGCAGTATCAATAACGACATAGCCGTTGATAAGGTGCGAGGTTTCGTATAGTTCATAGCTTTAATATATGGTCAAAAGTGGCTTTTAACAAGATCAGACCCCGTAGCGATCACGATATGACTCCATGGCGGCACTCACTTCAAGCGATGTGCCACCTTCTGCCTTGAGATATGCGATTAAATGTTCCATTCCTACGATACTTAAGACAGGTACATCGTAATTGCGTTCAATCTCCTGAATTGCGGACAACTCACCCTTACCACGCTCCTGACGATCCAAACCAATCGCAACACCGGCGAGCTGCGCCCCACAGCCTTCAATCATTGCAATGACCTCTCGCACGGCGGTACCAGCGGTGATGACGTCGTCGATGACCAGCACTCGGCCGACCAAAGGTGCTCCGACCAAGCTGCCGCCTTCCCCGTGACTCTTGGCTTCCTTTCTGTTGTAGGCAAAAGGTATGTCTATATCATGATCACGAGCCAGAGAAACCGCAGTCGCCGCCGCAAGAGGTATACCCTTGTACGCTGGCCCGAGCAGTACATCAAATTCCAAACGGGAATCGACTATGCGGTTGGCGTAACATCGACCTAGCGCAGCGAGGGCAGCGCCACTGTCAAAAGCACCGGCGTTGAAGAAATAGGGACTAATACGACCCGATTTAAGCGTAAATTCCCCAAACTTGAGGACATTGTGTTGTTTGGCGAGGTCTATAAACTCTGACTGATAGGCGTGCATTAATTCTTCCGATAAGATGAATTGGAACGGGTTTAAGTTCCCCACAATTGGATTTTGTTGTATAAAGTCGTATGGCTTGAGCCGGCACTTCTAATACACCCTGCCCAGCGCAGGTATAAATATTAAAGGCGAGACCTAGCAATTCCAAGGCACGGACGCCAGCATCACTGGCTTCGAATACAGTGTATTCCAGTGCGAATAGCATGGGTATCATACACGCTCTAAAAATTAGGGGCTATGAATGAGGATCATCAGTTTCAGCGCTGACGGTATAAAAGACGCTGCAAAAAACGGATTTTACGAATGGCTACAGGAGCAGGATGCAGATTTTATTTGTATTCAGGATCTGCGGTGTTCGGAATATGACCTAAAGGACGATCTTTTTTTCCCCCCCCAATACAACGCCTATTTTTTCGATGACGTTGATGGCAAAGAGAACGGAGTCGCCATTTACACACGCGAACTGCCCAAAGCCATCATGACTGGATTGGGATTTGCTGATTTCGATATGGAAGGTCGCTATATTCAAGCCGATTTCGAAAACCTGAGTGTGGGTTGCCTGCTGGCACCAAGTGCCGAGAATGGCAACGCCGATCAACAGCTCCGAAAATCAGAGTTTTTCAATCTACTGCAGGGACATTTGCAAAAAGTTCGTAACAAACGGCGAGAGTTCATCATCTGCGGCAACTGGCAAATCGCACACAAAGCCGTAGATCTGCAAGATACCGAGGCCAACAGCAACTCTTCCGGGTTTCTAGCGGAAGAGCGCCAATGGATGGATGAACTCGTCGAATCTGGGTATGTCGATGCGTTTCGAGAGATCAACTCGGATCACGACGAGTACAGTTGGTGGCCGTCTGGCGATCGCGGCAGCAATGGCTGGCGCGTTGATCTACACATCGTGTCCGGCGGTCTGAAATACGCCATTGACTACGGTGCCATCTACAAGAGCCGCGAGTTTTCGTCACACGCTCCGGTGATCATGGATTACGACATCGAGCTTTAAGCTGGTTTTATCCCGCGAGTGCCTCGCGCTGCTTCGCAACTAGCGAGGCAACGCCTTCGCTGGCCAGATCCAGCAATGCATTGAGTTCATCGCGATCAAAGGTCGCGCCCTCAGCAGTACCCTGAACCTCAATGAATGCGCCAGATTCCCCCATCACTACGTTCATATCGGTATCCGCCGCTGAATCTTCTGGGTAGTCGAGGTCCAGAACCGGAACGCCTTGATAAATACCTACAGACACCGAGGCGATCATTTGCAAGAGTGGGTCTTCGGTTATGAGCTTTTGCCGTTGCAAGTGATTGATCGCATCTACAAGCGCAACGCATGCACCGGTAATTGAGGCCGTTCTGGTTCCGCCATCGGCCTGGATCACGTCACAGTCTATGGTTATCGTATGCTCTCCCAGTTTGTCCAAATCCAGTGCGGCCCTTAAGGAACGCCCTATCAAGCGTTGAATTTCGACGGTGCGGCCGCCCTGTTTGCCACGGCTGGCCTCCCGACCCATCCGAGAATCGGTAGAGCGCGGCAACATTCCATATTCCGCCGTCACCCAACCACGCCCCTGACCACGCATGAAACGCGGCACACCGCGCTCTACCGATGCGGTGCAAATTACCTTGGTATTTCCAAAGCAGACTAGCACCGAGCCCTCTGCATGGCAGGTAAAGTTTCGAGTGATTGTAATGTCTCTTAACTGTGCTGGGATGCGGCCGCTTGGACGTTCCATATAAATCTCCATATAAACAGGCTGCGCAGTATACGCGAACACAGCGGAGCTCGCTTGTGTAATCCCTCGCAAGTAGACCCAGCCTAACCCTGTGAGCACTCCGAACAAAGCTGCTACACTCACGCCCATAAACGGCGCTTTAATAGCCGCAGCGGACCAGAAGACATCAGAGATTCAAATATGATTCGCAGCATGACTGCCTTTGCCAGAGAAAGCCTCGCAACCGATCAGGGCTTACTGACCGTGGAACTGCGGTCCGTGAACCACCGCTATCTGGATTGCTCCTTCAAACTTCCCGACGCGTTGCGACAGTTGGAGCCCAAACTGCGTGAGCGAGCGAACAAAACACTGGCCAGAGGGAAAATAGACTGTCTCATTCGATTGCAGGCCAATCCCGACCAGGCCGCCGAGTTGAATATCAACCTTGAGCAACTCGACGCATTGATTCAAGCCAGCGATACCATTGCTAAAAAGCTTCCCCAGGTTCAACCACTGAGCCCGCTGGATATTTTGCAGTTTCCCGGAATATGCCACGGTGGTGTAATTTCAGAGGAGGAAATTTTGTCCGCTGGTGAGTCGCTGTTTGCAAGCGCGGTGGAATCTTTGTCAAACAACAGGCAACGCGAGGGCGACAAACTCGCGGCCATGGTGTCTGAGCGTATCGACCAGGTCGAGCAAGAGGTGGCGGCCACTCGGACATTACTGCCTGAATTAATGCTCCAACAACGCCAGCGCATTCTGGCTCGCATTGCTGACCTGGATATCGAAGTGGATGATAATCGCCTGGAACAGGAGTTGGTGCACCTGGCACAAAAGGCCGATGTCGATGAGGAGTTAGACAGGCTTGATGCGCACATCAGCGAGGTTCGGCGCACCTTAGCCAAGGGAGGGCCCTGTGGAAGACGGCTGGATTTTCTCATGCAGGAACTCAACCGAGAGGCAAACACCCTGTCTTCTAAATCTACATCCAGTAGCACAACACAGAACGCAGTGAGCCTGAAAGTGCTCATAGAACAAATGCGCGAACAGATCCAGAATGTCGAATAACGCACTTCTTATCGAAAACCGAACTTAACTCAGGAACACCGATGATTCGTACAGGAACATTATTTACCGTCTCTGCCCCCAGTGGGGCGGGAAAAACAAGTCTCGTCAGTGCCCTGATTGATCAATGCAAAGATCTCCAGGTTTCCGTTTCGCACACCACCAGGCCGATTCGTCCGGGAGAAGTGGATGGCGTCAATTATCACTTCGTCGCCGAAAAGGCGTTTCTCACAATGTTGGAAAGTGCCGAGTTCCTGGAGCATGCGCGTGTATTTGGAAATCTCTACGGAACCTCGCAAACATGGGTTGAACAACAGTTATCGCGCGGAATCGATGTGATTCTGGAAATTGATTGGCAGGGCGCTCTTCAGGTAAAAAAATTAATGCCGGCGAGCCAATCGATCTTCATTCTTCCGCCCTCGAAAGCCACCTTGGAGCAACGGCTGACATCACGCGGCCAGGATGACAGTGAAATTATTGCTCAACGAATGTCCGAAGCCGTTGAGGAAATGTCCCATTATTCTGAGTCGAACTACCTGATTATTAACAATGATTTTGATTTGGCCCTGTCCGAGCTGCAGGCGATCATTACCAGTGCGCGCTTGCGCACTGCGAACCAGGTTCAGAGCCAATCTCAGCTTTTGCAAGATTTACTCAACTAACCGTCGAACCGTCGAAGCGTCTAGCCAGCACCCGGCAAGCCGCGCTACCCCTGGGCTAAACATTATTCGAGCTGGACGAGATGGGGGGTGTTCAGGGTATAATTAACGGTTCCTCCGGCGCAGCCTCGTTGCCCGGTTAGAACACAGGGGTTTCCAGGCAGCTTAAGACTCTACCTAAATGGCAGACTATCGCCGCAGTCGCAAGCCGTGGGCCCTGAAAAATGACTAACAATGCCACCATCGAACACATCACCGTGACTCGGCAGGCATTATTCACAATGGGAAGTAATGACAGATGGCACGTGTAACCGTTGAAGATTGTCTAGAAAATGTAGCGAACCGCTTTGAATTAGTCATGGTAGCCAGCAAGCGCGCCAGGCAACTCGCCACTGGTGGCAAAGACCCAATGGTCGAAGAGGAATCTGACAAGCCAACTGTTGTGGCTCTCAGAGAGATTGCAGATGGTCTGATTAACCCGGATATCCTCACCCGTGAAGAGGAGATGGAAGCCGAAGAAGAGCTGGCCGAAGTGATGGGTGCTGCCACCGAGGCCATCTAACCATCATCTGAATTATTCAAAGCCAAGGGCCTCCTCGACTACCTAGTGACTCCCCAGCGACTACCCAGTGACTACCCAGTGACTACCTAGTGACTACCCAGTAGAGTTACAATGATATGGAAACCGTCGATGCCCTTGATCCCACCCTCCGAAGTTACCTCAGCCCCGATCAAACCAATGTCGTAAAGCGCGCCTACTATTTTGCAGAGCAGGCCCATTACGGCCAGCGCCGAAGTAGTGGCGAGCCCTACGTAACACACCCCCTCGCAGTGGCCGGCATACTGGCCAACATGCACATGGACCACCAGAGCCTGATAGCTGCCATGCTGCACGATGTCATTGAGGATACCGGCATTGAAAAGTCAGCGATTGGCAGTCAATTCGGACCGACTGTTGCAGAGCTCGTTGACGGCGTTAGCAAGCTAACCCAAATAGAGTTCAGCTCCCTCGCCGAAAAGCAGGCGGAAAATTTCCAGAAAATGACCCTGGCCATGTCCAAGGACATCCGCGTTATTTTGGTCAAACTGGCCGATCGTCTGCACAATATGCGCACACTGGGTGTACTCAAGCCCGAGAAAAGCCGACGCATCGCCCGAGAAACCCTAGAAATCTATGCGCCTATCGCCATGCGTCTGGGCATGAACACAGTACGAATGGAATTTGAAGATCTGGGGTTTAGCGCGCTGTATCCAATGCGCGCACGCCGGATAGAGGCCGCACTGCGCAAAGTTCGGGGCAATCGCAAAGAACTGGTGGACAAGATCGAACACCAGATAGAGAGTACGCTGACTCAGGAAGGCCATGAGGTCGAGGTCATCGGCCGCGAAAAACACCTCTACAGTATCTATAAAAAAATGAAGGCCAAGCGTAAATCCTTCTCTGAGATCATGGATATCTACGCGTTTCGAATCGTTGTTGATTCTGTGGATACCTGTTATCGAGTGTTAGGAAGTGTGCACAGCTTGTATAAGCCGGTTCCCGGTGAGTTCAAGGACTATATCGCCATTCCCAAAGCCAACGGCTATCAGTCACTGCACACTGTACTCAAGGGTATGCACGGGGTACCCATCGAAATCCAGATCCGCACGCGAGAGATGGAGGAAATGGCTAACAATGGCATTGCGGCACACTGGTTGTACAAAAGCGACGGCCAGTCAGTCAATGGCAGTCACGCCAGAGCACGCCAGTGGGTGCAGGGTCTATTGGAAATGCAGCAGCGCGCTGGCAACTCCCTGGAATTTATCGAAAGTGTAAAAATCGATCTGTTTCCCGACGAGATTTACGTGTTCACCCCCAAGGGCAGGATTCTTGAATTGCCACGCAATGCAACCGCTGTTGATTTTGCCTATGCCGTACATACCGATGTGGGCAATAGCTGCGTCGCATGTCGCATCAACCGGCGCCTCGCCCCACTATCGGAACCTCTGCAAAGCGGCCACACCGTCGAAATCATTACCGCACCGGGTGCCAGGCCTAACCCGTCGTGGTTCAACTACGCTGTCACCGCGAAAGCCAGATCCAATATCCGCCATTATCTGAAACATCAGACTCGCGATGATTCCGTCAAACTGGGTCAAAGACTGCTGGAAAAAGCACTGCTGGGCCTGGGTACCAAACTCGAAGATGTGCCCGAGGAACCACTCCAGGAGTTTCTGACTAACCACAGCTATGATGAGCTAGCCGATTTAATGGAGGATGTGGCACGCGGCAACCGGCTTCCCGGTATTACCGCTCAACAAATACTCGGAGAAACCAACCCCGACGACCAGGATTTGAGTGGCTCCGCTCAGCCCGTAGCGATACGCGGCACAGAGGGATTCATGGTGAGCTACGCCAACTGCTGCCATCCCATCCCTGGAGATCCGATTGAAGGCTATCTGAGCTCCGAAAAAGGTATGGTGATACACCGGGAAACCTGCAACAACCTGGCCGATATGCGAGACAACCGAGAGCGCCTGGTCGCCCTGCGCTGGGATAGTGAGGTTGAGGGTGAGTATCAAGCAGAACTGCGCATAGAGGTAGAGAATCGACGAGGCATGATTGCCGTCCTGGCCACCCGTATCAACAGCATGGACGTTAACATCGACAAAATCTCTACCGAGGACAAAGACTACCAGTTCACCTATGTAGACTTAGCCATGCAGGTGGCAAACCGGGTTCATTTGGCAAGAATTATGAAGAGACTGCGCACCCTGAGCTCTGTGCGCAAAGTTACAAGAATTAGCAATTAGACCCTTCGAGCGTCCCATCAGGAGAACCGCTGTGAGCAATCGCGCCATAATTTCCACACCCGATGCACCCGAGGCTATCGGACCTTACTCCCAGGCAATAAAAGTAGGCAATACCGTTTGGCTATCGGGACAAATACCGCTGGTTCCGGAAACCATGGAAGTGGTCGAAGGCGACGTCACCGCACAGGCGACACAGGTGTTCCAAAACCTGAACGCCGTGGCGCGAGCCTCCGGAGGAACACTGGATGACGCTGTGAAAATCAATATTTCTCTCACCGATCTGACAGACTTCAGCGCGGTCAACGACGTCATGGCCTCATTTCTGAAGGCCCCTTTCCCCGCGCGTGCCTGTGTCCAGGTTGCGGCTTTGCCCAGAGGCGCGAAAGTTGAGGTTGAAGCGATACTATCTGTCTAGCGCTTTTCGTTGTGCCCTTGCAGCTATGACTGCCCGATATCCTTCTTTGTAACTGGGATATTGAAGCTGGTAGCCTGAATCCAACAAGCGAGTATTTCGACAGCGTTTATGACCAACACCGCGGGCACCCTGCGCCTGGGCAGACGACTTTGCTGCTACACCCAGCTGCGCTGCCAACCAGGTTTCCGTTTCAAAGCGCGGAGAGGGGTCGCTGTCTACGCCTAGATAGACTGACTGACGCAAATTCTCATCCATCTGCAATAAATGTGCGAGAAAACCGGCGCAATCATCCCGGTGAATGCGATTTCCATATTGCAGTGGTTGTTCAGCGCAAATCTCACCTCGCGCGATCCGATTTAACAAACGACCATTAGAGTCGCCATAAATTCCGCCAAATCGCACCACGCAACTCTCATGCACGGACTCAAGCAAGCTCTGTTCCGCTTCAACAATCGCTGTAGCGGCAAAACCTTCATCAGCCACCGGGCTGTCTTCGTCCACCCAGGCTCCACCCTGTTCGGCCAAGGCGCGGGTACTGGATACCATGAAAATTACTTTGGGGCGGTGAGATCCTAGTCCCATCAGCATATTTTCAACAGCTCCTGGAAAACCCCGTCGATAGCCCTCGGGAGAAAAATCAACTGGCTTGAAGGTAGCAATGACGTAATCGGGCGCCGCTGATTCCATAAAATTCAAACTGCCTGCTACGCTATAGTCGGCCTCATGGCCTGCAAATTCAGCGGGTAACTTACTTGGCCGGCGACAAACTCCTCCCAGCGCAAAACCACTTTGGCTCAAGATAGCGCCGGTGCGAATACCGATATCGCCACAGCCCACAATTAAGATCGAATTTGGCTTCATTATGGATTCTCTCACTGGTTACACTAGGCACAATTATTTTGCAGGTCACAGAGCGAAGATTATGACATTGATGAAGCGCCCACACATTGCTGCTTGATACAAAATTCAAAGAAGCCGAGCTCTACAAGCCGTATCGCATCCAGACGAGTAGATCATGTCGAAAATAGCAGGACTACCGGTGCAACAACTGCGCGGTGTCGGCCCAAAACTTGCTGAAAAACTCGCCGAGTGCGGCGTCCGCGAAGTCGAGGATTTGCTGTTCCATCTGCCCCTGCGATATCAGGACAGAACTCGGGTAACTCCAGTGGCTGCAGCGCGGGAAGGGGATGATATTGTCGTGGAGGGCGAGGTTAGAATAGCCGATATCGTTTTTGGTAGGCGCAGAAGCCTGGTGGTCAGGCTCCAGGATGGCAGTGGACTTATTTCACTGCGCTTCTTTCACTTCAGCGCGGCTCAGAAAAACAATTTGCAAGCCGGTACTCGACTGCGTTGCTACGGCCAGGTTCGCAGAGGCAGTGCAGGTCTCGAGATGTACCACCCGGAGTACCGAAAGCTGGAAGAGGGTGAGAATGCCGTTGAAGAGCGCTTGACACCGATCTACCCGACCGTGGCGGGAATATCCCAGAACCAATGGCGCAAATTGTGTGAGCAGGCAGTCGCTTGGTTGCAAAGGGCGCAGCTGGTCGATTTATTACCCGCCAACAAAGCCTATCCTTACGATTTGTCAGCCGCATTGAATTACTTGCACGCACCACCACCCGATGCGCCACAGGAATTGCTACGCGAAGGCCAGCACCCAGCACAACTGCGTTTGGCTCTGGAGGAACTGGTAGCACACAATTGTTCTCTATATCGCCTGCGCCTGACACATCAGCGTGAGGGCGCACCTTCAATGTCGCTACAGAGCGAATCGCTGGCAGATTTTCTCGCCGGGCTACCGTTTTCGCCTACCGATGCACAAAACAGGGTCAATGCGGAGATATCCGCAGACCTAGCCAAACCCTATCCCATGCACCGTTTACTCCAGGGCGACGTGGGTTCGGGCAAAACTCTGGTGGCCGCCTGCGCCGCGTTGCAGGCCATCGGCAATGGCTATCAAGTTGCGATTATGGCACCCACAGAGATACTCGCCGAGCAGCACTGGCAAAACTTCAGCGATTGGTTTGATCCCCTGGGTATCACCATGGAATGGCTAACTGGCAGGCTCAAAGGTAAAAAAAGAGAACAAACACTGGGGAGAATTGACAGTGGCGAAGCGGCTCTGGTTATAGGCACTCACGCACTGTTTCAGGCGGATGTCTCATTTTCGAAACTAGGGTTAGTCATCGTGGATGAACAGCACCGTTTCGGTGTCCATCAGCGGCTGGCGCTGACGCAGAAGGCTCAAGCCACAACGGGCAGAGCGCACCAACTCATTATGACAGCGACACCTATCCCCAGAACGCTGTCAATGGTCGCCTATGCGGACTTGGACTGTTCTATTATCGATGAACTACCCCCTGGACGTCAGCCGGTAGAAACCGTGCTAATCGATAGCTCCCGGCGAGAGCAGATCGTGGAACGTGTGGCCTCAGCATGCCAGCAGGGTCGCCAGGCCTATTGGGTCTGTACTTTGATTGAGGAGAGCGAAGCACTGCAGGCGCAGGCCGCCGAAGCCACGGCGGCGGAGCTGACCGAGAGTCTTGCGCAACTCAACATTGGCCTGGTACACGGAAGACTCAAGCCGGCGGAAAAACAATCTGTAATGACCTCATTTAAGAACGGCGAGCTAAGCTTGCTAGTCGCCACCACCGTCATCGAAGTGGGCGTAGATGTGCCAAACGCCAGCTTGATGATAATCGAGAATCCAGAACGCCTGGGTTTAGCGCAGCTTCATCAATTGCGAGGGCGGGTTGGTCGGGGTTCGCAGGCGAGCCACTGTGTTTTACTCTACAAAACCCCATTGTCCTTCAACTCCAAACAAAGACTTCAAGCTCTTAGGGAGAGCAATGACGGTTTTTACATTGCAGAAAAAGATCTGGAATTGAGAGGCCCAGGAGAGGTGCTCGGCACTCGGCAAACGGGGCTGATGACATTTCGTGTAGCTGAACTTCCCGCCCATGATCACCTGCTGGACCTGGTGCAGGAGTTGGCAGAAACCACTCGAGAGGAGCATCCAGAACTGGAAGATCAACTCATCGCGCGTTGGACAGGGACCACTGCGGAATTCGCCAGAGTTTAAGCTTGAGCTATTGCTCGAAAAGTTTCTGCCATCGAGAGCGCAATGCCTTAGCTCCAATCCCCATCAGGGTAGCTATGTTTCGCTCGGGTATCAGGTCGGGTTGAGGGAAGTCTTCAAGAGATCGAGTCAACATATCTTCGCGGAGCAAGTGCAAGATAGGGTAGGGAGAACGGTTACTGTAGTTTTCGGCAGCCTCGGACTCAGTGCCTTCAAACCGATAGCGGGGGTGAAAGCTGGCCAATTGAATCACACCCTCCAGACCCGCTGCCTCAACAAGTTTTTGAGACTCATCCAGGAAACCCAGAAAGTCATCAAAATCACTCAGCCCATGGCAAAAGGCCAGCAGCGTCGTTGCTATCTCGGCTTCAGAATGCGCCTGCAGCAGGTCCAGTTCGCCGAGGAAAGCTCTGTGGAGATCACCGTCAGTTCGCGCATCGGAAACACAGATGCGCAATCTGTCAGAGTGCTGCAGCGGTCGAGCAAAAGGACAGAGGTCCAGGCCAATGACGAAGGCATCCAACCAGGCCCTGATTTCGCGTTCTGCCCTATCCACCGGCTTTAACTCGATACCGCCCGACCAACGCCGGGCCCGTCATTAAACCAGAATTGCCGGCAGCTCTTTCTGCAGAGCCATTTTGGCTTTGGTGGCGTCGCCGGTCAGAGCGAAGCCCAGAAGATTTCCAGCGCCATCGCGAAACTCTGCTTTAACATTATTACCATCTTGCTCAATCGCCCAGTCGCCTTGAGTATCCGGCGCAGGCGGCGACACTACGACCGGGCAGGCCGGTGTTTTGATGCTCACTGGCATCGCCGGATACGTGACGGGAGTAGGTTCACCGGCCAGAGTTTTACCCAGCGCTCGAGCCGCCGCCATAAGAGGCGCGACATACACCAGTACATGCCCTGCGACCTCAGCGCAATCTCCCATGGCATAGACATTCGGCGCGCTGGTTTCCAACAATTGGTTGGTCACAATACCGCGATTGGTTTCTATACCTGAGTCTTTCGCGAGATCGACTCTGGGTCTGACACCGACTGCAGACACCACCATATCGGCACTAATGGTCTCGCCGTTGTTCAAGCTCACGACGACTCCGCTTTCTGCGTTATTCACGGCTGTAACCAATGGTCCGAAATGAAACTTGGCACCCTTGTCTTCCAGGGCGGATTGCACGGCTTTTCCTGCGGCTTCCGGCAAAAGAGTCGGAATGCAATAGGCCAGCGGATCGACGGCCTCAACTTCGAACCCCCCATTGATCAAGTCATTGGTAAACTCGCAGCCGATCAAACCGCCGCCAATGATGCAGACTTTTTTCACGTCGTTTTTCTTAACCGCAGTTCGAAAATCATCGTAATCGAGTAAATCATTTACTGAATAGACTTTTTCCAGGCCATCACCAGCAATCGGTGGGCGAATAACGTCTGCGCCGATAGCCAACACCAGTTTGCCGTAGTGAATGACGGTTTCCGCATCGCCCACTTTGATCAATTGCGCAGCGATATCAATTTGATTGACCTTGGTCATGGTCCAAACACTGGCCTTGAGTTGCTTGCCCATACTACCCGCGTCCAATTGCGCCAAGTCGTTGGCACTGGTGTCTTTCGTATACCCGGTGGACAACATCGGCTTCGAGTAGGAGCGACCATCATCGGCAGTAATTAGAATAAGCGGTGTTTCAGAGTCGTGCTTGCGAAACTCCTTGGCCAGACCATATCCGGCAAGACCTGTACCCAATATAACAACCGGGGGATGAACCGTGTCGACCACCGGCTCCTCGTGATGGGGCACATCATCGACTGCCGCTTCTTCGATCAGCTCAAAATCTTCCTTGCCGACACCGCAATCCGGGCACAACCAGTCTTCCGGAACATCCTCCCACTTGGTGCCAGGGGCAATGCCGTCGTCGGGCCATCCTTCTTTTTCGTCGTAAACCAGACCACAGACAATACATTCCCATTTACTCATACCAAAGCTCGCTCTCAGTGCTTGCGAAAACCCCATATATTGAACTTGCTCTGCAAGCCAATTGGGACGGAGTTTCGTTAAAATTTAAGACGCAACACTATAAAACTGTGTGAAAAATGTGCAAGGGTTTTCTGGCCGCTAAGGTTTGCAAAAATAGGCCGATCGCACGCTTGCAAGCACGTCGGCGATGACGCATCCTCGCGAATGTCTTCGCCCAAGCACAGGTCAAAAGTGTACCAAGCACACAAATCCAAGCGCATTTCCGAGGAACCAATATGGCGGCCTGTAGCCCGGTTTACTGCGGGAGAGTTACCTCAGAGCAACCGGCACTGGCTCCTAGACGATGGCTCTTTGACCAGCAGGCTAATAGCCTTGAGTGACGGTGACTTTCGGGTCAATCGACTCTTCCAGGGATGGCAGGTACCCAGACCCTCTGAGCGCAGACTACTCAATTTGCCTCCCAGAGAACTGGCTCTGATTCGCGAAGTGGCGCTACTCACTCATGAGCAATCCGTGGTTTTCGCTCGCAGTGTTTTTCCACTATCTTGCCTGACAGGCAGTCTCAGCCATCTCAGGCGCTTACAAACCAAGCCTCTGGGTGCGATATTGTTTAAACATCCCGGTATGCGGCGCGCGCCCTTTGAGCTGACCAACATGTCCGGGCGCAGCGACTATCTACCGCAAGCCCTGCATCAATCAGAGCCGGTCTGGGGGCGGCGTTCACGATTTATGATTGAGGGTAAATCTCTGATGGTAAGCGAAGTGTTCTTAAACGCTTTCGAGCCCTGGCCTGATATCGCCCCAGTGCACCGCGCTCAGCGCGGCAAGGTAAGCACTGCAAATGTGCTCGCAAAGCAGTAAGCTTTGCAGCTCAAACTGGCTCCCGGATCATTAATGACCACCAAATCTCGAACTAAATCTAAAGCTGCAGCGCTACTCGAGCTGATTCGCTTTGACAAACCCATAGGGACACTACTGCTTCTGTGGCCTACGCTATGGGCGCTTTGGATTGCATCCGAAGGCGTCCCAGACACCAAGCTACTTCTGATATTCATTGCCGGGACATTCCTGATGCGCTCTGCGGGCTGCATTGTTAACGATATCGCAGATCGCCACGTAGATGCCGCTGTCGCTCGCACGCGGAGTCGACCCCTGGTAAGCGGACTGGTCACCGTGAATGAAGCCATGTTGTTTTGTTCGGCTTTGAGCATGATGGCCTTTATCCTCGTACTGTTCACCAATACGCTAACCATTATGTTGTCGCTGATTGCAGTGTTACTGGCTGGCACCTACCCCTTCATGAAGCGCTACACCAATCTTCCGCAAATCGTTCTCGGCGCCGCCTTCTCCTGGGGCATTCCAATGGCTTTTTCCGCGCAAACAGGAAGCCTGCCAGCACCTCTATGGCTGCTGTACGCGGGGAATCTCTTGTGGACGGTCGCCTACGATACTCAGTACGCAATGGTGGATCGTGATGATGACTTAAAAATCGGAATCAAATCGACGGCTATCTTGTTTGGGGAGGCAGATCGACTCGTTATAGGGACTTTACAGGGGCTTAGTCTACTTGCCTTACTGCTGGCGGGTATGCGTTTTGAGTTAGGTCCTTATTTCTATGGCTCACTCGCCGCAGCCGCTGCACTTTTTGTCTATCACCAAGGGTTGATTAAAGAACGCAAACCCGCTGCGTGTTTCAAAGCCTTTAAACACAACAACTGGGTGGGGCTGATGGTCTTTCTTGGTATAGCGGCCCACTATCACCTGGCCGGTGGCTGATCGGGCCGCAATGGAAAAACCTACTATTACCGATCTATCCGTAGAATTTCTGCCGAGCCTTGAGGATATCGGCGCATCTGAATGGGATGGTCTAGCCGGGGAAGACTACCCGTTCTTACGGCACCACTTTCTCTGGGGCCTGGAAAAAACGGGCTGCACAAACGCCGAGTCAGGCTGGCAGCCTTGCCACGCCGTATTGCGCAGGGGTCAGCAGGCTGTCGCCATTATGCCGCTCTATCTAAAATCTCACTCCTATGGAGAATACGTTTTTGATTGGGCCTGGGCAGACGCCTGGAACCGAGTCGGATTGGACTACTACCCTAAATTAGTCAGCGCCATACCCTTCACACCGGCGACCGGCCCGAGAATTTGTGTGCTGCCGGAGGAAAGCCAGGACACGGCGTATCGCGCGCTGCTGTCAGGTATCGCGCAACTTGCACGACGACAGACCATTTCTTCTTTCCATTTACTGTTTCCATGTGAATCAGTCGCGAATCGACTCGTCGATGAAAGCACGCACCTGCGGGTGGGCTCGCAGTTTCATTGGTTCAACGAAGGCTTCGATGACTTTGACGACTTCCTAACAACCTTCAGCAGTCGTAAGCGGAAAAATCTACGCCGCGAGCGCAAGCGCGTAGTGGAGCAAGGACTTAATCTGAAAACATTGGTAGGGGATGAAATTAGCGCGCAAGACTGGGAGCAATTTCACCACTTTTACCAGCTCACCTATGCCAAGCGTAGTGGTCATGGGGGCTATCTGAACAAGGAGTTTTTCACACAAACCGCCGCAGGTATGGGTGATCAGGTGATAATGGTGCGAGCTTCACTTGGCGATCGAGCCGTTGCCGCCGCACTTTACTTTCGCTCAAACGACACACTCTTTGGCCGATACTGGGGTGCAGAATATGAATATGACTGCCTGCATTTTGAGGCTTGCTACTACCAGGGAATAGAGTTTTGTATCGCCAATGGCCTGAAGCGCTTCGATCCCGGGGCCCAGGGAGAACACAAAATTCAGCGGGGGTTTCGGCCGATTAAAACCTATTCCAACCACTGGATAGCAGATCCGCGCCTCAGCGCGGCGGTGGGTGATTTTACCCGCCAGGAACAAGCCCAGATCGACAGCTATATCTCCCAGGCAGAACAATTATTACCGTTTAAAACTGCGCAATAATCAGGCTCGCATGCGCCATACCAAAAGACGATTATTGGCGGGCATCTCATTGTCTTGCTCTAAAGTAAATCCCGCACTGTCTGCCAGTGCATCTACTTTCTCAAAATCACGAATCGCACTGAGTGGATGCTGTTGCGACAACCACTGATCGAACCGCGCATTGCTATCACTGGTGTATTCACCGCCATAATTGAAAGGGCCGTAAACCACCAAGCAGGTATCGGATTTAGCGCGATCGCCCAGCGCTTTGAACAGCGCTTCGACAGCGGTAAACGGCATTATGTGCAAGCTATTGGCAGTAAAGAGCGCGTGAGGGACCTCCACCATCCAGGGCTCATCGGTGACATCAAGGGCTGTGACAGCACCCAGGTTTTGACCCGCGTATGCCTCACACCTGGGCTTGAGGACGGCGATATTGTTGGGAATATCGGTGGGCTGCCACCGCAGCCAAGGCATATGCTCAGCGAACCAGGTTGCGTGCTGTCCAGTACCACTGGCTATTTCCAACACCTGTTTGCGGTCGGCAAAAATTTCCTGCAAACGCTCAAGGATAACGCGCTTGTTATTCTCGCAGGACTGAGAGTACGGAAGCTCCGATGTGCCCAAGGGCACTATTTGGCACTCGGAGGGGTATCGCGGGTAAAGACCAACTCACGAGCAGTTGATTGCTCTGAGTTGTACTTGTAGCCCTCAGATTTGAACTTTTTCAATGCGTTGGGGCTGGTGATGCCCTTTTCAATTATGTGACGTGACATCAAGCCTCGGGCCTTTTTGGCAAAGAAGCTAATCACCTTGTACTTTCCTGATTTTAAGTCTTTAAAAACTGGCGTCACAATTTCGGCATTTAGCTTGCGAGGTTTCACCGCCTTGAAATACTCATTTGAAGCCAGATTGATCAATACCTCCGACTTGAGTTTTTTCAACTGGGCGTTGAGGCTGTCAGTGATATCGTCCCCCCAGAACTCATAGAGATTTTTCCCACCGCGATTGGCAAATTTAATACCCATTTCTAGCCGATAGGGCTGGATTAAGTCCAGAGGCCTCAGCACGCCGTAAAGACCAGAGAGAATCCGCAGGTGTTGCTGCGCAAAACTCAGCTCGGAAGCTGAGAGCGATTCGGCCTGCAGCCCGGTGTATACGTCCCCTTTAAAGGCCAGCACCGAC
Source organism: Halioglobus sp. (assembly GCA_045110675.1). GTDB lineage: Bacteria > Pseudomonadota > Gammaproteobacteria > Pseudomonadales > Halieaceae > JBALVT01. The sequence continues at coordinate 277,863 of JBGCGJ010000006.1, read as the reverse complement.
TGTTTGGCGTTATCTAAACTAAATGGGGTGGTCCAGTTCATAAATCGGTGGTGATTCAAGTCGGCGATCTTCTCGCTAACACCCATTAGCGAGCGAATGTCATCGGGACTGAGCTCCTGCATATCTTCTACAAGCCCGGCGGAGCGGTCTAACAGCGCAGGAACTGTCGATTTTCGGGTGACCGGCGGCGTTTCAAAATCCAACGTCTTGGCGGGGGAGATCACTATTAACATCAATCAATATCCAAATTCGCAGGGCCAAGCAGAATTACTTTTTCGCCCCGTATCACCCTATGATACTCTCCTGACAGATAATTAAAAAAGATCCTGTTGAATGAAATTCCTGCACGCTCTTGTGCGTTACATAGACGTCTTCACCGATCGATCGGGGCGCTTGCTCGCCTGGCTGAGTTTGTGCATGGCGCTGTTAACGGCACTGATCGTTATTCTGCGTTACGGATTCAATGTCGGATCAATCACCTCACAGGAAGCGGTTATCTATATGCACGGTTGCTTGTTCATGCTCGGTGCCGCCTATACCTTGAAAACCGACGGCCATGTGAGAGTGGATATTTTGTACCGTAACTTCAGCCTTCGGACACGGGCATGGATTAACAGCCTCGGTGGAATCATTTTTTTAATTCCACTGTGTCTTTTTATTCTGGGGGTTAGCTGGAACTATGTTCTTGAGTCCTGGGCTATACGGGAAGTATCCCCCGAACCCGGCGGTATTCCAGCTGTGTTTCTGCTGAAAAGCTTGTTGCCGGTCATGGCAATCAATTTGCTGCTCCAGGGGATAGCCGAAACCGCCCGCAATGCCATCACCTTAGTCGAGGGCGGGCATTAATGGACGGTTACACCTCTCTGTACATGTTTCTTGCGGTATGTCTTTTCCTGGTACTGGGTTATCCCGTCGCGTTCACGCTTGCCGGGACCGCCCTGGCATTTGCGGCCGGGGGTGTTTTGCTCGGTCATTTTGATCCCGCGTTTTTATCCGCTATGCCGGGTCGTCTATTTGGCACCATCAATAATGCCACGCTAATTGCAGTGCCACTTTTTATTTTAATGGGCGTTATCCTGGAAAAATCAAAGGTGGCAGAAGATTTACTTGGGGCCATGGCCAAGTTGTTTGGCGGAATACGCGGTGGGCTGGGCATATCAGTTGTGGTTGTGGGGATGTTGTTAGCCGCCAGCACAGGGATTGTCGGCGCCACCGTAGTCACCATGGGCCTGCTCTCGTTACCGAGCATGTTAAACAGTGGTTACAAACCATCACTGGCTGCGGGCACTATTTGCGCCACTGGCACTTTGGGCCAGATCATTCCTCCTTCAATCGCTCTTGTTTTACTCGGCGACGTCATCTCCAACGCCTACCAACGCGCGCAGCTTAACCTGAATATTTTTGCACCCAAGACTGTCTCTGTAGGCGACCTGTTTGTCGGTGCGGTTATTCCTGGCCTGCTACTAGTCTTCCTCTACATTCTCTACTTATTATCCTACGCCTGGTTGCGACCTGGATCAGCACCACCGGCCTCCACGCAGCGGGTTAGTCGAAAAGAAATATTGAGCAGCTTGATACCACCATTGATTCTTATCGCCGTCGTGCTTGGGTCTATTATTGGTGGTGCGGCCACGCCTACCGAAGCCGCTGGGGTGGGTGCGGTAGGCGCCTTGCTGTTGGCGCTGTTGAAAAAGCAGATGAATCGAGAAAGACTGACCGAAGTTGTCACTGATACGCTGCGGGTCACGTGCATGGTGTTTATGATTCTCATCGGGGCCGCAGTGTTTTCTCTGGTGTTCCGCGGATTTGGGGGCGAAGAGTTAATCCATCACTTTTTCGAGCAACTTCCCGGCGGCGTTGTGGGCGCTACCCTGGTTGTAATGCTAACAATTTTCTTACTCGGTTTTATTCTCGACTTCATCGAAATCACCTTCGTGGTAGTGCCCATCGTCGGGCCTATTTTGCTGACAATGGGTGTAGATCCCATCTGGCTTGGGATCATGATCGCATTAAATCTACAGACCTCTTTCTTAACACCGCCATTTGGATTCGCGCTGTTTTATCTGCGCGGCGTAGCACCTTCATCCCTGGCAACCAGCGCTATCTACCGGGGGGTGATTCCATTTATAATCATCCAGTTAATCGTCCTGGGCGCACTTTGGAAATGGCCATCGATGGCCACCTGGTTGCCCGAGCTGATTAAACACTGAGGAATCACTTTTCCACGGCAAAGCGAATCAGGGCCACTTTCATGAAAGACATAGACTCCGTTCCAGCACCACAGGGTGATATTGCACTGCAGACCGTTGCCATGCCCAAGGACACGAATGCCAGCGGTGATATTCACGGGGGCTGGTTACTGTCGCAGATGGATATGGCTGGGGCGGTTACCGCCAATGAAGTCGCCGGAGGGCGGGTCGCCACCGTTGCGGTGGATAGCATGGCGTTTCTCACGCCAGTGCATGTGGGTGCTGTAGTGACATGCTATGCCGATGTATTGGAAATTGGCGGCAGCTCGGTTCGCATTGTTGTAGAGGTATGGATAAACTCTCGGCACGATGGCGATCCTATTAAAGTTACCGAAGGCGAATTCGTTTTTGTCGCAATCGATGAAAATGGCCGTACGCGGAAGATTAACACCTGAAAGTTTTACTAAGCCATACTTTCAACTCATAAAATACAAAACCATCAAGCCCACCAGCAACGCGTGAGGATAGGCAATCGTCGGTCGAAATGCGTGTTTTAAATATTCTCTAATAAGACCGAAAAATCCCGGTCTTGTAAGCGCGTAGTCGCGGTTGTATTGGAAAGCTTTGATTCCAGAGCCTCCATCGCTGGGATTTTCTGCCAGACCTCGCTCCACCTCCAGAATTCTAAGGTTTATTCGTGACTGGAATGTCTTCCATATCGCATCTTGCAGCCACAAAACTAAGAGCAATAAAAATGTCAGCAAACCCATGTGATGAAGAAAATAGGAAAAACTGATTAAACCGATGCTGAACAGCTTAATAATGAGTGAAAATTTTTCGTAGCTATCATACTGGTTTTGTAAAACTGACCATTCCTTGGCGAGATAGGATTCATTCATTTTAGAACCTTTTTTTTATGAGATGTTTAAATTGCTGGACCGAAATAGTTCGAGCCACTGTGCTATAGGTTTTCGTAGTGTTGTACCTGTGGAAAAGGATCATAGAAATGGTGCAGCAATGCGCGCCACTCCTGATATTCATCCGATTCTCTAAACCCAATAGTGTGGTGCTCAAGAGTTTCCCAAGTCACCGTTAGCAAATAGCGATTGGGAACTTCGACGCACTTTTTCAATTGGTGGGAAACGTACCCCTCCATCCCGCAAATAATTTTTTGCGCAGTATCAAAGGCAGATTCAAATTCAATTTTCAGACCCGGCTTCACATCCAGGATGGCAACCTCCAATATCACAGAGACACTCCCCAAAAAATTCCATTTCTAAATTTTGACTAACGGCTAAAGCTACGCATCTTTGCTTTTATGCGCCAGCTTATGCGCATTCTTTTCCCAGTTTTTACCATCGAAGTTGGTAACGTTAATGGGCTGATTCCGGGTATCCAGGCAATGCACATTGACATCAATACCATCAGGGTTTGAACGAGGGTAGTAAAAGGGCTTGATACCGCAATATCGACAAAAGGTGTGTTTGGCCACTTTAGAGCCAAAAGTATAGGTCGCTATAGAATCCTCTCCGGACAGTAGCTTAAACTTCGTCAGTGGTACGATCAAATGTAAGTAGCCAGATTTCGAGCAGATTGAACAGTTGCAATAGTCTGCCTCGAGCGCCTCGGGCGCTTCAACACTGAAACGAATAGCCTGACAATGGCAACTACCTGTATAAATCATATCTTTTACTCAGTTTCTTCATGTACTGCAGGTCCAAATGGGACTAAGACAGCTCATCTAAACGACATGTCGCGGCTTGCAGAGACACTTTCTTGGCGCCTTCATTCAGCCACTGCTCACCGACCTCTTGAAAACCAAACTTGTTGTGAAACAGACGCGAAGGCTCATTGGGAGGAACAACATTGTATTCGCAAGTAATTCTTGGAATTTCTTCAGATCGGGCAAAATTAAAAAGATCTCGGTACAAATGCGAGCCAATGCTTAGTCCGACATAAGCGGCGCTTACAACAATTCTGTCGACATAGAGAAACTGTTCATAGCGCGAAGCAAACCAATCATAGTTATGATTTTTGTATCCGCAGTTGTCCCGCATCGCAATCAGAAAAGCTGCTACCTCGCCCTTCGCTACTGCGACTTTGTGATAGTGCGAATGATGATCCAGTAATGCTAAGCGTTCTGCATCCATTTCGCTGGTATGGTTAACCTCCGCGTCATTGATAGCCAAGATTCGCGAGTAATCCTCAACAACTGCATCACGTAATTCAATATTCACCTAGTCTTCCATACCGATATATCGTGGATGATTCCGGATTCTGTCAAGCCACGAATGAACAGCGGGATAGAGCGATAAGTCAAACCCTCCTTCGTCGGCAACATGCGTGTAGCCGTATAGAGAAATATCAGCTGTACTTAATCTTGATCCCACCAAATATTCTGTTTCAGAAAGTTGCGCCTCCATAACCGATAAGGCCTTGTGGCCACCTTCTTGTTTGGATTCATAATCGCCTCGGCGTTCATCAGGTAAGCCAAGATACTTGGCAATAAACCTCGCAACTGCAATATAAGGCTCATGACTGTATTGTTCAAAGAATTGCCATTGTTGGACCTTGGCCAGATCAAATTGATCATCAGGTAACAAGTCACTCTTAAAAGCCAGATAATTCAGAATGGCATTCGACTCAGAGATACAGCGACCATCCGCAAGTCTCAGTAGGGGAATTTTACCGTTGGGGTTTAGCGCAAGAAATTTTTTTGCGCCAGACTCTCCCGCCAAAATATCGACGTGAATCCACTCATGTTCAATATTGAGCAACGCACAAATAAGCCTAATTTTGTAGCAGTTACCGGACTCTCTATCGCCGTAAACTTCCATATAGTTTCCTTCGTGGAACGCTTCGCTTCCCTACGCCTTTAACTCCACTCGCCAGGGTGGATATAGACGATTATTGCCTGCCCAGTAAAGCTTTATTTTATTACCGGACGGATCCTTCAATACCGCCTCACGCCACAGATAAGTTTGATCTTCCGGGTCCTGTTCAAACCGGATGCCTCTGCCTTTGAGTTTCGCTACCCACTCATCGAGCTGTTCATGCTCAAAGTAAATTACCGTCCCATTAAAAAATTCATCCTCGCTCAATGAAAGTGAAAAAGTCGAGCCCCCGCCGGCACATTCGAACCTGGCGTAGTGCGGCGTTTCCACTATCTGTGTAAATCCCAACTGGCGATAGAAGTGCACCGCCGCTTCCATGTCTTTGACCGGCAGGGTTACCTGATTGAGGTTCACCGTTGCTCCAAGGCGACAAGTTTTGCCCCAAAAGCAATGAAAACAATGCCCGTAATCGCTTTAATTTTGCGCTGTACCGACTCATTTTGGGAAACAGATCGCAAACGGTCAAACAGCAGTACCATTGAGGAAAACCAAACTATGTTCAACAAAGAATGAAGACTCACGAGGAAAAACGCAAAAACTGCCGCGTTTTCACTCGCAGGGATAAACTGTGGAAATGCCGCGAGGTAGAACATGGAGACTTTCGGGTTGAGTGCATTCGTCAGAAACCCCTCGAGGAAGGATTTGCTTACTGTGCTATTGCGCTTGGCCAAAGCTTTTTCTTGAACTGCTGTCGGATTGAGAGCGCCGAGAAAAGACTTCACACCAATCCAGCATAAATAAATCGCTCCGATAACTTTAAAGATGAAAAACGCTTCCGCCGATTTTGTCAGGAGCACTGAAATACCTAGAATCGATAAGCTGCCATGTAGGTAAAACGCGGCGAGAAATCCGGCGATATTTGCGAACCCTGCCATCTTCCCAGAGGCAGGTACTGTCCTGGCGATGAGCAGGCCATTGGGCCCGGGCGACACGACCAACAAAGCAGCAATTGTCACAAACGCCATAATTTGCAAGTAATCCATTATTTATCTCCCTTTCATGCGATGACTGCCGTTAAATAATCCGCGCGGCCGCACAGCAAACCAACTGGAAAACACCAACGCACCAAAAACCGTATAGACCACAACAAACACCCAGGGCGGTGCTTGATAGTACAATAGTTCACTCAGCCAATGAGTGATAAATGAACCCTGATAAACCGCATCTCCGGCTTTTGCTCGCAGATCCATTTCCCAAATGGTAAGGGGGCAGACAACTCCCAACCATGACTGCAACACCACTACTCCGATTCCAAGCAAATGTGTGATGCGAAAATAGGGGTTTCTAACCCAGGCCCAACCACACATTTTACCGACAAAAATAGCTACTAATCCGAGCACGACGAAGACCACAAACAATATGTGGATAAACAGTAAGGCATCGGCAGCCAGAGAAAATAATGCTTTAGACTCCATAAGCGCTTCTCCCCTATCTCTAGTTGGACTGTTTAAGTCGATTAGTGACGATTATTGTCACCTGTACACCGTACCTTATCAACTGTGAACGCTGCCTATTGCAGTGACAAACCCTGTAAAGCGTTGCGGTGCCTACCTCCCATTAAAAATGGCCCGCAACTTGCAAATAACTCCGACCTATCGCGGAAATTTTTTGTAGATTTAGAGGTTGTGGAATGAGGTTTTGTAAAGCCGATGATCGTGGTGTTTCTTTGTGCAAAAAGTTATTGCTGGGCCTATCGTTCGTTTTCCTGGCCAGCTGTCGCCTGATCATTACAACAGACGAAACCGGTGCAATAATCTCTGCCTCGGGATCAGCCGACTGCGACCAGGATTCCTGTGCCATCACGATAGACAGTCCGATGAGTGAGACTTTTACCGCGGTACCTGCCCAGGGCTATCGATTTGTACGCTGGGAAGGAGTGTGCGTCAGAGCGCAAACCGAAATATGCGAATTGAAACTCTCGCCACTTCCGACCGAATTTATTCAATACGATTCAGACGTGGGCATCTCCGCTGTGTTTGAGTCTTCCTCATCCAGGAGAGCCTGGTATCGCGATCAGGACGGCGACGGCTACGGTGCTGCCAACGAAAGCCTTATGGCATTTGAGCGTCCTGACGGCTTTGTTATCAACAATACAGATTGCAATGACAATGCTCGCAGAGTGAACCCTTGGGCTAGAGAAAAAGACGACGGAATCGACAACAACTGCAATGACCAGATTGACGAAGGCTTTGCAAATATCGAGTTTTACGCTGATCGAGACGGTGACGGTTTTGGCGACGCGAATTCAGTACAGGTAGGAAGCCAACGACCCGAAGGTTATGTTCGCAATAGTCTGGACTGTAATGACCTCAGTGCGAGCGATAACCCCGAGTCAGAAGAGCGCATAGACAACCGGGACAACGACTGCGATGGTATCGTCGATGAAGGTCTGACTGTCTACTATAGAGACGTAGATGGCGATGGTTTTGGCAGGAGTTTTGGATCCATTGAATCATTCAACCTTCGGGATGGCTATGTAGACAAGGACGGAGACTGTGACGACAACAACGACACTATCTACCCCGGAGCGCCCGAAGCCCTTGATAGCGTCGACAACAATTGTGACGGTTCAGTTGATGAAGGTTTTTCCGAGCGAAGCTACTATCGCGATGTCGATGGAGACGGATATGGAGACAGCTCAGACTCCGTTGTCGATATCAGTAGACCTCTAGGATACGTTACCAACAAAACCGACAACTGTGTCGAAATAAGCAATCCGACTCAAGCCGATATAGATAGGGACGGTATCGGTGATGCCTGCGATGCGTTCACCGACTCGGATGGTGACGGCGTACAAGACAGTGTCGATAATTGTCCGACGGTTGCCAATGCCAACCAAAACGATGCCGACGGCGATGGCCTGGGCGACGTCTGCGATGGCCAAAACGGACTTGACCTGGATAACGATGGCATTAACGCTGAGAGCGACAACTGCCCGAGTGTCTACAATCCAAATCAGGCAGACAGTGACGGAGACCAGTTAGGTGACGCCTGTGACTCCGTGAATAACAATGCCAGCAGCGGCGACGGTGGCGCATGCACACTGACAGCCGAAGAACAGTCAATGCTAGATGCGGTTAACGCAACCAGAGCTCAGGCGAGAGTGTGTGGTGCCGAAGGATCTTTCCCCGCGGTTGCCGCACTGTCATGGAGTTGCGACCTGGAAACAGCGGCCCTGGGGCATTCAATGGATATGGCAAACAATAACTTCTTCAGCCACACCGGTTCGACAGGTCAATCAGTGGGAACTCGGGCGACACAAGCTGGTTACGTATGGTCATCGGTTGGCGAGAATATCGCAGCGGGTGTTTCTCTAAGCTCAGTGAGCGCGGTAGTACAGGCATGGATAGACAGCCCTGGCCATTGCGCGAATCTCATGCGCTCGAGCTATACCGAGTTGGGTGCCGCGAAATTTAGCAATGCATCGAGCACGTACAACGTTTATTGGACTCAGGTGTTCGGTAGACCTCGATAGCCAAAAAATGTTTTAACAGGCAGGCCTAGGGCTTGGCCGTATTGCGATTGAGCAGTCGAATGACGGCAAACTGGCTGCGGATGTAGCCCTGATACTTAGGTAAGTCATCAGCTACATCACCCACACGGCGGTCATAAAAAACATGGAGTTTTGGATCCGGAAGAACCTCTGGGTTCGAATAATTACCAGCGGCAATAAAGGCAAGGCCTTTAGTCCCTGACCCAGCAAGTGCTATGACCGGCTTGCTACATTCAACGCAAGTTCCCCTGTCGATACCAACAATAGAGCGATACTTTTTAAACTGAATGCCGTGGTCGGGAGGCAGGATGATGTCACTTTGGGTCAATGTCGTGACGTCAGCAAAGGGTTGCTTGTAGAGCCTTTGGCAAATGCTGCAATGACAGAAGAAGCGCAAGCTCGGTTTGTTGAATACTTGAAATTTCGATTTTCCACAGGGGCAGGAACAGTCCTGGGTTATCGCGGAATCTACCATTTTACTTGCTCCAAAAATGTAACACTCGTGGATAGCTTAGTTGTTGTATTGATCCACACACCACTGTTCAGTTGACAATCGATAGTATCCAACGAGATGTGAACCAGCAAACCTATACCAATAAGCCTGGTCTTCGAAGGAAGGCACAATGCGACATACAGCGCGATAAACCATAATTCATGTAAGGGATGAAAACCAATGCTACAGCGGTCAGGGTCATAAATTGGATTGGCAAATAAATGGTCAATGTCAATTAGCATTCCCGCCATCATCAAGCAGTAGGCGACTTTCCAGTTTTTCCTGAACAACAGAACTGTCACAATCGCCGGAACCAAAAAGTGCAATGCTATGTGAAGCAAAACTGATTGGCTGCAATATTAAATCCAACATAAGCCCAGGCAATCATATAGAACTATTTAACCGCCCGATGGATCGCGAGAATCTTGATTCAATTGCGCGGCTACGGCCTGATCTTTGACCAGTGCAGTGAGCCCCTCCAGCTGGCGTTGCACTGCCTCCAATTGCTGTGACATGTGCTCCCGCTCATCGTGGGCTTGTTGCGTCTGCAGCGCATTTTTTTCTTCCCCCATCACCTCTAATATTGACCCTATCATCATGTTGAGAAACACAAAGGCCGTAAGAAAAATAAACGTGAGGTAGTAGGCCCAGCTGAGTGGGTACACCTCCATAGTGGCGTACATAATGTCTGTCCAATCCTCGAATGTAGCCACTCGGAAAAGGGTTAGCATTGAAACCGCAACATCCCCCCAAAGCCCCTCGTCAATTTCTGCAAAGAATAGAGAGCCAATCGCTCCGTAGATATAGAAAATAATGAACATCAGCAAGGCGATATAACTCATTCTAGGGATCGCCTTTAACAGCGAATCGATAAGAAAGCGGAGTTCGGGCACAACGGACACCAATCGCAATACGCGAAATACCCGGAGTAACCTGCCCAATAAAACAGCCTGGGAGTTATCGATAGGGATCAAGCTCCCAACAACGACTATGGTGTCAAACACATTCCAGCCGTCGAAGAAAAACCGTTTTTTGTTGCTGCACACAGCGAAGCGCAGCAGAATTTCGGCGAGAAAAAACAGAGTAACGCCCTGGTCGAGTACGATAAGGCTCTGTTCGATAAAAGGTGAGAGATCGTAAGTTTTGGCGCCAATGGCCAGCGCCGAAACAATGATTATAGAAATCACAACTCCTTGAAACAGCTTGCTGGATTCTATTCTTTGTAGTCGCGCTTGAGGTGAGGATGGATTGCTAACTGGAGTCATGATTTACAACTGTTTACGAGATTTGCGAAGTCGAAAGTTTAATGCGCTTAGAGAAGATTGAATACAGTGAAAACTCCCAGCAATTGGTTTTTACTTGCCCTGTTCTTTTTCCAGGTCTTGACGATCTCGTTGGTACTCCTCATAACTGGTATCATAGTCTTTCATGCAATCCTCATACTGTTGCTGTGGCAATTTGCTGCACTCCAGTCGCTGATTGTCCTGGATGTTGTCATATATTTGTTTATTACTACAGGCTGACAGAAAAATGGGAATACAGATTAGTAATAGTGCTTTCATTTTTGACGCTCTCCGAAAAAGTACCAGTAAAAGATTTCAATAAGACAGTTGTCGACGATTAATGTAAACAGGTCGCCGCTATAACTGGTGTGGGGCGATGCTGATAAATTCCTTCCAAACATCATCCATTGTTGGCAGCCACTGCTTGAGAAGCGGTGTAGCGGCATCTTCCGCTGACAACCCTCTGTTTTGCTGCAGATAGCAAAAGAGGAACGCTGAAACACGTGCATTAACGATGCAGTGCACCCAAACTTTTTTTCGCTCCAGCGCGTCCATATAGCCTGAAAAAGTCTCGAGATGATCATGATTCGGCGCATCAAAAGGCACTGGAATATGTATATAGGTCATGCCGAGTGTGGTGACTAAACTACCTTCATTGGCAATCGAGTTTTCGTGTTCCGGCATCGCCAAGTTAATCAAAACGTCGTATCCGCTGGAGGCTATGGATTGTATTTGGTTTTCTGTGGGCTGCCCTGAGGATGCAATATTTTCCGTCACCTGAAACTGATTCAAAATATCCACTACGTCTAAAACCTCACGTCTGTTTTTTGCTAGCCATTTAGCGACATTCTTTAAGATTGCTGATCAAAATTGAATATGAGCTTGATCATGTGATTGTTCTCAGTCAAATTCGCCCGTGGGTGGAGGGACTCAATTTAGTCCAATACTTTATCCCTGGCATTGATATAAGCCTGCTCGGAAATATGGTGGTACGCGCGCACACCGTCATAAAACACTTTGTAAGATGAGTGAACTTTCGCCGCCATCGGATCTTTATCGATAAGTTCCTGCATGGCCTGTTCGCTGCCTCGCGCCAGGGCAGTCATCACATCATCGGGCAATCGTCGCAATTTAACGCCATGCTCATCGACTAACCGTCGCAGCGCTGCATTATTGCGCGCTGTGTATTCATCAAGCATTTCCTGATTCGCTGCGCGTGATGCAACAGTGACTATCGCTTGCAGGTCTGCCGGGAGAGCGTTGAAGGAGTCTTTGTTCACAATAAACTCGAGCATGGCACCAGGCTCATGCCAGCCTGGGTAATAGTAATATTCCGCCACTTCGTGGAGCCCGAGAGCCAGGTCGTTGTAGGGCCCCACCCATTCCGCTGCATCGATAACACCTGTTTGTAACGAGGTGTAAAGCTCCCCTCCGGGTATTCTTACAGGGGTACCTCCCACCGCAGCAAATACTTCACCGGCGAGACCGGGAATGCGCATCTTAAGGCCTCTCAAATCTTCCACGGAATTGATTTCTTTGTTAAACCATCCAGCCATTTGAACGCCGGTGTTGCCACCCGCCATGGGAATCAGGTTGGATGGTGCATAGGCTTCACGCCAAAGTTCCAGACCTCCACCATGGTGTAACCATCCATTGATTTCTTGTGCGGTTAAACCAAAGGGAACAGCCGTGAAAAATACCGATGACGGTACTTTTCCTTTCCAGTAATAGGCCGCCCCGTGGCCCGCATCGGCAACGCCCTGGGAAACGGCATCAAACACTTCAAAGGGTGGCACAATCTCTCCAGCACCATACACTCTTGCAGTGAGTCGCCCCTCACTCATCTCATCAACCATTCGCGAAAAGTTTTCTGCGGCGGTACCCAGGCCGGGAAAATTTTTCGGCCAGGTGGTAATAATTTTCCAATGGAATGACTGCTGGGCGCTCTGAGTTAGCGGATCTCCTGTTGAACCGGCGGGACCACCGTTTGCAGACTTTTCCGTTGCCCACAAACCGACGACGGCGACCAGGGCAGCAACCAAAAATAAAATGATTAGTGGCGTGTAACGTTTTTCAATTGAGTCTGTCATCTTGTTATTTTTCCAATTAGAGAAGTTGTAGTTTTGCGTATTGCACAACCAACCACTTACTGCCTTCTATATCAAAGTTGACCTCTACCCGGGCATTGCCGCCCCGGCCTTCAAAATTTAACACAACACCCTCACCGAAGATTTGATGATAGACGCGCTGGCCCAGGCTCATACCTGTGTCGGGTACTTCAACATGCGTTACTGAACTCACTGGCCTGGATATTGCCGTGTGCAATCTCACTTCGCGCAAAAGATCCGCCGGTATTTCCCGAATAAAACGCGAGGGTGCGTTAAAGCTTTCGCTGCCATACATCCGCCTGGTTTCGGCGTAAGTAATCGTCAACTTTTCCATCGCGCGGGTTATGCCCACATAGCAAAGCCGGCGCTCCTCTTCCAATCTTCCAGGTTCCTCCAACGACATCCGGTGAGGGAATAAGTTCTCTTCCATTCCCGCGAGAAAGACCAGAGGAAACTCAAGGCCCTTTGCCGAGTGTAACGTCATCAACTGCACGCTGTCTTCGTGTTCGTCTGCCTGGGCATCTCCGGCATCCAAAGCGGCACTGTCCAGAAATTGCTCCAGGGGAGTAAGCTCCTCTCCTTCGGCAACAAACTGCCTAGCGGCAGTCACCAGTTCTTCAAGGTTCTCTACTCGGGCCTGGCCCTTCTCGCCTTTTTCCTTCTGGTGAAACTCAATTAATCCACTCACTTGTATAATGTGGTCTACCAGTTCCTCGAGATTAAGCTCCGCGGTTCCCGCATCCAACTCATCAATTAAACTCACAAAGCTCTGCAATGCGGCGGTTGCCCTGGCAGGTAATTGTTTTTCTTCAATTACAGCGCCGATGGCCTGCCACATGGGCAGCTCACGGGTACGGGCACAGTCGCGCACACAATCCAGGGTTTTACTACCTATCCCTCTCGGCGGTGTATTGATAACACGCTCTATGGAGGCATCTGCATCGCGATTGATTAACAAACGCAGGTAAGCCAGAGCGTTGCGAATTTCCAGACGTTCATAAAAGCGCTGGCCACCATAGATACGGTAGGGAATACCGCTGCGTATCAGTGCTTCTTCCAAAACTCGTGATTGCGCATTGGAACGATAGAGAATGGCTACCGACGTTCTATTGTTACCCTGTCCGTGCCAGTCTTCGGCCTGTTCAACAATGAAGCGAGCTTCGTCTTGTTCATTAAACCCCGCGTAGAGACAAATAGGCTCCCCGGCTTCGCCTGCGGTCCACAGCTCCTTACCCAACCTGCCAAAATTGTTGCCAATTACACCGTTCGCAGCTTGCAGAATAGTTTGGGTCGAGCGGTAATTTTGCTCAAGGCGAACGGTTTCCACACCGGCAAAGTCCTGGCTGAATCTCTGGATGTTTTCTATTTTTGCTCCCCGCCACCCATAGATCGATTGATCATCGTCACCCACCGCGACCACGGGAATATCCGAACCGGCCAATACTCTTAGCCACGCGTATTGAATCGTGTTGGTGTCTTGAAACTCATCCACTAAAATCTGCCGAAATCGGCCCTGGTAGTGCTTGAGCAGATCTGGATTGTGCAGCCATAATTCATGGGCTCGAAGCAGCAACTCGGCAAAGTCCACCATGCCAGCCCGATCACAGGCTGACTCATAGGCCTGATAAATCCTCAACATCGTCTGGGCGTGCAGGTCTCCTTGGGCCGCCTGAATATGCTTGGCTCTCAGACCCTCGTCCTTTTGGCCATTGATATACCACTGGGCTTGCTTGGGCGGCCACATGCCATCATCAAGCTCCAATTCTTTGCAGATTCTCTTAACCACGCGCAGCTGGTCATCACTATCAAGTATCTGAAAATTCTGCGGCAGTTTCGCCTCCTGCCAATGAGCCTTTAGCAGACGATGCGCCAGGCCGTGAAAAGTACCCACCCATAAGCCGTGAGACGGTATATGCAGCATTTCCTCAATACGGTTGCGCATTTCCTTGGCCGCCTTGTTGGTAAACGTTACCGCCAATATCGAGTGGGGAGAATAATTTTGCGCGCGAATCAGCCAGGCAATTCGGTGCACCAACACTCGAGTCTTGCCGCTACCGGCGCCAGCCAAAACCAACAGATTACCGCTTTCGGACGCTACTGCATCGCGTTGGGCATCATTGAGAGGAGAGAGAATATCGGATACGTCCATCGCACCATTCTACAGAATATTCTCTGCCGCCTCACGATTGCCTGACCTTACTGGGTGACAAATGTATAATAAATACATTGAATTCTTTGACGGCGGTGGCTGTGTCCCGGGTAGCCCGACCAATTCTAAAAGAAATTACCGACCAGCTTGAGCAGTTGCGACGCTCCGAGCGGAAAGTCGCTGATCTTGTTCTCGCTCAGCCAGAGCAGGTGATACATATGCGGATTGTCGATCTAGCGGCCGCCGCCGCTGTAAGCGAACCCACCGTTGTAAGATTTTGTCGGGCTATTGGCTGTGAGGGTTTTCAGAATTTCAAGCTGGCGCTGGCACAAAGTACCGCGCAAAACCCCGCGCAAGTGCCTTTTTCCCTCAGCGAGTTGGATACAGCGCGGGATTACACTTACAAAGTGTTCGATGCGACGATGGAGACCTTGAATCAGGTCCGCAATACCCTGGATCCAGACGCGATTGAAGTCGCCGTTGACGCACTGTGCAATGCCAAGCGGGTGGAGTTTTACGGATTTGGGGCATCCAGCCCTGTAGCAATAGACGCCCAGCACAAGTTTTTTCGCCTGCAAATAGCCAGTGCCGCCCACTCCGACCCTCATCTACAGGCAATGTCAGCAATGTCGCTTACGCCCGGAGATGTCGTTGTGGCAATCTCGCAGTCTGGTAGAACCACCGCGTTACTCGAGGCAATGGACCACGTGCGCGAAGCGGGAGCCAGCATAGTCGGACTAGCTCCCAGCAACACCCCTATTATTGAACGGTGCACTATCCCCATCCCGATTGATGTTGAGCAGGCGAGAGACGACAGCTACAGCCCTCTACCCTCAAGAATCGCACATTTGGCGGTGATCGACATTCTCGCAGTCGGTGTCTCGAAAATGAAGGGCGCTGAGGTAGATCGACACCTCATAAAACTGAATAAGGGACTGCAATCTCTGCGCACATAGGGTTGAGCATTTACAGTCAGCCTCTGGTAAAATTTCGGCAATTTCACATCGACAACTCAGGATCGAGCCATGAGTAACGACGATAGCAAACAAAACCCACCTCCAAACGACAAAACTGAGGTACAGCTGGGTTTCGACAGCGACTCCTTTGGCGAATCAGAACGTGATCTTGAGCCGGTTTTTGAAGACTTTGAAGCGGAAGAATCCTTCGAAACAGCCTATGAAGATTCTGGGGAAACTACCTTCGAGAACTCGCGTTATAGCTCGGAGTACGAGGATGATACTCTGGATTATGACGTTGATCCTGAGAGCCTTATGGCAGAAGAAGAAGAGTTTGAGGCTGGCGCCGCAGCAACAATTGCGGCCGCCTGGCAGGCTGAGCAACTGAAACCAGAATTGGTTCGCCAAGCAGAGCCTGAACCGGAAGAAGAGGAAGACTACGACTACGAAGAGGAACCAGAACTCTCAAGGGCTCCCGAGCCCGCGCAGAAGTGGGAGGAGAGTGGCGCCGGATCATGGCCACTGGGTTTGATCGCCGTCGCTGTTGTCGCGTTGTTGTTACTGAGTGCCGGCGGTTATGGTGTGATGCGCGAACGAGCCAGCATGCAGGAAGAAATTCGCGCCCTGCAAGCTGCAGCCGCTACTTCGGCAAACCCTAAGGACGTGGCCGCCAGCCGGGAAGCACAGCGGGTGCTGGGCGCCAGAAATAAAGAGCTGTTGAATACCGTTGATGCGCTGCATATGGAGATCCGATCTCTTCGAGACACCAACCAAGGTCTTGAGTCTCAACTTACAGAATTAAAATCCGCAAAAGCTGCCGTGCCCACCACGCCAAGGCCAGCGCCCAAGGCAGTGGTCACTGCTCCAAAGACAGCCGCACCCTCGCCGAAACCAGTTGCTACCGCACCAGCAACCGTGGCGAGCCCGGAGAGTGCAGGTAACTGGTTCGTCAATTTCAGCTCTTATGGTGCCAGCGAAACCGCCAATTCCTGGGTCGCGCGACTAAAACCGGCTCACGGCGAAGTGGTCGCCGTCCCGACAGTTAAAAACGGAGACACTTTCTATAGAGTTCGAGTGGTGAATCTGAGCACAGAAACACAAGCAAGAGATGTAGCGAGAGTGTTAGAACAACAATACAAACTACCCAAGCTCTGGGTGGGCCAACAATAATGGGCAGGCAGATTCGTTCCAAAAGTCATTTGGCAGCTGCTCGTCGGCCTGCTATCTTTCACACTTTGTAAAACCGAGGCATACGAGGGGAAGTACCATGAAAACTAAAATAATTGCTACATTAGCATTGGTCTTTGGCAGCGCAATGAGCAACGCCGAGTGCATGACGCCAGAGGTACCAACGCTGCCTTCAGGTGACAGCGCAACCATGGAGCAAATGATAGAGGGCCAGAAGGCTGTCAAAACATTCCAAGCCGCCAACCTTGAATACATGAGCTGCCTTGAGAAGGCATTTACGGAAGCTGCCGCCGTAGTTAAAGACTCATCTGGAGATGCACAGGCCGCAGCACAAGCCGAGTACGATACGGCTGAATCGGCTTACAACAATGCCGTGACTAAAGAAGAAGAACTGGCCGGTGAATTCAACTCCGCCATTCGCGCTTTTAAGGCCGCGAATCCTAGCTAATTCACAGCTGGAGATACCCCTCATTCAACCGTAACAGACTTCGCAAGATTGCGAGGTTTGTCTACGTCTGTGCCCTTCTGGACAGCTACGTGATAGGAAAGCAGCTGCAAGGCTACTGTGTAAACAATTGGCTTAAGGACATCTGGACAGCTGGGCATGGGCAACACGTTGACCCGCGGTTCACTGTCAAATCCGGCCTCTCGATCAGCAAACACGTAGAGCTCGCCACCGCGGGAGCGCACTTCCTCTAAATTGGATTTCAACTTTTCGAGCAAATCGCCGTTTGGAGCAACAGCCACCACCGGCATATCGGCATCTACCAGCGCCAAAGGGCCATGCTTTAACTCTCCCGCCGGATACGCCTCAGCATGAATATAGGAAATTTCTTTGAGCTTTAAGGCCCCTTCCATGGCGATTGGGTATTGAATTCCTCTGCCCAGAAACAGCGCATGGTCACGAGGGATAAAAGCATGCGACATCTTTTCAATCGCCCCATCCAGCTCCAGCGTTTGCTGCACATAATCAGGCAAAGCATGCAGTTCATTTATGAGCGTTTGTTGGCGTTGCGGGTCCAGCCCTTGGCGGCGTCCCAAGGCAATAGTCAACATTAGGAATGCAACCAATTGAGTTGTAAAAGCCTTAGTAGACGCCACACCAATCTCGGCACCTGCCTTAGTGAGGAACACCAGATCACTTTCTCGCACCAGTGAGCTATTGTCGACGTTGGCGATTACCAGGCTACCCAGAAACTCGTCTTCACCAACATTTCTCAGAGCAGCTAGAGAGTCCGCAGTTTCACCCGATTGAGAAACGGTCACTAACAAACTACCGGGGTGCTGTACTCTTTTGCGATAACGAAATTCCGACGCAACTTCAACCTGACAGGGAATGCCTGCAATTTCTTCCAGCCAATACCGAGCCACCATGCCTGAATGATAGCTTGTGCCACAAGCCACAATTTGCACTGCTTGGACCTGATCAAACATCGCCGCTGCGCCCTCGCCGAAACAGTCGTCGGAAATTTCAGTGGCTGATGCAGAGCTAAATGTGGCGGCCAACGCGCGAGGTTGCTCATAGATTTCTTTGAGCATGTAGTGCGCATACTCTCCACGATCCACGCTTTCAACCGTATCTGACAATCGAGTTTGTTTGCGCTGTACCTCATTGCCTTCTTCATCGTAGATCGACAAAGATGATGAGGTTATGTGGACTAAATCTCCCTCCTCAAGGTATATGAATCGATCTGTTACCTGGCGCAAAGCCATTTGATCAGATGCCAAAAAGTTTTCACCAATACCTACGCCAACGACCAAAGGGCTACCTTCTCGCGTGGCAACGACCTGATCGGGGTTTTCATTATCTATCGCGGCTAATGCATAGGCGCCTTCCAAACGGCCTACACATTTTCTCATGGCCTCCAATAGGCTATCTCCCTTTTCGAGATATCCGTGAAGCATATGCACTACAACTTCACTATCGGTAGCAGAGACAAAATCATACCCCTGACTTTTCAGTTCTTCACGTAGTTCTGCATGATTTTCAATAATGCCATTGTGAACCAGAGCCAGACGCTGGCCCGAAATATGTGGATGCGCATTGGCCGCCGAGGGTTCACCGTGAGTGGCCCACCGAGTATGTGCGATACCTGCACAACCATAATAGGGGTTCATAGCCTGAGAGTTTTCCAGCTCTTTCACCTTACCCAAACGCTTGTGCAAAAGAAGATTATTCTCATTGTCGATGAGCGCCATGCCCGCAGAGTCATAACCGCGGTACTCGAGTCGGCGTAAACCCTCCAACAGTATTTCAGATACTTCGCGACGGGCTGCCGCTGCTACTATTCCACACATAATTAAACCTTATTGTCCTTACTTGGACGCTGCCACCCGGTTACATTGCGTTGCTTGGGCCGAGTAACTGCCAACTCATCTTTGCCTACCGCTTTGGTAATCGTAGATCCAGCAGCGGTAAAACCGTTTTCTGCAATTTTTATTGGCGCGACGAGAGTACTATTCGATCCAATGAAAACACCATCGCCTAGCTCCGTAAGATGCTTATTCGCACCGTCGTAGTTGCACGTTATAGTTCCCGCTCCCACATTTACACCTGAGCCCATCTCGCAATCACCAATGTAACTCAAGTGATTGACCTTACTGCCAATACCAATATTCGCTTTCTTCGTCTCAACAAAGTTACCGATGCGTGACCCCTCCGCAAGGACTGTCCCCAAACGCAGTCGTGCAAAAGGTCCCACCGAACATTGGCTTCCTACTTCCGCCTCTTGCAAATGACTCATCGGATGAATCGTGGCGCCGTCGCCTACCACTGTGTCAATCAAAACGCAGTTTGCCCCAATGGTCACTCCTTTTCCCAAAACAACATTGCCTTCAAAAACAGTATTCACGTCAATGCTGACGTCTTCACCACATTGGAGGCTTCCTCTGACATCAATACGATGAGAATCAGCAATCGATGTACCCGCGCGCATTAGACGCTCTGCACTTTGGCGCTGGAACTCTCGCTCCACCTGATTGAGTTGCACGCGATCATTAACACCCAAAATTTCCAGTTCGGAATTCGCTACTGCGGACAAAATAGTTTTACCCGCTGTTGCAGCCAAACTCAGAATATCGGGTAAGTAATACTCGCCCTGGCTATTTTCGTTTTTTACCAATGGAAGATACTCGCTTAAATCACTCGCCGGCGCAGCCAATACCCCGGTATTAATTTCCCGAATTGTGCGCTGCGTCTCATTGGCATCCTTTTCTTCGACGACTCCGAGAAGAACTCCCGTCTCATCTCGCAGTATTCTGCCGTAGCCATGCGCGTTTTCCAGCACCGCTGTCAACAGCGCGGGTGCCGATTTGGCTTTGCCGATAAGGTCTTGGAGTGTTTGCGTTTCGATCAACGGAACGTCGCCATACATTACGAGCACAGTGCTTGAACGACTCAACTCGGGTACGACCTGAAGTACCGCATGGCCGGTTCCTTTTTGTTCCTCTTGTAACACCCAGTTAATGGAGTGATGTGCCAGCGCTTCTTCTACAAGCTCAGACCCGTGACCCACCACTATGTGGATCTTTTCGGGGTTGAGCGCCAGGGCAGTTTTCACTACGTGTTCCAGCATAGGGATGCCAGCGACTGTGTGTAAAACCTTAGGCAAGTCGGACTTCATCCGTGTGCCCTTGCCGGCGGCCAGAATAATAACTTCTAAATTCATTTTTGATCGCTCTCGATAGCAGCGTGATTTTAATCCGCTGTCATTTTATTTTTGACATTAGGTGCGTGTCTGACCCATATTAACTAGTGTATTAATCAAAACAACGTCTTTTGTCACAAATATAATGACAACAATAGAATTTGAAAGCTTGCGACAGCTTGATCTGACCGACAGGCAGATAACTATTTACCAGGCTTTGCTTCGTCTGGGGCCCGCATCAATTCGCGACATCGCCACGGAATCGGGAGTGAATCGAGGCAGTACCTACGAGACACTTAAGCAACTCGTCGCAAAAGGCATTGTTAGCTATTTCCCCAAGGGAAAGCGGCGCGTCTTTCAAGCTGAAGATCCCGAGAGCTTGTTAAGTCTGGGAGAAAGTAAGCAGCAAGCGTTGTCCCAGGCGATGGAGCAATTGCGAAAGGATGTTATTCCAGCGCTGAAGCTTACCCAGACGGATTTTTCACCTGGCAACGTACGGTTTTATGAAGGAGATGACGGTGTAGAGTTAGTACTCAGAAATATTTTGGACAACACCTCAAAAGATCCAGAGCGAGGTTATGCTGTTATTTCTACAAAAACCTTGCGCGAACATTTATATCGTCCGTTTCCCAACTACACCAAGCAACGAATAGCGCGCGGTATCAATGTACGTGTGATTGCCGTAGGAGAGGGTGGCGACGACGCAGAACTCGCACAAAGAAAGTGGCTACCCGGCGATGAATCTGCCGATGCCTCCTACATTGCGATCTACCCGCCCAAAGTGGCGATGATTACTCTCACCGAGAACAATTACCCCGTCGTAGTTATTATAGATTCACCAGCAATCGCATCGACGCAACAGGTGTTGTTCGACACCCTGTGGAAACTGCTTTAAAAAAGACACAAAAAAGCCCCGATGGAATCGAGGCTTTGAGATACCAAACTAAGCTTGCTTGAAAATTACCTGCCGCCGCGCTGACGAATCTTTCGCAGTGTGGCCAATTGCGCAGCCGCTTCAGCCAAACGAGCAGAGGCACGGCCATAGTCAAACTCACTGGATTGATTTGCCAGTGCTTGCTCAGCCTCTTTACGCGCTTCCTCAGCTGCAGCTTCGTCCATATCATCGGCACGTAAGGCAGTGTCGGCGAGAATAGAAACAACGCCGGGTTGAACTTCGAGGAAGCCACCCGATACGTAAAATATTTCTTCATCTCCACCTTGCGTAATGACACGAACGGGACCAGGCACTAAAGAAGTTAGCAGCGGAGCGTGACCATAACTCACACCCAATTCGCCGACATCTCCGCTGGCAACCAGCATTTCGACAAGCCCGGAGAAAATCTCTTCTTCCGCGCTGACGATGTCGCAATGTATTGTCATAGCCATTTAACTGAGCCTCTTAGAGGTTCTGACTCTTCTCGACAGCTTCTTCAATGCTGCCGACCATGTAAAACGCCTGCTCTGGGAGGTGATCGTACTCGCCCGCAAGAATTCCTTTGAAACCCGCAATAGTATCTTTCAAAGAAACGTACTTACCGGGAGAACCGGTAAAGATTTCAGCAACGGGGAAAGGTTGTGAAAGGAATCGCTCAATCTTACGAGCACGATCAACGGTTTGCTTGTCTTCTTCAGAGAGTTCGTCCATGCCCAAAATTGCAATGATGTCTCTGAGTTCTTTGTAACGCTGGAGAACTGACTGCACACCACGGGCTGTTTCGTAATGCTCGGTACCGATAATCAGTGGATCCAACTGACGAGAGTTTGAATCAAGCGGATCAATCGCAGGATAAATACCTTTCGCGGCGATATCACGACTCAATACAACAGTTGAGTCCAGGTGAGCAAAAGTGGTAGCTGGTGAAGGGTCAGTCAAATCATCTGCCGGTACGTATACCGCTTGGATAGACGTAATAGAACCTACTTTAGTAGAAGTAATGCGCTCTTGCAGAACCCCCATCTCTTCAGCCAGTGTTGGCTGATAACCCACCGCTGAGGGCATACGACCCAACAGTGCAGATACCTCTGTCCCTGCCAGTGTATATCGATAAATGTTATCGACAAACAGAAGGACGTCACGGCCTTCATCGCGGAATTTCTCAGCCATCGTCAGGCCGGTCAATGCTACTCGCAAACGGTTTCCAGGGGGCTCATTCATCTGGCCGTAAACCATGGCCACTTTAGAATTGCTGAAATTTTCTACATCAACAACTTTTGATTCCTGCATTTCGTAGTAGAAATCGTTACCCTCTCGAGTACGCTCTCCCACTCCGGCAAACACTGAAAGGCCCGAGTGCTCAGTGGCGATGTTGTTAATCAACTCCATCATGTTAACGGTCTTACCAACACCCGCTCCACCGAACAGTCCAACCTTACCACCCTTGGCGAAAGGACAAACGAGGTCGATCACCTTGATACCGGTTTCGAGAAGCTCGTCCGAAGCGGAAAGCTCATCGTAAGCGGGAGCTTTGCGGTGAATAGCAGCGCGCTCTTGTTCGCCAATCGGTCCACATTCATCAATAGGATTGCCGAGCACATCCATGATGCGGCCAAGAGTTTCTATACCAACGGGTACAGAAATAGGTGCGCGTGTATTTTCAACTGACAATCCACGGCTGACCCCTTCTGAGGCACCCATGGCAATAGTACGAACTACTCCATCACCCAACTGTTGCTGCACTTCCAGCGTCAGGTCTTTCTCACTAACTTTTAGCGCATCATATACTTTGGGTACATCTTCACGTGGAAATTCCACGTCGATTACCGCGCCAATAATTTGTACGATTCGTCCGCTACTCATGTCCGGATCCTCTAGATCAAAGTTCAATTCTGTTTGGCTCGGATCAACGCCCTTCGCCGAAAATTTACTCATGGTGCCGTTACCGCGTATCGCCTTTTTAGCTGATAGCAGCAGCACCGCTTACAATTTCAGATAGTTCCTGTGTGATCGCTGACTGTCTAGCTTTGTTGTAGACCAGTTGCAAATCATCAATCAAATCACCGGCATTATCAGTCGCACTCTTCATCGCCAACATGCGTGAAGCTTGCTCACAAGCGCCGTTTTCTACGACAGCCTGATAAACCTGGGATTCTATATAGCGAGTCAAAAGACCTTCCAAAAGCTCTTTAGCATCGGGCTCATAAATATAATCCCAGTGATGCTTCATTTCATCGCTTTCTTCAGCAACCAAAGGCAACAATTGTTCAACGCTTGGATCCTGAGTCATAGTGTTGACAAATTGATTGCCGACCAAAAACAATTTGTCGATTTTGCCTTCTGAATAAGCGTCTAACATTGTCTTCACAGAACCAATGAGATCCGCTACAGCCGGCTCTTCACCGATGTCCCGAACGGCCGCTGTAACATTACCACCATAGCTGTTGTAAAACGCCGCAGCTTTAGCACCAACCAAGCAAAGGTCGATCTCTATATTCTGATCAGCCCAATCTTTCATAGACTTAATCTGTGCTTTGAACAGATTGGTATTCAGGCCACCACACAATCCGCGGTCGGTCGATACCACGATGTAACCGACGCGCTTAACTTCACGCTCTTGCATAAACAGGTGCCGGTATTCCGGTGCCGCATTGGCAATGTGTCCGACAACGGATCGCATACGACGAGCATAGGGCTTGCCAAGCTGCATACGTTCTTGTGCCTTGCGCATCTTACTTGCTGCAACCATTTCCATCGCACTAGTAATCTTCTGGGTGCTTTGAATGCTGCTAATTTGCGTCCGAATTTCTTTTCCGGCTGCCATGTGCTGTCCTCGACCTTACCAGGTTTGAGTAGCTTTAAACGCTTCTATTGAAGCCTTAAACGCCTCTTCAACCGAGTCATCATAATTTCCACTTTCAACAATGCTAGACATCAGCTCGGCATTTTCAGCGTGCATATATGACAGCAAAGCCGACTCGAAATCACCAATTTTATTGACTTCGATATCGTTCAAATGGCCTTCATTAGCAGCGTACAGCAGCACACCCATCTCCGCGATGCTCTGCGGTGAGTACTGCTTTTGCTTCATCAATTCTGTTACACGTTCCCCGTGGTCCAACTGAGCACGTGTGGCATCATCAAGATCAGAGGCGAACTGAGAGAAGGCCGCCAATTCACGATACTGCGCCAGTGCGGTACGGATACCACCAGAGAGCTTCTTAATAACTTTGGTTTGCGCCGCACCACCAACACGAGAAACAGAAATACCGGCGTTCATCGCAGGACGTACGCCCGCATTAAACATATCTGCTTCGAGGAAGATCTGACCATCTGTAATAGAAATCACATTGGTCGGTACGAAAGCGGAAACATCACCGGCCTGAGTTTCAATCACAGGCAGCGCGGTGAGAGATCCTGTTTTACCTTTCACTTCTCCGTTGGTAAATTTCTCTACGTAGGCAGCGTTAACCCGTGCGGCTCTTTCGAGCAAACGAGAATGGAGATAGAAAACATCACCAGGATATGCTTCACGACCAGGCGGTCTACGAAGCAGCAGTGATATTTGTCGATATGCCCAGGCTTGCTTGGTCAAATCATCATAAATAATCAGGGCGTCTTCACCGCGATCGCGGTAGTACTCGCCCATACTGCAACCTGCAAAAGGCGCAAGGTATTGCATAGAAGCGGGATCAGATGCAGTCGCAGCTACCACTATGGTGTGTTCCATCGCGCCATGTTCTTCAAGCTTTCTCACAACGGCTGCAACAGAAGAAGCTTTTTGACCAATGGCGACATAGACGCACTTAATACCTGTGCCCTTCTGGTTGATGATTGCATCGACCGCAATCGCGGTTTTACCGATCTGGCGATCACCAATAATCAACTCACGCTGTCCGCGACCGATTGGCACCATCGCATCAATGGCTTTCAAACCAATTTGAACGGGCTGGTCAACAGACTGACGCTCAATAACACCCGGCGCAACTTTTTCAAGTGCGTCTGTCATTGCAGCGTTGATAGGACCTTTTCCATCAATGGGCGTGCCCAAGGCATCAACAACTCTACCTTGAAGCTCGGGGCCCACTGGGACTTCCAGGATTCGCCCAGTACAACGACAAGTCTGACCTTCGGCCAAGCCCTTATAGTCTCCCAGGATAACCGCGCCTACCGAATCGCGTTCCAGGTTAAGCGCCATTCCATAAATGCCGCCGTCAAATTCAATCATCTCACCGTACATCACGTCAGTGAGACCGTGTATACGAATAATACCGTCGGTTACTGATACCACGGTGCCTTCGTTACGGGCCTCACTGGTTACATCGAGCTGGTCGATGCGCGCCTTGATAATCTCGCTAATCTCTGATGGATTCAGCTGCTGCATGCTCTGTTCCTCAATCCTACGAATTCATTGCTTCGGCGAGCTTATTCAGCCTGCCGCGCACGGAACCATCGATCACAAGATCGCCGGCCCTGATCAAAACGCCACCTAAAAGGTTGTTGTCCGTAGACGTCGTCACCTTTACTTCGCGTTCAAGTTTTTTACCTAGTACATCCGCCAGTTTGTCTTTAGTAGCTTCTGCTAAATCAAACGCAGAAATTACTTCAACATCCACTGCTTTCTCATGATTGGCCTTGTATTGCGCAAACAGAGAATGTATTTCCGACAACAAACCAAGACGTTTATTGGATGCCAATATCGAAACGTAATTGCGTACTTCTGACCCCAAGGAATCCCCACAAACATCGATAAGCGCTTGCGATTGCTGCTGTGCTGTCATCGAGGGGTTGTTTAATACCGCTTCAAGTGCGCTGTCCGCAGAAACCGCTGCGGCCGTTGCCAACTGCTCCGACCACGCGGACAATACATTCTTGTCGCGGGCATATTCGAATGCGGCCTTGGCGTAAGGGCGCGCTAATGTGCTTAGTTCAGCCATAGTCGCTTTACAGCTCTGCTGCTAATTGATCAACCAGCGCAGCGTGCGCCTCCTGATCGATAGCTGAGCCGAGTACCTTTTCTGCGCCGCTAAGCGCCAAGCTGGCAACCTGACCACGCAACTGCTCGCGCGCACGGTTCATCTCCTGCTCGATTTCAGCCTGTGCAGAAACCTTTACGCGATCACTTTCTGCAACCGCAATATCTTTGGCCTCTTCCACTATCTGACTAGCGCGTTTATTCGCCGCATCAATAATGCCAGACGCCTCTACTTTGGCTTCCTTGAGACGCTCAACAGCCTTCTCTTGAGCCAACTCCAGATCGTGACTTGCTCTATCAGCAGCAGCCAGACCATCGGCAATTTTTTCTGCACGCTCCTGCATGGCTGCGATAATAGGCGGCCATACATACTTCATACAGAACACTACGAAACAGACGAAAGCGATCATCTGCCCGAACAGCGTAAGATTAATATTCACGCCTTGCTCCTCCCAGAATATTGCGGGCTGCCATCAAGACGGCCCTTTTCTTGGTTGCGATCGAGATTAAACAGCTGTTGGTGCAACAACAAAGATCAAGTACATTGCGATACCAACACCAATGATGGGGATCGCGTCGACCAGGCCGGCGCCCAAGAAGAAAGTAACCTGCAGTTTAGGAGCCAACTCAGGCTGACGTGCAGAACCTTCAATGAGTTTGCCACCCAGCAAGCCAACACCGATGGCGGCTCCAAGACCACCCAGACCCATCATAATGGCGGCAGCTACGTAGATTAATTCCATGTTTTTCTCCTAGCGTTAATAACTCAAGTAAAAAGTAAAGGTAAATCAGTTAATGGTCTTCATGGGCCATACTAAGATATACAATCGTCAGTACCATAAAGATAAAGGCTTGTAAGGTGATAACCAGAATATGGAATATCGCCCAACCTACTTGCAACAGCCCCGCCGGCACCAGCCAGAACAAGCCCGCGCTGAACAGTGCGGCTATCAGGATGAAAATCATCTCGCCGGCATACATGTTGCCGAACAATCGCAGACCGAGTGAGAATGGCTTGGCTAACAAGCCCACCACCTCCATAAACAGGTTTACGGGGATGAACAGAGGGTGATTAAAAGGGTTCATGGTCAGCTCTTTTACAAAACCAAACCCTTTTACTTTTATTGAGTAGTAAAGCATTAAGATAAAAATACCCAACGCCATGCCCATCGTAATGTTTGGATCAGTAGACGGGACAATTTTTTGATAGTGAACTCCCACCAACGTTAGAGCCGTGGGAATAAGATCTACCGGTATAAGATCCATTAAGTTCATCAAAAACACCCAGACGAAGATTGTCAGGGCGAGTGGCGCGATCAGTTTATTGTGACCGTGAAAAGTATCTTTAACCGTGTTGTCCACGAATTCCACCACCATTTCGGCAGCATTGACCAAGCCGCTAGGTACTCCCGTTTCCGCTTTTTTCGCGATACTGCGGAAAAACCAACAAAAGAGTATGCCCAACCCGATAGACCAGATCATTGAATCCACATGAATGGCATTAAAGCCCATGGCAGATGCTTCATCGCCACCGTGAGCCATGACCCAAGCGCCGCCCTCTGCCACAATACTGCCATCGTCGCGAACGTAACCACCCGGCAGCTGCCCATAAGTGAGGTTTGTTAGGTGATGGACAATGTATTCTGAAATTGTAGGGTTTTCGCCAGCCATCTTAAATCAACTCTTACGTAATCCAGTTCCCGCCGTGAACTAACGCGACAATCTCTATCGCAGCAGCATCCAGCTTCCTGTAATTTGAATCACCAGCATTATCAGAAAACCGATAAACACTGTCAGCCCACTCAGAGGGCTTACTGTAACAAACACTGCGGCAAATCCCGCCGCAGTAAGTACAAACTTACCTACTTCGCCAGAGTAGCTCGCCTTTGCAGTGGCCTCGGCGGATAGCGCTCCAGTTTGTCTAAACACCTTCGCAGCAAAATAGGCTTGCGGAATTACCGCTATTAGACCCCCGTAAAGCATTGAGTATGCCCAAACCTGATCCATGATCAATAACGCCAGACATAATACGGCTAGCACTAAAAGCTGAACCACCGGAATACGGTAGATCGGAGGTTTTTTAAATTGGGCGCCAGTCATAAGCGCTCCTAAGTACCCCGGCGTTGAAAAGTTATGTATTGTTCCTCTTTTCAGGCGGGCGCATTATAGGTTGATTGATAGTCAGGTTCAACCGCCTTGGAGCGCTTATTATCAATACCGATACAGGAAGTTAGCGGCACAATCTCTACACGATCACGACGAGTATATCTTAAGGCGGGACGCGATCCTCTATCTTGTAGCTCGAGTGAATTTGCCCTACTACATACTGTATTAAACAGTCTGAGCAGTGACTATTTTATGTGGTTTAAGATACCGTCCAACTCATCCAGGCTGTTGTACGCCAAAACCAACTTCCCTTTGCCTTTCGAACTGTGTTGAATCTGGACCTTAGCGCCAATACGCTGTGATAAGTCATCTTGTAACTGACGAATATTGGGGTCCAACTGCTTCGATACAGGTGTCTTGTTCTTCTGTCCAAGTATGCTTCTAACTAAGGCCTCTGTCTGCCTCACAGAGAAACCCTTGCCCACCACGATTCTCGCGGCCTGAGACTGATCATTCGCTTCAAGGCCAAGTAGCGCTCGGGCGTGGCCCATTTCCAGATCGCCGCGTTCCAGGGATATGCGAACATCCTCCTGCAGGCTCATAAGACGCAGCAAATTGGCAATGGTCGATCGCGATTTTCCAACAGCTGTGGCTACCTCCTGCTGAGTCAATTCGAATTCCTGTTGCAAGCGCTGTAGGGATGCGGCCTCTTCAATCGGGTTTAAGTCTTCCCGCTGGATGTTCTCAATCAGTGCCATCGCAATGGCTGCCTCATCGGACACATCTTTAATAACAACAGGAATTGTGTCCAGTTGAGCTAACTGAGTCGCCCGCCAGCGTCGCTCACCGGCAATAATTTCATATTTTTTGTCGGATATAGGGCGAACGACTATAGGTTGCATTACCCCCTGTGCACGAATGCTGTCGGCAAGTTCCTGCAGTAAGTCCTGATCCATTTCACGTCGAGGCTGGTATTTCCCGCGTTGAATCAGGTCAACGGGCAGTTCTTGAAGCTCAGCATCTTTCAGATTGTCTGCGCTGGAATCGGCTCCTAAAACTGGCGCTGTCTGCAAGCTTTTATCAGTGGCATTAGTTGCACCAAGAAGCGCACCAAGTCCCTTATTCAAACCGCGTTTTTTTGCTGCCATAGTTTCTCTCCGTCCCTATTCCGTTTCCAACTGAGCGGTCTGGGCTACATCGTTTTTATCTTCTTCGTCGCGCCGGACAATTTCTCCGGCCAAAGCGAGATAAGCCAAGGCGCCTCTGGATTTGTCATCGTAATGCATGGCAGGTAAACCATGACTCGGTGCTTCAGCGAGACGTATATTGCGCGGAATGACTGTCCGATAAAGCTGGTCCGGGAAATGCTGTTTTAGTTGTTCAGACACGTCATTGGTCAGGCTATTTCGAGGGTCGTACATGGTTCGTAAAATTCCGACTATTTTGAGTGCCGGGTTTACGCTCTCAACCACTTGATTAATTGTTCCGACAAGCGCCGATAATCCTTCCAAAGCATAGTATTCACACTGCATTGCTATTACGACGCCGTCTGCCGCAACCAAACCATTCAACGTCAGCATATTCAATGAAGGTGGACAATCGATCAGCACATAATCGTAATCTGGCGCCACTGCGTTCAGCGCCACACGCAAACGTCGCTCTTTTTGGTTTATCTCAAGTAGTTCAACCTCAGCTGCAGTCAAATCACTGTTGGCGGGCAGCACATCAAAACCCGACTCTTGCGCTCGCTGTATCACACGGGAAACAGAAATTCCGTCGACCAAAACTTCATAAACACTGGCAGCGACTTCGTGCTTATCAATACCACTGCCCATGGTCGCGTTACCCTGTGGATCAAGATCAACCAGCAGGACACGTTTTTTCATAGCAGCCAGGGATGCTGCCAGATTTACACAGGTGGTGGTTTTGCCAACGCCTCCTTTCTGGTTTGCTATCGCAAGTATTTTAGCCACTACTCAAAGCCTCTGATTCAAATAAATCCGCGCTAGCGGAGCGTCATCGCCACCAGGTGGCGTGGTTCGTCCAAACTGGGCACTTCTATTGGAAAAACCTCTTCAACTCGACAAAGGGTTTCGACGGCGCGAAGTTCCTGTTCAGGAAAAACCCCCTTCATCGCAAGAAAACTTCCTCCTGCTACCAAGTGGTTGCGACAACTTGAAACCATATCTAACAAAGAAGCGAAAGCTCGAGAAAGAATAGAGTCAAATAATTGCGCCGGCTCAAACGCTTCTACGCGCTCATTGTGGACTGTTACATTATGCAAGCCCAGATCAGTCTTAACCTGAAAAAGAAAGCGAGTCTTTTTGCCATTACTGTCAAGCAGATGGATCTGCCTCTCAGGAAACAGTATAGCCAAAGGAATACCCGGCAGTCCGGCTCCTGTTCCCACATCTAGCAAAACACCGCCTTTGCAATGCTCTGCAATCGCCAAACTATCTAGCAAATGTCGAGAAACCATCTGCCTGGGATCTCTAATTGCCGTCAAATTGTAGGCTCTATTCCATTTCTCCAGCAGCACTAGATACTTAAGCAGAGAGCGGATTTGCGCTTCATCAAGCACCAGGCCAATCGTTTCACTGCCACGGACCAGTTCATTTTCGAGTTCGCTGTCCAACTCAAGCGCTTTTCAAAGACGAGTCTGGATGAGATAACACACCTTTCTTTTTCAGATAGACTAACAACAGAGACACGGCAGCAGGTGTTACACCGGGTATTCGACCCGCTCTGGCTAATGTCTCCGGGCGTGCATCACCCAACTTTTGCTTAACTTCATTGGATAATCCGGAAACGATTTCGTAATCGAGATTAGCCGGCAACAACATATTCTCATAGCGGCGCAAGCGATCTATTTCTTCCTGTTGACGATCAATATAACCTGCATATTTTGCTTGAATAGCAACTTGCTCTGCTGCTTGCACGTCGCTAGTGGCCTCTCCTTTCAGGCCAGCAACATCCTCGTACACAAGCTCTGGCCGCTTTAAGAGATCAGCCAACGAATACTCCCTGCTAATCGGGTCTTTTAGTTTTGAGGCCAACTCTTCAGACTGTTCTGTGTTTGGATGAATCCAGGTGGTCGCCAGACGTTCTGTTTCTTTCGCTATCGCCTCACGTTTTTCACTAAAACGCTGCCACCGAACATCACCAACCAAACCGAGGTTTCGGCCGTGCTCTGTTAGGCGTAAGTCTGCATTGTCTTCGCGCAGCATCAAGCGATATTCTGCCCGTGAAGTGAACATTCGATAGGGTTCCAGTGTACCCATGGTAATTAAGTCATCCACCAATACGCCAATATAAGCCTCATCCCTACGAGGACACCAAGGTTGTTCATCTTTCACTGCCAAGGCGGCATTTGTACCAGCCAACAATCCCTGGGCCGCTGCTTCTTCATAACCGGTTGTGCCGTTAATTTGACCAGCAAAATATAGCCCTGGAACCGACTTTGTTTCAAGCGAGGTTTTCAGGTCTCGAGGATCAAAAAAATCGTACTCAATCGCATAGCCGGCCCGGGTGATGTGGGCATTTTCAAACCCGACTATCGACCTAACGAGTTCAAATTGAACATCGAAGGGCAAGCTGGTTGAAATTCCGTTGGGATAAAGCTCGTTAGTGGTCAGCCCCTCTGGTTCGATAAATATTTGATGGGAGGTCTTATCGGCAAAGCGATGGATCTTATCTTCCACACTCGGACAATAGCGCGGACCAACACCTTCAATGACACCAGAATACATCGGAGATCGGTCGAGGCCGCCGCGAATAATCTCATGCGTTTTTTCGTTGGTGTAAGTAATCCAGCAACAGCGCTGCTCAGGATGGTCATCCACAGAACCCAGGAAAGACATTACCGGCTCTGGATTGTCTCCCCATTGCTGCTCCAGTAAATCATAATTCACCGTTCGAGCATCAATTCGCGGGGGCGTACCCGTTTTGAGTCGCTCCACCCTGAATGGCATTTCTCGAAGGCGGTCTGCCAGAGCGATGGAGGGTGGATCCCCAGCTCGTCCACCTGCACTGTTCTCCAGGCCGATATGGATCTTACCGCCCAGGAAGGTACCAGCGGTTAGTATCACTCTTGGGGCGAGAAAGCGAAGACCCATCTGCGTCACAGCACCTGCAACACAGCCGTTTTCCATAATAAGATCATCGACAGACTGTTGAAAAATAAACAAATTTTCTTGAGCTTCAAGTATCTGGCGAATGGCGTTTTTGTAGAGAACCCGGTCGGCTTGCGCTCGTGTGGCCCTAACAGCTGGACCTTTCCTAGCATTCAGCGTACGAAATTGAATACCAGCACGATCTGTTGCCAAACCCATTGCTCCGCCAAGGGCGTCGATTTCTTTGACCAAATGACTTTTGCCGATACCGCCGATAGCAGGATTGCAGGACATTTGACCGAGGGTGTCTACGCTGTGGGTTAGCAATAGGGTTTGGCAGCCCAGACGGGCAGCGGCAAGACAGGCCTCGGTGCCAGCGTGTCCGCCGCCAATAACGATCACATCAAATTGATCCTGATAATCCACCGTGTGGTGCCTCTGTGCTTTGCCAAATACTACAAGGGGGCGCGATTATACGTGCACAGTGCCCGCTGTACAAAATATGTTCCTATGAATAATTACGCCACTGCGAGAGAGATCTAATGAATAAATAATATATGTATAGATAAAGATATATAGAATTATTGTTGTAGTAATTACTAAAGGACCTGTTGCCGTTGGATAAGAGGTTTTTTCCTATAATAATCAGTTATTTAGTCTAATGATAAAGAGGTAGAAAACAGCTGAACTTAGACTGGTAAAGACGTTATTGAGTTGTGGAGAACATGGCTTCTACTGGGGATAGAATTTGTCCTGGAAATTGCCTCCAAAGTTATTCACCTTTAATACCTGTTTTATTCCATTTCAGGGAAGCCTATATCCGCAGGAAAATAATTCAATTTATTTTATTTATTGTTCCTTAATAGAAAGAGGATTAGCTGTGTATAATTTTGTATAACTTTTCGAGTCTACTTCCCAATACAGAAATTCGAGAATATCTCTCCTAAAAGTTCGTCACTGGTTACGGCACCAGTAATCTCTCCCAAAGCGTTTTGACACTGTTTGAGGTCTTCTGCAAGTAGTTCTCCGGCACCAGTGCTCAACAACTGATCGAGCCCGGTATTGAGAAACACAGATGCACTATCAAGCGACTGTAGGTGCCTTCGTCTCGCGCTAAATTGTCCATCCTGCTCTTGCTTGTAGCCCATCACTGTTTTTAGGTGTTCTTTCAAAAATTCTATGCCGTCACCAAACTTCGCTGAGAGACGCAGTACTGGATACTTGCCACTTAGATCAATGCCTGGTGCCGCGTTGTTTAGATCACACTTATTGTGGATTACTGTCACAGGGATTTTTTCCAGGCCGTTCTCTTCATTATTATTAAGTAGCTTATACAAATCCGTATCTGTCGGGATGTCTTCGCTACTATCGACAAGAATGACTATTCGATCGGCAGATTTTATTTCTTCCCTGGCTCTTCTAACACCTTCTTGTTCAATAATATCCACACTGTCTCTTAGCCCAGCCGTGTCGACAACGTGTAAAGGCATGCCATCAATTTGTATGTGTTCGTGCAGTACGTCCCTTGTAGTACCTTCGATGGGCGTGACGATAGCAGAGTCTTGTCCTGACAATGCGTTGAGTAAACTTGATTTTCCGGCGTTGGGTTTTCCCGCGATGACCAGTTTCATGCCGTCGCGAATTAGGCTTCCCTGTTTTGCTTGCTTTTTGACGCCTGCAAGTTCATGAATGATCTGTTCAAGCTTGGCTTTGACCACCCCATCACCAATAAAATCTATTTCTTCTTCAGGGAAGTCGATTGCAGCTTCTACATAAACTCGTAGTTCAGTAACAGATTTTACTAGGCCCTCTATCTTGTTTGAGAAAGCACCCTGCAAAGAACGGCTGGCGTTTAATGCAGCGTTAGATGTCGTGCTATTAATTAAGTCTGCGATGGCTTCAGCTTGTGCGAGGTCGATTTTGTCATTTAAGAAAGCTCGCTCTGAGAACTCTCCTGGCTTCGCTACCCTCGCTCCCAATCGGCAGCATTCTCGGACTAATAGATCGAGTATGACCGGACCGCCGTGAGCCTGAAGCTCTACAACATCTTCGCCTGTGAATGAGGCTGGGCCGGGAAAGAAAAGAGTGATGCCGGAATCGAGCTTTGATTCGCTTTCGCCACGGAAGTGAGTGAAATGTGCTGTGCGAGGATCTGGAGCTAAACCGGTGAGGTTGGTTGCGATGGAGTGCGATTTGTCACCGGAAATTCGAATTATCCCTACGCCACCTCTTCCGGGTGGTGTCGCTATGGCGACGATAGTGTCGCCATCTAGAGAGGTCAGAGTGGTCATTGGCCTAGTATAACCCTACGGATAGATCAGGGTTTGTCGTTAATCACGCTCAGGTTTTTTCAGCAGCTGATTCTATCTGACGTGTGATGACATACTGTTGGGCCATTGATAGCAGGTTGTTGATCACCCAGTACAGTACTAATCCTGCCGGGAACCAGAGGAAGAAAAATGTGAACATCACCGGCATCCACTGCATGATTTTGGCCTGCATAGGATCGGGTGGCGGAGGGTTCAGTTTTTGCATGAACCACATACTTGCTCCCATTAGTAAAGGGAGCACGAAGTAGGGATCTAGTACGGACAAATCGTCAATCCATAAAATAAAGGGAGCGTGTCGCAATTCAACGCTTTCCATCAAGGTCCAATATAAAGCAATAAAAACAGGCATCTGCACCAGTATTGGCAAGCAGCCGCCCATAGGATTGATCTTTTCTTTTTTATACAGTTCCATCATTGCCTGGGACTGTTTTTGTTTGTCGTCGGCAAACTGCTCGCGTATATCCGTCATCTTCGGTTGTACTCGGCGCATATTTGCCATTGACCGATAGCTGGTAGCAGACAACTTAAAAAAGACCGCTTTAATTAGAACGGTGAGCAATATAATCGCGTAACCCCAGTTTCCAACCAGAGAGTAGATATTGGTTAATAACCAGAATAAAGGCTGTGCTATCCACCAAAGCCATCCGTAGTCCACACTTAGTTCAAGATAGGGAGAAATTTCTTTTAAACGATACTGATCTTTCGGGCCGGCATAAAAATGCGCACTTAAAGTACCCTGGTTGCCCGGATCGAGCATTAAAGTAGGGCTGGTAAACCCAGCGATATTAAATCCACTTTTTGTCACGCGAGTGCTGTAGATATGACTTTGATCAGGATTGGGTATCCATGCACTTAGGAAATAATGTTGAATCATTGCGATCCAACCCGCAGGCAGTTGAGCCTTGAACGGTTCTTCTGCCATATCGTCAAAATCGAATTTGGTAAAGCGATCGTCTTCTTGGGTGGTAGCCGCGCCCAAGAAGGGTGTTAGCCCCTGGCTGGATGACGATGCTGGATCTTCTGAGCTGTCCCGCTTAATCTGTCCAAATAAGTTGCCTTGCCAACGGGCGCTGCTGCCGTTGTTAATGAGGTATTCTACTTTTATCAAATATTCACCGCGTTCAACGGTAAAACGTTTTGTTATTGATACGCCAGAGTCGTTTTTCCAGTTTAGATCGACTTGTAAACTATCCTCTCCCTCTTTCAGCTTGTAATCATTATTAGTTGAGGTGAAAAGAGCACGTTCGCCTTTCTTGTCTATACCGTCGGTTCCAATCAAACCACTTTGTGCAACATATATTCTTCTATCATTTTGTTCGAGCAAAACGAATGGAACATCCGGGTTGTCCAGTTTCTCCAGAAATGCTGGTAGCGCAGCTTCGATAATGTCTCCGCCTGACAAATCGATTGCGATCTGGAGAACATCTGTATGAATTTGAATAATTCTTGCGCTGTTAGTCGTGGTGGCAGTCTCTGGTGTTTCATTGTGATTCACAATTTCCTCGGCGACAGGAATGTCGTCTTCCGAAAAACTTTCGCTTGGTATTTCCAGTGGAACATCAGTAGAGATGGTATCGACGTTATTGTTGTTAGAAATTATTCTGTTTGTCGATTCAGCGACGATCGTACTTTTTTCGTCTTTAAACGTTTGCCATTCAGTAAGTAGCATGAATGAGAGTACGGCGATGGCGCCTATCAGCAGTGAGCGTTGCAAGTCCATAAGTTTAAAATCAGTTGGTTAATTTGAGTGCGAGCACGGGGGTACAGGATCAATTCCGCCCTCGTGCCATGGATGGCATCTTGCTAGGCGTCGGACCGACATCCAACTCCCTTTTAATACACCGTGTGTAGTTATTGCTTCTACCGCATAAGATGAACAACTGGGGTAAAAGCGACAATTGTCACCCAGGAACGGGCTGATTATGGCTTTGTAGCAGGTGATCAAAAATATCGCTATGCGGCGCATCAGGAATCTCGTTGTGTAGATGAATTCAATTTGCTGCAGTGGTGTTCAAGCTTTTTCCACTGCTGCCGCAATATAGAGGATAGTTCGGCATTATCCAACTGATCCATTCCTCTACGTGTCAGCAAAACAACGTCTAGTGTGTTCTCACCTTCTGGCAAGCTGCGAAAAAACTCGCGGGCAACACGCTTTATACGGTTTCGTTGAACGGCTAATCGAACATTTTTTTTGGCTATAACTAAACCCAGGCGATGCCCGGGTTCGTTATTTGTCTTTGCCAATAACAGCAGGTGTTTGTGAGAGGCTCTAGCTTCGGCGCCGTTGAAAACCCGGCTGTAGTCACGTGCATTGAGCAGGCGCTTTTGCTTGCTAAACGAAGCGTCTGATGACGCTTTTGAAGTTGCACTGATCACTCAGCGCAAGACCCATTAGGCTGACAGGCTTTGGCGGCCCTTGGCGCGACGACGGTTCAAAACAGCGCGTCCGCCTTTGGTGGCCATACGGGAGCGGAAGCCGTGGGTACGCTTGCGCTTTAATACGCTGGGCTGAAATGTTCTCTTCATGATCTTCTTCCAAATAAAGTAACTATGGGACGGTCAAGCTGCTTGCTCAGCCAAGAGCCCAAAAAAAGGTGCTGTATTCTATTGAAATCCTTGGACTAATTCAATCTGCTTTGGGGGTTTTTTCTAGCTCTAATTTATCTCATAAAATGGTTGGTCGTGAGGTGATACCAGCTGCCTAAACGATGGAGATTTTGCAGTTTACAAACGCAGTAAATTCGCTACTTTCAGCCATCAGTCCACATACTTTGAAGAAGGTATATACAAGTTATCCACAGTTTATTTTATACACTATTAAACGCTGTTCCTATGATTAAAAAATGTCCAAATACTTTCTAAGCTATTGAAAATAAAGAACAATAAATATTTTAAATTTTTGATAAATAATGTGGATAACTCTGTTCTTCGGGAGTATGATGCGTCAATTGGTCGGTCGAGACCAATAACAGACAAACGTTTATTATAATTGACTAATTTTTATCTGGTTTGCTACTTCGGCAAGCTGAAAGGGGATTATTTTGCCTGAAGTCGTTTGGCAAAAGTGCATGGATCGCTTGCAAGATGAGTTGCCATCACAACAATTTAACACTTGGATCAGACCGCTCCAGGCCAATCAGGATGATTCACTGCTAACACTCTTTGCGCCCAACCGATTTATCAGAGACTTTGTTTCTGATAAGTATTCAGAGCGAATAGTAGAGCTGGTGAATGAATTCCATT
This sequence comes from Halioglobus sp., assembly GCA_045110675.1. Taxonomy (GTDB): domain Bacteria; phylum Pseudomonadota; class Gammaproteobacteria; order Pseudomonadales; family Halieaceae; genus JBALVT01. The sequence goes on along the minus strand of JBGCGJ010000006.1, from coordinate 239,763 downwards.
CGACGCCCAAGCTATCCTTATCTCTGGAAATTTCTAATGGTAAGACCCTTGCGACTGTGCCAGTAGACGAAGCGATTGAAGAACAGCCCGCTCGACAACTTGCTTCTGCGAGCATTTCTCCCGTTGTCTCTGGTCGGGTTGTCAGTGGCGAGAGTGCTGATATTCAAACACTGCGCCGCACTGCGCTACCAACATCAGTATCCCCGGAGGATACGCATTTGGTTGCAAAGCCTAGTCGAGAGATTGAACTCGCAGGATCTCTGAATCATAAGGATAATCTGGTCGAAAACTATGTTTTCGATAATTTTGTTGAGGGAAAATCCAATCAACTAGCCCTGGCGGCTGCGCGACAGGTGGCGGAGAACCCAGGTGAGTCTTACAACCCATTGTTTCTTTATGGCGGTGTCGGGTTAGGTAAAACCCACTTGATGCACGCTGTCGGCAATGCATTAAAAGATCATAACCCTCGTGCCAAGGTTGTTTACTTGCATTCTGAGCGGTTTGTTGCCGATATGGTGAAAGCCTTGCAGCTCAACGCGATTACCGATTTTAAGCGCTATTACCGATCGGTAGATGCATTGTTAATCGATGACATTCAGTTTTTTGCACGTAAGGACCGCTCACAGGAAGAGTTTTTTCACACCTTCAATGCGCTGTTGGAGGGGGGTCAACAGATGATCCTCACCTGTGATCGATATCCCAAGGAAATTAGTGGTTTGGAAGAGAGGTTGAAATCTCGATTTGGCTGGGGGTTGACCGTTGCTGTAGAGCCCCCAGAGTTGGAAACCCGGGTCGCGATTTTGATGACAAAGGCCGGCCAGGCAAATATAGAGCTGCCACCAGAATCCGCTTTCTTCATTGCCCAAAAGATTCGATCAAATGTACGAGAGCTTGAGGGCGCGCTAAAAAGAGTGATAGCGAATGCCCACTTCACATCTCGACCTATCGATATTGACCTAATCAAAGATAGCCTCAAGGATCTGCTTGCTTTACAGGATCGCCAGGTGAGCATGGACAATATTCAACGAACTGTCGCAGAGTATTACAAGATTAAAGTAGCGGACTTGATGTCGAGGAGAAGGAGTCGATCTGTGGCCAGGCCTCGACAGGTCGCCATGGCGCTGTCGAAAGAACTGACAAACCATAGCCTTCCAGAGATTGGCGACAGCTTTGGGGGAAGAGATCACACGACAGTTCTTCACGGATGTCGTAAAATCAAAGAACTTCGTGAAACAAACTCGGATATACGCGAAGATTACCAAAACTTGCTGCGTTCGTTAACAACGTAAAAGCCACCAAATTAGAAAGCTTAGTTTTATAGCTGGGAATGGGAAGAACACTATATGAAGTTTGTAATTTCGCGAGATGCGCTACTCAAACCACTGAATCTCGTAGCTGGCGTTGTCGAGCGTAGACAGACACTGCCTATACTAGCCAATGTCCTTTTGGTACTCGATAGTGACAGATTGGCACTGACGGGAACAGATTTAGAGGTAGAGCTGGTGGGTCGAGTGCAGCTTCCTGCCGCAGGCGAGTCTGGCGAGATAACAGTTCCCGCCCGCAAGCTGGTAGACATCTGTAAATCTTTACCTGAGGGTAGCGAAATAGAACTTAGTTCTGATGACAATAAAGTCACGGTTAAATCCGGGCGAAGCCGGTTTACCTTGGCGACCTTGCCTCCCCGGGAATTCCCGAATGTTGAAGACAGCCTGGGTACTCACCAGTTCACGCTTAAGCAGAGCGAATTAAAGCGGTTGATAGATCGAACGGGTTTCGCAATGGCTCAGCAAGATGTTCGATACTATCTCAACGGTATGTTGTGGGAGTTAAAAGCGGGCCAGTTACGCGTTGTGGCGACGGACGGTCATCGATTGGCTATGTGCACATTGCCCTCTAAATTGGATGTTAAGGAGGACACCCAGGTGATTTTGCCTCGTAAGGGTGTCATTGAGCTATCTCGGTTGCTGATAGAGGACGATGGTGAGATTGCTATTGTCATCGGAAGTAATCACATCCGGGCGACAACGACCGACTTTACATTCACATCCAAGCTTGTTGACGGCAAATTTCCCGACTATCAACGAGTGCTACCTAAGTCACCTGATAAAATATTGATGGGCGATAGATTGGAGTTGCGCCAAGCGTTTACGCGTACGGCAATTCTTTCCAATGAAAAGTACCGCGGTGTTCGCCTCCAGTTGACTCCCGGTAGCCTGCAGATTGTGGCGAATAACCCTGAGCAGGAAGAGGCAGAGGAGGTTGTTTCTGTCGACTATGAAGGCGATACCCTTGAGATTGGCTTTAACGTGAGTTACTTGCTGGATGTTTTGGGTGTGTTGAGCGGCGAAAAAATAAAATTCTCCCTGTCTGATCCTAATAGCAGCGCTCTGGTCGAAGAGTCTGTCGATGGTGATTCACTGTACGTTGTTATGCCAATGCGGCTCTAGAACTCGCCTTGCAACAGCGTCCCCTATTTTGACTGAAGGCTTAGTCGGCTCAAGTGGCGCTCGTCAAATTATACATAAGCAATGTTCGCAACCTTCAATCGGTCAAGCTTGAGGGGCTTCAAAGTGCCAATGTTTTTTACGGCCCCAATGGTAGCGGCAAGACCAGTGTTCTTGAAGCCGTTCATATTTTGGGTATGGCTCGGTCTTTTCGCGGTGCTAGCATTAAGTCGCTGATCACCCATCAGCAGGACAGCTGTACTGTCTATGGTTTGGCGTCGAACTCTTCTACCGATTCTAGCGATGGTTTTTCTCAAGCCTTGGGCGTGAGCCGAGAGAGGGCTGGTGCTTCGCAGATAAAAGTGGCTGGTAAAGCTGTTAGGTCCGTTGCACAGCTGGTTGAGCATTTGCCCCTACAGGTTATTAATAGTGATAGTTTCGATTTGCTTACAGGCCCACCTAATGCTCGTAGACGCTTTTTGAATTGGGGTGTGTTCCACGTGGAACACCGGTTTTTTAGCGAATGGCAGCGGTTCCAGCGGTGTATTAAACAGCGCAATGTGGTGCTGCGTCGTGGTAAAATGGCGCAAGAGCTGTCGGTTTGGACCAGAGATTTGGCAAAGTCCGGTGCTACAATAAATAGCTTTAGATTGGATTACATCACCCGGCTTGTTCCCCATTTTCAGAGGATTGTTGATATCCTTATGCCCTATATGGCGGGGAAGTTAGAGCTGAGATACAGGCAGGGGTGGGACAAGACGCTGGATTACTCGCAGGCTCTGGATGCCAGCTTATTAGCGGATCAAGAGCAGGGCTATACCCACGTGGGCCCGCAGAGGGCAGATATCAGAGTATTTGTCGATGGACACCTGGTCTCAGATACTTTATCTCGAGGACAGCAGAAGTTGGTTGTGACAGCCTTGAAGTTAGCTCAGGGCCAGTTGATGACGGAGATTAATCGAGGTGCTTGCACGTACCTGGTCGATGATTTGCCCTCCGAGCTCGATAAGACCCATTGCCAGAGAGTGTGTGAGATTCTGGCCTCGATGTCAGCTCAGGTTTTTGTTAGCTGTGTAGAGTTAGAAGATATTAAGACTTTGTGGCCGGATAGCGAAGGGCTTGGAATGTTCCACGTGGAACAGGGAGTTATTACCCGCACGGAAAACGAAGAATCTACGAAAGGCGGTCCTGCCGTTTAGGAAAAAGAGATAGAGACGCTGAAGCGTCAAAAATACACTTGATTTAAACCACTGTAACCACAGAGTACAGAGTAAATTTATGACTGAAGAAAATAACTACGATTCCTCCAGTATTAAAGTCCTGAAGGGCTTAGATGCCGTACGCAAACGACCTGGTATGTACATCGGTGATACTGACGACGGTACGGGCTTGCACCATATGGTGTTTGAGCTGGTCGACAATTCTATCGACGAGGCGCTCGCGGGGCACTGCAATCAAATCCAAATTGTTATTCACCCGGATGAATCGGTATCGGTTATCGATGATGGCCGTGGTATCCCCACAGAAATGCACGAAGAGGGCGTCTCTGCTGCGGAAGTGATCATGACTGTTCTGCACGCTGGTGGAAAATTTGACGATAACACCTATAAAGTCTCAGGCGGCCTGCACGGTGTTGGTGTTTCCGTGGTGAATGCCCTCTCATCCGAGCTCGTTCTGACGATTCGGCGTGAGGGAAAACGCTACGAACAAACCTACGAGCATGGCGTGCCCGTTGCTCCTCTGGCGGAGATCGGTACCACCGAAACGTCGGGCACAGAGGTTCGGTTTACACCATCAGATAAGACTTTTACCCACATTGAATTTCACTTTGATCAACTGGCCAAGCGCTTACGCGAGTTGGCGTTTCTGAATTCCGGCGTATCGATATTGTTAAAGGATGAGCGAAGCGGGAAAGAAGAGATCTATTCCTACGAAGGCGGGTTGAACGCGTTTGTGGAGTATTTGAACCAGAACAAAAGCACGATTAATAGGCCCTTTCACTTTAATGTTGATAGTGATGATGGCATTGGTGTTGAGGTTGCCTTGCAGTGGAACGACTCTTTCCAGGAAAATTTGTTTTGCTACACCAACAACATCCCACAAAGCGATGGTGGTACCCATTTGGCTGGTTTTCGTGCCGCACTGACTAGAAGCTTGAATAGCTATATTGAGCGAGAGGGCATGGCTAAGAAGGCCAAGGTTTCGACTACGGGAGATGATGCTAGGGAAGGTCTTACCGCGATTGTTTCAGTTAAGGTGCCGGATCCAAAGTTCTCCTCTCAGACCAAGGATAAATTGGTTTCCTCTGAGGTTAAAACTGCGGTGGAACAGGCTATGGGCCAGCAGTTTCAAGATTATCTTATGGAGAACCCCCAAGAGGCCCGCCTCATTATCGGCAAGATGCTGGATGCTGCACGGGCGAGAGAAGCGGCTCGCAAGGCGCGAGAAATGACCCGCCGTAAGGGCGCGCTTGATATCGCAGGTTTACCTGGAAAGCTGGCGGATTGTCAGGAAAAAGACCCCGCTCTTTCGGAGATTTACTTGGTAGAGGGTGACTCCGCTGGTGGTTCTGCCAAGCAGGGGCGAAACCGTAAGTACCAAGCGATCTTACCTCTCAAGGGTAAAATATTGAACGTTGAAAAAGCCAGGTTTGATAAAATGCTGGGTTCCGCTGAGGTGGGCACCATTGTCACAGCCTTGGGCTGTGGAATTGGTAAAGATGAATTTGATGCGGACAAACTTCGTTATCACAGCATTATTATTATGACCGACGCCGATGTTGACGGCTCTCACATTAGAACTCTGTTATTGACGTTTTTCTTCAGGCAAATGCGAGAGCTGTTGGAGAGAGGCCACATTTTTATAGCCCAGCCACCCCTGTATAAAATCGCCAAGGGCAAGCAGAGCCAATACCTCAAAGACGATGAGGCACTTAATCAATACCTGACTCAAGGGGCTTTGGACGGAGCAGGTCTTTATGTGAACGCTGATGCGCCACCAATCACTGGTGGAGGTCTCGCCGAGCTGGTGGAAACATATCGTAAAGTTGCCGCCACGGTGGACCGTCTTAGCCGATTGTATTCTGAAGTCGTTCTTTGGCAAATGGTATACGGCGCTTCACTGGCAGTGGATGATATGGGGGATGAAGCAATTGTAGCGGCATTCGCCAACCAGTTAAGTGAGCGCTTGCTATCAGTGGCGGCTAAGAGCAGTATGTATTCTACCCATGTTAGAAAAGATCCGGAGCGTCAAACCTACTTCCCGGTCGTTAAGCTTCTTTCCCACGGTGTGGATACTGAAACCGAGTACCGACATGAGTTTTTCTCCTCATCTGAGTATCGTTCTTTGGTCAGCCTGGGTGAAACGCTCAATACCCTGATTGAAGAGGAAGGCTATTTCAAACGCGGAGAGAAAGTCCTGCAAACCCAAAGTTTTGTCGAAGGACTGGATTGGCTTATGGCAGAAGCGCGTAAGGGCTTCAGTATTCAGCGTTATAAGGGTCTGGGTGAAATGAATCCTGACCAACTCTGGGAAACCACAATGGACCCGGAATACCGCCGCATGTTGAGGGTAACCGTCGAGGACGGCATCGCTGCTGACCAGATTTTTACCACTTTAATGGGTGACAATGTAGAGCCTCGTCGCGAGTTTATTGAAGAAAATGCCCTGTCCGTTGCAAACCTGGATGTTTGATCTATGTGGTTCTTAAAACACGAGTTTTACTTATTTAATTAGTGGAGTGAGAGAACACGAATGGACAGTTCCGAAATCCCCAATTTTGGCGAGCTCTTGGCACCTTACCTGTCCCAAGTACCAGCGGAGGCATATCCTTATATGCTCTCGCAGCTAGAGCGGACAGCAGCTGCGCGCTATCGGTATTGGGCCGAAGAAGTCACCGAGCACAAAGCAGGTCTACTCGCCTGTGCTGATTCTGAAGACGAAATTGCCAATCGTGTAGAAGCACTGTTTCCACCCTCAGACGAACATCGAGAGCTGGTGGCGAACTTGATTCCTGCAGCGAAAGAGACTTATTACAGAGTTTTCACCGAGTACACGGCTATTGAGCAAATGAAGATCCAGGAGAATGCTGAGCGGCAAGGTGCAAATGCCTGGCAGGCACTAAAGGAAGCTTACCCGGATAAATCGAGCCAACTTGATGAGTTGTCAGAAATTGAACTGAGCAGTGCGCAATATCTGACGACTATTTTGCTGTAATTGATTCGACCTAATATTTGGCGCGAGTTTTCAGGAGAATCTCATAACGTGGACACAATGCATCGTGCCTACCCCAGTCAAGTCCGTGTTGTTGTTGTCCAAAGAGACCCAATATTCAGGCATTCAATTGTTGCGTCCCTGCAAACGCGATCTGACGCCTTCCATCTCGTAGCGTCCTTCGACGACTTTGAAGAAGCAAAGCAATATCTGCAGTCTGCGGCAGTAGACTTGCTCATTACCGAGTCGCGTTTTACCGATGCGGCGGAGGGTACTTCTGGCAACGAAGATGGCCTTGCTTTGGCAATCTTAGCTAAAGGCAAACACGATGCTCGATCCATTTTTGTTTCTAATACCGTTAATGTTAGTGACATCAATGAGGCTGTTTCACGAGTCAGCCCTTTGGCCTATGTACCGGTAGAGGGTGGTTCGCTGGATGGTGCATGCGAAGCAGCTTTTCTTGCGGCGCTTCGACAGTGCGAGGATCAGTTTACCTCTGATCGCAACAAACATGGGCCCGAATTTCAAATTGACTACCGAGATCCGGCGATCCTAAAAATCGACAAAAAACAGAAATTGATTACCCACTATAACGCCGTCGCTCAAAAATGGTTTGGCTTAGATTCGCTCAAGTTGGATACGCAGCCTTGGTGGAAAAGCCTCGGATTCAAGAGGGAGGCAGATCATCCTCTCAGCTTTGGCTTGTCTACCGGTATTAGAATTGCCGTACCGCCGGCCTCAATAAAATTGAGCGATGGTAGTGAGAAAATCTGCACGGCCGCAGTGACCCCGGAAAACCATGGACAATCTAATGCGGCCATCGTTGAATTGATGTCGATTGAAAACCATTCGATTGAAGACTTTGCCAATAGAATTAAAACTAAAGATAGTGTCGCAGTTTTAGGTATCGACCAAATCCACTATGGTCCCAACTGGAGTGAGCACGACAACGCGCGCTTTCTAATGGATTTGAGATCTGGCTTATTAGAAATTGTACGTGGGGTGGACGTTGTTTCGATGCCCATGGGAAATGCCATTGCAATTACACTTCGGGATCTTGGAGCAGAGGATTCACTGGATGTATGCAACGCGCTGATGTCCCATCTTCGGTCTGTGCCTCCACACTACGGTGAGCCAGTTACCGATGTTCGCTTTTGCATTGGCCTTGCTCAGAGAAAAAAGTATTCGTCTTCCATTGCCGCACTAGTTGGTGGAAACAATGCGATGTTGGCAGCCCAGCTCGGCAGAAAATCCCAGCGCATCAATATAGCTTCTAAGTGGGATCAACAAACAATTGGCGGTGTGGCTCATTGTAGCGACGGTATTTTTACTCAAGGTGCTTTCACGGAAGGTTATTCCGGCTTTAGCGAGCTGTTTCAACGTCTTTGTGAAAATGAGGCCAACAGTGAAAAATTTTCCGATAGCCTGCTGAAATTGGTTTTCGAGCAAAGTGACATTCGGAAGTTAGGCGTTTTTCGTAGACGTCGCGATGGCAGATACCGATTTGTCTCGGGTGGTCAGAGATCGGAAAAAGGATATTCGAGCATCGAGGAGGAAAACCTATCGAGTGTATTTGCTGCCAAGCTTAGAAAGGCCGGCGCCGACATGTTGAATAAACCGATCTTCGTCTCGCTTGGAAAAGTCGAAGCGATGCAACCGCTGATACTGAGACAAACCGTATTGGGGTTTATTGTTCTTGAATACGAAGATGGTGTTGATATGGGCGAGTCTTCATTTCGTTTTAATATCGCGCAACTTTCGCTTGTCGCTGATAATTTGCCGGGCCTGAAGAAAAGTCCGGATGCACCGGACCTGAGTGCAGCAGAAGGGGGCCGAGAGGCCAACCCGCTGGACACGAAAATAGATGGCTATGTAGTCGATAACATGGAAGGCGCAGTTGATCAGGCCACCTTCCTCGCCAAAACAGATATCCCGGTAGCGATTATTGGACCTCGAGGCACAGGTAAGATGTACGTCGCGAAAATTATTCATCAGGAGTGGGGCGGTGCCGACAACATGATTGTGCAAATTGATTGTCGAGATTTTAGAAGTCGCGATGAGGCCAATAACCGCATAGCAACGCTTTTGGAAAGTGCCGAGGGAAAGACATTGGTGTTTAAGTCTCCTCACCTAATGGCTCCGGATGCACAAGTAAAACTTGCTAGGCAACTTAGTACTCGTACGCTCGCTGATGCAAAGCCTCCTCGATATCTCCCCGATGCGAAATATGTTGCTCTATTTCCTGACTCCCTGGAGAAGCTGGTACAGCACTCGGGTTTGTCGGAACGCTTGGCGAGTGTTTTCGCCGGATACCCGATTAATGTTCCCTGTGTAAAAGATCGCAAACAAGCGGTGCTGCGTTGGGCGCATAAAATATTGAGCCAGGAGAGCGCTGCGGCCAATAGACCAATCAAGGGTTTTACTCCAGATGCTGAGCAAGCGCTTCTTTCACATGAATGGCCGGGAAATATAAGCGAGATGCGTCAATGCATTGTTGCCGCGTTGCAACGATCCGAGAAAGACTGGATTACACCCGTTGACCTGGGAATCTTCAAGGGCATCTCCGCTAATGGTGTGCCTCACGCTGCGGATCCAATTCCGTTTTTGTCTATCTTGGATTCGGAATTAGAGGATGAAGATGAATATGCTGCAACTGCACTTGAAGATCTCAATGTTGCCCTGGGCGAGGCGGTCCATAGCGTTTCACAGGAGAAGAGTTCCGTACCTTTGGGTGCCTGGTTAGAGGACGAAGTTGTTTTGGCGGTGTTAGATCGGTATCAAGGTGATCAACGTCTAGCAGCAGAGTTTTTACACACCAAGCCGAGAAATATTGGGCGATGGATGCCAAAAATATTAGCGCGCCAGGAAGAGCGAAACGCCAGCCCAATTTGGCGGGAACCAAAACGTTTTGTCGGTGATTGGGTGAGAGAAACTCCTCGCTTGTCCGAACCACCACAGCAGCTGGTAGAAAATATGCTCGCAATTCATGTCGCCAAACAATGCGTCGATGCGAAAGTTGCTGTTAGAGCAAAGATCATGGGGGTGTCAGTTCCGACATACCAAAAAAGACTGCAAAATGTTTTGTTAAGTAAAGAGTTAAAACCACAGTGACCAGCAACAGAGGCTACGATGGCAGCAGATGACCGCGAAGTAGATTCGGATCCGCCGGGACTAAAAACTAAAAGCATAGAAGAGTATGCACGGGAATACCGGGAAACAATGGAGACGGAGCTACCCCCTTGCCTGGGGTTTTCGGCTCGGTTGAACATGTTGTGGGATCTGGCTGCGGCGGCGCCACCTCAAATAGAAGGTCGGGTAATTAGCGTGCTGGGCATTAATAGCGAATGGCGCGAGACTGATGTTAGAAAATGGTTGCAGAAAGATATTCTGCCTTCCGCGCTGGAATTGAGAAATATCGTGAAATTTTTGGTTTCTCAACTTCCCGGTCGTCATGATGTGCGACGCTGGGAAGCTTTCCTCGTTTATGGTTCGCCCATTGTTTCATCTCCTGTTGATAGCGCCATGTATCGACAGGACCAGGTTCGCAGAGATATCGCGTCTATGATCTTTGCGCAAATCACAGACATCTATGGAATTCCTCCCTCTGCCTATCAGGCCGATGCGGTGTTTCAGCGTTGTCTAACACTGATGCAAAAATTCAATATCTATGAGCTGCGTGATTTCCAGCCTGGTCATATGGAACCTTTTAAGAACTATCTCTTTCCCAGTGAATAAAACGCCGCCACTGGTCATTGGAGTTCTAATTTCCAGTGAGCCAATAGCCTCGGCTTTTAAGGAAGTACTGGTTCGTGCGGGCTATGAAGTCGTGATGGAGATAGAACAGTTCGCTACGCGCCAGCGCATAGAAAGCGCGAAAGTTTCTGCTTGGGTAAGCGATACGAGTTCAGATCAAGTGTTCGATTGGCTTTATGGAACGGGAAAATTGTTATTCCCCGCGAGTAATGCACCTAATGCCGGGCAGCGAAAAGAGTTCTATCAATGGTCTTCAGATTTGGTGCTGCAAATCAACATCGCGTTCAAGAAACCATTTTCCGAACTTAGAACGCCTGATTCTGATTTTTCTAGCAGCGACGACATGTGGCTGTTGGTCGGATCGGCCGGCGCCCCATCAGCTGTGCAGGCTTTTTTGAACTCCTTTAAATCTCTACCTCCGGTCGGCTTTGTTTACGCACAGCATTTTGCAGTACAGGATCAGCAGGTGCTGGCGCAGTTGTCCGCCGAAAACCCCCTATTTTCTATGGAGGTAGGAGTAGGTTTACATACCGTGGAGGCGGGTCGAGTCATTGTCGTGCCGCCGCAGTGCCAGATTCGTTTCGACGAATTTGGTAATATTACCAGCACTGGATCTCCCTGGAATCCTCCCTATACTCCGAATATTGAGCAGCTTTTCACACTTTTCTCCGGTATTAACTTGTCACCAGCAGGGGTCATTATTTTCAGCGGAATGGGTGACGATGGAGCGAACTCGCTGGGGTTACTTCATCAAAGCGGAACGCGAATTTGGTCCCAGTCATTGCAAAGCTCGATCTGTGACAGTATGCCCCAGTCCGCACTCAATACGGGTTTGGTTGATGTGCAAGGCGCTCCTGAGCAACTCGCGGCAGCGCTACAAGCGCTCTATGATCCAACGCAAAACGGAAAATAGTCTTTTTTCCTCACACAATTTCTTCTGCATTTTTACAGCATAACTTTGTGATGTAGTTCTCATTTATCCCAATGTGGTTGTTCGAAACACTGAATACAACCGCATAAAACCTGTGTTTCTCGACTTTTCTCCAGTTTTTTGTTGAAGCCCCTTCACACAAAACAAATACTGTGATGGTGACTTATTGATGGATTCCGTTCATAGCGGGAAATATGGCGAGGACAAAAATGACTGAACGAAACGAAGAGTTTGATATTAGCGGCGTAAAAGTCGCGATCGTGGATGATGCAAAAACCATCCGAATGATGATGTCCCATACCTTAAAGAGTATGGGATGCGAAGTGGAGTGCGCCGAAGACGGCTACAAAGCACTGGGAATGTTGCGACGATTTAAACCTGACATAATTTTTCTGGACATAACAATGCCAGAACTCGATGGGTATCAAACCTGCACGCTCATCCGAAATGCCGAGAGCACAAAGGACACACCGGTTGTAATGCTGTCCTCTTCGGATGGCATATTTGATATTGCCAAAGGACAGGCTAGGGGTGCGACAGCTCATGTCACAAAAATTCCGCCAGAAAATGTGCTTCGCCAATTAATTTACAACCATACGAAACTGCGGAAGGCAGCGTAGTCATGGCCGTTACCGCTCTTCAATCTTTGCATCTGCTGGAACGCATTTACGTGCGTGAAGCCATCACGCCGCCAGAGCCAGAAAATACCACAATGATGTGGGGTGGCACTTCACTCAGTATTGCGGGAGTGCAATTACTGGTGGGTGAAGGGGACATCGATGAGATTATTGAGACGCCCAACGTCACAAAGATCCCGGGAACAAAACCCTGGGTGATGGGCATTGCAACACACAAGGGAAGCTTGCTGCCGATTTTCAGTGGTGATGCTTTCTTCCGTAAGACTCCTTATTCAGGACGCCCTCGCGAGTATTGCATGGTTGTCCGCCGCTCAGGTTTCAATTTTGGTATGACGATCAGTGCAGTAGAGCGCGATCTGAAATTTCCGATTGAACAGCGGGATATGAATTGCGTCGTCGATTCAAGTTTTGCCGACCTTACCTTAGGCGGCTTTTATCGGGACGACAAAGTATTGGCAGTGTTAGATATAGACAAATTAATTGCTGATAGTGATTTTCTAAACGCTTCAGTGATAGAAGGTGATTCAACCGAGGAACTAGACCGATGAATAACGTAAATAGAAGTGGTGGTACATCTGCTTTCTGGGTTAAAGCGATTACCGTGGGTATTTTGGCGTGTCTTGGCGGAGTGGTTTACACCTTTGTCATGATTCAACAAGAGGCTGGTCAGGAAGGCGAATACCGCTTGATTGCAAATGACATGCGGCTTCTTTCTCAAGAGGTGGTTGTTAAGGCACGTGATACCAACAGTGGTGATATATCGATTGCTGCGGACCTGAATGCCGATATTGAGAATTTCAATATTCTCCTTAAACAGCTTAGTAGCATCGGGCTGGAAGCGGAGGCTATGGATATTTCAAAGCGCTGGAAACCGATTGAACAGGCAGCACAGACATTGATTGCGACGGCTCCCCGAATTGCATTTTTGCACGGTGTATCAAACGAACTTGAGGGGAATATTCGACCAGTGCAGGGTGAATTCGCCGCCGTGGTAGATATTCTTCGCGATGAGCGAGTTTCCGCCGGTACTGTCGCTGCTGCGCAGAAAACGCTTTGGCTGACTGAGCGAATCGCCAGAAACATCGACAAGATCCTGGCAGGAAACGAAGAAAGCCAGGGCGCTGCCGATGAGTTCCGAATCGATGCTGCTAGTTTCGTGCGCATTGTTGAGGCATTGAAGCAGGGTAATACAGTCATGGGCGTCACTCGATTGAGGGATGCGGATGCGATCGCTTCTATTGATAAAGCGTCGGAGCTGTTTTCAGTAGTATCGACTTCTATCGACCAGATCGCTTCTGCTTCACCAGAGCTTCGTGAGGCTGCTGCAGCTCGTCAGTCTATCGTTGACTCAAGCGCCAAGCTTTCCGATACCGTACTGGCCCTGTTACCCGCTATCGACAAACTAACCAACGCCCGATTGTTTGACCGAGGTACTTTGATGGCGTTGTTTGGCGCACCTGCCCTGTTGGCAGTTGGTTTGCTTATCGTTATGTATCGAGGCCAAAGACGGCAGGTTTTGTACACCGAGTCTGGTGTTGCCGATATTAATGGGGCGCTGGTTAAGATTGCTGAGGGTGACCTTACAGTTCAAGTACCAGAGGACAATAGCGTTACTCGTGATATTGCGAGAGAGATTAATGCTTCAACAGAGCGTCAGCGAGAACTGATTCGCAATATTCGCACTCCGTTTGAAGTGTCTGTGAAAGAAATTGACAAGATCGGTGAAACCGCTCTTGGTCAGGTAGATAAAGGTAAGCAGCTGACTCGTTCGGTTGTTGATTCAACAACCGCCGCTACGGAAATGGTGAGAACCAGTGAAGAGATTAAGAGCTCTACTGTAGAAGCGGCAAAAACCACCGAGCAAAACCGAAAGCAGGTCGCCCGCGGCTACGAGCTCACTAAGGATATGTCTAAAGCATCTGCCGACGTACGAGAATCCGTACAGGAAACTTCGAAGTCTGCAAAACGACAGGGTGAGCTCATTCAGTCGGTAACAACTGCTGCTGAGTATATTCAGTCTCTCAACACCAAGATCTCGGTTGTTGCGATCAACACTCGAATTGAGGCCGAGAAAGCCGGTGAATATGGAAGACCCTTCCTGGGAATTGCCGAGGCGATTGGTGACTTGCTTCGTGAAGCTGAGGAAGAAGGTCGCAAAATTATTTCTGAGGTTCGCATGCTGCAGAACATGTCAGCGGAAAACCTGGGCAGTATGGAAAACACAGTGGGTACCGTTGTAACCATTTTGGAATACATCGAAAGGTTGGATAGCTCGCTTGAGGAAATCAACGAAGGATCTTCTGCGATCACGTCCATTATTACCTCAGTGGATGACGCGGCTGGACAGTCGGCGAACAGTGCGCTGCACATGAATAGTTCTATGTCCAGAATTAGCGAGCGCAACCTTGATATTAGTGAGTACAGCGAATACACCCAGGTTGGCGTAAGCAATCTTAAAAAATCCATGCGTGATGTGGCCGAAAACCTTAGCCAGTTCCGTATTGAGGACGAAGATATTCAATCTTACTCAGCACCTGATGAGTTGGATTCGCTGGAGAGTCTCCAAGACGCCACTCGAATTTACGGTGAAGATGAGATGAGCGCTTTGGAAGCTGACCACGAGGATCGATTGTCAGTATGAGTCACTTAGCTACACAACGTTATCAACCGATTACCGGCAAGCAGTTCGTCACTTTGATGGATCAATTGCAACTGCACGCCGGTATTAAGATTGAAAGCCCACAGACCGTGATCGAAAGTAACGTGCGCGGTCGGATGGCGACTCTTGGTCTGGATAGCATAAGTAGCTACATGGCAATATTTGACGACAGCTTGAATGCGAGAGCGGAATGGCTAGCACTGATCGATTTGCTCACGGTCAAGGAGACCCGTTTTTTCAGGCAAGTTGAAGCGCTACAAGGCTTGGATGGATATGTAGAAGAAAAAATCGGCAGCAATACAGTTGATGAAGAGTTTTCGTTCTGGAGTGCAGGATGCGCTACGGGTCAGGAACTGTATTCGATGGCGATGGTGGTGGAGAAGATTTTCGCTCAACACGCACCTTGGTTTGAATGGCACGGTATTGGAACTGACATGAGTTTTAACGCTATAAATAAAGCGCAAACCGGTCGCTACGCCGAATCTGATATTCAGACTATTCCAGTCAGCTACCGTCATCCTTTTGTTAGCAAAGTGGCCGATGATGAGTGGGCGATCTGTGACGGGATACTTGCCAGAACACATTTCTTTCACAGCAATTTAATGCATGTGAGTAGCGCGCCCTTCGCGGACTTTGACGTAATTTTTTGTCAAAACGTACTAATTTATTTTGAACACGATATGCAACATCGAATAATCGATCAGCTGGTAGATCGCCTAAAAACAGGTGGCCTATTGGTACTGGGTGCTGGTGAAGACGTTCGTTGGACTCATTCGAAAATGCACCGAGCCGGTTGGCCGGGTGTATGTGCTTATACAAAACTGGAGGTTTAACTCGTGACTACCAAAACCGATATTGTTTCTCTCAAGTGGGTCATTGGCTTGATGAACAAACAAGCTGAAAACGCTGAGACCTCACTGATTGAATTCAGTAAAGATACCAGCCAGAAGAAACCTCTTTTGCAGTGTATGTGGGCAGTCCATCAGATTACCTCCACTTTGCGTGCGCTGGGCGTAAAGAAAGGTGAGATGCTGACGATTGAAATGGAGCGTAGCTTAAATGCCCTTTACAAAGACAGCATTAATGGTGAGCGTCGCAAGCTGACAATGGGTGGCCTTATGCAGGCACTGAAAGTCTTGCCTGCTTATCTCGCTCACGTGCAAAACGATCGTGTCGATACCGGTCGTGGGCTTGAGCAGTATGTGAATGATTTACGTCGCTGGGTAGGTGAACGTCCCCGTCCAGCGGCATTTTTCTTCCACATGGATGTAGACGAGACAACCGGAATATCTCCTGCTGGAATCCCTGCATCTGACGATGAAATAAAAAGTCGTGCGAACGTTATGCTGGCGCTATACCTGGAGATGGCAAAGTCCGCTCTTCGCAAGCGCAATGTGCGCGAAAGCATGAAAATTGTGGCGCGAATTTCTCGCAAAATGCAGACTTTGTTTGCCGGAACGCCCCCTGAAAGATTCTGGATGGTTCAGGTAGGTCTGTGTGAAGGCATAGCAGGTGGTCTGATTGTTCCCGACGAATGTGTTGCACAGGTTTTCAAGACCGGCGCATTTATTATCAAGTATGCGAGGGAAAATGGCAGCGAAGTTGATACTAGCATCGATTACGATAGCTACTTACAACAGATGCTTTACTACATTGCATCCTGCCAGTCGAAGCCCGTACATATAGCCAACATTCGTGAAGTGTTTGGCGTTACTGACAATACGATCGAAGAGTCCCGTCGTGGCCTGGTGCATATGGATGCGCTGGTAACTGCGTTGGACGGCGCGCTGGGCCAATTAAATGGTGCCGCTGATTACATTACATCCAATGATCTTCTTAAGGCCGCGAAAGACGGACAAGAACCAGCCGAATCTATGGCATTGGAGGGTATTGAACGTGCACAGCAACGCCTTAGCGCCGCAGGTCAGTTGGCGCATGTGGACTCCTTGGAGTCTGTGTATGGAAAATTGAAGAAACTTTACTCTGGTGCTTACAGCGAAGATTCGCAAAAAGCGGAGAAAGTAGCGTCCGAAATTGTTCGCGGCATTGTCGACGTCAAGCTCGATGTCGAATACAAGCTAGAGCACGGTGTGTGCAGTTCTTTCTCAAGTCGTGAATTCGAGCTTCGAGAGAGCGTGGTCTCTGCAACATTTACACAAATGTCCATGGTCGAGAATTCTTTGCACGAGATTTTGCGTCGCAAGGCTTTGGCTGCGGCACTTGCCGAGAAGCCCTCAGGGATGGATAGCGCCTTTAGGCTTACTTCCGCCTTACACCGTTATCTTAACAAGTCCGATCAAGGCCACACAGAATTGCGACAAGCGGTTCAGGCTTCTGACAATGGCGAGGGGAATATAGAAGAGCTTTACTCCCTGGCTCTGGAGTTCCTGAACAATCTCAATGGTACACCCGAGCGCCAGGCAATTCGCGATTCTCTCGATCTGTTATCCGAAATTGTAGGTGCACTTGGTTTTGCAGGCATGGAGCGTGAGGCGACACTTATTGAGCAATGTCACAACTGGTTATCGGCTGCCAGCAAGGCAGGAAGCGTGAGAGAAGATGTTGCATTCCGCTGCTTCGCTGACGTGTTTGCCCAGATAGAACTTCATCTGCAGCGATCACTGATTGATCCTCTGGATGACACCTCACACATGTTGGCGTTTGCTGAACAGCAAGCTGAAGAGTTAGGCGAATGGGCTCAGAAATTATCATCTGGTGCCGATGTGGTTGTTCCCGCAGAGCTGGAGAAATCCAATTATGTACAGGACACAGATATTCCACCCGAGTTTCGAGAAGTGTTTATGGAAGAGTCTGAGGAAATTATCGGCGAGCTTAGTCAGTTGCTGAGTGTGTGGTCGCTGGACCCAGAGCCCAACGAGCACCTTCGCGATATTAGAAGACACTTCCATACCTTCAAGGGAAATGGCAGAGCTGTTGGCGCTAATGTTCTGGGAGAGCTCGGTTGGGCGGCTCAGGATATGCTCGATCGAGTTTTGGATGGGGATCTGGCACCCACCGATAATGTTCAAGGTGCGGTTGAAGAGGTTATTCGCGCCCTTCCGGATTTGGTCAGCTCATACAAAAATCCAGAGACAGCTGATCTCGGCAGCATACGTGAATTGACGAATAAGTGTTTCCGTATAGCTAGTAGTAGCGAAAATGACTTGGCAGAAGACCTGCCTCAGGCTGATGGCGATAGAGTTACCTCAATGAACCCGGTAAGTGACGCTGTCATCTCGCATCCGATCGGTCACTAAGTGAACGGCAGTCTAAAGACAAGAATAATTGGAGAGATATTGTGCAATCTGACAATGATTTAAGCGCCGCCAGGGTTGACCTAGCTACTGATGCAGCGGAAAACCAGGAAGATCGTACGGTCGAATGGTTGCTGGAGCAGGACTACAAAGACCCTGCAGAAAAGCTTTTTACCGTGGCCGACGAAGACGTGGTTGAAAACGCAGGTCTGACCGAATACGAAGCGGAGATAGCCAACCGACCGATGTTTGGTGGTGAGGGTACCTCGGATGATCTGTCTTGTTTTGTAAGTGAAGAAATAGTCTTGTCTGAGACCGGCAGCACGGATATTTTTGGCGGTTCAGAATCGCCCACCGCCGCTTCGGGGAGTGAAAGTGCGGTGCCTTTGGGTTTTAGTATGGCGGTTGATCGCAGCGGTGCTTCGCAAGTTGATGGGGACAGCGCAGCTAATTCTATCGAGGAAGGGTTCGACATACTTGGGCTAGATGAAGAGGACGATATTGGTGAACGCCATGTCGTTATTCAAAAGAATCCGACCAAGAAACGCAAAAAGACACTGCGAGCTGTTACGACGGCCAACGCTCCAATTGAAAAGGCTGAGGCTGCAGTTTCGAGCGATGCGACTGAGCAGTCAGAATCAAAGCTTGCGATTGATAGTGATATACCCCAGCCAGTCTCTGTTGATCTTGTGGCGCCAGATCTCGGGGCCTCAGATCTCGGCGCGCTCGAGCTGGATGATACAGTCCCAGAAATTTCCTTGGAGCTACCCGAAGTTGAGCTCTCTAACGAGGAGTCGGTGCTTGAGATTCAAAACCTCCCCACCCTTGCCGCGATTGAGACTGAGGAAGAAACCGAACTACCGGTGGCAGAGTTCGACGGATTTTTGTCGGATTCATCTGCGTTCCTATCACAGCCTGAAGAGACTGAGATCCAAGAGATCAGTGCTGATACCGAGGAACAACCGCTTGAATCCATTCTGGATGATATTTCGGAACTTCAATTAAATCTTGATGACGAGCTGCAGGCGCTCGATGCACCGACCGAAGAGTTGGCCACGGCCTCCGAAGACGAATCGGCTGGTTTCCTCGGCGCGCAGGCAATGAACTTGGCTCCCGTGGATGACGCCGAGGGTGAAGCACAACTCGCCGTTGAAACTGTTGAAACCATGTCTTTTGATATGGAACCGGTAACCCTGGATGACGCCGTTGATGAGATAACTGAAGCACCTGCCGTAGAACTTACGGAAGAGCCAGTAGAGATCGCACTAGACGACAATGTTGACCTTCTAGCCGAGCTGGAATCCCCAGAGTTTGTAGAGTTTGATGCAGTGGCTGACCCCGAAGAAGCACCTGCGGAAGATGCGATTGAGTTAGTCGACAATGCAAGTTCCGAGGACTTTGGGGTTCTCGATTACGTTGCGGCAAACGAACCACCGGTTGATGACGCTGAGTTTGACCAGTACCTCTTGGCCGGCGAACATCTTGAAGACCCCGATCTAAGTTTGGAAGGTTTGGTTGTAGACAGTACCGAAGGCGTAGTGTCTGTCGATCCGCAACTTGAAACGGCTATCGACTATCATGAAGACTTCAACACTGAGGAAGTGTTAAACAACGACTTTGTGACTGCCATTACTGGTGTTATCGCCGATGTAATGGAGGAGCTCACGGTCTGTGTCGATGAGCGATTACGTAATCTATCGCTGGCACCCGATAGTGTGCAAGTTGAAGTTATGCTCGGCACGGACGAGGCTTCCATGAAGCAGTGCCAGGAAGAAAATTACCAGCCAATTCTGGGAGTAGCGACCAGCAAGCTGGAAACACTTACAACGCTTGAACAGGCGGAGATTGATTCGATCTATGTGCGCCTGTCGAATATTTACGATGATTCAGATTGGAACCAATTATTTGCGGAGGATTTTGTAGCTCCGAGCATCGATATCGGTTCAGAGCCCGCCGAAGCGCCGGCGGCCTTTTCTGATGAAGAGGACTTCTTGGGTGGAGATTTATCCTTTACCGATAGCATTGCACCATCCGAAGACCTGTCCAGTGAAAAACTGCCCGAGTTTGATCAGGAGCTTCCAGCAGAAAAAGTATTTGATGAAGAAACACTTTCTGAAGATATTCTTGCAGAAACAGCCTCGCCATTTGATATAGAAGACGACCTGGAAAACTCTACGGGACAGCTTCTCGATAAAGCGCAGGAAGACAGTTTATCGCAGCCCGATGCGAGTCTTGATGATTTGAGCTTCGCGAATTTCGATGGCAAAGATGATTCAGTGTTTGGTGAAGATATTTTCGCCGGTGATCTATCAGAAGAATTTGCCCCAGTGGACATGAGTGCCGGTGTTGATGTTGAAGCTCTCATCCATAGTTTGGCTGATGCTGAAACCGATATTGGAGAGATCTGCGGTGTCTCGGTAGATCAATTCGCTAATACCGATGCCGCTAACAGTGAAGATACTGCGAAGGCGCAAGATGTCGCTGTGCCCGTAGCTGCAGCTGAAGTTGCCAAAAGCACAGATGGCGAATTGTCATGGTGTGTACCTGCCGATATTCAGTTCAGTTATACCAATCAACCCAGTACTGAGATTTTCTCGGAGTTTCTGGATGCCTTTATTGAAGAGGGTGCATCCGAGCTGGAGAAATTGGAAGATGCTTTGGGAGAGTGGGAGAAAGACATCTCCAATGAGCCAGCTTACTTGCCCATACCACGTATTCTTCACACCTTAAAAGGAATCGCAAAAGGTGTTGGCTTGCAACGTTATGGAACACTTATCCATAATTTCGAAACGCTGTTGGATTCTCTGGACCGTCCAGAAGTTGGTCAACAGGCAGCCTATTTCCGAATCGTAAACGGTTGGTTGGACGCTTCTGCCAAGGGATTTGAGCATATTGAACAGGAACGAACGGACATCACCAGTGAGCTTCCAACTCACAGTAGTGCCCCAGTTCTCGATAAAGTAAAACCGGTTGTTGCGGAAGAAGTCGCTCCGGTATTGCCTGTCTCCGTGCAGACGCTTTCTGAAGATTCTCCAGTAGTCGCGACACCAGACTCTGTGGATGATAGCCACAAAGACAAGCAGCTTGCGGATGAAGGCGCGAAAGTCCTGGCAGCGCAACAAACCATTCGAATGACTCCGGAGGCCTTGGATCGTCTGCTGAGCTTGACGAATGAAGCGCAGCAGTTGGGTGTGCGTTCGTCACAAGCGACTGTTCGCAGTAAGCGATCGGCTGCAGAATTGTTGACCCGACTGTCTTCTGTCAGAGCACACGTATCCAAGATTGCCGAGAGAACGCTACTGAACGTTACTGCTAAAGGCGGCCAGGCTGCGTCGACAATGGATGCCTTGGAAATGGATCAATATTCCGAGCTACAGGAAGCGGCTAACTTCCTGCGTGAGGGTGTAGAAGACCTGGATGATCTGATTCATCTTTCCAGCCGTCAGAACACGGTGGCCGAAGCATTGCTTAAACAGCAAGCTTCCATTATTTCCTCATTGGGATCTTCTATTCAGGCCGCTCGGGTTATTCCAGTTTCACGCTTAATGCCTGGTCTGCGAAGAATAGTCCGCACGGTGAGTGCTGATTTAGGTAAGTCAGTGTCCTTCAGAGTATTGAACGAAGTAGGTACTCTGGACAGAGACAACCACGCTCGCTGTCAAATTATCCTGGAGCATATGACGCGTAATGCCCTCGATCACGGAATTGAAACCCCTGAAGTCAGAGCGGCAGCGGGTAAAGATACAACCGGCAGTATTACTATCGAGGCAAGCAAGCTTGGCTCCGACTACATCGTCACACTCAGTGATGATGGTAAGGGCATCGATCCTGAATTTATGCGGGACATGGCCTATGAGAAAGGCCTTGATATAGACGTCGATAAGTTGACTGATGAAGAAGCCATCAGACTGATATTCCATAAAGGGTTTTCCACTGCCACGGTAGTGAGTGAAATCTCCGGTCGTGGTGTGGGCATGGACATTGTCTTAAGTGAGCTACAACATATTGGTGGTGATATTGAGATTGAATCCACGGTGGGTGTCGGAACGACATTCAAGGTGCGTATTCCTTCAAACGTGACGGTGAACGGGGCCCTACTTGTCGCAGCTGGAGAAGTATCTTATGCCGTTCCCCTGGACGGACTCATCGCTGTAGAGCACGTGCCCGTTGACGTTTTCTACGATGCTATTCGAGACAACTCGCAACTCACCTTGTTTGGCATGGACTGCGACCCTGCTTATCTGGCGACGATATGTCACGGTGATAGCTTGCCTGATCGAAGTTCCTGGAACACAACTGTTCCCGTCATTATCGCCGGCAGTGAAAGCCGCTACATGGCAATTGCCATCGACGATGTAACACAGGCATTGGAACTGGTTATTCGTTCACTTGGCGCGCAGTTTTCAATGATACCGGGTCTGGCAGGTGGCGCTACCACCGCCGACGGAAAATCGATTGTTGCGCTGGACCTGAACGCTCTGGTTGAGAGTTCACCTACGGATGAGCTTTCACCGGTGTCGATGCGTACCGAACGTGAAGAAAGAATGTTGGTTTTGGTTGTCGATGATTCACGCACACAGCGAATGGTTGCTACCAGTCAATTCGACAACCTGGGCGTAGAAACGGTCACGGCTGAAAATGGCCTGGTTGCTATCGATTTGTTGAACACCACTCATCGCTTGCCGGATGTCATTTTGCTTGATATTGAAATGCCAGTTAAAGACGGTATTCAGACTCTGCGGGAAATTCGCAAGTCTACCCGCTACAGCGATCTACCTGTGATCATGGTTACCTCGCGTACCGGTGCAAAACACCGCGCGCTGGCCGAGGATGCCGGGTGTAATGGCTACATGGGTAAACCGTTTAATTTCCCCAAGCTAGTTGAACAAATTGCAGATCTTACTAACCACAAGTTCCAGCTTTCTTAAGGATTGATGATGGCAGATAGAGAAAAACCTGCACGTTGGTGTGTATTTTTGCCCTGCTCTGAACAGGAGGTGTGGGCTATCCCGCAGAACTGTCTCGCGGAGATCGTCACTTTGCAAAACGCAGATACAACGCCACCGGCGCAAATTACGTGGCGAGGAAAACAAGTCCCAGTGCTCGATCTAGGTGGTCCTGAAGACCCCTCATGGTGCGATGCTTCTGGAGAATCAGGTCTTGTGGCTGTGATACTTGGCCTCAAGGGCCAGGGTAATGATTATTGGGCTGTCGCCTTAAGGGGCGAGGGTTTGGCAGTTAAAAACATTGCGAACGAAAATATTATAGATCTCCCCGATCGCGTCACTGAACGATCTACGTCTGCTTTTGAGCTACACGAGGTTCTCTATCAAGTGCCGGACCTCCCTGAATTGCAGAAACACGTTGGGATGAATTAATTGTCTGCCTAGTGCGCAATCCGCGTATTTGAGCGACACGGGTCGTTGCGATGTTTAGCTGGAATATCGTTTAGAGTCACAGCAATAGCGTGCTCTCGCCCTTGAAATTTTTACGGTTCCAGCCCTATGAAAACTTATGGAGTTACAGTGGATCAACTACAAATAGATGACATTGTCCGACGTATAGATGGATCTTTTGGCGAGGAGCTTCCCTTCTCAGGGAGAGCATTGACCGAAAATGACATAGAAGTTCTGCAACGCATTTTTGGCGATGGTGGATTTCAGGACTACCTCGATGATCAGGCGAATCGACAGATCATCAGAGTTTACTTAACGAATGCCATTATTCTCGGTTTTTTGCCCGAAATGCAGGTCGAGGACTATTCCCACCAGATCGAATCTCGTGAAGGGCGCGCTGCTCTCTCGCTCCACATCCTCATGAATTCTGTAGAGGATGCACACACCTTGCCGGTAGAAACTGACCCGGAAAACCTCAAAAAGCTCCGTGCTGAGCGTGGATCTCCTCCACATTTGCGTGTGATTCGCAGCTAAGCGCCAAACTTTTGGCAAAATAATGGCAAGAATTAGCTACTTTTTGACCATTATTTTGCCGCAAATAAAAATTTATGGCCAAATATCTGCCTAAATTTTATATTGCGCAAAAAAATGGCAATTTCGCTATTGTTTCAACCTACCCCCTGACCTATAAAGAACGTTCACGAGCAAAAACGCCGTGACGACGTGGCCTGAGCAGTCTGAGA
Organism: Halioglobus sp.; assembly: GCA_045110675.1. Lineage (GTDB taxonomy): Bacteria > Pseudomonadota > Gammaproteobacteria > Pseudomonadales > Halieaceae > JBALVT01. The sequence goes on along the minus strand of JBGCGJ010000006.1, from coordinate 215,733 downwards.
GTTATCTCTGCTCACGCCGGGGAAAAATTAGAAAGACACAATAAGTAGGTAGCGAATATGTTAACAATTACGCCAACGGCAGGGCTGGAAAGCAACCCACATGAAGAGCTGGAAGTCTTTGCTGTCATTGAAGGTAAAAAGGTATTTCTTCCCGCAGAAGCAAATTACGTGATGCAAGACAGGCGCGGACTTTGGTTTTACAGCACTCGCAAGCCGCGTCCAAAAGAAGGCGATTGGACTCCAAACAAGACCAGCATTGCATGCAGGTTAGAGCGTGGATTTGTCCGTGCCCTCAAGACTGATACCACAGTACCCTGGTTAGAAACTTGCCAGCGCACAGTGCGTATCATTCATAAAGACGGCGGACGTTGCGCGGCAGACAAGGTATAAACTGGATAAAATCTTGTCTGCTCTTCGAAGCCTCATTGATTAACGTTAGATGAGCTTTTAGTACCAAGATACGACTTTCCTTATTCGGCGAAAGCCGCGAGGCTCCCGCTTCCAAATGCGGGGGCTGTCTGTTTTTTGGCTCGCGCGTTCGAATTCGAAAAACGCACTGCCCGAAATCTAATACTGAATAATTGGTGCCCTACCCACCCAGGTGTCGTCCTCAATCGGACTCCTTGTTTATTACCAGGGGTGCTCAACACCCTTGTTTTCAAAAATTCAGTCATCGCATATCGATATCTTTACGTATACACAGTTATTGAAACAAGAATGAGAAAAGCGATGTTCTCCATATTCAAGTCAGACCCCGTGAAAAAATTAACGAAACTTCGAAACGCTAAGCTTGAGAAAGCGATGCTCGCACAGAGAAATGGCGATATAAAAAGCTATTCTCAACTGTCGCTTGAGGCAGAGGAGCTCTACAAAGAAATTCTGGCGTTAGAGGCGAATGGCCAATAGCGCGCCGACACAAATTCTGGCTATGTTCTTACGCCGACAATATAAGCTCCGCCAACCCCTGCTCATTTCTGATCTCTAATCTCAATTTCCCACCAGGAGGGCCTGCTGGACTTATTAGTATGACCCAAAGGTTTCAAATCTTTTCTGTTAGGAGAATCAAAAGAGCCCAGAGGAATTGCGATTACCGGATCGTCGTCGATCGCACCTAGAGTGCTGCCGCATTCAGAACAAAAACTTCGACTGGAATACTCCGAGGAACGCCACTTCGAAGGTTCTCCCCCCGGCCCGTTCCGCTCCACCGAATCACTGGGAAATTCGACCCAAGCTTGAGTGAGCGCGCCAGAGTGTTTTTGACACATTTTGCATGAGCAGGTATGGGGCTTCTGAACCGGACCCTTTGCGGTAAAACGGATGCGGCCGCACAGGCAACCTCCTTGGTATAGTTTTTCCTTTGTCATGAGACAGCTTACTCTCCGAATAGCGTTACAGTTAACAGCAGGCCAACTTTGAACACAACATCATTCATAAATAACCTCCCTCTGCACGGGATGCATAATGCTTACATCATTTGTTGGTCCGCTATGCGGTGGTTCACTCCGGCCACCCCTTGGCGTTCATAGCAACAACTCGTTTTTCCATTGATGCTGGTGATGCCTCTTGATACTTTGGGGCGTCATTAGCAAAATCCCACCACGGAGCTTTTGAATTGACGTAAATATGCTCTGATGATTGCACTCCAGGATCATCCTCCAGAAGACCAGCTGGAATTCCTACAAAAGGATCACCTTCTTCTTTGATGGGCAGGTTTGAGCCACAGTTCGAGCAAAACCTTCGAGTTACGTTCGGTGTCTGCACATAGGATGATACACATTCGACTCCTGTCAGATATTCAAAATCTTCAAATCAGCAAACTGCAATAGATCCAAACGCTGAGCCGTATGCTTTGCGGCATTGTGAGCAGTGGCAGTGTGAAATTTCTCGGATAGCACCCGAAACCAAAAAAGAGACTCGTCCGCAGAGACAGCTTCCTCTAAACATAGAACATTCTCCAAGTCGCCCTGCAGTCGCAGCGTGGGCCGCGATGCTGAGCTAAGTAAGCTACTGAGTTTCACCCCGCTGGATACTGGCGAAGGCGCCATAAAAAAGTTGTTTGACCGATTTTTTCGCGACAGCCACCTGAGATTTCGTCATGCCCGACAAAATAGCATTGTGAACCAGCCAGTGAGTGGCAATCAGCAGCGACTTAAAATACTCCGTTGCCGGTGCGTGGCCAAACTGTTGTTTGGCCCAGTGTTGCATACGCTGTGCTGATTTATCGTAGGCTTCGTTGATCAATTGATGAGCGTAAGAGTTGGGATCGGCTGATTCCAAATACAGAAACTGGGCAATCTTCGATTGTTCAAGAATAGCGTCGATCGTTTGCTCAGATACCTTGCTGACCCAATCTCTATCCTCGTAATCCATAAACTCGGGGTTGAGTACCGCCAGAACATGCTCGTTCACAGAACTCTCATAAAGATAGCTGATGAGCGCTTCTTTGTCGGAAAAGCAACGGTAGTAGGTATCGCGTGATACCCCGGCGGCCTTGCAGATGTCAGAAACCGAGGTTGCACTGCTGCCCTTGTCCCCAAACACTGATACAGCAGCCTGCTTGATCACTCTGCGCTGTTCATCCACTCCTGGGCGATTTCTCGTTTTTCCTGGCGTCTTGACGCTTACTGCCTTCACGCATGCTTCCTTTAACTTCAAGTGAACCATTCTAGCGCTGCCAATGTTACTGGCAATGGGTAGCTTGACTTTAATCTGACACCTGTGTCATCTTATATTTATCGGACACTCCTGTCTGCTTAATTTTTCAGCACTAAACCGGAGCGCTCTCAACTCAAACTTTACAAAGGCATTGAGAGCAGTGAGGAGTAACAGCGTGGGTAAAAAACGCGCGTTGGTAACCGGTGCCAGTTCTGGCATTGGTAGAGAGTTCGCAGTGCAACTGGCGGCACAAGGCTTCAGTGTCGTCGCTATTGCACGCCGCGAAGACCGCTTAAAAGAGCTGGTTACTCATCTGGCGGGCGAAGGCCACAGGTATATCGTAGCTGATTTGGGGTCACCGGGTGGTGTGCAAGCGGTTATGCACGAACTCCAGCGTGTAAAGATAAACCTGCTGATAAACAATGCAGGCCTGAGTGTGTTCGAGCCATTCTATGAGTCTGCACTCGATGCACAGCACAATATTTTAGCGGTGAACTGTGAATCCCTGATGCTGATCGCCCATACATTTTTACGCCAGTCCCAAGACGGTGATGCACTGATCAATCTCAGTTCCGTCGTCGCTTTCTTACCGACGCCGGCCCAGCCCATGTATAGCGCGAGTAAAGCGTTTATTGCGTCATTGTCTGAGTGTTTGTGGGAAGAGCACAGAAAGCGCGGTGTCTATGTGATGGGTCTGTGCCCTGGCATTACCCAAACCGAATTCATTAACAAAACAACTGGCGGTGAGGCCGACGGGAAAACATTGCCTCGATTGATGATTCAAACGACAAGCGAAGTGGTTGACGAGGCGTTGCATGCCTTGTCTGCTCGCAAGAAGGCAATCATTGTGACGGGGTGGATTAATCGCATGATGTTGCTAATGCCACGCTTTCTAACACGTCACCGTTTGCTGAAGGTGTTAGCAGTTATAGGTGATCCGGATAATGCGTTGTAGCGCCGACAATAACTTCCCGGGAATGATGCAATGACAAATTCACCAGCGACTTTTGATTTTACGCAGCTTGCTCCAGAGCGATCGCTTTCACCGTCAGCCAAAAAAATATTTGCGCTCACAACTTCAATCTGGGCCATAGCTACTATCTCGGTGATGGTCCTGTTCTACTTCGGTGTGCTCGATTTTGTTATGAGCAGCAGACTCTCTATGTACTTCATCAGCATTTGGCTCAATGTCTGGATTTTGGTCTGGATTATGCGACGTTATGCAGGTCAGGGCAAAATGGATTTTTGGCATGATTTGCTGGTGATCTGGATGGTTTGCTATGCGATAACCAATGTTCAGTGGGAGATTCCATGGTTCATTTTCTCGCCTTTTGTATTTGAAAATATTCACACCTTAGATGACCTGATTGCAAAAACCGATTACATACGTGAATCACCACTTCATTTGTATTACTGGGTCTTGGCCACCTTTGGCGCGCTCGATCTGCGTACGGTTAACCACAATGGCACTTTCTATGCCTTAGAGATGTTCGCATTCGTCAATTTGGCAATGACCTTTTATTTCTTTCATTTAAACAAAAAGCGTTCCCCCTATCGTTATCTTGTTGTTGTTATAGGTTGTGGCGAGCCCATTGCCGCCACAATCATTTTTAGCTTTTCTGAAGTGTTTGATGGCTTTGTGAATATGCCGGGTGGTCTTTGGGATACGCTACTGGCTCTGGTATGGACCCAATACCAGTACATTCTATTCCCGATGATATTTGGCACGCTGGGTTCAAAGATGTTGTTGGAGGATTTGCGACGCAGTGTCACTCGAGTAGCATGACCGCCGTGTTATGAGCCATCGAGCCAGCCCTGTGCAACGGCATACTCCACCTTGGTGATAAACCACTGGTAGATCTCTGGACTTTCCTGCTCAATAAATTGATGCATCTGTAGTACTTGGTTCTTATGTATATTGTTGTCGCGCCACGTTCGGCCGTCGCTGGTAATGTTGTGAAGAAATGGTAGCAGACGATCAATGACTTTTAGGAGTCTGGCCTCCTTACTTTCGCCCATCTCTTGCTCATCCCAAAGTGTGACTAGGTCCGTGATTGGATTACCGCTGTGTGCTGCGATTTTTTCGACGCCTTTGCGTTCTTCAATATAGGCATTGTTGCGATTACTGCTGTATAAAAACGTATCTCCTGCTTCTATTTCGCCAAGATCATGCAGTAAAGCGAGCTTGATAAGCTTCGAAACGTCGTAATTGTCTTGGAGTAACTCTGCAAAAGCCCAGCACGCCATCGCCAAATGCCAGGAGTGCTCTGCAGAGTTTTCAACACGCTCTCCACCGTTGATGTAAGTTCGACGATTAACTGATTTTAGAACATCCAGCTGAAGCAGAAAATCTGATATATCTGAAACTCGCTCGCTCATATTTTATCTCTCCAAGCTCAGCGCAAAGACGGCATGCCATCGAGAGTTTTGGCAACAAATGGAGTCTAATCTTCTTCGATGTAAGAGTTGCCAGGCTTTCTTACATAAGTGCACCACTGTGCGAGTTCGGGCAGTTGGTCAATCATGATCTTTACTAAGTCACTTTCCAGCTGCTGATAGGCTTCTTGCCAAACGCTAATTTGCGCAACAACGGCGCACCGCTCTTGCATTGACATCTCTTTCGGTAAATCAAGTGGATCGAGTGTCTGGTTTACGAACCCAGCGGTCATTACCGCTGAGACTACTTCATCACCTTTTTTGTCTTTCAGCTCGCCCTCGAACCGGCGGATGGGCATGAGTAACTGTTCACGGTTGGGAAACGCAGGATCCGTGATTACATTGTGCACCCATATCGGAAGTTGCACTTTGAGAAGCTGTTTTAAATCTGATGTACTGAGATTCTCCACCGAGTTTTCAAGGCCGGCGGGTGAGATGCGTCGCATCTTCAGTTCATTGCGATTGCTTATTCCAAACTCGCTAAATGCCTCCATGCGCGCACCGACAAGAGCGATGTGTGAAAGGTGAAACTCTGACATTGTGTGGATCCGGGCTATGGTATTAATATTTACTGACTTCCAGTTTCAAGAAAGAGATGTTTGTTTGTCTTTATATCATCTCTTTTCTTTCTCGCATTAATCTTGAAGCACAAAATTAACGGGTACTGGTACTACGACACTGCCATTAATTCCATACTCCGCAATGGCGACCGGGTCAATCTCACCCATCGATGTGTCTGTCAGGGCCTGCTGAGCAGCCTCCAAGGCTGCGTCATCAAGAATACTGTACCCTGAAGACTCCACTATTGCGACCTCTACGAGGCTTCCATCTTCACGTACCGTTACATCTAATTCAAGAGCGCCTTGCAGTGATCGTCTGATGGCGCGACGCGGATAGCGTATTTTTGAGTAAACGAGCTTGATCAAAGCAGTATTAAACTCCGCTAGTCGTTGGGAGTATTCTGTGACGTCCAGGGACAAAATATCAAAAGCGTCGCCTCCTTCGGAATCAAGTAGCGGCGTCTCAACTGGCGGAATTCTGGTTTTGTCTTCGAAAGTCCACATTTCTGTGGCTTCAAAGCTGCTATCTAAGGATCTGGCGGCCGAGGTATTAACAATCGATCCTTCGAGTCCTTGCGTTGGCGGTTCGAAAAATGTCTGTTGATTCTGCTCGAATGTGACGGTTTGGTTCCCGGCCGGCGTATCTGTGCCGAGTTCCACTGTATCAACGCCTGCTACAAGCGTTTCAGCTTGTTTTGTATCTGGCAATACAGAAACCTCTTCAGAATCAATGTCAGCGACTTGTTGATCCGCTGGTGTTTCGGGTTGCTGCGTTGCTAAGGCCGGGGTGCTTAATTCCTGTGTGGCGAGATCCTTTGCTCCCGTTTTTACCGGTTCAGAAGCTGCTTGCTCCTGAGGAGTGACTGCGATCTCTGTGTTTGCGACCACTTGCTCCGACACTGCCTCTGTTAACTCCCCTTCCTCGGGCAACTCTTCACTATTTTGCTCGTTTGAGAACCAACCGCCAATGGTGGCAAGTCTCTCTTCAGTGGCAGTTGTTGTCTCATAGGTGGAAAGGATATCTGCCTCTATATTCTGTTGCAAAATGCTATTGCGGAAGGCGGTCGAGGGACCACTTTCGCTCACCCAGCCTTTTAGCAAATAGCGGAAAATATCGGAATCCGCCGTGCGCGTGAGCTCGATATTGTTAAGTAGAACAATTAGCTCACCCATTGCGTTTTGCTTGAACTCCAGGGAATCTCCCTCGTATAAGCTGCCCTGAACCGTGGACAACAGCTGGTCGGCGAACTCCATTGTCTCAGCACTTGGCGGAGCACCGTTGGCGACTTCGCTCTGCAGCAACATATTTCCCACTAGGCTTCGTATGCTGGTGCGTCGGGCGACCACACGATATTCCATCATTTTGGGTGCGCGGGATTGGGTTACATTGTCGGGGGTTGGAGCGGTGCCTGTGAGGTGAATCGCACCTAAATAAATATCTCTGCCCGTCTCTTGATGCATCGCCAGTCCCAGCAGGCGGAAGTCCGGATCCAGAGACAGCGCGTTACTAGTGTAAGTAAGAGCGCTTAGGGCGAGGCTCGCCATTAGTGAGCCGCGTAGCAATTTCTTGTTCATAGTAGCCACATCTGTTCTACGGGAATTCGAACTTGTAGCTTTGCAAATGAAATCAATGTTCGGCAACGAAAAACCGGAAAAAAGTCCAGATTTATCTAAACTTGAATCTCAGTGTGCCGCTATGGCGAGGTTTTGGTTATATAAAGGCGTCTTATTATGCTCTTTTTTTCTTACGGCTGCGGGGGTAATGTTGTTTTTCGATGGGGGAAAGCAGTATGGATCGCTTATTCAGTTCTTTAGGGCTGTCAGTATCGCTTCGCTGGCCTGGGCCAAATCCCGATAAACCGGGATGTCCAAGGGATTTTGGATATCCGGATGGGAATTAGCCAAGCACTCGAGAGTTTTTAGACCCTTGCCCGTTTTCACCAATACCGGTCGGCAGCCGTGGCGTTGAGCGGCCTGCAGGTCCTTTAGGCTATCCCCCACAAAGTGGGCACCAGTCGCACTGATTTTTAAATCTTGCTCTATGGCTTCTAGCATCCCAGTCGCTGGTTTACGGCAGTGACACTTGGCATCGGGCAGGTGGGGGCAATAGAAAATGCCGGCTATTTTGCCCCCGCGCTCTTCGACCAGGTCATTCAATTTCCTGTGAATTTTCTCCATTTCTGCGAGGCTGAAATAGCCCCTGGCCAGCCCGGATTGATTGGTGGCAATGGCAATGGCGCACCCCGCCTGAGATAGCTCGGCGATGGCTTCGAGGCTTCCCGGGATGGGTATCCACTGCTCCAAATTGCGAATATACGCATCGGAATCCTCATTGATTACACCATCTCGATCCAGGATAACTAGAGGCATTGGCGGTGACTATTTGCCCACTGCCAGCTGGGAAATATCCGCAACCTGGGTGAAAAGTTCTCGCATTGACTTCAATAGATTGAGGCGGTTATTGCGCAACGCTTCATCTTCCGCGTTGACCAACACATCATCAAAAAATGCGTCCAGCGGATCGCGTAAAACGGCTAAGCTGGCCAGGGCGTCAGTGTAGGCTTGCTCTTCCAACAAGCTCGCGCTGTTTTTATCTACGTCAACCAAGGCACCCCATAACGCGATTTCTTGAGGCTCAACCAGTAAGTTGGCGCTCACATCACCAAAAATATGGTCTTTATCGAGCTTGGCCAAGATGTTGGCGACTCGCTTATTGGCCGCAGCTAGTGCCGTGGCCTCTGGAAGCTGTGTGAAGGCATTGACCGCGTGAACACGACGCTCAATATCAAGCGGCTCGGATAGTCCCTTTGCGCTGACCGCTCTGAAAACCTCCACTGGTACGTCTTCATCTTCATACCAGGCTCGAAAGCGCTCGATGACGTATTCGAACACCTGTTCGATACTTCCGGGGGCAATAACGCCGTCTGGATATTGCGCTTGTGCTAATTCCAGACAGTCCTTCAGATCCAGGGAGAGTCTCTTGCCAACGATGATTCGCAGTACTGCAAGTGATGCCCGTCGGAGTGCAAAGGGGTCCTTGGAGCCGGTGGGGGGTTGGCCGATGCCGAAAATACCACAGAGGGTATCCAGTCGGTCTGCCAGTGCCAGTGCACAGGCCGTTCTCGACTCCGGTAGTTGGTCGCCGGAGAATTTGGGCCAATACTGTTGTGCCAGTGCGGTCGCTACCTCCTCACCTTCGCCATCGTGAAGTGCATAGTAGTAACCGGCGATCCCTTGCATATCGGCGAACTCCAGGACCATGTCACTCAACAAGTCGGTCTTGCTTAACAAGGCAGCTCGTTCGGCCTTCTCCTGGGGCGCACCGATCTTTTCAGCAATCAGCCCCGTTAAGCCTTTTACCCGCTGGGTTTTTTCATACAGTGTGCCCAGTTGCTTTTGAAACACGATGGAACGTAATTTCTCCACTCTGTCTTCCAGGCGAGTTTGTTTATCGGTATCAAAGAAAAACGTGGCGTCGCTCAACCGTGGTCGGATGACCCGCTCGTTGCCACTGATCACCTGTTGCGGGTCCTTGCTTTCTATATTGCTGATGGTGATGAAGTTGGGTTTTAGCTGGCCTTCATCATCTACCAGGTGGAAATACTTTTGATGCTCTTTCATGGATAGAACCAGCGCCTCAGTGGGGACTTCCAGAAAGCGCTCCTCAAACGATCCCGCCAGCGCTATGGGCCATTCCACCAGACCAGTGACCTCATCGAGCAAATCTTCATCGATGACGGCCACCGCACCCAATGATGCAGCTAGCTCTTCCACTTGGGAGCGAATGATCTGCTGGCGCTCATCGAAGGATGCGATCACGTGTTCGGTGCGCAGTATTTCTGCATACTCTTCGGCCCGGGCGATGGCTATAGGTCCGGCGCTGTGAAAGCGATGGCCTAGAGTGGTTGTGCCGCTTGGAACATCCAGAACGTCTCCGAAGTTTGATTCCGTTCCCAGCATGACTACTGCCCATTGAACCGGTCTTACAAATTCGGTACGGCTTGCGGCCCATCGCATTCTCTTGGGAATAGGAAGCTCGGCAATGCTTTCATTAATAATGTCGACAAGACAATCTTTGGCAAGTATTCCCCGCTCTGTGCTGCGAATACCCAGCCGCACACCTTTTGGCGTATCAATGCTTTGCAGGTCCTCAGGTTCGACACCCTGCTTGCGGGCAAACCCGATTGCCGCCGGAGTCCAGTTACCCTCGCTGTCTTTTGCCCGATCGGCAGGAGGGCCCAGTGCTTCCTTTTCCTGATCGGCTGCACGCAACTGAACCTGATCGATCAATACAGCAAGCCTGCGCGGCGACGCGAACCACTCAACCTTGGAATGGCCTAGTGCTCTTTGCTCCAGCCCGCGAACAATACCGTCTCTAAATGACTCGCCTAAAGACTTCAACGCCTTCGGTGGCAGTTCTTCGGTGCCCAGTTCTACTAACAGAGTTTCGCTGCTCATAGTCTAGCTTGCCTCCGCTTGAATTTTTTCGAGTACTTCCCGCTGTAGCTCCTCGCTGGCGAGGGGAAAGCCCAAAGCGGCTCTGGCATTGAAATATGACATCGCGACTTCTCTTGCGAGGGTGCGAACCCGGAGAATAAACCGCTGCCGTTCGGTCACCGAAATGGCGTGCCGTGCATCCAGGAGGTTAAAGGCGTGAGACGCGTTCATCACTCTTTCGTAAGCGGGAAGTGGCATGTTTTTCTCGGTGAGCCGTTTCGCTTCTTTCTCGCAGTGATCAAACTGCAACAGAAGATGCTCGGTGTCGGCTTCCTCAAAATTGTAGCGAGACATCTCGACTTCGTTCTGGTGAAAAACGTCGCCGTAGGTCACATCCCCATCGGGGCCGTGTGCCCAAATTAAATCGTAAATACTGTCGACGCCCTGCAAGTACATGGCAATTCGCTCGAGACCATAGGTAATCTCGCCGGTCACCGGATAGCACTCCAAGCCTCCCACCTGCTGAAAGTAGGTGAACTGCGTGACTTCCATACCGTTAAGCCAGACCTCCCAGCCTAAACCCCAGGCACCCAGTGTGGGTGACTCCCAGTTGTCTTCGACAAAACGCACGTCGTGAATCAGGGTGTCTACGCCCAATGCAGTAAGCGAGTCCAGATAGGCTTGTTGCAAATCGGCGGGTGAAGGCTTCATCACCACTTGAAACTGATAGTACTGCTGTAGTCGATTAGGATTGTCGCCGTAGCGTCCATCGGTGGGGCGACGGCAAGGTTGTACATAAGCCGCGTTCCAGGTTTCCGGGCCCACTGCCCGCAAAAATGTAGCCGGATGGAACGTACCTGCACCCACCTCCATATCCAAAGGCTGTAAAACTACACAGCCGCGCTCCGCCCAATACTGTTGCAGCTTGAGGATAATATCTTGAAAGGTTAGAAAACCTTGCTCGCCCTGTGACACTGTTTGACCCATTTTCTGATTGCAAAAAAGCTGGCTATTATACAGGCTCTTTTGTCGGCATAATACGCGCTTTCGTACTCGACCTGTCCGAAAGTGGAAATCCAGACATTCTGCCATGAAAGCCCTCCAGTTCCATCTCATCAAAAGCCTGTTACAGCTTTGTGCCATGCTCCCGCTGGACACTGCCCGTGCTTTCGGGCGGGCGATAGGACGCCTGTATTGGCCGATAGGTAGTCGCAGTCGAAAAGTGACGGAAATCAATATAGCGGCTGCGTTTCCCGGGATGCCTGCTCAAGAGCAAAAGCAATTAGCCAAGCAGAGTATTTTATCGACCGCTGAGCTTTTTACGGAAATGGGACATGTATGGTTAAAGCCCTGGGGGTACGTGGCTAGCTTGATCACCGAAGTCGTGGGCGTTGAGCTTATTGAGGCGGCTCAAGCTGAAGGTCGTGGTGTTATTGTGCTGGTACCTCACCTGGGCAATTGGGAAGTGGTTGGCCTGCACCTGGGTACACTGGGGCGCACGGTCTCCCTCTATCAACCGCCAAAGGTTGCCGACCTTGGGTCTCTCATCGAACGTGGTAGACAATCCAGCGGCGCTACTTTGGTGCCCACCAATTCTCGTGGGCTTGCCCAATTGCTTAAATGTGTAAAGAGCGGAGGAATCTCCGGTATCCTACCGGATCAGGCTCCGTCAGACTTAAACTCTGGGCAGAACAGTGAGTTTATGGGGGTTAAGTGTTTCACCGGGACGTTGTCCAGCAATATGATTCGACGCACTGGCGCCCTGGCAGTATTTGGTCACGCGCGCAGGGTACCTGGTGGATTTGCCATTCACTACGAAGCCGCCGAGTCAGAGATCTATGATGAAGATACTGGTAAGTCTCTGGCAGCGTTGAATCGTGGAGTTGAACGGGCGCTGCAATCCTGTGTCGAACAATACCAGTGGGAGTACAAACGGTTTCGTGTCAGACCTCGAGACGGTGAAGGCCTCTACGATAATATTTAAGCGGTTCTCAGCGCTTGTAAATTTCGAAAAGGAATACGATGTTTTACGGAAAAGTGATTGCCGGCCTGATTGGCCTGCTCTCCGGCGGCCTTTTTGGCTTGATCATTGGCGTGTTTATTGGCCACAGTTTTGACAGAGGCCTGGTTCGAACTTTCAATTTTGGTTCGCCCGAAAATATTGAGCGGATTAAGGAGAGCTTCTTTGCAACCAACTTTCTGCTGCTTGGGTATCTGGCAAAGGTTGATGGGAGAATTTCCGAGTCCGAAATTTCCCATGCTGAACAGCTCATTGCGCAGATGGGCCTTGATAGTAGTCAGCGCAAGCGCGCCATTGAATTTTTCCGCAGTGGCTCCGCTGCAGATTTTCAGCTTGAGGCAACCGTCACCGCTTTTAATGAAATATGTGGCTCCCAGAAACATCTTCAACAAACGATGTTGGCATTCCTCGTTTCGATGGCCCTGGCAGATGATCACGGACTGGTAGAGGCAGAGCGAGTTGCGTTAAATGATATTGCTTCACGCATGGGCTTCAGTGCTGGTCAGCTGGAGCAGTTACTGCGCATGGCACAGGCACAGTCTCAGGGATCGTTTCACAATCAGTCCCGGACTTTCACCAGTTCTGACACCTCTCTGCAAGAGGCCTATTCAGCACTAGGTGTCTCTCAAAGTGCCAGTGACAAGGAATTAAAGCGCGCCTACCGAAAGCTGATGAGTGAAAACCACCCGGATAAATTGATCGCCAAGGGTGTGCCTCCCGAGATGGTTAAAATCGCCACAGAGAAATCGCAAAAAATTGGTGCTGCCTACGACATGATTAGCAAATACAGAGCACAAGCGAAGTCGTAAAAGTGCTTGTGTTCGATTGTCCAAGTACTAATATTTAATTACTAAGGGCGCCAGAACATTGGAGTGAACAGCACTAACAGAGTGAACACCTCTAGTCGTCCCAGCAACATCGCTAAACAAAGCACCGCTTTTGCAGGTTCATTGATGGTACCGTAATGGCTTGCAACCTCACCCAAGCCCGGGCCCAGATTATTCAGCGAAGCCGTTACAGCTGAAAATGCAGTGGTGAAATCCAGCCCTGTTGCCAGTAGTACCAGCAGAATAAAGATGAACGCTCCCATGTAAACCGCAAAAAAACTCCATACAGCACTGACCACTGCAGCATCCACCCGGCGCTTGCCAATCTTGAGGGGTATCACGGCCTGGGGGTGAACCAGTTGTTTCAGTTCTCTCAAGCCCTGCTTGTAGATTAACATCAGGCGCATAGCTTTGATGCCTCCCCCTGTCGAGCCCACACAACCGCCCATGAAGGAAAACATCAACAGCATGATTGGCAAAAACGTCGGCCAAGAGGCAAAGTTCTGGGTGGCAAATCCGGTGGTGGTGGTTATCGATATTGCTTGAAACAAGCCGTGGGAGAAACTTTCGCTGCCATTGAGCGTACCACTTATATAGAGATAGCTGCAGGTGACAATGACACCGGCTGTAAGCACGAACAGGAAAAAATTAGTCTCAGAATCCTTTTGATATATCAACAGTGACCGACGACGCCAGGCCATGAAGTGCAGTCCGAAATTGACGGCGGAGATGACCATAAACACGCTGCAAATCATCAGTATCGTGTCGCTTTCAAAATAACCCATACTGGCATCGTGGGTAGAAAATCCGCCGATCGCGACGGTTGAAAAAGAGTGGGCGATGGCGTCAAAGCCGCTCATTCCGGCAGCGTAGTAAGCCAGCGCGCAGGCTAGTGTGAGCGCCAGATAAACCATAAACAGAGCTTTGGCCGTCTCGGTAATTCTCGGGGTCAGTTTGCTGTCTTTGGAAGGGCCTGGGCTTTCGGCCCGATACAGTTGCATACCGCCGATGCCGAGCATGGGCAATACCGCCACGGCGACAACCACGATGCCTATACCACCCATCCACTGGAGTATTTGACGGTATATCAAAATGGATTTCGGCAGTGAGTCCAGGCCGACAATCACAGTCGCGCCGGTCGTGGTCAGGCCAGAAATCGATTCGAATATCGCCTCCGTAGGAGTCAATCCCAACTCCGCGTTCAGGGCGAAGGGAAGCGCTCCATAAATACCTAGTACGGTCCAGAACAAAGACGTGATGAGAAAGCCGTCGCGAATTCTCAGTTCGTGGCGAGTGTTTCTCACCGGTGCCCACATTAACAAGCCAGAGAAAAAGGTTATGGCCAGAGCGGAAAGGAATCCGGTGATAGTTTCGTCATTCGCGAGCAGGGCCATCACCAGCGGAACCACCATGGCACTGCTGAACAGCATTAGTAGCATACCGAGGACCCGCATGGAGATAGACAGATGCATGTCCGACTCCTAGGAAAAGAACCCGAATCCAACCACAAACAGCTTCTCCACCTGAGAAATTTTGCGGCTGTCTACCAGAAACAATATGACGTGGTCGTCAGTTTCCACCACGATGTGGCCGTGTGCAATTAGCACTTCTTCGTCGCGCACAATGGCGCCGATGGTGACGCCTTCCGGCAGTGAAATTTCGTCCAGTCTTCTGCCGACTACTTTCGACGAGTAGGCGTCTCCGTGGGCGATCATTTCGATAGCTTCTGCAGCACCTCTGCGCAGAGAATGGACATTGCTAATATCGCCGCGACGAACATGGGTGAGCAAACTGCCAATGGTTATCTGTTGGGGGGAAATTGCAATATCGATTTCACCGCCAACCAAGTCCGCATAGGCGGGATTGGAAATTAAGGTAATCACCTTCTTGGCGCCCATGCGTTTTGCCAGCATCGACATCATGATATTCGATTCGTCATTGTTGGTTAGGGCGCAAAAGACATCGTTGGCTTCGATGTTTTCAGCGGACAGAAGAGCCGGCTCCGATGCACTGCCATTGAGTACAATGCTGTGCTTTAAACGCTCTGATAACACTCGGCAGCGCGAGTAGGATTTTTCTATGACTTTAACCTGATAGTCTTCTTCGATGGCCAGAGCCAGTGTTGCGCCGATGTTTCCCCCTCCGGCGATCATGACGCGTTTGTAAGGCTTATCGACCTTGCGCATTTCCGACATTACTTTGCGGATATTCTGCTTTGCAGCAATGAAGAACACTTCATCATCCGCTTCCACTACCGTGTCACCCTCGGGAATGATGGGCCTGTCGTGTCGAAAAATTGCCGCAACTCGGGTGTCGACTTTGGGCATATGTTTTCGAATATCCCGTAGTTCATGTCCCACTATTGGGCCGCCGTAATAGGCTTTTACCGCTACGAGCTGCACTCTTCCCTCTGCAAAATCGACGACTTGCAGCGCACCCGGATTGCTGATCAGCTGACGTATATTGTTGGTGACGAGCTGTTCGGGACCAATAATGACGTCGACAGGAATGTTTTCACTGTTAAATATTTGCTCTTGATAGGCCAGATAATTCGGAGATCGAACTCGGGATATTTTGGTCGGCGTGCTGAACAGAGAATGCGCTACCTGGCAGGCCATCATGTTGATTTCGTCGCTGTTGGTCACTGCGACCAGCATCTCAGCATCTTCCGCACCCGCTTTTAGTAGGGTATTGGGGTGAGAGGCTTCACCGACGACAATGCCGATATCAAACTTGTCTTGCAGGGAGCGAAGTCTGTCGCCGTCGATGTCTACGACCGTAATATCGTTCTTCTCATCAGCCAGGCTTTCAGCGAGCGCCCTGCCGACTTGGCCCGCGCCAAGAATGATGATCTTCATAGACCGAGCAACTGTGGTGAGTACCCATGCACCATAATGAAATCTTGAATTGAATGTAAGTACCCACAGGGCGAAATTGTGCACATTGCTTGAAGCTTGCCGCTTGTTAGTTTTGTTTTCGAATCATGGCATAGAATAATCCGTCACCGCCATTGGGGTCGGGTAGCAATTGCCTGCCAAAGCGTAGCCGATTTAAAGCGCTTTCTACGCCCTCCTCGTAGGACGCATCGGAACAGCTTTGTAAAAATTTCTCCACGACTTCGCTGTTTTCTTCTTCAAAAATGGAACAGGTTGCGTATAGCAGCTTTCCGCCAGGTTTTAGCAGTGGCCACAATCCCTTGAGAATCTGCAACTGCTGCGCCGCCATCTCGGTTATGTCTGTTGCTCTTCGAAGAACTTTGACGTCGGGATGTCTTCGAATGACGCCGCTGGCAGAGCACGGCGCATCCACCAGTATTCGATCGAAAGACGCAGGCTCAAAGATTTCTTCGGGGTTGGCCGCGTCAAGGCATTGCGTCGTCGCTGTCAGCTTTAGCCGTTGCAGGTTTTCCGAAACTTTGATCAGCCGCTGTTCGTCTAAGTCAGCGGCGACCAACTCAGCCAACTCGGGTTGAGTTTCTAAAATATGGCAGGCTTTTCCACCCGGAGCCGAGCATGCATCGAGTATTCGCTCTCCCGGTTGAGCGTCCAACAGTAGCGCGGCAATCTGTGCCGCCTCGTCCTGTACGCTAACGTCCCCCTCGGCAAATCCTGGGATTAGGGCGACATCCATGGGCTGATCCAGGCGTATCCCGCAGGGTGAATGTTCGCATAGTGATGCAGCTATGCCCTCATCGGCGATGCGCTTGAGATAAATAGGTGCTGTGGTGTTCAGTGCATTGACTCGCAATGACATTGGAGGCTGAGTGTTGTTGGCCTTAACAATCGACGTGGCCTGCCCTGGCCATTGATCATTTATTTTCTGAAATAACCACTGGGGGTGAGCGTTTTGGGCGGCGTTATCAAGATTCTCGGTCAGTGCTTCACGTTCTCTGAGAAAGCGGCGTAGCAGGGCGTTGATTAAGCCCTTGGCCCAGGGTTTCTTCAGGGCCCTGGAGGCGCCCACGGTTTCGGCGACGGCGGCGTGATCGGGAACACGCATGCCATCCAATTGATAAAGACCCAAGAGTAGCAATGCGAATACGTCGCGATCTTTGGCGCGCATCGGCTTGTCCAACAGTTGATTCAATAGGGCATCGAGGCGAGGTTGTTGTCGCAATGTCCCATAGCACAACTGTTGTACCAACCCGCGGTCTCGCGCCGCGACCTTGGACAGTGCTGCAGGCATGACTTGATTGAGGGACTTACCCGCGATGACCTGATGAATAATGCTGGCAGAAGCTGCCCGGGCGTCGAGTGCCATCAGCTGCTGCCCAGGCGTGTACCCGGCGTAAACCACTCACTTTTTCCGCTCATTAACTGCTCCGCTGATAAAATTTTACCACCGGGTAGCTGGGCCGCGTTTACCCTGAGCTGGTCTTGTCCGCAGGAAATCACAATACCCTCTCGACTGGCGGTGACGATTGTACCTGGCTCTTTTCCAGGGCCATCTGTGGCAATAATCTTCGCCTCCCAGATTTTTAAGCGCTGTTCACCCAGGGTCGTAAAGCAAACCGGAAAGGGATTGAATGCTCGCACTGCTCTGGCAATAGTCGTTGCACTTTGTTGCCAGTCTATCTGTCCTTCAGACTTTGAGATCTTGTGGGCATAGGTGGCCTTTGAGTCGTCCTGCACTATGGCATTGGACAAATACTCAGCTAAATCATCAAGCACCTCGACTAAAAGTGGGGCCCCTAGCTTCGCTAAGTCATCATGGAGGCTTGCTGAACTGGTGTCTGGTCCAATCGGACACTCGGCAATCGCCAGCATATCGCCAGTGTCGAGCCCGGCATCCATTTGCATTATAGTGACACCACTTTTCTCGTCACCCGCTTCGATAGCCCGCTGAATAGGTGCGGCCCCGCGCCAGCGTGGAAGTAGAGAGCCGTGCACATTGAGGCAGCCTAGTCGCGGTGTGTCCAGAATCGCCTGCGGGAGTATCAACCCGTAGGCCACGACTACCATGACGTCGGCTCCGATGGCTGATAGTTGCTCTACTGCACCGTCATATTTGAGCGTTTCTGGTTGGAACACCGGTATATTGTGTGAGGCTGCGAGTTGTTTGACTGGGCTGGCGTGCAGTTTTTTGCCTCGCCCGGCCGGCCGGTCAGGTTGAGTGTAAACCGCCACGACTTTGTGATTGCTCTCAAACAGGGCTTTTAGGTGCAGTGCCGCGAAATCGGGTGTGCCGGCAAAAACAATGCGCAAGGGAGTGTTAGGCATTGGGTTTTAGGCCCGCTGTCGATGGCTTTTTTCAAGCTTTTTGCGGATTCGCTGTCGTTTCAAGGAAGAGATATAGTCGACAAATAGTTTGCCATCGAGATGGTCTATTTCATGTTGTAGGCATATCGCCAATAGTCCGTCTAACTCCCGGGTGAAGCTAGCACCCTCGCGATCCAGTGCTGTTACCGAAATTCTTCTCGGCCGGCAGACGGTTTCGTAGAAACCGGGAATAGACAAGCATCCCTCATCATATTCCCCCAATTCGGGGTCTAAGACGGTGATTTCCGGATTGATGAAAACCAGTGGATCGCTTTTGTCTTCGGAGATGTCAATTACCAGGAAGCGTTCGTGTACATTAATTTGCGATGCCGCCAAGCCTATACCCGGCGCGGCGTACATGGTTTCAAACATATCGTCTATCAGAGAGCGTATGCGATCTGTTACCTGCTTGACGGGCTTCGCTTTGGTGCGTAGCCGGGAGTCGGGGAATTCCAGTATTTCTAGTACTGCCATGGCGTAAATATGCCCTTTTTCGAGGTGGTGATGGCCGAATTTGCCTGCGTGAATTAATAACAATTGGCTTGCCAGAGGCAATCTGCCATCGCAAACTGTGTCTATTATACAGTCAGTGCGACTGTGCTGCCCAGCGGCATGGTAGAGATGTGTAGTGCGTGGGACAGATGAATGGGGCACCTGCGCTAAAAAATATTAAATGTACTGTAGAGGTTGGGCGCACCTCAGACAGATAATAATCAGGGCGACGTGGGATCACAAAAATGAAAACTAAATCAATATCGGTGTTTGTATTGTTGATGTCGCTGCTGTTCAGCGGTGTGACACAAGCAGCGGTGGCATTACAGGACAATCTTCCCGAGACATATATCGTTAAAAAGGGAGATACGCTGTGGGGCATTTCGGGTATGTACCTGCAAGAACCCTGGCTGTGGCCTGAATTGTGGGATGTAAATCCTCAGATCGATAACCCTCATCTTATATTTCCTGGCGACACACTTTATCTCGTTTGGGTCGACGGTCGCCCGCGTTTGCGAGTGAAGCGTGGGCGCGATGTGAAGTTGGCCCCCAACATGCGAGTCACCGGGCTGGATCTTGCCATTCCCGCTATTCCTCTGGATGAGATTGGTGCGTTTTTGCAGCGCCACCGAATTTTGGGCGCTGATGATTTGAATCAATCGGCCTATGTAGTTGCTGGCGCTCAGAAACATCTGATCAGCGCGCCGGGGGACCGCATCTTTGGCCGTGGTCCTTTCCCGGACGGTGAGCGGGCCTACGGTGTGTTTCGCCAGGGCGATATCTATCGCGACCCCATTACCGCCGAGGTGCTCGGCCACCAGGCGCGTGATATCGGCAATGCTCAGCTGCTAAGCCCCAATGGAGATGACGTTGTGGAGCTGGAAGTCACGCGAGTGGCTGAAGAGGTGCGGATTGCAGACCGCCTGCTTCCCAATGAGGAACGAATTTTGGATGCTACCTTTCAACCCCGTGCACCCAGTCAGGAAATCGTTGATGGGTTTATGATCGCGGTCGATGGCGGCGTCAGCCAAATTGGTACCACCGACATTGTGGTGCTAAATCGTGGCAGTCGTGAGGGATTGGAAATCGGCAATGTATTGGCCATTTACCAAACGGGAGAGGTCGTATACGACAAAATTGCCAAAGAGCAAGTGATGTTGCCTGATACCCGCGCTGGCTTGCTGATGGTTTTCGAGATCTTCGATAAAGCCAGCTATGCGATTGTGTTAAAAGCTAATCGGCCACTCAAAATTTTGGACAAAGTTAGAAACCCCTAAGTATTTGTCGGGTTTTTTTACGGCAGTGTGTTTACTTAGATCAGTAACGAGCTAGCAGTTGAGCCGCAAGGAAGCGGTCTCACTCCTTACTTACTAGATCGGTTCAATCAGACATTACGTCAAGGATGATGTATGGATGTTATAGAAGCTCGGTTGTGCTTACAGTTGCACAGCCTCCCCTCGCTTGGCGATATTCCTCTGGCCAGGCTTTTTCTGGAACACGGTTCTGCGGCTAACATTTGGGATTCTCCGGCGGCTAAGTGGCGTTTGCATGGGGCGGATACTGAAGCTGTGCAGGCGGCCACGACTATTCAGCAGCGGGGACTGTCTAACACCGCGGCCGCTCAGTTGGATTGGCAGCTACATACCCTGGAAAGGATCGGAGGGCAGGTGATCTCCCTGGGAGATCCGCACTATCCATGTCTTCTCCGCGAACTTTACGACCCGCCTCCCATTCTTTATGCGTCGGGTGATGCAGCTCTTCTGCAGCAAGCCCAATTGGGTATTGTCGGCTCGCGAAAAGCCAGCCCGCATGGTGTTCGGGCAGCGAGCTACTTGAGCGCAGATATTGTCAGATCGCAAATGCATGTTTGCAGTGGGTTGGCGCTGGGTATTGATTACGCCGCTCATCGGGCCGCATTGGATGCCGGCGGTAAAACTATTGCTGTGATGGCCAGTGGTTTGGATATCATTTATCCGGCTCGTCATCGCCTCATTGCGCAGGACATTGTGGAATCTGGCTGCTTGCTCAGCGAATTTCCACCGGGTTGCAAGCCGCTACCCTATCGATTTCCCAAGCGAAACCGAATCATCAGTGGTTTGTCGTTGGGCATACTTGTGGTTGAGGCGGCATTGCGAAGCGGCTCGCTGATCACTGCGCGCACTGCCATGGAGCAGGGGCGAGAGGTGTTTGCGCTTCCCTGGTCGATTTTTCATCCCGAGGGATTGGGTTGCCTGGGGCTGATTCGCCAGGGTGTGAAGATGGTCCAAGATATCGACGATATTCTCGAGGAGCTTGGCCCGCTCTATCAATGCCAAAAAGAGCTGGCTGTAAATTGCGAAGACACAGCGATTACTACTGCCGATCTTAATCATACGGCGAAACAGGTCTTGGGCTTAGTCGGCAGTGAGTCGATTAGTGTTGATGAGCTTGCTCAGCACAGTGCTCTCGCCGTCTCGGCTGTTCTCTCCGCCTTGTCTGATCTGGAAGTTGAACAACTGATAGAGCGATGCGATGGCGGTTATATTCGTCGCTGAGGTCTTTGCCCCTGCGGCCGCAATTGCTAGAATCCGCAATCGTCGCGGGGCACCGCCTCACTTTTATCTGCAGGACAGGAGTTTTATTGATGAGCACGCCTTTTGTTGGAATTGTAATGGGCTCCGATTCGGACTTACCCGTTATGGAAGCAAGCTTCGCCGTATTAAAGTCCCTCGGTATCCCTTTTGAAGTTCGTATTACATCCGCTCATCGCACTCCAGAGGCAACCAAGGCATTTATTCTCGATGCGGAGTCCAGAGGTTGCGCAGTGTTTATCGCTGCTGCGGGTATGGCAGCGCACTTGGCCGGCGCCGTATCGGCCACGACAGTGAAGCCGGTTATTGGAGTGCCTATGAATGCGTCTTTGGATGGCCTGGACGCCTTGTTGTCGACTGTTCAGATGCCCGCAGGTATTCCCGTGGCTACGGTCGCCATTGGCAAGGCCGGAGCAAAAAATGCGGCCTATCTGGCGGCACAAATATTGGCAACCGCTAATCCGGCCTTAGGAGACGCACTGCGCGAAGAGCGCGAAGCCAACGCTGCGGCCATTTTTGCCAAAGATGAGGCACTACAGAAATCTCTGCAGAGCTGAGTTTGTCTTCCCTGCCCGCTTTTCAAATTTCCGGCGCTGTAGCGTCTTTGCGTCGAGGTGGGGTTATCGCCTACCCCACCGAGGCGGTTTGGGGTTTGGGTTGTGATCCCGCCGATGAAGCCGCGGTAAATCGCTTGTTGGCTCTGAAGCGACGCGAGGTGGGGAAAGGATTGATACTTGTAGCCAGCAACGTCGCTCAGCTTGATTGGCTGTTATCTGGTTTGGATGAGCAGCATCGCCTCCGTTTGGATGAATCCTGGCCGGGACCCAATACCTGGCTGGTACCGCACCATGGTCGAGTACCCCAGTGGATACATGGCGATCACGATACGGTCGCCGTTCGTGTCAGTGCCCACCATGTTGTCCGCAACTTGTGCAACAGCTGGGGTGGTGTATTGGTTTCGACGTCTGCCAATCGCGCAGGGTGCGTTGCGGCCACCCAGCGATTTCAGGTTTTGCGATATTTTGGAGGCCAATTAGATTATATCGTCCCGGGCTCAGTTGGTTCAGAGAAAAAACCTTCCCTGATTCGCAATGTTGTTTCAAATCAAGTAATTCGCAGCTAGTTAGCCAAGCCCGGTATTGTTCTTGGATTTTCGCGCGTATAATCCAGCGCGGTCCAACACTGTGAATACGCTTTATATGCAGATTGAACAAGTCAAAACTTATCTCCTGGCATTGCAAGACCAGATATGCACGGCGCTTAGCGAAGAAGACGGTGAACACTCTTTCAATGAGGATCTGTGGCAGCGTCCCGAAGGTGGAGATGGCCGTAGCCGCGTGCTCGCTGACGGAGCAGTCTTTGAAAAAGCCGGCGTCAATTTTTCGCATGTTTACGGTTCTAACTTGCCTCCATCGGCGAGCGCGGCGCGGCCCGAACTCGCCGGTCGAAATTTTCAGGCTATGGGCCTGTCTCTAGTGATTCACCCCCGCAACCCCTATGTGCCCACCTCTCATGCAAACGTGCGTTTTTTCGTTGCGGAAAAAGAGGGTGAAGAACCTATTTGGTGGTTCGGCGGTGGCTATGATCTAACGCCCTATTATGGCAATGTCGAAGATTGTGTTAGCTGGCATCAGGTCGCTGCCGCTGCCTGCGCGCCCTTCGGCGATGATGTGTACTCGCGCTATAAAACCTGGTGCGACGAATACTTTTACCTCGCTCATCGCGATGAGCCCCGTGGCATTGGTGGTCTGTTTTACGATGACCTTAACAGTTGGGGGTTTGAGACCTGCTTTGACTTCATGCGATCTATTGGCGATTCATTTCTACTAGCGTATCTACCTATTGTGCAGCGGCGTAAAGAGCAGGCTTACGGCGACAGGGAGAAACAGTTTCAGCTGTATCGTCGCGGACGTTATGTGGAGTTTAATTTGGTGTTTGATCGCGGCACTTTGTTCGGTTTGCAATCGGGTGGTAGAACAGAGGCCATTCTGATGTCGTTGCCGCCGCTTGTGCGATGGGAATATGATTATCATCCCGAGCCTGGAACTCCCGAATACGAGTTGACCGACTACTATCTTCGCGGTCGCGATTGGCTGGGGCAGGCGGTTTAAGCAGTGACGACAACCGCTGAGAAAATCGATAAGTACGCGGTGTTTGGCAATCCGATCAAGCACAGCAAGTCCCCTGTAATACATGCGGCTTTCGCGGAGCAATGCGATCAATCCATGCTGTATAGAGCCGTAAAAGTGGATGTCGATGGTTTTGATACCGCGGCCAAACAGTTCTTTGAAAGTGGCGGATCAGGCCTTAATGTGACGGTACCTTTCAAGCAGGACGCCTTCGAATTTGCTGATAAAAAAAGCGTCAGGGCGGAACGGGCCGGAGCTGTGAACACGCTGATCCACAATCCAGACGGTACGATTTCCGGGGACAACACCGATGGTATCGGCCTGGTTAAAGACATGATCGCCAATCTGGGTTGGACCATTAATGGTTTGAGGGTTCTCGTTCTGGGAGCGGGCGGTGCAGTCCGTGGCGTATTGGAGCCCCTGCTGCGCGAGCACCCCAGCGAGTTATTGGTGGTGAACCGAACCGCTGCGCGTGCCGCTGACTTGGCTGCGGAGTTTTCGGATCTCGGGCCGATTGAAGGGGGCGCCTTCTCACTTATTGAAGAGCGCCAGTTTGATCTGATCATTAATGGCACCAGCGCCGGGTTAAGTGGTGATATGCCCGAACTTTCCAGTACGATTCTGACAGAGCGCAGTTGTTGCTACGATATGGTTTACGGTGCAGAACCCACAGTGTTTATGCGCTGGGCTGCTCACCACGCAGCCTGGGCTGTTGCCGATGGGCTGGGTATGTTGGTTGAGCAAGCCGCGGAGTCTTTTTATCTCTGGCGTAGAGCGCGCCCCGAGAGCGGCCCGGTGATTAGTCAAATCAGAGCTTCAATTTCGGCGCCCTAGTTTTTGCTTCGTCGGCAATTTTGTTTTCGACTAAACAGACTCCAATTCCGCCAGGTGACGGTCTTTCAATGCCACATAGTTATCGGCGCTGTAGCTGAAGTACTCCATTTCACCTTGTGATAGTGCGCGAACTTCCCGGGCTGGAGATCCGGCATACAAAAATCCACTCCGCAGATGTTTGCGAGGTGTCACCAGTGCGCCCGCAGCAATTACAACGTTATTTTCCACGATTGCACCATCCATTACGATGGCCCCCATACCAACGAGCACCCGGTTACCGACCGTACAACCGTGTAGCGTTGCCTTGTGTCCAACAGTGACTTCCGATCCTATAGTCAGAGGCCAGCCGGCTTGGTTGTAAGGACCTGCGTGGGTGACATGGAGAACGGAGCCATCCTGAATACTGGTTCTCGCGCCTACGCGAATTTTGTGCACGTCACCGCGTACGGCAACCTGAGGCCATACGGATACGTCATCGCCGAGAACGACATCTCCCAGTACAACCGCTGTTGGATCTACGAGCACACCTCGCCCCAGCGTTGGGGTCGTTCCGTTAAAACTGCGGACACTGTTCGAATTGTAGTGCTTCATTCATCGCTCTTATAAAGGTTAATGTGTTGCTACAATAGCCAGCATGAATGGCTCTGGCCAGTATTTTGGCTTCAGTGCGCAAGCATCTTTGCCAGCGGGCGAAGATTTGTGGAGAGATATGTGAAGACCCGGCGTTTTATAGCAGGTGCGGTTTGTCCGCGCTGCTCGGCAATGGACAAGATAGTGATAGACGGAGAAACTGACCAGCGCGAATGCGTTGCCTGTGGTTTCAGTGACGCACGTCCGAAGGGCCCGGCGGAGGAGCTGCCGACACGAGTCAGTCGCGCGTCCGCCAGGCGGGTGGAAACTGCTGCTGAGGTTGTCACGCTGCTGGACCCAGCCGGACCCGAAAGAGATAGTTAGTTTAGCGGGATCAGGAAGCCATTCGCAGACGCACTTTGTGGGGTTCCCACATCAGTTGTTCGCTGGAGACAATGGTCTCTGGTAGTTCGGCGGAGGCGGGTAAATTTCGAACTTGCTCCCAGGCTTTTTCTTCCGCGAGTAATTGGGATGCGGCGTACTGCACAAGATTTTCAAGCTGGCTGGCCAGGTCATCACCTATCAGATGATGCACGATTGTATTGGCTTCCGTCATATCCAGGGGAAGAAGCTGTCGCTTCAAGTGTCGCATGTGATTGTCGTTCACTTCCTCGAGTAAACGGTGGGCGAGAAACGCCTCGTCAAGCAGGCCCATTAGACCCTGGGCGTCGGCGATAGGCTCCGGTGGATGTAAAAAGTAGTCCTCGGCGAGCACTAAAAAAGGGGCGGCATAACTATGAAAGCCAAGTTTCTTACTCACCGCTGCGACCAGACTAAGGCTGCTCGGAACACTTTCGATATAGCCGGTAATAAAAATTAAAAGCGCCGATATGGGTTCGTGCTCGGGCAAGATGAGAGTCTCAGAAAGTTGATCCTGCCTGTCGACGAGATAAGCGCGTAACAATCCTGTTTGTTTTTCGCTATCAATTGCTCTGCTGATAATTTCTCTGATGGTCGGCGTCGTCATACAGCACCCGATGTCTTGTTTGCAGAATTCATCCTTTGATTCAGGCTAGTACATTCCCATGGTTTTGCTAAGGAAATGTTACCTTGACGAGATTTAATCCGAACGCAACCAGCGCTCCCTCCGGCTCAATTGCCAATAACACGTTTGCAGGGACAAACCTCGGGCGACATTGAACAATGCGAAAGCAAGCCACAGGCCATGATTGCCCCAATGACTGGTAAAGTACCAGGCAGGTAAGTAAATACACGCAGTACTGAACAGCATTGTGTACATCATGTAACGAGTTTCCGCGGTGCCGATAAAAATACCATCGAGTAGATAGCTCGGTGCGGCTAGGATTGGCAGCGCGATCAGCCACCAATGGTATTTCAGCAGCAGCTGATGCACCTCGCTTAGATCTGTCAGCACCTTGAACAGGGGCAGGTGCAATATTAGGAAAGCGAGGCTTACAAGGAATGCTGTTCCCGCACACCAGGCACCGCAATGCTTTACTGTTTCATAAAAACCTCGCAGGTCCTTCGCTCCAATCCGGTTGCCTGTTAAGGCCTCCGCTGCATAGGCAAAGCCGTCCAGGCCGTAAGCACCCAACATGATCAACTGCATCAATATTGTATTCGCGGCAAGAATATTGGGCCCAAGCTTTTCACCCATGGCGGTGAAAAAGGCAAAGCTGAACAGAAGACAGCTTGTTCTTACGAAGAGATGGCGACTACTGGTCAGCAGACTGCCATAAGCCTGCCAGCTTTGCAGCGCTTTATAGAACTGTGAGTTCGGCCGCTCAGGTAAATTGCGCCAGACGCCGTAAAACGCCAACCCACAGCCCAAGTACTCAGATATGACGGTCGCCAACGCGGCGCCATCACTGGCCATTTGCAGGCCAACAATCAATAGGAAGTCCAGGCCTATATTGCAAAAGTTGGTGGTCACTACAATAAGCAGTGGCCAACGTGTGTTTCTGTTGCCGATAAACCAACCTATGCATGCGTAAGTGGTCAGAACCGCAGGGGCACTGTAGATGCGTATGGACGCGTAGCTATTTGCAAGTGCGCCAAGCGGCTCGCTAACAGACATCAGGGCGAGACCCGTATCAAGCAACATTGGATGAAGCAGGATAACCAATAGGGCAATCGCCAGCGCCAGCAGCGTCGACTGTGCCAGCACCTGTAGCGCGTCCATGCGGTTTCCGGCGCCGATCGCTTTGGCAACCAGCCCTGTGGTTCCCATGCGCAGAAAGCTGAACCCCCAATACAAAAAGGAGAGAATGGCCCCGCCAATTGCGACCGCGCCAAGGTATCGCGTGGTTCCAAGATGCCCCAGGATCGCAGTATCAACCAGACCCAGAATTGGAATTGATAGATTCGACAGGATTGCCGGCCAGGCAATATCCCATATTTGGTGGTTGAGTTTGTTGGCTTTCGCCATATCTAGCACTCTAATCTCAAGCTCGCTTTTACTCGGATGTGTTCGGATTGGAGCCGTCTAATCAAACTCCCTTAAAATCAGTATCTTAGTGTTTTTTACGTTTAAGTTTCGCTATAATCCCCGCGCCTCGAACAGTCGGCTGTGCCACGCCTCGAGGATTACAAATTTCAGCTGTGCAAAATCAAACAGTGTATTGCAGTAGATGCCGCCTGTCGTCTTGGGGGTTCTGCGCTATATTTGTTTAAGGCCGATTCGGGAAATTGGTTTGGTTTAGGGGTTTTCCCTTGGGGCAAATTCTCGGGCCTTATGCAGCTGAGTAACAATTAAATACGACAATATGGAGACACGGGGAATGTGTTTTAAAGCGAAACGGCTTTACCAGCTGGCGCTTGGTCCTGTGCTGATGCTGATGACTTTGCTAAGTGCCGGTGCCTGGGGCAGCGACGCAGAAGTGATGACGGCCAGTACAGTCAATATGCCCGCCGGCGTAACCGCTGTAGGCCAAAGTATCTACGATCTGCATATGATCATCCTCTGGATCTGTGTTGTTATCGGCCTGTTGGTTTTTGGGGTAATGTTTTACTCCATCTATTACCACCGAAAGTCGAGAGGTGTAACACCCGCCACTTTTCACGAAAGCACACAGGTCGAAATTGCATGGACGGTTGTGCCTTTTATAATCCTTGTTGTTATGGCTGTGCCTGCCACGAAAACGCTGTTGGAAGTGTACAACTTTGATGATTCCGAATTGGACATCGTGGTGACCGGTTATCAGTGGAAATGGAAGTATGAGTACCTGGACGAAACCCAGGAAAATGTATCTTTTTTCAGTAACTTACGCACACCGCAAAGCGAAATTTACAACACCGAGGCCAAAGGGCAACACTATCTGTTAGAAGTGGACGAGCCTCTGGTAATTCCGGTGGATACGAAAGTTCGATTCCTGGTAACCGCCAACGATGTCATTCATTCCTGGTGGGTTCCCGATCTAGCGGTTAAAAAAGACGCCATTCCCGGATTTATCAACGAAACCTGGACTCTCGCTACCAAAGAGGGTGTCTATCGCGGTCAGTGTGCCGAGCTGTGTGGCAAGGACCATGGCTTCATGCCTATTGTGGTCAATGTCGTCAGTAAAGAGGCCTACGCGGACTGGCTGGCTGTGAAGCAGAAAGACGCAGCTGAGATAAAGCAACTCATGGCTCAGAATTTCTCATTGGCAGAGCAAATGGAACGCGGCAAGTCTGTTTATGATCGCAGTTGCCTGGCCTGTCATGGCGCCAATGGTGAAGGCGGGGTAGGTACGGCGATTGCCGGAAGTGCCGTCGCTACCGGCGATGTAAGCGGCCACCTGGAGATAGGTATTAACGGTGTTCCTGGCACCGCCATGCAAGCCTTTGGCGGACAGCTAAACGACGTCGATATGGCTGCGGTCATTACTTATCAACGCAACGCATTTGGCAACAATATGGGTGACGTAGTTCAACCTATTGATGTCTTCAACCACAAAAAAGGCTAATTGGAGGAGTATACGATGGGCGATCATCACCACGGTCCCGCCAAGGGCCTGACTAGGTGGTTCTTTACCACCAACCACAAAGACATCGGAACCATGTACCTGTGGTTCTCTTTTGCTATGTTCATTTTGGGCGGCTCGTTCGCCATGATTATTCGCGCCGAGTTGTTCCAGCCTGGTATGCAGCTTATCGAGCCGGCATTTTTCAACCAGATGACCACACTGCACGGCCTTATCATGGTATTCGGGGCTATCATGCCCTCATTTGTTGGTCTGGCTAACTGGATGATCCCGATGATGATCTGGGCACCGGATATGGCTCTGCCACGAATGAATAACTGGAGTTTCTGGATTCTACCTCCCACCTTTTTGCTGTTGGCCTCAACTCTGTTTGTTGAAGGTGGAGCGCCTGCATTTGGTTGGACCTTTTACGCTCCGCTTTCCACTACCTATGCCCCGCCTTCGGTTACCTTCTTTATCTTCTCGGTGCATATTTTAGGTCTGTCTTCCATCATGGGCTCGATCAATATCATTGCCACGGTAATGAATATGCGTGCGCCCGGCATGACTTACATGAAGATGCCGCTGTTCGTATGGACCTGGTTGATTACCGCATTTTTGCTAGTAGCGGTGATGCCGGTGCTGGCGGGCGCGGTGACGATGATGCTTATGGACATCCACTTCGGCACCAGCTTCTTCTCAGCCGCTGGTGGCGGTGATCCCGTACTGTTCCAGCATATTTTCTGGTTCTTTGGGCACCCTGAGGTTTACATCATCATCCTGCCAGCGTTCGGGGTCGTTTCGCAGATTATCCCCGCGTTCTCCCGCAAGCAGCTGTTTGGTTATGACTCCATGGTATACGCCACGGCGTCAATCGCGTTCCTCTCGTTCATCGTATGGGCACACCACATGTACACGGTCGGTATGCCGGTCGCGGGTGAGTTGTTCTTTATGTACGCCACGATGTTGATCGCCGTTCCCACAGGCGTGAAAGTGTTCAACTGGGTTTCCACTATGTGGCGCGGTGCAATGACCTTTGAGACACCCATGCTGTTCAGTATTGGCTTTTTGATCCTGTTCACTATCGGTGGTTTCACAGGCTTGATGCTTTCTATCGCGCCTGCCGATTTCCAGTACCACGATAGCTACTTTGTTGTCGCTCACTTCCATTATGTCATGGTAGCGGGCGCGGTATTCAGTATGACGGCAGCTGTTTACTACTGGCTGCCCAAGTGGTGCGGAAAAATGTACAACGAGACCATGGGTAAAACCCACTTTTGGATCTCGTTTGTTGGTTTTAACCTGGCTTTCTTCCCGCAGCACTTTGTCGGGCTTGCCGGAATGCCAAGACGTATTCCCGATTACGCTTTGCAATTCGCAGACTTTAATATGATGTCTAGCATTGGTGCATTTATCTACGGCGCATCGCAGATCATGTTTCTTTATAACGTGATCGCTACGATTGTGTCAGGTACACCGACCAGCGAAGAGAAAGTGTGGGACGGAGCCGAGGGGCTGGAGTGGTCTATTCCAACACCTGCGCCCTACCATACCTTCGAAACACCACCGATGGTTCGCTAGAGAAATTGGCATGATAAAAGTGAGCAACAACCCTGTTTTCGATACCGTAGCTAAGTTGGCTGTAGTTGCAGTGTTGATGTTCGCTTTTGTGTTTGTGGTGATGGTGCCGCTTTACAATGTCTTGTGCGATGTATTGGGAATTAATGGAAAAACCAATGGTCAGGTCTACACCGCAGTTGATGTGCGCGTGGATGAAAGTCGCGAGATAACTGTGCAGTTTATTGCCAGCAATAACGAGGGCATGCCTTGGGAGTTTGGTCCCAGTGTTACCGCGATGAAGATTAATCCGGGTGCCGTGAACAACACCGTTTTTGTAGCGACAAACCCTCTGCCATCAGCGATGGTCGCCCAGGCGATACCGAGTATTTCTCCATCGCGTGCGGCGGAATTTTTCCATAAGACTGAGTGTTTTTGTTTCAACCAACAGCCACTGGATGGCGAGAGCTCTGCGGAAATGCCTCTACAATTTATTGTCGATCAGGATTTACCGCGAGATATTAAGACCATTACTTTGTCTTATACGATATTTGATGTAACAGATATGGCGAAGGGTTCACTGGCCAATCGCTAGCGCGCTGTCCAGTTTAGCCGGCGCATTTATACGGAGAAAAAAATGACAAGTCAGACTTCCGCAGAGTACGAAAAGTATTACGTACCCGATAGCAGCAAGTTAGCTGTATGCGCGACTATAGGGTTGGTATTGAGCATTTTTGGTGCTGCCAGCATTATGAATGACATGACGTTCGGGGATCCGGATGTCGCTACCAGTTCGTGGTCCATATTCTGGTTCGGAATGTTTTTCTTCGTCGCAACTCTGTTTACCTGGTTTCGAATTGTTATCAGGGAAAATATTGCGGGAATGAACAGCGCTCAGCTTAAGCGCTCCTATGTACTGGGTATGTTCTGGTTCATCTTCTCAGAGGTTATGTTTTTCTTTGCCTTCTTTGGCGCCCTTTTCTACATTCGCAATTTATCCGGCCCTTGGCTAGGTGGTGAAGGCGACGGCGGCAGAATGAACACGCTGTTGTGGGAAGGTTTTTCCTACGCCTGGCCGATGATGGAAACTCCGCAGGAAGCCGTTGGTGGCGCCCTTGCTCAGCCCATTGCAAATAACGGTGTTTTCACGAGTCCTCACACCAGCATGGCCTTCGCCGATGCTCATGTGTGGTATGCGTGGTTGCCGATGTGGAACACTATAATCCTTCTGACATCCAGTGTGACCTGCCACATCGCGCACACTGGCATACTCGCAGGAGACAGGAAAAAGTTTAACCTGTGGCTGGGTATAACAGTCGTCCTGGCTATTGTTTTCCTCTATTTGCAGTACTTAGAATACCACGAAGCTTACGTTGAGTTCGGCCTGACCTTGCATGCAGGTGTTTACGGTTCCACTTTCTTTATGCTGACCGGTTTCCACGGCTTCCACGTGGCGATGGGAATGACGATGCTGTTAATTCAGTGGCTGCGTTCCGTGCGCGGTGGACACTTCACTGCCGAGGATCATTTTGGGTTTGAAGCATCGAGCTGGTATTGGCACTTTGTTGATGTCGTTTGGGTAATGCTATTCCTGTTTGTCTATATTCTTTAAGGGATTCAGGAACTGCTGTTTGAGTATTAAGGCTGTTGGGACGTTTGTGGCGTAGGCCCGCCGTCCCATGGAGTCTCGTTACCCAATTGGCCGGTAGCGATACTGTAGATGATTAAAATAGCTAAAGCGATTGCTATGACCAAGCGAAACCCCAGAGAGTGCAGGGTGCGCCTCTTTGTTTTATCTCCCTGATCCTTCATTAGAAAGTAAAAACTGCTGCCCATGCTCACCAGCAGGACCATTAGCAGAACGATTATCGCGATTTTTAACAAACTGCACCTCCTTCTTTTTAGTGCCAGTATAAACCACCTGCAGAGATAGAGGGCCAATTACTTGGATCTGCCGGAGGGTCTTTGGAAGTAAAAATGTCTAACAAAGCATCCGCTTTTCAGTTTTACCCGGAATGGCGCATCAGTCTTGTGACGGCAGTGTTGTTGCCGTTTCTAGTTTTCCTGGGCTTTTGGCAGTTGGAGCGGGCGCAGGAAAAGGCCGCGTTGGCTCGGGCCTGGGAGCAACGGAGCCATGAGCCCCCTGCCCCGGTCTCCCAATTATTGGATCAGTCGGCTGATGCACTGTCGTTCAAACCGGTTTCTATTGCTGGGGAATACGTGCAGGACGCCATATTTTTGATTGATAACCGGATGCATAAACGCCAGTTCGGATACGAGGTCGCCGCGCTCTTCAAAGTTGAAGGCGCAGATCTCTCGGTGCTGGTAAATCGTGGATGGCTTGTCGGCGATCCGGCTCGACAATCCCTTCCGGAGGTCCCGCATGTTAGTGGTTTTCAGTCTCTTACTGGCCATGTTTACGCCCCTAGCGATAAACCCTATTTGTTGGCCGAGCAAACCTTTGCGCCGGGCTGGCCGAAAATAATACAGGCAGTAGAGATGGAAAAGATAAGCGAAGCTGTACAGAACGAAGTCTCGGGCGATCTTTTTCCTTATCTGATTCGTCTGGATTCCGACCAGACTAGTGCACTGACAGTAGATTGGAAAGTGATCAATGTCAGTCCCGAAAAGCACAAAGCCTATGCATTTCAGTGGTTCGCTATGGCTATATTTTTGAGCATCTTCTATCTGCTACGCAGCACCAATCTTTGGCAATTATTACCCTTCACAAAAGGAGACCAGAACTAAATGGACGTTGAGAAATCGGTTGGAAGTAATCGCATGGTGTTGCTTCTAATCGCTGGCATCCCGGTGACTGTCATCCTTGTGGCGACCTGGCTTTGGTACTATGTTGTCAATGGAGAGTTGGATCTAGTGGCGGCTCTCGGTACTTCCAACAGCGGCTCGCTGGTGCAACCACCGAGGCAGCTGGAGGAAGTATCCTTGGCAGACGAAGCCGCCCTGCCCTTGAAG
Source organism: Halioglobus sp. (assembly GCA_045110675.1). Classification (GTDB taxonomy): domain Bacteria; phylum Pseudomonadota; class Gammaproteobacteria; order Pseudomonadales; family Halieaceae; genus JBALVT01. Next base: position 182,453 of record JBGCGJ010000006.1, on the reverse strand, counting down.
TATTCTGAATTAGAGCGCCGTTGGCGGTTTCTGATCCCCGGGGGCAAGAACTGTGACCAGGTGTGTGAAAGCTCTCTTTACACGACAAGGCAAATCCATATTGCCATGGGTAAAGAGTTTAATCGGATCAGGCGAATCTACTTAAGTGACACGCCCGCAGCTGATACCATGATGAACATCGACTATTTGAGCGACCTGCAGCCGGCGCCCGAAAGTTTTACTGAGTTTTTGGCCTCGCAGCATCGTGGGATGAAAGTCATGACGTTATCGAGTACGGACCATCAGACATTGCTTCGAGAGTATGCGATTGAACCGAGCAGCTGGTATCTGGTAGATCCCAATGGTTGGATTATGATGACCTACGACCACACCGTTGATTACAAGGGTGTGATGTCCGATCTCAAATTTCTGCTGAAGAATTCCAGTGAGTAACGCCTATATGGCCGACAATTCCGCTGATGCGCCAGCCAGTTGGCGGGACTACCAGGAGCTCACTAAGCCCCGGGTGGTAGCCCTGATGATACTTACCTCGGTAATCGGCATGTTTATGGCGGTTCCAGGGATGGTGCCGTTGCAAATTCTAGTGCTGGGTAATCTGGGTATTGCGATGGTGGCGGGAGCCGCAGCGGCCGTAAACCATTTGGTGGATCAACGCGTTGACCAGAAAATGGCTCGGACGCGAAATCGACCTATTGCGCAAGGCCGAATAGGAGCATTGCAGGCCGCCACATTTGCCCTTGTCCTTGGCGCGGCCGGAATGGCGATCCTGCTTATTTGGGTTAACGCGCTTACCGCCTGGCTGACACTCGCTTCCCTGGTAGGCTACGCTTTTATTTACACAATGTTTCTCAAAAGAGCGACGCCCCAGAATATTGTGATAGGTGGTCTTGCTGGCGCAGCCCCTCCTCTGCTCGGTTGGACCGCTGTGACCGGAGAGATCGGCGGTCACGGCCTTCTTCTGGCGCTGATCATTTTCGCCTGGACACCACCTCATTTTTGGGCCCTCGCCATTCATCGGAAGGAGGAGTATGCGGCTGTCGATATTCCTATGCTGCCTGTTACCCATGGCGTTGCCTTTACCAAGCTTCATATCATGCTATACACCATCATCATGTTTCTGGTTACCCTGCTCCCCTATGCCACTATGCTCAGTGGGCCACTGTATTTACTGGGCGCAGTGGTGTTGGGCCTTGGGTTTCTGTACTGGGCTTTTGAGTTGCTGCGGGATAAAAACCCGACAGCCCCTATCGAGACCTTTAGATATTCCATTGTCTATCTAATGGCCCTGTTCGTTGTGATGCTGGTTGATCACTACCTATTTCCGCAAGTACTGGTGTAATCCCTCATTATGAAAGACGAAAACAAGCGAGCGCAGGCGCGCGGTATTAAGATTACGATCGCCGCAGTAGCGGTGTTTATGCTGGTGGTGGTCGCCACCTTTGTTCATCGTGTGCAAATGCCGCGCCTGATGAGCGCGTCCGAGATGAAGTTAAACGGCGCCTACATGTTCGACACACCGCGAAATATCGGCCAGTTTAAGCTGCAGAGTCACCACGGGCAGGCGTTTACTGCTGCCGATTTTGAGGGTAAGTGGACACTGGTGTTTTTCGGCTTCACCTACTGCCCTGATATCTGTCCGACGACCATGAGTTTTCTCAACCAATTTATAAGCGAGTTGGAAGGGACGGAATCTACCGATACCGCAGTGGTCATGATCAGCGTAGATCCTGCTAGGGATACCGTTGAGCAGCTTTCCAACTATGTCCCCTTCTTCAACAAGGACTTTGTCGGTGTTACCGGCGAATTTTTGGAGATACACCGTGTTGCCACGGCGCTAAATACCCCTTTCCGCAAGGTACCGGGAAAGGACGGTGAGTATCAGGTAGACCACGGTTCCAATGTGGTACTGATGAACCCCCGAGGTGATTACCACGGCTTTTTCAAGGCGCCCTTGGATCTGGCGAAAATGAAGGTGACTTATCGCTCTGTGCGAGCCCAGTGGGACTAAGCACACTGAGCTAACGCAGTTTAGTGAGCGCTTGCTAATCCGCCGGTTGTTGTAAAGCCGGCGTCGAAGCTTGCTTGGAGGCGCTGTTCTAACTTCGTCTCGAGGCTATCGGCTACCTTGATAATGGCGCCTGGCAGTTTACCTGAATCGACAGTTATTCCTTCTGTAGTTGCTTGCGCTCCGCTGCTTTCCTGTTGAACGGGCAGGTCTTTGACGGCAGGGTCAATCGTATTGGGCATCTCTGCGACACTGAATTGGCTGGCTGCCGCGATAATAGCTATTGCTGATAGTTTAAATCTCATAACTTTCCTCAAAGTGTTACCTAAATTCGAAAAGGTAACATAATTATTACTGTGGGCAGCTATAATGGCGTCTAATTTATACTTTTCAAGTTTTAAAGTCATAAATGTATAAAAATACATAAGTTGTTAATTTCATTATGATAAGTGGATCACAATTTGACGTGTTTCGAACGATTTTTCACGAATGTAACGGCTACTTTTTGTAGGTAACACTTGCCTGGGAGTAGAGAGTAACTCATCCTCGCAGTTTTGCTGACCTCTCGGGGACATGGAAATTTGGTTCGCAATGGGCTTTAATCTTTGTCCCGGTGCGCCGGGCCTACTCATACGCTTGGCCAAAAGAAAAAACGTCTATGAAAGCAACTTCGCCCCCGCTTGTACTGGTTGATGGCTCTTCCTATGTTTACCGGGCATTTCATGCCCTCCCTCCCCTTACTAATTCTCAGGGCCAGGCCACGGGCGCGGTGAAGGGGGTTATCAACATGTTGCGCCGCCTGTGTAAGGACTATCCCGAAAGTCCCGTGGCGGTTGTATTTGATGCAAAGGGCAAAACTTTTCGTGACGAGATTTACCCGCAATACAAGGCGAACCGCCCTCCCATGCCGGATGAGTTGCGAGAGCAGATAGAACCCATACACGAGATCGTCAAGGCGATGGGCCTTCCCTTTATTTGTACGCCTGGAGTGGAGGCAGACGACGTCATCGGCACGCTGTCACGCCAGGCCAGCGAAATGGGCTTGTCCGTGGTGATATCTACCGGTGATAAGGATATGGCTCAGCTGGTCAACCAGCACACGACGCTGGTCAACACAATGACGGAAACGGTGATGGACGAAAGTGGTGTTTTGGAGAAGTTTGGAATACCCCCAGAACTGATCATTGACCTGCTGGCATTGATGGGAGACAAAGTCGATAACATTCCGGGGGTCGCGGGAGTAGGAGAAAAAACGGCCCTGGCATTGCTGCAGGGGCTGGGTGGAGTGGCTGAGATTTACGCTAACCTGGACAAGGTTGCGACTCTGGACTTCCGTGGAGCCAAAAACATGGCGGCCAAGTTGGAAGTCGAAAAAGAAAATGCTGAATTATCGTATACGTTGGCGACAATTAAGACGGATGTTGACTTGGAGGAGTCTCCAGAGCTTCTGGAAAACGGTGAGCCTGACCGGGAAGGGTTGCTCGATTGGTTTACCCGCCTGGAATTTCGTTCTTGGGTAGAGGAGTTACTCTCCGGTGAAGATCTGGCGCCAGTTGTGTCGATGGAGACTGATTACGATCTGGTGATGGACCAGGCCAGTCTGGACGCTTGGCTGCAAGTATTGGCGGATGCTCCAGTTTTTGCATTCGATACTGAAACCACCAGCTTGGATTATATGGAAGCTCGTATTGTCGGAGTGTCCTTTGCGGTGGAAGCGGGGAAGGCGGCCTATGTGCCAGTGGCACACGATTATCTGGGCGTGCCTGAGCAGCTTGACCGCGAATCAGTTTTGGCCCAGCTAAAACCACTTTTGGAAGACCCTACGCAATTGAAAGTTGGGCAGAACCTGAAATACGACGCCAGCGTGTTGGCCAATCACGGCATTGAACTTAAGGGAATCGCCTTCGATACCATGCTCGAATCCTATGTTCTGGACTCGACCGCGACGCGTCATGATATGGACAGCTTGGCATTAAAGTACCTGGGCTGCAGTACGATTCACTTTGAAGATATTGCAGGGAAGGGCAGTAAACAGCTCAAATTCAACCAAATTACCCTAGAACAGGCGGGCCCTTACGCGGCTGAAGACGCCGACATCACGCTTCGACTCCACGAAAAAATTTGGCCCAACCTGGAGCAGGAAAAAACACTGAAATCGGTCTTCGAAGAGATTGAACTGCCTTTGGTATCCGTTTTGTCGCGCATTGAACGACGCGGGGCTTTGATCTCCAGGGAACTCCTTGTAGAGCAAAGCGCCGAGCTTGGCGCCCGGCTACAGGAATTGGAAACGCAAACCTATGATATGGCTGGGCAGGAGTTTAATCTCGGATCTCCGAAACAACTCGGCGAAATATTGTTTGAAAAATTGCAGCTGCCGGTGGTTAAGAAGACGCCCAAGGGGGCACCCTCTACCTCCGAGGAAGTGCTGACAGAGCTGGCGTTGGATTATCCTCTGCCCAAGCTGTTGCTCGAATATCGCAGCCTGAGCAAATTAAAATCTACGTACACCGATAAATTGCCGGAGATGATTAATCCGGAAACCGGCAGGGTGCATACTTCTTATCACCAGGCGGTCGCAGCCACAGGGCGATTATCTTCTTCCAACCCGAACCTGCAAAATATTCCGATTCGCACCGAAGAAGGCAGACGCATTCGCCAGGCATTTGTCGCGCCTCAAGGCTATAAAATCGTAGCGGCGGATTACTCCCAGATTGAACTTCGCATTATGGCGCATCTGTCTGGCGACCAGGGCTTACTGAATGCATTTAGCGAAGGCCTGGATGTACACAAGGCGACTGCGGCAGAAGTCTTTGAGGTCTCTCTCGATCAGGTTTCCGGTGACCAGCGAAGAAAGGCGAAGGCGATTAACTTTGGCTTGATTTACGGCATGTCCGCTTTCGGGCTAGCTAAACAGCTGCATCTTGGCCGTCACGAAGCTCAGGAATATATCGACCGATATTTCGAACGTTATCCCGGAGTTCAGGACTATATGGACACCACCCGGGCCGTGGCAAAAGAGCAGGGCTATGTTGAGACGCTATTTGGACGGCGGTTGTATCTGCCCGAAATTAACGCCAAAAACAAAATGAGAGTGCAGGCGGCGGAGAGAACCGCCATTAATGCACCTATGCAGGGGACTGCGGCTGACATTATCAAGAAAGCGATGCTTGCGGTTGACCAGTGGTTGGGCAAAGGCGATGTGGATGCGCAAATGGTAATGCAGGTGCACGACGAACTGGTTCTTGAAATTGCCGAGGACCAGGTGACCGACGCCAGTGCACAACTGTGTTCGTTAATGTCCGAGGCCGCGTCTCTGAACGTGCCCCTGGTTGTTGAAGCAGGTGTTGGCGACAACTGGGATGAAGCTCACTAGTGAGCTTAGGATTGCCGCCGGTGTTGAATCTATTCCTCGATGGCGGCGTCTGCCTCTTCGCGTTCGGCACTTTGCACGGCAGTGGATGGCGTCAACCAGCGGTCTAAAGTGCGTATCAACTCCTGATGTCCCGCGTGTTTCAGGGCAGAGAAAAGCTGTATGCTGACCAGATCCTGTTGTTCTTTCAGCTCGGCGAGCACTTTCAGCATGGCCGCTTTTGCTGGACCCTTTTTGAGCTTGTCAGATTTGGTTAGCAATATGTGCACAGGCATCTTTGCTGCCACCGCCCAGCCGAGCATCTGTTCGTCAAAGGGCTGCATGGGATGACGGGAATCCATCAGCAGGATCAGTCCTCGCAAACTCTCTCTGCGCTGCAAATATCCCTCAAGTTCTTTGATCCACGCTTGCTTTACGGCTTTGGGGACTTTGGCGAACCCGTAGCCGGGCAAATCTACCAGGCGCTGCTGTTCGCTAAGAGCAAAAAAGTTGAGTAACTGGGTGCGCCCGGGAGTTTTTGATGTTCTGGCCAATTTCTTGTTGTGCGTTAAGCTGTTGATTGCGCTAGATTTTCCAGCATTAGACCGACCGGCGAATGCCACCTCGTAGCCGGTGTCAGGGGGGCATTGCGAGACTTTTCTGGCGCTGGTGAGAAACTCGGCTGTCCGGTAATTGGGCGCTTTTATGGTCTGCGTTTGGTCTGTATTATCCATTGCGTGGTAGTGCCTGTTTTGGTGGGGGTATCTCGTATATAATGCCACAGCTTTTTTCGCCAGTTATCAAAAGCTTGCAGGTCGAGCGGTGATCGACTGGCCTTATTGGAATATACACGAGGTTACTCATGAAAAACTTGTTTGCGGTCTTGTTGGTGTTGTTCACTGCTCAGGCGTTTGCAGAGCCCAATATGGAAAAATACAACAAAAGCTGCGTTATATGCCATGCATCGGGTACAGCCAATGCGCCCAAAACTGGCGATGCCGCTGACTGGGCTCCGCATCTTGAGAAGGGTATGGACGTTCTTTTGAAATCAGTTGAGACTGGCCTAAACGCTATGCCGCCCAAAGGAATGTGCTTCGATTGCAGCACCGAAGAGGTTCAGGCATTGATCGAGTTTATGGCTACGCCTGCAGAATAAGTTTTTTTACTACTAGTTATTTGGAATTAAAATGAAGAAAGTCGCGATAATGCTGGGCCTTTTCGCAGGTCTGACGCACACAGCTTACTCCAGCGCCCTGGCACCTGTTGGAGACGCTGATGCAGGTAAAAGCCAGAGTATGGTCTGTTCTGCTTGCCACGGGGCCGATGGCAACAGTGCCGCGCCCAGTTTCCCCAAACTGGCAGGGCAGGGAGAGAAATACTTACTCAAGCAGCTACAAGATATCCGCGATGGAGCGCGTCCAGTGCCAACTATGGCCGGCCAGCTAACAGGTAAGTCAGATCAGCAGTTGGCTGATCTCGCTGCATTCTATGCTTCACAGTCCGCTTCCGGCGGTAATACCAAACCTGAACTTCTTGCTCTGGGTGAAAAGGTCTATCGCTCTGGTGTCATCGAGCGCAAGGTCGCAGCCTGCACAGCCTGCCATTCGCCTACCGGTCAGGGAAATGCCCCCGCCGGGTTCCCATCTCTCGCCGGACAGCATGCTGAGTATATTGCGACTCAACTCAAAATGTACCGCAAGGGCTATGAAGACGAGACGGGTCGCACCAATGATGGCGACGCAATGATTATGCGCGCCACAGCATTTGGCCTCAGTGACATGGAAATAGAAGCTGTTTCCAGCTATATATCCGGTTTGAAATAAACGGTTCAGAGGTTGGAGAAGGGTGGCATTAGCCACCTTTTTTTTGCAGTTTAGAACCCTTGTCGTAAAATGTTGTCAGAACCAGATACCACCTCTATGGAGAAAAACATGTTCAAACGTCTATTGCTATCGCTACCGTTGCTGCTGCTTGGCCCGCTGGCGTGCACCGCTCAGGAAAGCGCCGAAACTTATGTTGAGGGAACTCACTACAACCTGATTGTGCCGACAGTGCGCACAGCTGATCCGAGTAAAATTGAGGTAACGGAATTTTTCTGGCACGGTTGCAGTCACTGCTACAACTTTGAACCCATGCTGGGCCAGTGGAAGAAAACTCTCGCCGATGACGTTGTCTTCCGAGGATCTCCCGCTGTATGGAATGAGGGAATGGACCTGCATGCAAAAGCGTATTACACGGCGGAGGTTTTAGGTGTGCTGGATAAAATGCACCCCGCTTTATTCCAGGCTATGAATGTCGATCGCAAGCGCCTGTCTTCAGAAAATGAAATCGCCGAGATTTTCGTCGCCAATGGTGTTTCCAAAGAAAAGTTTATGAAAACCGTGAATTCTTTTGGTGTCATCAGTCAGGCTCGTCAGGCAGCGGCTCGTGCTCGGGCCGCAAAAATTACTGGCACACCTGAAATGATGGTGAATGGCAAGTATCGGATAAGTACACGTCTGGAAGCGGTGAAGGGTCAGAGTGATATGCTTAAAGTAGCGACTTACCTGATCGAGAAAGAGCGCGCAGCCAAAGGTAGCTGATAGACTTTGGGTTGAACGAAAAAAAGGGTGGCGCATGCCACCCTTTTTTTGCTTTGAAAAGAACTACATTCCGCTCGTATAGACTTCCATAGAAGTCTTCCCGCTGGCACGGATTTGCCGAAATGCGAGAGCGTACTCTTTTAACATTGCCAGGCAATAGTCGAGCCGCTGCTCAAAGTATTCCTGTGCTGCGGGCTTGTTTTCTTTGGGATCTTCGTTGAACACTTTGTCGACATAGCGAATGATGAGGTGTTCAGGCAAATAGCAGATGCGACTGTTTTTGTAGCTGCTCATGCGTAGTTCTGCGATAGGGTAGGAGCCTCCATCCGCGGTAGAAACTGTCACGATTAAGGCCGGCTTGTGCGCAAGTTCACCGCCCCCTGTCCACATTAAGAAAAAATTCTTCAGTCCGGCAGGAGCCATTCCGTGCCACTCTGGGGAGACAATCACAAAGCCATCACATGACTTTAGCTCGGTGCTCAGTGGCTCCAGGATTGATTGCCACTGGTCGTCCCCGGCCCATATGTCCTCGTGCCATAGAGGCAGGGGATTGTTTGCCAGATCGTAGAGCCAGGTTTGTTCGCAAAGACCTTGTTTTAAAAGCTGTTGCTCAATGTGCCTGCCTACCTTTCCCGATTGAGATTGAGCCCGGTGACTGCCGCAAATAATACCGATTTTCATGCAGATTCCTGATAGTTGTTAGTGACGGTTACCTGCCAAGATTAAATGCTCAGCCATTCGGGAATTGGTAGGCCTTTGTTTTCGAGGAACACCGGGTTGAACAGTTTGCTTTGATAGCGATTGCCATAATCGCACAAAATAGTAACGATGGTATGGCCTGGCCCCAGGTGGTTTGCCAATCGCACTGCGCCTGCAATATTGATCGCCGCCGAGCCTCCCAGACACAATCCTTCATTGAGCAACAAATCAAAGATATAGGGAAGCGCTTCTGTATCGCTGATGCTGAAGGCCTGATCTACTTTTGCCTGAGCCACATTGTCCGTCACGTGGTTGATTCCGATGCCCTCTACAATAGAATTTCCCGGTGAGGCTTCGAGCTTGTCATTTTTAAAATACTCGTAAAGAGAGGCCCCCTCCGGGTCAGCAATGCCGATCGTTACATTGCTATTGTGCTGCTTTAAGGTGGTGGACACTCCCGCGAGTGTGCCACCCGTCCCAACCGCGCAGACAAAACCATCAACCTTGCCACCGGTTTGTTCCCAAATTTCGGCCCCTGTTGTTCTGGCGTGAATTTCCATGTTGGCCAGATTGTCAAACTGGCGCGCCCAGATAGCGCCATTATTTTCTTTGTCAGCGTATTTCTGCGCCAGGCGCTCGGCCGTGTGGATATAGTGTTTTGGATCTTCGTAAGAGGCTGCATTCACCAAATGCAGGTCTGCACCCAATAGCTCCAGTGTGTCGATTTTTTCCTTGCTCTGGGTGATCGGCATGACGACGGTGCTGGTGTACCCCATGGCGTTGGCGAGCAGCGTCAAGCCGATGCCAGTATTGCCCGCGGTACCTTCGACTATTCTTCCACCGGGATGAAGTTCGCCGGACGCTTCGGCGGCCCTGATAATTCCGAGTGCGGTTCGGTCTTTGACGGAACCACCGGGATTCAAAAATTCGGCCTTGCCGAGAATGGTACAGCCGGTGCGTTCGGAGACTTGTCTCAGATGCAGTAGGGGAGTGTTGCCTATCAGCTGAGTGACGTCGGTGGCGGTCTGCAAAATGTTGTCTCCGGAAACAGTTACTTTTCAGGGAGTATGCCACAGCCGTGGCTCTGAGGTCAGCGGCTAACGGCGATGTATGCGCGGCGACATAGAAAAAGTGCTGCAAACGAAATGAACACCATAGTCAACACCATGGGGCGTGGACTGTCTGTGAGGATAATGCCAACTGCCGCGCTCGCTCCGGCAGAGATCGACATCTGAACAAAACCCAGAAAGGCGGAGGCGGTGCCGGCAATATGGGCAAAGGGCCTAAGCGCTATTGCCATAGAGTGCGGCAATACGATTCCGAGTGCTGCGGTGTAGAAAGTCATCGGCAGCATAATTGCGAATAGATTATGGGGAAACACTTCTGTCGCCGCCCACATAACAAGCGTTGCCACGAGACCGATGACAGATCCCATCAGCATTAGGCGCTCAGAGTTGTACGAGCTCGACAGTCGCGCACTCAAGGCGCTACCGCCCATGTAGCCAAGTACCGTGGTGAGGAATATCAAGCCAAAGTACTGTACTGGCACCCCCAACATGTCTATATACACGAAGCTTGAGGAAGCGAGATAGCTGAGCATCGCCGCATAAGTCATTCCGCTCGCCACAATGACAGTTAAATAAACCGGGTCAGTGAACAGTTGTCGATAATTCTTGAGAATCGCCCGCGGCCGCAGGCTCTGTCGTTCGGGAAGCGACTCTGGAATATAGTGATGGGTCAATACCAGAACGGCGAAGCCGTATGCGGCCAGAAAAACAAACACACTTGGCCAGGGAAGTACCAGCAGCATCACGCCGCCTAGAGTGGGGGCAACGGCCGGAGCAAGTGCCATGAGCATGGCGATCATGGAAAAAGCCTTGGCTGCTCGTGTGGGGCCGAAAATATCTCGAGCGATGGTTCGCGCCAGAGTAGGCCCTACACAGGCGCCTAAGCCCTGTGCAAATCGCCACCACTGTAGTTCTTCGATGGTGGTCGAAAGACTGCAACCTGCACAGGCGGCGACAAACACTACGGTACCGCCAAAGAGTACGGGTTTCCTACCAAATCGATCCGCCAATGAGCCGCAGACCAATTGGAATACGGCAAAGCCAATCAGGTAGGTGCTCACCGTTAAATGCATTCCACTGATGTCGGTGTTTAGAGCGACCCTCATTGCTGGCATGGCGGGAAGATACATATCGATACTGAGCGGGCCGAGCGCGACTAGGCCTGCTAAAATTGCCAACAACCAGGGTGAGTCTTGGTGGAGATGTCTTGGATTCATGGGCCGGCGATGCTAGCACAGCCGGCGATGATACTCAGCAGAAAGTGCCTAATTGTCGAAATTTAGCACTACCTTCCACCAGAGTTTTCGAAAGAGTGTGTGCCACACCATCAGAAACCATGCTTCTCCGGGATAGATAATATCCTTGTTTTTTTCGACACCTTTGTCGATGGCATCGACGATCTTTTGGGGATCCGCCAGTCTTCCCTTCTCGATGGATTCTTTGATACTTCCAGGGGCATCTGTGGCCAGGGTTTGTTCCATCAGAGGCGTATTGACCGCCGGTGGGCACACTAGGTGTACGTTAACTCCCGACCCTCGAATCTCATTTTGAAGAACTTCTATATACGTATTTACGGCTGATTTTGTCGCGCAGTAAGCGCCCATATTGGGAACCAAGGCGTGACCCGCGATGGAGCCGAAGGCGATAATTCGACCCGACCCACGCTCAAGCATTGCCGGGAGTACGGTCTTTACCAAATAGGTAGTACCAAAATAGTTAATGCGGAACAGGCGCTCCATATTCTCGTGAGTGTGGTCCACGAGTTTGTGACCGGGCATTAGTGCTGCCGCGTGTACCAGATGATCGATTGCCCCCAGGGTATTGGCAACTTCCGCGACTTTTGCCTCGACATCTTGCAAGTTCGAAATATCACAATTGAAGGGGGTGATTCCCTCGGCCTCAGCCGCGGTGGCCGCCAGGCCTTCTTCATTGACGTCAAAGATTGCCACACGCGCTCCTCGTTTAACCAGACGCAGCGCCATTATGCGACCCATGCCGCTGGCTCCCCCAGTCACAAGTGCTACCTTGCCGGCCATATCTGTCATGTGTGCTCCTGTTGGTACATTAAAAGCGATTGCAAACACTTATAGTGCAGTTTGAGCGGGTCACTCGCAATCGCCTAAGCGGCCAGCAATAGTGTCAGAATGTGATGGCTTCATTCTTGTATGTGCTCGAGAGGTAAGGCGGTGCGTTGTACCACCCTGCGCAGCTCAAAGCTTGAGTGGACGCCTGCGACACCGTCTATTCGTGTTAGTTTGCCCAGTAAAAATTTCTCGTAGTACTCCATATCCGGTACCACGGCTTTTAGAAGATAGTCTGCGGATTGCCCGGTGACCACATTGCACTCCATGACTTCGTCGAAGTTCTTGACCTGTTCTTCAAAGGCTTCGAACCGGTCCGGTGTGTGGCGATCCATGGTGATGCCGATGTAGGCCGTGAGTTTAAGCCCCAGCATGGATTGGTTGAGCAAGGTCACGTGATCGCGAATCAGGCCGGATTCTTCCAACCGCTTGACTCTCCTGGAGCATGGCGTGGGTGACAAACCCACCGCGTCAGCCAACTCCAGGTTGGTGATTCTTCCGTTGTGCTGCATGGCCTCAAGTATTCGTCTGTCGGTTCTATCAAGTTTCACTGGATCACCTCGAGTTTTAGGTTTAGTTCACTCGCCTTATACCAATATGTAGTGATATATAGCATATTTATCTAATTTATAGCTAATTATTGCACATATGGTTAGTTTTGAGGTGATGTTTGCACGAAATCACTCACCGACTGGGTCTATACTGTGTTCCTGGCTGATTAGTTCACCTGTAGCTGAGGGGAGCAGTCGGAGTTATCGCTCCGTTTGCACCCCCGCATGCCCCACGAGGGTAAATGCCCCGCTAGCCGGGCAGGTGAATGGCCTATTTTTCGGACGAATACGAAATTATCGAGTGATTCCTATGAGCAGTTTTGATCATCGCAAATACAAGCCTTTCCAGCCCATTAAGATGACCGGGAGGCGTTGGCCTGACCAGACCATCGATAAGGCACCCCTGTGGTGTAGCGTGGATTTACGCGATGGAAATCAGGCTCTGATCGAGCCGATGACCGCCGCTCAAAAATCCCGCCTCTATGACCAATTGTTACAAATTGGCTTCAAAGAAATTGAGGTTGGCTTTCCAGCTGCTTCCAGCCACGATTTTGCGTTTGTACGACAACTCATTGAGGAGAATCGAATTCCCGATGATGTGACGATTCAGGTATTGACCCAGGCCAGGCCCGATCTTATCGAGAAAACTTTTGCCGCCTTGAAGGGTGTGCGAAGAGCGGTTGTTCATGTCTACAACTCGACCTCCACCGTGCAGCGTGAGCAGGTGTTTGGTTTAGATCGCCAGGGCATTATCGACATCGCCGTCGATGGAGCAAAACTGGTGCAGGAGTACGCCGATAAATACCCGGAAACCGAATGGGTCTTTGAATACTCTCCAGAGAGTTTTACCGGGACAGAGCTGGATTATGCCGTGGAGATTTGCAATGCAGTGAACGCTGTTTGGAAACCCACGCCCGAGCGTCCGGTCATCTTGAACCTGCCCGCTACTGTTGAGATGAGCACCGCCAATGTCTATGCGGATCAGATAGAGTGGTTCTGTGATCGAATTGAAAATCGAGACAGCGTTTTGGTATCAATTCACACCCACAACGATCGCGGATGCGCCGTCGCTGCGACGGAACTTGCCGTTATGGCTGGCGCCGATAGGGTCGAGGGAACTCTGATGGGCAACGGTGAGCGCACCGGTAACATGGACATCATTACCATGGCGATGAACCTCTATAGCCAGGGTATCGATCCGCAGTTGAACCTCGGACATATGGATGAAATCATCCAGACAGTTAAAGAGTGTACTCAGCTACCAATCCACCCACGGCACCCCTATGCAGGTGAGTTAGTGTTTACTGCGTTTTCTGGGAGCCACCAGGATGCGATTAAGAAATGCCTCAATAAACGCGATGAAAATGAGCCTTGGGAGGTCGCTTATTTACCCATCGATCCCGCCGATATTGGGCGCTCTTATCAGGAAGTTATCCGTATCAACAGTCAATCGGGCAAGGGCGGAATAGCCTATGTGCTGGAGCGGGATTACGGTCTGGAGTTGCCTCGATGGCTGCAAATCGACTTCAGCTCTGCTGTGCAGGCTTATGCCGAGGAGCATAAAAAAGAGGTGAATTCGGATGAGATTTTCACCCTCTTTGAGCAAACCTATCTGTCTGGAGACGGCGCCTGGCGCCTGGGAAATTATCAGGTTTCACGCCAGGGACAGTCCGACGAATTACAAGCGGAGTTGATCGATGGCGGACAGACTCACAATCTAAGCGGAACAGGCTCCGGCGTTGTCGCCTCTTTTGTGGATTCAATGCAGCGTTTTACCGGTCAGAAAATTGTCCTGGTGGAATACTCCGAGCACGCCCTGAGCAAGAGCGTTGATGCGGAGGCGATTTGTTATATTCAACTGAACATTAATGGCGAGCGCTACTGTGGAGTCGGCCGTAGTCACGACATCATTCAGGCCTCTTTGGACGGAATTCTGGGCGCGATTAATCTGGCCGCTCAACAAAATCGTATAGCGGCAGCCTGAATATGGAGATGACAGCACCGGGTCTGGATGACCTGAAGGCCGCCCATGAGCGGATTTTGTCTCATGTTCATCGCACTCCCATTTTGGAAAATGAGTATTTGAACGCGCGGTTTGCTGCTCAGTTGTATTTCAAATGTGAAAACCTGCAAAAAATCGGTGCCTTTAAAGCCCGTGGTGCCTGCAATGCAATACTGGGCTTGAGTGAGGCTGAATGTACCGGCGGTGTTGCGACGCACTCGTCGGGAAACCACGGGGCAGCCGTTGCGATGGCGGCCGGAAAACGAGGGATCGCTGCACATATTGTTATGCCAACAAACGCACCCGCCGCAAAGAAAAACGCGGTGGTCCAGCATGGTGGGACGATTATCGATTGCGAACCCACCTTGGCAGCTCGCGAACAGACCCTGGCCACGGTTGTTGATCGTACTCGAGCGCATGTGGTTCACCCCTATCATGATCCCAGAGTGATTGCAGGGCAGGGCACTGTCGGTTTAGAGGTGTTGGAACAGGTAGCGGAGCTGGATGCCATCTTAGTGCCTGTCGGCGGCGGGGGCCTTTTGTCCGGGGTCGCCACTGCAGTTAAGAGCATCAACCCCAAAATAGAAGTGGTCGGCGTTGAGCCCGCTGGAGCGGATGACGCTTTTCGTTCTTTCGGTTTGGGTCGTCTGATTCCCCAGACCAATCCTCAGACCATCGCCGACGGACTTCGCAGTAGCCTGGGTCAGTTGAATTTCGAAATTATACAACAGCACGTCGATACGATTCTCACCGTAGAAGAGGCCGCTATAGTGGACGCCATGCGATTGCAGTGGACGCACCTGAAAACGGTGGTCGAACCCTCTGGAGCGGTCACCTTCGCTGCACTCTTGGAATACGAGAAACGATTTCGTGGACGAAAGGTTGCTCTTGTCATCAGTGGTGGTAATCTCGATCTCGATAGTCTGCCCTGGTGAGAACCGAGTCTCTTTAAGGTGCACTGGATTCCTACTTAAAGCGAGTCTGACCTTTCATGAAATCACGTTTTTTAAAATTTGCTGTTGTCGCTGTACTGCTGCTTTGTAGCGCTTGCAGCAGCACGACCTTTGTCTACAATCGCTTGGATTTTCTGATTCCCTGGTATCTGGATGACTACGTTGAATTAAACCGGGTTCAAGAGCAAACCCTCGACGATTTATTGTTGCCTTTTTTGCGTTGGCATCGTACCCAGGAGTTGCCTAAATACCTCGAAGTTATCCAACAGATCGAGAACAATCTCGATCAGCCTCTAAACCAGCAAACTATCATTGAGATTTCTTTGTCCTTCGAAGAAGCGTTTTTGAGGCTTGAGCGCGAAGCGCTGGAATGGCTGTTAGCGCTGGGCGAAGATTTAAGTGACGATCAGATCGATGAATTTATCGAGGCGCTGGAGGAACAACAAAGCGAGTACGAAGAGAAGTATCTGGATCGAGATCTGGAAGAGTATTATAAAGATGCCTATGAGAGTTTGAGAGATAACTTCCAGGACTATCTCGGCCGCTTGGATTCAGATCAAAAAACATTGCTTGAATCAACCAGTGCCTCACTGCGGCGAGCGGATGCAGTTTGGTTAGAAGAGCGGGCTGCCTGGGTTGCTAATCTCAAACAGATATTGCGCAGAGAACCCGACTGGCAGCAAGCGCTGCGAGATACTCTGGATAGCCGTGAACAAAACCAGTCAGTGCGTTACCGACAAGTCTACGAACACAACGTTAATCAGGTGCAGTTGCTGACGGTGGCGGTATTGAATGGCCGTAGCGAAAAGCAAGATCGCCGTTTGAGAAAGGAGCTCGCAAACTTTCGGGAAGATCTACTTACGCTAATCGAGCAGGGTAAAAAGGCGGGGCCACAATCTTAAAAATTCTTCAAAGCAGTCCTTGGTCCTTTTTCTGGGCTTTAGTCCAGGAGTGAAAGATCCCTGACGGCACCCTTGTCAGCACTGGTTACCATCTTTGCATAGACCTTTAGTGCGGGGGAGATTTTTCTGGGTCGGTGCTCGCTTGGGCGCCAGGCTTTTTCTCCGAGCGCATCCATCGCGCCTCGTCGCGCCTCCAGTTCGCTATCGCTCAGTGCGACGTTGATCGAACGTGCGGGGATATCGATTTCAATGATGTCTCCGTGTTCTACCAAACCAATAGCGCCGCCGGCTGCAGCTTCGGGTGAGGCGTGACCGATGGAAAGACCAGAGGTGCCCCCGGAAAATCGGCCGTCTGTGAGCAGTGCACAGGCTTTGCCAAGTCCTGTTGATTTCAAGTAGCTCGTTGGATACAACATTTCCTGCATGCCGGGTCCGCCCCTGGGGCCCTCGTAGCGAATGATCACAACGTCTCCCGCATTTACTTTACCTGCTAAGATGTCTTCGACTGCGCCGTCCTGGCTTTCGCAAATGTACGCTGGACCTGAGAACACCAAACTTCCCTCGTCGACGCCGGAAGTCTTAACGACACAACCGTCGAGAGCGATATTGCCATATAGAACAGCCAGTCCACCCTCGACAGAGTAGGCGTTTTCAAGCGATCTTATGCAGCCGTTCTCTCGGTTATCGTCCAGACTCGGCCAACGGGTTTCCTGACTGAATGCTACCTGGGTGGGTATTCCTCCGGGACCTGCGCTATAAAATTTTAGAACGTCTGAATCGCTTGTTCGAGAGATATCCCACTTGTCCAGCGCTTCACCCATCGTCTTGCTGTGAATGGTGGGGTTGTCTGTGTGGAGTAAACCGGCGCGATCCAGTTGGCCTAGAATACCCATCACGCCACCTGCTCGGTGGACGTCTTCCATGTGATACAGCGGTGTATTGGGTGCCACTTTACAAAGCTGGGGAACCTTGCGAGATAATCTGTCGATGTCTGCCAAGGTAAAATCCAACTCCGCTTCCTGCGCTGCTGCCAGCAGGTGCAATATGGTATTGGTTGAGCCGCCCATGGCGATATCCAGGTTCATCGCGTTTTCAAAGGCGTTGAAGTTTCCAATGCTGCGTGGCAACACCGAATAGTCATCCTGCTCGTAATAGCGCTTGCAAAGATCCACAACTAGGCGCCCCGCGCGCAGGAACAATTGCTCCCTGTCGGCGTGGGTCGCCAGGGTCGAGCCGTTCCCCGGGAGACTCAAGCCCAACGCTTCTGTGAGGCAGTTCATAGAGTTGGCGGTAAACATACCCGAGCAGGAACCACAAGTTGGACAGGCCGAACGTTCTATTTCATCAACATCCTCGTCACTCACGCTGCTGTCTGCGGCGATCACCATGGCGTCAACCAGGTCGAGTTTGTTTTCCGACAATTTGGTTTTGCCCGCTTCCATCGGTCCACCTGAAACAAACACCACAGGAATGTTCAAGCGCATGGCTGCATTGAGCATACCGGGGGTGATCTTGTCGCAATTGGAAATGCAAACCATGGCATCCGCACAATGCGCGTTGACCATGTACTCAACTGAATCGGAAATAATGTCTCGAGACGGCAGACTGTAGAGCATGCCGTCGTGGCCCATGGCGATGCCATCATCGACAGCAATCGTGTTGAACTCTTTTGCTACACCGCCAGCGGCTTCAATTTCCCGCGCAACCAATTGCCCCAGATCCTTCAAATGCACATGCCCGGGAACAAACTGCGTAAAGGAGTTCACCACGGCGATAATGGGCTTTTTGAAGTCATCGTCTTTCATTCCGGTGGCGCGCCACAGTGCGCGTGCGCCCGCCATATTGCGGCCGTGAGTGGAGGTCTTTGAGCGATACTGAGGCATTGGAATATTCCGTTTACTGAGTGTGCTCCCTAAGGAGCGCGCCGAGATGTTGTATTGGTTTCAAAACAGCGGCGCAGGATATCAAAAAAATAAGATTTCGTCAGATTAGCTGTAAGGCTTAGGAAGTCGGTTGAAGCTATAATAAGCCCTATGAAACGGACAGCGTCTTAAACAATACCTTGGAGTTTCGCTGCAGGTTGTACAGGGACTGTTTGTGGTCAGGCAGTTGCTCACGAGTGCCTTCTATAAAGCCCTGCTCGATAAACCAGTGCGTTGTTTGGGTCGTTAGCACGAAAACCCTGTTTAGGCCTTGCGCTGCCGCCTGGGCTTCCAGTTCCAATAACAGTCTCTGTCCTCGTTGACCACCACGATAATCCGGGTGTGACACGATGCACGCAATCTCCCCACAACCATCATCCGCAAAAGGGTATAGCGCAGCGCAGGCGAGAATGCGACCGTCGCGTTCCAATAGTCGGAACTGCTTGATTTCGGTTTCCAGAACTTCCCTGGAGCGCTTCAATAAAACTCCCTGTTGCTCCAGGGGTTCGATCAATTCCAAAATACCCCCAACATCCTCGATGTTGGCTTCTCTGGATTGCTCGTAGTCATCATTGGCGACCAAAGTACCGCAGCCATCGTGGGTGAAGAGCTCTTCTAGCAAAGCGCAATCTTCGCTGAAGCTGATAATTTGGCAGCGTGGCACACCGGATGCGCAGGCTCTCCGGGCAGCGTTTAGCAACCCGATCTGTTCGCTATCGCTGATACCTAGCTGGTCTATTTCGCCTACCGCACAT
This sequence comes from Halioglobus sp., assembly GCA_045110675.1. Lineage (GTDB taxonomy): Bacteria > Pseudomonadota > Gammaproteobacteria > Pseudomonadales > Halieaceae > JBALVT01. The sequence goes on along the minus strand of JBGCGJ010000006.1, from coordinate 163,585 downwards.
TGCCTGATAAGTTCTCCATCGTCAGCGCAAATTCCCGTAGCGCTTCCGAACAGCACTAACTTATCCGCCCCTATTGCTGATGCACAACACACTGCAATGTCTTCCAGGGCCAGATTAAAAATCTCACCCGTGGGCGAATAGCCTAGCGGTGAGAGCAGAACAATTGCCCCGTCGTCCAGCTGCCGGTGAATGGCCTCTGCATCGATGCGCCTGACTTTTCCTGTGTGGTGAAACTCCACACCCTCGACAACTCCAATGGGTTTTGCGGTGACGAAATTGCCACTGCACACGCGTATCTTTGATCCTTGCATGGGAGAGTTAGGAAGGCCCATAGACAGCAGGGCTTCAAATTGTGCGCGCAGAGATCCCGCAGCATCTTTCACATGTTCCATCGCGTCGGCGTCAGTGACGCGCTTGCTTTGGAAAAATTCGGTTTGCAGGCCAGCATTAGCCAGACGCTGATCAATTTGTGGTCGAGAGCCATGGATCAAAACCAATCTTACGCCGAGGCTGTTTAGCAGCGCGATGTCATGGATGACATTGGCAAAGTTCTCATGCTGCGCGGCCTCGCCGCCTAGCGTCAGTACAAAGGTTTTGCCCCTGTGAATATTGATGTAGGGCGCGGTGTTCCTGAACCAGCGAATATGCGCCCGGCTCTGTGTGGTCACTTTACCGGCTAAGCTCTTGAAATTTAAAGACTGTTAAGAATACCGAAAGCGGCAGTGAATACCTAATGGCAATAGTGCACAGGGTGAGGAGGCGAAGAGAGAAAGGGCGGAAGAGCCCGGAGAATAAATGCTAAAGACAGTAGTGGCGTATGCAGTTTTGTAGCAATGCAATACACGGTTCGATTTGATCCAGCTCCAGGTACTCATCGGGTTGGTGAGCGCGATCAATTGACCCTGGACCCATAACAATGGTTTCCATTCCCAGCTGCTGCATGAAGGGTGCTTCGGTTGCAAAGGCGACGGCTTCGGCTTGATGTCCTGAGAGTTTTTCAGCGACGCGGATCAGTTCGCAGTCCCTTGCCTGTTCGAAGGGTTCGATGTCTTTAATCAGAGGCAGCATGTCGATGTTAATCGAAAGCTCTTCGGCGATCTTTTGCATCCGTGAATTAATCTGTGCACGAGCCGTGGCATTGTCGCCTCTGGGTGTCATGCGTAAATCGAAATGCAGTTCGGCACTGCCGCAAATTCGATTGGGGCTGTCGCCGCCGTGAATACAGCCGAGGTTCAAGGTCGGGTAGGCCACTTCGAACAATTCGTCGCTGTATTTTTCTTTTAGCTCGTGGCGGTAGTCCATCAGATCGCCAATAACGCTGTGCATACCTTCGAGTGCATTTTGGCCGAGGTCTGGATTGGAGGAATGTCCGGCAGAGCCTGTCACTCGTATGGATTCCATCATAATGCCCTTGTGCATTCTGATCGGAACCAAGCCGGTGGGCTCGCCGATAATGGCTGCTCTCGCTTTCGGTTTGCCAGCGTTTGCGAGCGCCCTGGCACCGGACATTGAGCTCTCTTCGTCCGCGGTAGCAAGAATAATCAAGGGTTGTTTCAGTGGCGTGTCTTTAAAGGCAGAGGCCGCCGCAATAGCCAGCGGAAAAAACCCCTTCATATCAGTACTGCCAAGACCGTATAGACGCTGGTCTCTTTCGGTAATGGCCAGGGGATTAGATTTCCACAACCCCTCATCAAAAGGAACAGTATCGGAGTGTCCGGCTAGCACCAGGCCACCTGGGCCGGTCCCCAAGGTGGCAATCAAATTTGCCTTAGAACCGTCCGTATTGACACTAATAACCTCAGTGCTAAAACCCAGATCAGACAACCAGTTGGCGAGTAAATCTATAACCGCCCGATTTCCCTGGTCCCATTTTGGATCTGTAGAGCTTACCGAGGGAGTGCCGACCAGCTGTTGTAGCTGGTCGATGATGGCCTTGCTTGAATGGGGCACTTATGCCTCCCGGGCGCTTACCCGAAGATCCCTTTGAAAAAGAAGAAGAACAGTATGGCCAACCCTGCGCCTGCCGGAAGAGTAATAATCCAGGACATAAAAATGGAACTGATAACGCGTAAGTTAAGCGCGGCGATACCACGTGCCATACCGACACCCAAGACCGCCCCGACCAGAGTGTGAGTGGTCGAGATGGGGAGCCCAGTGGCAGAGGCGATCACCACCGTAGAGGCTGCACCTAACTCCGCAGCAAAACCTCTACTGGGTGTAAGCTCGGTGATCTTTCGGCCGACGGTTGAAATTACTTTCCAGCCATAAGTGGCAAGACCCACCACGATACCTAAACCGCCGATCAGAAGAATCCACCAGGGAATCGACGATTTGGCGGCAATTTCGCCTGTGTTTAATGTACTGACGATTGCGGCGAGAGGACCAATGGCATTGGCTACGTCATTGGATCCGTGAGCGAACGCCATCGAACAGGCGGTAAATATCATGAGGATTGCGAAGACGCGCTCTACATCACCAAAGCGGTTCTCGCTAGAAGGCGCTTCTTTGACTCTGCTCAATAAGAAAGCGCCAAATATTGCGACAATCAATCCCATCACTGCTGCCACGGGCAAGGCGTTGGCAAATTTTGAACCCAGCCCCAGATCTACCTCCACACCAATGTGTTTTAGTCCCTTGAGCAAGGTCACCATTGAGATCATGAAGCCGACCATCCACATATAGGCCGGGATGTATTTTTTGGCCCGACGGAAAGGATCCTCGGTGTCCAGTATGAGTATTTTAACACTCATAAATAAACCAAAAGACAATGTCCCTGCCAGCACCGGTGAGACCACCCAACTCATAACTATGGTGCCGACCTTGTCCCAATGCACGGCATCGACGGAAATACCGACCGCCGCAAAACCGACAATGGCACCTACAATGGAGTGGGTAGTCGAAACTGGCCAACCCTTCATGCTCGCAATCATGAGCCAGGTTCCTGCGGCCAATAGCGCCGATAACATTCCGTACACCATGAGTTCCGGGTTGTCCGACAGGGCGCTCGGGTCGATGATCCCCTTGCGAATGGTGGAGGTGACCTCACCACCGGCCAAGTAGGCGCCCGCAAACTCAAACACCATGGCGATAAGAATCGCCTGTTTAATTGTCAGCGCTCGCGAGCCCACGGAGGTTCCCATGGCATTGGCGACGTCATTGGCACCAATACCCCAGGCCATGAAAAACCCAAAACAACAGGCCATGATCAGGAATAGATCAGCGTGTTCAGCAATAATGTTCATTTTGGACGCCTCTTAGCGAGCGATTAGAATTTGAAGTCGGTCGCCAACCTGTTCGGCGGAGTCGGCGAGCGACCCCAACAGGCCGATTACCTGGTAGTAGAACATCACATCAACCGGCGGCAGGTCTGCTTCCAATTTGAACAGCTTGCCGCGTAGTACGATGGCTTGTTTGTCGGTGCGTGCCTCGAGTTTATCGAGTTCCTTAATCATACTTTCGACCCGCTTGACCTCGCGCCCGGTGAAACCGACTTCCAGCAGCTCGTCGAGTTCATTGATCGCCGAGAGCGCCTGGTTTGAGGTCGCGATGCAGGCAGCGGTGAACTCCATCAATCCTTTGTGCAGCTTCTCCGGGAAACGCATTTTGCGACCCAGCATAATACCGGCAATATCCTTGGCGTAATTGGCTACCTGATCCTGAATGGATACCAGTTCCAATAAATCGGTTCGGGGTACGGGTAGAAAAAGGCTTTTCGGTAGATGGCGCCGCACAGAGCGCTTGAGTTTGTCTGCCTCTCGCTCAAATTCCGAAATCTCTTGATACAACTCTTGAGCGCGATCCCAATCATCGTCCATCTTGGCTTGCATAAAGGCGGTCAAAAGTTGAGCAGCTTGATCGGCTACCTGCATGTGCTCCTGAATGGGCTTGATAGGGGAGCGACCAAATAGGTTGCCTAGGGGGTTTCCGCGCGCCATGGTAAAACTCCGTTCTTAGAATGGCGCAGTATATGCACATTGACTGGGCCTGTCACAGGAAAAAACCACCGTGAGATTGAGTGAATTTGCCCACATCAATGGCCCAATAATACCAGCCCCATTGTGGTAGCATCATTTGGCAATAAAGCTACTAAATAAGCTCAGTTTGGATCAGTTTATGTCGACAAATTTTGGTGAACGGGTGATGGAACAGCAACTCAGCGTGTCTACCTTGGTACACGATCTGAATGGCGATGGCAGGTTGTCCGATGCAGACAAAAATAATCTGAGCAACGCAGCTCCGGGTGCGGTCCATCCACTAGTATATTTAGCTGAGCAAAAACTGCCGGACGCTGCAAAACCCGGCTCTGTATTGCACATGGATGCGCTGTTGGCATGGCTGTCCGATAAAACCGGGCAGAGTGTTTACCAAATTGATCCACTGAAGATAAACGTCGGCGCAATCGCAGATGTCATGTCTCTGGCTTTTGCCCAGCGACACAAAATCCTGGCTGTGGAAGTTCTCGAGAACGAAGTTGTAATTGCCAGCGAAGAACCCTTTATCCGCGCATGGGAAAGTAATCTGGAGCATGTGCTACGCAAGCCTATAAAACGTGTTCTGGCCGATCCACGCGACATCTCTCGTCACACCGCGGAATTTTACTCCATGGCTGGGTCGGTGCGTGGTGCCCACGTTGTGGGAAAACCTGATTCCGGCGGGCCCGGGGTAACCAATCTGGAGGCCATGCTCGATTTGGGTTCGATGAAAGAACCCGACGCCAATGATCAGCATATCGTCAACATAGTCGATTGGTTGCTGCAGTATGCGTTTGAACAGAGAGCCAGTGATATTCATGTTGAACCTCGGCGCGATGTGGGCAACGTTCGTTTTCGAATCGACGGTGTGCTTTACAGTGTTTACGAATTGCCACAGCAGGTGGCGGCCGCGGTGACCAGCCGGATAAAAATTCTCGGTCGAATGGATGTGGCGGAAAAACGGCGACCCCAGGATGGTCGCTTGAAAACGCGTACGCCCGCCGGCAGCGAGGTTGAGCTGCGTCTGGCGACGTTGCCCACTGCCTTCGGCGAAAAGCTGGTTATGCGTATTTTTGATCCGGAGGTTTTACAAAGAACTTTTTCACAGCTTGGCCTGGCAAACCGCGACCTGGAAAATTGGGATGGAATGACCTCAACGGGAAATGGCATCGTGCTGGTAACAGGCCCAACCGGTTCTGGTAAAACGACTACCTTGTATTCCACCTTGCGCAAGCTGGCTACCTCAGAAGTGAACGTTTGTACTATCGAAGACCCGATAGAGATGGTTGAAGACGCCTTCAACCAGATGCAGGTGAATCACAATATCGACTTGGATTTTTCCTCGGGAGTTCGCGCTCTAATGCGCCAAGATCCGGATATTATTATGGTGGGAGAGATCCGTGATCTGGAGACTGCAAACATGGCGGTACAAGCAGCGCTCACGGGACACCTGGTTATATCAACACTACACACCAACGATTCGCCCAGTTCCATCTCTCGTTTGTTGGAGCTCGGTGTTCCCTCTTATTTAATCAAGGCCACGGTTCGTGGGATTATGTCTCAGCGCCTGGTTCGAATTTTGTGCGAAGATTGCAAGGCTTTTACAGAGATTGACCTTGATGCCTGGAAGCAACTCACGCATCCATGGAAGGTTACACCTCCAGCGAAAATGGCAAAACCGGTTGGCTGTAAAAAGTGCAGAGAGACGGGCTATGCTGGCCGGCAGGGTATCTATGAAGTTCTGGTAAGTTCGCCCGCTGTGCAACGTTTGATACTGCCGCAAATAGAGACTACCAAAATTCGCGAGGCGGCCATGGCGGAGGGAATGCACACTCTGCGTATAAGTGGTGCTGCGCGGGTGGCCAAGGGGCAAACGACCATCGAGGAAGTGATGCGCGTCGCGCCTATGCTGGACGCCTGAGACAGTTTTCCATGAAATCAACCAGCGCCTCTCTCCCGAAAGTTCTCGCTGAGGAATCTGAAAATGTTTGGTGTCGTATCCAGGATTTTTGGGGCACCGAAACGGCGGACTCTGTAGAGCGCTTACTGACTCCGATCACCGCCGAGCAGCTGACGCGAATCCTGGCTTACAGTCCCTTTGCCGCAGATCTGATTCAGAGAAATCCCGAGCTGTTTTTACAGCTGCTGGCTGACAACGTGTTGCATGAATCCATGGGAGATTCTGGTTTCAAAGTTGCACTTCGTGGCCTACTCGCAGAACGTGGCGACGACTTAGCTGCGGTTTTGCGAGGTTTTCGCGCATATCATATGCTCAGAATAGTGTGGCGTGACTTGTGCCGCAGCGCGGACACACGCGAGACCATTCGAGATACCTCACTGTTGGCCGAGGCTTGTGTAGCGCAGGCATTACAGTGTGTTCAAAGTGATCTTGAGGAACGCTTGGGGCGTCCTCTGGGCAGCGAAAGTGGCACTTACCAGCAACTTATCGTTCTGGCTATGGGCAAGCTGGGTGCTCGCGAACTGAACGTGTCCTCAGATATCGATCTGATATTTGTTTATCCCGAAGGGGGTCAAACCGATCACGCGACCAAGCCGATTAGTAATGAGCAGTTCTTTGCCAAAGTGGGTCAGGCGCTGATCTCCGCTCTGGATCAAAACACGGCCGATGGTTTTGTATTTCGAGTTGATATGCGTCTTCGCCCCTATGGAGACAGCGGTGCGCTGGCTCACAATTTCTCTGCCCTTGAACAGTACTACCAATTGCAGGGACGCGATTGGGAACGCTATGCACTCATAAAAGCGCGGCCCATAACGGGAGACCCGCAGCAAGCTGCGATCCTGATGGACACGCTGCGGCCCTTTGTATTCAGGCGTTATGTTGACTTTGGAGTGATAGAAAGTCTGCGTGGTATGAAGCAGATGATTAACGCCGAGGTGAGACGCAGAAACCTAGAGCGGGATGTGAAGCTGGGTCACGGAGGCATTCGCGAGGTTGAGTTTATTGCACAGTGCTTTCAGCTTATCCGTGGCGGAAGAGATCTGGGTCTACAGCAACGGGAATTACTTTCAGCGTTGACCGAATGTGCCCATTTAGGATGTTTACCGGAAGAGGTTGTAGAGCAGCTGCGTACTGCTTATCTTTTCCTGCGCGACAGCGAGCACGCGATACAAGGTTATGCTGACAAGCAATCTCAAGCCCTGCCCAGTGACGATTTGGCCCAAGCGGCGATGGCTTCCACCATGGGGTTCTCTTGCTGGGGCGATTACTTGCAAGAGCTATCGCAACATCGCGAGATAGTTTCGGGCCACTTTCGAGATCTGATCGCGGCCCCTGATGAACAAGATGCCAGCGAAGTGGATGATCTGCACTGGAGTGAAACGCTTACTGAAGAACATCTGCTAGACCTTGGTTTCAAGGATGTCGACTCTTCCTTGAATTTACTGCACGCCTTGCAGTCCAGCCCGAGAGTGATGACCTTGCAAGCAGAGGGGAAAAAGCGACTCGAAGATTTTATGCCCCAGCTTTTGAATCAGTGTGTATCGGCCCCAAACCCCGATTTATCGCTTGAGCGTGTGCTGCCGTTGGTCTTGGCGGTTCTTCGTCGCAGCGCCTATTTTGCCCTGTTGCTGGAGAATCCCCAGGCACTGCGAGAACTTGTCGTCTTGTGTGGGGCAAGTCCGTGGATAGCGGAGCAACTTGCTAAACACCCTGTACTGCTCGATGAGCTTCTCGATAGGTCGAGTTTATACAGTGCTCCAGACAAGTCGCTTTTGCAGCAAGAACTTCGGCAGCAGGTTGCCCGGCTTCAAGAGGACGATTTGGAGGCGCAAATGGATGCCCTGCGGTATTTTAAGGCATCCCATGTGCTGCGCGTCGCTGCCAGCGAGATCGGGGGACGGCTGCCCCTCATGAAAGTTAGTGACAAGCTAACCTGGATTGCCGAGGTGATTCTCGAGCAGGCCATCGCCGTTGCTTGGGCGGATCTGAGTTCTAAATACGGTGAACCTGAACGAGAGCGTAGCGGAAGCGGTTTCGCCATCTTCGGCTATGGAAAACTCGGCGGCATCGAATTGGGTTATGGCTCAGACTTGGATCTGGTATTTGTCTACAACACGATGCAAGGCGGCTCTACCGATGGTGAGCGAAGTATCGACAATACTGTCTTTTACACGCGACTAGGCCAGAAGATTATCCATATTCTTGATACGAGAATGGCGGCAGGCCAACTCTATGAGGTCGATATGCGGCTTCGTCCCTCGGGAAATTCCGGCATGTTGGTCGCTACCACCGGTGCTTTCGCCAGTTATCAACGCGAGTCTGCCTGGACCTGGGAGCATCAGGCTTTGGTGCGAGCCAGATGGGTGGCGGGAGATCCTGAAATCGCGGAGCAGGTAGGGCTTGTTCGCCATCAGGTTTTGAGCGAACGACGAGACAACACCACTTTGGCTTTAGATGTTTGTCAGATGCGGGAAAAAATGCGTGGCCATCTGATGGCACACGAGGATTTGCAAAGTGGCGAATTTCAGTTAAAACAGGGCGCCGGAGGTATCGTAGATATTGAATTTATGGTGCAATACGCCGTCTTGGCTTGGTCTCACGAGTTCCCAGAGCTGACCCGATGGTCTGATAACGTGCGAATACTGGAGACGCTGGCACAGGAAGGCTTGTTTGATCCGCAGCTGTGTAATGTCCTCACGCAAGCGTATATTGCCTACCGTTCCGCCGCCCATCAATTGTCTCTGCAACAGCAGCCCGATGTGGTGGACGCGCAAGAGTATGCGGAGTATAGGAGCGCCGTGCGTTCTGCGTGGGACAAGCTGTTTGTCACCGATGAGCAAGAATTAAAAACCGACAAAGATCATCCCAGTAAGGAGTAGAAAGATGAACATGGCCGATCGCGATGGCACTATTTGGCTAGATGGGGAAATGGTTCCCTGGCGCGAAGCGAAAGTGCATGTGTTAACCCACACCTTTCATTATGGGATGGGGGTTTTCGAAGGCGTAAGAGCCTATAAGACCGCGGAGCATGGCACCTGTATTTTTAGACTTAAAGAGCACACTGATCGCTTGTTTCGTTCAGCCCACATATTGACCATGGATATGCCTTTCGACAAAGAGACTTTAAATCAAGCCCAAAAAGATGTTGTGCGATTGAACGGTTTGGAAGAGGGGTACTTGCGGCCCATGTGTTTCTACGGCTCCGAAGGAATGGGCTTGCGCGCCGACAACTTGAAAACTCATGTGATGGTTGCAGCTTGGGAATGGCCATCTTATATGGATCCCGAGGCGATGCATCGCGGTATTAAAGTGCGAACCTCCTCGTACACCCGCCACCACGTGAATATCACCATGTGCAAAGCCAAGGCCAATGGCAACTATATAAACTCGATGTTGGCGCTGAAGGAAGCACTGGACGGTGGCGCTGAAGAAGCGTTGATGCTGGACAATGAGGGCTACGTTGCTGAAGGTAGCGGAGAAAATGTGTTCATTGTGCGCGACAACAAAATCTTTACGCCTGATCTCACTTCTTGTCTGGACGGAATTACTCGCGCTACCGTTTTTGCGCTGGCTGAAGAGTTGGGATACACGATTTCTGAAAAACGCATTACCCGCGATGAAGTTTATATTGCCGATGAAGCCTTTTTTACCGGTACTGCTGCTGAAGTCGTGCCTATCAGAGAAGTCGATGGCCGAACGATTGGCACAGGTGTTCGTGGCCCTGTAACGGAAAAACTTCAAGCCATGTATTTTGATTCGGTTCGAGGTGCTCGCCCGCAAAATCCGCAGTGGTTGGCGCCGGTCGCTTAACTCAGTCCGAGGTGGAGCAATGACTGTTCGTCACTGTAGTTCCCCGTGAGCGATGCTGCTGAGAAAATTCTTGTCGTTGGTCCAGCTTGGGTCGGCGACATGGTTATGTCTCAATCCTTGTATATCTTTCTTAAAAATACTCGGGCCGATGTCTCCATCGATGTACTTGCGCCGCCTTGGAGTGAGCCGCTCCTGGAGCGGATGCCAGAGGTTTCCAACGCGCTCATTAAGCCTATCGGGCATGGTGAACTGGGCCTTGGCCGACGGCGTAAACTGGGTCGAGCACTTCGCGAACGGCAATACGACCAGGCCATACTTTTACCCAATTCCTTTAAGTCTGCACTCGCTCCGTTTATCGCGCGTATTCCTAAGCGCACTGGCTGGCGTGGAGAAATGCGTTTCGGCGTGCTGAATGATATGCGCATTCTTGATGAGGATAAGCTCCCTCTCATGGTACAGAGATTTGTTGCCCTCGGTCAGGAACCCGATGACGCTTTGCCGGCTGATTTACCCGCCCCGAGTTTGGAAGTGGATGCTGATAAGGTGGCCCACTGTGCGAAAAAATTTGATATCGATGGTAGCAGGCCGATCCTGGCTCTCTGTCCCGGCGCAGAATTTGGTTCCGCCAAGCGCTGGCCGGCGGAGTATTATGGTCAGGTCGCTGGACATTTTTTATCGTTGGGTTGGCAAATCGCGTTGTTTGGTTCGGCCAAGGACAGCGAAGTTACCGGCCAGATTCACAGCGCATGTCGGCAGAACGATGACTGTAAAGATCTAGCCGGCCGCACAGAACTGGCCGAAGCTGTTGATCTTCTCTCCATGGCTACGGCAGTGCTAAGTAATGATTCAGGCCTTATGCATATCGCCAGTGCATTACAGCGACCCGTGCTGGTCATTTATGGAGCGACCTCGCCGACGTTTACACCCCCTTTAAGCGCGCAATCTGCTACCGTGATTCCCGGCATCGACTGCGCCCCATGTTTCGAGCGCGAGTGTCCCTTGGGGCATCATCGTTGTATGCGTGATACCAATCCTGAAGAAGTCATCGCAAAATTTGAGACGCTTTTGGCACAAGGACGGATCCTGTGAGAGTTTTAATCGTCAAAATGTCCTCCCTGGGTGATGTGATTCACACACTGCCGGCCCTTAACGACGCTGTGGCTGCAATACCCGGTATTCGTTTTGACTGGGTTGTCGAAGAGGCGTTCGCGGAGATTCCAGCCTGGCATCCCGCCGTAGATAGAGTTTTTCCAATAGCGCTGCGGCGTTGGCGCAAGAAACCGATGAAAAATTTCCGCGGGCCCGAGTGGAAAAAATTTCGCACTAGTATCGGGCGCAGGCAATACGATCTGGTCATTGATGCTCAGGGTTTGCTTAAGAGCGCTATGGTTGCGCGCTTGGTCAATGCACCCCGTTACGGCATGGACAAGCGCTCGGTGCGCGAGCAACTCGCCAGTCTTTTCTATCATCATGCCATTGCCGTGCCGAAGAAATTGCACGCCGTCGAGCGCACGCGGATGTTGTTTGCGCAGTCCCTGAACTATCCGATACCCACTAGCCAAGGTGATTATGGTGTGAGGTCGAACTTAAAATATGGCTCCGATAAACTGCCTGCCAGTTTGCTATTTTTTCACGGCACAGCCAGAGCAGAAAAATTGTGGCCTGTCGATCATTGGATTGAGCTTGCGCGACTGCTCGAAGCAAAAAACTTTAAGCTGTGGTTGCCCTGGGGAAGTGAGAAAGAGCGACAACGCGCTGATCACATTGCGGGCAGTGTAAACAATGCGGAAGTGCTGCCGAAGCTCAACTTGTTGGGGCTGGCCAGCATGCTGATGGAGGTGGATGGCGTTGTTGCTGTTGATACTGGCTTGGCCCATTTGAGCGCCGCCCTGGATGTTCCCACTGTTTCGCTCTACGGACCGACCGACATTGATCTGATCGGAGCCTATGGACACAATCAGGTGCATGTCGCATCACCTGTCAGTGTTGCGGATACCACTGACCCAGAGGTAATGATGGAATCAATTCGTGCCCAAGAGGTTTGTAGCGCTCTCCTAGAATTATTGTCGGAGCAGAAATAAAAATGCGGCTGGCCTTCCTACTCTATAAATATTTTCCCTATGGCGGCATGCAACGAGACTTCCGGCGATTTGTGGAAGAGTCTCAAGCGCTTGGCCATCACTGCCGCGTGTACTATATTTCATGGCAGGGTGAGCCTATGGCAGGCGCTGATCTGCGGCAGGTGCCAGTATCGGCTTTCAGCAATCACAGACGCAATGTCCGTTTTTCCCGGTGGGTCCGGTCTGACCTCGCTACAGATCCGGTGGACGGTGTGGTCGGTTTCAATAAAATGCCTGACTTGGATGTCTACTATGCGGCAGATTCCTGTTATCTCGATAAGGCATTTAACGAGCGCAGCTGGTGGTATCGGCTCGGCACTCGATTTCGGCATTTTTCTGCCTATGAACGAGCGGTGTTTGGCGACCAGAGCGATACTCAAATCCTACTTATTTCTGAAACAGAAAAAGCCAAGTTCAAGCATTTCTACGGCACATCCGAAGAGCGTATGCATATGCTGCCTCCGGGAATATCAATGAATCGCAAGGCGCCGCTGGATTTTGCGGAGCGTCGTCAAAACAAGCGAAGGGCTCTCGGGTTTACAGACTGCGATCATGTATTGCTGTTTGTGGGATCGGGGTTCATAAAAAAAGGACTGGATCGAGCAATTCAATCCCTGGCTAATATTGATTCGAACGTGACCGAGAAAAACATTCGTCTACTTATCGTCGGTCAAGATAAGGAGACACGCTTTCGTCGACTGGCTACTCGCTTGAAGGTGGCCGATCGAATCGAATTTCTGGGCGGACGAGATGATATACCCGAGTTATTGCTGGCTGCGGATGCATTGGTGCACCCGGCGAAAGATGAGGCGGCGGGTATCGTCTTACTTGAAGCCCTGGTTGCCGGATTGCCGGTGTTGGTTACCGATGTCTGTGGCTATGCGCATCACATTGCACAAGCCGATGCTGGTGTGGTGTTGAGCGCACCCTATCAACAGCAAGATTTGGATCGAGCCGTTGAACAATCTCTCGGTACAGGCTTTCACACGCGCTGCCGTGAAAATGCTCTGCGCTATGCACAGGAGCAGGATCTTTATTCCATGCACAGTACGGGAGCGCAGTTGATAGAGGGTTTTATTGCACAGAAGGAATCCGTCGCGTGAGAGGCGTATACCTGCGAGATGATTTCTCGGAGGAAATCTCCGAAGAAAATGTCTTTACCTGGGCTGCGGAAATTGCCAACAAAGCACAGCCTAGGGATATCTATCGCAGTAAGGAAGGTCGTAAAACCCTGAGGTTCGACAGGGCCGGCGAATCCTATTTCCTGAAAATACATTCGGGTGTGGGTTGGACTGAAATATTGAAAAATCTGCTGCAGTTGCGTCTGCCGGTATTGAGTGCGCGCAATGAGTATGACGCCGTGAACGCTCTAAACCGATTGGGTGTTGATACCATGTCAGTGGCTGCTTATAGCTGTGAAGGTATCAATCCGGCCAGGCTCAAATCCGTGATTGTGACTGAAGACCTGGTCGGTACGGTGAGTCTTGAGAATTACTGCGCGGATTGGAAAGATAAGCCTCCGGCATTTTCGGTGCGCCTGAAATTGTTGCGCAAGCTTGCCGAGAGCGCCAGGCGAATGCACGGTGCGGGTATCAATCATCGCGATTTCTACATTTGTCATTTTCACCTCGATGAACACAGTTTGGCGCGTAGCGATCCGAAATGTTATTTGATTGATTTGCACAGAGCTCAAATTCGTCGAAAAACACCGAGGCGTTGGTTGCTCAAAGATTTGGGCGGGTTGTACTTTTCGGCAATGAATTGCGGATTGAGCCATCGAGATTTATTGCGCTTTATGCGCCATTACAACGATGGTGGATTGAGAGCCGCGCTGGGAGCCGATCTGAATTTTTGGCATCAAGTGGCAAAGAACGCCGAGCGGCTGTATCGCAAGGAGCATGGCGTTGAACCACCGCCGATCGTTCTGGGGGCTAGCTCGTGAGTGAAGAAAATCTTCGGGTGCTTGCAGGGGACTCCTGGGGACAGAAGCTGTCTAAGCATATTGAACGATCGTCTCTCCCCGCATTTTCCTGGGCCAAGCGCAATCTTGAAATAATCAAAGAAACTTCCGGAACCCTGGTTGGGCTGGTCGATCTGGATGGCGAGACATGCTATCTAAAATACTATCCGATAGAATCCTGGCAACAACGTCTGTGGTTTAAAGCCGGACTCAGCCGGGGTTCCAAAAGCTACTCCAAGGCACGGGTTCTTTTAAACAGTGATATTTTGGTCCCCAGGCCCTATACCTGCGTGCTTGCCAAACATGGATTGTTATTGTTGACCGAGGCGATAAACCAAGCGGTGGATTTGCAAACCCTTTGGGATCGGGGTCAGGCCTCCGCCGATCACAAGTGCTGGGAACTAGCGGGTCGCTCTCTTGCGAAGCTGCACACCATGGGTTTTTTTCACGGTGACTTTAAGTGGAGCAATTTGCTCTTGGCCGAATCTGACATCTACCTGGTAGATTTGGAAGCGGTTGGAGAACTGAGTCAAAACAGTAAGAGACGATATCGCGATATTGCGCGTTTCACCTTGAACGCGGAGGATATGGCTGCTCCTGTGGAAAGCTATCGACGTTCTATGCAGGCCTATATCGCCGCTACCGGATTGCAAGAGCGGGAAGTTACCAAGCATACTCTGCCGATTCTTAATCGTCTTCGCGCACGTCACCTAAAAAAATACGGTCCGCGAGGGCATTTGCTTATGGGTATGACACCGTAGCTTTTTCGAATGGTTCGCGTTGTTGCTGCCAGGTTAGCGATTTTCGCTACAACAGTTTTCTTTGCTTCAGATAGCGACGAGACTTCAAATATACCCGCAGACCTTTCTCCCATTCTTTCAGATAAGCCTTTCTTTCCGGATACCTGCACGGATAGCTTCTCGGCTTAACCCCCTCCAATTCCACAAGCCAGTCTCTGTCTGATTCATAACCCAGCCGAATCAAGTCGTCGGCAAGTTCCGGGTGAAGGCGGAGCTGCATAGCCAGGTGGGGCAAATGCTCTCGCCATTTATCCAGGCTAGCTTTATTGACTTCGCGCAACCCATTCATCGCTCTACTGGCAGCTTCGGAGGGCGCGGCAAAGTTCTGATACTCACTGAAGGGATGTCGGTAGTCTAAAAAATCGAAGTGAGCTTTGATAAGGTCCTGCAAGGCATCTGGCCGATCCACCAAATCCTCATAGCGCAGCGGTAAGAAACGGGGGTGGCCAGCATAGCGTTGGGAGGCCTGGTCGCATTCGCTCCACACACGATAGTTACAAAAATACTGATCCGGTGATGCTTTGTGCTTGCTGGTTATAACTGCACGCGGATCGCGTCCCATGTAAATGATGTGGAGAGTATCGTCTCGGGCGAAGATGTGTCCCAACTGCTTAATATCATTGGGCTGTTTGCTAAAATAGACATCCCCTGTTTGTTCCACGGTTTCGAAAATACTCATCTCATGAGCGCAGTAGCCGCTGCTCCGAAAACAGGTTGCCATCAACTCCATCAATAAAGTGGTCCCGCTTCGTGGACATCCGACAATGTGTAAGCGCTTCAAGTGTGGGTTAACCTATGTTGTAAAAACAGTCCGTTTAGCAGAACAATAAGTGTACGCGTTTTAATGATGGGTACGAAGTGCAATAGTTGATCTTTGCGCTCGACTATTGTGTTAGTGTTTCCACCATTACCGGATCTCCTGGGTCAGCATGAAATGAGAGAGTTTTTTTTCCTGGCGATGGCCAATTATCTGCCCAGGCTCGGCCTGTTTGATCGCTTTCGCTATCTTTTTTTAAAAGCAGCGGGTGTGAAGATTTTAGGTAAATGCACGATTTGGGGGGACCTAACTATTCGCCCCATCGGCGGAGCTCAAAATATCGAGATTGGCGAGGGTACCTTTATAAATACGGGGGTTAGGTTCGGGGTCCCTGGCGCGACGGTCACTATTGGAGAAAATGTTCAAATTGGGCCGCGTGTTATGTTCGAAACCGCCAGTCATGGATTGGAGTATATTGCTGGGAAAGGTCGTGGAACTTCAACTAGGCCGATTGTTGTCGAGGACGAAGTGTGGATCGGTGGCGGAGCCATTATTTGCCAAGGTGTAACTATCGGGCGTGGGTCTGTGGTTGCCGCAGGTGCGGTAGTGGTTGAGGATGTCGCCAGCCACATCGTGGTTGGCGGAGTACCGGCCAAAACGATTCGAAAGGTGAGTGAATCACACTGAGTTTTGTCGCTTCGCCTGAAGACGGCGACATGCCCATTTGTAAGCCTCCACCCCCAGTATTTGTGCTTCAATTTTTGTCAGGTCTCGCATTTGACTGTGCCATGCCCTAAAGAATCGAAGCCGATCTGAGCGGGTTAAATCGCTGGGAAACAGCATATTCAATTGCATTATGTTTTTTAGCAGCTGCTTTCCCGTAGGCGGGCTTTGCCTGACATTGCGCTCGTTATCAATCAGAGAAAACTGAAATCTGTCTGCGTGCTCCACGGCCAAGACATTGCTCGATCGTAAATCACCGTGGACGAAACCGGTGGCGTGCATCCTGCCGATAAAAACGCCCAGTTCTCGCAATAATTGCCGTCGCTTTTTCAGAGTAGATGAATCTCGTGCAGACAACTGGTTTCGCAACCAGTGTGTAATACCGGACCCGGGAACCGCATAGGTAAAAAGATATTCTCGGGAACCTTCAAGCGTTCCCCAGCAGATGTTTTGTGGAGCGTCAAAACCCGCGAGCAAAAGTGCCTCGCTGTTCAATCTCGCGCGTGTGGCTCTGCTGCCTTTGATCATCGCCTTGAGCTTTTCGATGGGGCTGCGAGGGAAAAACTCCTTGTAGTATATTCCGTACTCCCGATGAAACGCGACGCGCGCCATTTTCGAGCTGTTTACGACATCCCAACCCTCGGGTAGACGCTCGTCTCCCAGACTTTGTGCCCATTGATGCAGCTGTTCTTCTGTTGGCTCTGTTCCACTGATAGCGGTGAGTCTCCTGGCAAATATCTCGATAATTTAGCGCTTAAGTAGTAAACAGCAAACGGCAGCCATGGTCATCATTCATGGTCACTCATTATCAGTACCAATTTTCACAATACTGACCTGCCCGGTTCTGTGACCCTCGAAGACCGCCAGTTCTTCAAGTGAGTTTTTGGCCAAAAATGCCTGCCACTGAGGAACGTGACGTTTCTTGACTAACATCGTCAGATACTCGGTATTTTGCCATCTCTCTGGCTCCGCTTCTAAATCTGCGATGGTAAAGAGATAGGCTCTGTCTCCCCACTCGAATTTCCTTTTGCTGAAGTAGGCGAAATAAGCGCTGTTGGTAACGAGGCTAACGTCCTCCTCCGTGTTTTCGACCATCCACTGGGTGGCCTCTTTAACATAGGCTTTTTCATAGTCGCGATTGGTCAGTGAGTCAACACAGAAACCAAATAGCAGCAGTGTCACCAGAAATTTGCCGCCGCCTTTTTTTCCTTTCGACCACAGAGCATTGAGTAGAAACGGAACGTACAGAAGAATGTAAAGAGTGAATATATTGGCATAGCGTTCAAGCATAAAACGTTTAGTGAGCAGAAACAGGCTCAGGTACAGGAGGCAAATGATCAAGTGCGAGTTAATAAGCCTTCGGTCTCGCGGGCTGATACGGTCTAATAAATTTTCGGATGTCCCCCAGATCATTACACCCACATAGGGCCAGCTCAGGGAGCGGAACATGTTAACTCCCAATATGGCGGTAAGACCCCCGATGACTGCAAAGCTAGCATCCTCTGTTGACGTGAACGTCAGCCAGTTTTCAGCTGCTTTAGCTGCTAATACCGCGAAATCTTGCGGCACGGCAAATAACTGCCTGACGTATCTGCCGATGTCGGGAAACATCGATTCCTCTTCTGCCAGCGAGCTCTGAGCGAAAAGCACCAGTGGCAGTAAAGTGACTATCGCAATAAGCACCAGTGGAGCGAGGCGTGCGCACATACGCCCGCGAGTTCCACGATCTGCGGCAACAAGCAGGGTGAAAGGCGCGAGAATTACGAAAAACAAGGCTTCAAAACGGAACAGCGTGGCCATGGCGATAAACAGCAGCCAACGCAGCTGATATTTAAACTCCGGCGTGCGGGCGAATAGCAGTAACTCTCGGAATGCCAATATAGAAAATGCCCAGTAGGCAGGGTCACGCATAATAGACGAGCGCGAGTGGTTCAACATGGGGTGGGAAAGTATAATAATGGCTGCAATAATCTGAACTCTGCGATCGCCGCCCATTACTCGAATGGTAGCGACAAATCCCACGCATAAAAGTGCATAGAAGATCGTGGTCAGTATCAAACCGCTATACAGCAGCGGGATGCCTGTTACCTTGTGAAGCAGCGCAAAGCTGATGGGAAGAATAGGCCTGTCAAAAAGCGACTGGCCGGCTCCAATGCCACCTTGCAGATAGGCATCGGCGGTGCGTAAGTATAAGATACCATCGCGGTTTATAATCGGATCTATGAGGATAAGCCACACCGACAACAAACAGCTCAGGGCAAAAATAATCCGATAGTCCAGAAGGGCGTTGGGGGCCCAATGCATTGACTTGGAAGAAGAATGTGACAACACGAAATAAACTCTGTTTGGCTACTCGTTCAACGGCATCGAAATGATACCACTGCCGCGGCTGGCCGCCACTATGCTTCAGGTGAACTCATGACGCAAACCGTTCTTGTTACCGGAGCGGGAGGACAGTTGGGCCGCGAGCTGGTTCTCACTGCAAACGCAGAAACTCGGTGTATTGGTCTCACTCGATCGCAGCTGGATATCTGCGACAGTGAGGCAGTGGGTGCGATCCTGAAAAGGGAGAAGCCGATACTGGTAATTAATGCCGCCGCCTACACAGCAGTGGATAAAGCCGAATCGGATCGGGATAATGCTGCCCGGATCAATGAAACCGCACCGGGGATTCTTGCCAAAGCGTGTGGGATGTCGGGAGCGCGGCTCATTCATGTCTCCACAGATTTTGTTTTTGACGGCGAATCGAACCGGCCGTACAAACCGGAATCCGTTCCGAATCCGATAGGAGAATATGGCAGAACTAAGCTGGATGGAGAACGCGCCGTTCGGGAATATTTGCCCGAGGCTTTAATTATTCGAACAGGTTGGGTGTACTCTTGCTTCGGGAGTAATTTTGTAAAAACCATGCTGCGTCTGATGGCTGAACGAGATGAATTGAGCGTGGTGGCGGATCAGGTGGGCACGCCCACCTGGGCGCGAGGTCTCGCACTGGCCATTTGGGCGGCGTCTGAGCAGACCCAGCTGTCCGGAATCTATCATTGGTCCGACGCTGGTGTTTGCAGTTGGTATGATTTTGCCTTGGCAATTTATGAAGAGGCCAGCGGTCTGGGCTTACTCTCAACGCAGACTAACATTGTTCCTATTTCGGCAGCCGAATACCCCACACCGGCCGAGCGGCCGCACTATAGTGTGCTCGACAAAACCCGTAGTTGGCAGGATTTTCAGTTGCAGGGCGTGCACTGGAGAATACAGCTGCGATCTATGCTTAAACAACTCAAGGAAACAGAGAATGAGTAATAGCCTGCTTGTTACCGGAGCCGCTGGTTTCATCGGATCCAATTTTGTTCACTACTGGGCGGAGCAGCATCCCCAGGACAAGATAGTCGCTTACGATGCCCTTACTTACGCCGGGAATCTTGAAAACTTATCAGCACTGCTCGACACGCCAAATTTTACTTTTGTGCAGGCCAACATCTGTGATGCAGAGGTGGTAGAAGCTGCGCTTCGAACGCACGAGATCGACACTATCGTGCACTTCGCAGCTGAATCTCATGTCGATCGATCCATTAGCGGCCCCGATGCATTTATAGAAACCAATGTGCTTGGCACACATGCCTTGTTGATGGCTGCCCGTTCAGTTTGGCTTAGTGGTGAGGAGCCAGTCCCGCACCGTTTTCATCACGTATCTACCGATGAAGTGTATGGATCACTGGCGACGGATGCGCCAGGTTTTCACGAGGAACAAAAATATGAACCCAATTCCCCGTACTCTGCGAGCAAAGCAGCTTCTGATCATTTAGTCCGCGCTTACTTACACACCTATGGGCTTCAGGTTACGACTAGCAATTGTTCCAACAATTACGGGCCCTACCATTTCCCGGAAAAACTGATACCGCTGTGCATCACCAATATTCTTCGCGGCCTGCCACTGCCGGTCTACGGCGACGGTAGTAATATTCGAGATTGGCTCTATGTGGAGGATCACTGTCGCGGAATCGATTTGATTCTTGCCAAGGGAGTTGTCGGCGAGGTTTACAATATCGGCGGCAATAATGAGTGGAACAATCTCGATATCGTCCATTTATTGTGTGAACAGTTGGACGAGCGATTTGCCGCCGACCCGGCGATGCACGAACGATTTCCCGAAGCTCCGGGAGCGAATGGGCGACGGTCTGCCGACTTGATTGAGTTCGTCACCGACCGCGCAGGCCACGATTGGCGATATGCCATCGACGCGGGAAAAATCACCGGCGAACTCGGCTATAACCCGCATGAGAGTTTTGAAACAGGTCTGGGAAAAACTATCGACTGGTTTTTAAGCTCGGAGGACTGGTGGAGGCCTTTGCTACCGGATTAGTTTTACACGGCCTAGTCGAACAGCGGAATGTTTTCCCATGCCCGGCCCTGTAAATCCTTCGCCGACAGTTGCGGTGATCGTGAGTCGGAAAGCGGCCAATCGATATTCACTGTTGGATCGTCCCAAGCCAGCGAGACTTCGCTTTTGGGATGGTAAAAGTCGGTGCACTTGTAGGCAAAATCAGCGTAGTCAGAACACACGTAAAAGCCGTGAGCAAATCCTGGAGGTACCCAAAGCATTCGGTGGTTTTGCTCATTAAGCAAAGCGCCGAACCACTGACCCAGAGTAGGTGATGATTGCCGCAAGTCGACGATGACATCGAAGACTTCTCCTGCACTGACGCTGACCAGCTTTCCCTGTGTGTGCTGGGTCTGATAGTGCATGCCTCGCAGAATACCCTGTTCAGACCGGCTGCGATTGTCCTGGACGAAATCGAGATCCAGTCCGGCCTCGCGAAATGTTTGAGCGTTCCAGTTCTCCATAAAAAATCCGCGTTCATCGCCAAATACCTTGGGCTCAATTAGGAAAGCACCTTCGAGTGGGGTTTGCTCAAACTTCATCGAGTACCACCCCTACATCATTGAGCAAGTTCTTGAGGTATTTGCCGTAGCCACTTTTTTCCAGTGGCGCCGCCAATGCCAGCAGTTGCTCGGCAGAGATATACCCCATGCGATAGGCCACTTCTTCGGGACAGGCGATTTTCAATCCCTGACGCTCTTCTACCACGCGAATAAAATTGGCGGCATCGAGCAGCGAGTTGTGAGTTCCAGTGTCGAGCCAGGCGGTGCCGCGGCTCATTAACTCTACCTGTAAATCGCCGCGCTCCAGGTAGACTTTGTTCACATCGGTAATTTCCAGTTCGCCTCTGGGTGACGGCTTAATACTCTTGGCAATATCTACCACGTCGTTTTCGTAAAAATACAAACCAGTGACAGCGTAATGGGATTTTGGTTCGGTAGGTTTTTCCTCTATATCCAGCGCTGTTCCATTGGTATTAAAACTAACAACTCCATAGCGCTCTGGGTCCTGAACGTAGTAGGCGAAGACCGATGCGCCTTTGTCTCTACTTGCCGCACTCTTGAGTTTCTTGCTAAAACCACCGCCATAGAAAATATTGTCTCCTAGCACCAAACTGGCTGGGGACTTGCCGATAAATTCTTCACCTAGTATGAATGCTTGAGCCAGTCCATCGGGACTGGGTTGGATCGTATAGCTCAGGTTCAATCCCCACTGGCTGCCATCGCCCAACAATTCGCTAAAGGCTCCCTGGTCTCTCGGGGTGGTGATCAGCAGGATGTCTCGAATGCCGGCCAACATGAGCGTGGCCAGCGGGTAGTAGATCATCGGTTTGTCGTAAATAGGCATTAATTGCTTGCTGACAGTGCTTGTCAGAGGGTGTAGCCGAGTGCCGGAGCCGCCAGCCAGAATAATGCCTTTGTAGGGTAGAGTGCCGCTCATCGAGCTCAAATCCTGTGTTTGAGAAGGGGACATTATACGCAGCTCTAGGCAAAAGTTACGATACTGAAGCGGTGCTGGGCCAGTATGAATAGCATTTGTCCGGGCTGGCTTTTTTTTGTCCAACTGATTAAAATCTAGCCCCTTTTATTAGGTGTTTGGCACGACTGAACATCGTGTGTGCCGGCCTGCTCGCATGAATTCCGTTTTAATCAGACCTTTCGCAACAAACCAAGAGGACGACCCCATCAGGCATTCTGACCCCATTCAAAGGGCCACAGCCGTAGCTGTGGATCTCAATTCGGTGCCCGAGCAGACTTCAGGCGAGCATCCCCTGCCGAGTAGATCCCTTCGAATTGCCCTGCTGGGATACCGCAGCCAACCTTTCGGCGGTGGACAGGGCGTTTACCTTAAATACCTCAGTAAGGCTTTGGTGGAGGCGGGACACAAAGTTGATGTGATTTCTGGTCCGCCCTATCCGCATCTGGATTCCCGGGTGAGGTTGATAGAGTTACCCAGTCTCGATTTATTCGAAAACGGCTTGGGTTCCCTGCGCCTTCATCACCTGCGTACCTGGACTAACATTATTGAGTGGACTAGCAAACTGACCGGTGGGTTTGCCGAGCCTTATACCTTTGGCCGTCGCGCTGTGAAGTATTTGAAACAGCACGGGCACAATTATGATTTGGTCCATGACAATCAGAGCTTGAGCTTCGGTATGTTGCAGCTGCAGGACATGGGGATTCCTCTGGTGACAACCTTGCATCATCCGATCACCAATGATTTGCGCATCGCTTTGAAAGCGGCTCGAAGCTGGCATGAACGATTGCTGATTCGGCGCTGGCACTCTTTTTTGAACATGCAGAAAAAAGTGGTCAAAAAGCTGCACAATATTGTCACGGTTTCCGATTGTTCACGGCAGGATATTGCGGCGGACTTTGGAATTCAGCCCGCTGGCATAAGCCTGGTGCACAACGGCATCGATACCGATGAATTCAGGCCGCTACCCGAAATCGAGCGCCGCTCGCGAATGCTAATGGCCACCGCCTCTGCGGATGCGCCACTGAAAGGTCTGCGCTATTTGCTGAAAGCTTATGCGAGGTTGTTGGACACTTATCCCGATCTTGAATTGCTGCTGGTAAGCAAGCCACAGCCCGGTGGTAAAACTGAGCGGCTGGTCAAGTCTCTGGGAATAGCTGACAAGGTTAAATTTGTGAGCGGCATTAGCACGGAACAAATGGTGCGCTATTACGCGGAGGCTACAATCGCAGTTGTTCCCTCGGTATACGAAGGTTTTGGACTTCCCGCCGGTGAGGCGATGGCCTGCGGTGTGCCGGTCGTCTCCAGTGATGGCGGTGCGCTTCCAGAGGTGGTTGGCGAAGCGGGCATAATAGTACCGGCCAAAAGCGTTAGAGCTCTGGAACAGGCGATTGCCGATTTGCTGGAAGATCCCCAGCGACAAGCTGAGCTTTCGTTAGCCGGGCGCGCCCGCATTTTGGAAGAGTTTTGTTGGCAGGTGTGTGCCAGGCAAATGACAGAGTATTACGAGCAGGTTTTACAAGATGCAAACGGTTGATTTTCGTTTTTTCCCCCTGGATTCGGGCGACGTGGTGCTGGACCTCGGTTGTGGCGAGGGTCGACACGTGATATCTGCCTACGTTGAGGGTGATGTTCAGTCGGTGGGCGTTGATTTGTCTTTGAATGATTTGCAAACCACGCGAGAGAAATTTGAAGATTTCAATCAGCCCGAAAACGCTGCGAAGTCTTTTGGATTGTCCTCGGCCAATGCACTGGCCTTGCCCTTTGCGGACAACACCTTCGATAAAGTCATCTGTTCAGAGGTATTGGAACATATCCCAGATTATCAGGGGGCACTTCAGGAAATTGAGCGAGTTTTAAAACCCGGTGGTTTGTTCTGCGCCAGCGTTCCTCGCACTTGGCCTGAAAAAATCTGTTGGGCGCTTAGCGACGCTTATCATCAGGTCGTCGGTGGGCACTTGCGTATTTTTCGCGCCCGGAAGTTACGCGGCGAAATAGAAAATCTGGGCTTTAACCATCTTCATCGACATTGGGCGCACGCCTTACATGCACCCTACTGGTGGTTACAGTGCCTGGTGTGGGACAACAAAGAGGAAAATTGGTGGGTTGCACAGTATCACCGATTTTTGGTTTGGGATCTGATGGATCGCCCGGCTTTTACGCGCATCTTGGAGCGTGTGCTCAACCCCATAATGGGCAAGAGTGTTGTGATGTACTTTCGTAAGGAGGCGTTGTCGTGACCGGTTTGTATCTAAGTCGCGGGTTATTTCCGGGAGAATTTTTGCGTCCAACGGTGCAATTTATTCTCGATGTGCAACGTCCAAGCGGCGAAATTCCCTGGTTTGATGGAGGCTATACCGATCCGTGGGATCACGTGGAAGCGGCGATGGGCCTGTCCATTGGCGGCGAGCACGAAGCCGCAAAACGCGCTTACGAGTGGTTGGCGGGTTTGCAATTGGATGATGGTAGCTGGTGGGCCTCTTACCGCGGTCAAACAATTGACAATTTGCAGCGGCGTGAAACCAACTTCGTCGCCTATTTTGCGGTGGGCGTGTGGCACCACTATCTAATTAATCAAGATGATGAGTTTCTGCAGGCTATGTGGCCCACTGTCGATCGGGCTATAGAATTTGTTCTGTCTCTGCAGACCCGCCATGGTGACATTCACTGGGCGGTGGATGGTGACAGTGAGCCGAAATGCGATGCGTTGGTAACAGGGTGTAGCTCGATTTATAAGAGTCTGGAATGTGCCCACAATATTGCGGTGACTCTGAAGGAACCTCGTCCCCAGTGGACGCAAGCCAGAGAAAAACTCGGCGATGCCCTGCGCAATAAACCGGAGCGTTTTGATCGTACCTGGGAAAGTAAATCTCGTTACTCGATGGATTGGTTTTATCCAGTATTGACCGGCGTGTTAAATGAGAAAGAATCGCGCGCTCGCATTGCTGCGCGTTGGGATGAATTCGTAGAGGACAAATTGGGTTGTCGATGTGAGAAGCAGGAACCCTGGGTCACCATAGCCGAATCCTGCGAACTTGTTATGGCACTGCTTGCCGCAGGCGATCGTGCCCGCGCAGTTGAAGTGTACAGTTGGTTGCACCAATGGCGTACCAGTGATGGCTCATACTGGACCGGGTATCAACTGGTTGAAGATCTTTTATGGCCGGACGAAAAGCCCACTTGGACGGCGGGCGCGATTTTGTTGGCGGCCGATGCGCTCACTGAACACACGGCTGCATATGGATTGTTTACCAGCGTGCAGCTATTGGATGCTTCCACTGGCGAAGTCCGCAAGCGGCGTTTTTTGGTAGATTAAGAACGGAGTTTGTTTAATTGCGGCTGCGGTATTTGCAGCTGTGTAAGGTCGATCTCATCGTAAATCACACAGTGTGCTACAGGCGGCGCAATAACCCTAAACTGCTTACACGAGCGATAAGTTCAAACAATCCCGATGCCAGGGCCATTTTGTAAATTGCGTTGGGCGCCTGTCCACCTTTGTGAGGATCCGGATAAATATCGTGTATGGCCAGGACGCCACCGCGTTTTAAGTGTGGTGTCCAGCAACGGTAGTCAGTGAGTGCTGCATCGAGGCTGTGTCCACCATCGATAAAAACCATGCCCAGTGGCGTTTGCCAATCGCGCGCTGCGGCGTTTGAACCTGCGACGATAGGAACGACTGTTTCATCGAGACCCGCGCTGTGGATATTGCGGCGAAATTCCTTAAATGTATCCATTAAGCCAGAGCCTTGATCATACAAATCAGGATCGTGAAAAAACTCACCCAGTTGATGTTCCTCTGATCCCCGATGATGGTCTAGCGCAAAAACGGTGCAGTTATTTTCTAGCGCGGCCAATCCCAGGTAGATCGTTGATTTACCGCAATAGCTGCCTATTTCCAGAACCGGCCCCAGCGCTGCGCACTCGAGGGCCTGCTGATAGAGCGCTTGCGCTTCGTCATCGGCGAGAAAACCCTTGAGCTCATTAATGTTGGTGGGAAGTCCGGGGATCATGCATTGCTATCTTATTCAGTTGGATTCGGGTCGTGGAAAGTAGCGGTTTTACTCCCGCTTGGCAAGCGCACCTAAGTCGCGTTGCACGCTTGCACAGCGTGTTATCATGGCACAGCTCCTTTTTTGGATTAACCGGCCGGGCGCCATTGGTTTCTGGCTATAGAGGTACCGCAGATAATGAAACTTAGTATGCCCCGCTTTGATCGCGCTCAGGTTCTTGTTGTCGGGGATATTATGCTTGACCGCTATTGGCAGGGAGGAACTTCACGCATTTCTCCAGAAGCACCTGTTCCCGTGGTGAAAGTAGAGCAGATTAACGATCGGCCTGGAGGTGCAGGCAACGTGGCCCTCAATATAGCGGCCTTAGGAGCCAGTGCGACTTTGCGCGGCTTTACGGGTGATGATGAAATGGCCGATTCTTTACAGGCCATGTTGGACGGCGCGGGGGTTTCTTGTGCCTTCCATCGAGTACAGGATCATCCCACCATAACCAAGCTGCGAGTGATTAGCAGGCAGCAGCAGTTGATACGATTGGATTTCGAAGAAGCTGATCTGGCTGAAAACAGCGCACTCCTCGAGAGCCAATTGGACGATCAGCTGTCCCGATGCGGCGCACTGATTTTGTCTGACTACGCCAAAGGTGCCCTGCGCGCACCTGAGCTCATCATCGCTGCTGCAAAAACCGCCGGTGTTCCCGTGTTTGTAGATCCCAAGGGTTCGGATTTCTCTCGCTATCGCGGGGCGACCTTGTTGACGCCCAATCTTAATGAGTTTGAGGGAGTTGTAGGTCACTGCGTATCGGAAGCGGAGTTGGTGTCCAAGGGCGGGCAGTTGATGAACGAACTCGAGCTCGAAGCTCTGTTGGTCACCCGAGGCGAAAACGGCATGACCTTACTTCGCCCTGGCGAGGAAGAGTTCCACTTGCCCGCTCGCGCCCGAGAGGTGTTTGATGTCACGGGTGCTGGTGATACCGTGATCGCTGTATTGGCCGCTGCGGTCGCCGCAGGAGAGGCACTGCCGCAGGCGGTGGCTCTTGCGAATACTGCTGCGAGCATCGTTGTTGGTCAATTGGGAACAGCGGCAGTCAGTGCACCCGAACTGCGTCGAGCAATCCAGGTAGACTCAGGATCGGAGCGTGGCGCTGTCACTCTGGGCCAACTGGAAATAGCGGTAGCAGATGCTCGCAGCCACGGTGAAAAGGTGGTTTTCACCAACGGTTGTTTTGACATTATTCACGCCGGTCACGTCAGCTATCTCGAACAGGCTCGGCAGCAGGGCGATCGACTTATCGTTGCGGTGAACAGTGATAGTTCGGTGCGCAAACTCAAGGGTAAGGGCAGGCCGATTAATCCGCAGGATCGCCGTATGGCCGTGCTGGCGGGTCTCGAATCCGTTGATTGGGTTGTCTGTTTTGAAGACGATACACCCGAGCCGCTGTTGCGGGTACTGCAGCCAGACATCTTGGTTAAAGGCGGTGACTATGACAAGGAAGGCGTTGTTGGCTGGGAAATTGTCGAGGGCTACGGCGGTGAAGTTCGCGCCTTGGGCTTTATTGATGATTTATCGACCACCGCTATCGTCAGCAAAATACAGAACGAGGGAGAGGGCTAAAGTGCTGCCATAGCAGCTTCAACATTTGCGCTGAGGTGTTGTTCCGAAATGGTACCGACAATCGCCGAGGTGGTTGCCGGGTGGGAGAACACCAAGTCCATACTCGCGCGCACCGGGTCCTCAAAGTTTTCAGCCAAATGACCACTTGCCAAAGCTTTTTTTATTAACGCGGCGGAGCCGTGCTTCGCGCAGGCATCCAACACCTCGACTTCCTCTTGCTGAACCAAATTGTAGGTCAGCATAACCATGTCGCATTCCGCTGCCGCCGCAATTCCACCCGCCACCGTTTTGGTCGACATGCCGTATGCGCGAATTAGCCCCCGGCGTTTTATCTCCGACAGTGCTTGTAGCGTTCCAAGCTCTTCAATGATTCGCAAGTCATCGCCGTCGGAATGAACCAGCACCATATCAATCACGTCGGTCCGCAGTCGCTCCAGGCTTCTCTCTATCGAGAAGGCGGTGTGCTCGGGGGTAAAATTAAAATGCGATGATCCGTTTTCAAACTCCTCGCCCACCTTGGAGCAGATTAGCCAGTGATCCCGCTGCCCAGCTAGCAGCGTGCCCAGGCGTTGTTCGCTATTGCCGTACGCAGGCGCTGTATCGATGAGATTTATGCCCAGTTCGCGCGCATGGGATATGAGTGCCAATGCGGCATTATCGTCGGGAATTAAAAATCCCTTGGGGTACTTTACCCCTTGGTTTCTCCCCAGCTTCACCGTACCGAGGCCCAGGGCGCTAACTTTCATAGACGTTTTACCCAGGGGGCGCATCCAATTCATTTAAATAAGGTATCCCAACAGGTAGGCGCGACTTGTGGTTTGCCCAGTGAGGCAAGCTCGGTTAGATCGGGTGTGAATTTTGGCAAGATGCTCTCTTTAATCAGTGTTCTTTCAATCTCATCAGCAAGGTGCGGGCTCAGAGTCAACTTGGTCGGCCAGGCAGTCAGGACGTTGTCCAGTGAATCAGACTTGCCGACAAAGGATTGATCCGGTCGCAACAGCCGAGCTTGCTTTGGCTCCGCCCGGTCCAACTTGATGGTGCACCATTGACAATCACCAAAATCAATCCAGGGAAGCAATTCACCAAGTTCGCGCCTAGCTTTGGCGATGAGTTCCTCCGGTGAATCATCGGTGCCCTCGGTTGCCAGGTCTCCACCGAGATACCAAACGGGCTCGTCTTCAAGGGTACGATGAGTGGAGATGGTCAAACGTGGCGATGCATTCCCCCCCATACAATGGGCATACAAAGACTTGCGATATTGGTGCTTTACCAGGACTTGCTGAAGTGGACGACGCTGCATTGCAGGTTTGTCAGATCCGAGTTTCGAAAGCAGCGCTTCGTTGCCGGTGCCTGCCGTTAGTATCACCCGCTGTGCTGTTACTTCCATTCCGGGAAGACTAATCTTCGCCCGACCATCTGCCTGCATTAACTCGGCTACTTGCCAGTCAATTTTAAAGATTGCTTCGCGATGTTGCTGCGCCAGTGTTTGCACCAAGCTTGGCATGTCCATGACCAGGTCAACAAGGCGGTACACCTGCCCCCGGAATTGTGAATTTTGAAAGGGCACGGGGTAGTCTGATTCGCGAAGCTTATCGACTCTTCCGCGCAGCATTTTGCTGGCGAAAAAGGAAGCGACTCGGGACTGGACGTTGGAGTTGGACCAAAGATAAAAATCTTTGCTCAAGACATTGGCGTTTTGGATATCCACTTTACCTTTCCCGGCCAGGGCTTCACGCCAAACATCTGGCATTGTAGAGATAGCCTCGGAACCGCCGCTAAGTGCACCGCCTAAAGCGTATTTTATTCCCCCGTGAATCATGCCCTGGGAGCCGATAGTTTGGTAACTCCCCAATGCTTCCTGTTCAAACAGGATCGCGCTGTAGCCGGCATTGCGCAATTGATTTAAGGTCCACAAGCCGGCTATGCCGCCGCCAATAATAGCGATGTCGGTTTGTAGTTGTGGAGCCGTCATTTACTACACCATTGCGATAAAGGCGCAATTATAGCCTTAAACAGCCGGCCAGTGGTGTTGCGTACTGGAAAGCTATGGAGGCTGTGGTTATGCTGGGCTCGACTACCCGCCGGCGTTGACACAGGAGTTTTCAATGCGCTATTTGTACAGCGCCGTACTTTACCTCTTGATACCGTTCATTTTGGTAAGAATGCTGCTGCGATCGCGCAATGCACCTGCCTATCGGCGCCGGCTTGCAGAACGTTTCGGGTTTTTTTCCGATGGGAAAGGGCAGTTGGGATCTCCCGCGATATGGGTTCACGCCGTCTCGCTCGGAGAAACGATTGCGGCGGCTCCCGTGGTTGAGGACCTGCTGGAACGATACCCCGAGCATACGCTGGTGCTCACAACCACCACTCCTACAGGTTCCGAGAGGGCGAGGGCGTTATTCGGTGCTCGCGTCCTACACGTATACGCACCTTGGGATCTCCCCGGTGCTGTTAAGCGATTTGTAAAAAAAGTGCAGCCAGAATTGCTAGTCATTATGGAAACGGAACTGTGGCCCAACATGTTGCATTACAGCGCGGTCGGCGGTGCAAAAATTATTCTGGCTAATGCCCGCATGTCTGAGCGGTCTGCCAGCGGTTACCTACGGTTTTCGACGCTGAGCAAATCCATGCTCTCCAAATTGACCAAGGTGGCCTGTCAATCGCCCGATGATGGCCGCCGAATGATTGACATAGGCTTGGCCAGGGAAAAACTTGAGATCACTGGCAGTATCAAATTTGATCTTGAACTGAGTTCGGAGCTTCGCGAACAGTCCCTCGACTTGAAGAAAGATTGGGGTTTGGAACACCGTCCCGCGTTGGTCGCGGCCAGTACTCACCCTGGTGAGGATGAGATTATTCTAAAGGCATTTGCTGCCCTTAAAACCTCGATGCCCAATTGCCTGTTGCTACTGGTGCCGAGACACCCCGAACGCTTCGAGACGGTGTTCGAGTTGTGTCGAGCCGAGGGTTGGCAAGTAAAGCGACGCTCGCAAGGCATAGCGCCAGGACAAAATGACGATATCGTTGTGGGCGACACAATGGGTGAGTTGCTTTTGCTGTTGAGCCTTGGGAAGGTTGCCATTATCGGCGGGTCTTTAGTAGAGCACGGCGGACACAACGCCTTGGAGGCGTCGGCTTGGGGCGTGCCGGTTGTCACCGGGCCCGCAATGTTTAATTTCGCCGAGATCAGCGATCTCCTGTGTAACGCCAGAGCTATGATAAAGCTGAATCGAGCGGAAGACCTGGGCGATACCCTGCAAGAGCTACTGCGTGATCAACAGCGCTTAGAGGATATGGGGGCTAGCGCTCTGGGAGTAGTGGCCGACAACCGAGGCGCCAAAAAGCGCCTAATGGCGCTTATCGATGAACAGATGTCAGCAGCTCGCTAGTTAAGATCTAAGTTAGGGCTTAGCTCGTGATGCCGCGAGGAAACTCAGAGCGTTACAGCTACTGTGTGCCGTTTGCGGTAGGTGCGGGAGCCGGTTCCATAGCTGCATCCAACTGGTAGATGTCCTCGGGACTCAATAGGCCCGCCTGCTCTTTGAGCTGCACCATATTAACAATATAGTCATAACGACTGTTGGCGTAGTCCCGCTCTGAAGAAAATAGTGTATTTTGGGCATTCAATACATCTACCACATTTCGAGTACCGACTTCGTATCCAGCCTGTGTCGCATCCAGTGCACTGCGAGAAGAAACAATACTCTGTTTGCGAGCTGCTACGCGTGACACATCGCTCACCACGGTCATATGCAAAGAACGGGCGTTGGTGACTGTGTTGCGGCCCAGGTTGATTCTGTTCTCTCTGGCTGCGTTAAAATCCTGTGCGGCCTTTCTGCGGTTTGCACTCACGGCACCACCCGAGAACAGCGGTATGTCTACTCTAATCTGCCAGCTGTTGTTTTCAACGTCTTGATTGGGAGACCCGTCGAAGTCAGTTGAGGGTGTTCGTGTTAGATCACCGTCGGTTTCGTAGTCAGAATAAGAGTAGTTACCGCTGATGGTGGGCGCATGCCTCATTGCATTGGCTTTGGCATTTTGCCGCGCGACCTCTTCTGCGTAGCGAGATGCTTTTAGCGTGAAATTATTTTCCAGAGCAAACTCCACCCAAGCGGCTCGATCCACAGGCTCTGGCAACAGGATATCGAAATCTTCTTTCAAGACAGAGAGGTTTTCATGACTGCGGCCCGTTAAGACCGACAATCGCTCAAGCGCTACCGAAACATTGTTCTCATCGACGATGCGGTTTACCTGGGATAAGTCGTAGGCGGCCTGGGCCTCATAAACATCGGTGATCGCTATCAAGCCCACTTCAAAACGCTGCTGAGTTTGTTCTAGCTGCCGTTCGAAGGCGCGTTCCTGGGCCTTGGACGCTTCCAGGTTGTCCTGGCCACGCAGTACCAATAGGTAGGCCTCCACTACGCGCACGATCAAGTTTTGTTGGTTGGCGGCGAAAGTGGCTTCCGCCTGCTTTGAAAACTGTTTGCCTGATTGGAAAGTAAACCACGCCGGTAAATCGAACAAGGGCTGGTTGAGGGTGAGCTGGTAGCCTTCTCGGTCTGTGTCAACGTTGGTGAGCGTGTCGACGATGGTTCCGCCGCTACTGCCAATATCAAAACTTTCACCCTGGGTGTCTTGATCGCTGTCGGTGTAATCGTAGGTCCCATTTATCTGCGGAAGGAGTCCCGCCAGACCAAGTTTTTCGGTTTCAAGATTGGCTCGGTACTGAGCTTCTTCCGCTTTCAGTTGCGCATCGTTTTCAAGCGCGAGCTCGTAAATATCCCGCAGTGACTCGGCGTATACCGAGGTTGCCCCTGTAGATATTGTTATTGAGATTGTCAGCGCCAGTAGCGCGACTCCAGACTTTATCATCCCCACATCCCTTGTATTTTTTCTGGTGTTTGCATCCTAGAGTTTAACAGCCTAAGTGGCCCAGCGCATATATTATCAGCGCAGTAAAGAGGCAATTTGCCAGTAGTTTATGCGCTCTTAAGTGCTAGAATCCAACATGGTTCATCCGCCAGGGTATTTGGCGAGTTGGGTGAAAACGGCGCAACAGTTTAAGGGAGCCCCAGTTGCCAATTATCAAGAAAAAGCGTTACAAGCTGAGCTTGTCCGAACTGCATGGCGTGTGTGAAGCCAATTATGTTCGCCTGCTGCGCCTGTTCCCGGATTATGAGACTCGCAATAGTCGCGCGTTCACCCTTGGCAGCTCCCGGGTTAATTTTGAAGTGGTTGAACGCTGTCGATACACCACCTTTTTTCGCCTTCATCAGCGCCAGTCGGACGATCCCTTATTGGGACAATTACTTATAGAAGTGCGCGCCTATCACGATGCGCGAATGCTTGAAGTGGGTGTTTTTCAGTCTCATCGAAGCGTGAATGCACGCTATGCCTACCCCAATCAAGAAATGTATCAGCAGGACGAGAAGTCGCAGCAAAATCGATTTTTGGCGGATTGGCTGGAGCATTGCTTGCTCAATGGCCAGACCTCCTCCCCTGTGATTTGTGACAATTCCGACTCCTGAGGAAATGGAAATTTCCCCAATCACGACTGCCGACTCTAAAGTACATACTTTAGAGCATGCCGGTGGCGTGGTTAAGCTCCTGCAGATTACCGATTGCCATTTGGGCGAGCACTCCGGTGCTAGTTTGCTTGGAGTGGATACGGACCGCTCGTTGGCGCTGGTTATCGAGCAAGCTATGCGTGAGTGCGGGCCGCCCGATGCGGCCTTGTTAACCGGTGATCTTTCCGATCACGGTTTCACATCAGCCTACGTAAGGATGCAGGATTATAGTCAGCAACTCGGTCCCCAATGTTTTTGGTTGCCGGGCAATCACGATAACCGTGAGGGAATGAACACAGTGCTTGCCGGTACCGCCGCTTTGAGCCCAGAGATACGTATCGGCAACTGGCAAATCTTAATGCTGGACACGCAAGTCCCCGGCGAAGTGGGTGGTGAGCTGGGGGCTGAGCAACTTCGTTTCTTGAAGGATGCCCTGGAAGTTGCCTCCGCAGAGAGGCTGCATACCCTGGTCTGCCTGCATCATCACCCGATAGAAATAGGTTGCGCCTGGCTGGATGAGCAAATCGTATCCGACGCCGATGCTTTTTTCGAAGTGCTGGACGCCCATACCTGCGTTAAAGGCGTATTGTGGGGCCACGTGCATCAGCAGATTGATAAAACGCGTAACGGGGTTGCATTGATGGGATCGCCATCAACCTGCGTTCAATTCGCGCCAGGGAGCGATAAATTCAAGGCCGATGACTCTGCTCCGGGTTACCGGTGGTTGGAGCTGAAGCCCGATGGGTCGGTGACAACCCAGGTATCCCGAGTAGAAGGTGTTGAGTTCAACGTCGACCTCGACTCGACAGGTTATTTGTAAGTCGGTCCCTGCCCGGCCTGATTATAAGGCCAGAGAAAGTCTCACTTGCGTACTTTTTGCTCCTTTAGGACGCGCCTAAATTCCTCGAGCTAAGGTATACTGGGAGCTGGCATTCAGTAGACCTTTTCAGGAAAAAATCACTTCGATGAGCAACGACTATAACGCCGAAGACATAGAAGTCCTCACGGGACTTGAACCGGTTCGCAAAAGACCGGGTATGTACACAGATACCACGAGACCGAATCACTTGGCTCAGGAAGTGATCGACAATAGTGTGGATGAGGCCCTCGCCGGTCACGCCGACCAAATCGATGTGGTGTTGCACAAAAACGGTTCAATTACCGTGACTGATAATGGCCGTGGAATGCCGGTTGATATCCACCCGGAGCAAGGCAAGCCCGGAGTCGAAGTTATTCTCAGCACCTTGCATGCAGGCGGCAAGTTTTCCGGCAAGAACTATCAATTTAGCGGCGGCTTGCACGGTGTTGGGGTCTCTGTGGTCAACGCTTTGTCAAAACATCTGGAGATTACCATTCGTCGTGATGGCAACGTTCATCAGATGCGTTTCGAAGGCGGTGAGAAGTCCTCTGAACTGGAAGTGATTGACAGCTGTGGTAAGCGAAATACGGGTACCTCGGTTCGTTTCGAACCCGACCCGGTCTATTTCGATTCCATTAACTTTTCGGTGCTTCGTCTGCGCCATGTGCTGCGGGCGAAAGCCGTCTTGTGCCCGGGCCTGAGAGTCAAATTTAATGACGAGGCCAAGGGTGAATCTGAGGAGTGGTATTACGAGGACGGCTTGCGTGACTATTTAATCGGCTCAACCATCGATTATACCTGTGTACCGGCGGTGCCATTTACCG
The DNA here is from genome assembly GCA_045110675.1 of Halioglobus sp. GTDB lineage: Bacteria > Pseudomonadota > Gammaproteobacteria > Pseudomonadales > Halieaceae > JBALVT01. The sequence goes on along the minus strand of JBGCGJ010000006.1, from coordinate 128,759 downwards.
GTAGCTTCTCCGGCAGCAGTGAGGGTGTCGACTGGGCGGTTCAGTGGCTGCCCGAGGGAGGGGAGTTAGTTACGGAAAGCTATGTTAACTTGATTCCCACCGCCCTGGGGGGAACCCACGTGAACGGGATGCGCACCGGTTTGCTAGATGCACTGCGCGATTTTTGTGAACTGCGCAGCTTGTTACCTCGGGGCATTAAGCTATCTCCCGATGATATTTGGGACCGCTGCGCCTACGTGCTTTCTTCCAAGCTGGAGGACCCTCAATTTTCCGGTCAAACAAAAGAGCGCTTGTCTTCGCGCGAAGCCGCCGCCTTTGTCTCTGGTGTCGCCAAGGACGCTTTTAGTTTGTGGCTAAACCAACACACCGAAGAAGCGGAACAGTTGGCCGAAATGTGCATCAACAACGCACAAAGCCGATTGCGAGCTTCGAAGAAAGTCGCTCGCAAGAAGGTGACTTCTGGGCCGGCTCTGCCAGGCAAGCTGGCGGATTGTTCAGGTCAGGACACCAGTCGGAGCGAATTGTTTTTGGTCGAGGGAGATTCCGCCGGGGGCTCCGCCAAACAAGCCAGAGACCGTCAGTTTCAGGCGATACTTCCTCTGCGCGGCAAAATTCTTAATACCTGGGAAGTGGATTCTCAGGAAATCCTGGCCTCCATGGAGGTACACAATATTTCTGTGGCGCTCGGGGTTGATCCCGCCAGCGATGACCTCGCCGGCCTGCGCTACGACAAGGTGTGTATTCTCGCCGATGCGGATTCCGATGGCCTACATATTGCCACCTTGATTTGCGCTTTGTTTGTGCGTCATTTCCGCCCTCTTGTTTCGGCGGGGCATGTGTACGTTGCCATGCCGCCCCTGTATCGCATAGATATCGGTAAAGAAGTTTTTTACGCCCTGGATGAAAGTGAGAAGCAAGGTGTACTGGACCGTATAGAGGCGGAAAAGAAAAAGGGCAAAGTGAATGTGCAGCGTTTCAAGGGCTTGGGTGAGATGAATCCTCTTCAGCTCCGTGAAACGACCATGGACCCGGATACGCGAAGACTAGTCCGTCTGGTCTTGGGCTCGGGTGACGGAACTAATCAGATGCTCGACATGCTGCTCGCCAAGAAGCGAGCGCCAGACCGCAGAGCCTGGTTGGAAAAGAATGGTGATCTGGCAGAAATCGTTGCCTGATCCCTATCGGTTTGACACCAATAGAAACGGAGTGATTTTCATGAGGTTTACATCGCTGGCTAGGAACGCTCTTGTTGCAGTGTATTTCTTGGCGTTTGCCGCAACGGCTCAGGCTCGCTTGTCCCTGGATCCAAACAACTCTTCGCTCGAATTTATCTCTACCAAAAACAATTCGATCGCCGAAAGCCATAGCTTCGGCGCCTTAAGCGGGTCCGTAGCCGATGATGGTTCGGTGAATCTCGCCATCGAGTTGGATACGGTGAACACACTGATCGAAATTCGCGATGAACGTGTCCGTAAGATGTTGTTTGATACGGCCAATTTCCCCCTGGCAAAAATAGCGACCAAGGTTGATGCCGCGTTGCTGCAGAAAATTCTCGAGGCCAATGAAACCGTCACGCTGGACATTCCTGTGACTGTGTCACTACACGGGCAGAAAAGAGCCGTGAACGCTTCCGTGGTGCTCGCCCCGAAGTCGGGGGGTGGGCTGTTAGCGGTTACAGCGCGACCTATTGTCATTAGAGCGGCTGATTTTAATCTCGAAAATGGCATTGAGTTGCTTCGCAAAGTAGCGGGTTTAAATTCTATAAGCTCCTCTGTGCCCGTATCTTTTAGATTGGAATTTGTTCCCACACGTTAGTCACGCGCCGGTTTCGGCAAATTATTCCATGTCCTACGTTCACGAAGAAATTAACAACGGCAATATTCGTCTTCATATAGCCAGTGCTGGACATGGTCCTCTGGTGGTAATGTGCCACGGCTTTCCAGGGTTGTGGTACAGCTGGCGTCATCAGTTGACAGCCCTGGCCAGGGCCGGTTATCACGCGGTCGCGATGGACATGCGAGGTTACGGCAGAAGTTCACGTCCTATCGCCAGCGCCGAGTATAGTTTTGACAAGTTGAGCGGTGATGTCCTCGCGGTTTTGGATCACTTCTCCCGCGAGAATGCGGTACTGCTTGGACACGATTTCGGCGCGAATCTCGCCTGGCATATGGGAATACATCACACAGACCGTATTTCAGCCATTGCTCCGCTGAGCGCGCCCTATGATATGGAATTGGCCGGGGGCTGCGATGTACTTCCCTCGCAGCTGTTTGCTTCAGTAGCCGCCAACCACTTTTTCCACATGCATTACTACCAGTCGGTGGGCGTGGCGGAACGCTCAGTGCGAGGTCGTGAATCCGAGTTTCTGCACAAATTGTTCTGGGCGCTTAGCGCTAAGGGCAAGTTGCTCAACTGGGAAAATTTCCCCAGCGATGGAACGGCTTACCTGGATGTGTTGGAAGAACCTTCTGAGAGTCTGCCTTGGTCTTGGTTGTCACTGGAGGATATGGAATTTTATTTAGAGGAATATCTCAGTGCCGGAGCAGAACTCGCGTTTGCGGGGGGCGTGAATTCCTACCGGGTTATGGACAAGAACTGGCATATGTTCCGTGAGTTTGCTCATGCCAATATTGAGGTACCGGCGTTTTTTGCGATAGGAGAAAACGATCCAGTCTACAGTTTGTCAGGCCCAAAACCGTTTGATGTGATGAAAAGTCGAGTCAAAAATCTTTCAGATGTGGTCTTGATTCCAAACTGCGGCCACTTCGTGCAGCAGGAACAGCCGGATCGACTCAATGAGCTCCTAGTGAAATTCTTGAGAAGTCTTTAGCGTATTTTATTGTGGATTAGAAAAAACGCTGCGCCGTTGCCTCTACCGGGAAAGCTGATTCAACAGCTCCCGATAATCCTTATTGTTCGGAGCGATCTGAGCAAGTTTTGCGGCGAAGCCGCGCGCTCTTTCCCGCTCACCTAGTTCCGCGTTGTAATTGGCGAGTGCGAGAAGCACTTCCTGACTTTGCGGCACCGCTTTCAATAGTGTGAGCAGTTGTTTGATAGCCTGCTGCGGTTTACCCAAATCATGAAGCGCTATTGCGTACACGAATCGATGCCGCGTACCGTTGCTTTCTCGCTCTGCCGCTCTTCGCAAGTAGTCCAGCGCCAAAGTCGTATTTTCGGTGCGCGTTTCGAGTAGACCCAATGCATGCAGAGTGGGCCCGTGTTCCGGTGCAGTTTTAAGGGCGTCTAGTAATATATCTCTCGCCTCATCGTCGCGAGTCTGGGCACGCAATAAATCCGCCAGATTCAACAGAGCAGGGATGAGCTGCGGATTCAGATAAATTGACTCGCGGTAGGCTTTCTCGGCGGCGGGTAAATCGCCTCGGCCAGAGTAGAAAATCCCCAGCTGCAACTGAACGCCGGGCATGTCCAGGTGTTGTTCCTGAATATCCTCATATTCGCGGAAAAGTTTCAACAAAGCCTCCGCCTGTTCGGGTTTTACCTGATCCAAAGGTACGCCCGCCAATGACGTCGCGACCTCCATTCTCACCGAGGTGATATCGTCATCCATCAGCGGTTGTAGAAGCGCGAAGCGCTGGTGAAGTGGCAAAAATGCGATTGCGCGCACAGTGCTAACTCGCAGTAGAGAATCCTCGGAGTACAGTAGTTGGGTTGCGGTTTGCAGTGCGTCGCGACCTCCAAAGTTTCCGAGGGCCTCCATCGCATTGGCTCGCCATATGGGTGCTACCGTTTCGTTTGTGGCCAGCTGCGCCAAAGTGGGTAGGCTTCTTCCGTCTCCGATGTCGGCCTGCAAAAAACTTCGCGCCGGGTGAGTAGAGGTATCGCGAAAATTTGTACCCCACTTTCTCAGCGCCTCTAAGGCCCATTGTGGTTTTTTGTCGGTGTGGCATTGATTACAGGCGTTTGGCGTACCCATTACGATACTCAGATCAGGCCGGGGGATTCGCATGCTGTGATCTCGACGGGGGTCGACTCCCATGTAAGTGCTTTCTGGCATATGGCAGTTAGCGCATTCTGCTCCCGCCGAGTTTGCGCTGTGATGATGATGTTGAATGCTGTCGTAGACTTCGGGCTTGTGGCACTGTGCGCAAACGCCGTTTTTCTCGGCGCGCAATTTTAAGCTGTGCGGCTCGTGGCAATTGCTGCATACGACCCCAGCCTGGTGCATCTTGCTCTGCACAAACGACCCGTAAACGTAAACCTCATCCAGAATTTGCCCGTCGTGGTAATAAGCCGGTGATTGCGGCATTGATAGTCGATGGGTATCCAGTAAATCTGCTCCGTAGTGATAATCTCCCAGCGTTCCGCGTCGTGCGTGGCAACGCCCACAGCTGTCAATTTGTGCGCGTGTGGTCAGTGGAGTGTTGCGACGTGCAATGGGGTTTTGTTCGCTAAAGGCCCACTGCCCTCGCTGGGAAAGTGCAGTGGGAAAACCGCTTTTGTGAACATCACCGAGTTTTTCAGCTTCCGCCGATTTTACGTGTTGTTGGCCCGGCCCGTGGCAGGCCTCACAGCTAACATCAATCTCTTCGAAGGTGGTGGAAAAGCTTCTTGTGTCGCCACTGTAATTTTTCTCTAAATCGGTGCTGTGGCATTCCGCACAACGGGTATTCCAGTTTTGATAGGGCCCGGTCCAATGCAGGGGGTCTTTAAAGTCAATTTTTTCGTCCGGATAAAGATGATACCAACGCTGCCCTCCCTGTTGCTTTGGCCGCGCATCCCAGGCGATGCTTAAAGCCTGCCATCGGCCACGCGATAGCGGTAGCAAATACTGTTGCAGTGGATCCACTCCGAATACGTAGGCGACAGGGAACTCTTGTAGTTCGCCATCCTCGCCGTCTGTGCGCACGTAGAATTTATCTTCGCGTTTAAAAAACGTTGTGGTAACGCCGTTGTAGTTAAAGGTCGCGTTGTTAAAGTCGCCCAGTACCGTATCGGAGCTTGGAAGTTGCATGGCAAGATCGTGATGTGATCCCTGCCATAAATCGTACTCAGTGCTGTGGCAATCCTGGCAGCGCTTTGAGCCCACATATTCGCCTGCTAGCGCGGATGTCGCTGTTGTCAGGACAATCATTAACAATAGATTTTTGAGATCGAACATGGAAATTCCGTTGCCGCTAGCAAGTAGAGCTCACCATACCTCATCCGACTATGGGTGCTCAATTCCAACCAGCCCTATAGTGGTATAGACAGCTGGGGTGTGCCTGCCTATTATGTCGCCAATTCAACGGCGCTCATTGCGCTATTTTAGAAGGTGCTGGATGAAACTGGGAATCTTGAAAACCGATACCGTGAGACCCGAATGGGTAGAGCAGTTTGGCGAGTATCCGGACATGTTTGCGGCTTTGCTTGAGCGTGTCGATCCATCTCTTGAATGCATCACTTACGATGTTGAGAATGGAATCTATCCAGCAAATATTGACGATGTTGATGCCTATTTAATTACCGGCAGCAAATCCAGTGTCTATGACGATGTCCCCTGGATACCACCGCTGTTGGACTTTGTGAGAGAGCTGCATAGCAAAGAAAAGAAAGTCGTGGGTATTTGCTTTGGCCACCAACTCATCGCCCAGGCTCTTGGTGGCAAAACGGAAAAGTCTTCCAAGGGCTGGGGAGTGGGTTTGCATCGGCACCGTTTCAACCGGCTTCCCGATTGGCACGATCAGCAGAATCCAGATTTGGATATTCTCGTGAGCCACCAGGATCAGGTGATTGTGCCCGCGAAGGGCTCGATGGTTCTGGCAGGGAGTGAGTTTTGTGAAAATGCCGTGTGTCAGCTAGGCGACCATATGTTGTCTTTTCAGGGTCACCCGGAATTTATTCCCGCCTACTCCAAAGAGATCATGGATCTGCGCAGAGAAATGATTACCGAGCCAGTCTATCTTTCGGGCGTGGACTCGCTAGCGGGTAAGCATCAGGGAGATCGCGTGGCTCGATGGGTTATGAACTTTCTGAAGGGCTAGCGCTCTTAAACCGTTTTATCAAACACGAAGAATTGGTCTACAGCAATTCTTGCAAATATAAAGCGAGAGCCTCATCGTTTGCAAACACAGACATACCGGGAACATCCTGGAGTATTTCAAATACCTTCTCGATATGAGGTTTGCGATTGGTCGCAGCCAGATAATTACCCTTGGCCTTGGACTCCTTGGAAGCTTTGAAGATAACTCTCAGGCCAGCGGAGCTGATGTAATCGAGTGCCTCCATATCCAAAACCACTAGCTTGCGATTCTGCGCCACCTGTTCCTGTAGGCACTGGTCAAATTCCGGCGCTGTGTCGGTGTTGAGGCCTCCCTCGAGCCGAATGCGAGCGACCTGTTGGTCTCTTTCTAGTGAGACTGTTATGTTGAGTTTCATTCCTATTGCTTCCTTGCGAGCGCCCTTGGTATCGCTCAAATTGTTGCTAATGCAGTGTTTTGATAACGCGAAAAACGTTGCTATCGCCATCGCGCTGGTATTCTTGAAACTGGGTGAGTCCGATGATTAAGTGAATTCCTAAACCACCGATGACTGCAGATTCTATGTCTGTTTCCAACTTCGCTCCGGTATTTTCCTCAAGGGGGTTGAACCGTATTCCGTTGTCACGAAACTCCAGTTGAATGTCATTGCCGTTTTTTTCCAGCGCTATTTCTATAACGCTCTGGGGAGAAAGCTGGGCGTGCTTGTCAATATTTGTTGTGACTTCCTCGCCGACCAATAGCAGATCCATCAGTGGCGTTTTTGCCAAGGCCAGGAGGTTCAATTCTTCCAGTAGCCAGCTTGTTACCCGCTTTGAGAGACCAGGGCCCGGGGAAAACCTTCCATAGGTCGGAGCAGTTTTGACCAGGTCTGAATTCCGTGAGAACTGTAACAGCATAAGGGTAATATCGTCTGATTGCGGCGTGCTTCCGACAAACGTGTCCAGGGATTGAAGGACGCGCTCGCCAAGTTCTGGAGTAGTATAGTCCTGATATTGTTCCATTTCACGTCGCAGTCGTTCACTGGAATACATTTCATTGCGTTCATTAAACGCTTCGTCAATACCATCGGTGTAAATAGCGAGACGGTCACCGGGTAACAAGCGGATACGGTTTTCGAGGTACTGTACGTTTTCCGTAAGTCCGAGGGCGGCATGGCTACTTTGTTCCAGTGGCTGCGAAACGCCATTTCTTACGTGACAGGGTGCAGTATGTCCCGCACTTGCAAAACGCAGCTCGCCGCTGGTCAAATCCAGGACGCCAAAAAACAGGGTTACGAACATACAATTGCTGTTGCCGATAACAAGCGCGTTGTTTAACAGGGCCATGCCTTTTGCGGGATCGTTGAATGCCCTGGAGTATTGTTGAATGTGACTAGCGGTTTTTGCCATAAAGAGAGCAGCAGGTACGCCCTTGTCTGAGACGTCTCCTACGGCAAAAAATAGCCTCTCGTTTTCGTCCTTATAAAAGGTAAAAAGATCGCCTCCGACCGTTTTTGCCGGGCGTGTTTTGGCCCACAATGAAAAAGAAGGCGTCTGCTCCCAGGCTTCCCCGTCCTGGGGCAGCATGGCCCTTTGAATCTCGCTGGCGGCCGCCAGCTCTCCCTCCAGACGGCTGCTGGCGGCGGTGGCAGTTTCGAGGTTGTCGATGTATTTCCTAAGATTGGTTTTCATTGCTGCAAAGGCCCCGATCAGTCTTGCAACCTCGTCCTCGCCCTTCAACTCCGGCAGCGTTGCTTCCAGATCCCCGTGAGAAATTTTGTCGGTCACTTTTACCAGTGCGGCCAGTGGACGTGTTGTGCGCCTGGATATTATCGATACCATCAGAGCCATCACTAACAGCAATAAAAAGCCAAGCATAAATGCTTTGGTTTGGTAGTCGCGCAATGGGATAAGGTGTTCGTCTTCCGAGTAAATGATGGTGAGTGGCCAGCCGGTTGATTTGAGGGCAGACACCCTGACGACACAATTTCCCGGGATTTTTGGGCAGGAGATTTTGCCCGTTGTTTCACCGCCCGCCAGCGCACGCTCGAATGTTGACGTCAAGGTGTTGTCGCCAATTCTGAAGTTGTCGAGATCCACATCCGTATAGTGTTTCATGATGTGATTGGGGTTTCTGCTGCTGAGGAAAATGCCATTTCGACTTAGTAGGGCGCTCGAGCCGTTTCTTCCAATGCGCAAGCGCTGCAGGTAATTATGTAGCTGATCCAGTGCTACATCGGCAGTGACTACGCCGAAAAGTGATGGCTTTCCAGCAGTATCGCGTTTATAGAGAGGCACAGTAAAAGTCGTCATCAAAACTTCTGCGCCGTCGGTATCGAAATAGGGCTCAATCCAGGTGGGCTTATTGTTTTTCACTGCATCGATATACCAAGAGAGATTCCAGTAAGGCACAGCTCCGGCTGCCAGATCTGAATAACTTAGCCCTGTGATCTCGTCCTTATAATAGTAAGGTGCAAAGCCATTGGGCTCATTGGTAACAGCTGGGTCGAGAGCGATCGCTGCACCCAATACGTCATCGCTGCTATCGACAATATCGCGGAGCATACTTTTGAGAGAGTCTTCGCTGTATTCCTGTTCTTCGAGTATGCGGCCAAAGAACAAGGTTGCATCTTCAATAGCGCCCATCCATTCGTCCAGGTTGGTAACGGTATTGTCAATCGAGGTCTTCGATTCTAGTTCCAGTAGAGCCAGGATTTCGCTTCTCGAAAAGTAGTAATCTAAAGCGAGGCCTGCAGACAAGACTGCTGCACTGCACGACGTCAGCCATACGATTAACTTTGTCGTGATGCTCTTGCCCATGCGCAACTGCTGTCCTTGGAGAGTTTACCAGTGCCCGGAGTTCTCCATGCTGGCCCAGGGCTCCTGAGGTGGAAGAGAGTCGCCCTCTTGAAGGAGTTCTATGGAGATACCATCGGGAGACCGGATGAACGCCATATGCCCATCCCTGGGTGGACGATTAATCAACACGCCTTTGTCCATTAGGCGCTGGCAGAGAGCATAAATATTGTCGACGCGATAGGCCAGGTGCCCGAAATTTCGGCCCTCATCATACTCCTGCGGATCCCAATTATGGGTGATCTCCACTAAGGGGCTCTGCCCATTGCGACCATTTTCCAGATCTCCGGGTGCGCACAGAAAAACCAGGGTGAACCGACCGGCTTCGCTGTCATAGCGATTAACCTCCACCAGACCCAATTTATCGCAGTAGAATTCCATGGTGTCCTCTAGGTTGCTTGCTCGGACCATGGTGTGCAGGTATTTCATCGTTTATTCCCGGTTGCGTTGCGAAGTTGCTGCGGCTATACCGGCCATTCTACCTGAGTAACTCGCGTCGCCGACAGACATTCCGCTGCTATAACCCTCTGCTCGCCTGACGACTCCGCAGGCTGTGCGTCCTGCAGCGTATAGGCCCGGAATCACTTGGCGTTGCGGATTAACAACCTCACCGCTGGGTAGAGTGTCGAGACCGCCGAGTGTGAAGAAGGGATAAAAAGATCCGCGCCCTGGAGTAACATCCAGGGCAACCAGCGGCGGCTCGAGTTGTTCCAACCACTGCGGCGCTTTGTGCTGCAGCGTATCCTCGCCGGATTGGCAATCCTCGTTATAAGTATTGATTGTGTGTTGCAGGCTATTTTTTCGCAGACCCAGTTCTTCTTCTAATTCCGCCAGCGTTTCTCCAGTGGCAGCGACTTCCGCGCCCATGTAGCTGACTCGTTCGTAGTCTCCGTATTGGTCTACAGTCAAAATGAAATAGAATCTCTCAGATTGTTGAGCCAATATTGCCGCCCCCATACGACCGTGATACACGTCTTCATTGATGAACCTCTGCCCCTTGTCGTTCACCAGGATTCCACAGGTCATAGACGCTGGCGGATAGTAGGGCAGACTGACAAAGCCTTCGTGCATATTCACAGCGGCACCGCCTACTGAAATTCCCATCAAGATCCCGGAACCGGTGTCGCCTGGATTGCCAATAGGCGAATTGCAGCGGGTAAGCATGGGTGCGTACTTGCGTACCATTTCTTCGTTCATGACGAAGCCGCCAGCACAGAGAATGACGCCTTTGTTAGCTTTGACGTTGAGTTCCCGTTGATCTTTGCGGACGACAATCCCGGCGACACTGCCTGCCTCGTCTACAATCAGTGTCAGGGCGCGAACTTCATACTCCACCGAAATATCATCGCGCCTCTCGACGTTCTCGGTAATCACTTTCATAAATAGCGGGCCACCGTTGTCGCCCTCAACGTATAAGTTATGGCCCCGAGGACAGGGTTTGGCTTGTTGCGCGAAGGGGTAGGCTTTTTCGCTGCCGGTGTACAACAGACCGTCGTCTGTTAAGCACATAATGGCTCGTTCTTCGTGGAAGCTGTCTTTAAAGGGCACCCCCTTATCTACCAGCCACGCAAAATGGTCGGCGCTGTTTTCACAATAGGCGCGAATTTTGGCCTCATCTGCCTGTGGGCCCGCACACATCATCATATAGGTGATCATGTCTTCCGTGTTGTCTTCAAATCCACAGGCTTTTTGCACCCGGGTGCCGCCGCTGCCACCCATGTATATCTCGGCACTGGACATTGCGGTAGATCCACCGCCGGCGCTGGCGAGTTCGAAGATCGTCACCCTCGCGCCGGCATCGGCAGCCTCTATGGCCGCACAACCCCCCGCGCCGCCAAACCCGACGATGGCCACATCGGTTTCCATGTCCCATTCGGTGACGTCTGATGCTTTTCGGGGTTGAGAGGGATTGGTTTTCGCCAATTCAGTCATTTTCAATTACCTGTGGATTGGGGGTAGGGTTTGATTGGCCAGAATTTTCATCTCTGCCCGGATAGATCAGGCGACAAATTAAAGCCCTTTAAAGGGTAGCTGACAATAAGGCCTGGGTGAGCGCGGATTAACATGTTGTACATTGGCTAATTTTTTCTTGATGTGAGCCCGATGTGGCAATCCAGGTCTGAATATTTCCACGGGCAGCTGGTTTTGCCGAACCACTGGGGTACAATTCCCGCCCTTTTCTAATAAGTTAGTCATACGCTATGTGGTTCAAGAATCTTCGCGCCTACCGCCTCACCAGCCCCTTTGAGTTGTCAGCCGAACAACTGGGCGAAAAATTGGCCGACAGTGCATTTACACCCTGTGCGAAATCTCAGGCGCTCTCTATCGGCTGGGTTGCGCCCCTGGGCGAGACGTCAGAGCTTCTGGTGCACGCTGCCAATGGTCGTTTTCTGATTTGTCTAAAGCGGGAGGAAAAACTGCTGCCTTCGACTGTTGTTCGCGAGCAATTGGAGGAGAAAGTCGCCCATATCGAGGCAGAAGAGGCGCGCAAGGTCTATCGCAAAGAGCGAATGAACATGAAGGACGAAATTGTTCAGGACTGCCTGCCCCGCGCCTTCTCCCGGTCCTCCAAAACCTTTGCTTTCATCGATACTCAGACCAAGTGGCTGTTTATCGATTCTGCCAGTGCATCCAAGGCCGAAGAGCTGCTCAATTTGCTGCGAGACGGAATAGGCAGTTTCCCGGTTATTTTGCCGTTGGTGAACGATGCACCATCCGCTGTAATGACAAACTGGTTGGCTCATCAGAGCCTCCCTGACGACTTTGCTCTGGGTGAAGAATGTGAACTGCGCGAACCCGGAGAAGAAGGTGGTGTTGTGCGTTGTCGTGGCGTTGACCTGCTCAGCGAGGAGGTTGAAACTCACTTGAACGCCGGCAAGCAAGTTGCGCGATTGTCCTTCAGCTGGCAGGAGCGCATGTCCTTGGTGATCGCAGAAGATCTATGTTTGCGTCGCTTGAGGTTTTCCGACGAGTTGCTCAAGGAAAACGACGAGATACCGGATACGGAAATGGCAGCGCGTATGGACGCAGACTTCGCGTTGATGTCCGAGGCCGTTATTGGATTACAGGAGCGCGTTATCGCGCTGTTTGGCGGAGAGGCACTGTAAGGTTGATACTTGATGGCGCATCGCTCTGACACGGACGATTACCGCAGCCTATTTCTGGCCGACGCACCCATACTGGATGTGCGCGCACCGACGGAGTTTTCCCAGGGCGCTTTTCCCAGCGCAGTCAATCTTCCTTTGTTGCTGGATGATGAACGCGCACAGGTAGGTCTTTGCTACAAGAATAACGGTCAGGAAGCCGCCATCGAGCTCGGTCACCAATTGGTTTGCGGTGACGTTAGAGCGACTCGTTTTGAGCAGTGGAGCGGATTTGCCCGCAGCCATCCTGATGGCTACCTATACTGCTTTCGCGGAGGGTTGCGTTCACAGACCGTTCAGGCGTGGTTGCGTGAACGCGGCACTGAATATCCGCTGGTAAAAGGTGGCTACAAAGCGATGCGACAGTTTCTTATCAAGGAGCTTGATCGCAATGTGGAGCAGACCAATTTTGTGCTTATCGCTGGAAAAACCGGCACCGGTAAAACTCGAGTCATCGAACAGCTAGCCGCTGCGATTGATCTGGAGGGTAGAGCGGGCCATCGGGGCTCCAGTTTTGGGCAATTGCTCGAGCCCCAGCCCAGTCAGATAGATTTTGAGAACGCCCTGAGCATCGATTTGCTGAAGTTGTGTGCGGCTCAACGTACTACTGTCTTTGTTGAGGATGAAGGGCACCTGATTGGCCAGCGCTCGCTGCCCAAGGTTTTGCACGATGCGATGAAAACGGCACCGATGCTATTGGTGGAGCACACGCTGGCTGAGAGAATTGATATTGTCATTGCCGACTATGTAACAGACCTTGGTCTGCGATATGAGCGAGCGTACGCGGAAGAGGGAAAACGGCGGCACCGCGAAAAGCTGCAGAGCGACCTCTACCGAATTCGGAAACGTTTGGGCGGAGAACGCCATGTTCGGGTGAGCGAACTTATCGACGCTGCATTTGAAAAACAGTGGACCGAAGGAGACTTGTCTTCGCATAGAGAGTGGATAGGATTGCTGCTATCGACCTACTATGACCCGATGTACGATTTTCAGCTGGCAAAACGCTCTGGAGAAGTCCTATTTAGCGGGGCCCGAGATCAGGTGATCAGCAAAGCAAAGGCGATTGTTTAAGCGATGCAGATAGCCACGGAAATTTCCAGGGAACTGGTATTGGTCGGCGGTGGCCACGCCCACGTGCTGGTATTGCGTCAGTGGGGGATGGCACCCTTACCGGGCGTGCGGGTGACGCTTATTTCGCCGGCGACCCATACGCCTTACTCCGGGATGTTGCCGGGCCTGGTGGCGGGACACTATTCTTTTGATGAGGCGCATATTGATCTGGCACGGTTATGTCAGTGGGCTGGTGTGCGCTTTATTAAGGGAGAAGTTTCCGCGATAAACTCTCTTGAAAAAACACTCACTTTAATGGGCCGCCCCCAATATCAATACGACCTGTTAAGTGTCGATACAGGATCTGTTCCGGAATTAGACTCTGTACCTGGCGCCCGTCGCTGGAGTGTGCCGGTCAAACCTGTGGCGGATTTTTGGCAGCGCTGGCAGGGCCTTCATGTGACCGGCAGTCAAACTGAAGCGCAGCGTATCGTGGTGGTTGGTGGCGGAGCAGGAAGCGTTGAACTGGTGATGGCTATGGCCAATGCGCTCGCTGGGGCGCGAGTTCGCTTCGAATTGTTTTGCGGCTCCGAGGAAATATTGGCAGGCTACAATCGAGGTGCCAGACGCTCGGTTGAACAGGCGCTCGCACAACTGAATATTGTGCTGCGAGTTAACGCGCGCGTTGTCGCTGTGAAGGAACGGCAACTGTGTCTGAGCGATGGATCGGAGTATCCCTTTGACGATTTGTTTTGGTGCACTGGCGCCGCCGCTTCCGAATTCTTAAGTCGAAGTAACCTACAAACCGATGAACGTGGCTTTCTTGCGATTGATGACACCTTGCGTTCCCTTAGCGATGACTCTGTCTTTGCCGGTGGCGACGTGGCGGCGCAAGTTCAACACCCAAGGCCCAAAGCCGGCGTCTACGCTGTTCGTCAAGGCCCCATACTCGCGCTGAATTTGCGTAACACCCTTCTGGGTAAGCCTCTGGTAAAACATGTTCCCCAGCGTGGTTTTCTATCGCTGCTTTCCCTCGGCGGAAAAAGTGCTACCGCCAACTGGGGCTTGTTTCATGCGACGGGTCAATGGGTATGGGCATGGAAGGATAGAATTGACCGGAAATTTATGAACCGTTTTGAGGTGTTGCCCAGCGATATGGGTTCCCCAGATTGGAATTTTGTCGCTGCGTCGAATACTCCCGCACAGATGCCCTGCGGCGGTTGTGGTGCAAAAATCGGCTCGTCAACGCTGGCCACTGTATTGGCAGAATTAGGAGATGAGTATCCACAGCACTGCCCCAATGGGCGCGAGGCAGATGATACTGCGATTGTTTCAGGCTATGGCTCTGGTGATCTCCTGCAAAGTATCGATGTGTTGCGAGAAATGGTATCCGACCCGTGGTTGATGGGCCGGATTGCCGCCAATCATGCCTTGAGCGATTTGTACGCGAGTGGGGCCAGGCCTCTATCGGCGCTGGCCACGATCACTCTTCCGTTCGCAACTTCGGCGATCCAGGGCAGAGAGTTAAAACACTACCTATCAGGTGCCTTACATGAGTTTGAAAAAGCCGATTGCAAACTGTTGGGAGGTCACAGCCTGCAGGGTCATGAACTCAACCTTGGTTTCGTCGTTAATGGAACACCCATCTCGAAGGAGTGCGGGCGAGTAGGGAAGACTGGGTTGCGGCCCGGAGATACTCTGATACTGACCAAAGCGCTGGGCACCGGAGCTTTGTTCGCCGGACATATGCTCCTCGAGGCAAACAGCGCCGATGTGGACACCGCTATTGATAGCATGATGCACAGCAACTTTGCCGCCGCGCAATTGGCCGTGCAATATCGTGTATCTGCCGCGACCGACGTGACGGGCTTCGGCTTGCTAGGTCACCTACTTGAAATGCTCGGCTCCGAGCTGGGCGCCGCCGTGTATTTATCTGAGATTCCATTGCTTCCGGGTGCTTTGAAAATGGTAGAACAAGGTATTTTCAGTTCGATGCACGAGGCCAATGCGCTGGCTAAAACCGCGCTCAAAAACGTGCCACAACAAGTCAATTCAAACGCTCTTGATTTGCTGTTTGATCCGCAGACCAGCGGTGGATTGTTACTGGGTGTGGCCGAGGAGACAGCGGCCGATCTTGTTGCGGACTTGAAGCTCGCTGGTTACGACCAATCGGCTATTGTCGGTAGTGTTACCGAATGTGAAACCGGTGGAAAGGGATCGATAAACATCCTTTAGTGTGTCGCAGTCTGATCGATCTATCCCATGCGTGATCTGATCTATACCGTTAGTAAATGTTTTACTGAGTCGCGATAACTGCGGCTTACCTTCAGCTGCGAATCACACTCCAGGGTCAGCATATACTCGCCGTTGTTAAGTGTTTGCGCCGCTACAATGTGGCTTGCATTTACAATGGTTGAACGATGTATGCGCAGGAATCTCGAGGGGTCTAATAGTGCCTGCAACTCTTTCATCGTAATCCGCATGATGTGGGTTTTTCCCCCGGATTGAATGCACATGTAGTCGCCCGCTGCATCAATCCATTGAATATCACTCACTTTGATAAATGCGATATCACTGCCATCCTTAATAGACAGTTTCTCGGGCCAGCTTGTTGGCGCGACGTTTTCTTCGGCCATCTGCTCCACATCGCTGGCACTGGCGCCGGTCATATTCATCACCATTTCAATCAGCTTACTTTTGGAGCGAGCTGAGGCCTCATGTCGGTGATGGTTCACCGCGCGCTCTACGGCTTCGTGCAAGCGGTCATCATCAATCGGCTTTAATACGTAATCGATGGCGTGCACCTTAAAAGCTTCAACGGCGTATTCGTCGTAGGCTGTGACAAATATCACCATTGGCATGTTGTCTGCCTGCAATTGGCCTATGACATCGAACCCACTCATTCCAGGCATTTGAATGTCCAAAAATATGAGGTCTGGGGATTGCTCCGCGATTGCCTTCAGTGCCTCTGCCCCATTTGCACACTGGGCGATCACGTCAACTTGGGGAAGGTGTTGCAAACGAATCGCGAGACCTCTTCTGGCGAGGTTCTCATCGTCGACAATGATGGTGCTTAGGCGCTGCATATTCATGATGGTCTTAGCTGAAGTGGAATGCGGATGCTGATCGTGAGGCCGTGGGGCTCAGTACTGCCTAGCCGGAAGGACTGCTTGTCCCCGTAAAGCTCCTTTAGCCTTTCTCTGCTGTTCGACAAACCAACCCCTCCGCCCTTTGCCGATTTGCCGTAACGCAAATCCAGCCCAGGACCATCGTCCGCGATCTCCAACAACAGTTCATCTCCAATGACTTTGGCGCCAATGCCGATTGCGCCGCCACTGATAGCCAGTGCGATCGCATACTTGATGGAGTTTTCCACCAGCGGTTGCAGTAGTAGGCCGGGCATCAATGCGAGTTCTGCTTCAGGTTCTATATCGATGTGAATCTGTAGGCGTTCGCCGAACCGAACTTTTTCTATGTCCAGATAGAGCATGAGCGATTCGACTTCTTCATTTACGGTAACCTGTTGCATCGGATCGTTATCTAAAGTGTATCTCAAGAATCGGCTTAGCCGGGTGACCATCCCATTTGCCATTTCGGTATCTTTGTCGAGAATCAGCGTAGAAATGGCGTTTAGTGTGTTGAACAAAAAATGTGGGTTGAGCTGATACCGCAGCATTTTCAGTTGCGCTTCATGTGCCATGGCGAGGGATTTGAGCCCGCGCTGCTTCTCTTCCTGCAACAGCATGTAGTACTTGATACCAAAATACAGTCCGCTCCATACCAGCATAATCCAGAACGCCGACCCGGCTTGGGTAATCAAAGACAAGACCCCCATGGTCTTTTCCTCGACATCTGGGTCGGGTTCGTAAATAGCACGGAAGATATAGTGGCGAGAGGTATACCAGATAAGCGCTGCCGTGTATGAGGCGACCAATATGGCAATGATGCGTCGTATCACTTCCATGTCCCACATTAAGCGATAGATCGCTCGCAAGCCCAGGGTGAGTACCAAACCAAAAGTGGAAACGCCCAGGAGATAGAGGGGATAATTTTCCAGCGCTTTACCCCAGGTTATGGCACCCACATAGTAGGAGGTCGCCCAGCCGGTCCAGCCGGCAGTCTGGAGTGCCCAGAAGAGATAACGCTTGTCTTGTAGTGCGGATTGAATTTGCATTCGGCAATTATACCCATGATAGTAGCGCCGCTCCCTCTGCTTATCGTAAATTCGACTCCGTTCATCGCACTTTCGAGTCTTTACAGGGGCTAGACTGCGCCTTAGAGTCACTAATTCAATCGCTAAAGCAGAATTTCCCTATGAGTTTAAAACCAGGAAAATACCGACATTACAAAGGCGGAGAGTACCAGGTTCAAGGTGTTGCACGACATTCCGAAACTGAGGAATTGCTCGTGGTCTATAGGCCACTATACGGAGAAGGTGATCTTTGGGTTCGCCCACTGACCATGTTTACCGAACAGGTTCAGCACGAGGGACAACTGCTTCCTCGATTCGAATATGTCGGGCCCGGTCAGTAAGCTAGCAGGCCCATTAGGTAACGTTGCCCTTCATGAATATACTATTTGTTTGCACCCACAATCGCTGCCGCAGCATATTGTTTGAAGCGCTGACCAATTTTTTCGGGGGTGGAAAACTGTTCGCTCGCAGCGGCGGTAGTGCGCCGGTTGATCAGGTCCATCCATTGACGTTGAAGTTTCTGGAGGAAGCGGGCATTCCAATTGACGGCTTGCGGCCGCAAAGCTGGAAGGAAATGGGTGATTTTCAGCCAGACCTTATGATCACGCTATGCGATAGCGCGGCCTCGGAGACATGTCCACTAGTCCTTGCCACTATACCTTCGGTTCATTGGGGACTGAAAGATCCCTCCCGTATAGAGGGCAGTGCCGAGGAGGTCGCTCTGGCATTTCGAGACACGATCACTGAAATTGGAAACAGAATCGACACGCTGCTGCAAATGCCACTGGATGATATAGATGGGAGCGCCTTGGCGCTCGCCATCTCGACCCGAGTTTAATTGCCTTCGGCAAATTGCTTCAGGGCCTGGTCGGTCAATCGATATCCGATCCATTCGTTTTGGGGTAGTGCACCGAACGATTCATAGAAATCAATCGCGGATTTGTTCCAGTCCAATACGTTCCACTCGAAACGCCCGCAGTCTTTTTCTACGGCAAGTTTTGCAAGGTGTTTCAGCAGGGCCTTGCCCGCGCCGCTTCCCCTGTGGTCGGGTGATACATAAAGATCTTCGAGAAAAAGGCTATGCTTCCCTGTCCACGTGGAGAAACTGTAAAAATACACGGCGCACCCTGCAGTTAGGCCGTCAACTGAACAAATAAGCGCGAAGACTTTCGGATTGTCCCCGAACAGTGCTTGGCGAAGATCTTCCTCGCTCGCGACGACCTCTTCAAGTGCATTTTCAAAACTGGCCAATTCACTTATGAATCTCAAAATCAAAGTGCAATCGGCTTCGGTCGCGGAGCGAATATCGATGGTCGGCATAATGAATGGGTGTCCGGATTACCGGCTCCTGAAAGTGGTATTTTTGAGAAACTCGCATCTGCTCTAAGAGCGCCGTTCAGGTCTATTTAAACATTTTTTGTTAGTAATACCATTGTTGAAGAATTTTGGCGGTGATATACACATGAACTGAGCGAAGAGAGCAGATTCGAGGTAGTATTGCCGGGACAGTGTCGACAGAGTCCGAAAAACAAAAAAATAAGTTCGGCAAAAGCTACGGTCCAACTATTGAATGCCGGTGTCAATTAAATACAAAATTTTCCTGGGAGTAATGACTTCCATAGTCGTGCTGGTTGCCGCCATTAATTTGGCGACCTTGAAGTCTCTTACCGATATTGGCAGAGAGGAAAAACTACAGCAGCTTGATGAGGGGATTCAGGCATATCAACGTTTTGATGCACAGCGTCGCGAGCTGTTCGTGCTGCAGGCGCAAACCCTTGCTGACAACCCTTTCCTTAAAGCATCGCTGACCACGGTTGAGATTGACCCCACACTCGTTGACTCCAACCTGTCCCAGCTCAGAACCAGCGAAAGCGTCTCGGCGCTGCTGGCCTTCGATGCTCGATTGGAATTGTTGGCGGTTAAGCCCACTGAATCCTACGCTATGATGAACAAGATGACGGCCAAAATTCTCGCCAAAACTTTGCAGGGACACACCTTTTATGGCGCCTCGGAAATCGACTCACAGTTTTTCCAGCTCGCGGCAGCTCCCATCCAATCGGGCGGTCAATTCGCCGGCGTTTTGGCGGTGGCCCAACGCATCGATACCCCAGCGCAGTTAGACGCAATTTCGCAAGTCAGTGGCTTTGAGGTGGTTTTGTCTTTTGTAGATCGCATGGTCCCTTCCTCTCAACGCTTTGAGGATAGCCTTATAGAGAGATTGCTGATTGGGTTCTCGTCTGTCCGCTCCAATGTTAAGCGAGATTCTTCCGGCGTTGAGGTGCGAGAGGTCGCTGTGGATGGCAGGGCTTTTTTTGTCTCTGCGGTGCCCATCGGCGAAAGCGGGCAATTATTGTTTTACGCTCCCGCAGATTTGCTGCCGAGCACCCTGGACCGTTTGCGCCAGGTTATGCTGTTGGGCAGCGCCCTGGGTCTTTTTCTAGGTATTTGTTTTAGCACCTGGATCGCCCTGCGGGTTAGTGGTCCTATTCGCAAGGTCACAGACGCCGCTGAGAAATTTCGCTCTGGCGCACTCGACACCAGAGTGGATATAACGACTAGAGATGAAATGGGCCAATTGGCGGGCTCGTTCAATCATATGGTCGATCAATTTGTTACCGAGCAAGCCGAGTTGATAGCTAGCAAAGAAGCTGCGGAAGCCGCCAGCCAGGCAAAAAGCACTTTTCTGGCAACTATGAGTCATGAGATTCGGACTCCGTTGAATGGGGTACTTGGAATGACCGAAATCGTGTCCAGTACGCTGCGCGGAACAGAGCACCAGCGCAATCTCGACATTATCCGTGATTCTGGAAACTCGCTGCTGGAAGTCATCAATGACATCCTGGATTTTTCCAAAATCGAGGCCGGAAAATTGGAACTCAGTTTCAGCGAATTTGAGTTTCGCCGGTTTTTGTCGGATCTGTGTGACAATCAATCCCCCAGTGCTCGGGCAAAGGGCCTCGATTTAACCAGTAGTCTGCCCCCACAAATAGCGTTTAAAGTTGAGGCCGATCTCGCGAGGCTGCGAAGAGTGCTGACCAACCTTATCGGTAACGCGATTAAATTTACGACGACGGGGCATGTCGATTTGAGCGTCAAATTGCTGCACAAGCGCCCCGGATTCGCCACCTTCCGGTTCGAAGTATCAGATACCGGCATTGGGATAGCTTCAGGACGTATTGAGCAGATTTTCGAGTCCTTCACGCAGGCGGATGGCTCCACCACCCGGCAGTTTGGAGGAACGGGGTTGGGCCTGGCAATTTCCAAGCAATTGGTTGAGTTGATGGGCGGCGAAATTCAAGTCAGCAGTGTGCCTGGTCGTGGCAGCTGCTTTTCTTTTGATTTGGAGTTAAAGGCGGAGCAGATTCGCGAGTCGTCTCGACAGGAGCGGCCAGATCATGCCGGTGATTCGTCGCAGAGTTTCGATCCGCTTCCGGGAGAAAATTTGTCCCGCAGCGATACTCCCGGTCATGCCATACACAGTGGATCCCGTGTGCTTCTCGTCGAAGATGCGGTTGTGAATCAGGAAGTTGCCCAGGCTATGATTAGTTGGTACGGCTGCGAAGTGACGATTGCCGGGAATGGACGCAAGGCATTGGAAACGATGGAGGGCGAAAGCTTTGATCTCATATTTATGGACTGCCAGATGCCCTATATGGATGGCTTCGAAGCAACGGGAGAGATCAGACGCATAGAAGAAGCGGAGGGTCTAGCGCGTATTCCTATTGTTGCCTTAACGGCCAATGCTGTGCAGGGTGATCGGGAGCGCTGTCTTGACGCGGGCATGGACGACTACATCTCAAAGCCTTTTACCAATGAGATAATCGCAGAAAAGCTCGGACGATGGCTGCCTCCTGCCACCCTTACTGAGTCTTGATTTACAGTGATAAACGGTGTCCTGCTTCCCACTTTAAGGAACAATTTGTTGTGTTATCCGCCCCCCCTGCTCATAATGAATCGCAAACCTAAGTCGCCCAATTGGTCGCACCCAGGTATCGGCATTTGCAAGCTAAACAAAACATAGAAACCTCTTCAAGCTCTCACACGTTCATGCCGCCGCCGAGCGGAGCCAATAGTAGACTCACGACATCCCAGCATTGGCTGAGCATTCAGTGCAATATGATTCAGGGGACGGCCAAAGGCTTGTTGTTTCGCGTTGTTTCTGAGGATAAAAGCGTTCTACTGGACGCTGCCTGGCCTGGCTCTGCTAGCGCGAAGCTCGATTTAACCCGGAAAATTCTTGTTACCGCTGACACTGGCAAGCCGCACCTCGAAAAGGTGGCGCGCCGTGATGATGCAGCGGGCTTTATCCGAATCTATCACCCGATCTCAAGCCCAGGCCTTGCTCAGGCGAAGTTGGTGGTTGTGTTGGAGATCAGCGATCGCAATGATACGGAACGCAAGACGGTAGCCAAGCTACTTCGCTGGAATGGGGAGTGGCTGAAATTCTCTCTTGCAAATCCTGCTCCAGCCAGCGACATCGATCTCGGCCCCGTGTTTTCTATAGCACTTGCCTGTCTCGATCAGCCTGGATTTCGTAGTACCGCGATGTCGCTGGTGACAGAGCTGGCTTCGAGCATGGGTTGTCAGCGGGTGAGCCTGGGAATGTACAAGAAAAAGCACATTCAGGTTGAAGTGCTGTCACACAGTGCGCGTTTCAAACATGAAACCAATATGATCCAGGGTATTGGCGCTGCCATGGAGGAGGCGGTAGATCAAGATAGAGTCATTGTTTTTCCCACGCCGGCTGGGGAGCAGTCTGCGGCGGTCACACACTCTCATAGCGAACTGGCAAAGCCCACCCCCAGGGGAACTTTCTGCACGGTACCCATAAGCCACGCGGATGAAATTGTCGGGGCAGTAACGCTTGAGCGGGAGTCTGGTTTGCCTTTCGATCCTCCTGAGATAATGTTAATCGAGCGTCTTGGGGCGATCCTCGCTCCCGTGCTTTTGTTAAAACACCAGGAAGAAAAAAGCTTATTTACCAAAGCCTGGCTCAGTTTCAAAGATTCGGGATCCCGAGTATTCGGACCTGCACATATTAAATTGAAAATGGCAGTAGTTGCCGCCGCGGCAGCACTGGTATTTTTTAGCCTGGCGGATGCCGATTGGCGTGTCACTGCCCAGGCGGTTGTGGAGGGCAGTGTCCAGCGCACCATTGCGGCGCCTATCGATGGCTATATTTCCAGCGCGGAGGCCCGGGCCGGAGATGTCGTACGGGCCTATCAGGAGCTGGGGGCATTAGATGACAGTGACCTTCGTCTGGAGCGATTAAAATGGTCTACCTTACAACAGCAAATGATCAGCGAATCTCGTGAGGCGATGGCGCAGCACAATCGGGCAGAGGTTGGCATTATCAACGCAAAAATCGAGCAGGCGAATGCGGAGTTACAGCTGATCGACGAACAGTTGTCGCGAACTAAATTGCTTGCTCCCTTCGCTGGAATCATTATTGAAGGTGATTTGAGTCAGTCCCTGGGGACGCCGGTGACACGCGGTGATGTGTTGTTTAAGGTGGCGCCTCTAGATGATTACCGCATTGTTCTGCAGGTGGATGAGCATGATATAGCGCCAGTTGAACCCGGTCAGAAAGGCAAGTTGATTTTGGCGAGCATGCCCGGGCGCAAACTGGATTTAAAAATCGAGAAAGTCACGCCCGTTTCCAGCGCTGAAAATGGCAGCAACTTTTTCCGAGTCGAAGCCAGCTTGCTCGATACCGACCTGCAGCTGCAACCGGGCATGGAAGGCGTGGGTAAAATCGAGGTAGGTGAAGCTAAGCTTATCTGGGTTTGGTCAAGGGATCTTCAGAACTGGCTGCGCTTGCAGGCATGGACCTGGTGGCGCTAGGCGCGCTAGTACATGGATAAGCCTCTTTTCAGCGAGCATTGGTATCGAGTCAAATCTCTCCGCCCAAAACTTCGTTCCCATGCCAAGCTGCACCGGCACGAGTATCGCGACACTATCTGGTATGTGTTGGAAGACCATTCCAACGCGCGCTACCACCGTTTTAATACTCGCGCTTACGGGGTGATAGGATTGATGGATGGGCGACGTACCGTTAATCAGATTTGGAAGGAGATTAATACCCTGTTGGGCGACGATGCGCCGGTTCAGGATGACATTATTCACTTGCTGGGCCAGTTACATCAAATAGATGCTTTGCAGACAGACTCGTCCCCCGATCTTGAAGAAATGTTTCAAAGAGGGGAGCGCCAGGATCAGCAGCAGTGGTGGGGCCGAGTTAAGAATCCTCTGTCCCAGCGTTTTGGCTTGTTTGATCCCGACAGGTTTTTAGATAGAACACTCCCCTATGTTCGCTTTCTCTTTTCTACGCCAGCGTTGTTCGTCTGGTGCCTGTTGATTGTGCTGGGCGCAGTGCTCGCCGGCGTACACTTCGATGAGTTAGTTGCCACAGCTCGCGTTGAGGCCCTTACCCCTGCCAACATGCTTATTCTGTTGTTGGTGTACCCCGTGATTAAGTTGCTGCACGAACTTGGGCACGCCTATACCACGAAAATGCACGGGGGCGAGGTACACGAAATTGGCGTGATGCTATTGGTGTTCATGCCAGTGCCCTATGTGGATGCATCGACCTCCACGGCGTTTCGCGAAAAACGCAGACGTATGATGGTCGGTGCGGCGGGGGTGATGGTAGAAATGTTTTTGGCAGCGCTTGCGCTGTTTCTTTGGCTGGCGGTTGAACCCGGTCTTATTAGCAGTATCTGTTTCAATACTTTGCTGATCGGTGGCGTTTCCACTGTGCTCTTTAACGGCAACCCTCTACTGCGTTTCGATGGCTACTATGTCCTTGCGGATGCCATTGGTATTCCCAACCTCGGATCCAGAGCCAATCAATACATCGCCTACCTGCTCAAACGCTATTTGCTGGATATTGAGACAGTCAGATCACCCGCGACCAGTGCTGGCGAAGCTCGCTGGTTTGCCTTTTACGCGGTGGCTTCGTTTTTTTATCGGATCAGTATTTTGTTTCTAATTTGCCTTTTCTTGATCGATACTTTTTTTATCATTGGAATATTGCTGGCCGTCTGGGCAATATACAGTCAAATTGGTTTGCCACTGCTAAAGCAGCTCAGGTTTGTTTTGTTTGACATCAGTTTACGTCGACAACGCCCACGGGCGATTCTGGTTTCCCTGTTTGGTATCGCTGCCTGCGCTGCCGTGGTGTTGTTGCTACCGGTCAGTTCTCTTACACGTTTTGAGGGTGTTATCTGGCCGCCGGATGAGGCGCAGTTGGTTGTTGAGACCGACGGATTTGTTGATAAGTTTCTAGAGCGCTCCGGCGCTCCTGTTCAGCTTGGACAACCCCTCATACAGTTAAGCAATATTGTGAATCGCCAGGAGATGGTTGCCAAGACAGCCCGTATGCGAGAGCTCGAGGCAAGATTTCGCGTCGCTCGTGTCAATGATCGTGTACAAACCAAGTTAATACAGGAAGAAATAAGTTCCCTGCGCGCTGAGATAGATCGGCTGCAGCTTAAACTCGATGCTCTGCTGGTGACCAGCCCCGCCGACGGTATTTTTGTGATCCCTAAAGCAGATGATCTCCCTGGTCAGTTTATCCACAAAGGTCAGCTGCTCGGTTATGTGGTCAACGCCGATAACGCCATCGCTCGCGTGGTTGTTACTCAGGAAGATCAGGATCGAATTACTCAGCGCGTAGATGCCGTGGAGCTGCGAGTAGCCGGTAACATGGAAACGGTTTTAACTGGCCGTATGTTGCGTTCGGTACCCCAGGGTAGTAACCAACTGCCAAGTCCTGTGCTCAGCGTTGAAGGTGGCGGTTTGTTTTCCCCAGATCCGACCGGCCTCACGCCTTTGTCAACGCGCGAAAGGCTGTTTGAGTATGAAATTGAGTTGCCCCTGAGCGCGGCTAAAACAATGATTGGCAGTCGCGTGTATGTTCGATTCGATCACGGAGCGGAAACTCTGTGGAATCAGTTTTCACGGCGCTTCAGACAACTCTTCTTGCGACGGTTAAATGTCTGAAATGGTTTCTGTTGATGTGCAACTGAGGAATCACCGGTGACTTCATTCGTCCAGCGCCCGGGCATACGCATGGGCGTATATCCCCAGCGTATAGAGTCAGTTGCCACTCCACTGGAGCGTGTTGGCGGTGCGTGGCTCGTTCGTGGGGCGCAGTGGTTTTCCAACCGTCGTTACGACTTGCCTGCTATTGTGGCCCAGGTTGAAAAAGAGTCGGCGGGCCTGGCTCCGCTAGACTCAGCGCAGCTTCAATTAAAGAGGGAACAAATCCGCAAATCACTGATGCGAGATGGACTTCAAAGCGAACTCATTTTGCGCTGCTTCGCTCTGGTCGGTGAGTACGCATGGCGAGTCATGAATATGCGCTATTACGATGAGCAATTTTTCGGCGCCTGGGTTATCGCGAAAGGCAACATGGCGGAAATGGCAACGGGGGAGGGCAAAACGTTTACCGCGACGTTAGCTGCAGCGACGGCGGCCTTGGCCGGAATCCCAGTGCACGTCATCACTACCAATGAATATCTCGCCAAACGCGATGCCGAACAAATGCGCCCGCTTTATGAGGCTTTGGGTTTGCAATCCACGGCGATTGAAGAAAGTATGGACAATCCAACAAAGCGCCTAGCTTATCGATCCAATGTTGTGCATTGCACGAATAAACAGGTGGCCTTTGACTACCTGCGCGACAGACTGATCACCCGCAATGAGTCCGGGCCGCTCTCTTTGAAATTTGGCCGAGCCCACAAAGAACAGAAATTGGTTTTGCAGGGGTTGTGCTTCGCTATTGTCGATGAAGCGGACAGTGTATTGATCGACGATGCTCGTACCCCGCTTATTCTCTCCCAGGAACACCGGGACGACGCCCAGGAGCACATTTATCAACAAGCGATTGAGTTAGCCCGTGAGATGACCGCCGGTCAGGACTTTATTTTGCGCACTCGCGAGCATAGCCTGGAGATCACTGCGGCAGGCAGTGACTGGCTCACCGAGCGAACTAAAAAGCTCGATGGCATATGGTCCGGACAGCGGCACAGAGAATTTCTATTGCATCAGGCGCTAAGCGCGCTGCACCTGTTCCGCCTCGACGCTCACTATCTAGTCAGAGAAGGCAAGGTTGAGATTATTGACCGAAATACGGGACGGACCATGTCTGATCGCTCCTGGCAGAGGGGTTTGCACCAGATGATCGAGTGTAAGGAGGGCTGTGAGATGTCCGGGCAAAAAGAGACCCTGGCAAGCATCAGTTATCAGCGCTTTTTCAAACGCTATTTGCATTTGGGTGGTATGAGCGGAACGCTTTCCCAAGTTGCCGGGGAGATGCGGTCTGTCTACGGATTGCAGCTAAGCTGTGTACCCACTCACCGACCAAATCTTCGAAAAGACCGGGGTTTGACGCTACTGCGAGGTGTTGCGGACAAGTGGTTGTATGCCCTCGGGCGAGTTGAGAAAATCCATGGTACCGGACAGCCTGTTTTATTGGGCACCGGTTCTTTGCGCGATTCGGAATTATTGAGCGCTTTTTTATCGCGCAGAGGTTTAGCTCACGAGGTGTTGAATGCTCGGGCCGATGATGAAGAAGCGAGAATTGTCGAGCTCGCGGGCCAAAAAAATCAGATAACCATCGCGACTAATATGGCGGGGCGTGGCACCGATATAAAACTGGGGCCGGAAGTGGCGCAACTCGGTGGATTGCATATCATTGCCACGGATTGTCATGAGGAATATCGTGTAGATCGCCAGTTATCGGGTCGCAGTGCTCGTCAGGGCGACCCAGGTAGCAACGAGGTCATTGTGTCATTGGCGGACCCACTGCTTAAGGATTTCTATCCTGAAGGCTTGCTATCCTGGTTAGGCGCGCGCCTTGAAAGAGGGCGCACTTTTCCCAGACCCTTACGTAAGTTGCTGGTTAAGCTACCTCAGAACGCAATGGCCAGGCGGCGGCGCATCGAGCGCCAGGATGTTATGCAAATGGATGAAAAACTTGGGCGAATACTCGCCTATTCAGGCCCAGTGGAGTGACGTTGTGAGAAGTCTAAATTTTTGTGGGAGCGTCATTTCATCGCTATTTATTGGGTGTTTTCCGCTTTCGGGCATTGCGCAACAGGATGAGCCACCCACTTCGCTGGATTGTATTATCGAGCCGGCGATGACCATCGAACTCAGTAGTTCTGTGAACGGAGTCGTGCGGGGTGTTTCAGTTGATAAAAGCGACCGTGTCAGCAAAGGGCAAATCCTTGCAACGCTGGAATCCAGTGTTGAGGAGGCAAATGTCGCCATAGCGCGGGCGCGTGCGAGAATGGATGATGAAGTGAACGCCAAGCGCATTGATCGCGATTTGAGCAACACCAAGAAGGAGCGTGTGCTGGAGTTGTTCCGCAAGAAATCGGCTCCCGGCTTTGAAAAAGATGAAGTAGAGGCAGAGGCCGCCCTGGCGGAACTGGCGCTAAAACGGGCGCGCAGCAATAAAAAAATGGCAGAATTGGATCTTGAGCGCTCTATCGCTGAGTTGAACTTGCGCTCCATCAAAAGCCCGGTCGACGGCGTCGTTGTGGAGCGCTATGTCCATCCTGGTGAATCAGTTAAGGACCGGCCGCTTCTCAGGCTGGCAAAAATTGACCCGATGCGAGTGGAAATCATCGCCTACAGCGAGTTGTTTGGCTTTATTCGAAAGGGAATGGAGGCGCAGATCATAATTGATGGCCCGCAAGAGACTCGACATACTGCGAAGGTGAGCGTTGTAGATGGTGTGGTCGACGCCGCCAGTGGTACCTTTGGCATTCGTTTAAACCTTCCCAACCCTGACAATTCCATTGTTGGTGGCCTAAAATGCACCGCTAAATTTGAACTCGAAAGAGAGCCCCAAGCGCGTTAGCATCAACTGCTGCGTCATGAAAAATACGGCGTTTTTGAGCCGTTTTCAGCCTTATTCCAAATAGTTCTATATCTGCCGGGCTTCCCTGGCCTGCGTAATTTTATAACCCCTTAAATCATAGATTGTCAAAAAGTCCTTTCTGGTTTGAGAGGGGCGTCAAAGAATCTGCTCCAGTAAGTTGTTTTACGTAGATAACAGTAAAGAATTTCCCTGATTGTCCGATAAATACGTAACGGGGACAGCGATAACAGCGTTTCTGCCCAGTGACTGTTTAATAAGAATAGGGGAGGCGTATGGCCTGGTGGGGGCGACGCGCGCCACATGGACGTCGAGCGCCAGCGTTACAGCTTGAAGAATTGGAGCCGAGACTGCTTTTGTCAGCAGACCCGGTTGGCCTTCTGGCATCCGATACTTTTACCCCTGAGCAAATGGCTATAGAGTTTTTGCTCGATGACAACCTTGAGCTGGTAAATCGCGCAGCAGCCCCGAGCGAGAACGAAGACCGGCGGCTGGAACTCGTGTTCATTGACACCGACACCCCGGATTATCGATCGCTGGTCGCGGACCTGATGAGTCAGAGTGAGGAAGGGCGCAGTATCGAAGTGATTCTTCTCGACAATTTCCGCGACGGTATTGCGCAGATAAGCCAAAGTTTGCAAGCCTATGAAAGCGTCGATGCGATACACATCATCTCCCACGGAGGTGATGGTGCGGTTGATTTGGGTAGCACCAAACTCACCTCTGATAATTTACCTCTGTATCAGGAACAGTTTAGCGAGTGGGCGAATTATTTGGATCCCAATGCAGATATCCTGATTTATGGCTGCAACCTCGCTGCCACTGCTAGCGGCCAAAATCTGATAAGTGAGATCGCCAGCTTAACGACCGCGGATGTTGCCGCCTCCGATGATTTAACAGGCCATGCCACTTTGGGTGGTGATTGGGACTTGGAATATGAGACCGGCACGGTAGAAGTTAGCACCGCAATCTCACTGGAGGCTCAAGCTTACTGGCGTGCAACTTTAGATATTACAACTAGTCTTGTCGCCCATTACGAGTTTGAGGAAGGTAGTGGTACTACGGTTAGCGATTCCAGTATTCAGAGCAATGATGGCACATTGATTAACGGAGCCACCTTTGGCGCGGGCAATGTTGGCAGCTTTTCGTTAGACACCAGCGGCAACCTTGATTATTTGGAAGCTGCAGACGCCGCACAAACTGACTTTGGTAGCGGTGACTTTTCGGTTTCCTTTTGGGTTAATTCCACCCACTCCGGTACAACTGGACGCCTGGTGGGAGATGCCGGTGGCGGAGACGACGGCTGGGTTATCTACACAACGGGTGCCGGGGAAGTAAACCTGAACGTTTTCTCTGGTGTCGAAACAGTGGCACTCACGACCAATGGTGTTCTCGATGGTCAGTGGCACCATGTTACAGCGTTGCGCAGTGGCAATACTTTCGAATTGTATGTCGATGGCAACCTGATTGATTCGGCCACCAACGCGCTTGTCACCAGTGTCGACAACAACCAGCCTTTGGGTATCGGTGCCAGCGACGGAGCTTCCGCAGATTTTGATGGCTTGATTGACGATGTTCGGCTTTATGATCGCTCGCTAAGCCTCGCGGACATTAATGAGCTGGAAAGTTTGGGTCAAGGCATCAGTCATCCTGCAACTAATGGCCAGGACAACAGCTTCGAGTGGATTACTAATGTAACCCTGGGGAGTATCAATAATAGTACCGTTGCGGAAATTGGTGGCTACGGGGATTACACAGCACAATCGACCACCATCGAACAGGGAGCTTCTGCCAATCTCTCAGTCACGATTGATCTGGACTCAAATGAATTTATAAATGCTTGGATCGACTGGAATCGTGACGGCGATTTTGCAGATTCAGGTGAAGCCTACGTGCTGGCAGCGGGAGTTGGCACGGCCGGGCCCCACACTATTAGCATCACGGCTCCAAACGACGCGGCCATTGGCACGACAAGATTGCGTGTAGCTTTGTCTTATGGCGCCCCCGCTCCCTCGTTCGGCAGTTTTACCGATGGTGAAGCCGAAGATTACAGCATCGTCGTGACGGCTTCTAACGCCAATCCCATCATTACATCCAACGGCGGCGGTGCGACATCGTCAATCAGTGTTGTTGAAAACAGCCAGGCCGTAACAACAGTTACATCAAGTGACGCCGATGGAGGAACCCCGGTTTACAGCCTGGATCCAGCGAGCGATGACGATAACTTTTTTACCATCGGCAGTAGCTCGGGTGTTCTGACTTTTACTGCAGCGCCGGATTTTGAAACACCGGCGGATCTCGATGGTGATAATACCTACGAGGTGACCACACAGGTTAGCGATGGTAACGGCGGTATTGATACTCAGGCAATTAGCGTTACCGTCTCGAATGTTAACGAGACAGCTCTGGCCATCACAGCACCGGCAGCAGTGACAACTGAAGAGGACACTGCGTTTGTTTATTCTGGGGCCAACGTTGTCAGTATCAGTGACGGCATCGCCGCAAACTCATCGGTACAGGTGAGTCTCTCGGTGGCGAATGGCACCCTCGCTCTGGCGAATTTATCGAATATTGTTTTTGTGGATGGAGGAGACGGGACTGCATCGATGGTGATTGAGGGTTTGGAGAGCGACATAAACACTGCGCTTGATGGACTTCAGTTCACACCCACCGCGAGTTTTACCGGGTCAGACACCTTAAATATTTCGACCACCGCACTTTTGGATTTGGCTGGGCGCTATGATTTTGAAGGTGGTAGTGCAGATGACCACAGTACGGGCACAGCTCAAAATGGGACGCTAGTAGGTGCGACAATTTCGGATGTTGGCGGTGCACGCGGAGAAGTTCTCAATCTTGATGGCGCCGGAGATTATGTCGAAGTCACTGGCATGTTTGCGAACCCAGCCGATGTAACTCTTGCCGCGTGGATAAACACATCTACGGGAGGGAGCCGGGAAGTTCTCTCCCTTGGCGATAATTTTGCGATGCGTGTGGAGGGATCGGGCAACCTCGAGGCGTTCTACTACGACTCGGGTGGTTTGAATTTTGTCTATACGGGAGTCAATGTTGAGGGTAGCTGGAATCATGTCGCTGCAACTTACAGTGATAGCCTCAATACAATTTCGATTTATCTCAATGGAGCTTTGATCCATTCGGAGGCCGCAAATCAGTCGATTGTTTATGCTCGAGGAAGTAATACGTTCATCGGTGCGCATGGGTTTGGCAACAGTAGCTTTGATTTCAATGGTCAAATCGACGATGCGCAAATTTTTACCAGAGCTTTGGGAGCTGAAGAAATCGCTGCGCTCGCCGGTGGTGTCTCGACCTCCACTGCAACGGTTGCAATCACGGTCGAGCCCAGCAATGTTGATCCTGTGCTGTTTGCAAACACTGGTGCCACTGCCTTTGAGGAGGGCACAGTCACTATCACCCAAGCCATGCTGGAGGTGACTGACGCAGATAATACGCCATCCGAAATTACCTACACCATTAACACCGACGTTCAGCACGGCACCATTTTTAGAAGTGCTGTTGCTCTGGGTGTTGGCAGCACTTTCACGCAAGCAGATATCAATGCTGGAATAATCAGTTATCAAGATACCGATATCGACACTACATCGGATATATTTTCGTTCACGGTTAGCGACGGCGCTGGCGGTTCGCTAGCTGTCACCAGCTTCAATATTACCGTCAACAATATCAATGACGCGCCTCAAGGTGCGGATAAAACGGTCACCACGCTTGAAGATACCGACTATGTATTTACCGTTGTCGATTTTGGCTTTACGGATACCAGTGATTCGCCCGCGAATAATTTTAGTAGCGTTTATCTCGCTACTCCTCCCGCGTCAGGTGTTTTGTATATAGATGCTAACGGAGATGGCATTGTCGATGGTGGCGAGCAGCAGAACGCCACAGATTCGATTGCAGTCGCCGATATTACCGCCGGGCGATTAAAATTCAAACCTGTAGCGGATGCTAATGGCACAGGTTTAGATACGTTTACCTTTCAGGTTGTCGATGACGGTGGCGTTCTTAACGGCGGCGCAAACACAGACCCGTCTTTAAACACTATTACGATTAACGTCACTGCCGACAATGACGCACCGACGGGCTCGGTAACGATTACGGGTACGCCTACAGAAGATCAAATCTTGACTGCCGGTAACACACTCGCCGACGTCGATGGCCTTGGCACGATAAGCTACCAGTGGCAGCGCGGCGGTGTCGATATCGCCGGTGAAACCGGAACGACTTACACCTTGGCGCAGGCTGATGTGGGGGCAACCATTTCTGTGGTAGCCAGCTATACCGACGCAGATGGAAGCAATGAATCCGTTAGCAGTGCCGGTGTGGGTCCCGTCGCCAACTTAAACGACTTACCCCTCGGCAGCGTAGTCATTACAGGTACGCCGACCGAAGACCAAATACTCACAGCGGATACATCCGGTTTAAGCGACGAAGATGGCCTCGGCAGTTTCAGTTACCAGTGGTTTAGAGACAATGTTCTGATCAGCGGTGCAACCGGTTCTACTTACACCTTGGGCGATGCCGATGTCGGCACCCAGATCCATGTGGAGGTGGGGTATACCGATGTCCTGCTAACCGTAGAAGGTCCGCTCGCCTCAGCGCAAACGGTTGCGATCGCCAACATTAATGATCCACCCACCGGCTCAGTGCTGATCGACGACATGACTCCGGCACAGGGCGCAACGCTGACGGCGAGTAACAGCTTGGCCGATGCCGATGGCCTTGGCACCATTACCTATCAGTGGCAGCGCGACGGGGTGGATATTTCCGGAGCTACCGCAAGCACTTACACGACGGTTTCCGCGGACGTTGGAACGGCTATTAGCGTTATAGCTAGTTACACCGACGGTCAGTCAACCCCGGAGCAAGTGTCCAGCGGATCGACCGCTGCGGTTACCAATACCAACGATTTGCCCACGGGCACGGTGACGATCAGTGGCACGCCTACTGAAGATCAAATACTAACCGCCGCCAACGCCTTGGCCGATTTGGACGGCCTGGGTTCGATCACGTATCAGTGGCAGCGCGGCGGTGTGGATATTAGTGGCGCGACGAACAGTACTTACACACTGATTCAGGCGGACGTTGGCCAAACCATCACAGTGGTTGCCAGCTATCTGGATCTTGGTGGAACCAATGAATCCGTTAGCAGCGCCGGTGTGGGTCCCATCGCTAACCTGAATGATCTGCCCGGCGGAGCCGTTGCGATTACTGGCACTCCAACAGAAGACCAGATTTTAACAGCAGATACCTCAGTTCTGAGTGACGAAGATGGCCTTGGAAGTTTCAGTTACCAGTGGTTTAGAGACAATGTTCTGATCGGCGGTGCAACTGGCGCTACGTTCACTTTGGGTGATGCCGATGTCGGTACCCAGATTCACGTCGAAGTTAGCTATACCGATCTTCAATTAACACCAGAAGGACCGTTGGCGTCAGCTCAGACTGCAACAATCGCGAATGTTAATGATGCGCCCACCGGCTCCGTGCTGATCGACAACTTGACCCCGGCCCAGGGCACCTTGCTAACCGCTTCCAATACCCTTGCAGATTTAGACGGACTCAGTGGCAGCATAAGCTACCAGTGGCAGCGTGACGGAGTTGATATTTCAGGGGCCACCGGCAGCACATACACCACCGTATCCGCGGACGTCGGAACAGCCATCAGCGTGGTGGCCAGTTACACCGATGATCGATCAACTCTGGAACAAGTGTCTAGCGGGTCGACCGCTGCAGTCACCAACACCAATGACTCTCCTACCGGCACTGTGACGATCAGTGGCACGCCTACTGAAGATCAAATACTTACTGCAAGCAATACTTTGGCCGATGACGATGGCCTGGGCACCATCGCGTACCAGTGGCAGCGCGGCGGTGTGGATATCAGTGGCGCAACGGGCACCACTTACACACTGATCCAGGCCGACGTTGGCCAAATCATCACAGTGGTTGCCAGCTATCTGGATCTTGGCGGAACCAATGAATCTGTTGGCAGTGCCGGTCTGGGTCCCGTCGCCAACTTAAACGACTTACCCCTCGGCAGCGTAGTCATTACAGGCACGCCGACCGAAGACCAAATACTCACAGCGGATACTTCCGGTTTGAGCGACGAAGATGGTCTCGGCAGTTTTACTTACCAGTGGTTCCGAGACAATGTTCTGATCGGCGGTGCAACTGGCGCTACGTTCACTTTGGGTGATGCCGATGTCGGTACCCAGATCCATGTGGAAGTGGGCTACACCGACCTTCAGTCGACAGTGGAAGGACCTTTGGCGTCGGCTCAAACCGCCGCAATCGCGAATATTAATGATGCGCCGACAGGCGCCGTGTTGATCGACAACTTGACACCGGCTCAAGGTGCAACGCTTACAGTGAGCAACAGTTTGGCGGATATCGATGGCCTGAGTGGTCTCATTGCTTATCAATGGCAGCGTGACGGAGTGGATATCTCCGGTGCGACAGGCAGCAGCTACACCACCGTGGCGACCGACGTCGGAACAGCCATCAGCGTCGTGGCCAGCTATACGGATGATCGATTCACTGCGGAGCAAGTATCGAGTGCATCCACGGCCCTGGTGACCAATACCAACGATTCGCCCACGGGCACTGTGACGATCAGTGGCATTCCCACTGAAGATCAAATGTTAACTGCCGCCAACACCTTGGCAGATTTAGATGGCTTGGGTGCGATCAGCTACCAATGGCAGCGCGGCGGTGTCGACATTCTGGGTGAGACGGGAACTACTTACACATTGGTGCAAGCTGATGTGGGAGCCACTATTTCCGTGATTGCCAACTACCTAGATGGTGGCGGCACTAATGAATCGGTTGGCAGCGCCGGTGTGGGTCCCATCGCTAACCTGAATGACCTGCCCGGTGGAGCCGTTACGATTACGGGTATTCCAACGGAAGATCAAACCCTGACCGCCAATACCTCTGGCCTGAGTGACGAAGATGGTTTGGGCAGCTTCACCTTCCAATGGTTCCAAAACAATGTATTAATCGCTGGTGCGACAGCTTCAACTTATGCCTTGGGCGATGCCGACGTCGGTACTCAGCTTCATGTGGAAGTGCGATACACCGATGTTTTTTCGACCATGGAAGGTCCGCTGGCGTCGGTACAGACCGCAGCGATCGCGAATATTAATGATGCGCCCACCGGTTCGGTGCTGATAGACAATCTGACCCCGGCTCAGGGCGCAACCCTGACAGCCAGCAACAGCTTGGCGGATGCTGATGGTTTAACGGATACGATTACTTATCAGTGGCAGCGTGGCGGCGTGGATATTGCCGGTGCGACGGGCACTACTTACACCACCGTGTCGGCCGATGTCGGATCTGCCATTAGTGTTGTTGCCAGCTACACTGATGATCGCTTTACTCCAGAACAAGTGTCGAGCGCATCCACTGCGTTCGTGACCAACACGAACGACTCCCCCACGGGCACTGTAACGATCAGCGGGACTCCCAGTGAAGATCAAATCCTCACCGCGAGTAATACACTGGCTGATGCCGATGGGCTTGGCACTATAAGCTACCAGTGGCAGCGCGGTGGTGTAGACATCGCTGGTGAAACCGGAACGACTTACACATTGGCGCAAGCTGACGTAGGCCAAACCATTACGGTCATCGCCCGTTACCAGGACTTAGGTGGCACCAACGAGAGTGTCAGCAGTGCTGGAGTTGGCCCAATCGCCAACATTAACGATGCACCAACAGGCAGTGTGTTGATCGACAACCTAACGCCTGCCGAGGGTGCGACCCTGACAGCAAGTAACAGTTTGGCGGATGCGGATGGTCTCAGCGGCCTGATTAGCTACCAATGGCAGCGCGACGGTGTGAATATCTCCGGCGCGACTGGGACGACATATACTGCCGTGTCGGCCGACGTGGGAACGGCGATTAGCGTCTTGGCCAGTTATACCGACGATCGTTTCACGCCGGAACAAGTCTCTAGCGCATCCACTGCCTTGGTGACGAATACCAATAATTCCCCGACCGGTAACGTGACCATCAGTGGTACTCCCACCGAAGATCAGATACTAACCGCCACCAACACCTTGGCTGATCTCGATGGCCTCGGCACGATCGCCTACCAGTGGCAGCGAGGTGGTGTTGACATCATTGGTGCAACCAGCTCGAACTATACGCTGGTACAAGCAGATGTAGGGGCTGCGATAACGGTCGTCGCAAGCTATCTTGATACGGGTGGCACCAACGAAAGTGTTAGCAGCACAGCGGTAGGCCCAGTTGCCAACGTCAACGATGCACCCTCTGGACTTCCCCTGATTTCGGGCACTGCGACCGAAGGCCAGTTGCTCAGTATAAACACTAGCGGCATAGCGGACGAAGACGGCATCGGAACTCTCAGCTATTTGTGGGAGCGATCCACAGATGGTGGCGTTAGCTGGACCACTGTAGGCAGCGCAGCAACTTACCTGCTATCCAATGTCGATGTGGGCACAAATTTGAGGGTGCAAGTTTCTTACCTGGATGGTCACTCGACTTCCGAGGCGCTGATTAGCAATCACGTTGTTCCGACAGCTACCGCAGTTCCACCAGTATTGCCGCCGGTTGTTACACCCGCTCCGGAGCCCACGCCGGAACCCGAGCCCACCCCGGAGCCAGAGCCGCTGCCTGAACCAGAGCCGACTCCACAACCGGAACCAGAGCCGCTGCCCGAACCTCCAACTCCAAGCCCCGAGCCACAGGAGCCTTCGCCGGAGCCTGTTCCACTGCCAGAACCCACCGAACCGCTAACTCCTGGCCCGGAGGAAATCCTCCCGGAAGCACTGGTCCCAGGCTCCGACACGGCAAGCCCAAATCCGCTTTCCCCGCAGTTGGCGTCGCCGGCGGTTGCCAGTACAAGCCCGACACAGGTGTCGAATGACGCAACCGCATCGACACCCGGTGAAATCGCTGAGCCCGCAGATGTTTCTCGATTGGGTGGTAGCTCCCGCGGAAACCTGACTCAGCCACCACAAGCTGACGCGAAAATTCCTGAAGATATCATCGCGCTAATCGACGCGGGGACTGTGAACACTAACGAAATATCAAAGATTGTCGATAAAGTCGCGCCGGAACAACAAACCTTTAGTGTACCGATTACTGCCGTCGAACTAGAGCGAATAGACGGGACATTGAACGCAAAATTAGAAATGCAGCACGTCAGGTCAGTTTTGAACAACCCGGAATTGTGGCGGGACATCGACGCGATGAAAAACCAGATGGACACTCCAGAAATTACCAACGAAGATTTTGTCGTCCAGGTGGTTAGTACCTCGGGGGTTGGTCTAATGGCGGGACTGGTGGCCTATGGCTTGCGCGGAGGAGCGCTGGTCGCGAGCTTACTCAGCACAGTACCTCTTTGGAGCGCCTATGATCCGTTGCCAATTCTGGCCACCAAAGGTAAAAACAAAAGCAAAGATAAAGATGCCGCGAACACTGAGGCAACTCCGGAGAAAGTGAATGCGCTTTTTGAATAGTATCAATATTCGCAGGGGATCCGACCGATGAGATTGCAAGTTAGCCCCACAGTACGAGTCAGCTTTGGCTTAATTATGCTCTCGCTAAGTATTTTATTCGTGGCAGATTGGCTTGGGCTTGTTCCCCGGGGGCAACAGCTCGAGTTAGAGCATCGCAAGAGTTTTAGCGAATCTCTGGCGGTGCAGTTTTCCTCCTTGGTCATTGCCGGCGAGCAAAGGCATATTCGAACAACGCTTGAGGCCTTGGTAGAGCGCAATGAGGATATTGAATCTGCCGCATTCCGGTCATTGGCAGGTGATGAAAGCGTAATCGCGGGTCAGCATGAAGAGTTTTGGACACTGGACAGAAATGAAAAGTTATCTACACAAAGCCAGGTTATTGTGCCGATATTTAAGGGGGATCAACGTTGGGGCTCTGTAGAGGTAAGGTTTATGGAGCCAGATACCACTTGGTATTCTCCTTTAAAGGATGACCCCTTGTTGACCTTAGCTCTGTTCTCGGCCATCGCCGGTTTTCCTCTTTACATGCTTTTCTTAAAGCGAGTGCTGCGGGAATTAGATCCGAGTCAGGTCGTGCCCGAAAGAGTGACCGCAGCGTTTGATGCGCTGGCGGAAGGGGTGTTAATCCTAGATGAGCACGGTCATGTTGTATTGGCTAACGAGGCCTTTGCCGATGGCGCGGCGGTTAAAACCAGACAAATTATAGGTGCCAATGCGAACAACTTGAACTGGAGCTCCTATCAGACTGACACGCCAGTGCTGCCAGAGCGACTGCCCTGGTCGAGAGTAATCAAGTCAGGTGTCAGTCTTACTGGCGAAAAATTAACCCTGCATAAAAATTCGAATTTAGAGCGGTCCTTCACCGTCAATAGCACGCCAGTTCATGACGGCAAAGATAATGTTCGGGGCGTTGTTATCACTTTTGACGATCTCACCGAGCTGGAAAAAAAGAATGAAGCATTGAAGGAAACGCTGACCAGCCTCAAGCAAACGCAATCTGATGTTAACTTGAAGAACAAGGAACTGCAGTACCTGGCCACTCGGGATCCTTTAACGAACTGTCTCAATCGCCGGTCTTTTACCGAGCAATTTACTGGTTTGTTCGACCGGACCAAGAATTATCAGACTGAACTGGTTTGTATCATGGTGGACATCGATCACTTTAAGCGAGTCAACGACAACTATGGCCATGCCGTGGGTGACAAGGTGATCAAGTTTGTCGCAGACGTGCTGAAAAAGCAGATCCGGCGCGACGATCTACTGGGGCGTTACGGAGGAGAGGAGTTCTGCATCATATTGGATGGATCCAATATAGACCAGGCGGCCATTGTGGCCGAAAGAATGCGCAAAGAGATTACTGCGGGCAATCCCGGCCTGTTTACTTCTGCGATGCGAATCACTGCCAGTTTCGGTTTGGCGTCGATTAACAGCGAACCCGATGACAAAGACGAATTGGTCGTCAAAGCGGATCGAGCACTTTACCTTGCCAAGGAGAGTGGGCGTAACAAGGTCATGATTTGGGAAAACGAAGATGAAAATCGCGTTGTTCAGCTTGATGCGAATATCGAAATTGCAGAACAGCAGGCAGCGTTTGATTCGCCGCAAGTAGAAGTAAGTGAACGAATAGCCCAACTTGAAAGTATTGCGCAGGAAAAGTCTCTGCAGCTTGATCGCTATGCCACCCACGATCAGCTCACTCAACTCCCGGAAAGAAATTTGTTCGTCGACCGTGTTGAGCAAGCGCTGCTGCAGGCGAGACGACACGGACGCGTATTGGCTGTCCTCTCCCTGGGCCTTGAAAACTTGAACCGCGTGAACGACACACTCGGTCATGAGAGTGCTCACGAATTATTGCGCGAAACTGCCGAGCGCCTTAAAGAAGTTTTGCGTAGTTCTGATACGATTTCTTTGCTTTCCGGATCTGAAGAGGAGACGTCTATATCAAAACTTAACGACGGAGAATTTGGCTTGTTACTCCCCGCCGTTCAAGATATCGAGTCGATCACGTGGATTGTGAAAAGAATTTTTGATGCTCTGCGCGAACCTCTTTTTATTAATGAACACAATATCACCGTAAGCAGTAACATTGGCATCGGTGTTTTTCCAACTGACGGTGCCGATGCGGTCTCCCTAATAAGACACGCGAGTATCTCAAGATATTATGCCGAGCAACAAAGTGGCGAAAACAATGTTGAGTATTATTCCGAAGACATTAATCGCACCTCGCGGGAACAGCTGAACCTGGAAAGCCAAATGTCCGGGGCCATCGACCGGGAAGAATTCGAACTTGTTTATCAGCCCAAGATCGATTTAAAAACGGGTCAGATTAGCGGGTTCGAATCACTCATTCGTTGGAATCATCCTGTTAGAGGCCTGTTGATGCCGAACGAATTTATAGACATTGCCGAGCGAACGCGATTGATCAATCTTATAGGAGACTGGGTGTTAAGGACCTCATGCCTACAAAGCCTCGAGTTACAGATAGCGGCAGCTCGAGAATTAACCATTGCGGTAAATCTCTCTCCAGTGCAGTTTTCCCAGCCAGATCTAGCGGAGAGAATTGTGCGTATATTGGATGAGACAGGCATGAAGCCTGAACTTTTGGAATTGGAACTGACCGAGAGTTGCCTGATGGAAAACATGGAGTTAACCCATCACACCCTGACCACGCTTCAGTCCCATGGCATTGTCATTTCGATTGACGATTTTGGAACGGGTTACTCCGGGCTCAGCTATCTGAAAACACTGCCGGTCAACGTGCTGAAGGTCGATCGTAGCTTTATGGCGGATATCGGCAGCAACGATCACGATGCTGCGATAGTGACGGCCGTTGTTAACATGGCTAAAGCGCTTGGTCTGCGAGTGGTTGCAGAAGGGGTTGAGTCCGCTAAGCAATTGAAGGTCCTGAGGGCTATCAATTGCGACGAGGCTCAGGGCTATTTCTTCAGTCGCCCCGTTGCGGCCGATGATGCCGAGAACCTGTTGTGTGGTTCCACTAAGTTGGCAAATGTGGGATGATGTCAACGCCTTGTCCCTTAAACAATAATAGCACTGAAAGAGGCTAGTAAAGTTCATGTCCCAGCGGGTTTTTGGGCTGAAAAGCTTTAGTCGAATAGGTTTTTTTGTCGCATCCATTACCTCTCTCACTGTCTTCCCAGCGACAGCCGAACAACTGCCCCCTCTTGATTGTGCTATCAACCCTTATCGTACGATCGATCTCGCTAGTTCAGTGCCCGGAGTACTCGCAAGAGTGGATGTCGCGCTGAGCGACTTTGTCACAGCTGGACAAGTGGTCGCTAGTTTGGAAGCAGGCGTAGAGAGCGCCTCGGTGGCGCTTGCCGATGCTCGCGCAGGCATAGAATCCGAGATAAAAGTTAGCGAGGTCAATCTGGACTACGATCGACGTCGCAAAAATCGTATGGATTCCCTTTACGAAAAGAAAACGGTTTCGATTGAAATACGCGATGAGGCCTCGCGAGATCACAGCCTTTCCAGATGGCGGTTGCAGCAGGCGAAAGACCTTAAGCAGATTCGGCAGCTGGAGTTAGTTCGGGCGCAGGAGCAGTTAAAGCAAAAGATTATTCGCTCCCCTATCGATGGCTTTGTTTTGAAAACGTTTAAAGATGCGGGAGAGTATGTAGAGGACCAGCCTGTTGTAAGAATTGCGCAGTTAAATCCTCTGTCCGTGGACGCCTTGGTGCCCATCGACCTTCATGGTCGTATTACGCAGGGCATGAATGCCAAGGTCTATACTCAGGAGTCAGCGCAAAGCCCGCTCCTTGCCCAGGTGACAGTCATCGAAAAAGTGGGAGATGCGGCCAGCGGTACTTACTCCGTGCGCCTGAGCTTGCCAAACCCGGATTTCAAGATACTCGCTGGCGTAAAGTGCTCTATCCAGTTTGGGAGTGGTGCTGTGAGCGCCGCCGGCGGTAGTGGCTAAAACTAGGCACAAAAAGAATTTTGGTAAAGCCCTACGGCCGCGCAAGGATTCTCCGACGGCGGCTTCTTTTCTGCTTGAACCTTTAGAGCCCAGGCTTTTGCTGTCGGCTGATCCTCTGGGTGTCGCCGCTGTGGAAAGCTCTCACCTCTCAGCGGGCTTGTATTTGGATCGTCAAAACTTTGACGAGATGGTGTTGTCGCAAAATCTCACGCACAGTGTAGAGAGCCAGTTGGAGTCAACCGGTTTAATCGTGGAGCCCTTGCCCGCTCCGCTGGATATGCTCGGTGTTGAGGTTTTGATGAATCCTCACAACTTGAGCGCCGACAACCATAGAATAGAAATCATCTTTGTCGATGGCGCCGTCATCGATGCAGACACATTACTCGACGGCTTACGGCAGTCTAACCCCGACATCGACTATCAGGTCTTTTTACTGGACGCAAATTCGGACGGTGTAAATCAAATTTCCGATGCCCTGTCCGGGCGCAGTGGAATCGATGCCATTCATCTGATTGCCCATGGCGAAGCCGGCGCAATCCAATTGGGTTCCGGCGAGTTGAGTCAGGATAGCTGGGCTAAA
Source organism: Halioglobus sp. (assembly GCA_045110675.1). Classification (GTDB taxonomy): domain Bacteria; phylum Pseudomonadota; class Gammaproteobacteria; order Pseudomonadales; family Halieaceae; genus JBALVT01. The sequence continues at coordinate 86,639 of JBGCGJ010000006.1, read as the reverse complement.
TATGAACAGGAAGTATTGGGCTGGGGTAGTGCGTTGGATGAGGGCGCAGATCTTCTCATCTACGGTTGTGATCTCGCCTTTGACGCCGCCGGCCGATCCTTTGTTGATTTACTTGCCGCCACCACAGGAGCAGATGTAGCTGCTTCGATCGATATAACCGGTGCCGATCATTTGAACGCCGATTGGGATTTGGAATATCACGCGGGCTTCGTAGAAGCGAGCAGCTTTGCCGCATCCGCGCTGCAGGATTGGGATGGGACTCTGGCGACCTTCACTGTGGACACTAGCAGTGACACAGTCGATGTAAACCCAGGAGATGGTCTTGCTCAAGATGCCTCGGGGAACACTTCACTGCGCGCCGCTATTATGGAGGCCAATGCCCTGGGTGGCGACGATATTATTAACCTGGGTGCAGGCACCTACACGTTGAGCCTAGCCGGTACTGGTGAAGACGCCGCCGCGCAAGGCGACCTGGATATCTCCTCATCTATTAGCATTCTGGGCGATGATGCGGCTACAACCATCATTGATGGCGCTGGCATCGACCGTGTTTTCCATTTGGCTTCTGGCGGTGCTGATCTGAGCTTGTCTGAGTTGACAGTGAGCGGCGGTGTTGTAAGTGGTGTTGGCAACGCGGGTTTGGGTGGTGGAATCATGGTCGGCAATGCCGCAACCCATTTGGACCTGAGTCGAGTGATTGTCAGCGGCAACATGGCTGAGGATGGAGCTGGCATCTACAACCGCAGTGCAAGTAACTTCACCGACGTGGTGATTTCAGGAAACACTACCACCGGCGGGGCGGGGAGCGAAGGCGGAGGTTTCCACAACCAGCGATCTTCTACGCTGACGAACGTCACCATTAGCGGTAACAGCGCGGGAATCGGTGGCGGTGTCTACAACAACAGTAGCGCAAGCGATCTAACCCTTACCAATGTCACGATCAGTGGAAATACCGCCACTGGAGGCGAAGGTGGTGGACTGGCAAGTCAAAGTGCTGCCACTCTAAAAAATGTCACCGTTTCAAACAATACCGGCCAAACCCAAGGCGGCGGCATCTTTACTGGCAGTACGCTGAACATCAGCAATACCATTGTTGCCAATAATACTAGTGTTGCCGGCAGCGGCCATGACGTATTTGGCACGTTCACCAGCGATGGCTTCAATGTTGTTGAAAATGTCGGCACCGCAATTGGTTTCGGCGGCGACACCATCGGCGACCCGAATCTGGGCCCGCTGGCTGATAATGGTGGGCTGGCCCAAACTCATGCCTTGTTAGTCGGCAGTAACGCAATCAACACGGGCACAGCGACGGGCGCGCCCACCGCCGATCAACGCGGTGTTGGCCGGTCGGGGGCAACAGACGTCGGCGCCTTCGAACTGTTCACATTGACCGCGGCTTATGAGTCCTTCAGCTATGCTGGCTTCTCATTAGAGGGCGCGAATGGCGGTATCGGCTGGGTAACACCATGGACCACCACCGAGGGTACTTCCGCCTCGGTAAACGCTACCGGCCTGATCAGTCCCACGGGAACACTTCCCGTTCAGGGTGGCACCGCTCAATTGAATACCACTGTTCAGTTCGCTCAAAGTAGAGACCTGTCTACCACTCTGGGCGTTGATGGAACCACTGTTTGGGCCAGCTTTTTGCTAGAGGCAGATGTTGCATTTGGTGAGGGCATTTCCCTGGAATTCGGCGATGGTGTTGGCGGCGATACGGTGACTATCGGGACCAGCAATAACGATTTTCTTATCACCAGAAATCGATCAGCATTTGGCGCGCCCACTATCAACAACGCCGCGACTGATTCACAAACCTATTTGCTGGTGGCCAAGATCGAGTTCTTTGCCGGCAATGATACTGTCACTCTCTATCTCGATCCGACACCGGGGTTAGGCAGCCCGGATTCAGCATTCACCGCACAGTTGACCAATGCCGATCTGGGTTCTTTCACCCAGGTTGGAATTATAGGTGGCTTCAGCGGCAATAATTCTGCGATTGACGAGATCCGTATTGGCAGCAGCTTTGCCGACGTTACGCCCTCGGTTCCGCTGGCCACTCTTTTGCTCAGCACCGACGAGGATGCGAGTGACGACGATGGTACATCTTTCAATAAGGAAGACATTGTTGCGTTCGTAAATCCTAACTTGAATCTTGAACTCGGTGATGGTTCTACCGCAACTACCGATGGCACCATAAGTGTTGAGTATTCTCTGGCGGAAGATGTTCGTGCGCTGCACTATGTGAACAACAGCATCTTTGTGGATACTTTTGTTGGCGGCTTTACTGGTACCTACAATTTGCAAGCGGGGCAAATAGTGGTATCCCTGCAACAGGCAACCAGTGTTCCCACGGTTGGGGGAGGTAACATTGCGGTCACCAACCGTGATGTTCTTGTGTACACCCCAGTCACGGGTGAATATGAACTTTTATTGGACGACGCACTTGGCGGTACAAACTTACACGCACTTTCAATTGTTGAGCAAACCACAACGGTCGGAGTCGATACTGTCCTGCAGGCAGGCACCTACCTCATTGCGCGTTCAGGGGGCTCTGTGCATGCGAATATCGCGACCTATACGAATGCGTCTGGACTGCAGGAGCTGTTGCTCGGTACTGACTTTCTGAGTGATTCAGGCCGACAAATTCAAGGTCTAGAATTATTGGAAGCTGACCTGACGCTCGGTGGTATTGTAGTAAATGCCGGAACGCTTTTGATCAATGTTCAGGTCGGTGGTTCACAAACAGTGGGTACTACGGGGCAAACGACTGTTGCAGTGCAGGACGTTGACGTTGTTGCACTAAACATAAATGCAACGGAGCAAGACTCCGGCGTTGCAAACACCAATGTGGATGCGCAAATACTGTTTGATGGGTCTGATATCAGTCTGTCACAAGATCTGAATGGGCTGAGTATTCTCGGCAATAATATAACCGCTGCCAATTCAGACCCGACCCTGGCTAACGCTATAGCGAATCAAATTGCTACTGAAGATTCTGCCTTCAGCTTTACTTTTGCCGCCAACACCTTTGATGATGCCGATGGAGATACCCTAACTTATACTGCCCGGCAAAATGGGGGAGCTGCCCTGCCGGCCTGGCTGTCGTTTGATTCGGCTACTCGAACTTTTAGTGGCACTCCACTCAACGGTGATGTCGGTACTCTCTCTGTCGAAGTATTCGCCGCAGATGGCAAAGCTGGTACCCCGGCCAGTGATTCTTTCGATATTGTCGTCGCCAACACGAATGACCCACCTACGGGTACCGTCGTGATTGACGATACAACGCCCGCTGAAGGCCAAATGCTGACCGCCTCTAACACCTTGGCAGATCCGGACGGTTTGAGTGGCACTATCACTTACCAGTGGCAGCGTGACGGTGTCGATATCGCAGGCGCTACGGGCTCTACTTACACCACAGCTTCTGCAGATGTCGGCACCGCTATTCGGGTAGTCGCCAGTTACACGGATGATCGATTAACAGTTGAATTAGTCACAAGCGCAGCCACGGCCTTAGTGACCAATGTGAATAACCCACCCACAGGGGCGGTGCTGATTTCGGGTGTTCCAACTGAAGACCAAATGCTTAGCGCATCGAATACCCTCGCCGATCTCGATGGCCTGGGCACTATTACCTATCAGTGGCAGCGTTCGGGCGTCGATATCACCGGTGCAGTCGGAGCATCCTATGGCCTCACTCAAGCCGATGTGGGAACGTCCATCACTGTGGTGGCGAGTTACAGCGACGGTGATGGCACCCCTGAACAAGTCAGCAGTGCCGCAGTGGGACCGGTCGCCAACCTGAACGATTTGCCGACAGGCAGCGTAGTGATTGACAATACTTCACCCGATGTTGGCACTCTTCTGACGGCATCCAATTCCCTTTCGGATGAAGATGGCTTAACCGATACCATTACATATCAATGGCAGCGCAACGGGGTGGATATTGGTGGAGCGACTGGGTCGACGTACACCACGGTGTTGGCCGATGTAGGAACGGCAATCAACGTGGTCGCCAGTTACACCGACGATCTGCTGACGCCTGAATCCGTTGCCAGTGCGGCTACAGCCCTTGTTACCAACGTGAACAATCCACCGACGGGGTCGGTAACGATCACTGGCACGCCCACCCAGAATCAAACCTTGAGCGCCGCCAACACCTTGGCAGACGCCGATGGTCTGGGACCGATTAGCTATCAATGGCAGCGCAATGGTGTGGATATAACGGGCGAAACCGGAACGACCTATGCCCTCGTGCAAGCGGACGTCGGCACTGATATCTCGGTACTCGCGCGCTACACCGATGGCGACGGCAACGATGAGCAGGTCAGCAGCGCTCTCGTTGGTCCAGTGGCCAATGTTAACGATGCACCTACCGGCACTGTTGTTATCGACAACCTAAACCCGGCAGAGGGTTCCTTATTAACCGTCACAAATACCCTAGGCGACCCCGACGGTCTCAGTGGTGGAATCACTTATCAGTGGCGTCGCGATGGTGTGGATATCGCCGGTGCAACGGGTTCCACATACACCACGGTTTCAGCAGATGTGGGCGGCGAAATCACTGTGGTTGCGAGCTACACAGACGATTTACTTACACTGGAGTTAGTCACCAGTGCGCCGACAGCGTTGGTGACTAACGTGAACAATCCGCCAACCGGTTCCGTGCTAATTACTGGCACGCCGCTAGAAGACCAAACGCTTACCGCTAGCAATACTCTTGCGGATTTGGATGGCCTTGGAGTCGTCAACTATCAATGGCAGCGAAACGGTGTCGATATCGCCGGGGCCAGCGCCGCGACATACCAGCTCTTGCAGGCAGATGTTGGCGCCAGTATTACTGTGGTCGCCAAGTATGTTGACGGAGACTCTAACAACGAGCAGCTTAGCAGTGCAGCCATTGGCCCTATCGCCAACCTAAACGATGCCCCTGTGGGACAGCCGGTTGTTTTGGGTAGTACAAGTGAAGACAGTGTTGTGACTGCCAACACGGGCGCTATTAGTGACGAAGACGGTCTCGGCGCTTTTAGTTTTGTATGGGAACGCTCCACAGACGGCGGCGTGAGTTGGGCGACAGTAGGTGGAGGCAGTAGCTACGCATTGCTTTCGGGTGATGTGGGCAATAGCGTTCGTGTTGCTGTGAGCTACATCGATGGTCAAGGAGAATTGGAAAACCTGGTGAGCAATGCGATTGTGCCGACTGGCGCAGTGGTACCAGTTCCTCCTCCTGCTCCCACACCAGAGCCTGAGCCAGAACCAGAACCCGAGCCGGAGCCGGAGCCGGAGCCAGAACCCGAGCCCGTACCGGAACCAGAACCAGAACCCGAGCCTCTCCCAGTACCCGAGCCCCCGGTTTCCCCTCCAGTGAATCCGTTACCGCCGCAAATTGAAATCGATGGTGCTTCTGGCGCAGTGTTGAGCGCCGCAAGCCCTGTTCCAGCTCGAACCGACAGCTTCGAGGAGTTTGAGTCATTGGCGCCAGAACTCAGCGCTGATACTAGCCCAGATAATCCGATTGCCGATGATGTGACCGAAGATCCGGGCAATGTCGACTCTGAGCCTGGAGCGATCGGTCTGGGCCTGCGAACGCCCGTCGGAGATGGTGTTAACAATGAGCGGGACTTTCCGGAAATGTCCTTCGATGAACAAGAGCTAAGCGATATAGAAACGTTCTTTGGAGATAGCTCTGGTCTTTCAGCTGTTGCGCTAAGGGAAGTCGCTGATCGTGTCGATAGTGCTTTAGAGCGAATTATTGTCTCACTACCTGTCGATACGGTAACGACGGCCTTCAGCACTTTTGTTGATCCACTGGTGTTTATTGGCTCCAAGAACTTTACCGATGATCTGGATCGGATGCGTGAAGAGTTGCAAACAGTGGTTAGCCGTGATCAGACAGTGTTGGGCGGAACTGTCACGTTGACCGCTGGAATATCGGTTGGGTATGTCGTGTGGTTGGCGCGAAGCGGAATGTTGATAAGTGCCGCGATGAGTGCCTTACCAGCGTGGCGATTTATAGACCCACTTCCCATTTTGGCCAGTGGTGGCAAGCGCTCTGATGAAGACGACGATGACGAATCACTTGAGTCCCTGGTGAGCAACACTGATGAGCTCGATAATGAGTCTGAAGACGATACACCTATGGTCGAACGTTCATGAAATCGATTAGCCGTTTTTACCAGAACCACGGCACCACGATGCGAATCGCGATGGGGCAGTGCAGCGTGTTAATCACCTTGCTGCTACTCGCGGCATTTATCGGCTTAATTCCCGACCGCGACAATGCCGTTATCCAGGGCAGGGCATCTCTAGCTGAAGCGATAGCTGCCAATAGTTCTATTTTTATTACCCGCGCCGACCTTCGGCGTATGGAGGCGAATCTTCGCTTGGTGCTGAGTCGCAATCCCGATATTTTATCTGCCGCTGTTCGCAAAGTAGATGAGTCGCCCATCGTCACAGTGGGCGATCATGAATCTCATTGGCTCGTCGAAGGTGATTCGAATTCACAGCTGAGCGTACCCATCTGGGAGGGAGAGAAACGCTGGGGCCAGATGGAGTTGCGATTCACACCGCTTCGTCCCCAGGGGCCGCTGTCATTTTTCCTTCAGCCCATTACTTTGTTGATCCTGTTTATCTCGGTTGCGAGCTTCATTCTATTTTTTCTCTACCTGCGAAAAATGCTTAAGGATTTGGATCCTTCACAGGCGATTCCAGATCGTGTTCGCTCGGCCCTGGATACCATGGCTGAAGGCTTACTGGTGCTAGATGCCAAGCAGAATATTGTTTTGGCGAACGAGGCATTTTCGACCATAGTCGGAATTCCCGCTGGCAAAATAATCGGGCAAAAAGCTGGCGCTTTCACCTGGTACAACACGGACGAGTCCTCCATGAGCCGGCCTGATTACCCCTGGTCTCGTGCGCTGGCTGATTGCGAAGCGCAGAGAAACCAAGCCGTGAAATTGAAAATCAGCGAGGGAAATATACGTACGTTCCAAACCAATTGTTCGCCGGTCCTGGCCAATGAGAACAAGGCAGGTGGCGTGCTGATTAGCTTTGACGATATCACCGAATTGGAAGAAAAAGAGCAGCAGCTGAAAAAATCTAAAATGCAGGCCGAGCAAGCGAACCGCGCTAAGAGCGATTTTCTGGCCAATATGAGCCATGAAATTCGTACTCCAATGACGTCAATCATGGGTTTCACCGAGGTGTTAAAACGCGCTTATAGCAATCGTTCTGAAGGCGATATCGATAGTCATAACTTGCGTCATTTAGACACGATTGCGAACAGTAGCGAGCACCTGTTGGGCTTGATCAATGACATTCTGGATCTTTCGAAAATAGAAGCTGGGCGAGTCGAGGTTGAACAAGTGCTGTGCTCTGTTCACTGGATTATCCATGAAGTTTTGCAGGTAATGCGTGTTCGGGCTGAGGAAAAGGGTCTCACGTTGGAGTATGTGCCCGACGGATGGCTGCCCGAAACAATTCAATCTGACCCCGTGCGTATCAGGCAAATTCTGATCAATCTCGTGGGTAATGCGATTAAATTTACTGAGCGTGGCTCGGTTGAAATCATCACCTCGATGGATGGCAGCGCCGCAGAGCCAATGTTGAAAATCGATGTTCGAGATTCCGGTATCGGTATGACCGCGGGGCAGTCTGCCGATGTTTTTTCTCCCTTTGTTCAGGCCGATAGTTCTATCACTCGTCGTTTTGGTGGAACAGGGCTGGGCCTGAGTATTTGTAAGCGTTTTTCTGAGGCCATGGGTGGCGAGATATCCGTTGCAAGCGAGCCGGGCAGGGGCAGTACTTTCTCGGTGTTACTTCCGGCCGGCTCTTTGGTCGGTTCGAATATGTTAACCCCCCAACAGCTACTCGAGGATTCTCAGGCCATCGGTAGGCCGAAGGCGGGTAGATGGGTATTTACTCCTGCGTCTGTGCTTGTCGTAGATGACGGTGCTGAAAATCGCGAGTTGCTATCTCTGGTATTAGAGGAGCAGGGTTTACTTGTAACCACCGCCGAGAATGGGCGAGAAGCTCTGGACCTGCTGGCGCGTGAAACAATTCAAATGGTTTTAATGGATGTCTCCATGCCCGTCATGGATGGCTATACCGCTGTGGCAGAAATGCGTGAACGCGGTATGACGATGCCAGTAATCGCACTGACGGCCCATGCGATGAAAGGAGCGAAAGAGCGCTGTCTCAACGCGGGTTACTCGGGGTATTTGTCAAAGCCAATCGATTTCGATGCCTTGAGTCAACGACTGGCGGAAGACTTGTCTGCCGAGTTCGTGGCCGATGCCAAGGATAGTCCCACCGCAGAGACGGCATCGGTTCAAATCGAGCCTGGCTTGAGTGCCCAAGAATCACCGGCGCTTATATTTAGCTCGCTTCCGGGTGCAGATAATAAATTTGAGGTCGTCATTCTTCGATTTGTAAATCGTTTGCGGGAACAAATTGCTGCGATTCAGCAGGCCTACGATGAGAAAGCCTATGATGCCTTGCAAGATCTTGGACACTGGTTGCGGGGATCCGCCGGTTCAGTTGGTTTCCACGATTTCGACGAACCGGGCCAGGCTTTGGAAGATTTCGCCCGGCAGCGCGACGATGTTCAACTGTCCCAGATTGTGCAGCAAATAGGCGATTTGGGAGCAGCAGTTTTTAATGCCTACGCTGTCGACCACCCGAAAACGGCCTCTGCCACGGTATCCCAGACAAGGGCAGTGACTTTGCCGGAGGATGATCTCCCGCCAGTGGTGACCTCCGAGATGATGGCTGACGAAAGGTTCCGCCCTCTTATCAAAAAGTACGTCCAGGTGTTACCGAAACAATTGGATTCCCTGGAACAGGCCATGGCCTCGTCGGATTTGCAGATTGTCGCTGATCTGGCGCACTGGTTGTTGGGGTCCGCGGGTACACTGGGCCTTCACGCCTTTACCGAGCCAGCCAGTGCTCTTCAGGACTTTGCCAACGCGGGCGAGATCAGTCAGGCCAAAGGCAAAGTTGAAGTCATTCGAACGCTGTGCAATCGCATTGATCTAACACAACATGTGGAGAATGCTTAAGTGAACGTCTTTAATAACCCCGGGGTATCTAATGGTTGATCTCGTCACTACAGAGACAGACGAGATGTATGCGGGCCTAAAAGAAGCCAGCATTATGATGGTCGATGATGAACCCGTATTAATGGATGTTCTTGAAATTTTTCTTGAAGAGAGGGGTTATAGCAATTTTACCAAAGTAGAAGATTCACGTCGGGCTATGGCCGTACTCGAAGAGTATCCACCTGATATTTTATTGCTGGATCTAAAGATGCCTAATATCGATGGGCTGCAAATTCTGGAAATGATGCGCGCTAATCCCCTGCTGGAGCGTGTTCCAGTGATTGTGCTGACAAGCTCGACCGATGCGGAGACCAAATTGCGGGCACTGGATCTGGGTGCGACGGATTTTTTGGCCAAGCCTGTAGACTCCAGCGAGCTCTCACTGCGGCTACGCAATACCCTGACAGCGAAAGCCTACCAGGATCAGCTTACCTACTACGATGCCTTGACACGTCTCCCCAATCGCAAACTGTTTATAGATCGTCTTGAGTGGCTTTTGAAAAATGCGAAAAGAGAAAGTCAGCGCTTGGCGATCATCAACGTCGGGCTCGACAGATTTGGCCAAATTAACGGTAGCCTTGGCCCCGCGGTGGGTGATGAGGTGTTGAAACAGATTTCCGGACGGTTCACCACTTGTCTTCGCGATAGCGATGTTGTCTCCAGGGTTGGTGCTAAGGAGACGGAATTTCAACTTGCGCGTTTAGGTGGCGACGAGTTTTCCATTTTACTTCCTGGCATTAACCCCGCAGAAAGCGCTTCGACCGTTGCAAAACGTATTCAGGACGCCTTACATCCGAAATTTGAAATTGGCGGCAGCGAATTTTATATTAGCGCAAGCATAGGAATAGCGGTCTATCCCGAAGATGGGATAGAAGCTGACCGTCTGATAAAAAACGCCGGTGCCGCAATGTCTTATGCCAAGGACGCGGGACAGGGGAACAGTCAGTTTTACTCCAAGGAAATCAGTGCCCGAACAGAACGAAAACTCAATATCGAAGCCGAACTTCGACGGGCAATTGAGAATGAAGAATTTATTCTTCACTACCAGCCCAAGATAGATGTTCAAAGCGGAGAGGTGGTTGGTGCCGAAGCGCTCATCAGATGGAACAATCCGCAGCGCGGGCTGATGTATCCCGATAGCTTCATCTCCGTCGCCGAGGACATCGGCCTGATCATTCCGATCGGTGAGTGGGTTGTTCGGGAAGCTTGCAGACAGCAAGTGAAATGGTTAAATCAGGGTCTCGGTGATTTTACGGTGGCTGTGAATGTCTCTGGACCTCAATTCAACACCAGCAGTTTGAAATACGTCATTCAAGATGCTTTGCAAAGTGTTTCCATGGAGCCCCAGCGTTTAAAGCTGGAGATCACCGAGAGCATGCTGATGGGAGAGGCCGAGGCATTTATTTACAAGTTACATGAGATAAAATCGATCGGAGCTTCTTTTTCCATCGATGATTTCGGGACAGGTTACTCCTCCCTGAGTTATCTCAAGCGTTTTCCACTGGACGAACTGAAGATCGACCGGTCCTTCATCGTCGATGTTCCCACCGCCAAGGATGATGGGGCTATTGTCCGCGCCATTATTGCGCTTGCTCACTCCCTGGAGCTCAGCGTGGTGGCCGAAGGTGTAGAGAATGCCGCTCAGGTTGCATTTCTAAGAGCTTTGAATTGCGATGTTATTCAAGGCTATTACTTTAGCAAGCCCTTGGCGACGATTGATTTTGAGCAGTATGTGCGCGCCGCAAAGCAAGCGACATCAGAGGCCTATCAACCGCGGATCGGCTAAGAATTAGAATCGGCAATATTCACGATTTGGCCTCAAACAACTCTTATCTTCCCTTGTTGCGACAAAAAATAAAAGCAATGACACCGCATGTTAGCGCCTACTATCGGCTCGCAGCCATCTCTTTTTGACCCTTCAAGGACGATATTATAGTCGTTGTCGATGTCTCGCCTCTGGACTATGCCATTCTTCCACACCTCCCCCTGTGCTGAACAACAGGATCTTTCGCAAATAGTTCTAAAGGTTTACCGATGGACGTCGATAACCATGCTGAGAACGGTTTAGGCGCAAATTCTGCACTGTATTTGGGATTCGCAGCCGAAAAAACCGAGATAGTGACACGGGGATATCACCCTCGGTCGCGGTCATATGGGGTACTAAGAACGAATGAAATATCTGGTCCTGTTTTGTATTTTGCTCGGTGGCTGCGCTGTCAATAAGCCACCCGAGTACAGTGACTCCGCTGTGCAGATCGTGTGCGCTGCAGAAGACGGTGAAACGGTGTCTGTTAGTTTTAATAATCAAGTTAAAAATGTCACCGTTGATTTTGTGCCTTCCTGGGAAGAGCTTTATCGCTTGTGTGGTCCTACGGGTGGTGCCTGTGTGAATATGGAAACTTTTGAGATTCACATGATCGATGATCGGCGGTGTTTACAGCACGCCAGTCACGAGCTGGGACACGTGTTTGCTGTTCTGGGTCTGGATGCCTATCGCGAGATAGAAAACCGCCGACAGAGCTTCTACAAAGGGTAGTGTAATAGCAGCTTTTACAGGGGCGAGATCAATCTCATGTACCGTTCGAATGGCGAAGAAGCCGTAAGCTACACAGCCGAAGATCTTCTGTTATACAAGGAGTCTCCGTTTGCCAGCTGGATGGAGCGCCTGACCCTGGAAAACCCGCTTCACGGGATTGCACCCGACGAGCTCGGTGACCCTTTGGTTCACTATAATCTGCCTGCAGAGCTAACCGAAAGTGAGCAATGTGCTATTTCAGACAGCAGTGTCGAATCGGTTAAATGGGGTGACCTTGTCCAGCATAAAACGCATTTGGCAATTCACTCGACCGTCCAACCGCCGCGGCTCCGACACGGCCTCGGTGGTATTGTTGATGTCGGAGATGACGTTTACGTTGTCAAAAAAATAGATGATGTTCGACGTCACAAAGAGACATGGAAGGCGATGCAATCTGGTGTGAGCATTATTGTGAATGCACATCTCTGTGTAGGGAAACTATCGAGTGATGTGGATTTATTGGTGCGAACTAATGGTGTCTCGGAGCTTGGGAACTATCTCTATATACCCTGTGATAGCAGTGACTATAAAGATCCCCATAGTGCACTTGCATTGTGTTGTGCTGCGGATTTACTTCACAGTATGCAAGGCGCTTTGCCGCCGCAGTTGCTTGTTATTCGCGGGGAGTTCGAACCAATATGTTTGAGCACAGAAGACCATATTTATCACTACCGCGCCGTAAAAAAGAGCTTCATGACTGCGCAAGCTTCGTTTCGTAGCCACGCTATGCCCAAACCCGAGGATTCCTCCAGCTTTGGGCGTTGGAAAAGCTGCGCCAATGAAGTAATGAAGAGACGTTCGAAATTAGTAAATGAAGATAATATTGCGATAAGAATTCACGACGCGCCTTCGGCGAAAGTGCACAGTGTCGAAAAACTGGAGGCGGTTGATTCCTATGTGGATTCCGACTGGCCAGGAAATCGCAGGAAAACAACTAAACAGCATATCTTTAACGACAGGCTGATGACTAGCAATGGAAGCGATTTTTAACATAGCGATGGAGACGCGCACTAACGGCACATTTTGCCACCCAATAATAAGGGGCTTGAGCTCCTAAAAAATAGGGAAAAACCATGAACACTGTACTTAAAACGGAAACAGAAGTAGCGATCTCCAAAGAGCGTACTCTCGCGGCTGCAATAGCGTCAGATGACCTTCCTTCGCTTCCTACCGTCGCGTCGAAATTAGTCACCTTGACCTCCAAAGAAGAGACAACACTTTCCGACGTGGCAGAGCTGGTGTCCCAGGACATGGCGCTTTCAACGAAAATTCTGAAAGTATCCAATTCTGCGTTTTACAACTTCCCTTCTAAGATCGGATCGATACAACAAGCGGTATCCATGTTGGGTACTAATGCGGTACAGAGTTTGGTGCTGTCGTTTTCGTTTTTGACCATTAATAAGAGCGGGCCGGGAAACCAGTTCGACTTTAATAAGTTCTGGGAACATTCACTGGAATCTGCCATCGCCTCCAAGCTCATTCTTGAGAAGGTCCCGGGGGCGAATCTCGAGGAAATTTTTGTATCGGGTCTGCTCCAAAACCTTGGGGCATTGATACTCGCCTGTACATTCCCTGAAGAATTTGGTCGCGTGCTCGATGCGATTGACGACGGTTCTGCTAGTACCAGGGAGGCCGAGATAGCAGCGTTTGGTGCGGATCACTGTTACTTCGGATACGAAGTGGCGCAGAGCTGGAACTTCCCACCTTCTATATTGATGCCTATTTTGCATCACCATGATCCGAAAGCGCTTAACGGCGTCGACAAAAATATTACTGATACAACCAGGGCGATCTATTTGTCCAACATCCTGCTGGACATCTTTCACGGTGATAAACCTGAACAAAGTCATCGCGAATTTCAGTCGCAGGCCAAACAGTTGTTGGGTCTAAAGTCAGAAGCGATAGAGTCAATTCTGGAGAACGCGCACACAGAGCTTGAAAATGGCGCTAACAATTTTGGTTTAAAAATTGCTGAGAACAAACCCGTCCAGGAAATCCTGCAGGCCGCCAATATCCGATTAAGTCTTTTGAATCTCGATTACGAGCAAATGAACAAGGAGCTTGTAGCCGCGAAAGTCGCACTGGAAAACTTGACCATTGAGTTGCGTGAAAAGAACAGTATCCTCAAGAACCTGGCCAATATCGATGGTTTGACGGGTGTTTACAACAACCGATTCTTCCAGGCGACTATGGACAAGGAGATTAGCCGCTCCGTTCGGCATCGCTACCATCTGTCACTGATCCTTGTCGACATAGACCATTTCAAAGGGTTTAACGACGCTCATGGGCATTTGGTCGGAGATTTTGTTCTGGCGGAATTCAGCAAAGTGATGGGCGAGGCGCTGCGTGAATACGATACCCTCGCACGCTACGGCGGCGAGGAATTTGTGGTCATTCTCCCTGAGACCAGTGAACAAGATGCAATGATTGTTGCTGAGAAGCTCCGCAAATCAGTGGAGGGAAGCCCGTTCAGAGAGGATAAGCAAGAATACCGAGTAACTGCGAGTTTCGGTGTCTCAAGTTTAAGCCCCGATTCAGAGGAAACTGTGGGTAAAGCCGATCTAATAAAAAGAGCGGACGATGCACTGTATGAAGCTAAAGATAAAGGCCGAAACCGTGTTGCCTGTTATACGCCAAAGAAAAAATGGTTTGGGAAGAAATAGGTATTTTACTACAGGGTTAGATCGGTACGAATAGTCTGTCGTTGTAATTTCATTGTCGCTCGTCGGAGTTTCTTGGCTTGAGTTTTGGGTAACTCCCAAAACTCGATTCCCAGTCGTGTTTCGTCAAACCTTTGTAAGTAGTGTTGGTGTCTGACGATTGCCTGATAGTGAATTTTTTCTAAATCCACCAGTTTCATCTCACACTGGATGATGCTATGGGAGTCAAGTCGGTCGTGCTTTCCTTCTATTCGAAGAGATGCACCGCTATTTGAAATATTTTCGATCCAGGCTTCACGGCCTTGATCCTCGCCTAGCCAGATCTGTATTTTCGGGCTTTCCGACAATTTAAGCGGTATTCGGTAGCTGGACCGCTTGCGCAAATATCTTACTTCTTCGGGCATTGATATTTGGTGAAAGGGAAACCCTTCATCGTCTTCCGAATAGGCTATTGGCACCGAATGAAATACGTGTGGAACCCCCTCGTGGGTCACACGAAACTTTACACGCTGTCCTTGCCGCAATAGTGCATTGCCGCTGTCGGGCATGAGTTGGTCTATATCCACAGTGCTTTCGTTGAATGACAGAACACTTGATGTATGTATCTCTTGATCAGCCAGGTTGATCAGTAGGGGGTTGCGTGCGAGGGCGATGTTCTCCAGGAAGATCGCAATTTCTTCCGTTGAATCCAAAACTTCAGGTAGTTCAGACATGAATCGATAGCGTTGTTAGTTAGGCCTTGCCCAAGGAGCGGGTTTCCAATGTATCGCTTGCCTTTCCCTGTACCGAGTAGGTTGGCGTGGTGTTTTCGTTTTGGCGAATCACATCGAGAGCACCTTTTGCACGGCGTTGTTTCTGGATGATTAAACGGCCATTGTTTCGGTTTTCTGTCTGACAGGCTCGGGCAAGTATCATCAAATTTGAGAAATACTCTTTGAGTTGCTCCCTGTTTTCACAGGTATCGATTAACTGCTCCAGCCCCAGATCTGTGCCTGAATAGGAAGCTGCTGTTGTTGCATTCTGTCGCTCTTGTGTGGCTTGCGATTGAGAGGCGATCGCCGCATTTTTTTCCGCGGTGACCTGTTCGAGAGATTCTATGTCCGCAGATAAAAGAGCATCGTGTTCGCGTTTGAGAATATCCAGCAGTTTCTGCATGCTGGTGGTTTCATTATCAAGCAGAGACAGCAACTTTAGTTCTAGAATCATAAACTAGCGGAATTCTCTTTCGAGTTTCAGCAAGGTGTCTACAATTTTATCGGGGTCCACCCGATAGCTGCCATCTGCTATAGACGCCTTAATTGATGCTACGAGCACGTTGTCGACATCTGGGATATTCGCCAGGCTTTCTTCCAGCTTGAGCATTTCTGCCGCTGTGCTTGTGAAGCTGACCGTATCGCCCCCACCTACAACCGAACTGTGGGTGCCAAGCGAAGCGCCAGCCGAAGTTCCCGCGACCTTATTGCTCGAGGCCTGGGATCCGGAATTGACATCTGCCCTGGGTGGTTTGACATTCATCTTATTGTCTACGTTATCCATATTAAGATAGCCTATTCATAGTATCGGCGGTTTGTCCAAAAACTTTAGCGCATATGCCGTTTTAATTATTGCACGCTTACCGTTCCATCGGAACGGGCTATACCTTCAATATTTTTTCCTGAACTCAAGTTTGTTACCGTAACTCTTGCGCCTTCCACAGCATCTTTCATAGCTTTGCCCTGATTTCTTACTTCAAGTCCCTTGAGTCCCGAGACGATTGTTACCTGCTGACCTCGTTTTATCGCATTGGGTGAGCGCAACTGGTTGACTCTAATTGTCGCACCGGCATCCAGCTGGCGCGTAAGTTCCTTGCCGATGAGTTGTGTCGGGTCGTAGACCAGGCCGTTAGCCGCTGACTGTAGTGGCCGCTCCACCAACTTGATATCTTCGGGCCCTATTAAAGCGTAGCGGGGCAGGGCTCTCGTCAGTACCGGCACACTGCGCTGAGCGGTCACCTGGGTGCGAACATAAATGGTCCAGGGATTAGCATCACTGCAGCGAATACCCATACTGACGGAACCCAAAACCTGGGTTGCTTGAGGCGCAAAAGTAGCAAGCGCTTGTTGGCATTGCCGCAAGCGTAGACGTTTGTCTAGCGGGCGTACTTCCACAGAGACATTGTCATACCCCTCTTTGTTAGCGCGGCTTTCGCTCGCCGTCGCTGCCGCGGCCACAATGCTGTCGAGGCTTTGATAGGGTTGCGCGCCGCTCGCTGCGCTGCAGGCTAAGGAGCTGGCAGTAAGCGTCGCAGCGAGTGTCACCGCCTTGCGCCAATAATTTGTCACCATATGGGTTTATTCCTCTACTTTGTAGATTGTTTGCATCTTTCGTGCCAGTTGCTAAATCTCTCG
The DNA here is from genome assembly GCA_045110675.1 of Halioglobus sp. Lineage (GTDB taxonomy): Bacteria > Pseudomonadota > Gammaproteobacteria > Pseudomonadales > Halieaceae > JBALVT01. Next base: position 69,922 of record JBGCGJ010000006.1, on the reverse strand, counting down.
TTTTGGTCGGCGGCAATGATTGCCGCCGGGGCTATCCATTGCCGTTATTTGCGAGTTTCAATATTTTAGTAATACGTTAAGTTATTGATTTATATAAATATAATGATACTGGCACGTTTCCTGTATAGATCTGAGTAATGGAGGAATTTTTATGAATGTGATCGACAAGGTTTTTGGTGTTTCACCCCAGGCGATGAGTATTCGCGCGCAGCGGTTTGAGCTGATTTCCGCCAATTTGGCCAATGCAGACACCCCCGGGTACAAGTCGATGGATATCGATTTTGAGCAGGCCCTCGCCCAGGCAACGGGATCACAGAAGATGCAGGGCAATATGATGGTAAGTCATGAGAAACATATGTCGCTGGGAGGCTCGGCCCACGAACTCCTATACCGCGTGCCGTCGCAGGCCTCATTGGATGGTAACTCGGTTGAAACCGAGCAGGAGCATGCGGCCTTCATGGACAATGCGATTCGTTATCAGGCCAGCTTGAATTTCCTGGAAGGCAGAATCAAGGGCCTTAAATCTGCGATAAGAGGAGAGTAATCATGAGCCTTTTTAATGTCTTTGAAATCTCGGGATCCTCTTTGTCGGCGCAGAGTGTGCGTCTTAATACCATCGCCAGTAATTTGGCGAATGCAGAGGTTGTTGGCAGCTCTGAAGAAGGAGCGTATCGCGGGAAATATCCCGTTTTCTCTGCTGCTTTTGAAACCGCCCAGATGAACCAGGGCGCGGTGGGTGTAAAGGTGGATGACATCGTGGAGAGCAAGGTTGTCCCCCGCAAGGAATACGCCCCCGACCATCCGAAAGCGAATGAAGAGGGTTATATATTTCGCTCGAACGTCAATTCCGTAGAAGAGATGGCCAACATGATGTCAGCGTCGCGCTCCTATCAAAGCAGCATTGCCGCGATGAATACCACCAAGCAGCTCATCATGCGCACCTTGACCCTCGGCAACTAAGCAGCAATCAGGAGAACCAAATGGACGCAGCGCCCAGTATTTCGGAATTATTTCCATCGAACTCGAACACCGCATCGGGCCCACGACAGGCGGATGAATTGGGGCAGGAAGATTTTCTCAAGCTTATGATCGCTCAGTTGGAGAATCAGGATCCGACCAAGCCGCTAGAAAATACCGAGTTTTTGTCCCAGATGGCACAGTTCAGCACTGTTGAAGGCATTCAGGGAATACAGGAAGGTTTTGGCAATCTCTCCGGTGTTTTGAGTGCTAATCAAACGTTGCAAGCCGCTAGCTTGGTGGGTCAAAAAGTTGTGACGGAATCCAATTTAGGTGTGCTGGCCGACGGTGAAACACTCGATGCGACCATTGATCTTCCTCAGACCAGTGGTGCAGTTACGCTTTATATACAGGATATGGCGGGCAATCTCGTTCACAGTCGAGCGATGGGTCCCTCTGCGCCGGGTGAGATAAAAGTGCAGTGGGATGGCATCAAAGATGACGGAAGTCTTGCACTTCCAGGTCAGTACCGGGTCAGTGCCGAGTCTTTCAGCCAGGGTCAGATAGAGGCTGTATCAGTCTACACACACAGCCGGGTTGAGTCGGTCACCATCGATGGAGCCAATGGTGGGGTTGCGCTAAATCTGGCGGGTGGGGATCAGGTAAGCATCACAGAAGTTAAAAGTTTTTTGTAAGGGCGTTTGATCGTCGATCGATAACTAAAACGTAATTAAGTCAGGAGAAGTATTATGTCGTTTGATACTGCGGTTTCGGGAATCAATGCAGCAACAGCGGATTTGGGAGTCATTGGTAACAACATTGCGAACAGTTCAACCACAGGATTTAAAACATCGCGCGCTGAGTTCGCGGATGTGTATGCCACCAGCTTGCTCGGTGCCGGCGGCAACGCCATCGGTCAGGGTGTGAACCTCGCGGGGGTGACCCAGGAATTTACCCAGGGCAATATCAGCTTTACCAACAATGCACTCGATCTGGCGATTAACGGTAATGGTTTTTTTCTCCTGAGTGATAACGGAGCGGCTCTGTACAGCCGAGCTGGAAACTTCCAGGTGGATAGAGAGGGATTTATTGTGTCCACTCAAGGCCAGCGGCTGCAGGCCTTTGAGGTAAGCACCACTGGATTAATCAATGGTCAACCCGATGATTTACAGCTCGATACCTCGCTGATTGATCCCAGCCCCACCACGCAATTGAGTCTGACCGCCAACCTGGATTCGCGCCAGGGATCTCCCGTCATTCCGTTTGGCGGACCCTTTGATGCTTTTGCGACGCCGCCTACCGCTCCCGATCCGGACTCATACAACGCGGTAACGTCGACGACGATCTATTCCGGTTTGGGCAACTCTCATATTCTCAGTACTTACTATATAAAAACCGCCAATCCGAACGAGTGGGAAGTGCATTCGACGATTGATGGGGTCACTACTTCCGGTCCCGATACCATTAACTTCCAGTCGAACGGAAAGTTCGATCCTTTGACCCTGCCTGTCGATATCACTATCGCTGGTTGGAACCCTTTGACTGAAACCGGTCTCCCCACAGGTGCAGCTACCCAAACATTCACGTTGTCGGTATCCGATTTCACCCAGTTTGGGACAGAGTTTGCGGTGAGCGCTTCGGTGCAAGATGGTTTTACCACAGGACAGCTGACCGGCCTTGAAATTGATGAATCCGGGATCGTATTTGCGCGTTACACTAACGGCCAATCCCGGGCGCTGGGACAGATAGCCCTGGTGGGTTTTCCTAACCCGAACGGCTTGCAACCTCTGGGCGATACCACCTGGGCGGAAACTTTCTCCTCGGGTGCGGGCACCCTGGGTGCGCCGGGTAGTTCTGGTTTGGGAGTGTTGCAGTCCGGGGCCCTGGAGGGTTCAAACGTGGATATTACCGAGCAGTTGGTCAACATGATTATTGCCCAGAGAAACTTTCAGGCCAACGCCCAGGTGATTCAGACCCAGGACACGATCACTCAAACCGTGATTAATCTCCGGTAGCGCCTGAGTAATATCTGATGGATCACTTTGTCTATATCGCCGCATCGGGCGCCCGAGAATCGATGATCTCACAGGCTGCCAATGCGCAAAACATGGCCAACGCCTCCACCTCAGGATTTCGCGCAGACCTCATGCTGGAAAAGGTCGCTCAGATTTCCGGCCAAGGTGTTGGCAGTCGCGCTTATCCGCAAATGGTTAACTCCGGCGTCGATGTTAGCGAGGGTGTTATCAACATCACCGGAAGAGATTTGGATGTCGCCATTAACGGTCCGGGTTGGATGACAGTGCAAGCTGCTGATGGTTCGCAAGGAATAAGTCGTCGAGGAGATTTGCGTGTTAGCGAGCTGGGCCAATTGGTCGATGGCGCTGGCATGCAACTGGTTGGAGAGGGTGGGCCAATAGCGCTGCCCCCGTTTTCCAATATCGCGATCGGCGCAGACGGGACTATCTCCATTGTTCCCCTGGGTGAGGATCCCAATACCCTGGCGGTAGTGGATCGCATTAAATTGGTTAACCCCGACCCGCAAAACCTCGAAAAAGGTCGCGAGGGTCTATTGAAAACCCGCGACGGTGAACCACTGGTTGCCGATGCCAATGTCAGGATGACCAGCGGTTCCCTGGAATCCAGTAACGTCGATACGGTCGGCTCAATGGTGCATATGATTGAGCTAGCGAGACAGTTCGAGAACCATGTAAAAATGATGAAAACCGCTGAGAATCTTGATCAAGCATCTGCGGCTTTAATGGAATTGAGTTGAGGAATGATTGAATGAACCAGTCACTTTGGATCGCTAAGACCGGCTTGGATGCACAGCAAACCAAGATGTCGAACATTGCCAATAACTTGGCTAATGCCGGTACCACAGGTTACAAACGCGGTCGCGCTGTATTCGCTGATTTGCTGTATCAAAATGTTCGACAGGTCGGTGCACAGTCTTCTCAAGATACCCAGCTGCCCTCGGGCTTGATGATGGGAACCGGTGTTCGAACCGTGGCGACCGAAAAATTATTCACCCAGGGAAATTTGCAGCAGACCGATAATCAACTGGATATGGCGATTCAAGGCAGAGGCTTTTTTCAAGTTTTGATGCCTGATGGCTCCCAGGCTTTCACCCGCGATGGAAGCTTTCAGATGGATGCGCAGGGCCAACTGGTTACCTCGGGTGGCTTTCAGGTTCAGCCGTCTATTTCAATTCCGGAGAATGCGCAGTCCCTCACAATTGGCGCAGATGGAACCGTCTCTGTTCGCCTTCCGGGGTCTACCGCGATCAGCCAAATTGGCAATGTTCAGCTGGCCGATTTTGTGAACCCGGCGGGCCTTCAGCCCATCGGTGACAACCTGTTTTTGGAATCCAGCGCCAGCGGGTCGCCGCAGTCGGGCAATCCTGGGTTGAACGGTCTCGGTACGGTTTCGCAAGGGTATGTGGAAACCTCCAACGTCAATGTCGTAGAGGAGCTGGTCAATATGATTGAAACCCAGCGCGCCTACGAAATGAATTCTCGGGCGATATCGACTACCGATCAGATGCTCCAGTACGTTGCGAATAATCTCTAGGGGTTAAGATGAAATTCTCCCAAATTAAATGGCTGTTCTTGCTTCTACTGGCATTCCTGGTTGGTTGTATGAATTCTCCGAATCGAGTTCACCCTGATTACGCATCGGCCGAACCGATTGACTACTATCCAGAAATGGAACCAACGGAACCTACCGGTTCGATTTATGCAGATAGCGGTTACAACATGGTGTTGTTCGAGGATTTGCGTGCTCGGCAAGTGGGCGACATCCTCACGGTGTTGCTGGCAGAAGCCACGGACGCTGCAAAAACAAGCGACACCACACTGGATAAGTCCAATAGCACTTCGATTACCGATCCCATATTGGGTGGGCAAGCCCGGGTGATCGGTTCTGATTCAACGCTCGGATTCGACTTGTCCAGTAGTCATGCCTTCGACGGTGAGAGTGCGAGTAACCAAAGCAACAGTTTGCAGGGCAGTATTACGGTGACTATCGCCAAGGTGTTTCCGGGAGGAAACCTCTATATACAAGGCGAAAAATGGATTCAGATCAACCAGGGAAATGAATACATTCGACTGCGCGGCATCATTCGCCCGGTTGATATCTCTACGACCAACACCATTGTTTCAACCAAAATCGCCGACGCGCGCATTTCTTATGGCGGCACCGGTGCAACTGCCGATGTGAATAAAGTGGGTTGGCTTTCGCGATTTTTCATCAGCCCGATATGGCCTTTCTAGGATTATTGCGAATGAAATTTTCAAGAAAAATCAGACGAGCACTGTCCTTCTTTATCGCGATTGGATTTGCAGTGCAGGGGCAGTTTGCCATCGCCGATCGCATCAAAGATCTCGCCACCATCAATGGCATTCGTAGTAATCAGCTTATCGGATACGGCATCGTGGTGGGTTTGGATGGCTCCGGTGACCAAACAACCCAGACACCGTTTACCGTTCAGAGCGTTAAGAACATGCTGGCAAAACTGGGCGTTGCGATACCCGCCAATGTAAACCCGCAATTGAAAAATGTTGCGGCTGTCATGGTGCACGCCGAGTTGCCACCTTTCGCCAAACCTGGGCAGACGATTGACGTCACGGTATCGTCACTGGGTAACGCCAAAAGTTTGCGCGGTGGAGCATTGCTGATGACACCACTAAAAGGCGCCGACGGGAAACTGTATGCAATGGCCCAGGGAAATATGGTTGTCAGTGGATTTGGTGCCGAGGGTGCGGATGGGTCCAGCGTTGCTGTCAATGTATCGAACTCCGGGCGAATCCCCAACGGCGCAACGGTTGAGCGCACAGTGGTAAGTGCATTCAGTTCAGACCCTAAACTTATTATGAGCCTCAATGCGCCTGATTTCACAACGGCCATGCGAATGGCGGCCAGCATTAACGACACCATGGGGCCTGGTATGGCGAAGCCCCTCGATGCGGCCACAGTGGAAGTGCGAGCTCCGCTCGATGCAGCCGACAAAGTGGCGTTTATTTCTGCTGTGGAAAACTTGCCGGTAGACCCTGGGGCGGCTGCCGCCAGGGTGATTATCAACTCTCGCTCCGGCACCGTGGTTATCGGCAGTGAGGTTAGGGTGAGTCCTGCGGCCGTTGCCCATGGCAATCTTACTGTCAGCATTTCCGAAAATTTTCAAGCCAGTCAGCCGGCACCCTTTGCCAGGCGTGGAGAGACTGTTGTTACTCCAAATTCTGAGATTGCCATTGAGGAAGAGGGCAGTCGATTGTTTTACGTCGACCCGGGAATCACGCTCAAGGATTTGGTGGCGGCGATCAATAAGGTTGGCGCCGCCCCCGGTGATCTTGTAGCGATACTCGAAGCCCTTGAGCGTGCAGGAGCTCTGCGTGCCGAGCTGGTGGTGATCTAGCCTTGTCGGGATCAGCAGCCACGGCAAGCGCGTCGGTCTATCACGATCTGGCAGGACTTGGAGCGCTGCGCAGCCAGGCAAGCAAAGTACCTTCCGAGGCGATTGAAGAAGTTGCGAGCCAATTTGAATCTATCTTTGTGCAGATGATGCTGAAGTCCATGCGCGACGCCAGCATTGACGGCGGTCTGTTCGACAGCAATCAAATGGAAACGTATCAAAGCATGTTCGATCAGCAGATTTCACTGGACCTGTCCCAGGGCAATGGGTTGGGTTTGGCGAATGTCTTGGTTCAGGAATTGCGCGGACATCGCGCACCCCGCGATCAGCCTGACTTATTGCCACCGGCTTCATCGGCCTATCGGCAGGCGAAGGAGCAATTGCAGAATTCATCCGCAGCAGTGCAAGTAGCTGCGCCGGTTGCGGCATTAAACAGCGGTGATCTTGCTATTACCGAGCCCCGGAGCGCTGAAGCAGCGGCGTGGAAACCATCATCACCTGAAGTGTTTATTCGTGATGTTTGGGACAGCGCGGTAGAGGCAGCGAAGCAGATTGGCTTAGACCCGCTGGTGCTAGTTGCACAGTCGGCCCTGGAAACTGGGTGGGGTAAGCGGGTTATTCAAGCGGTCGACGGCGGCAGTAGTTTTAACTTGTTTGGGATAAAGGCGGGGCGGAGCTGGGACGGGCCCTCAGCGGCGGTCAATTCCCTGGAATACCGCGACGGCACAGCTGCCCTGGAGAAATCCAGCTTTCGTGTCTATGACTCGATTGCCAAGAGTTTTGAGGACTATGTCAACTTTCTCAAGAGTAACCCTCGCTACCAGCAAGCTTTAGACAAAGTAGGCGATGCTGGTGAATTTTTAAGCGAATTGCAAGGTGCCGGTTACGCGACCGACCCCAACTATGCGCAGAAAATTATGGGCATTGTGGGCAAAGCGTCATTTGGCGCAGTGGTTAACGAGCTAAAGAAATTCTAGATCCTGCCGATATAGCTAAGACAACCATGAACGTCGGTGGATGATTAACGGGTAATTTATTGTGGCTGATCTTTTAAATATTGGAACCTCTGCACTGCTGTCGATACAGCAGGCCATCACGACGACTGGGCATAATATTTCCAATGCCAACACAGAAGGGTTTAGTCGTCAGAGAGTGAACCTCAGCAGTTTGCCCCCGCAATTTTTCGGCGGCAACTACGTAGGTACTGGCGTAGGTGTTGATTCTGTCGAGCGTTTTTACGATCAGTTTTTGACTTCTGAAGTGCGTTCCCGCACCTCTTCCCAAACGGGCTTCCAAACGACCTATGATCTTGCGAGTCGCCTGGACGGGCTGTTGGCCGATCCTGCAGTGGGCCTGGGGCCTGTTATCAGTGACTTTTTTAATGCGGTTCAAGATGTGGCAAACAATCCGGGTTCGCTCCCGGAGCGGCAGGTTCTAGTGGGCGAAGCCCAATCTTTGGCGAATAGGTTTAGCTATCTGGATACCGCTTTTCGCGACCTGGATACGGAGCTAAACGCGAGAATCGAGGCCTCCGTCGGCGAGATAAATGCGCTGTCTGTCAGTATTGCCGACCTGAACAAACAGATCGTTTCGGCGACTGCGAGTGCCCAGGGGCAGTTGCCCAACGATCTACTGGATGCGCGTGATAATCTGATTAATCAACTGTCCGAAAAAATCTCGGTCAGCACTGTGGCTCAGTCCGATGGTGCCATCAATGTGACGATCGGCAACGGCCAGAGCCTGGTGGTGGGGTTTACTCCGGAGCAACTGCAAACTGCAGATGACCCCCTGGATTCGTCCCAGGTTGTGGTAGGTACTGGAGGCCCTGGTGGGCGAGTCACCGATTTAAGCCGCTTTTTTGGAGGCGGTGAATTGGGTGCGCTTCTGGATTTTAGAGAGCAGCAATTGGACCCGGCGCGAAATCAGTTAGGTCTGGTAGCCACAGGAATTACTGCCACCTTTAATGAGCAGCACCGTCTCGGCGTGGATTTAAATGGTCAGCCCGGGGGTGATTTCTTCTTGCCTCTGGAGGCAACTACCGCTGCAAGCCCGGGTAATTCCGGCTTGTCCTCGATCACGGCTACCATCTCTGATGCGGGCTCGCTCACAGCTGATGACTACATTTTACGCTACGATGGGGCACAGTGGACACTTACTAACCTAACGACAGGTGCAGGACAGGCGGGTGCTGGTCCATTTAACGTTGATGGACTGACCATCAACGTTGCGGGTGCACCTGCCAATGGGGATAACTTTGTTATTCAGCCCACGCGACAGGGAGCAACCCTCTTTTCGGTGGTTCTTAACGGGCCGGATGATTTTGCCGCCGCATCACCGCTGCGCTCTCAAGAGGCGCTGACCAATATCGGCTCGAGCACGATAGACAATCTGGATGTCGCAGATGTATCAGGGTTGCCCCTGCCGGGTTCTGTGACCCTGACATTTAATCCCAATGCACTGGGTGCGGGAATACCGGGCTTCGATGTCACAGGTATCGCCGGTGGCCCGCTGGCCTATGATCCGGCTACCCAGAGTAACGGCGCGACGCTTTCACTGCCCGGATTTGATTTCCAAGTCAGTGGCACGCCGCAATCGGGCGATGTGCTGAACATCGAAAACAATAGCAACGGCAGTGGAGATAATCGCAATGCTTTGGGCTTGAGCGCCTTGCAAAGTTCCAGAGATCTGCTGGGTGGAACCGCTAGCTATCAGGATGCTTATGGATCGCTAGTAGCCGATATCGCCGTTCAAACCCGCCAGGCCGAAACAGGCAGTGCCACGGAAAATGTGTTGCTCGCCCAGGCCATAGGCGCTCGTGAAAGTGTCTCGGGGGTTAATCTCGATGAGGAAGCCGCCAACCTGATTCGCTTTCAGCAGGCCTACCAGGCGTCGGCGCAAATGATTTCAGTTGCGGATGAGTTGTTTCAAACCTTACTCAGCGCAACCCGGCGATAGGGTTTTAGCATGAGACTTTCTAGCGTTCAGATATTTCAGCAGGGTATTTCTGCCATTTTAGAGGGGCAGAGTAAGCTCAGTTATACGGAACAACAACTGGCTACCGGGCGGCGAGTGTTGACGCCATCTGACGATCCCGTTGCCGCAGTGCAGATACTGGATATTAGTGAAGACCTGCAATTGGTCGATCAGTACCAGCGCAATGGGAATTTGGCTGAGGGTCAATTGGCTCAGGAAGAATCGGTCCTGGCTGAGGTTGGTAATGTACTTCAGCGTGTTCGTGAACTGGCAGTCCAGGCAAACAATGCTAGCCAGAGTCCTGAAAATCGACGTGCGATTGGTGTAGAGGTTGAGGCGCGCATTGAAGAACTTGCCGCGCTTGCCAACACTCGCGACTCAGCTGGCGAGTATATTTTTGGCGGCTTTCAAGCGCAGATCGAGCCTTTTTCAAGAGTTGGATCTGACTTTACTTACAATGGGGATGACAACCAGCGTTTTGTGCAGTTGGGTAGTAGTACGCAAGTTGCTGTGAGAGATTCAGGCTTCGATGTGTTTGTATCCATTCCCGCGGGGAATGGGACATTTTCCACGACACCCAATGCGGGCAATACGGGTACGGCAGTATTGGGCAGTAGTTCTGCTACCGGCGCATTTGTTTTGGATAGCTATAGCATTGACTTCATTCAGGCCACCCCCACTTCGCCCGTGACCTACCAGGTAAGTGATTCGGCGCCCGCTGTTGTATCAAGTGGTACTTACACACCTGGAGCTACTATCGACTTTGCGGGCGCGAGCGTGCGGATCGACGGGACGCCTCAAAATGGTGATAGCTTTCAGGTTACACCATCTGTCAAACAAGACATGTTTAGCACCCTACAGAATTTGGCCGACGATCTGAAAGGAGCGGGTACTGCGCCCGCCGATCTTGCAGCGTTCAATAACGCGATGGGTCGTGCGCTGGACAATATTGATCAGGCTCTGGGCAATGTACTGGAGGTCAGGGCGGACGTTGGTGTCAGGCTGAATCACGTCCAGAATCAGGTGGACATTAACGACAGTTTCAATCTTCAGTTGCAAGAAACGCTCTCCGCGGTCGCGGACCTGGATTATGCAGAGGCGATCAGCCGCTTCAACCTGGAATTGACCACGCTCCAGGCGGCGCAGCAGTCCTATGTAAAAATGCAGGGCTTATCGCTGTTTAACTATCTCTAATCTTGTAGGGTTCTTCCTATAGAAAAAGCGCCACTAGCGGCGCTTTTAGGCTTGCTAGAACAATTTCAACCCCTTGCCAAGCCTTTAGCCAACAAATATTCAAATTATCCTAAAGTTTTCTATTGTGCCGTCGACAAATAAGGTGTCGGCAGTGTGGACCACAGTCGATATGTGATTCCAATAGGAAAATAAAACCGTTCAAACTGACCAACTGCTGGCGGTACGGTGAAAAACAGAGGGATAAACCCATGGCACAAGTAATAAATACGAACATCGCATCACTCAACGCCCAGCGAAATTTGAACAGTTCGCAAGGTGACTTGAACACTTCATTGCAACGTCTGTCCTCAGGCTTGCGTATTAACAGCGCGAAGGATGACGCGGCAGGACTTGCGATCGCCGAACGCTTCACTACACAAATTAAAGGTCTTAATCAGGCTGGTCGAAATGCCAACGACGGTATTTCACTGGCGCAAACGGCTGAGGGTGCTTTGCAAGAAGTTACTAACAACTTACAACGGATTCGTGAGCTGGCGGTGCAATCTTCAAACGCTACAAACTCGGCAAGTGACCGTAATGCTCTGCAAACTGAGGTGACCCAGTTGCTGAGTGAAATCGATCGTGTTGCTGACCAAACTCAATTTAACGGTGTAGCACTGCTTGATGGCAGCTTCACCGGTGCTGTATTTCAGGTGGGTGCTAACTCTGGTGAGACTATCACTGTAGCGGCTACAACGGATGCAAACACTGCAGCTTTGGGTAGTGTGACTCAGAACACCAGTGCAGGTCTTGCTGTTGCGGCTTCCGGTTTAACAGGCTTTGCAACTGCTATCGCCGCTGGTGGTGTAACTATTAACGGTACTGACATTGGTGCAATCGCCGGCGCAGGAAGTGCTGCTGAGCGAGCTGGACAATTGGTTAATGCAATAAACAATGTGTCTCAGCAAACTGGTGTTGGCGCAGCTTATGACGGAGCAACTGGACAGCTAAGCCTGAACAGCGAAGCGGCTATCACGATTGCTGGTACTGCGAATGATGCGACAGAAGCAGGTTTTGCCAATGCTGCGTTTGCGACACTCACAACAACTACTGGAATCGATACTCTTACAGTAGGTAACTTTGCCGGTGCACAAACCGCCATTGATTTGGTGGATAGCGCACTGACATCTGTTAACTCCGCTCGTGCAACATTAGGTGCGATTCAAAACCGTTTTGAATCTGTAGTGGCCAATGTTCAGACTACATCTGAAAACTTATCAGCTGCCCGTTCACGAATTCAGGATACTGACTTCGCAATGGAAACTGCCAATCTGACCCGTGCTCAGATTCTGCAGCAGGCTGGTACTGCGATGTTGTCGCAGGCTAACTCAGCTCCACAGAACGTTTTGGCTCTTCTCCAGTAAGGAGACTAAAAGCGCCAACTCTTGAGTAATGAGAAGGGGCGGTCATCCGCCCCTTTTTTGCCAAGAAGATTCAAGCTGACTGACGGTGCTTTCGCACCTGAAGGAGGATCAAGACATGATAGATATAGGGATTGTTAGTAGTAACAATATAACTATGACTCCCAAGGTGGTAAACGCGGTAGAAAAAACGGCTGCGGCACCTGAAAAACAGCGGCAAGATGTGCCTTTGAGCGGCAAAGTATCACCGCAAGAAGCTGATAGCGACGCGAATGAGCTTGAAACATTGCAGGCTATCGAAAAAATTTCCGAATTTACTCAAAGTGTTTCACGCGATCTGGAATTTAAGGTCGATGTTAATAGTGGAACCAGCATCGTAACGGTTAGAGATCGAGCAACAGACGAAGTAATACGTCAGATGCCTTCTGAAGAAGCGGTTGCAATGGCGAAATTTATCGCCGAGCAAGCGCCAGATTCGACCGTTGGGTTATTTATGGATCAGGAAAGTTAGCAGTTGTGTTCAATAGTGCTGACTTGGCATCGACTTTGCATTCATTAGAGCTGGCGGCAAAAGTTAATTTTATTTTGCCCGTGGTTAGCGATGCATTTTTTGATGCTAATGGAAGTGGGAGAAGCAAATGATTACGGCAGCAGGTGTAGGGTCGGGACTGGATATTGAGGGCCTGGTGACACAATTAGTGGCGGCCGAACGAGCGCCCACTGCCAACCGCTTGACCCGAGAGGAATTTCAGCTAACGGCTCAGCTTTCCGCATTTGGTTCGTTCAAGGGCGCACTCGCGTCGTTTCAAGGTACGCTATCGAGCTTGAATGATGTTTCGAGGTTTAGTCAGAGAACCACAACCTCAAGTGACTCCGATATTTTAGAAGTCACCTCAAATGGCCCCGTTGCTGCAGCTAGTTACGATGTAGGTGTCAGCCAGCTGGCGAAAGCCCACTCGCTGGCAAGTGGCAGCTACTCTTCAGTGACCGATACGGTCGGGACCGGAGTGTTGACCATTCGCTTCGGTACCACTGACTACACCTCGCCAGATCCGGGGCCCGAGGCTTACAACGGATTTGCCGTCAACCCTGAAAGAGGTGTTGCGACTCTGACCATCGACAGCAGTAACAATACCCTCGAGGGACTTCGCGACGCGATCAATGAATCTAACATTGGCGTGTCCGCGGCGATCGTGAATGATGGTAGTGGCTTTCGATTGCTGCTGAACTCGGATCAAAGCGGCGAAGAAAATAGCCTGGAAATTAGCGTGGCAGATTCAGGTGATGGCAACGATACCGATATCAGCGGCCTTTCTGCATTGGCATTTAACGCGGCAGCGACGAACGTAGAGCAGACCGTTGCCGGCCAGGACGCCATATTTACGGTGAATGGTCTTACGATTAACAGTGCGACTAACAGCCCCAACGATGTTATCGATGGTGTGGACTTAACCCTAAAAGATGTAACGGGGGCGACTCCCCTGTCTATCAGTATCGCGGAAGATCGCGAGGGCATCACCGAGTTAATCACCGACTTTGTTGCCGGTTACAACAGTTTTATCGAAACCGTAAACAGCTTGAGTTCCTATGATGCTGCCACCGGCAATGCCGGCGCCCTGCAGGGAGACTTTTCAGCGAGGTCTATTGTCGCGCAGGTGCGCCAGACGTTAACCAATGCCGTCGACGGTTTCAATGGACCTTTTAGTAGCCTCAGTGAAATTGGCGTAACCACGCAGAATGATGGCACTTTGGAGGTTGACGCTACCAAGTTGGACACTGTACTTGGACAAAACTTTGACGATATTGTCGGACTTTTCGCGGCGGTGGGCCTCCCAACGGACAGCGGGGTAAATTATCTAAGTTCCACGGATGAAACCGTGGTGAACAGTTACGCGGTTGATATCACCCAGGTGGCTACCAAGGGACAATTGGTGGGGGCGGTAAGTGCGTTTCCCGCGACAATTGATGCGGACAACGATAATTTTACGATCTCCGTCGATGGGATCTCCAGCGCTAGTATTGCCCTGACCCAGGGTGTATATGCTTCCGGTGACGCTCTGGCCGCAGAATTGCAATCTCGCATTAATGGCGATAGTGCATTGTCAGCTGACGGCGTTTCGGTATCCGTTGTCTATAACGTTGATCGTTTCGAAATTACCTCAGATCGTTTTGGTTCCGGCTCGCGAGTTGAGATAACGGCAGTTGATACCAACACGGCCGCTCAGCTTGGTCTGAGTGCAGTCAATGGCACAGACGGCGTAGACGTTGCGGGTACTATTGGCGGCATCGCAGCTACCGGCACCGGTCAAATCCTTACCGGTGGAATCGGCAGCGACACGGAGGGCCTGCAATTACTGATTGATGGCGGTGCACTTGGCGCCAGAGGAACCGTTGATTTTTCCCGAGGTCTGGCCTATCAGCTAGATTCCATCCTGACCGGATTCCTGGAATCCGATGGACCACTCGATTCCCGTACCGATGGTCTTCAAGATCGAGTCGATGACATTGAAGAAAGAAGAGAAATCCTGGATCGCCGAATGGAGGTTCTGGAGGCAAGATTCCGCTCGCAGTTTAACGCTTTGGATGGACTCCTGGCGCAGCTGCAAACAACCAGTAGTTTTTTGACACAACAGCTGGCTTCCTTACCGGGAGCCGGGCAGTTGCTCGGAAACTCACAATAAGTAATAACGAGGTGATACATGAACCAAGCAGCCTTACAGCAATATAAAGCCATCGGTGTTCAGGGGGGCATCATGGATGCCAATCCACATCAGCTGATTTCGATGTTGATTACTGGCGCCATGGATCGGGTAGCCTCGGCAAGAGGTTCTATCATGCGCGGCGAGATTAGCCGTAAAGGAGAATTATTGAGCAGTGTGATCGCGATTGTTGATAGTTTGCGAGCCAGCTTGGACCATAACGCAGGCGGTGAAATCGCCGGTAATCTCGCCTCGCTCTACGACTATATGGAGCAGCTTTTGATGCAGGCAAACCTGGCTTCGGATATTGCTCCACTTGAAGAGGTGAGTGCGATTTTGATGGAGATTCGTGCAGGTTGGGAAGCCATTCCAATTAATGCGAGGACAGTATGACAATGGTCTCAATGCCACAAGATTCCGCCGCACCCGGTCAGATAGATCATTGTAGACGTCTCGCCCATGTTTTGTCGTTGACCAAGAAGATGTTGAGTCTCGCTGAGGACGGACAATGGGAGCAGGTTGCCGAGCGAGAGATGGAAAGACGCGAAGATCTGGCTGCGTGTTTTGAAAACTCCTCTGTTACGGGTTCAGACGCAGAGGTGTTCGCCGAGGCTATGGCAGCTCTGTTGCATCTGAACGAAGAGTTGATGGCAAAGCTAAAAGTTGCTCGCGACCTGGTAATGGAAGAAGGCCGGAAACATACCCGCAATCGAAATGCACTGGGCAGTTATCGCGACGTTGGCGCTACCCATTAAGCGTGCGTTACCCAAAGAGTTGTTGATCTTGCTATAAGCCTTCTGACAGACTGCCCGCAGCAACGACAAGGTGTTACCAGCTATGTCAGATAATGCCCAAACCGAGATCGGTGGCTTAACTTTCACAGACAATATTTCGATCGACTGGAAACCGGTGGACTATCAGCCTGACGATTCTCGTCTGGCACTGGTCAACGAATCCAACGAGGCGTTTCTTCGCGCAGTCTCGGCACTGGCCGCTTTTTCCACCGATGCATCTGACGATGAAATTGGCCTCTCTCAAGAGGTCGCTCGACTGGATCTTAAAGTTAATTTGCTGCTGGATTTAGTCAGCCAGCTGATTTATCAACAACTGGAAATCCCCGAAAAGTCCGAGGTAACTATTTCCTCCACAGATATTCGGTGGAATGGCAGCAACGTCCCAGCGCCCGGTACCATAGTGTTTGTGCAGGTGTACATTCAACACGGAACGCCCAAACCACTGTGTTTTTACGGGAAGGTGCAAACTAGCGAGGAACAGTACCGCTCTGGTTCGGCGCTGGTTAGCTACTTGGGGTTATCCGGTTCCGCTCAAAGTTGGTTAGACAAGCTGATATTCAGGCATCACCGCCGGGCGATAGCGTTTAGTAAATCCAAGAGGCCCATGGGTGATGATGAATGAACTACTCCTTTAAGGAGTTTGTTAGAAGAATGATATCGATATAGCCAAATTTTTGACGTCTGCTCTGGTCCTGGTTTTAGAACTACAATGAAAAATTAATCAAAATGTGCTCCGTACCGCAGTTTTGTTACGTTATAATGATTTTTTGCTGTCTCCCGCTAGCAATAAAATGTGAGAAAATTTCTACCTGTGTATTTAACCCCTTAAAAATAAGGTTTTTTGCGCATTTAGGATTAACAAGAATCTGAACCGCGAATAATAATCTGATATTCATCAGTTGCTATCGTTAGTTCCGAACCGTACTCTCTCGGGTTAGTGGCACTGCTGCCTGGCAGCAAAGACAGTTTTATGGATGGCTCTTAGAAGGAATGTAAGAATGATACCCGAGCCAGCGGTATATGTAGTTGATGACGACTTAATTGTTCGAATTTTACTGGAAAAAGTATTCCAGGCTGCAGATATACGCGTAGAAACCTATGCCTCGGCAGAAGACTTCCTGGTCACCTACAGTCCTAACAACAGTGGTTGTTTGCTCCTGGATATTATGATGCCCGGTATGAATGGGCTGGAGTTACAGGATGTTTTGGCCTCTCAGCGCAATAAAACTCCCGTAATTTTCCTCACAGGATCAGATGAAGTACAGGTGGCTGTCCGAGCGCTTAAGGGTGGAGCACTGGATTTTATTGAGAAGCCAGTGGTGCCCAAAGTTGTCTTAAACTGCGTAAATAATGCTATGGAACTCGATATGCGCAATCGCTACGAGCGTTTGCAGAGTTCGCAGATAGAACAACGAATAACCCTTTTAACACCGCGTGAATACGAGGTGATGAAATGGATTGTTCGGGGTAAGTCCAACAAAATGATCGCCAGGATACTCGACATAAGCCGCAGAACTGTTGAGGTTCACCGAAGAAACGTAATTGAAAAGATGCAAGCCAGCTCCGTCGCTGATCTGGTTCAGATGGCTCTCAAAGCCGGTGAGTAACGAAAGTCTTAAGTAGTATTACTTACAAACATCTGCGTAATCGTACGAATTTATCAAATCTTGTTTTCGTTTATTGTTATACCCATCTTGAAGTAGATGTTAAGACACGCTTTATAGGGCTTGTTGACTGAGTTATTCCGCTATCTCAGTTATATCAAGAAGTAGTCTTACTTTCTGCGAAAAGAAAAAGGGGTTTTTCGAGCATAATAATGAAAAGCTTTACTGTGCAATTTGGTCTTCGTCGCCAAAGCCAGTAAATGTTTTGGGGATTCAATAAGACTTTGCAGCTCTATCGTTTGTTTGAGTATGTTCAGCTTATGTTGCGCCAGCTTCGTAAGACGTGGTGTCCCCCCTCCGAAAGTAAACTATTCGCGTTGTTGGTAATCTCAACTCCTGCGCGCGCTTCAGAAACATTATCTTTACTGCTAAAAAATAAGTTGTCCTGTCCTGGTCAGCTTAGGTGCCTATTTGTTCAACGAAGGTAAACAGGGATGTTAGATCAAGACTCATCAGTCGTGGTGATTGATTCTGATCCGGTTACCGCTGAGAGAACTGCCTCGCTGGTAAAATTCTTGGGCTTTGACGCCTACATCGCAACCAGCGAGGACGCCCTGCGCGCGCTAATCGATGAGCTGCCGAAAATAATGGTGACCTTGGTCGCGGCGGATCCCGACTTTAAAATTTTGGCATCCGCCCATAGGGTAATCTCCGACATGAACCTGAGTTGCGCCTGTTTTCTCATGGAGCGTGAAGGTGTCACCATTCAACCTCCGCCCTCATTGCGATCAGCTCTGCAAGGCATGATTTCGGCTTCTGCGGGATACAAAGAATTGCTTGGTGCTCTTCATGAATCGGAGGTCTTTAGCGCATCTCGTCAAGGCGCTGCGGGTGACTCCTCAAGTGTTCTGCGCAGAAATTTGGTCGGTTGTAGTAAAGAAATTCAAGCAGTACGTGAGTTAATCAAGCAGGTAGCCGGCACTGATGCCTCGGTTTTGATTTCGGGTGAATCGGGTACCGGCAAGGAAGTGGTCGCCCGTAATTTGCACCGGTTATCCCACAGACGCGATCATCCGTTTGTACCTATCAACTGCGGTGCCATACCAGCGGAGCTTTTGGAATCGGAACTGTTTGGCCATGAAAAGGGTGCTTTTACTGGTGCAACCAGTACTCGCCAAGGTCGTTTTGAAATTGCCGAAGGTGGCACTTTGTTTCTGGATGAAATTGGCGATATGCCATTGGATATGCAGGTAAAGTTGCTGCGTGTATTGCAAGAAAGAAGTTTCGAGCGTGTTGGCAGCCACAAAACAATTAAATCCAATGTCAGAATTGTCGCGGCCACACATCAGAATCTTGACAAACTGGTGGCAGAAGGCCGGTTTAGAATGGACTTATTTTATCGTCTCAACGTATTTCCGGTGGAAATTCCGCCGTTGCGCGAGCGCAGTGGAGATGTCCCGGTACTTATCGAGGGCTATCTGAATCGACTGGGCTTGGAAGATCGCGATGTTCCCCGCCTCAGCGACTGTGCTTTGGAGTGTTTGTCCAGATACTACTGGCCGGGGAATGTTCGGGAATTGTTCAATCTACTCGAGCGCTTGGCAATTTTGCATCCTGACAAACTGGTTCGGTGGTTTGATCTGCCGGACAAGTTTCGACCAAATCAGGAATTGTTCGTTGAGCAGTTAGAGGCTGCGGATGAAGCATCTGAGAAGCTACTTGGCACAGCGCCGAGTTCGATTGTTTTACCCGCAGGTGGTATCGATCTGAAACCGCACCTGGCGGATATTGAATCTAGCCTTATGGCGCAGGCTTTGGCGCAATCGGATTGGGTCGTTGCCCGGGCGGCGAAGCTGCTGAATTTGCAGCGTACAACGCTGGTAGAGAAAATTCGCAAATTTGAACTTCGGCGTCCCGAAGAGATGACAGATTTTTGACTCTCTACTTTCAGTAAAAGCACTAAGCTACTGTTTTTATAGCAATTCCCTAACTAGGCATAGTTATTGCATTCTCTCTTTTTGACGTCTGAAAACAGTCAGACGAATAAAAAAAGAGAGGCAATATGATTCAGACAGAGCCCTTGCCCAGCAATGACCAGTCCTTGTCGCTCAATGAACTGGAGCAGGCATTTGAAGTGTTTAGTCGAGTCTCGGTTGAACTCGATACCACCTATCGTGATCTCGAATCCAAAGTAGGTGGGCTCACTGCAGAACTCAATGCTGCGCGATCTGCCCGTTTAAAAGAGCTCGCCGAAAAGGAGCGCATTGCGCTGCGCCTGTCCTCCCTGGTGGCTGCGCTACCCGGTGGCGTACTTATTCTGGATGCCATGCAGGAGATTCGTGATGCCAACCCGGAAGCGGTTCAGCTTTTGGGTGAGCCTCTTTTAGGGCAGGCGTGGAGCGATGTTCTGTTTCGCGAGTCCGGTGAGCGAAAACTGGAGTCGCGAGAACTTAGGCTAAAAAACGGCATGCGCTTTTCTGTAGACAGCCGCAAGCTGGACGAACAAGGTGAACAAGTTGTTCTAATTACCGATGTCTCCCAGATGCACGAGTTGCAGGAGCAACTTGGTCGTAAGAAACGTCTTACCGCACTGGGAGAAATGGCCGCCCGCCTTGCACATCAAATTCGTACTCCTCTGAGTTCAACGACCCTCTATCTCTCCCATCTTGGCAGGCAGGACCTGTCTCCATTGCAGCGAGAAAATATTGCCTCCAAGGTTGGCAGCAGGCTCAGTCACATGGGCAAGCTGGTGGATAGCATGCTCAGTTTCGTCAAGGGTGAGACACCAAGCACCGAGCTGATTTTTCTGGATCAGGTGCTCAGGGATTTTGCTTCAACCGTGCAGCCGCAGCTCGCGGCAAGCCGCTCTACTCTGTCAGTTCCCGAAGTGGACAATACCTTGGCACTGATTGGTAACCAGGACGAACTGACGGGTGCTCTTTGCAATCTTGCGATGAATGCTATTGAAGCGGCCGACGACCCTATCGAATTGCAACTATGGGTTGGAGCTCTCAATGAGCACTGGCTGCAGATACGAGTCCGTGACAACGGACCGGGAATCGCCGATGACATTCTGGATAGAATTTTTGATCCGTTTTTTACAACCCGTGCCCAGGGTACAGGTCTTGGTCTCGCTGTCGTTGCGATGACCGTGGCTAACCACGGTGGTGAGATTTGCGCCAAGAACATTTCCGGAGGTGGAGTCGAGTTCATTATTGATCTTCCGATAGAAGAGCCTGAGACAATGGGTACTACAAACGCCGCGGATTTCGCTCAACCCAATTCGGACAGTAGTCTATGAACAATACTGCAAAAGTCCTCGTCGTCGAGGATGATGAAACGCTGCGCGAAGCGCTTTGCGACACGATTCAATACGGAGGCTATCAGGTTGTCAGTGCGACCAACGGGGCCGAAGCATTGACGCTGCTTGAAACCGATGCAGTGGATTTAATTATTAGCGATGTGCAAATGGACGTCATGGATGGGCATGCGTTGCTGCGCAAAGTGAAATCCACCCGACCTGAATTACCTTTCGTTCTGGTCACAGCGCACGGCAGCATTGGCAAAGCCGTTGAGGCGATGCGCGAAGGGGCGACGGATTATCTACTGAAGCCTTTTGAGGCTGAAGTTTTGCTGGAAATGGTGAGTCGTCTGGAGCCTGCGCAGAGCGCTCAGGTGTCGGGAATCGTAGCCGAAGACCCTGCTATGCAGGGTATTTGCGAACTGGCGCGACGAGTGGCCCTCAGTCCGGCTACTGTGCTCGTCAGTGGCGAATCTGGGACAGGCAAAGAAGTTATCGCCCGTTATGTCCACCAACATTCAGATCGATCCGAGGCGCCATTCATTGCCATTAACTGTGCGGCAATTCCCGAGCCGATGCTGGAATCAATGTTGTTTGGTTATGAAAAAGGTGCGTATACCGGCGCCCATCAAACTCGGGCAGGGAAGTTTGAGCAGGCCAACGGCGGTACGCTGTTACTGGACGAAATCTCCGAAATGGATTTGGGTCTGCAGGCAAAGCTGTTGCGCGTGTTGCAGGAAAAGGAAGTAGAGCGGTTGGGTGGCTCGTGCCTGATACCTCTGGACGTGAGAGTGCTGGCGACCACGAACCGGAATTTGCGAGAGGAGGTTTCTGCCGGCAGGTTTCGTGAGGACTTGTACTATCGTTTGAACGTTTTCCCGGTGCATATACCCGCCCTACGAGAGCGGCCGAAAGACATATTGCCGCTGGCAAAACTGATGCTGCACAAGCACTGCGCGGATCGGCCTCTGAGTTTGACCCCTCAGGCGGAGCAAAAACTGTTGTCGCACGCCTGGAAGGGCAATGTTAGAGAATTGGAGAACTGCATGCAGCGCTCCGCAATACTGGCGCCAAGTCAGCAGATAGCGGCGAGGGATATTTATTTCGAAGACACCATTGCGGCCGCGCCCAGTCCCACTTTGCCCACGGAAGAAAATGCCAGTTTACTCGACGGGGGACTGCGCGACAGGGAAAAGCAGCTCATTGTTGACGCTTTGGAAAATGTCGATGGCTGCAGGAAAGACGCCGCGAAGGTGTTGGGAATAAGCCCACGCACATTGCGATACAAGCTCGCCAGATTAAGAGAGCAGGGCGTCGCGATACCTGCTGTTGGATAACACGAATTAAAGTTAGGAGAAACGTCGAAATGAGCGATATGGATATTAACCAGGTTCTCTCCCAGATGAGAGCAATGTCAGCTGTAGCGCAAAACAACACGGCTGAGAACGATGTGCTCGGTGCCGGTAAATTGGATTTTGGCGAGGTGATGAAAAACTCTCTGGAACAAGTCAGCGCCGCTCAGTCAGAAGCGAAGAGCATGGCTACCGCATTTGAGTCCGGAGACACCAATGTTGAGCTACCTGAAGTCATGGTGGCTTTACAAAAGGCCAGTATTTCATTTCAGGCAATCACCCAGGTGCGTAACAAGCTTCTCAGTGCGTACCAGGAAGTGATGAACATGCAGGTCTGATCCTAGTTCCATCCCCTTTTTTGTGAGTTGTTAAAAAACTATGGCTACAGATTCACCTAATATGCTCCAGCGCTTTAGCAGTTTGAGCAGTCAGCCTGTCACACAGCAGTTCAGGCTGTTACTGGGTTTTGCTGCTGCTATCGCCTTGGCGATGGCTTTGGTTGACTGGGCGGTTACTCCCGACTATGCGCCATTATACGGGGAGCTATCCAACGCTTCGTCGGCTGAAATCATCAAATCGTTGGAGAAGAGCGGCGTTCGTTATCAAGTCAATAATCAGTCGGGGATGATTAGTGTTCCCAATGACCAGGTGCGCCAAATTCGACTGAGATTAGCTGGAGAAGGGCTACCTGAAGGCAATAGTAATGGCTTTGATGTTCTCAACAAAGAGCAGAGCATGGGAGTGAGCAGTTTTATGGAAAAGGCGCGCTTTGATCGCGCTCTGGAGCAGGAACTATCAAGTTCCATCGCCTCTCTGGACAGTGTCAAAGCGGCTCGTGTTCACCTGGCAGTGCCTAAGCAGTCTGCTTTTGTTCGCAAGAAAAATAAACCTGCAGCTTCCGTCTTAGTCAGCCTTTACCCCGGACGAGAACTGACCGAGCGTCAACTGGCCGGGGTTGTGCATTTGGTGGCATTTAGCGTGCCTGGTTTGGCCGCCGAGCAGGTCTCTGTCGTCGACAATATGGGCAAACTGCTGTCTTCGCAAAATAGTAATGATGATTTTGCATCTACCAAGGAACACTTCCGCTTTACTCAACAACTTGAGGATAGCTACATAGAACGAATCACTGAGATCCTCACTCCCATTCTTGGCGCAGGAGCAGTGCGAGCGCAGGTCGCAGCCGATGTAGATTTTACGATGGTTGAAGAAACCAGTGAGCGCTACGAGCCTGAAAGAATAGTGAGAAGTGAGCAACTCGTAGAGGAAATGACATCCGACAAAAACGCCAGTGGTATACCGGGAACTTTGTCCAATCAACCTCCCGAACCCGCTGTCGTATTGGAAGATGGAGAGCAGGCGGAAGAGGATCCTTTGACAGTGCCACCGAGTCGAATTAGTAAGCGAGAAGTGCGCAACTACGAGTTAGACAAAACAATTAGCCACACCCGGGAAACACCCGGAACTCTCAATAAACTGTCGGTAGCGGTCGTAGTAGATTACGGTAAACAGTTCAATGAGGAGGGAGAAGTAGAGCGAGTTCCATTGTCGGCGGAACGTCTGGCAGAAATTACTGCCCTGGTGAAAGAGGCGGTTGGTTTCGATGAGGCGCGCGGGGATAGAGTGAATGTTGTCAACGCATCCTTTGTTGTTCCGCCGGAACTGGAAGCAATGCCCGAACCGGGCATTATGGAACAGGAGTGGGTTTGGCGTTCAGGGAAACTGGCGCTCTCGGGTATCGCCATTTTTCTCCTTATCTTTATGGTCATACGCCCGTTGATGCAGGCGTCTGCTGCTCCCGTGGTCAGTGCTCCCGCTTTAGGTGCTCCTGCAGAAGGGGGAGATCCCTCACAGGCAATGGCGGTGGGAGATGATCGGGTTACCTTGGGACACCAGCAAAATTTAGGTTTGCCTCCTGGTGAACCGGCTTATCAACAACAATTAAGCATGGCCCGCTCCATGGTAGAGGGGGAGCCTGAGAGAGTGGCACATGTGATGAAGAATTGGGTTGCCGCCGATGGATGATGCAGCGGCGGGCTTGTCCGGTTCGCAAAGAGCCGCAATTTTTCTTCTGGGCGTCGGTGAAGCGGGCGCAGCCGCCATAATGAAGCACATGGATCCAAAGGAAGTTCAAAGTGTTGGGGAGGCTATGGCCGCTCTCCAGAATGTGTCGAACGAGCAGATTGCCAGCGTTGTGTCGGATTTTTCTGAAAAAGTTGGCGAGGTCAATCCCATCTCGATTGGTGCGAGCGATTTTACTCGAAGAGTCATGGTCGAAGCGCTTGGGGAAAACAAAGCGCGCAGTATGCTCAACAAAGTTATGCAAGACACCACGACCAAGGGCTTAGAGGCGCTTAAATGGATGGATGCGCGGGCTGTCGCGGGCATAATAAGAGAAGAACATCCGCAAATCATGGCGTTGGTGTTGGCCTCACTTGAACAGGAACAAGCCGCACAGGTGATAACCCTGCTGCCAGAGGAATCCAGAACAGACATCATTTTGAGGATAGCGCGATTGGATTTGATAGATCCTGCCGCCTTAGTGGAACTCGACCAGGTTTTGGAAAAACAGTTGGGAGATGGACCGGAGTCGCCACCCTCGTCGGTCGATGGTATGAGTACTGCCGCTGGAATTTTGAATAATCTAGACTCGACCCTCGAAGCCCAGATGCTCGATTCGGTGAAACAGGTTGATGGCGACCTTGGGGAAAGAATTCAAGAGCTGATGTTTGTATTCGAGAATATGTTGATGATCGATGACAAGGGTATGCAACGATTGATTCGAGATATCTCTGTAGACAGTCTTGTAGTCGCGCTCAAGGGCGTTGACGAGGCGGTAAAAAGCAAATTCCTGGACAATATGTCTTCCCGAGCCGCAGAAATGTTAAGAGAAGATATGGATGCCAAAGGTCCGGTAAAACTGTCCGATGTGGAAGCGGAGCAAAAAGAAATTCTCACCGTGGTTGCGAGACTAGCAGAGGAAGGGGAGATCTTCCTGGGCAAAGGCGGTGGCGACTTTGTCTGATGGTTTTTCTACCACAGAAGATTCTGTTGAGCGCTGGGAGGCGCCTTTTTTCGAGCAGCCGGTCCAGAGTGGTACACAGGTTTCAACCGCGGAGCTGGAAGCCATTGCTCAAGCTCGAGGCTTTCAAGTGGGCAAAGAAGAGGGTATGGAGGCAGCCCGCAGTGAAGCTAGAGACATTGTTACTCGACTGGGTGCTATGGCAGACCACATGGCACAACCTTTCGGGGGGCTGGATGATTTGGTGACGAAGGAACTCGCGCAGTTGGCAATTTCCCTTGCGCAACAGATCGTGCGTCGCGAGTTGAACCTCGATTCCGCGGTTGTAACCGATATCGTCACCGAGGCCTTGGAGAAACTCTATAATTTGGAAGGCGAGATAGTGGTTTTCGTCAATCCGCAGGACGCAGAACTTGTGCGCGAACTAGCGCCGGAAATTCTCGAGGGAAAATCCTGGAAAGTTGTCGAAGACAACAGTTTGTTTCCGGGAGGGTGTCAGGTTAAAACTCCCACCTCTTTTGTAGACGCCTCGGTGGAAAAGCAAATGGAAACAATTTTTGCGAGTTTGATTGAATCCTGCGAAGGAAAAGTTGAGTCGTGACGAACCTCGAGTTCTCCGCAAGCTTAGTGCAGGAACGCAATTCACGAATTGGCCAAAAACTCTCTGCGTTGTCATCGGGTCTGTCACCAGCAACGCTCACCGAAGAAGGGTCGCTGGTTAGGATGGTTGGCATAAAACTGGAAGCGGTGGGATGTCAGGCGCCGATCGGAAGTCGCTGTCGAATTATTACCGATGAAGGGGCGTCTATTCAGGCCGAAGTGGTTGGTTTTTCCGACGGCACATTGTCATTAATGCCCGAAGGAAATTTAAGCGGTGTCAGGTTGGGAGCCAGAGTAGTACCGCTAAACACCGGCGGAATTGTGGAGGTGGACGACCAGTTGCTGGGACGTGTGATAGATGGTGCGGGCAATCCGATTGACGGTGCAGGCCCCTTGCGATGTGTGCACCACGTGAATTTGCGAGGCGCTCCCATTAACCCACTTGAGCGAGCGCCGATTAAGGAACCACTTGACGTTGGCGTGCGAACAATCAACGCACTTCTAACTCTGGGAAAGGGCCAGCGATTGGGATTGTTTGCGGGCTCTGGTGTTGGTAAGAGCACCCTGTTGGGAATGATGACCCGGCACACGGAAGCCGATGTCATTGTGGTGTCTCTGGTTGGCGAGCGCGGCCGCGAGGTGCGTGAGTTTGTCGATGACATTTTGGGTCCCGAGGGAATGGCCAGGGCCATCGTGGTGGCGACGCCTGCAGATGATTTGCCGCTAATGCGAGTACACGGTGCCTGGCGGGCCACCGCGATAGCTGAGTATTTTAGTGATCGCGGAAAAAAAGTACTGCTGTTGATGGACTCCCTGACCCGTGTGGCCCAAGCGCAGCGGGAGATCGGTTTGGCGGTGGGCGAGCCACCGGTGTCCAAAGGCTATCCTCCTTCGGTGTTTTCGCTGCTACCGGCGATGGTTGAGCGAGCGGGCAACGGTCCATGTGGTTCGATCACCGCGGTGTATACGGTTCTGGTGGAAGGCGATGATTTCGACGACCCCGTGTCGGATGCCTCTAGAGCAATTTTGGATGGCCATATCGTGTTGTCCAGGTTGGTTGCAGAGTCCGGGCTGTTTCCGGCCATTGATATTGAGTCTTCGGTCAGCCGCTTGATGACCAGCATTGTGGATGAGAACCAGCAGCAAGCGGCCAGAGAAGTGAAAAGTTTGTATTCTACTTTTGCGCAAAATCGAGATCTGATTAATATCGGTGCCTATCAGCAAGGTACTGATGTGGATATTGATCGAGCCATCATTGCAGCACCGCATATCCGTGGTTTCATTGCGCAAGAAGAATCGAGCAAGGTGGACATGAACGAGAGTCGAGTGGCGTTGGCCGCATTACTGCAGGTTTCAAATGCGGTCGCTGTGGGAGATGAATCTTGAAAACCGGAAAAATGGATAAGGTTGCAGCGGTCGCGAAAATAGCGGAGCAGCAAAGTGCTCGCGAACTGGGAAAAGCTTTGCAAAGTCATCAGGAGAAAAGTGCGCAGTTGGATCAGCTCATTCAATTCCGGCAGGACTATGAGTCCGGCCTGGGCACTAAAGGCGCAGGGGGTATGCCCGCCAAGCAATTACAGGACTACCGGGTGTTTCTAAATAAACTCGGTGATGCCATCGCTCAGCAAAGTCGTGAGGTAGAAACCGCTCAGGAGCAGCTCGATCAAGTGAGATCTCAATGGCTTTCAAGGTCACAGCGAAAATCGGCGCTGGATCACTTGGTGGAAGAGCGTCATAAAACCCTGCTGCAGGCTCGGGGAAAGGCAGAACAAAAAGAGTCTGATGAAAATTCCATAGCGAGAACCTTGTTGAACCTGGATCGCGGCTAAACTGGCATGCAATTTGCTCTTTTGGGATAGAGACCCAAAGGACTATGCATCGTGATTTTGACATTAGATAACACTGTAGCGCTGACCAGCGATGGTGAAGGTCTGCGCTCGACCACCGGAAATATAGGCCAGAGCACAGGGGGAGGGCTTTTCGGCGAGATTTTGAGTTCGCAAGAAGACGTAGCGATCCCGGTAGATGAGTCAGCTAATTTGCTGTCTCTTCTTGATCAAGATACCGCCGGCGGCACGTTGTTGCCAGCTAGCGGCAAGGCATTGCCTGTGTTGGAGGGCAGCGAAATTGATTCTACATCTCTAGAGCTCGCAGTTTCTTTGCAGGCTCCTGTCGGTGAAAATTTGGACGCCGTGCTTGCGGACCCTTTGACCGACCCTGCAGTCCCATCTTTGACTCCGACGCCCCTGGACACTGTTTCAGCGCAGCCGGTGAATGGTGACCTTGTCGTCGAAGGGTTTGAGAAAGTGGTGTCTCCACCTCTACTTGCTCAGCCGGGCGCCGCTCAGCCAATTGCTCTAGATCCGAATCTTGCGGAACAGACAGTAAATGTTCCCAAAGTGCTAGACACCACGACTGAGCTGGCGCAGAAAATCTCAGCGTCGCCCGATATCGGCAAAGAAGCTCCCGAGTTTGTGATGCGCAGTCCCATTGCCGCTGCAGTGCCATCGATAGCGGCTCCGATCGCGGCATCAATCACGCCGCCTCAGACACCACTTTCAGCTACCGCTACCCGCAAACCCGCACTTCCGCTCCAGGAACTGGGTCAAAAAGTTGATTTCGCCGCCAAATCCGATGTGTCTGCTGGTGCATTACCGAGTGCAGCCGGACAGGTAGCTGTTTCCCTTGTTCAGAAACCGGAAATGGCCGGTGTCTTTGAAGATGCGCTGGCTGAATCAGCGCAGCCAATCAAGATTTCGGATGGAATTTCTAGCAAGGTTGTGCAGGCTAATCCGCCGAATGGCTCCCAGCCTCTTTCCCCTGCAATGAGCCATAATGCCAGTGAAGTGAGTTCGTCATCGAGTGTGAAGGCTACCTCAGTAGTGACCTTGCCGACACCGGTGAGCGATCCAAACTGGAATCAGGAATTTGTCGGGCGAATTGGCGTTATGGTGGAAAAGGGGGTGTCGGAGGCGAAATTGCAGCTGACTCCCGCTGAGCTGGGTCGTATGGAAGTCAAAATATCCACCGACGGTGATCAGACCAAAATTCTGTTCACCGTGCAAAATACTCCCGCGCGGGAAGCGATAGAACAAGCTATGCCGCGCTTGCGGGAGATGCTGGGTCAGGAGGGTTTGCAGCTTGCACACAGTGAAGTTGCCGACCATTCTGCAGCCAGGGATGACAATAGGAATTTCAGTGGCGCTGAGCTCGACGCAGACGCAGGTATTGTGGATGAAGACCTCGACGAGTTCCTCCCGCGCTCTGTCCCCCTGAGCGTCAATACCATGGTCGATTACTACGTTTGATTGACTCACAGATCCGCGCAGTGCGGGCGCCTTCGCGGAAGCGATTGCGACACTAAAATCCCCTTTGGCGCCGAATTACTGTTGCTGTCAGTCCCTTGTGGCGTCAAATCTCTGACAATATCTCATGAAAACTCCGTAAGCTATTGTATTATATAGAATAATTTAGTTGGTACAGCTTTTGCTTATGTCTCTATAACTAGTCGTTAACAATGGCAATAAGGGACATAAGAATATGAAGAAAATAATAATTATCGTGGTGGCTTTGCTGGTACTGGGTGGGGGTGGAGCGGCGGCCTTTTTTATGCTGGGGGACGACGACGCTGCGGCAGAAGCGGGAGTGGACGGGGCTGAGGCTGCGCCACCTGAGGAGGAGGAAAAAGACGCAATTTACTGGGCGCTCGACCCCGCCTTTGTGGTCAACTATGAGCGCAATGGCACGATTCGATATCTGCAGCTGAATTTGCAAGCTATGTCTTACGAGCAAGACGTTATCGACAAGGTCAAGGCGAATATACCAGCCGTGAGAAACAACCTCATCATGCTGCTCAGTGCCCACGACTACGATTCTCTGGGAAGCGTAGAGGGTAAAGAAGACCTGCGGCAGGAAGTGCTCGCGTCAATTAACGAAGTTTTACGCTTGAAGGGCGACTCCAAAGTTGACGATGTGTTTTTCACTGGCTTCGTGATGCAGTAAAAAACCGTGACGAGTAAAGATGTACTGTCGGAAGGTGAAATCGAGGCACTAATGGATAGCGTCTCCGAAGGAGACGTGCCGCCTGTTGATGACGGACTTGGCACCAGCTGTGTGCCTTTTGATTTCAGCACGCGGGAACAGGCACTACTGGCGCAAATGCCAGCCTTGAAAACGCTTAACGAAAAACACAGTGTCGCTCTGGCTCAGTCTATTTTTGAGTCCTACAAACTTATTGCCCATGTTGAAGCTGCGGACGTTGCTCTGGTTAAGTTGGATCAGGGGCTGCAGGATATTTCCGATCCCTCCGGAATCAACCTCGTTACTTTGGCACCACTGAACGGTACTTCCTATGTGGTCTTTCCCGGCGAGCTGCTGTCCTTTTTTGTCGATAGCTTTTTTGGTGGTGTGCCTGGAAGCCCCAGTGAGCCCCCCTCGCGAAAAAACCTGACGCCGACTGAAAAGCGAATTAACGATGTTTTGTTCGCAAGATTTCTCGCCACATTGAAGGAGGCCTGGAGTGATGTGGTTTCATTGAGTCCCACGCCTACTGCCTTTGAAATCAACGCCGACTTTTTACAGGCGAGCTCGCCCGATGATCTGGCTATGTTGTTTCCCTTCGCCGTTACCGTTGGTGAGTGGCAGTCAGTGATCAATATGTTGGTGCCCTATTCTTCAATAGAGCCACTGCGGCCCAAGTTGGGAACTCCGGGAATTGAGCAAAAACCGCAACAAAGCAACAGCAGTTGGGAGGCGCATTTTCTTCGCGAGCTCCAGTGTGTCGAGCTAGAAGTGAGCGGTTCTTTCACCTCGCGTGATGTGAGTATCGCCGAAGTACTGAACCTCAAACCCGGTTCTATCGTGCCGCTAAAAATGCCTAATGAAGTGAACGTGTGGGTTGAAAACAAGGCGTTCTCTCTGGGCGAGCACGGTGCGCTCAACGGCAACAAGTCAATAAAGATTACGGAGATATTACAACATGCTGCGAAAACCCTATAAAAATCCGGGCCAGATAAGATGACCGAAGAAACAGAAGTAGCACAGGAGCAGGTAGCCGACCACGGGGCAGAAGAGAGTACCGAGGTCGCCGCAGGTGCAGAAGTCGAAACTGGACAGACCGGTTCAGAAATTAATCTTGATGCTTTGCTGGATGTGCAGGTTCAACTGTCCGTGGAGATAGGCCGAAGCAAAGTTCCGATTCAACAGCTGATTAGTCTTAATCAAGGCTCCGTGATCGAACTGGATCGCGGTGTCAACGAACCCTTGGATTTATTGGTTAACGGTACTCTCATGGCCAGGGGAGAGGTGGTGGTCGTCGACGGTCAGTTCGGCTTGAGACTGATCGATATTGTCAGCCCCACGGAACGGTTGAAAAAATTGCAGTGATTAAATGCCTGCCAAGAATGTCCCGCGTTACTTTGTCGGGATTGCTGATAACGTGTGCCTCGAGTGGACCTGTATTGGCAGTCGTTGGTGACGGTGAGTCTTCAGAAATTTTTGATACCGCCTACCTGTTTCAGGTTTTTGGCTCATTGCTGCTGGTGTTCGGTTGCTTGTTTGGGCTGGCGTATTTGTTGCGCAGGTTCAACGGTATGCCGATGAGTGATCGAAAGTTCATCCAAATTATCGGCTCTGCGAAAGTTGGTTCCAGGGAAAAAATCGTGCTGCTCAAAGCCGGAGAGCAGGAGTTACTGGTGGGGGTTGCAGCAGGTAGTGTTCGAACCTTGCATGTATTTGGCGACGAGGAAAGCTCGCGGCAGAGTCTCACCAAGCGATCTGGCGACGACTTCGCCAAGGTGCTCAGCGACTCTGTAGATGAGGTCGCCTCTTGAATCGCGCGATACTACTATTCATTATCGCGCTCGGCCTGTTGCCCTCTTTAGCATCTGCGCAAGCCACTATACCTC
Organism: Halioglobus sp.; assembly: GCA_045110675.1. Taxonomy (GTDB): domain Bacteria; phylum Pseudomonadota; class Gammaproteobacteria; order Pseudomonadales; family Halieaceae; genus JBALVT01. The sequence continues at coordinate 38,716 of JBGCGJ010000006.1, read as the reverse complement.
TGTTATCGGTAGACCCTGTCAGCGGCGGAGGCAGCAGCTACTCGGTCAGCATTCAGATTTTAATGTTGATGACGTTGTTGAGCCTGCTGCCGGCGGCTCTTCTGGCGATGACTTCATTCACCCGAATTGTTGTAGTGCTGGCAATATTGCGCCAGGCGCTTGGCACTGCGCAAACGCCATCCAATCAAATCATCCTTGCGCTGGCGCTGTTCCTGAGTTTGTTCATCATGGCGCCGATACTCGAACAGGCCTATGACACTGGATTAAAACCCTATATGGATGAAACTATTGAGTTTGACGAGGCACTTGTACAAGTAAAAGCACCCTTTCGCGAGTTCATGCTGGAGCAGGTTCGCGAAGCTGACCTGATTATGTTTTCCGAACTCGGTGGCTATGATGGGTTTCAAACTGAAGACGATATTCCTCTAAAAGTTCTTCTACCTTCTTTTTTGACCAGTGAGCTCAAGACAGCGTTTCAGATCGGCTTTCTAATTTTTATTCCGTTTCTAGTCATTGATTTGGTGGTCGCCAGCGTATTGATGTCCATGGGTATGATGATGCTATCGCCAATGCTGATTTCTTTGCCATTCAAAATAATGCTGTTTGTGTTAATTGATGGATGGTCTCTTATTGTCGGCACACTCGCCGCCAGTTTTGTCGTCTAACGCGAGGAATAGCAATGACTCCTGAAATGGTAATGGATGTAAGTCGCGAAGCACTTCATCTGACGATGTTATTAGCCGGTCCGCTTTTACTTTCCGCTTTGGCCGTCGGTTTGCTCATTGGTGTATTTCAGGCCGCCACGCAGATTCAAGAGATGACGCTGAGCTTTATCCCCAAACTTATTGCGTTGGTTTTTGCTCTGTTGTTTGCCGGCCCGTGGATGTTGCGAATACTGGTTGAGTACACGCATCGGCTGTTCATGGCTATTCCAGGAATGTTGGGTTAATTCATGCTGTTTTCCGCCCAGGAGTTAGCCGCGGCTGGAGAGCAGTATTACTGGCCATTTTTGCGAATTTCTGCTCTTTTCCTGGCGTCACCTATCTTTAGCGCGTCTTCTGTTCCGGTGCGTCTGCGTGTTCTTACGGCTGTTGCGATCACAGCGGTGATCGTTCCATCGATACCTGAATCCCCTCCAGTTGATGTGCTGGGCGCAGATGGCTTGCTGGTTGCAGCACAGCAGGTGATCATCGGTTTGGCGATGGGCTTTATTGTGCAAATGCTTTTCTCCGCTGTGATTATTGCGGGGCAGACACTCGCTATGACAATGGGCCTTGGTTTTGCGATGGCCGTTGATCCACAAAATGGTGTGCAGGTTCCCGTACTAAGCCAGCTATACATGATATTTGCGACGCTAATATTTTTGTCCGTGAACGCGCATCTCGTACTCATTGAATACCTGGTCGAAAGCTTCACTCTTTTGCCGGTAGGGCTCAGCGGATGGAGAGACGACTTTGGCCTCGATGTTGCCATGTGGGCCAGCCAAATGTTTGCCACCGCGCTTTTGTTGGCGTTGCCTGCTCTCACCGCAGTGCTCATTATCAACATCGCGTTTGGTGTGATCACCCGAGCAGCACCCCAACTGAATATTTTCGCCGTAGGCTTTCCCGTTACGATTATGGCCGGCTTCATTTTTATATTCTTGACGATGCCCTCCGTTTTCGTTCTTATCACCGATTCGTTTGAGGCCGGTTTGGCTCACGCACTGATGATTCTGAACTAGGAGGGCAGATGGCAGATCAGCAAAGCTCTCAGGAACGTACAGAACAGCCGACGGAGAAGCGAAAACTCGACTCGAAGAAAAAGGGTCAGGTCCCTCGTTCTCGAGAACTCAATACCATGTTGTCTCTGTTGTTTGGTGGATTGGGCCTGGTTGTTCTTGGCGATACTATCGCGAAGGATTTCATCGCGTTGTTCGAATCTACATTGAGGTTTGACCGGGCCCTGGCATTCGACAAAGAAGTTATGGCCGTGCGCTTTGTGAGCACCGCAGTTTCGGCGGTCATTGTTCTCTCGCCGCTCTTTGCCCTAATGGTCGTCGGAGCGCTGATTGGCCCCTTGATGGTGGGTGGATGGTCTTTCAACGTTGCGTCGATGGCGTTTAAGTTGGAAAAAATAAGTCCCGCCAAGGGCATTAAGCGCGTTATATCGGCTAAGGGTGCGATGGAGCTAATAAAAGCGCTGCTCAAGTTCTTGTTCCTGAGCGCCACCGCACTGCTCCTGTTTAACTTTCTATTGGAAGACATTCTACTGCTCGGTCGAAAACCACCGGAACAAGCGTTTATTGAAGCCGTCAGTATGTTGCAGTGGAGTCTCGTCCTCCTTAGTTTGGCGATGATTTTTATTGTGGTGTTTGATGTGCCCTTTGAATTGTGGAACCACAATCAGCAACTAAAAATGACACGCCAGGAAATAAAAGATGAAATGAAGGAGAGCGAAGGGCGGCCGGAAGTGAAAGGTCGTATTCGCAACCTTCAGCGAGAGATTTCCCAGCGCCGTATGATGGAAGCGGTGCCCACCGCGGATGTCGTCATCACCAACCCCACTCATTTTGCGGTCGCTTTAAAGTATGAAAGCGTTGATGGCGGAGCACCGACGGTTTTAGCCAAGGGACGCGATTTAATTGCATTGAAGATTCGATCTTTGGCTGAAGAAAATGATGTGGCGATATTTTCTGCACCACCGCTGGCGCGGGCGCTGTATTCATCAGCAGAGATTGGCGAGGAAATTCCGCAAAACCTGTATTTAGCCGTAGCGAAAGTACTCGCCTACATCTACCAGGTGCGCATCGCAGGTGGCGAGCAGTTTGCTACTCGACCGGACGATATCGAAATTCCGGAAGAATATCGGGATCTATATAAAAAGGAAAATTTAGATGGCGACGGGTGATGTAGCAGCAAGTTCATCCGGCGCGGGTGGATTCAACGTTACCATGTTGACGGGCTTGGGCACGCCGTTGCTGTTGTTCCTGATGTTGGTGATGATGATTCTGCCATTGCCGTCGTTCATGTTGGATTTGTTGTTCACCTTCAATATCGCCCTGGCGATGATTGTACTATTGGCGTCGGTCTATTCTACAAGGCCCCTGGACTTCGCTGTATTTCCCAGCGTACTGCTGATTGCCACCTTACTCCGCTTGTCCCTCAATGTGGCCTCGACGCGAGTCGTGCTTCTCGAAGGTCACAACGGCACCGCCGCGGCGGGCAAGGTGATTCAAGCCTTTGGCGAGTTTGTGATTGGCGGCAGCTATACAGTTGGTATTGTGGTGTTTGCCATTCTGGTCATCATCAATTTCGTCGTGGTAACCAAAGGTGCGGGACGTATTGCGGAAGTGACCGCACGTTTCACCTTGGACGCTATGCCAGGCAAGCAAATGGCGATTGATGCGGACATGAATGCCGGTCTTATCGACCAAAACGAAGCGCGTCAGCGCCGAGACGATGTCTCCAAGGAAGCAGATTTCTACGGGGCAATGGATGGTGCCAGTAAGTTCGTTCGCGGAGACGCCGTCGCCGGCATTCTCATTTTGTTTATCAACATTATCGGTGGTTTTTCGGTGGGTGTTTTGCAACATGAGCTCACTGCCTCCGATGCTGCCAACAATTATATCCTTCTAACGATCGGTGATGGCCTGGTCGCTCAAATTCCTTCACTGCTGCTCTCCACGGCCGCAGCAATGATCGTCACGCGGGTGTCGGATTCACAAGACATGGGCGGGGAAGTGATTGTTCAGTTGTTCAGCAATCCAAAGGCGCTGATGGTTACGGGTTTTCTGATTGGTGTTATGGGCCTGGTGCCCGGAATGCCACATTTGATTTTTCTAAGCCTGGCAGGCGGGCTTGGGGCAATGGGGTATATGCGCATGCTAGACAATCAAGTGGAGGTATTGGCGCCGGAGCCTCCTCCTGTTGAAAAAACGGCAGAGTCCAGAGAGCTCAATTGGGACGATGTGGCGTCCGTTGACGAAATCGGACTCGAGGTGGGCTATCGCCTGATCGCTCTGGTCGACAAGAATCAGGGCGGGGAGTTACTCAATCGCATCAAGGGGGTCCGGAAGAAACTCTCTCAAGAGTTGGGCTTTCTGATTCACTCAGTTCACATACGTGACAATCTGGATCTGTCACCCAACGAGTACCGAATCAGCTTTCACGATGTGACGGTTGGCGATGGCTCCGTCTACCCGGGTAAAGAGTTGGCGATTAATCCGGGCCAAGTATACGGCGAACTGGATGGTCTGGCGGCGAAGGATCCGACCTTTGGGCTGGATGCGGTATGGATTGAGGGGTCGCAACGCGATGACGCCCAGGCAATGGGATACACCGTGGTGGACTGTGGCACTGTGATCGCCACTCATCTCAGTCAGCTACTCAAAAATCAGGCTCACGAGCTTATCGGCCAAGACGGGGTTCAACAGCTGTTAGACAAACTGGCGCGTACTTCCCCCAAACTGGTAGAAAACCTGGTGCCCAAATTACTGGGTCTGGGGGAAATTACCAAGGTTATGCAAAACCTCTTGGAGGAGGGCATTCCCATTCGCGACGTTCGTACTATCGCCGAGGCATTGGCGGAGCACTCGACCAAAAGTCAGGATATTGACGTTTTGACTTCGCAGGTTCGTATCTCCCTGGGCAGGTCAATATTCCAGGCGGTCAATGGTGTTGGGCACGAGATGTCCGTAATGACCTTAGACACGCAATTGGAACAGATATTGCAAGGAGCTATACAGGGTACGCCGGGAGGTTTGGAGCCTTCTCTGGTTGAGCGAACCATTAGCCAGATTATCGAGGCATCAACCAAAATTGAGGCGGAAGGGAAGACGCCAGTGCTGTTGGTTGCCAGCAATGTTCGGCTGTTTTTGTCGAGACTGCTGCGAAACCGAATGGCCAATTTCTATATTCTCGCCTATGAAGAAATTCCGGCGAGCAAGACAATTAAAGTGGTGGCGACCATCGGTGGAGCGCCATTGCAATTATAAGTGGCTTTCAACCATAGGACGGTGTCGGCAAAAAACAAGTTCAGTTTGCTGAACAACAATAAGATTTTGGCGGGATGACCAGATGAAGATAAAACGCTTTCAGGGCAAAGACAGTCGCAGTGCTATGACCAAAGTCCGGGAAGATTTAGGCGCAGAGGCTATGATCTTGTCGAACAAAAGCGTCAACGGTCAGGTGGAAATTGTAGCTGCACTGGAAATTGACGAGGCCGATTTATCCGCCGTCGAAATTCCGCCCCCTCCGTTCCTGGAAACCGCAGCGTCCATTGGAGCTGGCGAGATGGATAGCCTGACGCTGAGCGATTTACAGCGCGAACTGGCAAATTTGCGCGGCATGCTGGAGGGCAAGCTCTCGCAGCTTTCCTGGAGGGAAACGGCAAACCGGCCATCCGCCAAAGCAGCACTGCATAATCGATTGGTCAGGCTGGGTTTGTCGCGCGCACTGTGCGGCGTCATAGCGGATTTAATGCCAGCCCATGGAAATCTCGAAGAATACTGGCATCGGGCTCTGGAAATGCTGGCCGGCAAAATGGCCGTCATGGAAAGCGATAGCCTTATAAACAATGGCGGAATTGTGGCTCTCATGGGCTCGACGGGTGTTGGCAAAACGACCACGGTGGCGAAATTGGCTGCGCGTTTTGTGCTGCGCTATGGCTGTAAGGAAATCGCGCTAATTACCACGGATTGTTATCGCATCGGTGGTCAGGAACAACTGCAAACTTTTGCCGATTACCTCGGAGTGCAGATGGTCGTGGCCACTGATGGCCAGCAACTCAAGACAGCCCTGGACGAGTTGAGCCCCAGGAAGTTGATACTCATTGACAGTGCCGGGATGAGTCAGCGCGATTTGCGTCTACATGAGCAGTTCGCGACTCTCAATTCCGTAGGTCATGACATCGATACCTATGTCGTTCTGTCTGCGACGGCACAGCAGCGGGCCTTACACGAAGTTGTTAACGTCTTTGGCAAAAACAATCTGGCTGGGGCGATGATTACTAAGGTTGACGAGTCGGTGGGTTTAGGCGGTGTGCTTGACGTCGTGATCAAGAACCGCTTAAAGCTAGCCTATATTAGCGAGGGCCAGAAAGTGCCAGAGGACATTCGCCCGGCAGAGGTGAATAGTGTCATTAAGCTGGCGATCGATCTTATGGATCAGGACGCGGCCTATCAATCAAGCGCATCGAAAAATACTCAACTAGCTTCATCAGCGGCGGTACGAAATTAAATGACTCAAGTACAAAAACTGGCGCGTATGCCAGCACCTTCTCCCATTAACGTAATGGCGATCACCAGTGGCAAAGGCGGCGTGGGAAAAACCAATATCGCAGTCAATCTTGCCGTGAGCCTCGCGGAACAGGGCCGCGACGTGGTATTGCTCGATGCTGACCTGGGTTTGGCCAATGTTGATATCACGCTGGGTTTAAAGCCCAAGTACGATCTCAGCCATGTTGTCTCAGGAGAGCGTTCTTTGGAGGAAATTGTCGTCCAGGGACCAAAAGGCATTAACATCGTGCCAGCCTCTTCGGGAATATCGAGCATGACCAACCTGTCTCCGACTGAGCAGGCTGGACTGATACGTTCCTTCGGAGAATTGAGTATGCCGGTGGATACCTTGATCGTCGACATTGGCGCTGGCATAGATCTGAATGTTCAGGCGTTCAGCAGTGCCTGCCAGACGGTGATCGTGGTGCTGTGTGACGAGCCTACTTCGATTACCGACGCCTATGCTTTGATCAAGGTTCTCAATGCCCAGTGTGGCATCAAAAAATTCGAGCTGCTTGCCAACATGGTGGATAGCGACGCTCAGGCGCGCGCTTTGTACGGCAAGGTTTGTCGCGTCTCGGACCGATTCCTGGATGTTCATCTGGGCTATCTCGGGGCTATCCCACGGGATAACTATTTACGCAAGGCGGTTCAGCAGCAGGGTCCAGTTGTTCAGCTGTATCCGCGAAGTCCATCAGCGCAAGCATTTGGCAAACTCGCCACTGATGTTGATCGAGAGTTTCTCGGGCAGGAAAGTTATGGTGGCCTGGGATTCTTTGTTGAGCGCCTTATACAAGGTGGCGCAGCGGAGTTGGGAGCCTGACAATTATGGAAACCACTGCCTATGACCCAGCGGAACGCGAAAGCGTAGACGAACTCGTTAGAGAGTATCTGCCACTAGTCAAAAAAATTGGTCTGCATTTGGTTGCGCGTCTACCGCCAGATATTGAACTCGATGACATGATGCAGGTTGGCATGATTGGTTTGATTCAAGCCAGCTCTACTTACGACGCCACTCAGGGAGCGAGTTTTGCTACCTATGCTGGAATAAGAATTAAGGGCGCTATGCTCGACGAAGTTCGCCGAAACGATTGGAAGCCGCGTTCTGTTCAACAAAGTTTAAAGCGCGTTTCGACAGCTATGAACGCGCTTGAGTCTCGCTTGGGTCGAGCGGTAACCGATGCCGAAATTGCAGCAGAGTTGGATATGCCTCTAGAGGAATACCATGACCTTTCCAGGGAATTGGTTTGCTCAAGAATGACCTCCCTGGATGGCATGGAGGGAATGGAAAATACCCATGAATCTGACGAAGTGGACCCCTTCGCTCAGCTGGAAGATAACCAGCAGCGGAAATTACTTGCCAAAGCCATCAAGTCCCTGCCCCAAAAAGAGATGTTAATGATGTCTCTCTACTATGGAGATGAACTTAACCTTAAGGAGATAGGGGAGGTAATGGGCGTTTCTGAGTCTCGCGTGTCGCAAATACACGGCCAAGCATTGGCTCGGGTTCGGGTCAAAGTGGCACAGTGGTCCGAGTAGGGGAGTTGACACAAGGTGGCCGCTAACAGCCGGAATCAGCCTATAGATTTCCTTTCCTTTGTGGGCGTGACACTGTCGTTGTTGGTGGTGGTGGGAGGCAATATTCTCGAGGGTGGTCGCACCGACTCTCTTATTCAGGCGACGGCATTCCTCGTGGTCTTTGGCGGCACACTCGGTGCGACTCTTGTCCAAACGCCCAAGGCTATTTTTTTACATGGCCTGCGAAGATTTCGTTGGGTCTTTTTGCCGCCAAAAATTGAACGCAAGGTAATACTCAAGAGAATTGATGGCTGGAGCAAAATAGCTCGCAAAGATGGTTTGTTAGGCTTGCAAAAAATCGCCGATAAAGAGAGGGACAAGTTCGTCAAAAAGGGCCTGATGTTGTTGGTAGATGGGCACGAGCCTGAAGAAATTCGTAAGACTTTAGAGATAGAGATCGATAGTAACTCCGCCAAGGAGATGAACGGAGCCAGAGTCTATGAGGCAATGGGAGGTTACTCGCCTACCATCGGTATTATCGGAGCCGTGATGGGCCTCATTCACGTGATGAACAATTTATCTGATCCGGCATCTCTCGGGCCGGGAATCGCTGTGGCGTTTGTAGCGACTATTTACGGTGTTGGCTTTGCCAATTTCTTTTTTCTCCCCATGGCGAGCAAGCTAAAGACCATCGTCAATGATATGGCCCAGTATCAGGAAATGATCCTGGACGGGCTGGTAGCCATAGCAGAAGGAGAGAACCCCAGGACTATCGCGGGTATGCTCGAAGGCTACCTGACTTAGGCATGCCCTAGAAATGGCGAGAAGAAAACATGTTGAAGAGCCCATAAACCACGAGCGTTGGTTGGTCTCCTATGCAGATTTCATCACGCTGTTGTTCGCCTTCTTCGTTGTAATGTATTCGATGTCTTCGGTAAACGAAGATAAGTATCGGGTGTTGTCAGATGCAATGATCTCAGCATTCAGCGACCCAAAAACTGCGCTACAAGCCGCTCAGGAGAGTGGTCTTGCTCGTATATCCCCTCTGTCCCAAGATGAGCTGAATACTCTATCGGGCTCTCCGACCGCCCTGATACCGTTGGAAAAAGGCGATCAAGCATTGCCCGATACTGGCAGCGAGGATGGCTTCTCTCAGCGTGTGCTCGACGAAGCAGAAGTCGAGATCGATGGTATTGCCGACGGGGTAGAGGAGAAAATGGAAGACCTGATCGACGAAGGCATTATCAATCTAAAGCGCAACAAGTTTTGGTTGGAGATTGAGATCAAGTCCAGCCTTTTGTTTCTTAGTGGTAGTAGCCAGCTGATCGTCGACTCGATACCCGTATTGGTTGAGTTGTCCGGTCTATTCGTAGATTTACCCAACAGAGTGAACGTCGAAGGCTTCACCGACAACAGACCGATCCAGTCCAGAATTTTTCCATCCAACTGGGAGTTGTCCTCGGCTCGGGCTGCTGCGGTCGTGAGACTCTTTGAGAGAAGTGGCGTTGATCCTTCACGTATGGCTTCTATAGGCTATGGCGAACACCAACCCATTTCTGATAACGCCGACAATGCCGCTAGAGCACAAAATCGACGGGTAGTTGTCGTTGTGATGGCTTCTCTGAATGGGCAAACAGGCGACCGAATTTACGAATTTGAATTGTTGAAGGAACAGGCGGGCGGATAATGCACAGCGAGCTTACTTTGCTTTGCTGCGAGACCGCTACCCGAATCTTCACAGCATGATCAAGACAGACGGCAACGGCTTACTAGTATCGCCAAGTAGTGCCGAGCTCGAAACAATTTAAAACACTTTTGAAGTAGGCTGACTTTCCGAAGCTGAAATCTGCGAACATTGCTTTTGGACAATGTGTTGTATCAATTGCTCCTGGGCGCCGGCGTTGTCATTGTCCAGACTCACCCGAATCCAGAAGTGTTGATCTAAACCCTCTGGGCCTGCCTCGCACCCGACTACCTTGGCGGTAAAGTTCAACTTGATGTTGGAGGGCTTTAGTACCGTAGAGATTTTAAGCGCGGTATCCACCGGAAAACTCTCAGCACTGTGAAACGCCATACCGCAGCCGCTGATGTTCACCATTTGGTCTTCGTAGGAATCGATAGCCTGGTCTTCGGTTTGCATCGCGTGGGCCGCAATAATCGAAATTTTCCGGTTCAGTAATCCAAGGGCCTGTGCGATAGCTGGTTTTTCGTGCCATAGGACATTGGTGACCTGGTTAAAGTTCTGATCTACCTCAGCTAGCAATTCCATCATGGGCATAGAAGCTTCGCTTTCAATTCCAGTCTTGAACTCTTCGCCGCCTTCCAGAGCGGAGTACGTCAAGCCGACAATGTCATTGATACGGAAATAGCGCCGTCTTTCGTATTCAATTTTCACTTTTGCTATACCTATTGTGTTGCAACACCACCCAGTCCTGCGTTGATGGACTCCATGGCATCGGGGTCAGTTCTTTTTAGCTCATTGATATCCGAAATTGTTTCTTCGTCGAAGCCTTGCCGTATGACGATCTCAACTCGCCGATTCTCAGCCCGATTTCTCGAAGACGTATTGGGCTTGAAGGGTTTTGTATCGGAGCGACCAACGACCATAAAACGATTGGCATCGAGCGCGTTGTCTTTCACTAATTCGTGCGTTACCGAGAGTGCTCTGGAAGAAGATAAATCCCAGTTTGACTTAAATCGTGCGCTCGAAATTGGAATGTTATCGGTGTGTCCTTCGACGGAGATCTCTCCGGCTATAACCTTTAGCGACTCTCTTATAGCCCCCAAAACGGGAATAAAGCCGTCTTGTATCGCAGAAGAGGCCGAGGGGAAGGATCCTCTTTCTCGAATGCGGACAGTAATGGAACGCCCTGTGTACTCTATATCGACCTTGCCGCTGTCAATTTCGTCCTTCAATGTAGCCCTGAGTTTTTCAGCGTCTATTTGCGTTTCTACCATCAAGGCGTCCAGTCTTTCTTTTAGCAGCCGCTTTGCCTCTGCGCCACCGGAGTCCTTGCCTTTCGATTTAGAGGCTGTGGGGTTGCCGACTGAGAGCGAGGCCTTGGTGACATCAGTAGTGAACTGGTTAATAGTATCGAGTTGAGTCGGTTGCGGTTTTCCCGGGCTAAATTCCTTGGCGATAATGCTCGTTCCCTTGGGAATGCCAAATGCTTTTACCTTGGTTTGCACGCCGAAGGCATTCTTCATTGATCCTGCAACTTCTTTGTACTTCTGTGCATCCATTTGTGAAAAGGAGAGCAGTAACACAAAGAAGCACATGAGCAGCGACATTAGATCGGCGAAGGTTGCCATCCATGCCGGTGTTCCGGGTGGTCCGTCGTCCTGTTCTTCAATCGCTATCATCAGGCTGCCTCAGCTGCCGCTTCACCCGAGTCGCTCTTTTCCACATTTCGTTTGGTCGGATCTAGATAGGCCTTCAACATGGACTCAATAATTCTCGGGTTTTGACCCTCCTGGATCGCTAATACCCCGTCGATACACATGGCCTTGATCTTGCCCTCTTCCGATTTTCGCAATCCAAGCTTGTCTGCGATGGGCAGTGCGATCATGTTGGCGAGCATCGCGCCGTATAGAGTAGTCAGCAGTGCAACCGCCATAGAGGGACCGATGGATTTTGGGTCGTCCATGGCCGACAGCATTTGTACCAGACCGATCAGCGTACCTATCATACCCATAGCCGGCGCAACATCGCCGGTGGCAGTAAAGACCTTGGCGCCCCAGGTGTGATGATCGAGTGTTTGCTGTAGGTCCTTGTGCATGACTTTTTCGATGACTTCATGATTGTTGCCATCGATGAGCATTTTTATGCCCTCATTCAAGAACTCGTTTTCAATCTCTTCATTCTCCAGCGCAAGCATCCCCTCTTTGCGAGCAATGTTAGCCAGGTTGACGATTTGCTCGATAAGATCTTCCGCGCTTTGCAACTTGAACATGAAGGCTCGGGCAGCGACCTTGAACGCGCCCAGAAACTGTCCGAGTGTAAATTTGATCATTACGACCATGAAGGTTCCACCCAACACGATCAATATAGAGGGAACGTTGACGAAGACTATAATTGAGCCCCCGGTTAACATTGCTGCCAGAACAATGCCGATGGCACCAAGCATGCCTATGAGTGTCGCCAGATCCATGTGTCTTCCTCGGGTTTCTATCAGTAGATTCAGGCTGCGGTCGGATAGCAGCCTGTCTAGCTATTATTTTTTCAACTGACAGGGCGAACCATCGGGCCCTCCCTGTCCGGATTCTTCGGGTCTTTTTTAACCCTCTTCACTCCCTTGCCAGACCCACAAGCTGTCCAGGTTGGTTTTTTCCATAAGTAGCTTGGCGGCAACCTCGGCAGACTCTCTGTTCTTGAAGCCCGGCAGCACTACTTTGTAGGACATTTGGTATTGATCTTGCTGCTTTTTTATTTGCGGTTGATAACCAATTGCCAACATTTTCTTACGCAGACCTTCCGCCTCCTTAGCACCAGTAAAACTACCTAAGTTGACATACCAATCTTTGTCTTCAACTAGCTTTGCGACCTCGTCCGGCTTTTCTTTAGCTAAATTCTTACTTTTTTGTAGTTTGTCTTTAGGAAGCTTTATTTCCTTGATTGAAGCTTTGAGCAGCTCTCCCTGCCGGTTTTGCGCGAGCTCCAGCCTCTGGATTTCGTTTTGCAGCGCGCTGATTTGAATATTCAGTTCTGCCAGGTCTGATCGTATGGCTCGGTTGGCCTCTTCGGAATCAGCCCGCTGCGCAGTTGGCATTTTGCCGCTAAGTTCCACGAACCAATATGCTGCCCCGAGGACGGTGGCGACACTGAGCAGAGCTATCAGCGCGGTGGACTTCCAGGGGGGCTTTGCAGAGTATCCTGTGACGGGGGGAGCACTTATCGGTTCGCGGGTATCCGGCGGCGGGGCAGGTGTGTCAGCGACAGCTGGGCCAGATGCCGTCGTCGTTTGAAGTAACTCTGGATCGAGCGAGAGATTGAGATCCTTGGTGGTCATAATTATTCTCCACAACTGTTAACATCAAGCTATGCATTAAACGTGCCGATAACTTCCCTATGGATCCGATCCAATCCCCAATTGCTGCCTCTGCGCTGCAGCACAAAAATTTAGAACCTCTGCTGAAATCCTGGCAGGTAGGTCAGTTGTTGATCGGGCGCGTGCAGGACAAAACAGCCTCGGGAAACCTGTTGTTACAGGTTTCCGGACAGAAAATGGTGGCAGCTTCCGACGTCGCTGTGCAAAAAGGTGCGGTTTTGATGTTGCAAGTAACCGGTTTAAGTCCTTCGCCCAGTTTGAAGATCGTTCATAATCCTGTGTTGAATACGCCGGCCAGTACCAATGCTCTCGAAGGGCAGCTGCAGGTTTTGATCCCGCGACAGGGAAGTGTCGCAGCGCCGCTGCTCGCGCTGATAGACCCGATTCAAAGTGCCAATATTCTGTCGCTCGCCGGCTTGAAGACCGCCGATCTTGAGCGCTTGTTCAAAAACATCCCCCCGCTCAATTTGCTGTCAGATCCCAAGGTGCTGCAGCAGGCTGTGCGGGACTCTGGTTTTTTCCTCGAGGCAGAACTTGCCCGATTGGTGCTCAGCGGCGGTGTGTTGACCAATACTGATTTGAAAGCCTCGCTGTTGCGTTTGTTGTTCCGAATTGAACAGGTTCTGGGGCGTTCGCGTGGGATTGCCAGTGGCGCTCATTTGCCTGAGTCTCTGGTGGAGTTGGAGGAGGAGATTAAGGGCGCGCTGGCCACGATTACCTTGAACCAGGTGGCCGCCTCTCAGCGCGATGAAAGCGACGGCCATACCTGGTTGTTCGATATGCCATTTAGGTATGCAGATTCAGTGTACGGGCTGACGATTACCATCCTGCGGGAGAACCCTCCCGGTGGAGAGTTGGAAAATCACAAGGATTGGAAGGTGTTACTGAGTATGAGCCTGCCAAAGCTTGGCGATATTGAGGCAGATTTGTTCCTTAGTGGCAGCAAAGTTTCGGTGGTAATGCACGCTCAACTGCAGCACACCGCTGACCTCCTGAAGGAGCAATTACCTCGACTCCAAAGTGGCCTGGAAGGTCATGGTCTGGATGTTTCTGTGTTGTTGGCTCATCGGGGTCACCGCAGCACGGAGATTGCAAAAACACAGTGGACCCTCAGTGTGGATATCAAGGCATGACAGAAAGCACTCAGAAACCTGGAATTGTTACCAGTGCCAGCGAAGCTGTTGGGATTGTAGCCAACTCGGACGACGCGGTGGTTCGAGTGATCTCCACGGATGAAGCTGAAGTGGTCGCCAGTGTTGCGGCCACTCCATCGGGTGCGATTGTTGCCAGAATGGAGGAGTTGGCCGCCAGATATGACATACCCCTGGTACAGGATGCCCTGTTGACTAACTTGCTCGTTAAGGTGCCCTCGGGAGACGAGATACCTGACAATCTCTTTGCTGCGATCTCCGAAGTGCTGTCCTGCGTCTATTCGATTATCGACACAGAAGAGAGGAGTCACAGTGATTTGTAGTGTATTTCGCACTCGAAAAGGTCTACTTTACTCATAGCAGCAGAAGATTGGTTCTCGAGTATAGCGCTCTAACGAGGATATGTTATGGACATTGAAATTAAACTATTAGCGGTTTTGGTGGCGACCCTTGCAGGAATGATGCTGGGCGCTTTTTGGTATTCCCCCATCGCATTCGGCAAAGCCTGGATGGACAGCATCGGCAAGACCGAAGAACAACTCGGATCTGCAACCGGGCCTATGATTGGCAGCGTAATAGCGTGTTTGATTACGGCGATATCCCTATCGATTGTGATATCGATGTGCGGCATTAGCGATGCATTTGGTGGGGCCATGCTCGGTGGCCTAATCGGTTTGGGCATCGTCTTTCCAGCGCTTCTCTCTGACAGTCTATTTTGTGGCTGGGGCAGCAAGTTACTGATGATTCAATCTGGCTATCGAGTGGTTTACGCCATTGTCATGGGTGCCATTATTGGTGGCTGGCCGGCTTAGGGCGGCAATCGAATGGTCTACGCCTTACTCGTACTTGCCGTCGTCGTTTTAATATATGCACCGCAGTTCTGGGTTAGGCATGTTCTAAAAAAACACCATCGTGTTATCGATGATATGCCCGGTACAGGCGGCGAGCTGGCGGCTCACCTTATTGAGCGCTTTGAACTTGAAGAGGTGTCCCTGGAAGAGGGCAGTCCAGATCAGGACCACTATAACCCCGGTACCAGTACCGTTTCTTTGAGCCCCGAAGTTTTTCACGGCAAGTCTCTTTCGGCGGTAGCTGTAGCAACTCACGAAGTAGGACATGCGATTCAGTTTTCCCGCAAAGAACAGGTCAGCAAGTTACGAGAAAAATATCTCGGCAAGGCTCATCTTATTCAAACCTGGGGCGTTTATGTATTGATGAGTATCCCGATCATCGGCGCTGCATTTCGTATACCACATCTGGCGATACTGACTGCATTAATTGGCGTTGTGACCATGTTGGCTTCGGTGCTTATGTATGCCGCCATCCTACCTGAGGAATACGATGCAAGTTTTAATAAGGCCTTGCCTATTCTTGAAGAGGGTTATGTTCCAGAGCATCACCTCCCCGCGGTGCGACAAGTGTTGAAGGCCTGCGCACTCACTTATGTGGCTGGAGCACTCGCAGACATACTTAGGCTTTGGCGTTGGATTGCGATCATACGATAAAAATATTTTTTGCCGCTGAGCTTGAAAATTCTTTGAAAGCCCATAAATAGTTACTGTCGGTATAAGTCTCTCAGAGATTATTTCGACAAAACTATTTTGCTTCTTATGGAGAATTTAATCATGAACACAATTGATTTAACCCCCTTATACCGCAGTAGTATTGGCTATGATCGCTTTGCCTCTCTACTGAATTCATCTCTTAAATCGGCTGCTGCACCGGGTTATCCGCCTTACAATATTGAGGTGCTCGAGGAAAATCGTTACGCAGTGACTTTAGCTTTAGCTGGTTTTTCCGAGGCTGATTTAGATATCAAGGTTGAACAAGGTGTACTTACTGTGCGAGGAGAAAAGGCCGACGCGACGGAGAAAAAGTATCTCCACCAGGGTATTGCCAATCGCGCGTTTGAACGCAAATTCAATCTCGACGACCATGTAGAGGTGGTGGATGCGAATCTTGAGAACGGGCTGTTAACTATCAGTCTTACCAAAATCGTACCCGAAGCCATGAAGCCAAAATCCATCGCGATAAACCAGCGCGCTGAAGTGCTTGAACATTCGGTCGAGAAAACTGCGCAAGAAAAAGCTGCTTAACTGAGTTTGGACTTTACCAGGGGTCGGTAACACGGCCCCTTTTGCTCTTTATGCATTTGTCATTTTTTCAGCGTAGGCGGTGATAAATTTGTAATCCGCTTTGCCATTGTCCGCTCGCTTTAATGAATCAATAGCAAATATTTTTCTGGGGATTTTGTAGTCTGCGAGAATCGTTCTTGCGCGAGTTTGAATCTCAGCGACATCGATAGTGTCCTGGGTTAATCCCGTTCCTTCCACAACCGCCACCACCATTTTGCCGAATCTTGGATGCGGTAAACCAACAACCAGGGCATCGGTGATTTGCGGGTGCTCAAGAAGTGCGCGCTCTACCTCTACCGTATAGACTTTTTCTCCTCCGGTATTGATCACCGTACTGTCTCGCCCTAACAGCACGAGCATGCCGTCCTCGCGCACCGTGCATCGGTCACCGGTCATTACATAGCGCGTGCCGTCTTTCTCAACAAACGTTTCTGCTGACTTTTCTGGTTGACCGTAGTATCCCATCGGGATGTATCCACCTGAATAGGCGATGCCAATAGTACCGCTGCCCGGCCTAACTTCCTGCATCTCTTCGTCAAACACTTTTGTCGTTGGCATGGGTTGAAAAACTCCGGCCTCGGCGGTAGACATTGCGAAACCCGACGCTTCAGATGAGCCCAGGGTGTCGAACAATATTAAGTTGGGATTGTGTTCCAAAAGACCCTTGCGATTGTCTTCACTGAGCGATGCACCGGTGGAAACAAACAAGCGAATGCTGTCCAGCAGCTTTTCGTCCCTACGTTGATTCAGCGCTTCGAGCAGCGGTATCGCGAAGGCATCGCCCACTAACGCGAGACCACCTGCTTGATAGCGTTTGATCAGATCAAGCGCTAGATTTGCTTCAAACTTTTCCCCTGGAACTGTCAACACGGGAACGCCCTGCGCCAGCATCAAAATGGCCATTAAGATACCGGCGCCATGCATGAGTGGGCTCAGGGGCATAAAAGGCTGAGGTGTAGGCAGACGCAATACATTGGCAATGTGATCTTCGATCGTCTCGGGGTGATCCGTCAGCTGCAGCGCCATCATCGCTCCGCCAGTAGAGAGCGCCTGTTTCCGCCAGATGTCTTCATGTCGCCACATCACCCCCTTGGGTAACCCAGTGGTTCCGCCGGTTGCGATAATAATGAGATCGTCGCTGGAGCAGTTGCGCTGGAAGTCTCCGCGGCTTGTGGTGCACAGGGTTTCTAAATCCTCGGCAAATGCATTTTTGGGTGTCCCGGATCCTACTTCCACAAAAGCGACTACAGTGGGAAGTGAATCCTTTATCGCCGCAACCCTATCTGCAAACTCAGCATCGTAAACTAATACCCGAATATCCAGGCTGGTGCACAGGTCTGCGAGTTCTTGCTCCATATAGCGATAATTGACGTTCACATGGGACATGCCGACGAAACCTGCACCGGTCATCGTCTCCAGATAGGCGCTGGAATTGCGCATGTAGTGGCCAACATGAGATCGATGGGGCAGATCGAGTGAGTTTAACCAGGCTCCGAGATTACTAGCTCGTTCGGTGAGTTGTGCGAAACTGATTGCATGATCGCCGTGAATAAGTGCCGGACGATCCGCCACTTCGCTGTGGCCTAACTGGTAAATTGCCTCACTGATATTCCATGCCATGGTGTTGTTCTCTACTGAGTGAATTGGAAGTGAAGTTGTTCGTCTATCGGGCTACTGACTTTTATTTGGCTGCCTGTGGGATCGCGCTCTAACATCTGTATTGCTGTGTCAGTATCTTCCGCTGCCGTGCAGGCCACGAAACGTTCTCCCGATTCAGCTTCGCCCAAGACAATAGCGTGGGCACCACCGTCGGCATCAAAATGCACGGTGTAGGACACAATCGTTCCCTGACCCGGATCTGCAGTTATGGAACGCTTCTTGAGAGATTCGTTGCTAAGTGTTGTCGTCTGAGAACTCCAGTCGATGTTACCTGGCCGATGGGAGTAAACACCGCTGGCATGTTTAGACAACACACCGCCATTGGCAGTGACCATTGCATACGCCTCGGTATTTTTCCTGGCCCAAACCACCGCTTCGGCCAAGCCGTGCATGCTGTAATTATTTCCTGGCCCACCGAAGTAAGGCAGGCCGCCGGTGGCTGTTAACGCTTTACTTCCATCGGTTGGTAAATTCAGTTGTTCAGCGACAGTTGTTACCGCACAGGGGAAACAACTGTATATGTCGATCAGACCAATCGCATCAATCTCCAGCCCGGCCATTCGCAGCGCTTCGTTGGCGACCTGCCCTGCCATTGGCGAAGTGGAAGGATCATCGCGGTGGCTTAGCTCCAATTCTTTGCCCTGGGCCATGCCGTGGATAAATACCCACTGTGATTCTGCAATATCGAGTTCTCGGGCCTTTGCGACGCTGCACATAATCAGCGCAGCCCCTTGATTTACACCGTCCTGGGCTATCATCCTTTTGGTGTAGAGATGGCTCAAATTCGCTGCCCCAAGGATATCCTCAGCAGATTGTTTACCGGCGAATTGCGCGTAGGGATTTGTTGATGCTACTTCGCTGAAGGATTCGAGAAGTTCCGCCATCGCTTTTCGATGCTCTTCTACGGAGAGCCCCAGCTTGTTTCGTCGGGCCTGTTCAATTAACGCGTAGTAGTAAATAACGTTGTTCAGGTTGTTCTTCATTTCCTGACTGGTTGCAACTTGGTCGCCGAAGCCTCGATCTTCCAGGGGCTCGTCGAAATTTTCGTTCCAGTCCAACACCGCGCCGCTGCGCTTTGCATGGCGCTCGTTTTTTATCGCCTCTGCACCGGTGATCAATACCAGAGAGCGCGTGCCCGCTGCGATGTCTGCGGCGAATTCGATCACCCTGGACTGGGGTTCATTACCGCCGGTCTGAGTGTAAATGCGATGCCGCGGATTCGCGCCAATGTGTTGCGCAACCGATTGGGGGGGATTGTTGCTGCGCCCCCAGGGAGATTTCCATTTAGGCACACTGTCAGAGAATAGCTTGGTCACGCAGATGGTATCGATGTGAGCCGCAACATCTGACGCTCCAGAATCCTGAATTGCTTCCTGGGTTGCCATGGCTGCAAGTTCCATAGGCGATAGCGCATTGGCCTCGCGCTGAACCACCTGACCAGCACCGACTAAGATAGGAGTGTTGTCGTTTAGATCGTTAAAGTCGGCCATTACAGGATTAACTCTGCCATTTCCCGCAGTTGCTCTTTATCGGTAGTGGCGACCAACATGGTCGTCACTCGAGACTCTTCCCAGGCCTGCAGGCGATCTTTAATGCGGTCTTTGGGGCCTACCAATGCCAGAGAGTCTGCTAGATCATCAGGAATGACCTGCGCCGCCTCCTCGCGCTTACCTTCCATGAACAGCTGCTGAATTTTTTCGGCTTCTTCGGCATAGCCCATACGCTCAAACAGGTTTTTGTGGAAATTGGTGCTTTTTGCCCCCATACCGCCAATGTAAAAACTCAGAAACGTTTTCACTCCTAATAGGGCGGCGTCGATATCGTCAGTGATGTTCACCGTGACCATTTGCGCAATTTCGAAGTCTGGTTTGGCGTTGACCAGGGATTCAGCGTAAACGCTTTCATCATAGGGGTTGTAGAAGAGCGGCAGCCAACCATCGGCGATCTCGGTACTCAGGGCGATATTTTTGGGACCTTCAGCGCCCAGGAAAATAGGAATATCTTTTCGAAAGGGGTGCATCATCGTTTTCAGGGGTTTGCCAAGGCCCATGCCGTCTTCGCCAGGGTAGGGCAGGGGATAGTGTGGCCCTGCGCTGGTGACGCGTTCTTCTCGAGCAAACGCCTGCCTCATGATATCGATGTACTCGCGTGTTCTCGCCAGTGGTTTGGGAAAGGGTTGGCCATACCAACCTTCGACAACTTGCGGCCCGGATACTCCCAGCCCAAGAATGACGCGACCCTTGGATAGCATATCTAGAGACAATGCGTGCATAGCGCAGGAGGTGGGTGTTCTGCCGGACAATTGCACCACTGCTGTGCCCAGTTTAATTTTTTCGGTCTGGGCGCCAATCCAGGCAAGTGGCGTAAAGGCATCATTGCCCCAGGTTTCGGCTGACCAGACTGAATCGTAACCCAGTCGCTCGGCTTCCTGAGCCATTTCTACAAAATTCGGGTTTGGTGCCGCGCCCCAATAACCCTGTGCCAGACCCAATTTCAAATTAGCCATTTTCGATTCCCACCGCAGTTAATGATTACTGGTCTTAAGGTTTGTTCAATCGACCACTTGCCAAATATTACATCTACGTGTAATTTTCAGCAAGAGCTGGCATCTCCAGGAAAGCAAATAATGAGCAAAAGTCGCGGCCCCTATTCGTCCCCCCTGCAACAGGCCCGCAAGCAGCGCATTCTCCACGCAGCGCGACTGCAGCTTGAACGGCACGGCCTTGCCGCACTGACCATGCAAAGTATCGCCGAGAGCAGCGAGACTTCTCTAAAGACCCTTTACAACCTTTATGGTAGCCGGGACTTATTGTTGCTGGCTGCGGCCTCAGGATTGCTCGACGATTTGGAAGGAAGTGTGGAAGTCCAAAACTCTGAACCCGGTATTCCGCGCCTCTTGGCGTTCACCCAGGGTGTAATGCGGGGATTCGAATACACTCCAGAGTATGCCCGGGTGATTGTCAGCATCCTGTTGCGCGCCGAGAAGGATCACCCCAGCGCCAACACGCAATTGGGCCGCATTCAGCAGTTTGCCCATGAAGCCCTTTGCACCGCCCACGAGCAGGGAGAGCTGCAAAAGGGATTGGATCTTGAAGAGCTTTCTTATCTGATCTGTGCCAATCAATGGGGCATCGCCTTGTTGTGGGAAAAGGGACTGATCCGGCTTGAGCAGTTGGAACTGCAGACCAATCTTAGCCACTATTTAACCTTGACCCCGCTTTGTCGTGGTAAGCGCAAGCAAATGATGAACGCAACATTGCAAGAGCTGTTGAGCGGTTCGCCTGTGCAAAAAATCCATGGCGTGCGCTAAGGAGAGTTAATGTTCGTAGGTCACTACTCGGCGGCACTTGCGGTTAAGGCAGTGAAACCTGAAATTCCACTTTGGCATTTGTTTATTGCGGTCCAGTTTGTAGATTATCTCTGGGCGATTTTTTTGCTGATGGGAATTGAGCACGTGCAAATTAGCGATGGATTTATGGCCGCGTCCAATCTGGATTTGTATCACATGCCCTATACTCACTCGCTGCTGGCCACAGTTTTTTGGGGCATCTTGGCCTTCTTGGCTTATGGGGTTGTTGCTCACGGATCTCGCGCTGCAGCTGTGTTTATCGCAGTTGCTGTGATGTCCCATTGGCTGCTGGACTTGCTGGTACATACTCAAGATCTTGAGCTCTATCCCGGCGGCGACAAGTATGGATTCGGATTGTGGAACTCGTTTGTCGGGTCTCAAGTATTGGAGTTGGGGCTATTGTTTGCTGGCACTGTGGCATATGCAGTACGAACCCGCTCACATACCCGAATGAGCCGTTTCGGTCCCTGGCTGCTGTTCGTTGTTCTGGTGTTGGTACAGGTCGTTAATTTGCTTCCACAAGAAAAGATGCCCACTTTTCAAGAGTTGTCCATAAACGCACTGGTGGTATTTTCCGTTCTCGCACTGTTCGCCTGGTGGATTGAGAGGCTGCCTTCAACAAAAATGGCCTAAGCCTGTCATCGCAGCGCGGAAATCTCGCGGTCCTAAAACACCGGTTTCCCTTCCAAATTCGCCCGAACGATCCAAAAACTAGACAAAAATTGGTCGTTATCGTGAAAACGTTCCGTTCATTGACCTTTAGCTCAATATCTCGAGAAATGCACAAACTCCCCTAAAGAATATTTTTTAGTGACCGCTAAGTAATTGATCGCAGAATTTGCGCGGTTGAGGCTAAGCGTATGCAAATCAGTTAGATACGCTTGGGCAAATATAAAAAATGCAGTTGGGGTACTGGTTCCCGGCGCCCGCAACGCAAAAGCCAGAAGTAAGGAGATTAAACAATGACGAGCATTCTAGCTGTCGATGATTCGCCATCGATGCGCCAAATGGTGTCCTATACGCTCGAGAGTGCCGGTTATGAGGTGATTATGGCGAACGAGGGTGTTGAGGCTCTTGAGATTGCCGAGAAAACCAATGTCAACCTGGTTCTAACCGACGTCAACATGCCCAAAATGGACGGAATTACGCTGGTAAAGCATCTGCGTAAATTGCGTGACTATCGCTACAAACCCATTTTGATACTGACGACTGAATCGAGCACTGAAAAGAAAATGCAGGGTAAAGACGCGGGCGCCACCGGTTGGATTGTTAAGCCCTTTGACCCCGAGCAGTTGCTTTCCACAATTCGAAGAGTGTTGGACTGATTGCCTGTGACGCTTTCAGACCAAAAAATGACTAAACCATCACTAAATTTCAGGTGCAGTAAGCGATGACGATTGATCTTTCTGAGTTTCACGACATTTTCTTTGAAGAGTGCTTCGAAGGTTTGGATGTAATGGAGTCAGGCCTGCTGACTTTGGATCATGGGACAGACGTAGAAGAAATCAACGCAATTTTTCGTGCGGCACACTCTATTAAAGGTGGCGGTGCTTCATTTGGATTTATGGAAATTTCCAATTTCACCCATGTGATGGAAACGCTGCTGGATGAAATGCGCGATGGTCGCCGAGCGGTTACCCGGGAGGACGTCGATCTTCTGCTCGAATCGGTGGATGTCTTGCGCGGCATGGCTAACGCTGCCCGCGATGGAGGCGAAAATGATCAGCCGCGTATTGACGGTGCACTGCAGCAACTCAATGAGATGCTATCGGGTGGGGATGCTGGGCAAGACAGCGTAGACGGCGAAACAGTAGAAGAATCAGCCGCGCTTGAAGAGGCCCAGGACACAACGCAAGTGGAAGAAACTGTTGCGGGGTCCGAAGAACGAAACTGGAGCATTCGATTTACGCCTCACCCGGAGGTTTTGAAAGGTGGCAATGAACCCGCTCGAATTTTTCGTGAGCTGCAGTCTTTCGGTGAACTGGAGATTGTTACCGATGCCTCGAGAATTCCGGAGCTGGAAAAAATCGATCCTGAACTTTGCTACCTGTCCTGGGAGCTGACTCTGCGCGGTGATGCCAGTGAAGAAGAAGTTAGCGAGCTTTTTTCATGGGTGGCAGACGAAGGCGATCTGGAAATTGTTAGTCTTGATTCCGCAGGTAGTGGTCCGGTCGAAAGCGATGATCGTTCTCTTAATCCCATGTCAGGCGACGATCGCTCTTTGGCTCCAGTGCAAAGTGATGATCGATCTTTGACTCCAGTCAATGATGACCGCTCTCTTAGTCCTGTAGCGGCGAAGACCGAAGAATCTAACACTGAATCTTCAGCTACAACGGAAACAGAAGCGCAAGCACCAGTAGCAGTGCCCGCTCCAGCCGCCAAGAGCAAAGCAGCGCCCGCGAAGGAATCTGGTGGATCGATTCGAGTTGCCATCGACAAAGTCGATGAGTTGATCAACATGGTGGGAGAGCTCGTCATTACCCAGTCGATGCTCAGTGAAATGGGCAGCCGATTTGAAGACGGCAATCAAAAAAGTTTAGAGAACCTGCGTGATGGTATCGCTCAATTGGAGCGCAATACACGCGAGCTGCAAGAGAGTGTTTTGCAAATCAGAATGCTCCCAGTGAGTTTTTCGTTTAGTCGTTTCCCCAGGCTTGTTCGCGACCTGAGTAGCAAGTTGGGTAAGAAAATAGATATCAAAATGACTGGCGAAAATACAGAGGTCGACAAAACCGTTCTGGAAAAAATCGGTGATCCACTGGTGCATTTAGTGCGGAACTCACTCGACCATGGTATTGAAACGCCCGAGGTTAGAAAGGCTGCAGGAAAGGATGAGACCGGAACCCTGGAGCTGGCCGCGTATCATGAAGGTGGCGACATCATCATTAAAGTAATTGATGACGGCGCCGGCCTCAATCGGGATCGTATACTCGGTAAGGCGATAGAAAAAGGTTTGGTCGGTGAAAACGAAGATCTTTCCGACGAGCGTATCTACAATCTTATATTCGCCCCCGGTTTTTCAACTGCAGAACAGCTTAGTGACGTGTCGGGCCGTGGTGTCGGTATGGACGTTGTTAGGCGAAATGTAAGAGACCTGGGCGGTAACGTCAGCATTGACTCCAATCTAGGTGCTGGCAGCACAGTGACTATTCGTCTGCCTCTCACACTGGCCATTCTTGACGGTCAGTTAGTGCGGATGGGTGACGATACATACATTGTCTCTCTGGTTTCGATTGTTGAGTCTTTGCAAATGAAGTCGGAACAGATCAGTAGCGTGACCGGACAATCAGAGCTTTACCAGCTGCGAGATGAATATATTCCCATCATTCGGGTGAGTAACCTTTTTGGCATGAAAACCTGCACGAGCGAGCTTGAAAACGGTTTGCTAATGGTCGTTGAGGCCGATGGTAAACGGTTCGGTCTGTTTGTTGACGAACTGTTAGGGCAGCAGCAGGTGGTGATTAAGAGTCTCGAGACCAACTTCCGTCAAATCCAGGGGATTTCCGGTGCAACCATACTCGGTGATGGCACAGTCGCATTGATTATTGATGTGCCCGGCCTAATCCAAACACACTTTGAAGACTGCGATCGCAAAGCCCTAGCGCTCAATGCGGTTGCTTAGGTAGGAGAAAAATATGAATGCTGCAGCACAACCAATAGCCGAAACAAACATGCAAGCTGAAGACGGCTTGGACCAATATCTTACCTTTATGCTCGCCGAAGAGGAGTACGGTGTAGATATCTTGCGTGTGCAGGAAATCAAGGGCTGGGATGGTGTAACGCCTATGCCCAACATGCCGGAATATATTCTCGGCGTGATCAACCTGCGCGGCACGGTGGTTCCGATTGTTAATTTACGCACGCTTTTCAATCTCGACGACGTCGAATTCGATGAGACCACTGTTGTCATCGTTGTTCGGGTGAAAGATGAAGAAGCCGATGAGGAACGCACTATGGGTGTTGTTGTAGATGCGGTATCAGAGGTTCACAACATCGCCAAGGCGGACTTAAAGCCCGCACCCGATTTCGCCGGTGCTTGCAGTTCAAACGCCATTAAGGGCCTGGCCACCCAGGATGACAAAATGCTAATTCTCCTCAACATCGATGAACTGATGAACGAGGGTGTTTTAAAAATGTTAGATCAGGAAGACGACGGTCAAAATTAATAAAAACCGCTTTATACAGAAAACAGAGGAAAGAAAGATGAACATTATGTCCACGGTTAAGAATTTGAACGTCGGGGTGAAGCTGACGCTAATAGCCGGAACGATAGCGTTGCCATTAGTTATTGCTTCTGGTTTGCTCCTTTCGAACATTAATTCCACAATTGCATTTACCCAGGCTGAAATCTCGGGTGTGAGCTACATCTCGCCAGTTCGCGGAATGTTGGAGCATGTAGCGAAACATCGTGGCCTGTCAAGCGCCTACTTCAACGGCGACTCCAGCGTTTTATCGAAGCTACAGAATGTGCGCGCCGAGGTGAGTCGCGATATCGAATTGATTGACGAAATGGAGGGGGAGTTTGGTGAGTTACTCAAAACCTCGGCCAAGTGGTCACAACTGCAGTCGAGCTGGTCATCCCTGCTTGGCAATTTTGACAATCTTGATGCCGGTGAAAGCTTTGAACAACACACCGAAGTAGTCAGTGAAATACTGGCGTTGATCGTTTACGTGGGTGATACCTCAAATCTTATTCTCGACCCCGATCTTGATACCTTCTATTTGATGGACCTGGTCGTCAACAAGTTGCCGAATCTAACAGAAAACCTGGATGTTATTCGGGGTATCTCAACCGGTGCGGCTGCTGCTGGAGTTCTGGAACGAGAGAATTTGCTAACGCTCAGCTCAATTACTTCGGTTACTAATCTATTGGCGGAAAATGTTTCTACCGCCGTGGATACCGCGGTAGAAGCCAATGCCGACATTGCCTCTGCGGTGGAGTCCGAAGAGCGGCAGCTTAGATCTTCGGTTGGTGAATTCACGGATATGGCGCAGTCCGAAATCATTGAGGCAACGAATATTCAAGTTGCTAATTCAGATGTGTTTGGTGCAGGCTCTCGTTCCATAACTGCCAGCCTTGCATTGTTTGATAAAACTGCTCCGAAGCTGCTCGAACTACTCGAGAATCGCGTCGAGGGTTTTAAAACGGATCGCCTGGAGCAAATGGGTGGTATCACAGTGGTATTCCTGCTTGGCTGCTTTATGTGCTGGTGGGTTTCCCGTTCCATTGTTGTACAAGTTGTCCATGCTCGTGACGTGCTTGAGTCCATTCGTGACGGAGAGCTTCACAACGAAATTAATATAGATGCGAGCGATGAGATAGGCAACGTACTTTCCGCTTTGAGTGATATGCAGGAAAAGTTGGGTGCCAGTATCGAAAGTGAGCGAGCCCAAGCCGCCATAACAAGTCGCATCAAGCAAGCGCTGGATTGCGTTAACGGCAATGTGATGATTGCCGACACAGACAACAAAATTATCTATATGAACGAGGCTGTTACCGCAATGATGCGTGAGGCCCAATCAGATCTGCGTAAAGATCTGCCTCATTTTGACAGCGCCGAATTGATGGGCGCCGATATTGATTTATTTCACGAAAACTCGCCACATCAAAAAAATGATCTGAGTAATTTGAAAGACACTTATGTTGACGATGTGGAAATTGGCGGTCGCTCGCTGCGGTTGACCGCAAGCCCGATTGTCGATGCGGATGGTTCGCGTCTGGGAACGGTCGTCGAATTCATGGATCGGACTCTGGAGGTCTCTGTTGAAAATGAGATTCAAGAGATTGTGCATGGTGCAATGGTGGGTGATTTGAGTCAGCGTATTGAACTGAGTGACAAAGATGGATTCTTTGAAACTCTGAGTAGCGGTGTCAACGAACTGATGGATGTTTCAGAGCGCGCAATAAACGACACCGTCGGTGTTCTGGGTTCGATGGCCCATGGCGATCTGACTAAAACTATTGAAGCCGATTACTCAGGCTCTTTTGGTCAGTTAAAGAGCGATACCAATGCAACAATAGCGAAGATGACCGAAGTCATGGCTGAGATAAGCGGCAGCGCTAACTCGGTACTCAATGGATCCCATGAATTGTCTCAGGGCAACACACATCTTTCTCAGAGGACGGAAGAACAAGCCGCGAGTCTCGAAGAGACAGCCTCTAGTATGGAAGAAATGACTTCCACCGTTCGTCAGAACGCCGACAATGCGATGCAAGCTAACCAGTTGGCTGCCAGTGCGCGGTCGCAAGCGGAGAAAGGCGGCTGCGTAGTAAGCGATGCAGTGTCCGCGATGAGCGAAATTACAGCATCGAGCAAAAAGATTGCCGATATTATTGGCGTGATCGATGAAATTGCCTTCCAAACCAATCTTCTTGCGTTGAACGCCGCGGTTGAAGCCGCTAGGGCGGGAGACCAGGGCCGCGGTTTCGCGGTCGTGGCAAGCGAGGTTCGCAATTTGGCAGGCCGCAGTGCGACGGCTGCCAAGGAAATCAAAGATCTGATCGAAGACAGTGTGTCGAAGGTTGATGAAGGATCGAAGTTAGTCGATGAGTCCGGGCAGACCCTGGAGGAAATCATGGCTTCAGTCACCAAAGTGAGTGACATCATCGCCGAGATAGCAGCGGCAAGTCAGGAGCAGTCCGACGGCATTGAGCAGGTCAACAAAGCAGTCGCTCAGATGGACGAAAGTACTCAGCAGAACGCCGCTTTAGTAGAGGAAGCAGCGGCGGCGAGCGAATCCATGGGAGAACAGGCGCGTAGTCTGAATGAACTTGTCGGATTTTTCCAAACAAAGGGAAGCCCAGCTAAGAAGGTTTTTACAGACCGTCGAACCGTTGATCGCCCCTGGTCAGACAGCAAAGCCCCCGTAGTGGAGCGAGCTGAAGCCGAACCTGTTGTTGCGGCTCCTCAGATGGCTGTTGGTAGTGATGATGACGGCGAATGGGAAGAGTTTTAATCCACTGCTAACAGGCATCGTATAGGAGATATGAAAATGGCAGCGAAAAAAGAACAGGCCCCTAAGTCGGGTAAAAAACGCGCGAGTAAAATCGCGCTGGATGCCAGTATGGAAATCTCGAACGCGACTAAGTTGTTGGGTCGGTTGAAGAAGTGTGCTGCGCGTGAAGCCGATGTGGATGTCAACGCCGAGAACGTTGAAGTGGTAGATACTGCCGGGTTGCAGTTGCTGCTTTCTTTTCGGCGTGCTGTTGAAGGCAATGGACGAGAGTTGAGATGGCGATCACCTTCGGAGGCCCTGTTGAAGGCCGCCGCGCAGACCGGGCTGGTAGACGAGTTAGGTCTTCCACAATCGGCTTGCTAGGCAACAAGCATCAAACTATTCGCAGTGATCAATAATCTCCATGGACACGGTCACTGTATTCGCCGTTGAATCGAAAATACTGAGAACATGTAGTGACCAAGGATCGCATAACAACTATTCACGATGCGGACGCCCGAGAGATTGTGCGTGCGCTGAAGACTGCGGTGGCGCAGATCGATATGTCGCTTCAGGACTCGGAGCAATCCATTGAAAGTGTTGTGGAGCATGTGGTCGCGGCGGCCGGTTCTTTGAGATCCGTTCAGAAGGATATTTCGAGCGGCGATAGTGCTATTGGGCCTGAAGATTTACGAGAAAGCGTTTTACGCCGCTGTGAAGAAGCAGAGCACGGTTTGGGGCAGGCGATGAAGGCATTGCAGTTCTACGACCGCCTATCTCAGCGTTGTCTGCATGTGCAGGAAAACCTGGTCGCTGTAGAAGGAGTTGTGCAGGCGCCTGATCTTCAACATCCGTCCTTGTGGAAGAGTCTCCATGGAAAAATGCGTTCGATTTACTCCCAGGAACAAGAGCGCCGCATTTACGATTCGATACAGATGGAACCCTATGATGGAGAGCCGAAAAATTTGCGAGCTAACGCTGCGTCGAGTAGCGGTAGTGACATTGAACTTTTTTAAGGAACGATTGTGAGTGCTGCACTGAAAAAGAATAAAACTGCACCGCTGGTGGAAGGTAGGCCCTTTGAATTTACTGATGCAGATTTCAAACGCGTCTGCGAACTGGTACGAAAAAATACCGGCATCGCGCTGTCTGACCACAAACGGGACCTTGTTTACGGACGCCTTGCCAAGCGACTACGGGTTCACAAACTCGACTGTTTTAGCGCTTATTGTTCGCTCGTGGAAAACAATCCCGAGGCTGAGTTAGAAAGTTTTACCAATGCAATCACTACAAACCTCACTGCGTTCTTTCGCGAGGATCATCATTTTAAACACCTGGAAAACACGGTATTACCAACGCTTGTCTCTGGACACAATAGGAACAAACGCATTCGCATCTGGTCGGCTGGCTGCTCGACAGGTGAGGAACCTTACTCTCTGGCGATTAGCTTACGTGAGCGTATTCCTGATATTGATAGTCGCGATATACAAATTCTCGCGACAGACCTGGATAGTAACGTGATACGCACTGCCAGCGCGGGCATATATACCCAAGAGAGAATTGAGGGCCTGGATGAGGAGCGCCAGAAGCGTTGGTTTCGCAAGGGCAAAGGTGCTAATGCTGGCAAGGTACAGGTTTCGCCGGAGCTGGCTAAGCTAATTACGTTTCGCCAGCTGAACTTGATGAACACCTGGCCGATGAAAGGCGTTTTCGACATTGTGTTTTGTCGAAATGTCGTAATCTATTTCGACAAAGAAACTCAAAAAGTACTGTTTGATCGATTCGCCAATGCGATGCCTCCAAACAGTAATCTGTTTATTGGTCACTCCGAAACGTTACACAATGTTTGTGAGCGATTTGAGCTTATTGGCAAGACAATCTATAGGAAGACTCGATGAGCTTGTCTGCTAATCGAAAGTTGTCGGGTAGTGACAGTCGGCCAGTGCCGCCTAAATCACTGCCGGGCTTCGAAAATGTGCGGCGTTACTGGGATCGAAAGCACGAAGTTTTTTCCGCTCGAATTCTACCGGGCGAATATTACGTTTCAAATCAAAACGAAGTCATAACTACCGTCCTGGGTTCCTGCATATCCGCTTGTATAAGAGACAAGAATATCGGTGCAGGCGGCATGAACCACTTCATGCTGCCAGACGACAACAGCGGAGGAAAAGGCGGCGGCTGCACGAATTTGGCCACACGCTACGGCACCTTTGCGATGGAGCACATGATTAACGATATTCTTGCCCTGGGTGGACGTCAGCAAGATCTTGAAATAAAGCTATTTGGTGGCGGCAAGATGTTGTCTTCTATGGCTGACATCGGCGAAAGAAATATCCAGTTCGTCACTCATTATCTGGCAACAGAATTACTTCCAATTACTTCGGAGGATTTAGGTGGCAGACACCCACGCAAAGTCGTGTACTTCCCGGGTAGTGGCAAGGTACTGATGAAGAAAATGCCAATCGTCCAAGACAGCGTGATCGCGCAAACAGAAATGCAGTATCAGAAGTCTTTGGTGGAAACACCGCTGACTGGCGATATCGACTTGTTTTGAGGCGTTAGTAGATAGGTGAAGTCAGAAAAAAATCATAGTGCAGGGATGCCAAAAAAATAAGAGGAAATGTGGTAATGGCTAAAGTGATTAAGGTGCTGGTGGTAGACGATTCGGCACTCGTGCGACAAATGTTAACTAAAATACTGGATGAAGATCCCGGTATTAAAGTGGTGGGCAGTGCAATTGACCCCTATGTTGCACGCGAGAAAATTAAAAAGCTAAACCCTGATGTCCTGACGCTGGATGTGGAAATGCCCAGGATGGACGGTGTAACATTTTTGGGGAATCTGATGCGTTTGCGTCCTATGCCAGTTGTTATGGTGTCTAGCCTCACTGAAAAGGGTGCGGAGATAACACTGCGAGCACTGGAACTCGGAGCGATAGATTTTATCGCCAAGCCAAAAATTGATCTTGCACATAGTCTCGAACAATATGGCGAGGAAATCATCTCGAAAGTGAAAGTAGCCGCGGGCGTTTCAGTGAATGCCTTAGATCGAAAATCGGCGCCTTCGATCATCAAGACAGTTGACGAAAAATTATGTGCAGATGCGATTCTTGAAAAGGGGGGATTCAATAAACATTTTGCTACCACCGAATCAATTTTAGCGGTTGGAGCTTCCACCGGCGGAACCGAAGCGATAAAGCAATTTTTATCCGCAATGCCCGCTAACTCACCCGGGACAGTGATTACCCAACATATACCCGCTTCGTTCAGCGGTCCTTTTGCGGCTCGAGCCAACGAATCTACGGCGATGACGGTTTGCGAGGCGGTAGATGGTCAGCAAATTTTGCCCGGGCACGCCTATATTGCCCCAGGAGACCAACATTTGATGGTCGTGCGCAATGGCGCTCGCTATCACTGCAAGCTTTCCGATGGGCCTGCAGTTAATCGACACAAACCAGCGGTCGACGTTCTGTTTCGATCTGCAGCTCAAAACGCAGGGCCAAATGCGATTTGCGTACTTTTGACGGGCATGGGCGACGACGGCGCTCGGGGTATGAAAGAAATGCTGGAAGCGGGAGCCAGAACAATCGCCCAAGACGAGAAAACGAGTGTTGTTTGGGGCATGCCTGGCTCGGCGGTGAAACTGGGTGCAGCCGATGAGGTATTGCCATTGGACAGTATTGCCCCAGCGCTTATGGGTAGGTGTGGAAACAACCGAAATTTCGGAACCTAAAAGCCGGCTAAGGAATACTTTCCTTCAGCTAAATTCTTTGCAAACAATTTGTTTATTTCGATTTTATAAAGGAGCGTGTTATGAAAATTATGGTAGTAGATGACAGCATGGCCATGAGGATGATTGTAATGAAAACCTTGCGAGAAGCTGGGTTTGACGGACACGACATCACTCAGGCAGAAGATGGCGCCAAGGCGTTGGAACTCATCAAAGCGGACAGGCCCGATCTTGTACTGTGTGATTGGAATATGCCCAACATGACGGGCCCAGAGCTTCTGGAGACTCTCAACGAGGAAGAAATTAAACCTCCCTTCGGATTCGTCACTACGGAGGCTACCGCAGTAATGAAGGATAGGGCCACAGAACTGGGGGCCCGATTTCTAATAGCCAAACCCTTTACCGCCGATACGTTTAAAAGCACGCTTTCAACGTATATAAAATAGGAGGTTGATATGTCTCAAATACACCCATTAGCGAGCGACACGGCCATACGTCAGATGTTCGCTATGATGTTTGGCGACGATGTTGAGATTAATCCAGGCAGCCCTGCCGAGGGAGATCGACGCATGATAGCCACTTACGTCAACGACGAAGATGAACCTGTATGCGCCTGTGTCAGTGACTACAACTGCGCGGCCTTCGTGGGGTCGGCGCTGACAAAAATCCCCTTGGGCGGCGCTGAAGATGCGGCCGAGTCAGGAGATTTCTCAGACATGATGATGGGGAATTTTCGTGAAATGATGAATATTTGTTCACGCTTTTTCATGGACAACGACAGCCCGCATTTGCGCCTGGATGCGATTTACTCGACTGCCGATGCGGCGCCTGAGGAGATTCGTGCGCTCGCTGATGCTGGACAATGGAGAGAGGACTTCGCGGTTTCTATACCCAGTTACGGAACGGGCATGTTGTCGTTAGTCGCTACTTAAATTCAGATCGCCAACAGTTAGAGCGCATTGCGGTTTGCAAAGTTTGTGGGTCCCAAGGCGAGTCATATCGCCTTGAGGCCCTTTTTTTTACCATTAGTCTATAGCGATACTGCGAAAGGCGCTCGATGCTGAGCGCTACAGAGTTAGCTAAAGATCTAACTTCATAATATTTTCACCATCCTCAACTTCCCCGGTTTCTACAAATCCGAGCTTGGCATAGAATGCTGCTGCCGACCCGTCAGCTGGCACATAGCTCAGCAATAACTGCGTTGCATTGGGTTGCTGGCGGACAAATTCGATCACGAGCTTTAAGGCCTGGTTACCATAACCCTTGCCCTGATGCCGCTTGTCAATCATGTATCGCCACAGGTAGTACTCAGGTTTGGAGGGGTTGAGTTCAAGCATGACAAAACCCACGGGTTGATCGTCTGCATAAATGGCGCGAAACCAAGCGAGTTTACTGTAAGTCCCCTGGGCTATTGACCAGGCATTGTGGGCTACAAACTGCTCCTGATTCTTATGCACACCAAGTCGCATAATTGAAACCAGGTTATCTTTGGTGATCTCTCTCAGTGAAACCTTCATCTATCTGACTCCGAAAGCTTTGTTTTCATACATACCTCTTTTTTTGAATAGAGTTTGGAATATTATTCAGCGCTAATTGATCTTGGATCCCCGCATCACCCAGAGCGGATAAGTAGCTGAATGCTATGCTCGTGTTGCTTCGCTTGTCTAGTATGCCCGGCTAACTCTTCTGGTGAAGTCGTGCAGAAGTTTAATATCTCGCGAAGTGGCTGATCAATCGATGGGGGTTTACGCTGCAATATTTGCGTATCTTGCTTGAAAAATGAGGGTAAGTCCTTATAGTCATTGCGCTTTCATGAATAACAACGATGCCCCCTAAACCCCTTAACTTCACTGTGAACTTTTAATGCGACTTACCTCCCAACAATCTCCCAACTTAGGTATAGGCATAGATTTCGGTACCAGTAATAGCGCAGCGGCTGTATTTGATGGCGAGCAGGTCACTCTAGTTAAACTCGCTGCGCCAGAACGCGTTATGCCATCGGCTAACTATATCGACAAGACCTTTCAAAACTCAATTGGTCAACTTGCCATCGATGATTACATTACTGGCAATACAGGGCGCAAAGTCGAACTAAGCGTAGAGCTTCTCGGCGAGGCGCGCTCGGGAACTGGCGGTGGTGAAAGTGCGATGGGAGGGCCAGGGGAGTCAGATACGGCCAATGTCTACGGTCAGGCGTTCAATGATTCAAGTTTGCCGGGAAGGCTATTTCGTGGCACGAAACGACTTTTAGGTAATGCGGCGACTGACCGAACCATCGTTTTCGAAAGAGCGTTTAGATTAGTTGCGCTGGTGTCTCCGATACTCGTTGGGATTCGCAAGTCTATAGAGAAGACAATAGGCGTTAAAATTGAACATGCCTGCCTGGGCCATCCGGTAAACTTCGAGGGTATCGAGACTGAGCGTAATACCATAGCACTAAAACGCTTGGGCGAAGCCTATGGCTACGCGGGAATTTCTGAGCAGTCTTTCTGCCCGGAACCCACCGCGGCAACCATTAGCTTCCTGCATAACAATCCCCAAAGCGATGATGAGTTAGTGCTGACCGTAGATTTCGGTGGTGGTACTTTGGACTTCAGTGTACTTCGGCGCGATGGTTCATCTTTTCAGGTGCAGGCTACGCATGGAATAGCCTTAGGTGGTGATAGGATCGACCAAACGATTTTTCGAGCACTGGTTTTTCCGCTACTAGGGCAAGGAGAGCGTTGGATCAGAACAATAGATGGTTCAGAAGTCGATACCCTATTTCCGTTTGGTGAACTGGAGGAGCTGCTTATCAATTGGCCGATTAGCTATCTGCTCAATCAAAATAAATACACGGCTTCTGTCATGGATCGCATGACGCAATCTGATCCAGGTGCCGAGAAATTTAGACGTCTTTACGACGTTATCCAACAGAATTACAGC
Organism: Halioglobus sp.; assembly: GCA_045110675.1. Taxonomy (GTDB): domain Bacteria; phylum Pseudomonadota; class Gammaproteobacteria; order Pseudomonadales; family Halieaceae; genus JBALVT01. The sequence goes on along the minus strand of JBGCGJ010000006.1, from coordinate 4,010 downwards.
TACCAGATTTTTGAGGCTATCAGAGAATTTAAGGCACAACTCTCCATTGAGGAGTCTGCCTTACTGGATATACCCGAAATAGATATTCAAGTAGTGGTTGAGCGCTGGGAATTTGAAATGATGATTTCCGATTTACTGGCTGAGTTTGAGCAGGCGATTACGCTGGTTCTCAACAAAGCCAATTGCAGAGCTGACGACATCGACTTGGTCCTTCGCACCGGGGGCTCTTCACTCATCCCGGCGGTAAAGGAAATTCTCGATAACCAGTTCCGGGGTAAAGTAGTTGAGCATGATCCGTTTACCAGTGTTGCGGCTGGGTTGGCGATAGCGAATTACTATCAGTATTCAGAAAGTGAACTGGCTTAGTTAGAGTACTCTGATCTAGTTTTTCCAAAATTCGGCCCACCCGATAGCAGGTAAACTCCCACAACAATATCAACTACTGCGCAAAAAGCGGGATACCAACTGAAAACTCCCGGATTCACAAAAAACCAATTGTGGTAGTAGTCGTAAAAACCATGACTAAGCCATGCGATGCCTAGTAGAGGTCGCGTCAGCCGAAATTCAGGGTTAATCTTCCAGAGAAACAAGCCGGTTGCGAGATAGGGAATGCCATAGAGCAACTCTTGCATAATGACAGTGCCATCAAGGGCTAGCAAACCAAACAACATATACCATATAGGTAAAGTCACGAGAAAAAATGGCCAGGCCCAATCGTCGAAGCCCTTGCTATTAATGATATAGACCGTTGGCACAATAAAAACGATGCCTATTATTATCCCGATGTATTCAGGCGACATGCTTAAGTACCTCTCTTTTTAAACCGATGCCCAGCACGTTTTCTAGTGTCGCTTTGGCGCGAAAGGCCTTACTCATAAGTTGGTGTTTTCCCATCACGCCTTCTCGAAATGAGGGTCTGGATGACACTCGCTCAAACCAGGCACTATAGTTTGGGAAGCATTGCGCAAACGGGTAGCCGCACTCGATGAGACGAAGGGTTTTCATGGCCCAGATAACATCGGCCATGGTGAGCGTCTCACCCGTGAGAAAGGGCCTGCCATCGCCGAGTCGTTGCTCGTGCTCTTGAAAGGCCTTGTTTAGACCTTCAAGATGGCCTATGTAAACCTCGTCCGGGATGGTTTTGCTGTCAAAGCCGCCGTAAAAACTCGCCAGCTTTTCTCCGTCTTCGCCGCCTTCCAGCATGGCCTTAAGTTGCTTCTCTTCTTTCGAGTTCAAGCGTCCAAGACCCCGTAGACCCCATCGGAAAGTGACAAAGCGTATTGAGCGATGTAGGTTTTTCCCCAACTGGGTGAGCGCCTGGGCGTCGGCCAGTAACTCCGGGTCGTGTTTTGGAACCAATGGCTCACCGCCAAACGCATCGTCTAGATACTCAATAATTTCCATTGATTCAATGTGCAGTACGCCGTCATGAACCAATGCCGGAACCACCAGGTTCGGCTGTATGTGGGCATAGGCCTCGGTCAAGTGCTCCTTTTTTACCAGCGAAACCTGCCGGCTTACCCAGGCGCCTTCCTCGCCTTGGCAGGATGCGGTATCGTCGGCATCGAATTTCACCTCGCGGCCTCTCGTCAGGCCCTTCTCGTGAAGTGCGAATCGCACCCGCTGAGCGCAAGGAGCACCATCGAAGTGAAACAAATGTAGGCCCTTCAACTTTTGAACCAATTGGCTTTTTGGATTCTCTACTCGTGCCATGTCATTTTTCTCTGTGGGCTTATTGAATATCACCCGATGTCTTGGGTGTCGCCAACTTAACTAGCTTTGTTACTTGATTATGTACTATTTCGCATAATATTATGGTTCAAATTGAGAGGTGTCAATAATTATGTGCGAAGTAGTACAATAATGGCCAGAGGAAGACCCAGAAAGTTCAATGAGGATGCGGCTTTGACAGCCGCGATGTGTCTTTTTTGGGAAAAGGGCCTGTCAGCCACATCCTTGGACGATTTAGCCCTGGCCATGGATATGACGCGCCCGAGTATTTACAACGCGTTTGGCAACAAAGAGCAGATATACCGAACGACATTAGCGCGATTTTGTACTGGACTTGATCTTGGGATTGAGGGAATCCTGGACACGTCAGTGCAACTCCAGACTGCGTTGACGGCCTTTTTCGATCAGGCCATTGAAGTCTATTGCGGTGGTAATCCCCCTATGGGATGCCTGATGATCTGCACCGCACCCAGCGAAGCATTCACCAATCCCGAGGTTGGCCAGGATCTGAGAGACTTGATTAAGCGTCTTGATGCCGGGTTTGTTAAGCGGCTTCAGCTTGCCCAAAGTGAAGGGGAGTTGTCTCAGGATGTTGATCCAAAACACGCCGCGAAGTTACTTCAGGCTACACTGCAAACGTTAGCACTGCGAGCTCGTTGCGGAGAGTCTAAAGCGGGCCTTCGCAAGCTCGCGAGATACGCTGTTGCTGTGCTTGTATAGCGCTGTTCCTCCAGAAAATTACGCGCGATGTAATTCATACATGCGATTGGTCCAGGCTATGGCCGGATGATCTCGATATTGATCGAGAACTGCCTGAACAGCTGCGGGTATCGGCTCAGGTCTCGCCATATCCGGATGAGAGGGGTTTGCCAGGGGCGCAAACAAGCATGCGGCGGTCAGGTCTGCCACGCTGAAGCTATCGCCCAAAAGGTATCCCCTTTTTTACGTGCACTATCGCGCTGAGTTTCCAAACTCTTTTGCATCGAGCTCTGAGCCATGTGGACTAAGCGCACTATCGCAGCTGCAACCTCCTGTGATTTCTGGATGAGGTGCAGGTTCCTTCAGCCCATTTTCACTCCTCGCGCCAACACGAGATTCAAATAGCTTAAGATGAGCTCGCGCCCGGTCCTGATACTCTTGTCTAACTTTCCTCGACTGGGTTCGGTGAAACCAGTCACCGTAGTTTCGTGAGATGTACGTCTCCTTCAGGGCTCGCATACAGGCGCTGCGAGCGCGGTCCAATTTTTCACTCATCAGGTAGGCGACGCACAGGTTGTTGAAGACAAAGATCGGATTGTCCGAGTGTGCGCCTAAGGTTTTTTGTATCCCCGAGGTGTATTTTTCGCTGAGTAGATCCTCTGCGCCAACCACGTCCGAGTAAATAGTTAGCACCGGCTTCTCCTCAGGAAGATCTGCGAGTGTACCAGCAGCCAAAATTAGGCCAATCAACACCAGACTTTGTGTGTAGTTGGGGAACCTCATCGCATCACCTATTTAGAAAAACTATACAGATATGAGATTAATTCTCTTGTCGTATAGGCTCAAACGACTTATTTTAAAATGACTGTAAGATATTCTAATGGATAAACATGCGAAGATTACCCCCATTGAACAGTTTGCGCGCATTTGAATCTGCGGCCAGACACCTAAGCTTCAGCAAGGCGGCGGATGAGCTCAGTGTTACCCCCGCAGCGATTAGTCAGCAGGTTAAAATTTTGGAAGACTACTTCGCGTGTCCACTGTTTCAGCGTCAGGCACGCGGGTTGCGCTTGACAGATATCGGGGCCTATCTGGTGCCCCACACTAGCGACGCCTTCGACCAATTGAACCACGCGGTTCGCAGCGCGAGAATACGAAACGAATCGTCAATTCTTACTGTGAGTGTGTCATCCTCGTTCGGTGCCAATTGGTTGGTGCCCCGACTCGATTCCTTCCGCCGCGAACATCCGGATTTCGATATTCGCTTGGATGCAACCGATCGACTGATTGATTTTGAGCGTGAAGACGTCGATCTTGCGATCCGGTATGGAGCCGGCAATTATCGGTGTCTGGTTTCAGAGTGCCTGTTGCAGAATTCCACTATTCCGGTGTGCAGCCCCACTTTGAATAAGGGAAAGCATCCTATAAAAACACCCGACGACCTGCGCTTTCATACCTTGTTACATACCGAGTGGAGCTCGGCGAGTGATACGGCGCCCCATTGGCCATCTTGGTTGCGAGCCGCAGGCGTGAAGATTAAAAATGCAGATCGTGGGCCTCGATTTTCTAGCGAAGGCATG
>JBGCGJ010000005.1:0-82065 GCA_045110675.1 Halioglobus sp. | reverse complement strand
GGCCATGGTACCCCCGGGACATCTCGAGTTCGCCGATAAGCTGCTGGACGAACATGGCGTACCCCATTGGCCCGAGGAAGGCAGGCCCAAAATTCTGGGTTGGACCCTGCAGACTGTCATGCCCTGTATCGAAGAAGCCCTGACCCGACCGAATTGCAAACTGATCGCCAATGCCCTGGGTACGCCGCCAGACCATGTGATCAAGATGGTCAAGGACAGTGGACGCCTGATCGGTGCACTGTGCGGCAAGAAGAAGCAGGCAATACAACACAAGGACGCAGGGCTGGATTTTGTTGTCGCACAGGGTACTGAAGGTGGCGGCCATACCGGGGAAGTAGGCAGCATGGTCCTGTGGCCCGACATAATCGATGCGGTTTCGCCACTTCCTGTCCTGGCCGCCGGTGGCATCGGCAATGGTCGACAAATGCTGGCAGCCCTGTCCATGGGCGCAGCTGGCGCCTGGACCGGCTCCCTGTGGTTAACCGTGGAAGAAGCCCACGCGCAACCTGCCCAGAAGGAAAGCCTACTCAAAGCAGGGGTAGAGGATACGGTGCGCACCAAAGCCTGGACGGGAAAAGGTGCCCGGGTATTGTGCAACGACTGGACTGAGGCATGGGACAGCGAAGGCACACCAGATCCACTCGACATGCCCTTACACGGCCTGGTAACCGCCGATGCCATGCGTCGTACAGAGACCTATGCCGGTGCCGGCGACACCCAGGCGGTGGCAATGAATATCTGTGGGCAAGTGATCGGCCAGATCAATGAGGTAGAGTCTTGCCGCGGCGTGGTATTTCGGGTTATCAACGAGTATCTCGAGGCGCTGGATCAGGTGAATGGGCTCATGCCGGAATGATCAGCTAAATATGGATGAATCTGTAACAGGCCAGAATAATTATGCATGAGAGTGAGATGAGTAAATGAACAATACCGGTGAATGTTTATGTGGAGCGGTCAGATACTCGATATCAACTGAGCCCGCCTTTGTCGGGGTGTGCCATTGCGGAGACTGCCAAAAGTTTACGGGCAGTGCGTTTAGCTACCTTGTTGCATTTGCCAAGGCTGATATTCATATACATGGAGAGCTAGAAACATTCAGCAAGACCGGAGACAGCGGTCAGCCTATTCTGCGTCAGTTCTGCCCGAAGTGCGGATCATCAATTTTGGAAGTTACAGCGACGCGCCCGGAACTCGTACTACTCAATGGAGGCACACTGGATAATTCAGCAGAATTCTCACCGACTGTGCAAATATATTGTGATCGAGAGTTACCCTGGGCTCAGCTCAGCACCGATATACAGCGATACCCAAGTGCTCGAGAATGAGAGTGGCTCTCAACTGGGCCCCTATCCGACAGACAGTGGCAACGACCGCCTCCCACACCCATTACAAATCAGATCTGCATTGCCATTTTTTTAAGTGAGGTCTTGTCCAGTTTGCCGTTAGGCAACAGCGGCATGGCCTCCAGCACCTCAATAGTTTTCGGAATCTTGTAATTGGATACACGGACTTTGCACCATTGAATGAGCTGTTCCGTATCGATGGTGCCCTGAGCGAGCAAGGTGAGATAAGCGTAACCCACCTCTCCATAGAGAGGGTCCGGCACACCCACAACCGCCGCCGCAGAAATGGCTTCGTGCTCTTCGAGGGCGATCTCAACTTCGCGCGGGTACACGTTGTAGCCCCCTGACTTGAACATGTCGGAGACCCGGGCGGAGAAACGGAAGTTGCCATCTGGCAAGACTTCAACCAGGTCACCGGACTTCAGCCATCCGTCTTCGGTAAAGGCTGCAGCGGTCGCTTCAGGGCGATTAAAATATCCCACCATGCAGTAATCGGGGATAACCTGGAACTCTCCGATTTCTCCCGTCTGGCAGGGTTCACCGTCAGTGTTGACCACTCGTACATCGTTGCGAATCGGCCGCCCCACACTAATCGAAAGGATATCGAGGTCTAAACCGGGCTCACTGAACACCACACCAATACAGGTCTCTGTTGATCCGAAACAGGTACACACTCGACCACTACCCAGCGTGGCCAACTTGCCCAGCAGTTCGCGGGAAATAACTCCACCGGAAAAGTTGATGCACTCCAGGGTGGCAAAATCTTCTTCGCGAAAGCCCAGGTCATCACAAATCAACTGATACATGGTGGGAAACATCACCATGAAATTAATCTTTCCCTGAGACACTACCTGCCCTACTTCGGCGGCGTTGAATTTCTCGCGGAAGTTGACCGTGCCACCGGCAAACAGGGCAGCGCCGGCGACCATTTGCATGCCCCCCACATGATTCAGTGGCAATGGGCAGAAAACTCGCGGGTAATCGCTCAACTGAAATTGCTGCCACTGGGTAAACGCACGGTAGGCCATTGCCTTGTTTGGTAACATACAACCTTTGGGGTTGCCGGTGGAGCCGGACGTGTAAACAATCATTGCCACATCCTCTCGGTCTCGCTGAGAATCTGAGGACAGGCTTTCCCCCTCTCCAACCAGCCGCGTCACCATACTTTCGAGGGACCCGACACCTTCTAACTCCTGCTCCAGGCAGTAAATATTTTGCAGCGAGCTCGAGTCGTGCAACAGGCGAGCTGCATCTTCCCCATAGCTGCGGCCCTGAAATTCCTCGAGGAATACCAGGGCTACCGGCGAGGCGTCGTCCACTACGTATAGCATCTCGCTGTATTGATACACCGGATTGATTCCCAGCCAGATCGCACCAATGGCATTGAGAGCCAGAAATACTGTGTAAGCATCGGAGCGAGGTGTGGTGAGCACGGCCACCCGATCACCCCGATTGACGCCGCTGCGCTGCAAGGCCAGGGCCAGGCGTCGTACGCGCAGACCCAATTCGACATAGGTGATGTCGCCGTATTCAGAACTCAAGGCGATACGGTCTGGGCAGCTTTTCGCGTAGCCCAATACGTAATCCGCCAGGGCAGGTTTCAGCTGGTTCGGATTGATGTTTGTCATAAAAGATATCTTCGACATGAAACTACATTCTTTCCATGTTTAAACGGGCAAAACGCAGGGCTAGAACATTGCCCGAATTGCCATAGAACTGACGGATGTCCGCAGACATACTGCTCTGTGTAACGCTAGCGGAAATACATCTATGAGCAATCCAAAACAGATAAGCCCCACATGCACCCACTGGGGCAACTATCGTATTGAGTCCGATGGCCGTGATATTACAGCGGTCCATCCCTATGAGGTCGATGCGGAACCGACGCCTATTGGACAGTCACTACTAAACGCTCTTGACGAAGGAGCAAGAATTCCACAGCCCATGGTTCGCGCCGGCTACCTGGAAAAGGGCCGTGAGAGCGACGGCGAGGGCCGCGGGGCGGAGCCGTTCGTGCCCGTATCCTGGGAGGTGGCACTGGACTTGGCGGCGGATGCCCTGCGCCATACTATGAAAGAGCACGGGCCCAATGGTATTTATGGAGGTTCCTACGGCTGGTCCAGCGCGGGTCGCTTCCATCACGCCCAAAGCCAGATTCACCGTTTCCTACGCCTCAACGGCGGCTATGTGGATTCCGTAAATACCTACTCCACCGCCGCCGCAGAAGTGATTATAAAACATATCCTTGGGCCGCCCCTTCTCTCGCTGTTACGGGAAACTCCCGGACCTACTGAGATAGCCCAGCACAGTAAAACCGTCGTGCTCTTTGGCGGAGCTGCGGTTAAAAATGCCCAGGTTAATGCAGGCGGAATCGGCAACCACTCCGCGAACGCGCAGCTGCTCAAGCTGAACAAGGCTGGCGTAAAGGTTGTGAATGTCAGCCCGATCCGCGATGACATTACCGCCGAAGTCGGTGCCGAATGGCTGGCCTGCCGCCCTGGCTCAGACGTTGCCATTATGCTGGGCATGGCTCACACCCTGGTGAGCGAAAATCTGCAAAACACGGCTTTCCTCGAAAAATACACAGTGGGCTTTGAGCGCTTTGTGCCCTATCTCATGGGTGAATCCGATGGGCAAGCCAAAAGCGCGGACTGGGCCGAAACATTATCTGAGATTCCGGCCGAAACGATCCGGCAGTTGGCGAGGGAACTGGCCTGCGATCGCAGCCTCATCGGCATCAGCTGGTCTTTGCAACGCCAGGAATTCGGCGAACAGACCTGGTGGATGATTACTACACTTGGCGCCATGCTCGGCCACATCGGTCTTCCAGGGAGTGGCATCGGTTACGGCTATGGTTGCATCCATAACTTTGGCTTTGGCGGGCGCAAGATTCCAAACTATCGCATAGGCTCTTTCGGGCTGGAAATCGGCGAGCGTTCTACTCCTGACAACGCTTTTATCCCCGTGGCACGCCATGCCGATATGCTGAACAACCCGGGCAGTGCCTATGTATTTAACGGGCAGAACTTAATCTACCCCGACATCAAACTGATCTACTGGGCCGGAGGAAACCCGTTTCATCACCACCAGGATCTCAACGAGTTGCGCAAGGCCTGGCACAAGCCAGAAACAATCATCGTCAACGAGCCATTCTGGACCGCCACTGCACGCCATGCCGATATCGTGTTTCCCGCCACTACCAGCCTGGAACGAAACGATCTTGGCGGCAGCAGCTACGATGACTATATCTCCCCCATGCGGCAGGCCGTGGCACCCTATAAAAACTCTCGTCACGATTTCGAAATTTTCGCCGACCTCGCCCAACGATTAAGCTTTGCCGAAGAGTTCACCTGTGGACGCACTGAAATTGAATGGGTCGAATACCTCTACGACACCACACGCGATAACGCCGCAAAGAAAAACATTGAGCTCCCGCCCTTCGAAGAATTCTGGGCGGGCGAGCAGTTGCATGTAGGTGATCAGTTACCCGACGCTGAATTTATGCTGGAACGCTTTCGGGGCGACCCGGAAAAACACCCGTTAAAAACACCCAGCGGAAAAATCGAGATCTTCTCAGAAACCATAGCAAGCTACGGTTATGATGACTGCCAGGGACATGCGCGCTGGTACGACCGAGAAGAATGGCTGGGCGCAGAGAGAGCTAAATCCTATCCCTTGCACATGATGTCGAACCAACCGAAGACGCGTCTACACAGCCAGTACGACCATGGAATTACCAGCCGAGAGCGCAAAATTCAGGGTCGCGAGCGCGCAAGACTCAACCGTCAAGAAGCGGAACGTCGCGGTCTTGAGAATGGAGATGTGATTCGCGTATTTAACGATCGAGGCGCATGCCTGGCGGGTCTGGAAATTTCAGAAGATATCCGCAATGGTGTACTCGAACTTCCCACCGGTGCCTGGTTCGATCCAAAGCAGGTGCGGGGTGAAAACCTGGAGGTACACGGAAACCCCAATGTGTTAACTGCAGATCGCGGCACCTCGCGTCTTGCTCAGGGCTGCAGCGCGCACAGTTGCCTGGTGGAGGTTGAAAAGTTCGACGCCGCGCTGCCGCCTGTCAGCGTTTTTGAGCAACCCTCGATCCAGGATCCACCTTCGGCGGCAAATTAACTCAAGGGACTACCCAAATGGATACACTGATCCAGGAACTTACCAATCTGGTGGGTGAGAAACATATCACCACCGGCGCCGCCATTGCAGAAAGGGCAACCAGTTTTTGGGAACCCGCTCCAATGCAGGCAACAGCGGTGTTGTATCCAGGTAATACTAAAGAAATCAGCGAGATACTCGCCTATTGCAATGGGCGTGCCCAAGCAGTAGTCGTTATCGGCGGAAACACCGGTGGGGTAGAGGGGCAACACCCAAGCTCCGAGGAAGTAGTGATCTGCATGAACCGGATGAATCGTATTCTGGATATCGACGTGATGAACAGTACGGTCACTGTCGAAGCAGGCTGCCTGCTGGAATCAGTTCGCGAAGCCGTAGCCGATAAGGGTCTCTACTATCCGTTGGATTACGGAGGCAGAGGTTCTGCCACAGTGGGTGGCAATGTAGCCAGCAATGCCGGTGGCTTGAACGTGATTCGTTACGGCATGATGCGGAACATCACCCTGGGGCTGGAAGCCGTGCTGGCGGATGGCACGGTGATCTCCTCCATGAACCGGATGATCAAAAACAACACCGGCTACGATCTAAAGCAGCTATTCATTGGCAGCGAAGGCACTCTAGGCGTTGTCACAAAAGTTATCGTGAAACTGGAAGAAGCGCCGCTCACAGTAAACACCGCTATGCTGGCTCTGGATTCTTTCGTCAACGTTGTTGCACTACTGCGCCATCTGCGTCGCCACTTGGGTGGCGTCCTGACAGCATTTGAATTTATGGGCCAGGACTACTATCGCGCCGTCACCGGCCCGGGCGGAAACAGGCCACCTTTCTCTGGAGACTATCCCTGCTATGTTATTGCCGAAACTCAAGGGACCGATGAGGATTACGACGCCACGGCATTTCAGCGGATACTGATGGAGGCAATGGAGCTTGACCTGGTGCAGGATGCCGTCATCTCACAATCTGAACGCGAGCGGGACGAGTTGTGGAAAGTACGCGAGAATTTTGAACCCCTATTGGCTGAAACCCCCTATTTCCTCTACGACGTCAGCCTGCCTATCGGCGACATGCAAGACTATTCCGCATCGGTAAAATCCAATGTTATGAAACGATGGCCGGAGGCACTTTGTGTATCACTCGCTCACGTCGGCGATAACAATATGCATTTTTTTATTGCGCCGCGCAGCGATGAACCCGAGATAGGGAAGGCTATCTCTCAGATCGTATACAAACCGCTCCAAAAGCTCCAGGGATCGGTTTCCGCAGAACACGGCATTGGGCTGGAAAAGAAGCCGTACCTAGGGCTCTCGAGAACTAAACAGGAACTCGAGCTGATGAAACTGCTAAAACGCACCCTTGACCCAAACAACATTCTGGCACCCGGCAGAATACTGGATTCCTGATAAGTATCAGATCACCCTGCGGCCGGTTCCGTACACAAGCCACACAAACACGGCGATCAGATTAAACCCCGCCGCGGTGATAAACCCCCAGCTGAAGCTACCGGTGGTATCGACCAACCAGCCAATTAGTGGAATGGCAATCACGCCGGGCAGATTCCCCAAAGTGCCAACAAGTCCTGTAACAAAACCACGATGGTGCGGCACCATTTCCATTATCGTTGGGTCTGCTCCCGAGTAACAGTTGGCCAGGAAAGCCATCGCCATGCATGTCGCAACCAATGCGAAACCTGCGGAGCTGGCGAAGGGAATCAAAAACAGGAAGACACAGGCTCCAAGAAGCCCAGTGGTTTGCATCAGCTTGCGCACAAAATCGATATCGCGCCCCTTGCGCAACAATCCGTCAGAGAATCCCGAAGCCACATAGAGCATTGCCGACATCGCCAGCCAAGGCAGTGCCGCGAACAATCCCGACCCGGCAAGAGAGATGCCTTGTACGGAGTTGAAGTAAGTCGGCAACCAAGCCAAAAATACATAGACCATCCACAGGGCGGCAAACTTATTGATGATCAGGGCCCAGACAGCCGGATGTCGCAAAATCTGCCGCACCGGTGTTGCAACTACAGCGTGCGGCTCTTGCGCCAATTGTTCCTGCGGTGGAATCTCCTCCGGTTTTATTCTTGGGTGTAACGCAGGACTATCGGCCGCTGACACAAGCCAGTACCCAGCCCAGACAATACCTGCGATGCCAAACACATAAAATGCCGACTGCCATCCGTAGGCATCCACCAGGAAGCCGCTCAAAATGAGCCCACCGGGTGCGCCAATGGTGGCCCCACTGACCACTATAGCCAGTAAACGGGCGCGTTCATTGTCTGGACTCCAACGTCCTATAAAGGCATAGGTGGCGGGAACCATAAATCCCTCCGCTACACCCAGAAGAACCCTGGCAACAATTAACGCAGAGAATGACAGTTCGGCGGCGTAGGGTGTCGCCAGGGTCGTCAATGAGAATGCGATAGCGGCGAAGCCAATCATCTTGACTGCACTCACCCTGTCGACTATCCAACCGCCGAGTAACTGGGAACAGATGTAACCGAGAAATACCGATCCCATCACCAGGCCTTTGGTCGTTTCGTCCCAGCCAAATTGTTCCTGCATGGGAATCGAGGCCACCGACATGTTCACCCTATCGGCGTAACTTAAAAACCAGGCCACAGCGAGAGTGACCATCATTCTTCTGCGCAAGGTCCAGCCTTTCATCACTGAGATCATTGCGCTACAAACGATTGCGGACTATCACCCCGCCTTTCATCACAAAGGGCATGGTAGATATTTCCTCAGTTGCGGCATCCCACCACAGCGGATCGGCCCCTACCAGGCTGATATTCTCGAGCGGATTACCATCGATCAGCAAAATATCAGCCAGCGCACCCGGCTCGATCACGCCCAGCTTGCCATAGGGGTTCCGACGACCAGACAGTGCCAACAATTCTGCCGACACCGAAGTTGCGCGACGCAAGGCTTCGTAATTGCCGAACAGTTCAGCGACGTAGTGCAACTCGTAACGGCGCTGGCGAATGTGGTTTTCAGGTGGGCCGAAGGCATCAACAGCGAAGGGCACCTTGGGCTTGTATTTTTTTATCAGCGGAATAAGTGGTGCCATTTCCTGCTGCGCTGCCCTGATCTTTTCGATATTCACTGGCTTCAGTCCCGGAAATTCCTCTAGCCTCGGAGAGAGCGCGTTGAATTGGGGCGCAAGAAATACGCCTTTCTTTACCAACTTTTTCATCGACGCTTCGCGGATCATCAGGCCGTGGTCAACGCACATTACCCCTGAATTCAAAGCGCGATCGATGGCGCGGTCGTCGAGCAGGTGTGCCGTCACGTAGGTGCCCCAGTCCGCAGTTGCTGCCACAGCAGCCATTTGTTCTTCAGGCTGAAATTGCAGGGAGTCGATGGGATCAAAGTCTGAACCAGCGCCACCGCTACCCATCATCTTAATCTGGGTGGCGCCCTTGCGCAGGTTTTCCCGCACCGCTCGATACACCTCGGCTTTGCCGTCCGCGACAATGCCCATCGCCAGTCGATGACCTGCGTCGATGTGACCCGTACTGGGATGCGGTTCCGCTGTCAGACGGAAATCACCGTGACCGGAGGTCTGGGAGAGAAAAGCGCCGGAGGGAAAAATGCGCGGCCCGGGGATCAAGCCCGCATCAATACTCTTCTTGAGCCCGAAGGTATTGCCACCCGCATCACGCACTGAGGTAAAGCCATCCGCCAGGAAGTCCCGGGCTATCACCGTGGAACGGATAGCATTTTCTTCCGGAGTAATGTTGCCGTGAATATCCTGTAATGCGGTAGTGATTGCCAGGTGTGTGTGAACATCAATCATTCCCGGCATGAGGGTGCGGCCACCTCCGTCGATCACCGCAGCACCGTCGGGAGCCTCAATAGAGGAGCTACTAAGGCGCGCAATAACACCGCCCACGATAAGGACATTGTTATTTCTACGCAGCTTTTCATTCACGCCATCAAAGACATTCACATTGTGAATCAAAACAGCATCTTCCGGTGCAGCCAGTGAACCAGACACGGCAAGCAACATGGACAAGCAGAAGGTGAAAACACAGCGGGAGAAAAGATTCATACGCGAAGGCCTCAAAATGCTATTGACTTGAATTCTGACTGATGCGCGATGAATATGATTTGTTATTCTAAGAAAATCAGCTGTCTGATAAAAATGGGCTTAGCTGAGTGCCTCAGGGCGAAACTTGAATTTCTACTGCCACTGGATATTCAAACTGTACCTCCCCATTCACTCCAATGGCCTTAAGAACAATGTCCAAACCATTCTTCCAGTCGATTTCAACAAGGCCAAAATTGACATCGGCATAGGGGCCGGCAACACGATAGTTGTTAGCTGCCTGCGAATACTTTTTATTAACGTGGGTAAGTCCACTAGAGGTAAAATCTACAACGCGAGTGGACCCAATATCGACTGCAGACACCTCGGAAAAGTGCGCATTTCCCGAAAGCAGTATCACCCTGCCCTGGGTCGTAGTTGTAATCAACCTCAAGAGCCGATCGCGTTGCAGTGGGTAGTTGCCCCACTCGTCCATACCCTTTTCATTCGCCACAACTTGTCCGCTCGAGGCTATAAAGCGCAATTCCGCGGAGCGTTCCAATTCGCGTTCGAGCCACAGCCATTGATCACCACCTAACAACGTGGCCCCAGGAGAGCTATTCGGCGCGTATTTTCCAAGGCTGCCACCGGCACCTTCTACTCGGTGAGCAAGATTGGGCGGGGTTTTAAAGCTGCGAGTATCCAGCAGGATGACTTGCACTCGTCGTCCCTCGGGACCAAATATTTTACTGTCATACACGCCGGGACGTTTTCTTCGTTCGGAATTTGCAGGTTCAGAGAAAAAATCCAGAAATATTTCCTCAGACTCGGCCTTGAACGGGAATTCGGCCCCGGCGCTGTGGTGGCCGTAATCATGATTGTCCCAGGTGGACATCACCGGAATATGTGCAACAAGATTACGCCAGTCGGGACTGTCCGCCAACACTTGCCAATCACGGCGCAAGGTTTGTGGTGTCACTTCGAAAACGGTTTTTGTGGCGATATCGTAATCACCATATATAGCGTCACCCAGTGACAAATACATGTCGGGCTCAGCTTTCACCACGGCGTTAAAAATCGGCTGATCCAACGATTGAAATGCACAGGACCCAAATGCGATACGAGACACTTCCAGGTGCGAAGCCGGTGTTTGGACTTGCCCTGGCTCGGCGGTAGCACTGCAAGAGAGCAACAGGAGCACTCCCTTCAACAATCTATTCACTCCTGATGTCCCCTATAGGCGGGAAGTGCCAGCATGAAATGTACCTTGGCCACCTCGTCTCTCAACTTCAGCGCACCACTGTCATCCATGGCAGTGAGGAAGCGCTGCAATGCCTCCTGTGATTGAAATCGCTCTACGAAAAATTGTCCCGGTGCAGGCAACTCTCCTTCCAGCATTTGTGGGCTACCCATCGCCTGGGGTAGATAGCCTCCGGCTTCATGCGCAATGGGCTGCGCGATAGATTGATAAAGGGGTAGTCTCTGGGGATCGAGAACGCTAACAGCACCAACCACGTACACAGGCTCTTCGGGTATAGTAGTTCGCGCGATCTTCCAGGTTATTGCACAGGAGATAGTCACCAGCAGCAAGGCCCCCGCGAAAAGTATTGGTGCATTAGCTTTCACCTTCACATTCAACTCCCGTGATTGAGGTAGGAATTTAGAGCGGAACCTACTGACGCGTCAAAGGGGCCCGCGCCGGACGGAAATCAGGATGGCCTGGGTTTACCAGGGTATTTTTATAGACTAGGCCATCTTTCATAACCAACTGCAGTTTGTCCTCGTCCAAAATCAGATCAATGTTTTCCAGAGGGTTGCCATCCCACAGCAGCAGGTCTGCATAGGCGCCCGGTGCAATCGTACCGAGCTTGTGAGCAGGATAGGGATTTTTCGGACCGGACCAGGTAAGCACAATGCCAGCGTTTCCAGTCCAGTGCTTCAGGGCCTCGGCAGGAGTATAGCCAGCCTTAACATTGCAGGTCAGGTCTTCTTTAATACGTCCCACCAACCCAGGGGTGAACATGTCAGAGCCGCCCACCGTAAATACATCGTGTTTGTTCATCCACTTGGCGACGTTTCTTGCACCCTTACCAACAGCCACACCTTTTAGTTTCTGCTGATGTGAAAAGAAAGCGGGCATCGACTCATAAGATCCAAATGAGTTAACGCTCATATGACACTGGAATGACCAGACAATATCATCGCCCGCCTTTTGCATTTTTTTCATGCGTTTGACGGTATCTTCGGAAATCAGAAAGCCGTGCTCGAAGCTTCTGGCGCCAAGATCCAGCAATCGTTTGTAGGAGGCATCGTGGTATGCGTGCACCGCCACGTAGGTGCCGTTGTCAGCAGATATCTCCACCGCCCTGGCCACCTCATCCTCGGCGAGGCCCATGATTTCCAGAGGATCAAATTCGCTTGCTACACCGCCCCCTCCCATCACCTTAGTGAAAGCAGCACCCCGGCGCATATTCATGCGCACGGCTCTGGCCACCTCATCGGGGCCATCGACCACCCAGCTCATCTGAGACGCTTGGGTTACATCCTTGTGCTCCCAAAGAATTTCAGGGGGAACATTGCGGGCCGCCCAGTCACCGTGGCCGCCAGTTTGGGAGATGGCTCCACCCGAAGAATAAATTCTCGGGCCAGGTAGGTATCCCTGATCGATCGCCTTCGCCAGATCCAGCGGATCGCCGGCGATATCTCGTATTGTGGTAATTCCTTTCATCAGCATGTTGTGAACCAGGTGGTGCTGTGCAAATGCGCCGCCAGAAGATTCGTCCCAGCGAGTCTGATAAGCCGCCGTTCCCTCAGGGGGATTCAGCATCACGTGCTGGTGCATGTCGATAAGACCAGGTGTCATGGTTCTACCAGCGACATCGACCTCAATTGCACCCGGAGCAGAAATAGATTTGCCAAGCTCTTTGATCATATTCCCCTCAACGAGAACACTCATCCCTGTGATCAACTCCTCGCTAAAGCCGTCAAATATATTGACGTTTTTAAACAATATCTGTGTTGACTCGCTTTCCTGTGCTATCGCCAGGCTCGCCGAAAGACCAATTACCGCAGTCACAACCAGGGTGGTTAGGCTTTTTCTGGACCGTTTTATAACTTTTTCTATCATCCTCATGCTCCGTACTTTAATCAGGGATTCGTTCCGAAAATGTGGCTGCGTTCTAGATAGCTCAGGGGACTAGCGAATAAGTAGACAAATTTCTCGCCAATAGCTGAGCAAGCTGAAGCCATTGCGAGATCGCCGTGCCAGTCGGGGTGGATTTATTCGATTTTAGCAATCACGCACGACGAGACTTATAGCAATTCAGGCATTTCCAAGGACAATTGATTGCTTGCGCAATCCACCAGCTATCAACGCCTTGGCGCTCTGCACCAGACGCTTGCCATCCAGGCGTTTGCTACGGCGGATCCACTCAAGCAACATGCCATCAGTGAAGGCGACCAGCACCGCTGCCTCTTCCCGGGGAGCCAGCGATTCATCGAACTCACCTTGCTCCTGCCCTAGTTTTACAACCCGTTCCATTTCTTCATGGTACTGGTCATAGAGCCGGTCGAGGGTTTGCCCCACCGCCTGGTCCTGACCGTAGAACTCCAGCGACATTAATATCGGCAGCAATAACAACTCGTTGTGTTCTACCCCAACCCCGGCTGCCCATTCTACAAACATTTCCAGCTGATTCCCGGCAGTGGTCTCGGATTTGCGCATCTGCTCAAAGATACTGGTATAAAGAGCGGTGGACTGCTCCAGTAACTCCAGCAACAGTGCAGACTTACCCTTGAAATAGAAATACACCGCGCCCTTGGTCAGTTCAGCCTGACGCGCGATATCATCCATACTGGTCGACCCGTAGCCACGGCTGACAAAAAGACCCAGAGCCGCACCTAGAACCTGTTCAATGCTCTGCTCCCGTCGATCCTGATTACTGCGCCGTCCAGCCGTTGGCACTGTCAATGGCCCTGCAGGTTTTCGCGAAAATCGGTGGGTGAGGACCCGGTCCAGCGACGGAAACTGCGAGCGAAATTGCTGCAGTCAGAGAAGCCCAACATATAGGCAATTTCGTTTACGGTGAGATCTGCACGGGTGATATATTCCTCCGCCAGTTCCCGGCGAGTATCACCCAGCAATTGCTGATAGCTGGTTCCTGCTTGCTTCAACTCGACTGAGAGCTGCTGTTCATCCTTGTCCAATGAATCAGCCAGAATGTCCAATGAAAACTGACCTCGTGGCAGCAGTTCAAACAACGCCATACGAGAGGCATTGAGAACATCGATTTCGATGAACGTCTTAAGGTAGTGGTAGACCAGGCTCTCGCTGTGTCGTCCCAGCTCGGCATTACCACCCGCCAGAGGGAGATCGAGATCCTCTTGCTGAAAGTAAATGACTGTGGATTGGGCGTAATATTCGATAGGGCAGCTAAAATAGGAGTCATATTCATCGGTAAAGCCTTCCGGTTTTGCAAAGGCCATGGAGATGCGCTGTGGCGAGAACTTGGGAGTCGATACCATGCGTATCAACTTGAGCATGGTAGCCACCCAGGCGGATTCGTGCAGCAGGTTTTCGTAGGGTTCCTCGAATAATTCGGGAAGCACGATCTGCTGGTACTGCAACCTGCCATGTCCATCAAAGTAGATTTTGTCTCCCGTATTGATGTAGGCCCAGTAGCGCTGTAAGCGCATACAGAAGGCTCGCAGGGTGGTCGACGATGTCAGCATTACACCAAAGGCGTGATAGGTCGCTGGGTTTACGGATTCGGCGTATTTAATCCCGAACAGGGGGTCAATTTTGCTGCCACCTTGGGCAATCACTGCCTTGTGCAACAGCCCGACGGGCACGCGCGCGTCAAATGCTGGAGTCGAGTGGATATCAATACCCGCCTCGGCCAGTGCCGCAGTTCCGTCAAGACCATAGCCGTCGAGTGTTCTGGCAATGCAGATGACACTGCCAATGTAGCTGGTGTGCGGCGAATCCGGCACCGTATCACTCATGCTTGCTCCGTTTTTTTCTACCGAGTATTTTTTATTATGAGGCAAGCGGGCGAATTGGCAAGGACAGAAGTTTTGTCAGAATTACACCCCGAGGTCGAGTACGGCCTTGGCGGTGACGGTTTTACCCCGATCACTCTCCACCCACATATCCAAAGCGACAGTGCCGGCGGCTGCATCGATTGATTCAACCAGCCCCTTAAAAGAAACCGTGTCGCCCACAGCATTAAAAATCATCATCCTCAGGGGGCCGATTTTTCGAATGCGCGCTTTGGGTCCAGCCCAGTCGCGCATCAATCGTTCAAACATCCCCATCAGGAAATAGGTGTTGGCGAAGGCATCGGGTGCACCGGTTGCCCTTGCCACGTCTCCGTCGTGATGCATAAGGGATAAATCGCGGTTGGCTCCCGCCTCCATAACCAGTCGCTGCAGGGTGATGGGAATATCTATCGATGGCAGTTCGTCACCTGCAGAGATTTCGGATAAACGGATATCGGCTGTGGAGTTCACGAGTCGCCCTCCTGGGTTGATGCGACAAACCGGAATATATCCAGGTAGGAAATCGCCACCACCTCACCGCTTTGCTTGGTGTAGGTGTCTTCCTGGCGCAGGAAAGCACCCTTCCCCACACTCAGTTCCTTGTGCTTGATGTCCACCAGCTTCGAGGTGCAGGTCACCACGTCCCCGGGGTACAGGGGATCAAAGAACTCTACTTCAATACTGGTGGCAAAACTCTTGTCGCACGGGGCAGGCACATCAAAGATAACCGGGATCTGAATCTGGGTGGGTTCATCGTCAATCTGTGCCGGCTCGTCGCCTGGGCTCCAGTAAGGTGCAATACCGTAGGTGAAAACCATTGAGGCCGGGGCAACCACGTCATCATAGCCAGCCGCCTTTGCCGCATCCGCGTTGGCGTGGATATCGCACGCAAATTCCTTGGGTTCAAGCCAGCGGCGGATGGAGCCTTGTTCGACAGGATCCGGGCCAATCGACTGGCCCACCACTTTACCCAGGTGCTGCTCGGTCTCCTCCCAGGTTCCCCAAAGACCCCAACTCGGCTCGGACATTACTGTTTTACCGGGCGGAAAAAAGGGAGGGTAACCTCGTCGGTGACATCCCTGAACACCACCTCGACCTCCATTCCGATACTGATATCCTCCGGCTCACATTCCACCAAATTAGTGTGCATGCGAATGCCCTCAGGAAGATCGATCCAAGCAAGAATAATAGGCAGATCCTCGACAAACATCTCCTCTACACCTTCCAGCGTCACCGAGTAGGTGTAGACCGTGGCTTTACCAGATGACTCGATCCAACCCAGATCCTGACTCCAGCACTTGGGGCAGTCGCGCCTGGGATAAAAAATATTCGCATCGCAGCTGTTGCAATGTTGAATCAGCAGCTTGTGTTCTTTCGTGCCATCCCAAAAGCCCTGACTGTAGGGCTGGATTTCCGGCAACGGTTTTTTGTATTCGCTCATTGGGGCGCCCTCCCGAAGACTGTGGTGCAGGTGTTCATCACCGATCCGCCTGAAGTGGTAAGAATCGCGTGTTCGCAGTTATCAACCTGACGCTCCCCCGCCTGGCCGCGTAGCTGCCGAACCGTATCGAGATAGAAAGCCATACTCACTCCCGAACCGGTATGACCGCGACCTGTCGCGTCGCCCATGGTTGTGCAGGGTAGATCACCGCCCGGGCCACAGCGGCCATCGGCCCACAAGCTGGCACCCTGACCTTCTTCACAAACCCCATAGCCTTCCAGTGCACTGCACTGGGTGTAGGGATAGGCGCCGTAAATCTGGCGAAGATCCATGTCGTGAATGGACAGTCCGGCTTGTGCCAGCGCATCCTGGCTGGATTCACGATAGGCTTTGCGGTGAAAAACATCTTCACGCATAAAAGGTGTCGCACTCATAAAGCGCGTGCCGTGTCCGCGTTTGAATACGGCCTTGTCGCCCATCTCTTTCGCGATATCATGAGAGGTCACTAACATAGCGCCACCGCCATCGGCCAGCAGATTGCACTCCTTGGCTTTCAGCGGTGTGCTAATCATGCGGGAGTTCATGACGTCTTCCAGTGTGATCGGCTTACCGTAAAAAATCGACAACGGATCCAATGCGCCCCAGGCACGCAGGGAAACCGTTACAGCGGCAAGCTGTTCTTCAGTAGCGCCGGTCTCGTACAAGTAGCGCTGAGTAATCAGGCCCATAGAGCCATTGAAGGTGACACCATAGGGGTACTCAAACTGCTTATCCAGTGGCGCTGTAGCAAAGAAGTTGATCAACTGCTGGGGCGGGATGTCAGACTGAATTGTGGTGTGCGGTACCAGGACGTAATCAGCCTGCCCGCTTTCAATATGCTGTTCTGCTAGTCTCAGGCAGTTTGTAGTAGACGCTCCGCCAGCATTACAGATGGCGATGTCCCGACAACCTTCCAACCCCATTACTTCGGGAATCTTTCCCAGGGACATATCATTTTGCATACTCGGTTGTGCCATCGGGTTGTTGGAAATAACAGCGCCAACCTGATTTTTGTCGATACCTGCGTCGCGAATCGCCTCCTTACAGACGTCCAGTAGGATGTCCCAGCGGGTGCGCTCAGGGTCACGATTAGTCGGCACCTCACCAATACCGACAATCGCCAGTCCTCGTTTACTCATTCTAACTTTCCTCTTTTTATCTCAACTTTGTGGTTTTATCAGTCGTCTTCGGCATACTCAGCGCGATCGAATAGATCGAGGTTGTCATCAATACTCACCCCCAGTGGACGTCGTAGCGCCACAGTGTCAGGATCCGTGGGAATCATAAACTCCCAGAGAGTGTCAGGCAGGATTGAACCGGTAGTGCGGCGACGCACACTGTCCCAATCGCCGTCGATTCCCTTCCCCATAATCGAAGTCAGTTCCTCGTCACTAATGTCCAGTGCCGCAGTCAATTTACCTAGTGAGTCATCGATAAAGCCCAGTCGGGCATCCCACACCGAGTTGGAACGCACACCTTCTTGCATTAACAAGTCAGTACCGGAGCGATTTTTGTCGTCAAACCAGGCCAACACCAGCGGAGCGCGGCGCACCAATGCTTCACGCATATCAACGCGATCTGATTCATCCGCCGCCTTGAGCCAACCTTCCAGTCCAATGCGATGGAAATACATTTCCTTTCCGAAATGCTTCACCATGCCTTTCACATCGGTGATCGAGCTGCTGTCCTTAAAGGTATGCAGCATGCGCCACACAGCAATCTCCGCGAGGAAAGTGCAAATCAGAAAGTCTCCCCAGTTTTCGGGCGGAGAGGACAGCATCTGCATATCGTGCAGCTGCTCGCGGCTTCTGCCGAACTCCAGTTGATGCTCGGGCAAGTCCAGCTCTTCCTCGAGGTAGCGGAACATCGCGCGGGTATGTCCCAGAGTATCCTGGGCCATACCTGCAAATGCGCTGCAGTCGGTGAGACTGCGACCGTTGAGCATGACTTTTATGTACCAGTGACCCAATACCCAATCGGTGTCGGCGATGCAAAGCATCTCCGCGATAAATTCTTTTTTTGCCTGTTCGCTGATTCTCACTTACTTGTCCTCAGTTCAAAATTATTGATTTGCCATATCGGCCAAAGACCACTGCGGCGACTAATCACCGGGTAGTTTGCCTTCCCACTTCATCCAACCGAAAGAACTCTGGCAGTCGTTACACTTCATCGATATCTCGGATACAGTCCCGCCAAAAGGGCTCACCACACAGGTGTTGTGTGAGTCGCACCAAGGGCAGGCAACCTTTTCGTCATAGATTTCGCCAAAGACCTCTTTCTGGCCTGTGTCCGGCTTTTTGACCCCGTCGCTAGACACCGCTCAAGCAGTTCCTAAAATATCGTTAGGCGCAACAATCGAAATGACATCGTCCCGTCGCACCATGCACATTTCGACCCAGATTTTCTCGGAGTACATAAGCCAGGCTTGGGACACTGCGGTTTCGTGGTTCGGTGCGCTCAGGCAGCCTATGTGTGCCAGATCGCCATCCATCTCTTCCCTGGCAAACACCTCGTAATAATCGTAGGTAGTGACTGGTAGGGGTATTTTGTCTTTAACTAAACCCATCTTGGGGAGCTCCTAAATGCAATATCCGTGATCTCTGGCGATGATACGCGCCTCGGGGGTGATGTCGTTGCGGTTCCATTCATGACTCCACTCAACTTTCACCTTGACCCGGGAAACGCCTGCTACCGCGCCAACTGCCTCTTTCAATTCAGCCTGTATCAGATCCCAGGCCGGACAGCCTACACAGGGAAAAACCAAGCCCACATCGACCAAACCATTCTCGTCGATGTCCACCCGGCGGATCATTCCCATGTCCGGCAGGCTGACGTTCATATGCGGATCCATCACTGTGCCCAGTGCGGCCTGCACAGCAGTTTCGTTTACCACAACTTGTCTCCCCACTCTTCCCTCTGGAGCCGTTCGTAACAGGCCGGGCGCATGGGGCCTCCTGTTTTGAAATTGCCTATCGCCCGGTCCCAGGTTGTCTCCTCCCACTCCCAATCCATTTTCTCGGAATCAAAAGTCATCGGGTACGGCATGCCATCGATGACATAATCTTGCTTTTCCTCATCGAATTTGGCTGGAACATCAAGGCCTGTTCTATCCGCGAAGTCAGTGGCAGATTTCAGCCATTTAGCGCGCATAGTGTCATTCGACCACTCCCGTACTTTGTAGGTGAGCTGGTCGGGGTGGCCCTTGAGGTGATCGGGCCTGCCATACCAGTGGTATCCCCAGGGGAAGATCCAGTTAACCGCATCCTGCACCATCTTTTTTGTTTCATCGTTTTGGTTAAAGTAGTATTTGGTCCACATCGCACCGTGGCGGAAATGGAACGCCTCTTCGAAATTTACTTTCTTAAGGGTCCTGCGGTACGGAGCAAAACTGCAATGCAACTCCAGATCCCAGGTGGTAAATCGGCCGGCGCGATCCAGGAACGCCTGGGATACGACAAACTCTGCATAGTTACGGACGGGAAATTCCATAATCGGCAAAGACCAGTATTTATTTGGGTCCGCCTCGAAGGCCAGTTTTTGCATGTCCACACCAAAACGCTCGTAGAGCATGCCCTGTTGATGGGCATGACCCACCTCATCCTGGATGGTGCCGCAGATCGCCACCTTGGCACCGATATCCGGGGCGACTTTATAAGCGGTGTATGCCCAGGTCAGTACGGTGACCTCACTCTGGGCTGCAATCTCCAAAGTACGTTGCAGAATGGCCTTGTATCGCGGGGTAAGATCATCCATATCCTCGATCAACTCACCCGCCTGGATTCTGGCCAGCAAGGCCTCTTCCGCGGCCTGATCAGCTGATACTGCCTGTGTGCTACTCATAGCTTTGCCTCTTCTTTCGTTAGATCATTTATACATACCTACCATACAGTATGTAAATTATTACCTGCGGTCAATTAATGTAAAGTGCTGGTCAGTTGACCATTCTTTCTCTGTCGCCCCAGTACTGCTTGCGCAGAGCCTTCTTATCGGTTTTGCCCAGCGCTGTCTGCGGCAGGGCATCGACCACGTCTATTTGTTTCGGCGCCTGGATTGCGCCCTTACGGGTTTTTACCAATTCAATTAATTCTCGTGGCTGCACCGTTTGACCCTCTCTGGGCACTACGACCGCAACAACTTTCTCTCCCCACTTTTCATCAGGTACGCCAATCACTGCAGCCAGGGCAATCGCTGGATGGGCGGTTAACACGTCTTCTACTTCTCGCGGATAGATGTTGAAGCCTCCGCTGATAATCATGTCTTTGGCGCGGTCGACCAAGTAGTAAAAGCCCTCCTCATCCTGCCGCGCCAGGTCACCGGTATGCAGCCAACCGCCAGCCAGCGCCTGCGCCGTTGCTTCTGGTCTTTTCCAGTAACCGCGCATTACTGCCGCGCTGCGGATGCACACCTCGCCAACCTCACCGGGCGCGACTTCATCACCGCCTTCATCCAATAGCGCCATCCTTACTCCTGCGGGGGGCTTGCCGCAGGATGCAAGTCGCTCGGGTTTCTCCAGAGTGTGTTCTTCTTTGCGCATCATAGTCAGGTGAATGCACTCGGTCTGCCCATAGCACTGAAGCATGACTGGGCCAAATAGTTGTAGGGCCTCACGCAGGCGAGTGGGTGACATGGGTGCGGAAGCGTAAATAATCGATTCGATACTGGACAGATCAGCGCCGCGGATGCGAGGGTGGTCCATGAGGACATAGATCATGGTCGGCACCAAAAACAGAGTGTTGACGCGTTCTTTTTCCACCAGGTCCAACACCTGATCAGGATCGAAGCCCGACGTCAGGTAAACCTTGCCGCCATTGAGAAAGGTTGGAATCAGCAAGAAGCCCGCCGCGTGACTGATCGGCGATGAGGCCAGGTAGCGAATTTCCTTCGGCCACTGCCATTCGGCCATGGAAATTACGCTTTTTGCCGCCATGCTTCCCTGGGTCATGATGACACCTTTGGGCTTACCCGTGGTGCCGCCGGTATAACTTACCCAGGCAATATCATCGAAGCCCGGCAGTTCTGAAAGCATCTCTGGTTCTGCCTGATCGGCCAGTACAGGCAAGCTGCTACCGAACTCTGCTTCACCCAATGTGTAAACATGAAGCGCGTCCGATGCGCCCTCTTGCAGCGCTATACCACGCTCGGAAAAATAGGGAACGTCTACAACCAGCAGTTTGATCTCGGCATCATCCAGGATAAATAACTGATCCTCGAGGGACCCCATCGGGTGCAGCGGCGTATAGCGCATTCCATTTGCCAGCGTGGCCGCCATTGTCGCAAATGTATCGACACGGTTCGCAGCCAATTGTGCGACACCATCACCAGGTTTCAGCCCGGCATCTCTCAATACTCTTGCAACCCTCCATATACGCTCTTCAAGTTCAGCGTAGGTGAGGCTCACTCCACCGGCATCAACTATTGCTTCACGCTCCGGCCAGCGCTGCAAGCCCTTGAGGATAAGGTCGAAATAGGTATCGCCCTGATAGAGACTTTGGGCTGACATAATGTCCTCGATTAAAACAAAACAGAGTCAGCGACTGTATTTCAACCGCCTGAAGGCCCCCATATCAAAATGGGCAAGTGTGGGGTCAAAAGAAAAGGCCGAGGGCAGCCTAGCCCGCGTTGGGAGATTCCACCTCTCTAAACTCGATGGGAGACTTTCCTGTCCACTTCTTGAACGCCCGAGAAAAATTGGCGGTATCTGAAAACCCTATCAGATAAGCTATTTCGTAGATGGGCAGGTCCTGACGAATATAGCCCTCCGCCAGATCTCGACGTGTATCGTCCAACACTTCACGATAAGTGGTTCCCGAGCTTTCGAGCTTGTTGTAAAGTGTGCGGGTGCTCATATTCAGAGCCTGAGCCACCAGGTCTTTCCCCGACACGCCAGTGGGCAATAATTTTATCAATTCCTTGTGCACCCTGGCCGGGAAGTCAGCTCGATCTATTTTCGCCAGGTGGTCTACAGTGAGCTGCTCATACATCTTAGTCAATTCAGGATTAGCCGCAGGAAGCTTTCTGGCCAAATCATCCCGTGAGATTACTAGAGCGGTCACGGCTGTATCGAAGATGACGGGGCAGCCAAACAGCTCTTCATACTTGTTCTCAACGCCCAGGGGCCTGGGCCTGGCGAGTGACACTGACTGGGGTTTAAAATCACTTCCAAGGGCAACTCGAATTGTGCTCACCGTCAACGACGCGAACCCGTCCACTCGAATGGGAATCAAAGGCATACCCTCACGTGGGGTGGCCTTTAGGGAATAGAAGTCGTCCTCAACACTGGTCTCCAGGGCATCGTTGGTAGTGATCAGCCGGTAATACTTGACGTAGCGATCCAGAAAATCCTCCAGGGTTTCACTGAAACACATCGCAATTCCCAGGGAATAAAAAGAAGTCGGATGAACGTAGTTCGCGAGGCGCAGACCGAAAATCGGGTCATTAAGACGCTCTTGAGCCAGCAATAACAGGGATTGCAGAGCATCCGCTGGCATCCGCACATGGGGGTCACGCAAAGCGTCCAGGTCGAGGCCCGCCTCGGCAAACAGCGCAGCGGGATCCTGCCCCGCTCCTTCGATGGCCTGTGCAATGATCGTCCCGATGGGGCCGATGGTTGAGTGTTCAGCCTCAAGCATTATTGGATTTCTGTGGCAGACTGGAACTCAGATTTGACCACAGCGCTACCCCAGTGACAAGCCGCGCTACCACAGACGCTTCAGGTGATTTTACTGCGCGCGAAATATCAGCCACATTCCTCGGGTCAGAAGCGGCACCGCAAACACCAGGATGAAACTCAGCGCGAGAAAAGTGTATCCCGTGAGTATCAAGGCGATAATGCCCATACTGCCGAGGGCCATGCTGCCTGCAACCATTCCGACAGCTACCAGACCGTGACCCAAATGATTGAGGGGCCGGTCAAAACGCTCGGTGTGCCAGCTATCAATCCGTTCCAGAAAGCCCTGCAACATGCCGACGCCAGTCTGGGCGACCAACACGAAGAGAACCGCAATATAAATATCCAGGAACAGGGGAGAACCCACTGTGCTCATCAGCTGATAGGCGGGCAATTCTTCCGTTGTAATTGCCGGATAGAGGCTCATGAAAGAAAAATGGAGAACCAGGCCCGGAATAACGGCAAAGGTAGCTGCCGTAACTGCAGCCATACCCGCTTGAGAACGGCTTTGAATACCTCGGGCGCAGAACAGTAACAACGGGATAAAGCCACCGTTAACCAGCGCATATTGCATACCACCTTGCCAGGCATCCCACTGCACCGGCTCGCTGGCAAAAGCTGCCCGAATTTGCTCGGCGGGCTCTCCGGCCAATTGCACCACCAGGGCCACCAACACAGCCCCGAGGGACAATACCGCCAGTATCATGGTTTTCTCCACCAATGCACGGCCCTGATAGGTCAGCACAAACACAATCAACAGCAGGGCCACGCTGCCAGCCCAGGCCGGAAAACCGAAACGGGAATCTGCGATGACACCGGCGGCGGTGGTACACACAGCCAGGGTTATAATCATGCCCAGAAGAATAACAATCTCATACAAAAACCAGAATCGCCCCAGTAGTTTCTCGAAAAAACTGCGGTATTCGTAGTGCTGGAACAACCTTGCCAATTCAAAGGTCGCAAATAGTAATACGCTATAAGTCACGACGACTGCGATAATCGACAGCAGGCCGCCCATCGGGCCGTGCCGGCTGATAAACTCCATCACCTCTCTGCCAGTACCGTAAGAGCCGCCGAACACTACCGACAGAAAGACTGCCGAGGGAATGACAAATACGCGGAACAGGTATGAGTCCAACATGATTAGCTTCCAGGTATTATTTTGATGGAGCTTATCAGCGGCCCGGAATTTCGCCTTATCAAAGTGGGAATATGGTCAGTCAACGCCCTACTCAAGACTACCGACTTACTCAATTTAACAAGGCGCGAACTGCAAAGATTGACAATACTTAGCACTTTAAAAGCACGAGCATAGAGACGCGAAATGAGCGATAACAAGGTGGCCTTCAGCCGGAAAATGAGCAAATGCCATAACATCGCAGACTTGCGGAAAGCGGCAAAGCGCGCCCTGCCCTTTCCTCTTTTCGATCACGTCAATGGCGGCTCCGACGACGAAACCACACTGACCGCAAATACAGCTGCCTTTGGCCGCTACTGTTTGAAACCCCGCTATTGCAGCGGCGTGGAAAGCGTAGACGCTTCCACAACGGTGCTCGGCCAGCGCATAGAGTGGCCCTATTTCGCGGGCCCTGCGGGCGGGCTGAAATATCTACACCGCCAGGGGGAGATTGGCGTGGCCCGGGCCTCCCACAAATACGGCACTGCCTTTGCCATGTCAGGCTGGACCAATACCCGCCCGGAAGATATCGCCGCAGCTTCAGAGGGCCCACGGTTTTTCCAGCTACAGCCATGCCGCTCACGGGAAGTGATGGCAGACATGATTCAGCTGGCCAAAGATACTGGATACGATGCTCTAATTGTCACCGTGGACAACCCGGTACACGGTAACCGGGAGCGCGATGCTCGCAGCGGATTCGGCGTTCCCCCGGCTTTCACGCTCAAGGCGATGGCCTCTATAGCGTGTCACCCACGTTGGGCCTTCGGCACTGTACCTATGCCTGGCTTCGGTCTCTACGACAAATATATGGATTCCCCGGAACGAGATATGAATTGGCTGGCACATCAGTTAATCACCAATATCACCTGGGACGACCTGGCATGGATGCGCCAGCAATGGGATGGACCCTTTGCGGTAAAGGGATTGGTAGCAGTAGAAGACATGCGTGCCGCAGTAGATGCCGGCGTGTCTGCGGTGATTCTTTCCAACCAGGGAGCACGCCACTTTGACACCGCCCCCGCCACACTGGATATGCTGCCCGCTGTTGTGGACGCGGTGGGCGACCAGGTAGAAGTCATCTTTGATTCCGGCATACGCCGAGGCACAGACATACTCAAAGCCATTGCCCTGGGTGCAACCGCCTGCACTGGTTCGCGTCTTTACTGCTACGGCCTTGCCGCCGGCGGCCAGCAAGGGGTAGAACGAGCCTTGCACTTGCTGCGCTCAGAGGTGGAGCGGGACATGATCTTCATGGGAGCGGCCACACTGGATCAGGTCAATGGCGACAGTATTATGAGCAATCAACAAGCATGAGGAATGTGCAATGAGCAACGACGCAGTAGCAGATAAAATCGCCGAGCTGGGTTTCACTTTACCCGGACCTATTCAGTTACCCCCAGGGGTCGTCGCCAAGTTCCCCTTTGTGCGAGTGATAGGTAACCGCGCCCTGGTTTCAGGCCACGGACCTCTCAATGCGGATGGCACCCTCGCCACTAACTTGTTCGGGAAAGTCGGTCAGGACCTGAACCTGGAACAGGCCACAGAGGCCGCCCAACTTACTAGTCTCGCCATTCTGAGCAGCCTGAAGGCCGAGTTGGGATCGCTGGATCGCATTACCGCGTTTGGCCGTGTTTTTGGCATGGTCAACTGCACGCCGGATTTTACCCAACAGACGCCGGTGATAGACGCCTTCTCCAACCTGATCAACCAGGCCTTTCCTCCGGAAGTGGCCGCCCACTCGCGCGCGGCGGTGGGTATGGCATCACTACCCATGGGTATGTCGGTGGAAATTGAAGCAGAGGTGTATTTCGAATAATGAGCGGAAAACTCGTCATCACCGGGCTGGAAGATTTCCAGTCACGCACAGGCCAGGTGCTATTCACCTCCGAGCCACTCATTGCCAATAAAGAGATGATTCAGCAATTTTGCCGTTCGGTAAATCAGCTGGACTGGTTTCACTTTGATGAAGAGCGCTGTGCCGCTTCGCCATTTGGCACCATCGTCGCACCAGGCATGTTTACGCTTTCTCTGATCCACTCGGTCTATTTCGAAAACGTTGAGCTGCAGAATTTACGTGCACTGTTCCTGGGATCGGATCGATTTCGCATACTGCGCCCAGTTAAAGCAGGGGACCAGCTGTCACTGCAATTTACGGTGGAACGCGTTGAAGTACGTGAAGAAGGTTTCGCCGTTCACTATGATTTCAGCTGGCACAGTAATGGCGAAGAGCAGCCCGTCACCTTGGGGAATTTCATTGTGCGGTACTGGTCAGAAACAAATCAATAGCCCACAACCGCCTTCGCAGTAACTACCGGGAGACCATGATGAACTATCAGGACTACGACTTTATAAAATTTTGTCGCAGCGAAGGCGTGCTAACCGTCACCCTTAACAGACCGGAAGCGCGCAATGCCACTGATCAGTATCTACACAAAGAGCTCTCGCAGGTATTCGCGGATATAGCACAGGATAAACAAACGAGGGCAATTATTTTAACGGGGGCCGGGTCAGCGTTTTGTGCCGGGGGAGATCTAAAGCACGGCCTGAGCATGAATCGTGAACAAATCGATGCCATGACCGAAGAAGGACACAAGATCATTATGGATCTTCTCGATGTGCCACAGCCGATCATTGCTGCTGTCAATGGCTATGCCATGGGGCTTGGATCCACATTGGCCTTATTTTGCGATTTTGTCATTGCTTCAGAAAACGCGGTTTTCGCCGATACGCACGTAACCGCCGGTTATGTTGCAGGCGATGGTGGTGCCGCCATCTGGCCGTTACTTCTGGGGATCAATAATGCCAAGGAATTTTTGCTCACCGGAGATCGATTAACCGCCGCCGAAGCACAGGATATTGGTCTTATTCGACATGTGGTGACTGCTGACATGCTCATGACAAAAGCGCAAGAAATCGCCATGCGGATGAGCAGCGGGCCACGCATGGCAATTGAAGGAACAAAATTGACGATTAATCGATTGCTTCGTCAAGCTGTGGACGCAACATTGGATTATGGCATCCAAAAAGAAAAGGAATGCATGCTGGTCAGCAATGATACTGTTGAAGCGTTGACAGCTTTTGTCGAAAAGAGAAAACCAGTCTTTAATGGCAACTAACAGTATCGTTTAAATGTAAGGAACCAGAAAACGGGCTCATTGGTTACATATCGTTTGCCGACGTGTAATGCTCATTTTTTTTGCGGTCGTAAAAACAACACTGCCACACCGGCCAAAAACGAGCCCCCCGCCATTATAATGGCAATATTTTCCAGCACCATGCCTGCTGCAAACAAGAAACCCGGGATCATTGGCCCCAATACCGCGCCCCCACGACCAATGCCCAACACCAGACCGGAACCGGAACCCAGAAGTGAAGATGGGTAAGATACGGCAAAGAGACCGAAAAACCCGGAGATAGCCGCGAAAATAAATAGGCCTGTTATGAATCCCACGAGTTTCATGCTCTGCAGCGTCTCCATAAAGTAAGGAAACGCGGCAACCCCTATCGAGGCGGCGATCAAACAGAGCGCCATCAAAGGCCGAATTGGTATAAATCTGGTAATGATGCTCAACCCTATCGACCCAATCACCCCGCCCAAACTGATAACGCCTAAAACGGTGGTTGCCTGGGAAGTGGAATAGCCAATATCCGTGACGATCGTAGGAATCCATTTTACGAAATAATAATAGGTTCCCACATTGCCCAAATAGGCAAAGAGTAGAATACAGGTAATGGGACCCAAGCCAGATTTAAACAAGTTGGCAATACCCACCGGCTCAGCTGCTCGGGCCTCCCTGGAAGGCAGGGATTCGGGAATGGTGTGCCCCAAACGCTTCATGATTTTCTGTATACGCTCCAGCGCATCATCCGGCCGTTTACGCTCAATAAAGGTGACAGTCTCAGGTACGAAAAAGTACACCAGCGGAATGAATATCAGGCTTAAAAAAGCGCCCAAATAAAAGGTAACGCGCCAGTCAAACTGGTTGAGCAAGGGTGCAAGGAATGTCGCACCCAGATAGACGCCAAAGGCAAAACCACCGGCCACGAGTACCACAGCAAGTGAACGGTTTTTGTCATTGCAAAAGTCAGATGAAGTCGCCGTTGCGGCCGCCAGGAGTCCACCAATGCCTATCCCTGTGAACACGCGAGCGGCTCCGAGAATGAATACATTGGGGGCAACACCGGCAATCAACATTCCCACGCTGAGAATAACAAGGCCAAGTAATAATGTTGGCCGTCGTCCACGGTTATCTGCCAGGGCCCCCATCAGAATCGAGCCTACCGCCATTCCCATCAGTTCGAGTGAAAGGACTACTCCCAGGGTCGCTTTGGAAATGCCCCACTGAGCAGTAATACCAGGTGCAGCAAAGGCGATAGATAGCACGTCGTACCCATCCAGCGCCAGAATGCCAATACAGATAGCAACGATAGACCATTGTCTGACACGCATTGGCTCGTGCCGCATTGTTTCAAGAGGCCCTGCTTGAGTATTCATGTCAATCCCGGTGCCTTTTTATTGTATGGATTGCAATCTACATCGTTTCTTAAAACCCTGCGTTGTCTATTTGGGTATAAAAGTATTCGCCGATAACGTTCGGGGGCTTGTTAGCCGCAAGTCTAAAACAATTTTCAGTACAGAGTCTGCGCGCACTGTTCCTGGGATCGGATCGATTCCGCATACTGTACCCGGTGAAGACTGGTGACCAGCACGTCACGCTGGGAAATTTCATCGTGCGCTACTGGCCCGAAACGGAGAGTCCCTGATCTCAAATAGTTCAGACCGCCGGCCGGCTATTTTTCCAGCTCGGCAGTCATCTGCTCGCGCATCACGAACTTCTGCATCTTGCCCGTGACTGTCATGGGGAACTCGTGGACAAAACGCACATAGCGCGGCACTTTAAAATGGGTGATCTGGTCTTTGCAGTAGTCCTTTAACGCCTGCTCGGTCATCTCTTGCTCTGGATACAACATCACCCAGGCACACACCTCCTCACCCAACCTCTCGTCGGGCACGCCGAACACTTGCACCTCCGCGATTTTTGGATGTGTATAAAGAAACTCCTCAACTTCGCGGGGGTAGACATTCTCACCACCACGAATCAGCATATCCTTGATGCGGCCCACCACCTGTACATAACCCTCGGAATCCATGATGCCGATGTCACCAGAATGCAACCAGCCAGCCGCATCAATGGTCTCGCGCGTGCGCTCCTCGTCATTCCAGTAACCGCGCATGACCGAGTAGCCGCGGGTGCATATTTCTCCCTTGTCACCGATGGGCACAACAATGCCATTTTCATCGACAATGCGGATTTCCACCCAGGGCACAGCACGACCCACGGTTTGGGTGCGCTTTTCCATCGAATCCCCAGGCAGTGTTAGGTGATTAATGGGGCTTACCTCGGTCTGACCGTAGCCGATCAGGATGTGCTCCATGTGCATCTGTTCGATAACCCGGTTCATCACCTCCACCGGACAGGGCGCACCGGCCATTACCCCGGTGCGCAAACTGCTTAGATCAAAGTTGGCAAACTCCGGGTGATCCAGCTCTGCAATGAACATGGTCGGAACGCCGTGCAGGGCCGTACACTTTTCATCTTGCACCGTTTGCAATGTCGTTAAGGGGTCGAAGGCGGCTTCCGGGTAAATGGCCGTGGCACCGTGAGCAAGGCAGGCGAGATTACCCAGTACCATGCCGAAGCAGTGGTAGAGCGGCACTGGAATACACAGCCTGTCTCGCTCGCTCAGTTGCATCCCCTTCCCCGTCAGGTAGCCATTGTTCAGAATATTGCAGTGAGTGAGTGTGGCGCCCTTGGGGGAGCCGGTGGTACCGCTGGTAAACTGAATATTGATGGGATCATCGGGGCGCAGTAAGCCCTTCAGGATTGCTACCCGCTGATATTCGGCATCGCCTCCCAGCTCACAGACACGCTCGAAGTTGAGCATGCCAAGGGTAGTATTTTCACCCATACGAATCACCTGGCGCAGATGCGGCAGTTTTTGGCTCACCAATTCTCCGGGGGCGCACTGCTCCAATTCTGGTGCCAGGTGCGCAAGCATGCCAAGGTAGTCACTGGTTTTAAAATTCTCCGCTGCGACAATAGCCTTGCACTCCACTTTATTCAGCGCATATTCCAGTTCGTGCAAGCGATAGGCAGGATTGAGACACACCATGATCGCGCCAATCCTGGCAGTGGCAAACTGCACCAGGGCCCACTCGAAACTGTTGGGCCCCCAGATACCCACCCGGTCTCCGGGTTCAATACCCAGAGCAAGCAGACCGGTGGCAAGACGATCGATCTGTTGCCCAAACTCCCGGTAAGTCCAACGCACATTCTGATGGCGAACCACCAACGCCTCATTGTCTGGAAATCGATCGCAGATGCGATCGAGATAATTACCGATGGTTTCGTAGATAATCTGGGTGTCGGAGGCACCGCAGTAATAGCTCTGGGTGAGTACAGTCATTATTGTATTCCGTTGAAGCAACTAACCAGATTATGGACTTGTCTACCGTCCCGGTCTTGTCTGTTCAGGTATTTTTGAGGTTTAGCAGCGCTCAAAAAGCGCTGCAATACCCTGCCCACCACCAATACACAAAGTAGAAACGGCATAGCGCCCGCCTGTACGCTGCAATTCGTAAAGTGCCTTCACAGTAATCACCGCGCCGGTGGCGCCGATGGGATGTCCCAGACTGATACCCGAGCCATTGGGATTCACTTTTTGTGGATCCAGGCCAAGTTCGCGAGTCACTGATAAGGCCTGCGCCGCAAAAGCCTCATTGGCCTCCCACAGATCGATCTCATCAATACTCACACCGGTTTTCTCAAGCAACTGCCGCACAGCGGGCGCGGGACCAATACCCATAATAGCGGGATCAACCGCCGCTACCGAGTAACCCAACATTCGCGCCATTGGCTTCAGACCACGAGCTTCAGCGGCGGAGCGCTCCATCAGCACAAGGGCGGCAGCACCGTCATTAATTCCTGAGGCGTTACCGGCGGTGACGCTGCCATCTTTCTTAAAGGCCGGGCGCAAACCACTCATGCTGGCAACATCGCAGTCGAAGCGAACGTGCTCATCCTGCTCGAATACCGTAACGCCTTTTCGGGTTTTCAACTCAATGGGCAAAATCTGACCCTCAAATCGATTTTCCTCGATCGCTCGCTGGGCACGCCGGTGACTCTCCGCAGCCAACTCATCTTGTTCTTCACGAGTTAGATTGTATTTGTCCGCAAGATTTTCTGCAGTCATCCCCATGTGCGTGTCACCTATGGGGCATGTCAATGCGCCCATCATGGGGTCGATCATTTGGCTATCGCCCATTTTGGCGCCGAAGCGCGCATCCGGCAGCCAATAGGGTGCGCGACTCATAGACTCTGCACCCGCAGCCACGACCGCCTCGCAATCGCCCAAAAAAATCATTTGCGCCGCAGAAACGACTGCCTGCAGGCCAGAACCGCACAGACGATTGACCGTGAGTGCAGGTGTTTCGATGGGCAGGCCCGCTTTGAGCGACGCCGTGCGGCTCATGTACATGTCACGGCGGTCGCTGTGTACTACAGAGCCCACCACGCAGTGGCCGATATCGCTGGGGTCGAGGCCAGAGCGGCGGACCGCCTCGGCAATCACTTTGCTCGCCAGCTCTGTCGGTGGAATATCTTTTAAAGCGCCGCCAAAATCTGCAACGGCAGTGCGCACACCACTCAGTACAACCACTTCTCTATCACTCATTCTCAATTTCCTTCTGTAACTTCGAAATTTACTTAAACAACTTCGTTAATAGTGTTCGCGCTAAAAAACCATTTCAGGAACATCGTCGGGGACAATCAACTCCCCCTGAGTGA
Organism: Halioglobus sp.; assembly: GCA_045110675.1. Classification (GTDB taxonomy): domain Bacteria; phylum Pseudomonadota; class Gammaproteobacteria; order Pseudomonadales; family Halieaceae; genus JBALVT01. The sequence continues at coordinate 50,363 of JBGCGJ010000005.1, read as the reverse complement.
GATTGACAATCTCTTCAACACTGACGCCCGGTGCGCGTTCGCGCAAAATGAATTTTCCGTCCTGAATGTCCATCAATGCTAGATCGGTCAACACGCGCTTAATGCAACTTTTGCCTGTCAGCGGCAGAGTGCATTCAGATAACAGTTTGGATTCACCAGACTTCGATGCATGAGTCATGGTGACGATAATATTGTCGGCACCGGCCACCAGGTCCATTGCGCCGCCCATTCCCTTGATCAGTTTTCCAGGAATCATGTACGAGGCAATGTTGCCCTGGCAGTCCACTTCAAAAGCGCCCAACACAGTAAGATCTACATGGCCACCGCGAATCATCGCGAAGGACTCCGCGGACGAAAACAAAGAAGCGCCTTCGATCATGGTAACGGTTTGCTTCCCCGCATTGATTAAATCCGCATCCACCTCTTCATCCAGCGGGAACGGCCCCATGCCGAGCAGGCCATTTTCCGACTGCAGCATCACTTCCATATCATCGGGAATGTAGTTCGCCGCCAAAGTGGGAATCCCTATGCCGAGGTTGACGTAAAAGCCGTCCTGAAATTCCTGGGCCACGCGTTGCGCCAGCTGTTCTCTAGTCAAAGCCATATCAATTCTCCTTAAGCGCTACGCACGGTGCGCTGTTCAATGGTTTTCTCAAAAGTACCCTTAATGAGACGGTTCACGTAGATGCCCGGTAGATGAATCTCATCCGGGTCCAGCTGCCCCACTTCGACAATTTCTTCCACCTCAACGACGGCAATCTTGCCTGCGGTAATTGCCATTGGATTAAAATTGCGAGCCGTCTTACGAAACATCAAATTACCGTAGCGATCGGCCTTCCAGGCTTTGGCAATGGCGAAGTCGCCAATAAGCGCTTCTTCGAGAATGTAATGTCGGCCATTAAATTCCCGAACCTCTTTGCCCTCACCCACCGGTGTGCCATATCCGGTGGCCGTATAGAAGGCCGGAATGCCGGCTCCTCCTGCACGCATTTTCTCAGCCAGAGTACCTTGCGGTGTAAGCACCACTTCCAGTTCGCCGCTCATCATCTGCGATTCGAACAGGGCGTTTTCGCCCACATAGGATGCGATCATCGTTTTGATCTGTCTGTCTTCCAGCAACAGGCCCAGCCCGGCGCCGTCAGAACCGGCGTTATTAGATGCAACCGTCAGGCCTTTAGTCCCTTTGCGTTTGATTTCCTTGATCAGGTTCTCAGGTATCCCGCAAAGACCAAACCCGCCAGCGAGGATCGTCATATTGTCTTCCAAGCCGGACATGGCCTCCTCGTAACTGTCGACTACTTTGTTAAATCCGGACACAGCGCACTCCTGCCTATTGGGGGGTAGATTCAGATTTGCCCACCTTGCAGGAAGACGTTATATTTAACAAATTGTATTTTTCAATTGATTAATGAAATATAACTATTAATGCCAATACCTATTAATCAGGTCATCGCCTTCAGCACGGTCGCTCGCACAGGTAGCTTCGCCGAGGCGGCGATTCAGCTACACCTTTCACAACCAACACTCAGTATTGCCATTAAGAACCTGGAGGAAGCCCTGGGCGGAAAGCTGCTCGCCCGCACAACGCGCTCAGTATCGCTGACCCCAGAGGGCAAGGCATTCTATCCCGTAGCACGGCGCTTGCTGTCCGACTGGGAACAATCAATGCAGGACGTGCGCAACCACTTCGCACTGCGTCGTGGCAAGTTGGATATAGCCGCCATGCCCACCTATACCACGAATTTATTACCACAAATATTGGCCATCTTTCACCGGCAATATCCAAACATCAATGTGACAGTACACGACGTGATCGCCGAAAACGTGGTGGAGATGGTGCGAGAGAAGCGCTGTGAACTGGGTGTAACCTTCGACCCGGGGGATGCACCGGATCTTATTTTTCAACCGTTGTTTAAAGATCGCTTTGTTGCCATTTTACCGGCGGAGCATCCGCTGTTAGTAAAGAGACACCTACGCTGGCCCGATCTGCTGGAGTATCCACATATCAGCCTGCAGCGACCGGCGCGTGCCAGATCACTCATTGACCAGGCATTGGCAGAAAAAGACCTGGTGCTGACACCCACATTTGAATCTCATCAACTAGTCAGTATCGGGAGAATGGTGAGCGAGGGCTTGGGACTGAGCGTGGTACCCAGTACAAGTCGCGCCCAGATGGAACAGATGGGGCTGGAATGCCGCGCAGTTTCTTACCCGGTAATCAAACATCAATTGGGGATCATCACACACCGGCAACAAGAACTTTCAGTGGCGGCACAGGCGATGGAGGCACTAATCCGAGCAAACAGTATTCAAAATGCCACTACAAAGGCAACACCCTCCGCCTGATACTCTGCTGATAACTAAAGAAACACCTCCGGACTTGGCTATTTTGGCTGTTAAAACCGACGAAAAAGTGCAGTAGCTACCATAACTACTTTTTTTGCTTCTCATCAAGCTTTTCCTGCAAGCTAGTTACCGCTACCTGAAGCGCTTCCAACTCGCCACTCATCTTGTGCTCGTCCTTGTAGACTTCAAATTTCCGTTGAATGGTTTGTCTTTGTGCTATTTCTTTTTCCAGTATTGCCTTTAGCTTCGCACCCTCAGTTTCTTTTCCGGCAAGTTGTTTTGTAAGCACCGTGTTCTGATCACTTAACTGCCGGAGAGCAGCATGGGGTCTTACTTTGTAATTGATCGTTATCTAATCTGTCCCTGAGAAGGCCTGACACACCACCGCTTCTGCTTCGCCGATCTCGGCCTCTGTCATCCAGCTAAAATGGCTTTGCTTCTTACTGTTGGAGAGCTTGCCATCGTTCTGATGGACCACGCGGACAAATAGCTCCAGGCTGTGATTTGGCCAATCCAGCAATTGGTTTAACTCTCTACATGCACTATCAAAGCCCAGCAGGAAATCAATCTCCTGCTGTAGATCCTCATCAACAGTTCGCTCCAGCGCTTTATAAAGAAACTCAGCTTGTTCCGTGGCATCGAAGTACATGAAATAAACTGCATCATTCCCGGCTGCAGGCACATCCGGAACATCGGGTGAATACTCAGTACGTTGACGCAGGGGCCGAGAATAGCTTTCAAGCACGGAGACATATTCTTCGAGGTTTGTCAGTATCACAGCCGACACAGGTAGTACGATGCCCCGGGGTGTAAAACCAGCGTTGGTAAGTACTTCATGTATTAGATAGCGATGAATGCGGCCATTGCCATCCATAAATGGGTGAATGAACACAAAGCCGAAGGCAATTATCGCCGCGTAAACCACAGGATCGAATAGGGGCTCACCTGGTTCGCTTGCACCACGCGTACTTTGGGAGTCGATAACTTCGCGGGCTTTCGCCGCCGTGTCGAGCAATCCCTGCATTAACTTCGGCAGGTCCTCAGGGCGAGCTGGTACAAAGTCCACCTGTTGACGGTAGCCCAGGTCATTCCCTATCCAGTTCTGTTGATGCCGCCAGCTAAACTCGTGGAACCGAGGATCAGCGACCGCATTCTGCAGCTCGACCATTCTCTGTTCGGTCAAAGGCTGGGCAGTGTCGGCCTGGCGTAGTAAATCAGCAAAACGCTGCGCCCTGTTGGTAGAGGGTTTCTCGCGCTCTACCTCAAAAGACGACTGGGTTTCTTTCAGGTAAAGGAAGGCAGCAGCGCGACGGAGAAGGTCCGGATCGTACATTCCCAGGGTCTCTCTGGTTCGCTGGCGCAAATCCTTCCCCACCATTTCCCGGAGAAAATTGGTTTTCCGGACCAGGGGACAAAAATCTGGTGTGCCCGGCAGATTATCGTTGATCCGATATCGCGCATCCTTCTTCACAGCACTCGTGCCGAACTGCATCTGAGTATCCAATAGGTCCACATAGCGCATCTTCGAGGGGACTGGATCTTCCAGAGGCAATCGGCTCCCTGTCAGCCATTCATAGAGGAAGCAGGCCCGACGCGCATACGCCGAGGTCGGGCTTTCAGAAATCCACTCACAAAGTTGCTGACCACCATCACCTAACTCAAATAGCAGCTTGAGTAGCTGAAGGTTCACCCCCTCATACCGGAGAGCAAAATGAAGATGGCCCGCTAAAGTTTCACCGGGTTGATAGCGGGATTCGAAGAGCTGGATTTGGTGAGTGCCCAGGTCCTGCTCTTTACGCCCACGAACAGCAGTATCGATGTAGCATTGCCGCCAGAGATCAACAGTAGGGAGCTGGTAGGTTTCTTCCAGCCAACTATAGCCTGCCTTCGTTCTCATAATCCTTCTCGCAGTCTCACACCGCCCCTGGAATATTACCGCCACTCGCGGAATGTATACGCAAATTGCATGATTCAGATATATTTATACGCGTACAGCGAGCTTGCGTCAATATTCCATAATATAATAATATTTGCGTATAAAATACACGTACCGCGTCAGATTTTCGGAAAACCCCAAGCGGGTCTGTCAGATGATCAAGCTATCCTAGATAAACAGTGGTGATCTCGATTCTGCCATGGCCGAGTTCTTCACTGACGGTAAGCCGGCTGCGCTCATCAATGGCCCGCTGCTCATTCGTCAAAGCGCTCCGTGCAGGTCCGCCTGCGTTAGGGGGTAGCCACCCCGTCAACTCCTGATAGCGCGCCTGCGCGTAGGCGTGGCGTAATCCGTGCAACTTTGATAATCCCGCCCGCGACGTCAATCGCTCGTAAGTGTGTAGCTGCTGTACATAGTTTTTACTGCTCGGGATGAGTGATCCCTTGCCAGCCAGTCGATGCGCCTGCTGGAGCAAGTTGCGTTGATCATCAGTTCTAATCGGGATCAGGCGCGGCTTACCTCCCTTGGTCCAACTTCGCTTTAGGCGCACATAGTCACCCTGATCAGCATAGCTCGGCATAAACTTGATCGCCTCCTCGCGACGCAAGCCGAAAGCTCTTTGCAACTGCAAGCTCATGGCCACATGGACATCCTTGATTTGCGCCAGTTGCTCCCCACCTATCTCGCGGGCTTTGGAGGATTGGTTCACAAAGCTCCGGTTGGGAATCCCGTAATAATCGTTGGAGCGTGCGACTACGTTACTGCGATCCACACGAGCCGCCCACCACCGCAGAGCGTTCATACGGTTTTTAATCGTACCCGTACCAAGCTCCTGTTGCATCCACCGCTCGACCAAGGCCTCGACATGTTTTGGTTTGAGCGAACGAGCGGACATGCCGCGATAACCCATCTCACGCAGCTGATCCGCCACCTGGTTCAGAATATACCGGCGAGCCGCCTGCGTAGATTCGCTGCCCTGGCGGTTGTCATAACATAAACGCTTCAATTGGTAGTTCAAGTCTCTCACAGTGTGTACTCCAGTCGCTGAGTGTTTATGACCTACCGTAGGCTCGTAGCCATACTGGTTCGCTTGCGCGAATCGGTCAGGGGACACCACTCCCAAGCAACCTGACAGTGCCTACTCTCAGGCAGCACAGCGGGATCTCGAAAAGAACCGGAACTGTGCAGTCCAATTGGCCCCGTTAGGGGCAACGTTGTGATGGTGGTGGTTTCACCTCCTTTTTAAAAAATGCGGCACCATCGCCGCGGATTGAAAGAAATGCCGTGCTAACACGACGCTGAAAAAGCCGCTGACAAAGTCAGCAGTCGGAACAAAGGGCCACGGCCCGTTTCCTGGTGGGCAAAACGCCCGAGGATAGAAAGATGGATTCACGACCTGAGGCCGCTGCGTCAAAATGAACCCGAGGTGACGCATGACTCCGTTTCGCTTTCGCAAGGGCGGATAACCCCTTACCACATTAACGGTGTGGCCACGTCTAGTTCGATAGTCTGGGTTCCAGTGTAGTTGTCCATAATCAGCCTGTAACTAATGTATTCGACCCAGCGCCGGCGTCATTCCTGGGCACGGCGCCCTTGTCACTACACCTCGCTGCGCGGTAGTGACAAGGGCGCCGAGCAACTAGCAATAACTTCAGTAACGCTTTTTCCCTCAACACCATTGACCCCCGTTACAGCATGCCAATGCAGTAGCAATCGCTCATTCGCAGAATATAAAAGGCCGTGAGGAATCGGTGAGGTGTAGAGTCAGGTTTGTGGTGTGGGACGAGCGGACTGAACGACTGCTAACGAATTGAGTGGCAGCCAGCTGGCTAAGATTCTCGCGGCTGAGCCAAAAAAATGGGCCCGAGGTGTCAGTTCGGGCCCGAATGGCGACTGAGCGAAAGGTCGGTGCAGTTAACGCACCGGAGCTTCCGCTTGCTCGCCCAGCACAGTGACACTTGCAGTCATGAAGGTTGTCGGCATGGTCATGTAGAGCTGCAATGTATACACGATAGAAAGGCGCGCTTTCTTCGGGAATACGTTACGGACTCTGTCCAAATGGCCGCTGCCGGTGAAGTGAAGGTAGCCATACTTGCGCTGTTTGTCGCGAGTTTGAAGACGCTCCTGTGGCATGTGACTGCCGCAACAAGCGAAACCCTGGACGGGAACGTATTCCCGACCCGGTGAGATTTCCGGTGTTGCCCGGGAAGGTGGATTGGCGGCATTGCCGTGGTATCGGTTACACAATCCGAGGATACCTCTGTTACGCGTTGTCACTGGGTATATAGAGACGACAGTGACTTTGGATTAGTTGGCATGAGAAGCAATGGGTTCCTCACACACATACTTCAGATACTTGTGCATGCCCCTGGCATTGGCAAAAGCGGGTTGCTCGGCTATCTCCTGATTCGGAAACCAATGTGAGATATCGCCGGCCAGTGCGGCGCTACCGCCTCCTACAAAAATGACGCTGTCGAGCGCCTCTCCCAAGCCCAGCTGACGCCGGGTTTCCGCATGGAGTTGGGTGACCAGTTCGAGTTTGGCTTCCTTCACCAGGCCTGTGACATCGTGTTCTCGACCATGCAAGCGCACGGTGCCGCGCCTTACGGCATCTCCCACGCGCTGCTCGGAGACTGACTCCAAATTGAACTTTTTCTGGATCGCCTGGGACACCTGGCTGTGGACATCCAGCAAACCTTTATTCAGGGAACCGGATGAGCGGTGCATGATGCCTTGATTCTCTACCACCACGTAATCAGTTGTTCGGCCACCAATGTCAACGACCGCCACCGGCTTTTGTACCCGCGCGGTGTTCACTGAGGCCTCCCCTGCCTGAACCTCGATAACCTGGTCATACCAAGCGGCCAGAGCTTCGGGAATCACTTCATGAAAGGCGACATTTACGGCTGCTCGACCTTGATCAAACATACCGCCGGATGACACCGGCTCAGCGGCAATTTTTAGGGTGTCACGCTTTTGCGCAATAGCTTCACTGCGTTGCTGTCCGTCACTGAAATAGAAGGAGGACACAGGGAGACCGGAGACAACGTGAACCGATCGACCACCCAATCTTGCCTGCTGCAATGCGTGCTGAACTATGCAGCGGTGCAAGCCAGAGATTGGGTAACCGGTAAAGCGGGTAGAATCGCCATCCACGCTGCCGACAGAATAGATGCTCCCTTCTGTTGAGTACTCGAAGATCCGCTGCTTATCGGCTTCTATCCAGGTGACTTCCGCCTGGCCTATCCGAGCCCTCGAGGGAATTGCCACGAGCTGATCATTGGGTAACACCAGTTTGGTAAAAGCGTAGCCATCATCCAGGCCCACCTGAATGGTGTCTAACACTTCCACCTGGGCTTCGAGGGGCCGCGCAGATTCCAGCGACCCAGAGGCGTTAGTATCAAGTGGTAGCGCAGAGGATGCGCTCGTCGAACGATGGCTGTCTAGTTGGCTCATGCGGCTTTTTCTCCCAATACTTTTTGCAATGCGGCTAAAGGTTTAGCGTCGGTTGGTCCTGTGTTTTGAAACTTCTGGGCCGGGCTCTCATGAGCGGGTTCGCTCTCTCTGGTTTCTTGGGTCAACCGGTGGTCAAAGCCTACCCCGGAGGTCCGGCATCTCACCGGTTCGGTCGTTTGTTGCAGGCATTGACATTCCTCTCGAAATCCCAATACCAGTAGCCGCCGCAACCACTCTTGCTGGCTTGTGATTGGTTGTTGCCTTAGTCGTTGCACTAACACCGCCTCGAGGGCGACGCGAAAGTCCAGCACGAGGTCAAGTTTGTATTCATACCCGGGTGCAAGTTTCATGAGAGTTTCTCGTTTGCGTTACTGGTCCCCTTCTCACTGTCAAAAAGTCGCACGCTCCAATTCATTCCTTTTGATCGGGAATCTTGCGCTAGACGAACACCGGCTGGAATGAACGTGGGGAGTATCTCGCCCGTGAGAATCTCTGCGGGCAGCAACCCCATCAACTGGACTGCTCGCTCGGCACGCTGATTGTGTTGACGGATATCGTCGCGATTAACCTGACACACTTTAAAACTCTGAGGAATTGCTAGTAGACGGCGGACCTGACGTCCGGCGTGGGCCACGACAGCATGCAATTCGACCGGTAGAGCAGCCCCCACAAAGATCAGGCTATGGCAGATTCGAACCAACATATCGTACTCGCCCAGCACGTGCGCGGCCCGATAAGGATAGGGATTACTGAACGCCAAACGGATACGATAGGGCTGCTCCGACTCCGCCGTATCGACTGACAAGATTTCGGGATCTGGAAACAAAAAGCTTGCCTGCTCTAACTGCTTGTTTAAGTAGACACGACACCCCTCGATGCCCGCCTCGACTTTGATCAGCCACCACAGTGCGTAGGGGTCACCTGATTCTACCGCCTGCCAAATCGTAGTGAGTGCGGAGGCAAAGGCAATCAGTCCGGAAATGGGAGGCTTTTGCGCAGTCCGTCGCCGCCCCCAAATGAGTCGCTGCGCTTGATGCGAATGCACTTCCAGGCAGGCTTCCCCGGAAAGCGGACCCACAGCATTAGGTTGGCTGTTTTCAGCGGAAGAAGGAGTTGGTGTAGTAAGAGTCGATAGTTCCGAACATCCTGTTTTCATTTTAGCGTTCCTATTTAGGCTTAACTGAAGGCAGAGCACTATGAACGCACGAAAGCAGGTCAAGCTAGAACGGGAAACTCGGGAGACGAACGGTGGGGTTTTTGATTAGAGTCTAATCACTTGAGTCATTGTTATTCTGGGGCGACCTGGAAAAGATTGTTTACCTAAAAATTTCTGGGAAGAGGAACATCTGGAGATCTAGATGCGCACCCTGCCCTCAGGATTGCCATACTGTGCCCACCGCCGCGTCAGATGCCAGATGGCTCGAAGCTCTACGTCGGTGGCTGCCTTGAGTGCCAGGTAGTCTTCCCCGGACAAAAGCTCGAGGTCATCGTCACTGACTCGCGCTTTCCACGCATCCCACAAGGCGTGCGCTTTTTCCTCGTCGGGTTCTGCCGGGCGACCCACGGCGGGTTCAAGCGTCATCAATCGACGCCGCCGCGTATACTCCTTCGCGCTCAACCCAAACAGCGTCTGCATCATTTCCTGGGGAGCGTCTGCTTTTATCAGCGTCTGTTGCAATTCCTCCGACGCACTGAGTTGTTTAATATGCTCGACCATATGCCAGAAGACCTCACGATTGAGATCGACCCGAAGGCAATGGGCACCTATCGCATCAACGCGATACAAATCGGCAACGTTCAAGTGCTGTAGCTCATCAATCTCCTTGGGACCAAACCCCATCGCGCGCAGTGCCGACTGATCCGCCTCCGCCGAGCAGCGGATCGCATATATCACTACCGCCGTCATCAAATCTGCTTCTTTTGTTATTGGCATTGTTTTCTCCTATACATCCCAAAGAGGCTGAACAGCCTCCCGGGACATTCGATGCAGCTCCCGATAAGTTTGAGTGAGTGCCGCCAATGTTTTCCAATCCTCATCGCTAAGCCAACGCCATAGCTGGACACCCATCAGACCCAGATCCGATGGAGGAACGGCTTTAAAGAGCTGGTTCCTGTCTTGATCAACTAAGAAGGCTCGCAGCGATGACCCTTCCTTCAATAGTGCTTCTATTTGCGCGGCCGGTGCCGCAAACACCTCTGCGCACGCGGCCAACTGCCACCATACCGCCAGCACTAACTGCGCGAGATCTTCATCCAGCACAGACGTCAGTGCAGCATTGGGCACATCCTCTACCATAAACCCCAGTCCCTGTCCGGGCAGTGGCTCGATCAAATTACCCAGCCCATGAGCGTGAGCAAGCTCCAGCGCCAACTGGCAGGCCTGTTGCCTCAGTTGATCCAGTGTTTTGGACTCCTTTGCGACACCCTTTGCTCCACCCTTTTCGACCCTGCCACGACTTGAGAGGTGGGCTGCCTGAATTCTAGGAGCTGGTTTCAATAAACCACTGGGAGCACTAACCTTTCCAACGATCACGTCCCCGGAGTCCTCCGGTTCGACAGCGGTTTGCTCAAGCGGCGATGTCGATGCACTCCGCACGACCTCTAAGGTAATCTCCGGGAATGGCCTACCTTTGATTAGCGCTTCCAATTCCAGGCGCACCATTGCGAGATCAACCTCCGCAATGGCGGAAATTTCAGTCTCGAGGGCACCGCGCAGTACATCAGTGGACCAGTCCGGTCCATCGTAACGACGGCACAGTGCGGCGAAGGTATCTTCAAACTCCTCCTCCGCGCCCAGCGATTTTTTGTTCCAGATATCACGTACTGATCGCTCCAACCGCTGAATACGCGCCACCTGTGGTGTTCCCATACCCGCCGAGAGCGCTTGGGGAATCAGGGGCCACAACGTCAGTACTGCATAGGCCATCCGGGATATCAGAGTTTGGCTAAAGCTCAGACCACGCGCCGTGATCAACTCAGACAGTCGGCGCTGAGACAATGGTTGACCCTGAATTTCATCTTCCAGAAGTGCCTTCGCCTCAAACACCGCACGGGCTTTATCGATAAAGCACAGGTTATCTCGCAGCTCATTTTCGCGCAGGTGGGATAACAAAACATCAGATTCTGCTATCCAGGGTTTGAAGAAACACTCCAGATAGCGATAGGCCTCATCACCAGTTTCCTGGTACAAAGCCAACATTGCTCGAAGGCGAGTGTTACCTCCCGCCAGCAGTAGGTAACCTGTTTCGTCGGGTCGGCTCGTCACGACCAATGGTTGATCCAGACCCTGAGCACGGATGGAGGCCTTGATCCGTTCATACTCACTGTTTGGACATCGACGGGGATTGCCGTCATAGGAACGAACCTGAGTCACTTCCAGGCGCATCGGGCGAGTATTGTCCCGTGCGGCGCCTTGCTCCGGTGGCATAAACGACGCACGATTGCTTACCTCAGTCTTCATTGCGTCTCTCACCCGTGCTCAAGCTCGAACAGGATCTGGGAATCTAGCCAGGAAAAGTGGATTGCCGCGAAGGGACCGGCAAAAGAAAAAGCGTAACGACCCATGCTTGTTACAAGGGCCTTTAAGTGAAAGGAATTATCACATCGACACATTGGCCACCGCACCGACCCCAGGGAAGCCTGAAATCCCCTGTAGGTAAATTATTGATTAAATTCTGAGCAACCCTAGCATCAAGTCCAAACAAAATCTTTCGTAAAGTTTCTGACGTCATTAGGCAACCCGCTCACCACATTCTCTTGGTCAACACACTGCATGCGCGCCCACAACATGAGATCCTCTTTCGCAGCAGCGCGTTGCGACTAAATAACACCCTGCTTCTCCAGTGGCGCTAACACGAGCGGAAGTCGACCCGGAAACAGGATTGATGTCCAAAAAAAATGCTCGAATCTTGTCTCCGCTTGCCGTCATTCATCTAAACACGCCCCGTTGTGTCCTGATTCAATCTTGTGGGTAGGACCGGAACTAATAGATTATTTCTAAACAGCTGAATGCACGTTCGAAAATTATCGAGGTTCAGCGTTATCAATTTTTTTTAAAGTAGCGAAAGTTTGTAGATCAGATTTGGCTACGGGGAGTATTGAAAGTGAACAGCAAAGAAGCAGCAGCATCGCTTGGTTACGCCGAGAAAACGCTACGCGAATCAAGAGTCACCGGGAAGCTCGCCGGAGTGACAACACCCGCGTACATTAAACGCGGACACCGCATTATTTATGATAAAGATGATCTGTTAAAGTGGACGGGGCAGTTTAGAAAAATCACCAACACAGCCCAGTCCTCAATCTAGGAAAGATCGAAAACAAAAGTGTTTGTGTGACTATTGTGTTGCTAAAGGAAAAGTGGAACCTGAGACAGTCTTTTTTCTTTCCAAAAATCTCTATAAGCCATTGATTTAATTATTAAAAAATGGCACGCCCACCAGGATTCGAACCTGGGACCTACGGCTTAGAAGGCCGTTGCTCTATCCAGCTGAGCTATGGGCGCATAGAACCTGAAATGCGGGCGCATGATACATCAATCTTTCGATTGGGTGTACAGAACAGCCACCTAAAAGATGCCTTTCACAGCAAAATTCAGCCTTCTGATCCTGCTCGAGAGTTGTCCAGGATTTTCTTCATCACAGGGCGCGCAATCCTCACATTTGCGGCTATACTCATGTCGAACGCAACCCGCGATAACACTGGAGATCGAACATGGATTTAATGAAACTTGGTACTCAACTGCTCTCGGACAAGCTCGGTTCGGGCGTCGATGGCGACAGCTTAAGCTCTGCCCTGTCTGGCCTGCTAGGTGGCGGCGATGGGAATATCGATGTCGCTGGATTGGCCAGTAAAATGTCAGCTAATTCTGACCTGGGCGATGTACTGAGCTCATGGCTGGGCGATGGTGATAACTCGCCAATATCTGCCGACAAGGTTGCAGGCTTGCTAGGCGACAGCAACATCGCTGATTTTGCCTCCAAACTGGGTCTGGACAGCTCAACCGCCGCTTCGGGATTGGCCGAGGCTCTGCCCCAGTTGATGGACAAAGCGAGCAGCGGTGGCAGCTTGCTGGATTCTGTTGGCGGTGTCGGTGGTTTAATGGACGCCGCAAAGTCGTTCTTAAAGTAAACACTCGCAATAACCTGATTCCCGCGCCCCGCGAGGGGCGTTTTTAAGCCTGTTGCTTTAGACCTCCCTCCTGTACCACCCCCAAAACGACACAGTAACAAGAAGTCCCTAAAGATTTCCCTTGTGCGGTCGATACCCAGACAAATGATAATAAACGCCGGGTGACTGTTACCACACCGGAAATGTCCCAGGAGTTAGCAATGAACGCCCCAGGTCTACCAAGAGACGAAGAAGCCCGCCTGCGCGCGCTCAAGTCACTCGACGTGCTCGACACTCCCGCAGAGGAACGTTTTGATCGCCTGACCCGCATGGCGATGCGTATGTTTGATGTGCCCATTTCGCTGGTGAGCCTGGTTGACGGTAATCGTCAGTGGTTTAAATCCTGCATGGGCCTCGAAGCAAGGGAGACACCTCGCGACATCTCATTTTGTGGTCACGCTATCCTGGGAGATGAAATCTTTTACATTCCAGATACCCACAAGGACAAACGATTCGCGGATAACCCCCTTGTTACTGGCGAACCCAAAATAAGATTTTATGCGGGTTGTCCGCTGCGTTCGCTCAATGGAAGCAAGCTGGGAACACTGTGTATTATCGATACAAAGCCAAGAACCCTCGAGGCAGAAGATCTGAATATTTTAAGAGACCTGGCTCTGACAGTTGAGCGAGAGCTTGCCGCTGTACACTTGGCCACCCAGGACGATCTAACCAACTTGCTCAACCGGCGCGGATTCTCCAATCAAGCTGCGAGTAGTTTAAATCTATGCGCAAGACAGAGTATTCCCATCTCACTGGTCTTTATTGATCTCAACGAATTTAAAGAGATCAACGATCGCTTTGGCCACACTGAAGGTGATCGAGCGCTATTCAATTTCGCGGCTGAACTGCGAGTGCAATCACGCAGTTCAGATATTCTTGCGCGATGGAGCGGAGATGAGTTTGTGATGATGCTGGCTAACAGTTCCAAGGAGCAGACAGAAGCTGCGATCTACCGTTTCAGGAAAGCGTTAAAGAAGCGAAGTCTGAACGAGAACTGGGGTTACGAGCTGTCCTTTTCCCACGGAATTGTAGAATTCGCACCCAGTAGGCATGAAGCGCTTGAAGAGATGCTGGCCGAGGGAGATGCGCTGATGTATCAGCGCAAGTTCAGTAGCTCTGGTTCCGAAAAACAGGTGTTGAAGGCCACAGCCTCCTGGCGATAACGTTGCGCTGAGGTAGCGGGCCTAGGCAGCGTCGTGAAAATTGGCAAAAGCTTCGGCGAAGCGACTGATCCATTCCATGGCTGCCTCATCGGGTGTCAATCGTCTGCCTTCGTTAATCAGTAGCGCCATTCGATAGCGTTCCACCTGAAAGCACTGAGCTTCCATTCGCTCCCGAAAGGCGTCCTGCGCGGAAGTATCTTCTATTGTCTGCAATGTCGTATTTGCCATGGTGAGGCCCAAAAACTTGCGGTTCACCCTATTAATAGCAATCACGAAATAATTTTACACCCCAAGCGCGCCGGAACTGTGATGCGCCGCACATCTCCATCCGGGCTGAGAAAAAAAATGCGAACTGGTTCAAGGCCGCCCGGTACCGAGCCTTGCTTCAAGCACTATTAACGCACCGCTATTTCATGCTGGCGATGAATTCATCGGAGCTGGCAATTGCTTTGCGCATCTCCTGAATAAGAATATCGATGTCGCTCTCTATGGATTTGAATTCAACCTTGAGAGAAGCCACAGCGCGAGCATTAAGGTTGTGCTTCAGATAGAGGACATTGTCTTTGAGCGCAGACAATACAGGATCCATCTTGCGCTCTGACTTGTGCAGCACTACGATCATGCCCTGGTAGCGCTTTTGGGTCTCGGCAAGTTTTTGCCTGCTATCAGCCTTTAAACGATTGCTGCTGTATTGTTCTATTTCATCTTCCCATTCTGAAAACAGCGCCTTGGCGACATTTTCAATCGCTTTGATTCGAGATCTCACCTCATCGGCGGCCTCCTCGGCTTCTTCATACTCTTCGTTCATATCTTCATAGATGTCTTCGAGGTCGCCGCCATCGAAGTTAACCAACAGGGATAACTGTTCGAGGGCGGATTGAAACTGCTCTTCGGCCTCCTGTTGTGCCTCCCTGGAATCCTCTACACGATCAACCAGAATATCGCGTTTGTGATAGCCGATTTTTTCTGCGGCGCCATAGTATGCCGACTGGCAGGCGCTAAGCAGTGTGATACAAGACACTAGAATGAAAAAACGCATAGAAAAACTCCTTTGTAGTAAGCGCTCATTATAAACCCTTTGAACCTGCAAACCAGTAAAGCTTATGGCCCATTACAGGGACTAGCGATCAGGCCTGGTGTAAGACTGGTAGTCAAAATCATGCGTATTTTCGCGCCACTCATTAAGCCGATTACGCATTGTTTCCAATTGCTGGCGGTACTCATCACTGTTTGCCAGGTTAGGTGTGCGAGTGTTGCCCACCTGAGTGGAAGCTTTTAACTCAACACGTGAACGATTGTTGGAAAAACACTCTCTATCAAAATCACTCGCCGTCAAATTCCGGGGAACCGCGGCATACTCTTTAAACGACGGCTTAGAGCGATAGGGTCCAACAAGACATGACCCCTCCAGTGGAAATTGATTCTCTTTGTAGAGATAACCAAGCGATCTGATGGCACGTTCATGGGCATTGCTGCCATGCCAGTTGCGCTCGGCGAAAACATACTCTCTGGTAGTGGCCGTTTCGCTACCCAGCATTTCGGCAAACGAAATACCATCCATGCTATCCGGCAGCGGGAGTCCGGCCCACTCGAGAATCGTGGGAGCAAGATCCACCATGCTGATCAATTGCCCCCGCGTAGCCCCTCTGGCGACCTTCTTCGGCCAGTGAACAATGAAGGGGGTTTTAATACCATCATCATAGAGGGTCAATTTACCCCAGGGGAATGGCCGCCCATTGTCCGACATCACGATCACGGCGGTGTTATCCAGCACGCCCTGACGCTCGAGTTCAGCCACCACGCGGCCTATGTCCCGATCAAATCGACTCACCGCGCGGTAGTAATCGGCAAACGCTCTTCTCGTCCTAGGCCCGTCGACAAAACCCTCTGGTATTTCAATCTTTGCGGGATCATAAACCAGTGGTAGCGAATCTTCTGTCGGGGTGTGCGGGCGATGCGGATCACGCGATGCCAGCCAAAAAAAGAACGGCACGCCTTTTGGGCTCCTCGCCAATCTATCCAGCCAATGAGCTGTCGCCGGGCTGATCCTGTCGTCAATCACATTCGAAAACTGGGATTTAACGGGGTCGCCAATATGCCATTTCCCAACCGACTCAGTGTGATATCCACGCTCTCTCAGCAATTGTCCCAGGGTGATTTGATCTGCGGACAGAGATTGATGTAAATGCACCAGCCCGTTCGTGTGAGGATATTTGCCAGTGAGAATGCTGGCCCTACTGGCGCTGCAGGAACTGGTTGTCAGGAAAGCGTTGTCAAAACGAAGACCGTTGGCAGCCAGCTTGTCGATATTGGGGGTTTGAACCGAGGTATTGCCGTAGACTCCAATATCATTCCAGCCGAGATCGTCGGCAATAATGATCACAAAATTGGGTGCATCAGCGGCGATTGTTGACCCCGGGCTCCCGAACATCCAGCCCGGCATCCACTGTGGAGGCCCGTATACCCTCAGCAACAGTATGACGCTGACTGTGATGGTCAGGACAAAAATGAGAAGATTTTTAATCGAACTACGCCTTGTGAAAATGCTTAAACTCAAGAGCGCGCTAGTCTAACCGATCTGCGAAGAGAATCGGAGTACTGAGGATTATTGGACGGATATTAGACAAATAAAGAAAAAGTGAAAAAATCTCTAAAGTATGGGAACACACAGCCGATAAACGAAAAGACCATACTTGCGCCAACTATTAGAGATTTGCCTATGCTGGAACAAAATATTGCCGCTGATACCCGCAAAAGAGACCTCGTAATGTGTGTTTCTCTGATTTTGGGTGTGTTTTCAATCCTCGGGTTGATACTCAGGTTGGTGACTGGAATGTATCAATCCAATGTGGCGATTCTGCTGGTGCTGAGCGTCGCTGTGTGCAGCTGGAGCTTTGTCGCCGTGCGATTGGGTAATTCGACAGTGTGGTCTGCCTCTACCCTGCTGGGGTTCTGGTCGATCATTTTGCTGCTCACGGGTGAGTCATCTACAGGTTCTATTTCTCCAACGCTGATGCTGCTGGCAGTGGTGCCATTGCTGGCAACCATGATGATCAATCGCAGCGCCGGTCTCATCGCCATTGCACTTATACTGCTCAGTCTGCCGATGGCCATGGGTGGCACGACTACGACACTGGATATCGGTTTGGGGCCGGCAACACCTGAGAATCTGATGTTACTAAGAATCCTGGATCTGGGGTTGAACACGGCTCTGGTTGGCTGGGCGATCTGGCGATACGCCTCTATTCCAACGGTCATGCCCGATTTGATTGGGCAAAACGTTACCCATGATTTCTTGACTGGATTGGGCAACCGAAAAGCGATCGACAGAGCTCTCTCCAATGCCACAAACAAGGCGAGCGAAAACAGCGCCTGGTTGAGCGTCATACTGGCGGACGTAGATGAATTCAGAAACTTCAACAAAAACTTTGGCAATCACTCCGGTGATCGTGCGCTGGTACAGATAGCCTCAATTTTGGCTGATAATGTAGACCAATCCGATCACTATCTCGGACGCTTTGGAGGTGAAGAGTTCGCGCTCATCCTGCCGGATGTCAATCCCCGGGAGGCGGCAACCCAGGCTGAAACAATACGATCAGCAGTGGAAGATGCCGACATCATCATGGAGGACTCCAGCGTGCAAAAGGTCACCGTGACCCTGGGTGTTTCGAGCATTCGAACTGACCGTAGCATCAACCCCGAAGAGCTTATCGAACTTGCAACCCAAAAGCTTCTTAGCGGCAAAAAAGCAGGGTGCAATCAGGTTCAATCTGTTCACATACAAGACAGCAAGCCGGAGCAGCTGAACCTATCACGCAATCGGCCCGTGAACATCAATCAACCGCTGCTAGCCACCCACTAACGTTCCCGGGTTTGCCCGCTGTAATTCTAAACTGCGGGCAGATCACCCACCTCAAGATACTCAGACAAACCCCCACCCGAGAGACTTTCTAGGAATATCGTCATACACTATGCCGGATATTTCTTGAATTGCAGAGGCTAATCAGAACGCCTGAGTTCTTCCTTGTACCTCTGCTGCCTGTAAGAAAACCCCTTTAAAGGACCGCCAATGAAATCTGTTTTGAGCCTGATGTTTCTTCCAGTGGCTGTGCTCCTTGTCGCCTGCGAGCAAGTCATCTACGACCCGGACGCCGACGAGCTCGGTCATAGCGCTCCCACCCAAGCCACCATCGATGCGAATCGCCAGGTACTCAAGGAGCTTCCGTTTGAGGATAACCAGGATTTCGAGGATGCTGAGCGTGGACTCATCGCAAGACTACCGGAGCTTCGTGTCGATGATGAGATGGGTCAAACCATCTGGAATATGTCCGATTATGATTTTATTTCAGGAGAAGCGCCCGCCAGCGTCAATCCCAGTCTATGGCGCCAGGCGAAGTTGAATAACCTGCACGGGCTTTACCAGGTAACCGAGGGCATCTATCAACTGCGTGGTTTTGACCTGGCAAACATCACACTGATTGAGGGTAAAACCGGTTGGATCGTGGTTGACCCGGGAACCGCCACGGAGACGGCTGCAGCCGCGTGGAAATTCGCCAGCGAACATCTTGATAATAAACCTATCGTCAGCGTTATCTTCACCCACAGCCACATCGATCACTACGGAGGCGTACTGGGCCTTTTAAATGCATCGGGTACCAAGCCTGCCGATGTAAGAATCATCGCCCCTAAAGGGTTTATGGAAGAGGCGACCAGCGAAAACGTGTTGGCAAGCGCCACCATGGGCCGACGTTCCGTTTACATGTACGGCAAGCAATTGGCCAGATCCGAGCGCGGTCATGTGGGATCGGGCTTGGGGAAATCCCCCGCCTTTGGTTCCGTATCCGTCCTGGAACCCACCGAAATCATCGACCGTACGCCTCAGCAGAAAATAATCGATGGGGTGCCCTTCACCTTTCAGTACACCCCCGAATCGGAAGCGCCTGCCGAGCTGATGTTCTATCTGCCTGAACACAAAGCCTTGTGCGGAGCCGAAGTCATCTCGCGTAATATGCACAACATCTACACACTTCGAGGCGCTAAAGTTCGCGATGCATTGAAGTGGAGCAATTACATCGATGAGGCACTGAATCTGTTTCCGGAAGCTGAAGTGTATTTCGGCAGTCACCATTGGCCGATGTGGGACAAATCGAGGATCACTACCTTCCTGAAGGAACAGCGCGACACCTATAAATACATTCATGATCAGACCATGCGACTCGCTGCCCACGGCTACACTCCTAGCGAAATAGCGCAGCAAATACAGATGCCAGAATCCCTGAGTAAAAGTTTTTCCAGTCGTGGCTACTACGGAACCCTCAGACACAACGCCCGGGCCGTGTATCAAGGCTACTTCGGTTGGTATGACGGCAACCCCGCCAACCTCGATCCACTGCCTCCGGCGGATGCCGCCAAGCGCTACATCAAGCTGATGGGCGGCAGTGAACGCGTCTTGGAACAGGCGCAGCAATCCTTTGATGCCGGAGAGTATCGATGGGTAGCCGAATTGCTGAATCACCTGGTGTTCGCCGAGCCGGACAATCAAGACGCCAAGGCGCTGCTCGCTCGCAACTACGACCAACTGGGTTACCAGGCCGAGTCTGGTCCCTGGCGAGATGTGTATCTGACGGGAGCCTACGAACTCCGCCACGGCGTTAACGGGGACTCCGGTGTCAGTACGGCGAAAGCCCTGGGATTACTCAAGGAGACACCTCTGCCGCGATTCTTCGACGCCATGGCCGTTATGCTGAACGGCCCCGACGCCGACGGCACACAGATGACAATCAACCTTGTTTTTACTGACATAAACGAGCGCTATTCCATGAACATCGAAAACGCTGTGCTTCACCATCGACCGGGGTTGGCCCAGGAAAATGTCAATGCCACGATTTCCCTCACCCATGAACTGTTCTTAAAGATGCTGACTGGACAAGCCGGTTTAAAAGACACCATCATGGGCGACGATCTGGACATTGAAGGCAGTCGCATTGACTTGCTCAAATTTTTCTCGCTGATCGATCCGGCGAGCGGGTCGTTTAATATTGTGACTCCATAATTTCCTAAAAAAATAACTCTAGTCAGGATTTGTCTTTGTCATTAATTGGATCCCACACCGCCTCCGCTGCCAAACATGCGGTAGGCGAGCACAACGTCTTTCTCCTGGGGATGGACGTACACCGCCGAGTGTTTCCTATTTCGGCCGTCACCGTGATTGTCTTTGTGATTTTCGGTCTTTCCTATCCGGGGGAAGCCGACCGCCTGTTTAACGGCGCTCGCAGCTGGATTACTGTTAATCTCGACTGGCTGTTTATCCTGGGTGCCAACTTCTTCCTGCTGTTTAGTTTTTACCTGATCCTCTCACCCTTGGGCAGAATTAGAATTGGTGGCATTGAGGCCCAGCCCGACTATTCCTATATGAGCTGGTTCGCGATGATGTTCGCCGCCGGCGTAGGTATTGGCTTAATGTTTTACGGTGTGCTGGAACCGGTCAATCACACCTTGCGCCCTCCTCTTAATATTTCGTCCAATGACCCATCGGCCGCCGCAGCTGGCCTCTCCGGCTCTATCTATCACTGGGGCTTACACGCCTGGGGTATTTACTGCATTGTTGGTTTATCGCTCGCCATTTTTCATTTTAATAAAGGGCTACCGCTAACCGTTCGCTCCGCGTTCTATCCTCTTCTGGGCGAACGAATCTGGGGTTGGCCGGGGCATGTGATCGACATACTGGCGGTTTTCGCGACGCTATTTGGCTTGGCGACTTCTCTAGGTTTGGGGGCACAGCAAATTGCCGCTGGATTACAATATCTATTCGGTATCGAAAATACGGATGGCACCAAAGTCGTTGTAGTCATCGTCATCACAGCGGTAGCACTGTTCTCGGTGATTCGGGGAATGGACAAGGGAGTGAAATTACTCAGCGAAATCAATGTGGCGATGGCATTGGGCTTACTGCTTTTTGTGATCGCAGCGGGCCCCACTCTGGCGCTATTGGGCGGAGCGATTGAAGGACTCCTGGACTACCTGGTTTACTTGCCAAAGTTGAGCAATCCCGCCGCTCGAACAGATACTTACTTCTATCACGATTGGACCATATTTTACTGGGCCTGGTGGATTGCCTGGTCTCCCTTTGTCGGCGTTTTTATCGCCAGGGTTTCTCGCGGCAGAACGGTCAGGGAATTCTTGTTGTGCACCTTGCTGGTACCCACTGCGGTTTGTGTGATGTGGCTTACGGCATTCGGCGGCTCCGCGGTCAGCCAATTTATGCAATTCGGAGAGTCCGCTGTCGTCACTGTTGTTCAGCAGGGCAACACCGAGTTGCCCCTGTTTTACTTTTTGGAAACCTTACCCCTCAACGACATCAGCTCTCTGCTGGCACTATTTCTGATCGTGATCTTTTTCGTCACCTCAATGGATTCAGGCTCACTGGTCATCGACAGTATCGCCGCAGGGGGAAAGCTGAACACTCCTGTGGGTCAACGGGTTTTCTGGTGTACCTTTGAAGGCCTGGTAGCCATTGCTCTGATGCTAGGAGGTGGATTGACAGCATTACAGGGCGCGTCACTGGTGAGCGGCTTACCGTTTCTGCTGGTACTGCTGCTGATGATTGTAAGCTTGCACAAAGGGCTGAGAGAGGAGCTGAGATAAAAAAATGGGGTGGCCGACGGGTCTTGAACCCGCCACCTCAGGAGTCACAATCCTGTGCTCTACCAGATGAGCTACGGCCACCATTGAACGGTGCTGAAAGTGAAGGGCAACCTACGATCCAGTGATCCGGATGACCGGAATGTGACTGAAAAGTTGGTCGGGGTAGAGAGATTCGAACTCCCGACATCCTGCTCCCAAAGCAGGCGCGCTACCAGACTGCGCTATACCCCGATTGTCTTTTGTGAAGTACTAGAAGTGCTTCAACAGCCCCATTTCAGGAGCGCGCATGATACTCATACCCACTGTGGGCGTCAACGGTAATGTAGTGATTTTACAACAGTTTATGGGGGCACGCTCTTCCACTGAGTTGACCTCATATGCCACAATGCGCCGCGTCCCGACAGGGCACGAGAATCTAAACCTATGCGGAGTTAATTTCAAGATGACGGCAACAATACTGGACGGCAAAGCCGTGGCTGCACTCACCGAGGCCGAACTGCTGGCTCGGGTAGAAACTCTCAAGGAGAAGTCCGCCGGCAAGACACCCATATTAGCAACACTGCTCGTCGGAGATGACCCCGCATCGGCAACCTACGTGAAAATGAAGGGCAACGCCTGCCGACGGGTCGGCATGGATTCACTGAAAGTCGAAATGCCCTCCTCGACCACTACTGAACAACTGCTAGCCAAGATTGAAGAGCTCAATGCCAATCCAGAAGTCCACGGTATTTTGCTGCAGCACCCAGTGCCTTCTCAAATAGATGAAAGAGCCTGCTTTGACGCTATTGCCCTTGGCAAAGATGTCGACGGTGTGACTTGCCTTGGCTTTGGGCGTATGGCTATGGGGGAAGCGGCCTATGGTTGTGCAACGCCTCAAGGAATCATGCGCTTGCTCGCACATTACGATATTGAAATTGAAGGCAAACACGCAGTGGTGGTGGGTCGCAGTCCCATCCTGGGCAAGCCTATGGCGATGATGCTGCTTGAGAAAAATGCCACAGTAACCATTTGCCACTCGCGCACTCAAAACCTCCCCGAACTGGTTGCCCAGGCCGACATCCTGGTAGGCGCGGTCGGCAAGCCGGAGTTTATTAAGGCGGAGTGGGTTAAGGAAGGCGCTGTGGTAGTAGACGCCGGTTACCATCCCGGTGGGGTTGGTGATATAGAACTCTCTGCACTTGGAGAAAAAGCCAGCGCGATAACCCCAGTACCAGGTGGAGTCGGGCCAATGACGATCAATACCCTGATACAACAAAGTGTTGAATCGGGCGAAAAAAGTATTCTCTAACATGACGAGCGCTCAGGCGGGCAAAATCCCGCCTGGTTTTTTGCGCTAATTTATTCGCTGGCGCGCCGCCACTTGGTTCCCTCGCGGCTGTCTTCCAAAACGACTCCACGCTCTACCAGCGACTGACGGATTTCATCGGCGCGACTGTATTCCTTGTCCAACTTCGCCTGCTGGCGCTGGGCGATCAGCGTTTCTACCTCTTCAGCTGAGATCAAATCATCCGAGGCTCCGCCATGCAGCCACGCCTCAGGATCTTGCTGGAGAATACCCAGCATCGATGCTGCAGTGAGAAGACGGCCTTTTAGTTTCGGCTTCTGCTGGGGGTCTGCTTTGTTGAGTTCCTTCGCTAGGCCGTGTAACTCGGCAATCGCCACCGGCGTATTCAAGTCGTCGTTAAGCGCCGCGTAGAATGCCTCCTCTGCCAGATTCACATCCATGTCAGCCTCTATGGTTGCCGCCTCGCGTAAACCGCTATACAAACTCGACAAGGTGGTTTCTGCCTGCTCCAGTAATTCCACAGTAAAGTTTAGTGGCGAGCGGTACTGCGCGGAAAGCAGCGCGAATCTCAGGACTTCTCCGCGATAGCTTTGTAACAGTTCCCTCACAGTACGAAAGTTACCCAGTGACTTGGACATCTTTTCGCCGTCGATATCGAGATAGGCGTTGTGCATCCAATAGCGCACATAGTCTCCGCCGTGTGCACAGCGACTTTGGGCGATCTCGTTCTCATGGTGCGGAAAAATCAGGTCTCTTCCACCACCGTGTATATCGATAGTCTCACCCAGGTGTGCTCGAATCATCGCAGAACACTCCAGATGCCATCCGGGGCGGCCTCGACCCCAGGGGCTATCCCAACCCGGATCTCCCTCTTCGGCGGGCTTCCATAAAATAAAATCCCCCGGATGCCGTTTGTAATCTGCCACCTCCACTCTTGCGCCAGCCAGCATGTCGTCCAGTGACCGCCCCGACAGCTTTCCGTAGTCGGGCATGGACTCAACCGCGAATAACACATGCCCGTCGGATTCATAGGCATGCTCTTTTTCGATCAGCGTTTCGGTCAGCGCGATCATTGCGTCTATGTTGTGTGTGGCGCGAGGTTCAAGGGTGGGATCAAGAGCGTTAAGCTGAGCCATATCCTCACGGTAGATCGCCGTATATTGATCGGTTACAGATTCGATATCACGACCGCCCTCTTTCGCCGCCACAATGATTTTATCGTCGACATCAGTAATATTGCGCGCATAGGTGACATTCGAGTAATGGGTATTCAATAGGCGAAACAAAGTATCAAACACGACCACAGGACGCGCATTGCCGATGTGAGCGTAGTTGTACACCGTGGGGCCACAAACGTAGAGCGTGACTGTGTCTGGTATCAATGGTTCAAAAACCTCTTTCTTCGAGGTCATGGTGTTGTACAACTTCAGGGTCATGATGTGCCTTGTATTCTATGCATTGATTTCGGACTAATTGTTCCAGGTATCGCGAAGCCCGATTGTCATATTGAATGTTGGGTTTTGCGCAGTGTGGTCATATCGATCAGCAACAAAATAACCCTCGCGTTCAAACTGAAAATTCTGCTCGGGCTCGGCATCCAGTAAAGATGGTTCTACCCAGGCATCTGTCACCACTTTCAAAGAATCCGGATTGATACTGTCCAACAACTCCTTGTCCCCTTTGTCCGGGGCTTCATCATTAAACAGTCGGTCATAAATACGCACCGTTGCAGGCCTGCCACCGGCCGTACAAACCCAATGTATGACACCCTTAGCCTTAACCCCATCTTCAGGGTCTGCACCCAGGACATTGGTGATCATGCGAGCCCGCACTTCGATGATCTCGCCAGCATCATTGCGAATAGCCTCATCAGCTTCGATCACATAAGCATTGCGCAGTCTTACTCGCTTGCCTATTACCAAACGCTTGAATTTTTTATTGGCCTCTTCACGGAAATCTTCAGCATCGATATAAATGTTTTTGCTAAAGGGCAATACGCGCTGGCCCAGGTCATCGCGGCTGGGGTGAGACGAGGCCACAATCTCCTCAGATGTATCATCGGGATAATTAGTCAACACCACCTTGAGTGGCTTCAGGACGCACATAGCTCGCGGCGCATTGTTATTCAAATCATCGCGAATGGCGTGTTCAAGCATAGCGACATCGACCACACCGTCATTTCGTGTGACGCCAATCATTTCGCAAAATCGTCGAATAGAATCTGCGGTGTAACCCCTTCGGCGCATACCGGCAATGGTTGGCATGCGCGGATCATCCCAACCCTCGACAATGCCCTCGTCGACCAGGGCCTTGAGTTTGCGTTTGCTGGTCACTGTATAGCTGAGGCTCAGGCGACCAAATTCAAACTGCCGGGGCTCGCTGGGAACCGATAAGTGCTCAATAAACCAATCGTATAAGGGTTTATGGTCGGCAAACTCCAGGGTGCAAATCGAATGCGTCACTCCTTCGATGGCGTCTTCCTGGCCGTGGGCGAAATCATAGGTGGGATATATCACCCAGTCGTCGCCAGTCTGGTGATGGGACACCTTGCGAATTCGATACAAAATAGGGTCGCGAAGATTGATGTTGGGCGCGTTCATATCGATTTTCGCCCGCAATACCTTTTCACCCTCGGCGAATTTACCCGCTTTCATTGCCTCGAGTAATTCCAGGTTATCTTCCACACTTCGATCGCGGTAGGGGCTATTTTTGCCGCCCTCGGTGAGCGTCCCTCGATAGGCCCTGGCTTCCTCAGCATTGAGATCACACACATAAGCCTTGCCTGCTCGAACAAGCTCCTGAGCCCAGGCATAGAACTGGTCAAAATAGGACGAGGCATAGCGAACCTCACCCGCCCAGGAGTAGCCCAACCAGCGGATATCTTCCTGAATGGAATCGATGTAAGTCTGACTTTCCTTTTCCGGGTTGGTGTCGTCAAAGCGAAGATTGCAGCGACCTCCAAACGTCTCCGCTAGACCAAAATTCAGGCAAATAGATTTAGCATGGCCTACATGCAAAAAACCATTTGGCTCGGGCGGAAAGCGCGTCACAAGTTCCCCGACCCTTCCAGATTCGAGATCTTGCTCTACGATCGTCTGCAAAAAATTGTTGGCCGGCGTTGTTTCCATATTCCCTTCAAGGTGGGTAAAAATTGGCGCGTATTATAGCCGCAGACCGGCACCTTATATAGCCAATTAAACCGCGAACTGTGGGTATTCACATAAACAGATGAATCTTTCGCCCAAGTTATTTGCCTACCCGCCAAAAGTCCGTATCATTGCCCAGCTTTTCTACCACATAGCAAGGAATCACTCATGGTTATCATTCGCACGACATTCGGCGAAATCAAACTGGAACTGGACGCTGAGAAAGCTCCGAAGACCGTGGCCAATTTTCTGGCCTACGCCCAGGAAGGCTATTACGACGGCACAATTTTTCACCGTGTCATAGACAACTTCATGATCCAGGGCGGCGGCTTCGACACCAGCATGACCCAAAAGCCGACCAACGAACCTATCGAAAATGAAGCTGACAATGGGCTTAAGAATGATTTTGGCACCGTTGCGATGGCAAGAACCATGGACCCGCATTCGGCTACCGCTCAGTTCTTCATCAACGTCAAAGACAACGACTTCCTGAATCACAGCGGCAAAAATATGCAGGGATGGGGTTACACGGTATTTGGCAAGATGACTGAAGGTAGTGAAGTGCTGGATAAGATTCGCGCTGTTGCAACGGGCAGCCGTGATGGACACCAGGACGTACCGACTGAAGATGTCATCATCGAATCTGTCACCATCGTCGAAGATTAATCCCTTAGGGGATTACTGACCGTGCCCTCCACCGTCTTTATCTCCGATTTACACCTCGACTCAGCAAGGCCTGCTGTAATCCAGGCCTTGGCTGCATTCCTCGAAAAGAATACTCACTGTGACGGCCTCTACATACTGGGCGATCTGTTTGAAGTCTGGTTGGGCGACGATGACGACTCTCCAATCGCCCAGGAAGTGACCAGACTACTCAAACAGTATAGCGACAGCGGACCCTCGCTTTACCTGATGCAGGGCAATCGCGACTTTTTGCTGGGTGACGACTTTTGTCGGGCCGTGGGTGGCCAGTTGCTACAAGATCCGGTGGTGGTTGATCTGTACGGTACACCCACTCTGTTGATGCACGGGGATAGCCTGTGCACCGATGACGCCGAGTATCAGGCGTTTCGAAAAACCGCCAGGGATCCAAAATGTCAAGCGGACTTACTGAGTCGCTCCCTGGATGAGCGCAAGGCCTTTGCCGCGCATCTGCGCTCTGTGAGCAAGGAATCAAACAGTAACAAAGCCCAGGATATTATGGATGTATCGGCCGACGAAGTGGCGAAAGTAATGGCTGAGCACGGGGTTACGCGCCTTATTCATGGTCATACTCACCGGCCAGCACAGCACGATCTAAACTCTGGAGTGCGTTGGGTGCTGGGTGACTGGGAGCAATATGGGTGGGCTATCGAGGTGACTTCAGACAATATCGAACTTTTTAAATTCCATATATAACAATAACATACGATCTATATCGAAAGTGTCGCATTACGTTTAATGCGGCGGTCCACTGTGAAACCTAAACTCAGTATCTGCAGTAACGATCAGGTCTTTTTCCGCGGCCAGCAGTAGCGGCAAGCGCTCCTGCACTTCCTCTGGTGATCCAGCCTCCCGCGCAAGCTGTAGATAATCCTTAAAGTGCCGGGATTCCGATTTCAATAACGAGGCGTAAAACTGCGCAAGCTCCTCATCCAGGACCGGAATCAAGGCAGCGAAGCGTTCGCAGGAGCGCGCCTCAATAATCGCACCGACCAGCAAGGTATCAACAAGACGACCCGGCTCTTGATTGCGCATCGCCTTTCTTAGCCCCTGAGCATAACGAGCCGCAGAAATCTGCGGATAATCAATCTGCCGGTTTTTCATTATTGCGATCACCTGCTCAAAATGGCGCAGCTCCTCCCTTGCCAATCGGGACATCTTATTGAGCAAGGTGTGATTGCCTGCATAGCGATACATCAGATTTAAGGCAGTAGCCGCCGCCTTTTTTTCGCAGTTCGCGTGGTCTATCAACAAAATATCGGGGTTGCTCTGGGCCCACTGAATCCACTGTGGCGGCGTTTCACACAGCAAAAATTCTTTGATGGCGCTGATATCGGTTTTCACGATCACAATTGATTGCGACCTGAAAAAAGATCAGGCGTCAGCATGTAACGATCATAGTGGGCCTGGGACAGAGTGAAGAATTCCTGGTCGATCATATCCTTTAAATCTACCAGCGGTATTTCTCTGTAGCGGATATCCAACTCAAATCCGTATTCCGCAGGTTGTTGAATCTGACTCGCACCCGCTTTGATCAAACTGTAGGCCCAACAGTACTCGTCGTGGTTCTTGGTGAAACTGATTTGCTGCACATTGAGCTGCCACTCCAGTAGCTTGACATCAATCACCCGAAGTTTGTTACTCACACACTGAGACAAAAACTGAGACAGGCGCGAATCTATAACCCGTTTCTGGTCAGCGGTATAACTGTTCCAATTGATGACCTCATGGGCAAACCGCTTGCAACCCCGGCAAACCGTATCGCCAATTCCGGTGGAACAGACCCCGATGCAGGGAGTTTTTACTGGCGGCAGGATCATGCGGATCTGAAATTTCCAAGGGGACTTTAGCTGGGCGGAGTTTACGATATCACCTAAGTGAATGCACGGTATAAGCGTTTGATTTATTTATCTTAATGCCTGCGTAGGCTATACTTCACACCCGATTTCCACTCCACCTCAATCCTCTGGGCTTAGGTCTTCGCAAGAACAGCACCGAGAGTGATTCAGCCAATAGAAGGAGCATCAACGTGCTTGAAGCATATCGCGAACACGTGGCCGAACGCGCCAAACAGAACATCCCCGCCAAACCGCTCAGTGCAGAACAAGTCGCCAGTCTCGTCGAGTTACTTAAAAGCCCACCCGCCGGTGAAGAAGCGTTTCTGGTCGAACTGATCACCGATCGTGTGCCTCCTGGCGTAGACGAAGCGGCCTATGTTAAAGCTGGATTTTTGTCGGCTATCATCAGCGGTGAAGCGAGCAGCCCACTGATTGACAAGGCCATGGCGATAGAACTCCTGGGCAATATGCACGGCGGTTACAACATCGAGACTCTGGTTAAATCGCTGTCCGATGATGATCTAGCGCCCTTGGCGGCAAAAGAACTGAAGCACACTCTGCTGATGTTTGATGCATTTCATGATGTTGAAAGCCTCGCCAGCGGCGGCAACGAGCACGCGAAATCGGTGATGCAATCCTGGGCGGACGCAGAGTGGTTTACCTCGCAGGACGAAGTGGCCGAATCCATCAAAGTCACCGTGTTCAAAGTGACCGGCGAAACCAACACCGACGACCTGTCCCCCGCTCCCGACGCTTGGTCGAGGCCCGATATCCCCCTACACGCCCTCGCAATGTACAAAATGACCCGCGATGGTTTAGAGCCCGAAGAACACGGTGTGACCGGGCCGATGAGTAAGATCCAGGAAATTCAAGCGAAAGGTCTGCCAGTCGCCTTTGTCGGTGACGTTGTTGGAACCGGATCTTCCAGAAAATCTGCCACCAACTCTGTCTTGTGGTTTTTTGGCGATGACATATCCGGTGTTCCCAATAAGAAAGGTGGCGGTATCTGTATCGGCAATAAAGTCGCCCCCATTTTTTACAACACCATGGAAGATGCCGGCGCACTGGTATTCGAAGCCCCGGTCGAGAAACTGGGCATGGGCGATGTAATAGAGATCAGGCCTTATGACGGCAAAATTCTCTCGGAGTCTGGCGAAGTGTTGTCAGAATTTGAATTGAAATCAGACGTATTGTTAGACGAAGTTCGCGCCGGTGGCCGAATCAACCTGATCATCGGCAGAGGGCTGACGGTAAGAGCTCGCGAATCTCTGGGGCTGGAAACTTCAACCATGTTTCGAACACCGGATTCGCCCGAAGATACGGGCAAAGGCTATACCTTGGGACAAAAAATGGTTGGCCGCGCCTGTGGCGTTGAAGGCGTACGCCCCGGCACTTACTGCGAGCCGCGCATGACCACGGTCGGATCGCAAGATACCACCGGCCCCATGACCCGCGACGAACTGAAAGACCTCGCTTGTCTGGGTTTCTCGGCCGACCTGACCATGCAATCTTTTTGTCACACGGCGGCTTACCCCAAGCCCGTTGATATCGACACTCAACACAACCTCCCCGACTTCATCATGACGCGCGGTGGTGTATCACTTCGTCCGGGCGATGGCATTATCCACTCCTGGTTGAACCGCATGTTGTTACCAGACACGGTTGGCACCGGTGGTGATTCCCACACTCGATTCCCACTGGGCATTTCCTTCCCAGCAGGATCTGGACTTGTAGCCTTTGCTGCTGCGACAGGCGTCATGCCTTTGGATATGCCCGAATCAGTACTGGTTCGATTCAAAGGTGAAATGCAGCCGGGCATTACCTTGCGCGACCTGGTCCATGCGATTCCTTACTACGGCATCAAAGAAGGTTTGCTGACGGTAGACAAGAAGGGCAAGAAGAATATCTTCTCGGGTCGTATCCTGGAAATCGAGGGCCTGGGAGATCTCACCGCCGAGCAGGCGTTTGAATTGTCAGATGCTTCTGCAGAGCGATCAGCCGCCGGCTGCACAATAGCCCTGAATGAAAGCTCCGTGGTGGAATATTTGAATTCGAATATCGTTTTGCTGCGCTCGATGATTGCAGATGGCTATGGAGATGCACGCACCATCGAACGTCGGGCCAGGAAAATGGAAGAATGGCTGGCTAATCCCAGCCTGATGAAAGCCGATGCGGATGCCGAGTACGCCGCAGTTATCGAAATCGATCTCGCTGAAGTGACTGAGCCCATTGTATGCTGCCCGAACGATCCCGATGACGCCCGCCTGCTGTCAGAAGTGGCTGGTGACAAAGTGGACGAAGTTTTCATCGGCAGCTGCATGACCAACATCGGCCACTTCCGCGCCGCTGGCAAGCTACTGGATCAACATGAGGGTGGTATTTCCACTCGCATGTGGATAGTACCGCCGACCAAGATGGACGAGTATCAATTGATGCAGGAAGGTTACTACAACATCTTCGGAGCCTCGGGGGCACGAACCGAAATGCCCGGTTGCTCTTTATGCATGGGAAACCAGGCTCGGGTAGAACCCAACTCCACAGTATTGTCGACGTCGACTCGCAACTTCCCCAACCGCTTGGGCGATGGCGCCAATGTCTACCTGACTTCCGCCGAGCTGGCATCGGTGGGTGCTATTCTGGGCCGCTTGCCGACGCCTGAAGAATACATGAAGTACGCTGAAAACCTGGATTCTATGTCTGAGGAGATTTATCGCTATCTGAACTTTGACAGGATCGCGTCTTTTCAGGAAAACGCCGAAGAAGGAAAAAGAATAGCGGCGGTGCAAATTGAGGAAGTTCGCGCTTAAGTCGGTGCTGCCTGATTGAACGATCAACCCCGCTTTTGCGGGGTTTTTTATGCCTGGCCCTATTTTTCCTACAGGCTTTTACATTGCATTAGTTCGCCTTGACCCGAAAAGTCCGCACTGCCTCCCGCAACTCTCGCAATATCCGCTTTTTACCGGAGGTATCTATGCCTTCGTTTGCATAGGCCAGATCGCTATAGAGTGAGGTAATGTCAAAAATAGAATGGGCTGAAGAAGGGGCCAGACCTGCGGCGCGTTCTGCATACATCGCAGGCGTCTCTGCGGGCTCGCGCACAATTCCCCGCTTTGCCAGTCTCGCACAAAAGGCGCGATAGTATTTATCTTCCTCTGATTGCTCGTGTAGCTTTCGTCTGGCCAGCAGCGAAAAACCCACGGGTATCAGTACCAGAACCCAGGAGCCTATCAACACCAAGGCGAACTTTCGGGCGTTAAACTGGCCTAGCAGACTGCCGAGAAATTCGTATTGTTTCTCCGTGTCATAACCTACGACCCAACTCTGCCACTGCCATGTGAGCGCATCGTAGCGCAGCCGGATTTCATTGAGCCAGGTGATGTCTCTATAGCGCAAAGGTGATAATGGCGAACTGGCGAGAAAACTGCCCTCTCCCGCCATCGCCCGCTCCAGACCCCATTCGATTCTGTCGGGGGAAACTGCGGCAGTGGGATCGAATCTAACCCAACCCTCACCTTCAAGCCAGACTTCTGCCCAGGCGTGGGCATCGAACTGGTGAACAATCACCGTCGAGTTAACTGGATTGATTTCTCCACCCTGGTAACCCGCCACGACCCGGGCCGGCAGCCCGGCGGCACGCATCGCGACAACAAATGCATAGGCGTAGTGTTCACAAAAGCCTCGGCGAGTTTCAAACAAAAACTCGTCCATCGCATTCTGTCCCAGAGCCGGTGGTTGTAAGGTATAAACGTATTCTTCTTCATTGAATTTATCTAACAAGGCGTTGATAAAATCTCGATCGCTCTTATGTTTCTTGCGCAAGTCACCCGCGAATTGGCGGGTGAGTGGGTTTTCGTCTTCCGGTAAGGCCAACTCGATTTGTCGTCGCCACTCGGAGAGCTCTGGCTCCAATATCGCATCGGGCCAACTGCGAACCGTGTAGCGATACTCATCCTCCAGAATGACGGGGGAGTATAGGCGATAATCCGGGCTGCGAAGCAAGGTAGATTCGCGCGACTGCGCATAGCGAAGACTGTATAACCAATTCTGCTGGGTGGGTTCCATAATAACGGTGTAGCGCAGGGATTCCCCAACAGTTTCCGGCGCTAACTGCTTGCGCTCCGTTGTAGGCATATCGTAAAACTTCAAACTGGTCCAGGCGCCGGAACGTATCGTGCTGAATACAAGGCCCCGCCAATACAAATCGGTTTTGTCGGGAATGGCTCCGTCGAACTGAACGCGAAAGGCCACCTCTGCGGATTGGCTGAGATTCGAAATGTCCCCAGGGCGCATAAAATCACTCACCCCGGTTTTTGCCGAATGGCTTTTTAAGGGGACAGACCACAAGGGCCCTATTCTGGGAAACAGAAAAAACAACACCAGCATCAATGGCAGCGACTGCGCCAACATAATGAGCGGTAAACGTATTGTGGCCAGCTTAAAACGATGCTGACCGGGTTGGTGCAGAGCCACTAAGGCGGTGGTAATCAAAACAACGTTGAGCAAGGTGTAAAGCACAACCAACAGGTCCTGGCTAAACAGAAATTCGGTGACACAAACGAAATAGGCGAGAAACAGTAAAACATAGGCGTCTTTTAGCTTGGCGAGTTCAATGAGCTTTAACGCGAACGCAGCCAATAACAAAGCGACCGTCGGTTCCAGACCTAATAGATTCCCGTAACTAAAGAAAATTCCTGCGAAAGAGGTTACGACAAGCAGGGATTTAACCCAAAAGCCTGGAAAAGACCATCGGCCGGCGTAAACTTGAAAACGCCACAGCGCTGAAAACAAATAAACCGCGAGTATCCACAGCGGTATGCGCTCCAGGTGAAGCATCACCAGGCTGAATTGCGCCAGAATAATCCAACCCAAAGCATTGCGTGGCAGTTGCTCCTGGGCCTTCATAAACGCCGCTCCGCTACCCCGTAAAGGGCCAACTCCTTGAGGACCTGTTCGCGATGTTTGACTCCGATGCCAGGTTCGATCACCAGCCCCGGAAGACGCAAACCGTATTCTTCATTTTGCTCATCGAACTGCAGCGCCCAATAGCATAAATGAGACAAGCGCTGTTCCACACCAATGCCCTGGAACATGTCCCAGTCGAGCCAGACACTGCGATCGGCATAGGCCGTGTATTGCTTTGTCTGCAGGGACTGACCCTTGGCCATGCCCTTCCAGTAAACCTGCTTCAGTGAGTCTCCCCGACGGTAGTCGCGAAACCCTGAGAAATCGTCCTTACCCTCAATCAACACCGCCGCGCCGTCCGGCTTGTCAGAGGCCATACCTTCCAATGCTCCGCTGGCAACAGGCTTGGGGTAGACCAAGGCATACAAATCCAAATCCACCCAGGTCCAGCAGCGCAGCAAACCCAGGGGATAGCTCGATTCGAGCAACATGCGTCCGGGGTGAAACCAGCCGCGCTTGTCCACCTCATTGTGCAGGCAAACTCTTGCCGTAGTTTGATCAACCAGGCTGACGACTTGCTCGACGCTGTCAGGCCATTTGCAGGTCAAACCAATGTAAGGGCGATCCCTGGACCTCTCTATCATTATTTCAAATTCGGCTAACTGCCCGGGAAATCCCGGATCGGCACGAACAGCATGGATAGTGAGACCGGACAGGTTTGCATAGGTGTGCAAAATGCCTACTACAAACAGGGTGGCCAGCAGAAACGTTAGCGCGAAAGTCATATTGTTCTGATAGTTAATGCCGGTAATCAACATCACCAAGAGACTCAACGCAAAGAACAGGCCAACCTTGGAAGGGAAGATAAAGATACGTTTTTGATCGAGGGTGATGGAACGCGCGGGGGGGATACGTCGATTTACCCATTTCCGAAATCGAGTTTGAAAACCCCGGCGCATCGATTCAAACATTCCGCTACCCGTTGATGTCTTCGCCATGAAACAGCACTACCGTGTCGTCAGGCTAAGGATTGATGACGTCCACGTTCTTTTGCAACTGCTCTACCAGCGCCCCGCTGTCCCCCGCGTAATCGCTGCTGGGAATAAGGCGGTGTACAGCAACACTCGGCAACACCATCTGTATATCTTCGGGAACAAGATGCCCCCGACTATTCATCACCGCCCAGGCCTTGGCACTGTCCAGCAGAGCCAACGCCCCGCGCGGTGACAGGCCAACCGCGAAAGCGGGAGACTGTCTTGTATAGGCCACCACGCGCTGCAGATAATCGAGCAAATTCTCCGACGCATGTACTTGCCCAACCGCCGTCCGGATCGTCTGTAATTGTTCAGCGGAAATACAGGTTTTAGCCTTGCCGCCGGAATCGGTGTTGTCACTGCGCTGAAACATTTCGCGCTCTGCCGCAGGATCGGGATAACCCAGCTCAAGACGCATCAGAAATCGATCCAACTGAGATTCAGGCAAGGGATAGGTTCCCGATTGATCGATGGGATTTTGGGTGGCGATAACAAAGAAAGGCTGCGGTAAGGCGCGGGTTTCACCCTCGACGGTAACCTGTTCTTCTGCCATGGCTTCCAGCAGCGCGCTCTGAGTACGAGGAGTGGTCCGATTAATCTCATCCGCCAACAGCAGCTGGGTAAAAATGGGCCCGGGGTGGAAACTAAAACTCGCGTCGTTGCGATCAAAAACCGAGACGCCAAGAATATCGGCTGGCAGCAGATCAGAAGTAAATTGAACACGCTTGTATTCCAAACCCAATACGTCAGCCAGCGCGTGAGACAAGGTGGTTTTACCCATGCCCGGTAGATCTTCTATCAGTAAATGACCCTTGGCAAACAGACAGCACAGGGCCAATCGGATCTGGTTTTCCTTACCCAGTAATACCCGCCCCACTTCTGTCACCGCAGAATCAATCACAGCCTGTAACTGCATTACTTATACCTTATGACCCATTGGTCACATCACTATTCAAGAAAGAGCGGCAAAACCCCGATCGAGATCGGCCTTGAGATCCTCGACGTGCTCAAGACCCACGGCTACGCGAATCAAGTTGTCGGTGATACCCGCCAACTCACGATCAGACGAAGACAGACGACTGTGGGTTGTGGTGGCGGGATGGACAATGGTCGTTTTCGCATCGCCTAAATTCGCGGTTAACGACATTATTCGCGTTGCATCGATACACTTCCAGGCTTGCTCCTTGCCTCCCTTCACCCGAAAGGACAAGACACCGCCGAAAGCTTTTTGTTGACGGGTGGCCAGCGCGTGACCCGGATGCGATTCCAGCCCGGCATAAAAGACATGTTCGACGGCATCCTGTTCCTCCAACCACTTGGCCAGGGTCAAGGCAGACTGACTGTGGGCATCCATTCGCAGCCGCAGGGTTTCCAGGCCTTTGAGAAACACCCAGGCATTGAAAGAACTCATGGTCGGACCGCAGGTACGCAGGAATGTCACCACTTCTTCCATATGTTCGTGAGAACCTACGACAGCACCACCCACACAGCGTCCCTGGCCGTCCAAATATTTAGTGGCTGAGTGAATGACAATATCCGCACCCAGTGCCAATGGGGTTTGCAAAGCAGGAGTACAAAAACAGTTATCGACCACCAACAGAGCGTTGTTCTCTTTCGCCAGTGAGGACAGCTCGTCGAGATCCGCAACTTCACACAGAGGATTAGAGGGTGTCTCGAGAAACAGCATTGCCGTATTGGGGCGCATCGCCTGTTGCCAATCGCTCAGATCCAGTAAAGAGACAAAGGTCACCTCAACGCCGAATTTGGCCATGTACTTGCCAAATAAATTGACCGTAGTACCGAACACATTTCGAGAACAGATAACATGATCGCCCGACTTCAGGAGGGCCATTGCCGTACTGAGAATCGCCGCCATGCCCGATGCTGTACCGACCGCTTCTTCAGCACCTTCGAGCGCCGCTATACGCTGTTCAAAATTTCGCACAGTGGGGTTGGTGTATCGCGAGTAAACGTTTCCCGGCAGATCGCCAGAAAAACGATCGGCGGCGTGCTGAGCGTTTTCGAAGACATAGCTGGATGTCGTGAAGATGGCCTCAGAGTGCTCACCCTGGGCGCTGCGCACCTGTCCAGCCCGCACCGCAAGCGTATCCAGATGAGCACCTGCCAGCGCTGTTTCGATATCGTTATCTTTCATGTAGTAGTCTGTAAGGTGGTTAGGCGTCGTTGTGTAAACCAACCACGGCGCCCGCTGCCTGTTGGGCCGCACGTTGTTCACTCTGAGCGTCATCATTGCGTAGCGATTCAATTCTATCAAGGTAATTTTTATCAACATCGCCGGAGACATAATTACCATTGAACACCGAGCAATCAAACTCATCGATATTAGGATTGCCGTCTCGGGAGCACTGCACCAGATCGTTCAGGTCTTGAAAAATGAGCCAGTCTGCGCCAATCAAATCGCAAACCTCCTGTACGGAGCGATTGTGTGCGATGAGTTCAGTCGCCGAGGGCATATCGATACCATACACATTGGGATGACGTACCGGCGGAGCTGCAGATGCAAAATAGACTTTCTTGGCACCAGCGTCTCTCGCCATTTGGATAATTTGACGGCAAGTGGTGCCACGAACAATGGAATCGTCCACCAACATGACGTTCTTACCCTCGAATTCCAGGGGTACAGGGTTGAGCTTTTGTCTCACCGACTTTTTCCGCGCGCTTTGCCCCGGCATAATAAACGTACGGCCGATATAGCGGTTCTTCATTAAGCCTTCGCGAAACTTCAGACCCAAATCCGTCGCCATGGCCTGGGCGGCAATGCGGCTGGTATCCGGAATAGGGATAATCACATCGATATCGTGATCGGGCCGCTCGGCAAGTATTTTTTTCGCCAGGGCCTCGCCCTGTCGCATACGGGTTTTATAAACGGAAATACCGTCCATCAATGAATCGGGTCGAGCAAAGTAAACGTGTTCGAATATGCACGGCCGCAGGGTTGGGTTGAGCGCACACTGCTGGCGGTGCAACTCTCCTTGCGCATCAATATAGATCGCTTCTCCAGGGGCTACATCGTCAATTAACGAAAAGCCCAGCACATCCAGAGCGACACTTTCGGATGCAATCATATAGTCGGTTCCATCAGCGGTCTCCCGCTTGCCAACGACTAAAGGGCGAATCCCAAGCGGATCTCTAAAACCGACTATGCCGTAATTCACCAACATTGCGAGCGCGGCGTAGCCTCCCCGGCAGCGCCTGTGAACTGCTTCCACCGCGAGAAAAATATCCCGGGGTTGAGGATTCAATTTTCCAAGACTCTGCAATTCGTGGGCAAACACGTTTAGCAGTACCTCTGAATCAGAGTCGGTATTGAGATGGCGCAAGTCGTCCTGAAACATCTCCTTGCTCAAGGATTCCGCATTGGTGAGATTGCCATTGTGCGCCATGGCGATACCGTAGGGAGAGTTTACATAGAAAGGTTGCGCCAAGGCCGGCCCCGAGCTTCCCGCTGTCGGGTAGCGAACATGGCCAATACCCATCGGTCCCTGAATGCGCTGCATGTGATTCTGACGGAACACATCTCGAACCAGTCCTTCACTTTTGCGTTGACTAAACTTGCCCCCACTGCAGGTCATGATCCCGGCGGCATCCTGCCCACGATGTTGTAAAACGGTTAATGCATCATAGATGTCGGGGGCGACATCGGTCTTACCTACTAAGCCAACCAGACCACACATGAACTACTCACCTTGTAAAGAAAATCGCTAACTTCCCGCAACACATTTCAAGCGGCTACAGGACTTTTCCATTCGGAACCCAATTGGGCAAAGCCCGAACGCACCCACTGATCTATCATCTTGAGATGGGGCATAATCGTCGAATCCTGAATCGCGCGCTGATTTTGAATCGGCAATAGTTCCTGCGCGACGAACACGATCACGAGAATAATGATCAGGCCCCGAGCAAACCCGAATACAGTCCCCAACAGCCTGTCGAGAAGACTCAAACCTGAGAGCTTTATCAACTTGGCTATTATTGCATTCAGAATCGTGCCCGCAACCAATACACCGACGAAAATGATAATACATGCCGCGATATACCGTGCGGTTTCATTGTCGACAAGACCAGACATAGCGGAGGCGACAGGATCGGCAAACAATCTCGCGGCAACGAAAGCGAGAATCCATGCTGCCAACGACAACGCTTCTTTGGCAAACCCCCGCCACAGGCTAAGCAAGGTAGAGAAAGTGAGAATGCCCAGGACAACCCAGTCTATCCAATTCAGCCCGAGCTCGTTAACGGTGTTCAAGTTCAAGGGATATACCGCAGCACCATAGACTTAACACCAAACTCCTCGTCTATCGTCGCTTTCATTTTTTCCAACTTCGCTCGTTCAAACTTGGGCCCTACATACACTCGTAAAAGCGAATTTCCCGATCGCTGTATCTTTTTAACGTAAGCTTTATAGCCCAGGGACAGCAAGCGCTTGCGCAACTCCTCAGCCTTGTCAGACTTACTGACACTCGCTACCTGCAAAATCCACGCGATCGGAACCCCCTCTGAATCTATGGCAGGTTTAATCGGCGCCTCAGTTCGGGTTTTCTTCACCGGTTTGGGTGGCGCTGGTTTTGGTGTTTTTGCCGCGGTAGATTCACTGTCCGTGGCAGGAACTGAAGCGGCGGTTTTTTGAGCGCGATCGATGTCCAGCTGCTCACGCTGAACTTCCTTGCGTGACTCCAATGGTTTGGATTCGCGCAGACCTTTTTTATCCGGCGCTGGCATCGGCGTGGTATCTACCGCTGGCCTTGCCGGAATGCGTCGAGCTTCTTCGCCTGCGATGTTACCAGGCTCGACAAAAATGATCGGCCAGAAAACCACACCCAGAGCTACCAGTATCAGCGCGCCGACAAGCCTCTGCTTTAGAATATCATTCACTGCGTGATCTTCCCGCGATCTTCATCCAATAGGGGCAGCACTGCTGCCACGGTGAAAAATGAGCCAAAAACAACCAAGGTATCACCCTCTGACATGGCCGATTGCGCACGGCGAAAGGCACCTTCAATACTATCGCTGCAGCTAACCACCTCATTGCCGTCCCGTTCCAGGGCTTGTTCGAGAAATGCGGCAGTGCAGGCACGAGGTACATCAGCCTGGTCACCTAAAAACCAACCATCAAAACGACGCTTACAAGCGCCAACCATCTCCGAGACGTCTTTATCAGCCATCACAGAAAAGACAGAATATATCTTACCTTTACAATCACTTAGGTCAATATACTCAAGTAATTTATCGATTGCTGCCGGATTGTGAGCCACATCCAAAATATAGTGGCGGCCTGCAAATTCCTGGCTCTCACGCCGCCCGCGTAATTTAATTCGAGCCAGCCCCTTATGCAATTGCTGATCATCAAAACTAATACCTATCAGCAGCAGCGCTTGCAGCGCCGCACAAATATTTATCGGCAGCAAGGAACCCCGAGGCAATATCGGAAGCTGCCTGGTTTCACCCACCCCGTCGGTCAACCAGCCTTTCCAATGGGTTTGGCTGCCCCATGAAGAACGCTCTTCATATACGCCAAATTCCCGCCCGATATACGCGGTGCTGGCACCG
Organism: Halioglobus sp.; assembly: GCA_045110675.1. Taxonomy (GTDB): domain Bacteria; phylum Pseudomonadota; class Gammaproteobacteria; order Pseudomonadales; family Halieaceae; genus JBALVT01. The sequence goes on along the minus strand of JBGCGJ010000005.1, from coordinate 10,177 downwards.
TGAGCATTGGCTAGTTCGATGACCGAATTGGGCGGGTTGACGTCTGCGACAACGGCGGGCTTCCCTCTGCGGAGAATCCCAGCCTTCTCAGCACCAATACTTTCTCGCGAAGTCCCCAGCCACTGCTGATGATCCAGGGCGATGCTGGTGATGACCGCGACAGATGCATCAACGATGTTGACCGCGTCCAGTCTGCCGCCAAGCCCTACTTCCAGCACCATGATTTCAACACGGAGTTGTTTGAATGCCCACAGGGCCGCCAAAGTGGCAAATTCGAAATAAGTGAGAGAAAGATCACCTCTGGCGCTGTCAATCTGCCCAAAGGAATCAATAATGACGGAATCGTCTACTTCCTCTCCAGAGACGCGGATTCTTTCATTGAATCGTAAGAAATGGGGGGAACTGCAAACACCGACAACTTGCCCCGATTCAACCAACAGCGCTTCAATGACAGCAGCAGTTGTACCCTTGCCATTGGTGCCTGCGATGGTGATAACCGGGACGTCAGCAGGTAACAAATCGAGTCGCTGAGCTACCTCTCTCACTCGCTCCAGCCCCAGATCCATTTCCTTGGGGTGAAGCGTTTCGAGGTAACTTAACCAGCTTGGTAGAGAATCCTTACTCATCCTCTTTGGTAGGATTTTCCAGGTCATCAGCGGGTTCAGAACTGACTTCCTGATCGAGTTCCTGATCTTCCTCGATGGGTTCTTCGACTTCGGGCTCAGCCTCAGGCTCAGGCTCAAGTGTTTCGAGAGTGATGGGCACGAGATCGCGGTGGGTCATCTTCGATAACAAACTGGCAACCGTGTCGCGGATATCGTTGCGATGAACAATCATATCGATGGAACCGTGTTCCAGAAGAAACTCGCTGCGCTGAAATCCCTTGGGAAGTTTCTGTCGAATCGTTTGCTCAATGATATTCGGCCCGGCAAAACCTACACGAGCGTCAGGCTCAGCGATGTTAATATCTCCCAGCAGCGCCAGAGACGCTGACACACCGCCGTAAACAGGATCGGTCATTACCGAAATATAGGGCACGCTACGTTGTTTCATACGTTCGATAACAGCACTGGTTTTCGCCATCTGCATCAGCGAGATCAGCGCTTCTTGCATCCTGGCGCCACCCGATGCGGCGAAACACACCAGCGGAATATCTTCATCTAGGGCAATCTGCGCTGCCCGGGTAAATTTTTCGCCGACCGCATAGCCCATTGAGCCACCGTGAAAATCGAATTCAAAGGCAACCGCGACAACGTGCAGGCCCTGCAGTTGGCCCTTCATGGCGATCAAGGCATCCTTCTCGCCGGTAGACTTTTGCGCTCCACTCAAGCGATCGCGATAGCGTTTTTTATCTTTGAATTTCAGGCGGTCCACGGGTTCGATATCCATCAGAACCTCTTCTCTTCCCTCCGGGTCCAGGAAAACATCAAGACGTCGGCGTGCACCAATGCGCATATGGTGATCACATTTTGGACAGACATCGGCGTTGCGATCGACGTCCGGGCGGTACAGAACCGCCTCACACTTAACGCATTTTTTCCACAGCCCCTCTGGAACTGAGGAGCGCTTCTCGCCGCGTTCGCTGCGAACACCCGAAGGTAAAATTTTGTCGATCCAACTCATGTTATCTCCCGAATCCCAACAACATTATAAGCGCTTGGGGATGCTGCTAGGAAGTCGCAGCATCGATACCACGACGAATACTTGCTACCAGCGTCACTGCGGCATCGATAGCATCTTGCGAAGATCCACCCGCTGCCACAACATCTGTTACAGTCTGCACCAAAGCACTTCCGACCACCACTCCATCTGCAAAAGTACTAATGGATGCGGCGGACTTGGCGTCTTTAATCCCGAAACCCACTGCGACTGGAAGTTCAGTGTGACTGCGGATACGCTTTACCTGTTCTGCCACATACTCCGGATCCAGGTTGCCTGCGCCGGTCACGCCTTTGAGTGCGACACAGTAGATAAACCCGCTGGCCTGTTCGGTGATTAAACCCACTCGCGAATCGGGCGTTGTTGGGGCCACCAGGAAGATATTGTCTATCCCCACCCGATTCAGTTCGAGATTCAGCTCATTGACTTCTTCGGGTGGAATATCAACGGTGAGCAAACCATCCAGTTTCACCGCAGCCGCAGCGTCAGCGAACTCGGCATATCCCATATGAAAGACGGGATTCGCGTATCCCATTAGCAACACCGGTGTATGCTGATCCGCTTGACGGAACTCTCCGACACAGGCCAGTGCCTTTCGCAAACTGGCTCCGGTGAGGAGCGCTCGTTCGTGAGCAAGTGCAATAACCTGCCCCTCCGCCATTGGGTCTGAAAAGGGTACTCCGAGCTCTAGTATGTCGGCTCCTGCCTCAACCAGAGAGTGCATCAACGGAACCGTGATGTCGAGACTGGGGTCTCCCGCCACCAGGTAGGGTATCAGCGCTTTCTTACCCTGTTGTGCCAGCGCTTCAAATCGCGCCTCAATAAGACTCACTATCCAAAACTCCCTATATTGATATGCCGTCGAGTTCGGCAACCGTGTGAATATCCTTGTCGCCACGCCCGGACAAATTCACCACAATGATTTGATCCGAGGACATTGTGGAGGCCAGCTTTTCAGCGTAGGCGAGCGCGTGACTACTCTCGAGTGCGGGAATTATGCCCTCGACTCGTGTCAGTGTATGAAATGCCTTGAGGGCCTCGTCGTCGTTGGCCGCGACATATTCAACACGCCCCTGGTCTTTCAACCAGGAGTGCTCCGGACCCACACCCGGGTAATCAAGACCCGCAGAAATGGAGTGCGTAGCCTGAATCTGGCCATCTTCATTTTGCATTAGATAGGTTCGATTACCATGCAGAACACCTGGGGAGCCCGCCGTCAAAGGAGCGGCATGTTGATCAGTTGCCAAACCCAAGCCACCGGCCTCTACACCGTACATCGCCACACTCTCATCTTCCAAAAACGGATGAAAAAGACCGATGGCATTCGATCCGCCGCCGACACAGGCCACCAGAGCATCGGGAAGTTTTCCATTTCGCTCTAAACACTGCGCGCGAGCCTCACGTCCGATCACGCATTGAAAGTCCCTGACAAGCATGGGATAGGGATGCGGCCCGGCGACGGTACCGATGATGTAAAAAGTATCATCTACATTGGTCACCCAATCCCGCATCGCTTCGTTCATGGCATCTTTTAGCGTCCTCGAACCGGAGGTCACGGAGACAACCTGTGCTCCCAGTAATTTCATTCGGTAAACATTGCTGGCCTGACGCACAATATCGTCTGCACCCATAAAGATGTGACATTCAAGACCCAGTCTCGCGGCTATGGTCGCTGTTGCGACGCCGTGCTGCCCCGCGCCCGTTTCAGCAATAATGCGTTTCTTGCCGATGTACTTCGCCAGTAACGCCTGCCCCACCGTATTGTTAACTTTGTGCGCACCTGTGTGATTCAAATCCTCGCGCTTCAAAAATATTCTCGCGCCGCCGATAGCGTCCGACCAGCGCTTTGCCTCGTACAGCGGTGACGGTCGACCCACATAGTGCGCCAGGTCATCGTCCAGCTCGCGCTGAAACTCAGGATCCTGCGACAACTGGCTATAGAGTGTCTCCAGTTCATCCAGAGCGGCCATTAAGGTTTCCGATACGTACTTTCCGCCGTATACACCAAAGCGTCCCGCTTCATCGGGAACACTGGAAAAGACACTGCCGCTGATATCACTACTCATTTTTTCTACCTATTCAAACGTAAATCGGCAGATCGAACTGCCGCAATAAATTGTTCAATACTCTTCGCACTTTTGATACCCGGTGCGCTCTCAACGCCGCCACTGACATCCACTGCCGCTGGATTGATTAACTCGATTGCCTCGCCCACGTTTTCAGCATTGAGGCCGCCGGCCAACACCAGTGGTACCGAAAAACTTCCCTGCGCCATTTTCCAATCAAAACGCTGTCCAGTGCCCCCGCGTATACCTTCTACCCAGGCATCGAGCAAAATAGCTTTAGCGGATCGAAACGTCTCACAGGCCGACTTGATTTCATCGGCAGAGCGAACCCGCAGCGCCTTCAAGTAAGGGCGTCCGAACTGCGTGCAAAACTCTGGCGTTTCATCACCGTGAAACTGAAGAACGTCGATGGGAACTTGATCTAGTATTCTTTCAATATTCTCGGCGCTTTCATTGACAAACAATGCGACCACTGTGACCAGGGGAGGCAGCGCTTTTACACACTCCAAGGCTTGCGATGCGGTAACGGCTCGCGGGCTCTTGGCGTAGAAAACCAGACCGATGGCATCCGCCCCACACTCAGCGGCCAGGCGCGCATCATCCGGCCCGGTAATACCGCAAATCTTGATACGTGTTTGAGCCAAAGTCGGGGGAATCTTTCGGGTTAAAACGAGGTGCGCATGTTAGCAGAATTGACCGCTTCGTGTCTCTAGTCGATCAGCATCAATGGCCCCAACGGAGACTTGGGAAGCGCAAACTGAGGGGGATATTCAACGTGCACGAGATACAGGCCATCAGCCGGAGCAGTCTCTGCCGCAAGGGTGCGGTCTCTCCCGCGCAGAATAGCACTTAACCAACCTTCGTCCTGACGACCGCTACCGACCGTCATCAGGGAACCGGCAATGTTGCGGACCATGTGATGCAAAAATGCGTTAGCTTGAATATCGATGAGCACCCAGTGGCCTCGTCTGCTCACATCGACAAAATGTACATTGCGCATGGGTGTTTTGGATTGGCAACTTGCAGCCTGAAATGCACTGAAATTCTGTTCTCCCAATAGACACTGGGCTTCACTGTGCATTCGCTGCGCATCCAGAGGTCTGCGCTGCCAGGTTATCTGAGAATTGAGCAATGCAGATCTAACCGGTGTGTTGGAAATGATATATCGATAACGTCGCGACAGAGCCGAAAATCGGGCGTGAAAATCCGGGTCCACTTCCACTGCCCAATGGATCCGAATTTCCGCCGGCAAATTCGCATTGGTCCCCAGTACCCAAGATCTTCCGCTGCGTCCAACCGGTGCATCAAAATGAATGATTTGTTGGTAGCCGTGAACACCGGTGTCGGTGCGTCCCGCGCAGTGCACCCGCACCGGGCAATCAGCGACCGCAGCAAGAGCCAGTTCGAGGCGCTCTTGTACGGTTTCTACTTCGAGGTGGGGTTGCGCCTGCCAGCCACAATAATGACTGCCATCGTATTCGATTCTACAGGCGACTCTTGATCCGGCCGGTATAAGATCAGTCGAGAAGTACTGGCCTGAATCAGTCAAGCCGTTCTAGAAGGATTTTGGCTTCCTCTTTCTGGCCGGCGCTGCCATCGGCGGCTATTTCTTCCAGAATCTGTCTGGCACCATCTTCGTCGCCCATATCGAGGTAGGCGCGGGCGAGATCGAGCTTGGTAGACATTTCACTGCCACCTTCGGCAAATACCAAATCTTCCTCGTCGTCGAAATCGCCATCGAGATTCTCATCGGTGAAATCACCCGAGAGATCCAGGTCGTCGTCCAGACTCTCACCGGCAGGAAGCTCGATCTCAAGTTCACCAAAATCTGCTTCCAGCACCTCGCCGGTGTCTTCGGTGAGGTCCAGGTCATCCAGGATTTGCATCGAGTCCGACACTGAAGGTGTTGGGTCATCCAGATCCGGAGTGGACATTTCTGCAAACCAGTTACTGCCATTACCGGCACTGCGCAGTACTTGCTCAGCTCTTGAAGTATAAGAAGAATCACCAATGTCTAACAATTCAGTGTATTGAAGTTGAGCTTCTTCTTTGTTGCCCATCTCGGCACTGAGTTCGATGAGTTTCTCTCGATAGGCGGGATTGCGAGGGTCGTTATCAATCGCTGTTTTCAACAAGTCGACTGCTTGAGGATAGCGACCGTAGGCGATGTAGATGTCAGCTTCAGCAAGCGCGTCACCGGCATCCTCAGAGGCGTACTCGTCGTGCTTGTGTTCGCCATACCCCGACTCTTCTGCAGGTACTTCATCGGATAAGATATCTTCGCCGTCCGCTACCTCGGAAAGCACGTCATCCTCGACGGAATCCGCAATGGCATCCATCTCAGTTTCAAGGTTATTCAGATTGACATCTGCATCCGGCATTGTGACATCGGCGAACACATCATCGTCGCTGGCCGCTATGCTGTCATCATCTTCCCACTCATCCTCGCGGGTACGTCGGCGAAGAAACAAAAACACTCCAAGTGCAGCGGCAAGCACCGCGCCAATGATGTAATACAAAGTGTTAGACTTTTCGGGTTCCGGTGGCGCGGTAACTTTCGGAACAACGACTGCCGGAGTCTCTGCAACTGGCTCGCTCACCTGGGGCGCGGCGGTTGTCGCCGCATCGGTGACCGTTTCCTCGGCGTATTCCTCGTCAATTGCGTCAAGGTTTAGCGCCTCACTATCTTCCAGTGCAGCTTCCAACTCACTGGCGTCCAGATCGACAATATCTTCAACAGCATCACTGCCTGTCTCAGAGAGGGCGTTTTGCAACGCTGAAATCTGATCATCTTTCAGACTGACAATGCGCTGCAGGGTCTCCACCTGCTCTTCCATTGATGCCAATCGATCGGCCAGTTCAGAACGCGCGCGTTCGGACTCTTCGAGGTTTTCGGAAATTTCAGTTCGCGAAGAAGCCGCAAGACTGGTTTCGTCAGCTGCGGATGACTCTGTTTGGTCGTCGGGCTCAGCGGATATGCGAAGCGATGGACCCGCTTGAGGCTTGCTGGGCACTCCGTCGCGCCAATCCTGATTTTGCTGACGAACTTCCTGTTGAGCGCGTTCGAGATCGTCCGAGCTAATATCGCCGGAACCAGGCAAGTAAATAATATAGCCCGCTTTTATGCGATTGATATTGCCGCCAATAAAGGCATCGGGGTTCAGGCGTTGGATATCCAACATTGTCTGGTGAACAGACGCTCCCTCGGGTCGCGACCTTTGGGCGATGGCCCAGAGCGTTTCGTCCCGACGAATCATATATTGGTTGCCAGCTAGCGGTGCGCTAGAGGCCTGGGAGCCGAAGTCTCGCTGGGGCATTTCACCCGGTGCCAACTCCGACTTCTTGGTACTTACCGAAGTGCCAGTGCTCGCCTCAGCGCTGCGTGGCTTTTTTGAGGTATCTTCCCCGCCTTCGGTCTCCACTACCCTTTCACTGGCGGAAATAATCGGCGATTGCGTGTCAAAGATGGGGGGATCTACCAGGACGGTGTACTCGCGCAACAGGCGACCCGTTGGCCAACGTGCCTCGATCAGAAAGTCCAGATAAGGTTCGAGAACCGGGTCTTCCGATGACAGTGTAATCGTGCCGTTGCCGCGTTCATCGACACTGACTTCAAATTTGATACTGGTGAGAAAGTAGGCTCTATCAATACCCAGTTTCTCGAAATCTTCAGAAGTCGCCAGACGCACCTTGATTTGGTCTTGATGCAATCCCGCCGCGCTGTGCATTTCCACAGTAGCGGACAGAGGTTCGTTGAGAAAGGATTCGAGCTTGAGCTCACCCAAGCCCAGCGCCGAGACGACACCAGAGTGTAAACAACCCAATGTCAGTACTGCCGTAGCTAGCCTACGAGCCATATAGATGCCTTATTATTTTACCTGTCATTGCTAACCAATATCCCCCAGGACTTGGCTACTAAATCAGGATTTCACGAGTGCCCCTATGACCGCCCCCACACGCTACCCAAAAGGTGCGTTTGCGCACGTCCGTGCACCAGTGACTTTCCTGCCCCTAATCTAGCCACTTCTCAGGCAAGTATCTTTTATATATAGGTATTAATCAAGCATTCGGCAATTTGCACACTATTGAGTGCGGCACCTTTACGCACGTTGTCTGAAACCACCCATAAATCCAACCCACGCGGGTGCGAAATGTCTTCTCTGATCCTGCCTACGAATACCGCATCGTGACCCGCACAGTCCCCTACAGCCGTGGGATAGCCGCCATCGACACGCTCGTCAACGACGCTCACTCCCGGTGCATTTTGCAGCAGGTTTGTCGCCTCTTCGGCGGTGATTTTGTCGACTGTTTCGACATGCACAGCTTCAGAATGGCCAAAAAATACCGGAACTCTTACACATGTTGGATTGACCGCAATACTGCCATCGCCAAATATTTTCTGAGTCTCCCAAACCATTTTCATTTCTTCCCGGGTATAGCCATTTTCCTGGAAGGTATCGATCTGCGGCAAAACGTTAAAAGCGATCTGCTTCGGGTAGGCTTTGCACTGTGCTTCCTTGCCATTAAGCAACCTGGCTGTCTGACCAGCGAGCTCTTCTATCGCCTCCTTCCCCGACCCGGAAACCGCCTGATAGGTGGCGACATTGATCCGCTCTATTCCCACCGCATCGTAAATCGGTTTCAGCGCCACCAACATTTGTATCGTGGAACAGTTGGGATTGGCGATGATATTGCGCCTACTATAGCCAGCCAGGGCCTCGACGTTGACTTCGGGGACGATCAGGGGGATATCCTCGTCGCGACGAAAGTGCGAGGTATTGTCAATTACAACGCAACCTGCCGCTGCCGCTTTAGGAGCGAACTCCTCAGAGATACTGCCGCCGGCGGAGAACAAACCTATTTGCACCTGGGAAAAATCAAACTCAGCCAGGTCCGTTACTCGAACCGTTTGCCCCTTGAACACAATAGTCTTTCCGGCAGACCGGTTGCTGGCCAGAGGATAGAGGTTGCCCACCGGGAAGTCCCGTTCCTCAAGAATGGAGATCATCGCCTCGCCAACTGCTCCGGTGGCGCCGACAACGGCCACATCATATAAATCAGTCATGTTTTCTCTTGCCTGTTAAAAAAAGTAAGAATCGAGGTAGCGTCTCCCAACTACCCCATAAACTAGCTGTCCAGTGCCGCGACAACCGCCGCACCCATCTCAATGGTTGACACCAGTGTTTGTCCCTCTGAATAGATATCGGGCGTGCGCAGCCCCGCATCCAATACCGCACTGACTGCTTCCTCGATTGCCAGGGCCGCTTCGGGGCTGGCAAGGGTATATCGCAACATCATTGCCACAGACAAAATGGTTGCCAGGGGATTGGCTTTGCCCTGCCCTGCAATATCGGGTGCTGATCCGTGACAGGGCTCATACATGCCCCGCCCCTGTTGATCCAGTGAGGCAGATGGTAGCATCCCAATTGACCCGGTCAGCATAGCCGCCGCATCAGACAGAATATCGCCGAACATATTGCCGGTGACCAACACGTCGAATTGTTTGGGCGCCATAACCAGTTGCATTGCTGCATTGTCGACATAAATATGACTGAGTTCGACGTCGGGGTACTCCTTGCCGATTTCCTCCATCACCTCTCGCCACAGCACGGTCACTTCCAGGACGTTGGATTTATCGACTGAGCAAACCCGCTTGTCACGCTTTTGCGCTAATGAAAACGCCAGGTGGGCAATTCTACGAATTTCAGATTCGCGATAAACGTAGGTGTTGTAGCCCTCTCGCTCACCGTTTTCCAAGGTGCGAATACCCCGGGGCTCACCAAAATAAATTCCACCGGTGAGTTCACGAACGATCAGAATATCCAGGCCGGCAACCAGTTCTGGTTTTAGACTGGATGCGTCTGCTAATTGCGGATACAGCAACGCCGGACGCAAATTTCCAAACAGCTGCAACTCGGAGCGAATACCCAGCAAACCTTTTTCCGGCCGCAGATGGCGCTCGACGTCATCCCACTTGGGGCCACCCACAGCACCGAGCAGTATTGCATCGGCAGCTCGCGCTTTTTTCAGCGTCTCATACGGGAGCGGAACTCGACAGTCATCCAGTGCAGCGCCGCCAAGAAGCCCATGTTCCAGCTCGAGATCCAGTCCAAATTTTTCATCGATTTTCTCTAACACAGCAACTGCCTCGGTCATAATTTCTGGACCGATGTAGTCGCCGGGAAGTACTAGTATTTTCTTCTTACTCAAGGTTGTGCTCCAAGTTGCCGCGCTGCCTTTGTGAAATTCCCAGGGCGTTTATCACACAGGCAATCACTATTTAATCGTTTCAAATAACCAAGGCGCTGTTTGTTGCCGCGCCTGCTCGTAGTCTCGTATCGCCTGAGCGCTTTGCAGGGTCAGCGCAATATCATCCAGACCATTAACCAGACAGTGTTTGCGAAATTCATCCACTTCAAAAGCGAGCTCACTGCCGTCTGGCTTAACAACCA
>JBGCGJ010000004.1:0-95638 GCA_045110675.1 Halioglobus sp. | reverse complement strand
TTGTCATCAGTGGAAGAATGTTTACCTGTGGTGGGGCCTCGGCCTGCATCGACATGATGCTACATCTGATCGCCTCCCGTTGCGGCAGGGAAATCTCCGAACGGGTGGCCGCTGCTTTCACCTATGATGTCGCTCATCCAGGTGGTGATCCGCAGAGCCTGGTATCCATCGCTCGCTTGCGAAAATATGCGCCCCATTTGGCAAAGGCGATTTCAGAAATGGAATCTCACTTCGAAGATGCGCTGACCATCGCCGACATCGCCGCCCGAGTAGGTCTATCAACACGACGACTGGAAATGCTATTTCGCAGCGTGATCGGCCGCAGCCCGGCGTCATACTATCGACAGTTGCGCCTCGCCGAAGCCCATAGAATGGCTCTGGACACCGTACTGCCACTGCAAGATATTGCTGTGCGCTGTGGTTTCAATTCGCAATCCGCTTTTAGTCGAGCCTTTGTCGCACAATACGGCTCGCCGCCGAGCACACTGCGCAATGCCAATACGGGATTGAGAGTTGGCCTGAGCTCCTGATAGAGCTCGCCATGAATGTTTCACTCGACTGCGGAATTCGTTTAATCTGATTCGTATTTGGTAAAGCACGAAGCAGTTGGCCTAGGCAAGCTGCTCAACACTGGGCCACACTGACGCACAGAGCACGCGGTGGGCGAAATAATACTAGGGAGTTTGTTATGCCTCTTGAAATGAACCGGGAAGTTTTTATCACCTGTGCCGTCACCGGATCGGGTAGTTCCCAAGATCGTTCACCCCATGTGCCACGCTCTCCCCAACAGATTGCAGAGAGCGCGCTGGACGCGGCGAAAGCGGGCGCGGCTATCGTCCACTGCCACGTGCGTGAACCCGACACCGGCGTACCCAGCCGCAGGCCGGAACTGTACCGAGAAGTTGTCGACCGGATTCGCGACTCTGATACCGATGTAGTGATCAACCTGACCGCGGGCATGGGCGGTGATGTGGTATTTGGCGACCCTGAATCTCCGCTTCCGCTAAAAGACGCGGGCACCGATATGGTTGGCGCGACCGAGAGAATGGTACACGTTGCCGAATGCCTCCCGGAAATTTGCACGCTGGATTGCGGGACTATGAACTTTGCCGAAGCCGACTATGTTATGACCAACACCCCGGGCATGCTGCGGGCAATGGGACAAATGATTACCGACCTTGGCGTACGAGCAGAAATAGAAGTGTTCGAGACAGGACACCTGTGGTTTGCCAAACAATTGGTTGAGGAAGGGATCATCCTCGATCCAGTGATGATACAAATGTGCATGGGTATCCCCTGGGGTGCTCCCGATGACCTCAATACGTTTATGGCCATGGACAACAACACACCGGAGAACTGGACCTTCTCCGCGTTCTCGATAGGCCGTAATGAAATGCCCTTTGTCGCTGCGGCGGTGTTGGCAGGCGGCAACGTCCGGGTGGGCCTGGAAGACAATTTGTGGCTTGAGCAAGGACAATTGGCCACCAATGCCCAACTGGTGGAAAAATCTGCAACAATCGTCAGTAATATGGGCGCGACACTGATGAATCCAGCACAGGTCAGAGACAAAATGCAGCTGGTTAAACGCCCGCCGGTAACGCCTTAACGAGTGAAAAGAAAATTGCTCCAACATCTTGCACGTACCTGCCCTGTGCTGCTCAAATAGCACGTCGCTGATCCACCGGTTTTGAGAGTACACATGACAACGAGCAAACCCCGATACTCTGCATTGAGTTTGCTAAAAAACTCGCTCAGCTATCATGAAAACTGGCAGCGAGCTTGGCGTAGCCCTCAACCAAAAAAACACTACGATGTTGTTATTGTAGGCGGTGGTGGGCACGGTCTGGCAACCGCATATTACTTGGCAAGTGTTCACGGGGTTAGCAATATCGCCGTGCTGGAAAAGGGTTATCTCGGCGGGGGCAACACTGCTAGAAACACCACTATTATCCGCTCGAACTACCTCTGGGATGAAGCCTCTCAATTATTCGAATTGTCTCTCAAACTTTGGGAGGGCCTGAGCCAGGAACTTAATTTCAATGTCATGTTTAGCCAGCGCGGCGTTCTCAACCTGGGACACAACCTGCAAAACATGCGTGACATCGAAAGACGCGTCAACGCCAACCGACTCAACGGCATCGATGGCGAAGTCTTGTCTCCCCAGGAGATACAGAAAATTGTGCCGCTACTCAACATATCACCCGACGCTAGGTACCCGGTACTGGGAGCTTCCTGGCAGCCCAGAGGAGGCACAGCGCGACACGACGCTGTGGCTTGGGGCTATGCTCGAGGAGCCGATGCACTGGGTGTCGATCTCATACAGCAATGTGAAGTCACGGGAATACGCAGACAAAATGGTACTGTCGTGGGCTTGGAAACCAGCAAGGGATTTATCGGCGCGAATAAGGTGGGTTGTGTCACCGCCGGAAACTCCGGAGTTGTCGCGGCCATGGCAGGTTTGCGACTGCCGATTGAATCCCGCCCGCTACAGGCGTTGGTATCTGAACCTCTAAAGCCCTGCCTCGACACTGTGGTGATGTCGAACGCAGTGCACGGCTACGTCAGCCAATCCGATAAAGGTGATCTGGTCATTGGCGCCGGTGTCGATGGCTACAACGGCTACGGGCAGCGCGGCTCTTTTCACGTCATTGAACACACGCTGCAAGCTATTTGTGAATTGTTTCCGGCCTTTAGTCGAGTGCGCATGAATCGTCAGTGGGGTGGTATCGTCGACACCTGTCCGGACGCCAGTCCAATTATCAGTGATACGTCGGTGAAAGGACTTTATTTCAATTGTGGCTGGGGCACGGGTGGTTTTAAAGCAACCCCGGGGTCCGGTTATGTATTCGCTGATACCTTGGCAAACGATCGCCCGCACCCTCTAGCCCAACCTTTCTCTATCAACCGCTTCAACAGCGGCGCGCTCATCGATGAACACGGCGCCGCTGGCGTCGCTCACTAAGCTCCAGGTAAACCGGAAGGCCATCATGCTGCACATTCATTGCCCCTACTGCGAGGAGCTTCGCGAAGAAGAAGAATTTCACTATTGCGGTGAAGCGCATATACAGCGCCCCAAGGATCCCGAAGCGTTGACAGATGAGCAGTGGGGAGACTATTTATTTTTCCGCAAAAACCCCCGCGGAATTCACCATGAAATGTGGCTTCATGCGGTCGGTTGCAGACGATATTTCAACGCTACTCGAGACACAGTGAGTTACAAAATTCTGGAAACCTATCCCGTTGGAACACTACCTGGTATCGGCATTGAGAGCGCCGGAAAAGAGAGTCGCTGATGCCCCAAGTAGAACAGAAAAATCGGCTCGACACCGGCGGGCGAATCGACCGAGATACGGTACTGAATTTTCGCTTTGATGGCAGGCACCTGCAAGGTCACCCCGGCGACACCCTTGCATCAGCCTTGCTGGCGAATGGCGTCAGCGTTGTTGGTCGCAGTTTTAAATATGGTAGACCACGTGGGATTGTGGGACACGGTGCCGAAGAGCCCAACGCTATAGTGCAAGTAGGCAAAGGTGCAACGACTATCCCAAATCTGCGAGCCACTCAAGTTGAAATCTACGAAGGTATGGAAGCATTCAGTGTAGGTGGTTGGCCCAGTGTTGAATTTGACGTGATGGGTCTTTTCGGGAAATTTGGCCGCCTGATGCCGCCGGGCTTCTACTACAAAACCTTTATGCAACCTAAGCGACTGTGGATGACCTACGAGCATTTTATTCGCAAAGCGGCTGGCTTGGGCAAGTCGCCGGAACTCCCCGACCCCGATCGCTATGACCAATTCAATCAGCACTGTGATGTTCTTGTTGTCGGAGCGGGGCCTGCAGGTATAGCTGCAGCACTCGCCGCTGGAAAGACAGGCGCTCGGGTCATTATCGCCGATGAGCAAAACGAACTCGGTGGCAGTTTGCTCTCCTCTACCCTATTTATCGGAGAAAAATCCGCAGCCGATTGGTTGGCCGAAGCAAACATGCAGTTGGAATCGATGGACAACATGCAAATTCTCAAGCGCAGCACAGTCTTCGGATATTACGACCAAAACTTTCTGACCATCGTGGAACGACGCAGGGATCACCTTGCCAAAAATGCAGGCAGTGGCAGTCGCGAGCGACTTCATCGAGTCCGCGCCACCCAGGTAATTCTGGCGACAGGGGCAATCGAGCGCCCTATCGTTTTCGCTCACAACGATGTTCCCGGGGTCATGCTCGCCTCCTCTGTCTCGACTTACGTAAACCGCTATGGCGTGACGCCAGGCGAACAAATGGTCTTGTTTACCAGTAATGATAATGCCTATCAAAGTGCCATCGACTGGTATAAAGCAGGCCGTAACGTTTGCGCGGTAATCGATTCGCGGCAGAAGTCAGAAGGTGAACTGGTCGAAGCCGCTCGCGCATTGGGAATTGATGTCATCACAGGCCACGCCGTCATCGAAGCTCACGGTAGCAAGCGGGTCACAGCAGCCTCTATCGCGCCGATCAATTCCGAGGGCAACAAGTTGATCGGACCCGCCCGTCGACTGGATTGCGATTTAATTGCCTGCTCCGGTGGCTGGAGTCCAGTGGTTCATCTGAGCTCACAAACGGGCGTGAAGCCCGTCTGGAATGAGGAAGTCATCGGCTTCGTTCCAGGTCAGTCCGAGCATCAGCACCGATCCGTGGGCGCAGCCAACGGCCAGTGGAGCCTCGCTCATTGTCTCAACAGTGGAGCTGCGGTCGGGGCTGAGATTGCCAGCTTGACAGGCTCCGAAGATAAGGCGATTGAGCAGTTACTTTATCAAGTCGAAGAGATTCCACAACAAACTGCTCAGGCGCTGTTTCTCGCACCACACAGTAAAAGCACCAGCCGCGCACCCAGTCAATTCGTAGATCTGCAGCTTGATGTCACCGCTGCGGCAATTGAACTAGCCGCACGGGAAGGTTATGAGTCAATAGAACACGCCAAACGTTACACCGCCATGGGCTTTGGCACCGACCAGGGAAAGCTGGGCAATATTAATGGCATGGCAATTTTGGCCAATGCCCTGGACCAATCAATCGCCGAGACCGGCACCACGATTTTCCGTCCCGCCTACACGCCCACCACCTTTGGAGCCATTGCCGGACGCAATGTTGGAGAACTGTTCGAGCCTGAGCGCTATACACCCATGCATCGGTGGCACGAAGAACACGGCGCGGTTTGGGAAGATGTCGGCCAATGGAAACGTCCTTGGTACTTCCCAAGAATCGGCGAGTCGATGCAAGACGCCGTCAATCGAGAATGCCTGGCGGTTCGCAACAGCGTGGGAATACTGGACGCGTCAACTCTCGGTAAGATCGATATACAGGGGCCCGATGCAGCGGAATTTATTACCCGGGTGTACACCAATTCGTTTCTAAAACTCGCCGCCGGAAAATGCCGCTACGGCCTAATGCTAAAAGAAGATGGCATGGTATTTGATGACGGGGTGACAGCGTGTTTGGGCGAGAACCACTATCAAATGTTTACCACTACCGGAGGCGCTGCAGGCGTACTCGCCTGGCTGGAATTGTGGCAGCAAACGGAGTGGCCGGAATTGAACGTGTACTTCACTTCAGTGACGGATCACTGGGCGACCGCCACGGTTACCGGCCCCAATGCCAGGAAAGTTATCGCCAAAGTGTGCAGAGACATTGACCTGGATAATGAAGCCTTTGCTTTCATGGATTGGCGCGATGGAACCGTAGCTGAGATTCCCGCGCGCGTATTCCGCATTAGTTTTACCGGCGAACTTACCTATGAAGTGAATGTTCCCTCGCATCATGGTCGCTATCTTTGGGAACAACTCATACTCGCCGGGGAAGAGTTCGGCATCACACCCTACGGCACGGAAACCATGCACGTTTTACGAGCTGAAAAAGGCTTTATCATCGTTGGACAGGATACGGACGGTTCCGTGACGCCACACGATTTAAATATGAGCTGGGTCGTGGGTAAAAACAAAGCCTTTAGCTTTCTGGGAAAGCGCTCACTGGATCGAAGCGATAGCGCGAGAGAGTTGCGCAAGCAATTGGTCGGCCTTAGAACAATAGACTCCCAGGAAGTGCTACCAGAGGGCGCACAGATCGTCGATGATCCGACTCAAGCAATCCCCATGGATATGCTCGGGCACGTTACCTCAAGTTATTACAGTGCTTATCTTCAACACTCTATTGCCCTGGCAGTGGTTAAGGGTGGCCTGGGTCGTATCGGAGACACGGTTTACTGCCCACTAGCAGACGGCAGATGCGTAGCATCAACCATCGTAAGTTCCGTTTTTTACGATCCAGACGGGGAGCGGCAAAATGTCTGATCAAATTCATAGCATGGCGCGCGAGGGTGTGTATGTGGAATCCCCACTACATTATTTTTTGGGGACGCGAAGCGGCACCCAACCGCCATCAATTGTAATTCGCGAATCCACTTCAGTGGGTCATCTGATTGTTCGCGGCAATGCCAATAGTCCGAAATTTGTTGAGGGCATTCATCAAGCACTGGAAATCGAGCTACCCGTAAAACCACGCACCTCGTCAATCGGCCGTGGTGGCCGCCTCCACTGGCTGGGGCCAGACGAATGGCTGCTCCTGGTCGATCGTGAAGTCGAATCCCAAGTAGAGAGTAAATTGCGGCAAACCCTTACCGGTCACTATAGCGTGACCATCGTCACTGGCGGACAAACACTGATCAATGTCAGCGGAAAAGACATTGAGTCACTGCTTAAAAAATCCAGCGTGTACGATTTCCACCCCAGTCACTTTCAGGTCAACGACTGTGTGCAGACGACATTCGCCCAAGCCACCGGGCTATTTTGCAAACGCGCAGACGCATCCTTCGACATTGTAATACGTCGTAGTTTCGCCGACTACCTGGCTCGCTGGCTGCTGGACGCCGGAGAGGAATTCGGCTGCGCCATCGAATAGTGCATTCACTCAAACCTGGATTGGTTTACAACGCAGTAGTATAGGAAAAATGGCATGCAGGAAAATTCAGCTGTAAAAGTAGGTTTTATCGGCCTAGGTAACGTCGGCAGCAAACTGTGCGGCACACTATTGCGCAACAACTTTGATCTAACGGTATTGGATCTTGACGAAGACCTTGTCGCAGATTTCGTCGGCCGTGGCGCCAGCGCTGCAGCCTCTCCCAGGGCATTAGCCCTCGCCGTCGATATCATTATCACCTGTCTACCCTCTCCCGCCGCTTGCGCAACCGTTATGGAAGCTCCAGATGGCATCATCGCAGGCCTCGCCGAACAGGACGCGACAGGCAAGACCTGGCTGGAAATGAGCACTACTGATGAAGCCGAAGTGAGACGCCTGGGAGAAAAGGTACAGCAAACAGGTGCCACTGCATTAGATAGCCCTGTATCCGGCGGCTGTCATCGTGCGGCGACAGGCAATATCGCCATTTTCGTTGGTGGAGACCGTGTCGGTTTTGAGCATGTACTCCCTGTATTGACCACGATGGGGAGACGTGTGCTACACACTGGTGAACTGGGCTCAGCTTCAATACTGAAAGTACTGACCAACTATCTCGCAACCGCGCACCTCGCGGCGTTGTCTGAGGCCCTGGTTGTCGCCAAAAAGATTGGCATGGATATGAACGTCACCTACGAAGCGATCAAGGCGTCCTCTGGAAATTCCTTTGTTCATGAAACTGAATCACAGGTGATCCTGAACGGTAGTCGCGACATCAACTTCACTATGGATTTAGTGCTAAAGGACATTGGCATTTTCGATCAACTCGCACAACGAAATGACGTCCCACTCGACATTTCTCCATTGCTGGTGAAAATTTTCGAAGATGGAATCGAAAAATACGGCCCTCGAGAGCTTTCACCCAATATTATTCGCCGTCTGGAAGACGCCTGCCAGGTGAGCGTTTTAGGGACAGGTTTTCCGGCTGAAATGACCGATGATGAGCCTGAAGAAGTCGGTGCTGAAGTTCGTATTCCCGGCAGACAGTTTTAAATCCACTGGCATTCGCACTGAGTTTTGCTGGTATCGGCAAGCCTACAACTCATGCACTGAGGAGCTCACCAGTTTTCGGCGCATTTCCAAGCGGACCTATCACCAGGCAGGACCATTTGTCCACTTGGCCAATTGACACTGCATTCGCTATCATGGCCCATATGCAATCGGATTAGTGCAACTCGAAAGGATTGTTTGCGGCGAATTCGTTTAGCCCAGCAGACTTCGGATTTATAATAGGAACTCACCATGCTGAAGACAACATTGGTATTTATCTCGTCGTTAATGATGATAGCAAACGTCCAGGCTATAACCATTGATACCCCAACTAGCAGCGAAGCACTCACCCAGGAACTGCTGAATTTCCAGGATCCTTCCCTGGCAAATAATACTCGCGTGCGGGGCATTGCCGATTTGATGGCCGCCGGCAAGCGGCAAGAAGCCAACATGGCGATAGCGCGCCTGCTGGCGAAAAACCCAAAAGACAAAGAGGCCCTGGAATTGGCTGGTATATCTCTCATGCAGATGAAAGATTTTAAAGCCGCAGAGGAGTCCTTCAGGCGGCTCGTCGCATTGCCGCCGGTCAAACCGCCTGTGGTGACGCGCTACGGCGTCACAAAAATGCTCAATGGAAATACTGCGGGTGGAGCGAAACTTCTTCTGCAAGTGGTTTCCTATATCCCAGATGACAATTTGGCAAACCGTTACTTAGGCTGGATGATGTATCGCAATCAGCAATACGACGCCGCAGCGTTCTACTTGGCAAAGTTGCCTCCGCCAAGCGACGTCGGACTGCAGCCTTATCATATTGAGCTTTCGCGCAGTTTCAATCACCTGGAAGCCTATCCGCAACTAGTGAAATTACTGGAGCCGATGTACCGAGATGCAAAAATCCCGGCCGCCGAAAATTCTAGTGCCGCTGCACTGTATCTCACGCTTGCATACTCGGGAATCGGCGATCAAGCCAAAGCCAGAAAACTGGCATCGGCCTTGCGCGCAGAAATCGCTTCTAAACCCTCGTCAGTGTTCGGCTTGGATATGGGACTTGCCCAGATCAACAAAGACGTTGCAGCAGGTAACAAGGCGCTCAAGGATCTGATCGAAAAAGTCCCTTCAGCGGAAGCTGCTGGCCGCCTGGAGATGGCGAAGCTGTATCTCAAAGACGAGGATATCGTAGCAGCCATTGGCGAGTTTGAAACGGCCCTATCTCTCGCGCCGGAAGCCGGTGCAAAGGAAATTCTTTCTGTCATGATTCCAGCGCTGCTGGACGAAAGCATGAATTCCGATGCCCTGAATGTAATGCAGTCGGTAAGCGACAAATACCCGGAAAACTCAGAATTTTTATTTGGTCTGGCTGATTTGCAAACCACCTCCGGCATGCGATCAAAAGCGCAGGAAACTGTTACACAGTTACTGGCGAAGACGCCTCCCTATGTTCCCGCCTACTTGCTGGGCGCAAGCCTTGCACAAGCCGATGGTCAAACCAATCTTGCAAAGAGCTATCTTGAAAAACACGTCGCCGAGGTGCCGACAAAACCTGAAGGGTGGATTTCGCTGGCACGCTTTTACGTGGAGCAAAATAATCTTGATCTGGCGTTAACAACTCTCCAAAAGGGGATAGGAAGCAACCCCGGTGACTCCGGTTTGAGATTTGAACTGGGATCAATTCACGAGGTGCGCGGGGAACTAGACCAAGCTACACAAGAATACACCAAGACACTGGAGCTCAATCCAGATCACCTGCAGGCGATGGATAACCTGGCCAGTAATCTGCTGGATATGAATGTGGAGGTAGAAAGAGCCCGTGAATACGCCACTATCCTGTACCAGCAGTGGCCTAACGATCCCTATATAGAAGATTTAATGGGATGGGCTTTCTATCGGACGGGAGATCTTAAAAACGCGAATGTAAAACTGTCCAGCGCCGCGGCCAAAATGACTGAGTCTGGCCGAGCTGACTATCATCTGGGACTGACCTTGAAAGACATGGGCGACGAACGGAGCGCGAAGTCGCGCATCAGTTCAGCTATAAAAAAAGGGTTGCCGCCCGCTCAAGAGCGGGAAGCCCAGAGTGTCCTCTCGAGTTTAAATTAAACAGGCCTAATCGGCTAGTGTGTAAAGCCAATGTGAGTACTCCAGGTGAACTTGCTCGGCTGTTTTATTTTCCCACATAAGGCACATCACTCTATTGGCCGTGGGCGAGTAGCTGTTACTCTCGGGATGGGTTTTAGCGAGAGCGGGACCCTCTTCATAAACCGTCTTCCCCTCGCTTTTGATATGGTAATGCAAATTGAACTGCAGAGCTTGATCAGCCTCGAAAGTGTACCCCAGGGAAACCCCGGATCTGACTAGCATGCAGTCTTCCTCAATTCCATCAGCAGCTACCTGCTTTACAAATGTCTTTTTGGTTCCGTCGTGATCTTTAGCTGCATGAGAATAAACAGATGGTGAAGCCAGCAGGAAAATTGAAACACTCGCACAGCGAAAAAACGCTACTATCCGTGAGTATTTGGTAATTTGGGTAGCCATAACAAGTTTCCTCATGTTTGACGCGGCCGCGCATAAAAAGTCAGTTGGTGTATTTTTGTTGATTCACTTAAAGCATCGAGCCGGCTATCACTGAAGTTCCGCTAACAGTTTCACCGCAGACTCTCGCTCGGGGAAGCTGGCATGGTCCTGCAACAATTCCTGTAAGTTAATAATTGCTGTGTTCTTATCGCCTGCGGCAGCACCTATCATGGCGTGATGATACTTTACCGTTGGATTCCCCGGCAACATGATAACTGCCCGCCCAATACCGCGTCTGGCGCGATCACGATTCTTATTAAAGTGCTCTACTACGGCCAGCGTATCGACAATCTCTGCAGAATCCGGGTTCAATTCGGCTGCACGTCGCGCATAGATCAGAGCCTGGGAAGGATCTTCTGTACGTAGCTCCCAGGACAAATTATTCAGCGCCACAACATTATCCGGATCCAGCTCAAGAATTTTTGTATAGTGCTGTAGAGCGGCAGAGGTATTTCCACCAGACAACATTCGACCGGCGACATCGAGGCGGGCCCGCACATCGGACTCGTGTCTCACCAGCCATTCATCACGCAGCTTTTGCGCCTCATCGACCCGTCCCGCTTTCTCGAGAAACACACCGAACTCCAGCATTGTCTGGGTCGTCGGAACTTTCAGGTAAGCCCGCTTGGCGAAGTCTGCAGCCGCCGCAGAATCACCTGCTCTCAAGGCGGAAATGGCGCTCAAGTGATAGACATCTGCGGAATCTGAAATCACAGATCGAAGTCGCTCCAGATACTGATCGAATTCACCGAAGGATTTTTCAATCAAAGCAAGTTTGGCCATCGCAAGCAACGACGGAGCATGATTACGATCGAGTTCCAGTGCCTTGAGTAGCTGTCGTCGGGTGAGAGTTGGATCGCCGCTACCGGCAGAGGCCAAAGCCATTTGGTGATGACTGTCCGCTGAATCAACGGTATGGTCATCCAGTTGTTTAAGTGTCGTCTGTGCCTTTCGATTCTCTCTACTGGACAACTGGGACATCGCAAGCAACTGTAGCACTTGTGGCGCGGCCTGCGTTTTAGGATCCAAGGAAACAAACAGCGGAGCGATAAGGTCAGCCTGGCCAGCACTTAAATAGTATCGGCCCAGCACCATACGAGGGGCCAGTGCTGAAGGGTGTGCGCGCATGGCGGTTTTTAGCAAAGCCTCCAATTGCTCCCCGCGCTGCTCTCGCGCCTCAATTTTGGCCAGCTCAAGCATCGCAGGCAATCGGTTGGGGTAATGCGAAAGTATCGCCTCATAGCGGCCGCGAGCCGAAGCCATATCTCCGCGAGCAAGCTCAAGTTGCGCCAAACTGTGATTTGCGCTGGGCTCGCCCTTGTCGCGCGCGACCACACTCTCAAAGGCGCGAATCGCCTCCTGGGTATTCCCTGCCAACAAGTAAACGCGACCAAGTAGATTGTGAGGCATCGCATCCAGAAGATTACGCCGACTAAACGCCTTCGCCGCCGATATGGCTTTATCATAATCTTTGCGCTGTAAATGATTTAACACCAGAAGAATTTCGGCTTGTTGAAACTCTGGGTCGAGCTCGAGCGCCGATTCAATTTGCTGAGTGGCCGCACGATCTCTTCCCCCCGCAAGCAAACCGGCGCCGAGACGCACCTTGGCCGAAACTGAGTCGGGTTCCAGCTCAACTATTCTAGTCAAGAGGGCTATACCGCGATCCACCAAATCCAGCTTTAAAAAAGCGTTGGCCGTCAAATTGAGCGCACCTGTGTCATTGGGATCATCAACTAAGACCTGGGCCATCAAGTCAACCACTTCCTGGTGTCTTCCCTCACGAAGTCGAATTGAGGCCAGTACTTTGCGACCCGCAATATGCTCGGGCACAAGCTCGGTAAACTGTTGTATCAAATTCTTGGCTTTTTCAACATCTCCAAGCACCAAATTCGAATTCGCCAAATAATACAAAACGAGAGGGAATTCCCTATACGCCGGTTCCGCCAAAGTAAATGCAGCGACAGCGGCGGCATGATTGCCATCGCGAAAATAAAGAAGACCCGCCAGGTAATTGCTACCCTCGTGTTGAGGGGCCTGAATTAACAACTCGTCAACATCGGCCTGGGCAGACTCAACATCCTCAAGCTGAAGATTAAGGAATCCGCGTTGTAGACGTTCACGAAACGAATTTCGCTTATATTCGATGGCTTTGCTATATGCGTCTCGAGCATCTGCAAGTTCGCCACGATACAATTTGACATCAGCCTGTAAGCTCCAGGCGCGTCCATTTTCGGGATCTACTTCAAATACTGTCTGCAATACGGCCAGCGACCCATCGAGATCTTGGTCGTTGGCGAGCAATTCGGCATGTGCCAAAAACACATCAAGATCGGAAGGTGACTTACGCAAAGCATCCGTCATTAATTTCTTTGCTTTATCCTTTTTGCCAAGAGAGAATTCTGCAAGGGCCTGCAGAGCGATGACAGGACCCTGAACGTCTTCTCGCAGTGTTCGCGTGCGCAGTTTACGAATTTCCGAATACTTTCCCTGGGCAAAAAACACCTTGGCTAAAGCGGGAACGACATCATCATCGGGCCACCCCAAATCCCGGGCAAGAAGAAGCTCCTTTTCTGCGGACAGAATAGTGCCATTATCAAGATAAGCTTTGCCAAGCAACCAGCGCGCTATCGGGACGTCTCTGCCCTTTTGGAGTGCATTCTTTAACTCCAGTATCGCAGCGTCATTTTCTCCCTCACCAAGCAGTTGCTGGGCTCGTTCAATATGATCAGCTACAGTCTTCGGAGCCCCACAGGCTGGCACCAATGCCAGTATGACACAGACAGTAAGAATGCGACTAAGGTCTTTCATTGGGCACAATCCATCAGCAAGAGAACGATTCTCCATAATCTTTCCGCGAAGAGTAAAAACCCTAACAAAATTGCGAGACGGATGCATCCTCGCAGTTGCAAGATTGTGATGCGGCTCAACAGAAGCCCCAGATAAGCAAATTCAGTCAGCCACAATCAACTGGTATTGTGATCCTCACGTAACATCCTCACCAACGACATGCACATAAGCACCCCTATTCCCAGCAGAGGAAGCGAAACCACAATAGTCGTGGACAAAATCACTTTAAGGCCGCCATCGACAAACATGAGAGAGATAGGAAGTACCGCCAGAGCACACGCCCAGAACAGTCGGTTCCATCGAGCGGGATTGCCACCTGCCTCCAATCGCCGAGTTGCCACTGAGGCGAGCGTATAGGAAGCAGAATCGTAGGTAGTCGCCAGAAATATGACCGATACAGCAGCAAAGACTGCCAACGCCCCGTAGCCCAGGGGCAATGTCAGGAACACCTGCGTGATGGTTGCCGCCTCGCCTATCTCTTTCATTAACCCGGTTACATCGAGAATATTTTCCATTTCGATGTGAAGTGCGTAATTGCCAAAGATAATGAAAAATAAACCAGCTCCCAAACTACCGAAAGCAATCATCCCGGCAATCACTTGTCGAATCGTTCGACCCCGTGATATGCGCGCGGTAAATATCCCGACAAAAGGCCCATAGGCCACCCACCATGCCCAATAAAAGACCGTCCAATTCTCTATAAAACCGCTACTCTCAATGGGATCAGTCCAGGTATTCATGTGGAGAAAGTTCTGAAGAACCAGGCCGATGCTATTGGTACCCATTTTGAGAATGAACAGGGTGGGGCCTACAGCCAACACGAAGAAGAGTAGCGTCAAAGCCAGTAGAGTATTCAAATCGGCAAGTTTCTTAATGCCTTTTTCCAAACCGAGATAAGCACTGGTGCCGAAAATGCCAATGCATAGAACGACCACACAAACTTCCAGGATAAAATTGTGGTCGAGACCAAACAGCTCCGCAAGACTCGCTGCAATCATAGGCGTGGTGAGCCCCAACGATGTACCGCTTCCTCCGATTAGATTGAGCATATAAACAAAATCGATTACTCGCCCACGTGTGCTGTTTACGCCGTTTGGTAGATAGGGAACACATGCAGTGCTCAGTCGTAGATAGGGTATTTTTCGGACATAGTAGGGATAGGCAATCGCCAATGTTGGCATGCAAAAGAAAGCCCAGCCAGTGATACCCCAGTGGAAGATACCGTAACTCGACGCCCACTCAATAGCACTGGTCGATCGCGGCGCCAATCCGAAAGGCGGTGCATCAATGTAATACCCCCACTCGATTACAGACCAGTATAGGAGGCCCGCACCCACTCCGGCGCTAAACAACATGGCGACCCAGCTAAAGGTAGAAAATTCCGGCTTCGTATCCGTATCGCCGAGTTTTACATTTCCATAGCGCCCCATCGCCAGCCAAGCGAGAAAAACCAACAAGCCCGTACCATACCAAAGATACAAAACCCCAAACTGTTTTGTGATGGAGTCATAGGCAGTGGTAATGATCTCTCCGGACTGTTCGGAAAACCCCACGATGGGAATGCATACCAACACAATTATCGCGACTGTGGCGCCAAACATAATCCAGTCTGTTTCAACTGCGATATTTTCCGGGACTGTTTCGGACTTGTTATTCAAACGTATTCTCCGCCTCGTCGCTTAAGGATCTATTATTACGGTTGCGGGGGCCCCAGCAAATCACACAAAGCTCTATTGGGCGCATTCATCGTGGCAATAGAATCACCCAGTTCCATGGCTAATCGGGTAACAGGGTGATAAGACGGCCACAGGGGTAATTTGGAACCATTGGGGTTGCCACTACGAGCGAAGTTTACCCAGTAACTCATGATCGAGTCGGTCAGTCGTCTGTCTTTTCGATTTCCACTCAACCAGTCATCGTGAGTATCAAAAACGTAAGGAAGCTCGGCGCCATGATAGGAGCCCAGCAGCTCACCGCCAGCGCCGGGGCGGACACGGGTAAAATAATACAGGTAGACATCTCCTGTACCGGCGCGGATCAGGGCATCAGCCTGCATCTGAGCAGTGCAGGAGTATTCCCTCGCATCCGCCAACTTGGCGTATTTCTTTCTGTTGGTCGGCTGGTCTTGCACCTGGGTCAGCACCGCGGCACGTTTACCCTTTTGATAATATCGATCGATTAGCCGATCGATATCCACACCCGATACTTGCTTCGGACTGTACATCAGCTTTTCATCTGCATTGCTGCCCAGGAGAACACTCACGGGATTAATTCTTCCTTTTTTATACAGTGCAGCCACCGAGTCACTTAGAACATAGCCGTCAACAGCACCTCTAAAGCTGCGACGTTCTATATCATCACTATTGCGATAAAAAGATTCCGCATTGCTCAACACCTCATCCGCGGGCAGTTCTCTCAACTGGCCAATAGAGGAGCTTGATAGACTTTCCGCGAATTCAACACCGAAGCTCTCCTCTCGGGATAAGGTATCTCGGTAGTTGATATCAAACGAGGAACTTTGCCGGATGGCGTTTTTGAAAAGGCCTTTGGCCAAGGGCGACAACATCAGGTGGCTAATATTCGCTCCGCCAGCAGACTCGCCGAATACCGTGAGGTTTTCGGGATCACCACCAAACGTCGCGATATTCTCATGAATCCATTCCAGCGCCTTTATCTGATCCAGAATGCCGTAGTTTCCCGAGCTACTATTGGGAGATTCTTCGGTCAACTGCGGATGCGCATAGAAACCAAATACACCCAAGCGGTAGGCGATACTAACAACAACCACGCCTTTGGCTGCCAGCTTATGTCCCAAATAATTCGGTTCGTAACTCCAACCGCCGACGTTACTGCCCCCATGGATAAATACCATAACGGGAAGTCGGCCATCCGCGCCCAGCTTCGGTGACCAAACATTGAGGTAAAGGCAATCTTCGCTAACGCCCTTGGGCGTCGTCGCTCGATCTGGATCTCCGCCATAGGCTTTTATAATGTCGCGATACCAATCGGTGTTATAGCGGGTTTGCATGCACGCCGATGCAAAAGAAACTGCGGATTGAATACCTGACCTTGGAACCGCGGACTGGGGCTCTCGCCAACGCAGGTCGCCAACAGGGGGCTTTGCAAATGGAATTCCGCGGAAGATCGCGATCTTATCCTCTAGCTGCCCACGCAATTGTTCTCCATTAGCGCGCACTAAAACATCAGTTGCTGTGTCTGCATAGAGGCCGCCCGAGGTGACTAGCATCAGCCAAGGTAGAGTGAGCGCCGCCAGCAGCGAACGCTTTAACGATTTGTTTTCTAAAAGCTGCAGGCGATGCATTGCGAATACTTACTCCTCCAGGCTCACAACGACACATCCGCTAAAACCACCTTGTTCAATCAACTCGTGTGATCGAACCATTTCTTCGAAGGGCAGATGATAGGCGATTCGATGTTGTAATTTTTCTTGTTCGAGCAGTTGATAAGTATCTTCGACTGCCTGCTGTTTGGCGCTTTCGGGCATCGCGTATACGATAACCAAACGCAGAGTGAGATCCATAAACATCATTTGAATGAACGGCAGCTGCGGCTCTTTAACCTGGGTTGATGAGTACGTTGCGATGACACCTCCTGTGGCAATGAACTTCAGGACCTGAGGGAGATTGGCGCCAAACTCAACATCTATAACTCTATCAATCTTTTCGCCTCCGGTGCAGGACAAAACCTGCTCCGCCCAATCTTCTTGACGGTGGTTCACCACGAAATCGGCTCCGACTGATTTACAAGCAGCTTCATCGGCAGGATTGCTAGCGGTAGCAATCACTCTAGCTCCCGCGTGTTTTGCCCACTGAATGGCATAGTATCCAACCCGGCCAGCACCGCCGGTAACCACGACTGTTTGCCCCTCAATGGAACCGTCTGCATAGACACATCGGTGAGCGGTCATGATGGGAATGCCAATGCACGCGCCGATCTCAAAGCTCGTGTTGGCGGGTAATTTAGCGGCGCGCAAAGAATCGATTGCAAGGTATTCTGCAGCGGTACCAAAGCGGCGGCCATATTGAGCTTGATAGACAAACACCCGCTCACCGACTCTGCCTGGGTCCACACCTTCGCCGACCGCTTCGATCACACCAGCACCATCGCTGTGAGGAATGACCAGGCCATCGTCGAGCAAACCAGGAGAAGAGCCAGCGCGTTTCTTAACGTCCGACGGGTTGATGCCGGTGGACTTTATTCTAACCAGCACCTCACCGGGACCAGCGATTGGCTGTTCCAATTCACCTAATACAAGCGTATCCTGAGCTGTTCCAAATGATTCAAACCATGCCGCTTTCATTTCTACCTCCAAAAAACATTGCGATTGTGTGAACTCTCAGTCCAACCAATTTGATAAACCTTCCGTGTGGCCATCAACGGCCACTGATTGACCCGATATGGCACGACCGAGATCGGACCCGAGAAAAAAAGCTGTGTTGGCAATATCCTCGGCCTCGACAAACAGTCGCATAGAACTCTGCCGCTGATAGATTGTGCGAATGCTATCTGCGCTGACTCCGCGTTCCTGCGCATCGTTACTGATAACTCGCTCTATTCGTTCACCATTGACGCTTCCGGGACACAGGGCATTGACACGAATATTGTGCGGACCCAGTTCCATGGCCCAGGTTTTGGTTAGCCCAATAAGTGCCCACTTTGCCGCGGCGTAGGCTGAACGCAGAGGAAAACCAAACAGTGCAGCGGTCGAGGCAATATTGACAATCGATCCTCCCCCAGCCTTTTTAAGTAAGGGGACCGCTTGCCGAGTAACATAAAACGGGCCGTTCAAGTCTACCGCGATCGTTTGATCCCATTGTTCAACTTCAATGTCCTCAACCGCAGCTGTGGGGCCTGCAACACCAGCATTGTTAACCAGGACATCCAGTTGACCGTAAAGCTCAAGCAATTCGGTAAACAGAAGATCTACCTGAGAGGGAGTGGAAACGTCCGCGAGTGAAGCACTTGCCGACGGGTTTGCCTCCAAAAACTCATCAATGCTCTTCTGCGATATATCGCAGACATGAACACGACAACCACCTGCCAAAAACTTCTCGGCAATACATCTGCCTATACCCGCAGCTCCGGCGGTAACCAACACAACATCTGCCGAATCCGAGCTATTCTGCGAATCGACCATTGTTCACTCCTCCACGACACATCAACAAATATACAAACATAAAAACGGCGATTTCAAGACTGATTCACGTCCAGCGCCAACAAGCGTTGTCATTAAACTGAATGATCAAAATCGACTAGCGTTTGGCGCTGGATATACTTCTGCTGAAGCCTTCGAGCTTAGCTTTAGCGTGTTCGTGCTGCAAAGAAATGGTCTGCACCTCAAACTCATGATCTACCATTCGCTGATGGCTGGGTTCACCGCGCGATTTATTCAAGCTTCGCTTGGTTTCCTCCACCAATTCACGGGGAACTCCTTCCAAACCGGCGGCGAAATTCCGACAAGTTGGCAGCAGATCCGCGACTTCAACACATTGTGTTGCCAAGCCTTTAGTCACAGCTTGCTCACCACCAATAACGTGCCCAAAAATCAGCGCACCCACAGAGTCTTCCCAGTTGAGATACTTTTGCAACATCCAGGAGTGACCGCCCCCGCAGTGTATTCCCAACTGAGTGAAGCGTGTATCGAACTTGGCGTGGCTGGTAACCATTCGAATATCACAGGCGAGAGCCAAGTTCATTCCCGCGCCCACAGCAGCGCCCTGCACCGCCGCTATCGTAGGAAGCGGGCTATTAGCAACCGCCAGAAAACCTGCGTAAATGTCATGCAAGAGTTCCGCTTCTCCCGCCTGGGCACGCATCAGTTCATCAAGTGAGCCACCCGCGCAAAACGCCCTACCTTCAGCGGCAATGATAAGACATGACACTTCTGGCTGTGCTTCGGCCTCGGCCACTGCCCGCGCTAGCTGTGCAGAGGAAACGCAATCCAATACATTGCGCTTTTCCGGGTTGTTCAGGACAATTTCGGCGATATGACCATTGATAGTGAGTTCGACTGACATAATTCCCTCGACAGTAAAAATAATTGGCGGAGATATTCCTGTGATGCACTATAGTTCCTCTCCCATTTGGGAGCTAGCCCCGCAAAAGCGAAAAGTGGGGCCATGAAACAGCTTTCGTCGAGCGCTAGGTTTCATTAGCCTGTTAAGATCAATTGCAACATAATGTCGCGCAACTACGAGACACTTACCCAGAGCTACCAACAACGGGTCACCACTATGCTCCAATTCGACGCGGTTCGACTTCACGATTCTAGCCACGCCCTGCGTACCGAAATACGGTGTTTCCTCGAAGAACATTTGCCCGAGGGACACAGGCCAAATTCGGATTTTTTGTCGGGACACAACCCCGAGTTCTCAAAAATACTGGGATCGAAGGGTTACATCGGCATGAACATCCCTGTCGAATATGGCGGCGGGGGCAAGAGTTTTTTTGATCGCTATGTGGTGGCAGAAGAGTTACTGGCCGCCGGCGCACCCATCACAGCGCATTGGTTTTCCGATCGACAATTTGCTCCCGTGCTAATGGATATCGGCAGCCAAGAGCAACGACAAAGATACCTGCCTGATATCTGCGCCGGCACGAGTTTCTCTTCTATAGGCATGAGTGAACCGGGGTCGGGATCCGACCTGGCAGCCATCAGAACATCGGCTAAAAAAGTCGATGGCGGTTGGCGGGTTAACGGTACCAAGCTCTGGAGCACCTTCGCCCACAAGAATCACTTCATGATTGCCCTCGTGCGCACCTCACCTCAATCCGATCAGCGCCATGCGGGCATGTCCCAACTGATTATTAAGCTGTCAGATGATTCAGTGAGTGTTAGGCCTATTCGAAACATGGGGGGAGATGAAGATTTTAACGAGGTCGTGTTCAGCGATACCTTCGTACCCGATGAGGATGTATTGGGTGAGGTCGGTAACGGGTGGAATCAGTGCACAGCAGAATTGGGTTACGAACGGAGCGGATCAGAGCGCTTTCTCTCTACCTTTAGGGTCTACATTGAATTCTTGCGGCTATTCAGGGACAAACCCAATGATCTGCAAGCCGCCGCAATCGGCAGAATTACCAGCAATATTATGGCGCTGAGACGAATGTCGCTGTCGGTGGTCGGAATGCTAGAGGCGGGAAAGTCTCCTACAGTAGAGGCGGCACTCGTTAAAGAACTTGGCAACAACTTCGAAAAAATACTGCCCGAAATTGCTCGTCTTGCAGCTCCGTTGGATGTTGACAAAACGGAGTTCATCCAGACCTACCGCGAGAGCATTCTTCTTTCACCGTCCACCACGCTGCGAGGGGGCACCCGTGAAATACTACGAGGCGTGATCGCTCGCGGTCTGGGCTTGAGATAGCAAGGGGAGCAGAAGGGAAAATGGAAAAAGAAATGCAGGCCTTACTCACGGATAACGTCAATAGAATTTTTTCCGACGCCGTGGACAAAAATGCACTGGACAGGGCCGAGCGCGGCGAGTTTTCCTCACAGTTGTGGGAGATACTCTGCGAAAATGGATTTCACTTGCTCGCTAATACAGACAGCGGTGCTGAGTTGGCCGATGTATTCGCCATACTACGCGTCGCAGGCCGATACGCGGTGCCACTCCCCCTGGCCGAAACACTGCTGGGCAACCGTTGGCTCAATAACCAGAGTAATGAGATCATCACAATTGGCGAAAAGATTGGCGACCAAATCACCGCCCTACCCTGGTTTCAGTCCTCCACTCACCATCTGGGTGTGACTCGAAAAAATGAGTTATTTGAAATTTCAATTGAATCTTCAAGCGTGGGATCAAACATTGCTTTTGAACCTCGCGGGGTCTCAACAGGAAATTTCACCCAGATTTCATGCGACGAGAAGCCTTATGAGTTAATGGCACTGTCTCGAATGAGTCTGAGTGTAGGCGCCCTGCAGACCCTGCTGGAGATGACAATAAACTATGTGGCAGAACGCCAGCAATTTGGCCGGGCTATTGGCAAGTTTCAGGCTGTACAACACAACCTGGCCGTGGCTGCGGCAGAGTTAGCCGCCGCTACCCGGGCCTGCGATGGTGCCGTAGAGTCGATTGGTGAAGCCCGCTTCGGTCTAGAAGTGGCGGCAGGCAAGAGTAGAATCGGAGAGGCAATTACCGTGATCACCGAGATAGCACATCAGCTTCACGGCGCTATGGGCTTTACTCATGAGCATCGTCTACACCACTTCACCAGGCGGTTGTGGTCCTGGAGAGACGAATACGGCAATGAAACCTACTGGCAATCCCTATTGGGGCATCACATATATACATTGGGCGCCGACAACGCCTGGGACTTTATCGCTACAACCAAGTAGGACTAGGTTAAAAAGCGCTGGTAGTCCTCTCGATCGAAACCTCGATATTGCATGAAGCGCACCCGCTTGGCTTTGTCATTTAAATCTGATGCTGGCGAGTCGCCGTACTTCTTTTTATACACATCCTGAGCGATTGCCGGCCAGTCAATTTCTGCATTTTTGACTGCCAGGCTAATTTCACTCTCAGACAGCCCCTTTTCCCTCATCTCTTGTTGTACTCGCATAAGCCCATAGCCGCGATTGCTGCGCTCAAATACAAAACTCTCCGCAAACCGGGCATCACTTTGCAAATTTTCATCGGTCAGCCGTATGAGCTCATTGTCGATCAGCTCTACATCTGAAAATCTTCGTTTGAGTTTCTGCCTTAACTCGCGAATGGTATGTTCACGCCGGGCCAAGAGGTTCATGGCAGCGAGTCTAACGTCAGCGGGATTTATTTCTTCGACGTCCTTGTGAGCAAGGTCTTCATCGAAGTAAACGGAATCGAAATCAGTCATGATAAAAGAAGACGCCGGGGTGAGTGTGGGATAGGTGGATTACCCCGACGTCTGAAGCAAAAATAGTCATGAAAGAACTAGGCTTTCTCGACACCGGCCTCAATCGCAGGCGCAATGTCTTCGGATGCGGGTTCTTCCGAGGCGGGTTCATCCGGACTGAGCAACTGCTTGCGAATCAAGGATTCAATCTCACTTGAAACTGCGGGATTATCTTCCAGGAATTTGGCGGAATTAGCCTTGCCCTGCCCTATCTTATCGCCCTTATAGGCGTACCAGGCGCCTGACTTGTCAACCAGTCCAAGTTTGACACCCCAGTCGATCACTTCGCCCATATGGTAAATACCCTGGCCGTACATAATCTGGAATTCAGCCTGCTTGAAGGGAGGTGAAACCTTGTTCTTCACCACTTTCACCCGCGTCTCGTTGCCGATAATTTCATCGCCGTTTTTAACCGCGCCAATGCGGCGGATATCCAGGCGAACTGATGAGTAGAACTTCAGTGCATTACCACCAGTGGTGGTTTCGGGACTGCCAAACATCACCCCAATTTTCATACGGATCTGGTTGATGAAGATCACCAGGCAGTTGGTCTGCTTAATAGTACCTGTGAGTTTGCGCATGGCCTGACTTAGCAATCTGGCCTGCAATCCCACATGGGACGCACCCATTTCGCCTTCTATCTCTGCCTTGGGTACCAGTGCCGCCACGGAGTCGACTACCAGGACGTCTACCGCGCCGGAACGTACCAGCATTTCAGTCACTTCCAGCGCCTGCTCGCCCGTATCTGGCTGGGAGACAATCAGGTCATCGATCTTTACACCCAGTTTCTCTGCATAATCTGGATCCAGTGCGTGCTCGGCATCAATAAAAGCGGCTGTACCACCTTGTTTCTGAGCTTCGGCTATCACTTGCAGGGTCAGGGTTGTCTTACCCGAAGACTCAGGACCATAGATCTCACAAATACGCCCCTTTGGAAGCCCGCCTATGCCCAAAGCGATGTCCAGACCCAGGGAACCGGTAGAAATAGAAGGCATGGTGACCCGCTCTTTATCCCCCATTCGCATGACCGTACCCTTACCGAACTGACGATCAATTTGACCCAGAGCCGCTTCTAGCGCTTTTCCCTTATTGGCATCCATTTGTGAATCCTCTTTTTATGCTGCTGTTATGTTGCGTTGTGTCGCTTGTGCTTGCGTAGTTTCTTGCCTAGCTTCGTGCGATGTCTATACAGCAAACTACTGTATATATAATCAGTGCATTGAAAATGAATTGCAAGCGCAAAATTCAATTAAATTAAGGCAGCAAAAAGACATGCCTGATTAGGCGACAGGTTGCTCAAGAATGGCGGTTGCAAGCCACTCTTTGCTACTATCCGCAGCTCATCAAATTACCTGGATACGCGTTATGGATACCTCAAAACTTTTTTCGCTGGATGGCAAGATCGCACTCGTTACAGGAGGCTCGCGCGGAATTGGCAGGATGATTGCTGAGGGTTTCATCGCCCAGGGAGCCACCGTTTACATATCGTCCCGGAAGGCTGATGTCTGCGATGCTGTCGCCAGCGAACTGGGGCCAAAGTGTATTTCATTGCCACAAGATGTCAGTACAGTCGATGGCTGCAAAGCCTTGGCTACCGCCTTCGCCAATGCGGAATCGAAACTGGACATTCTGGTCAATAACGCCGGTGCCGCCTGGGGAGTGCCGTTTGAGGAATTCTCTGAACAGGGTTGGGACAAGGTGATGGATCTGAATCTGAAGTCGCCGTTCTTCCTCCTGCAGGCCTTGCACACGTCCCTGAAAGCCGGCGCTAGCCACAACGCGCCCGCCAAGGTAATCAACATTACGTCCATCGACGGGCAACGCTTGAATCCCTGGGACACTTACAGTTACCACGCTTCCAAATCGGCGCTGATTTATCTAACCAAACGCCTGGCGGCTCGCCTGGTGAGTGATCATATTAACGTAACTTCCATAGCGCCCGGAGCGTTTCCATCGGAGATGAATCGTGCCGCTCGAGATCATGGGGCCGAGGTAGCCGCATCGATACCTTCAGGGCGTATTGGTGTCGCCGAAGATATGGCCGGTGCTGCAATCTATCTGGCAAGCCGCGCGGGAGACTATGTGGTCGGAGACACTATCACTGTCGACGGCGGCCTAGTGCACGCCGCTATGGGCGCCAGTATAGACGCCTGAGGCCATCGCAACGGTTGGGCTGCGCCAGAAGACAGAAGTGCTATTGCAGTGTGCTGGATTCGAGTCGCACCCCACGGCGGGGTACATCGCTACCGATCCCGCGCACGATGGTCGTGGGCTCACCGGCAATGCTGTCGACAACTTCCATTCCCGATAATACCCGGGCAAATACCGCGTAACCATCGGGATTGTTCGATGAACCGTTATCCAAAAACCGATTGTCGACCTGGTTGATAAAAAACTGCGCAGCGGCGCTGTCGGGATCACTGGTGCGGGCCATGGACAGCGTACCGCGCTCGTTCGACAGACCATTACTGGACTCATTCACAATGGATGGCCCTGGGGTTTTGACCTCCCACACCACCAGACCATCGTCATCCAAGCCCAGATGGCTGACAAAGCCCATTTGTATCATGAACCCTTGTATCGCACGATGAACCATAACATCGTCGTAAAACCCATCTTTCACATAGCGCAAAAAATTCGCTGCAGTAATGGGGGAATCCCAGTTGAGCGTTTCAACGGTAACAGTGCCTGCATCAAACTCCATCATCACCGTATGATTGCCCAGAACCATTTTTGCTTGGGCGTTGAGCATGCTGGCTGGCTGACCACTAGTGATCGATGCAGATAGAGAATCGACAGCCGACAAGTCGCCCAAATAAGCAGCGCCGTCAAAAGTGCGATTCCAGTCCAACACATCTTGGTAGTCAACATCCCCATCTTCATCGAGATCTCGCACCACCAGTTCAGCGGCCGCATTCAATCGCTCCATCAATTCGGCGTCGGTCCACTCGTCGATTCGAGCCGTAAATTGCTGGTACAACGCCTCCGTCAACGCTGAAACCTTCACATTGCCATCCAGAATTCGCTGGCCGGGGACAATTGCGTGCCAACTACCCTGGACGGGCTCGGGATTTGAACTCAAACCGAGTGTTAAATCGGTGTCAAAGTCCTCTCCTCCTGTGGCAGTAACTAAATAGAGGGCGCTGGCATCGATAGCGGCCGTTTCTGGTGTAGTAACACCCACGAAAGCGAGGCGCACCAGAGACGGCTGTTCATCCCAGAAATCCTGCCCCCAAATATTCAGTAAATCATCCGGAGTCAGCGAATTTGCCGTTGCCAACACCGTGTCTGCGTCACGCAATGGGGCAATGCTCAGAGTGCCTCCGCCGACGGAGCCTCTGAGTTGGACATGGAAGCAGGCCGTCAATACCAAAGACAATAAGCAGGCCAGTGCTAGCTGGAAAAATTTCATATCGATTCGATGTTGCAAAATAAGCTGCGCACTTTAGCAGCCCGAGGTGTACAAGTCATCGAATTGACAACGGGTTTGGTCGCTAAAAACGCGAAACCGCAATCGAGAAGGCAAATGCGGGCGCCGCCTCAGCGTCAGTTCAACTATCAACTTGCGAATCGCAGATTTAGTGGCATTATGATTGCTCAGAAGCGCACGTCTGAATGGGTCTGCCATGGCAAAATCTCCCTACAAACCTTACCAACCCAAACCAGAGCAAATGGCACTGGTGCCTCATGTTTCAGGAAACCCTGATAACCCGGCCATCGTCGAAGCACGAGCCATCCGCTCGGAAAAAGTCACGGTCCGAGACGAGAAAAAATGGTATGTAGAACAGCTCCTGAGAAGAAAAGAAAGCTCAGCAAACCGGAGGACGAGTAAATTCTTACTCTAGGGTGCTGATGCACTGTCATGAATAATCAATCACCTCCCGTATTTCACGGTGTAGTGCTGGTCACCAGCGCCACCATTGGTGCCGGCATTTTTTCCCTGCCGATTGTCTCTGCGGGAATGTGGTTTCCCTGGACAGTGGTCTGCCTGATTGCGGTTTGGTTACTCAGCTATCTCGGCGCATTGATGCTACTGGAAGCCACGCTGGTCTTTCCCCGAGGCGCCAGCTTCCACACCATTGTGAAGGGAATCCTCGGAGACAATTGGAATCTGGCAAATACGATCGGCCAAGCTTTTCTAATGTACATTCTGATCTACGCCTATATCAGCGCCGGGGGTAACATCGTCAACCACACTCTGATCGCCATAACCGGCAGCGAAAGCCCAGTTCCCCAGGGTGTTTCCAGTGTATTGATCGCCGTCTTTTTTGCCACACTCACCTGGCTTGGCACGACTCTGGTGAGTCGAATTTGCACCATGTTAATGCTGGGTATGGCCGGCAGCTACCTGATGTTCAACTCCGGTCTGCTGCTGCATGTGGAGATTCCCAGGTTGTTGAATGATGAGGTGCAGGGCGAGCAGTACAGTCGATACATCTGGGCCGCCCTGCCTTATTTTTTGACTTCCTTTGGATTTGCCGGACTGATCCCGTCGCTGGTGAAGTACTACGGACCACAACCCAGGATCGTTCATCGCTGTGTGCTGTTTGGAACGCTGATCACTCTAGGGCTTTATCTAATCTGGATGCTGGTGGCATTTGGCACGCTATCGCGCAGCGCTTTCGTGCCGATTATTGATGCGGGCGGCAATGTTGGAGATCTGGTGGCCGGCTTTCAGATAGTCAGCGATACAAATAGCCAAAACATGGGGCTACTGCTGAACTTGTTTTCCAATTTCGCAGTGGCGTCTTCCTTGTCAGCCATCGGTCTTTGCATGTTTGACTACATCGCAGATGCTTTTGGCTTTGATAATGAAGGCGCAGGGCGGCTGAAAACCCTGTTAATTTCATTTGGGCCACCGGCGTTGGTGTGTTTATTTTTTCCACACGGCTTTATTGTGGCCATCGGTTACGCCGGCCTAGTCATGATATTCGGCTATTTTGTGATACCTGTGCGATTGGTCTTAACGCTGCGTTCAAACAGACTCGCCTCCCCGTTTCGTCTTTTGGGGGGCAAACCGCTGGTCTATGGGGTGTTGACCTTCAGTCTTCTGATTGGGGTGTTAGAGGTGATGTCGATGTTCAACGCGCTTCCTGTTTTTCCCTGACACGAAAAACATCGTCAAAACCTACTTACTGTTTACTCAGCGCTAGTGAAATCCACACTACCCAATGAATTTGAGAGAAGCGCCTTAAAAACCCTCTCCGGCGCTTCTGACAAGTTCAAGAGAACCCCCAGACTGATTTATAGACTGAACATTGTCAGTATCAATCTGGAAGTAGTTAACCAGTTCAGTCATTGCACTGGCGCGCTCACCCATAATACTACTAGAAGCTGCTGCTTCTTCAACTAACGCAGCATTTTGCTGAGTCATCTCGTCCAGCCCCATGACGGCAGTATTAACCTGATCCAGACCAACACTTTGCTCCTTAGAGGCGGACGCTATTTCTGCAATAATCTGTGAGACTTTGGTCGAAGAGCTGACAATTTCCTCCAGTGTGCTGCCGGACTCGGCAACCAACTTGGTGCCATCGTCTACCTTCTCTACGCTATTTTCTATAAGATCTTTAATTTCCTTGGCCGCGGTTGCACTTCGCTGTGCCAGATTGCGAACCTCGGATGCAACGACCGCAAATCCGCGCCCCTGCTCCCCCGCGCGAGCCGCCTCAACAGCGGCATTGAGCGCCAACAAGTTGGTCTGGAAAGCGATCTCGTCAATCACCCCGGTGATGTTTTCAATCTTTCGACTGGCCTGGTTAATCTCATTCATGGCGACCACTGCGCGGCCTACGACACTGCCGCCTTTTTCAGCCAGTTCGCGTGCCCCATCGGCGAGATTATTAGCCTCGATAGCGTTGTCGGCGTTTTGTTTCACACTTGAAGTCATTTGCTCCATTGCCGATGCCGTCTCCTCAAGACTGGAAGCCTGTTCCTCGGTGCGCTGGCTCAATGCATGCGTGCCAGATGCAATCTGATCGGCTTCGGACGATACAGAAGATGAAGCATCCTGAATCGAAATAACCACTTCCTTTAATTTATCGATACAGGCGTTAACAAATTCGCTCAACTCAACAAACTCACCGGTGTGAGTATTCCTCATGCTGTGGCGAAGGTTTCCTTCGGCCACAAAAGACATCACCCGTTTGGTGTCATCAAGAACCTCTTTAACAGCTTCCGCCATCACTTTCTGAGCCGTGACATCAGTGGCGTACTTCACCACTTTAAAAGGCTTGCCATTGAGATCATAGATCGGGTTGTAGCTTGCCTGTATCCATACTTCCCTACCGCCTTTGCCAAATCGCTTGTATTCTCCGGCATCGAACTCACCTCGGTTGAGTTTTTCCCAAAACTGCTTGTACTCCGCGCTCTTTGCATATTCTGGCAATGCGAACATGCTATGATGTTTACCTGCTACTTCCTGAAGAGAGTAGCCGGTCGTTTTCAGGAAGTTTTCATTGGCGGTAATAATGGTGCCATCCATATTGAATTCGATTGTCGCCTGGGATTTACTCACAGCGTCAATTTGGCCCGCAAAATCGGCATTTACCAACTTCTGCTCCGTGACATCCGTAGCATACTTAACGACCTTGAAGGGTTTCCCGTCAGCTCCAAGAATCGGGTTGTATGAAGCCTGAATCCAAACTTCCCTGCCGCCTTTAGCAATTCGCTTATACTCGGCCGCATCGAAGTTTCCGCCACCAAGTTTTTCCCAGAATTCCGCATAGGCCGCGCTCTTCGCATATGCAGGCTCTGCGAACATGCGATGGTGCTTGCCTACAACCTCTTCCCGAGAATAACCCATGGCAGAGAGAAAATTTTCGTTCGCATCGAGGATAATGCCATCGAGCGTAAATTCAATGACTGCCTGTGAACGACCAATCGCCTTGAGCTCGTTTTCAAGTGCACAGATTTTCTGCTTCAGAACCTCTTCATCTTTGCGGAACCATGCCAGAATTTTTTTCATCTTATAATCTCCAAAACTCACGCAGACCTGAGGAAAATTCGAAAACGGATGAATTTCACAAGCCTATACTCGCGAGGTAGATTAGGACCCAGGTATTCATTTGAGTCGAAGCTACCCCTCCAAACAGACATAGCGACGATATTGGGGATAACTTTAGGAAAAAAAGACAATAGTGCGACGAAAAGGAGGAAAAGAAGACAAACCGCGCGAAATGAGGGCACGCGCGGTCTAATCCGGTGAAAAAACGGCCTAAAGCAGCTTAATGGATATCAGGATTCGATATCCATCGGACGATAGTAATCCTTGCCCTCACTCATATACTGCCCCATGAGCTTCATGAAGGTTTCGCCGGCGGAGCCTTCCTCCGACAAGGTGAGATTCTGGCGAATGAAATTGACGCTATCGGGGTTCAACTCCCGGGCCTTTTCCCAGTAATGCTCCGCTTTGTCACTCTGACCATGGGAGCGAAACAAATTGGCAAGTCGAAAAACCGCATCGGCCAATAATTGATCAGGTGTGTGTTGGCGAAGATTGCCGGTCACTGTCTCTGCAGACTGAACGTGCACGCTCTCCGCGCCGCTGGCAATCCAATCCTTTAAGGCCGGTGAGTAAACATCGGTACCAAAAGAGATCTTCTGCTCGCCTTCACCAATCTCGTGCTGTTTTGAATAAGTGCCCTCATCAATCCGCACAATTCTGCCGTCCTCGTCCACCCAAGCAGCGGAGGGTACATTCACAAAATTAAAGGCACTGCTGATGATGTGGTCAGGATCAACCACTTGGATATAAGTCGCGTTCGCCGCATCGAAAATGGGACCCGCGACCGCTTCACCACCGGTGTCTTGTGCTGCGCAGAGAATGACAAAGTTTGGGTCGTTTATTTCTTCGTATATACGTTGCCACACGGGCACGTCTAGGAAGCATCCTCACCATGAGGACCAGGTTACGATCAGGGCTTTTTTGCCCTTGAGGTCGGCCATTCGCACCACCTGCCCCTCGCGGTCGGTGACCTCAAAGTCTGGCGCCATCGCGTTGGTCATCATATCTTGACGCTTGGCAGGTACTTCGGCAAAACTCCAGACCATGGCTTCCTTATCTGCCACATAAGCCTGGCCGAGCAAATCTGCAAATGCAGTCAAATCAAACCATTTTTTGCCGTCTTGTTCGACGAACAGGGATTCGCCTACCGGAATGCACATATCGGCATAGCATGCACCTTGCGGCTTTAGCGTAAATCCGTTGATCGCGGGAAGGTCCTCCGGCCGGATTAACAAACCATCGCCTTCGCCAACTTCGCTGAGCGTGACTGTGCGCCCCTGAGACAAGACCGTGGCGCAGCCCTGAGGATGGATGGGTCTTTCTTGGAAGGGATGACGAAGATCCGGATATGCCATCATCGCATCTGACATCGTATTGCTCCTAAGCTAGAAAACTGTTTCATCCTAACGTTATATGCTCATCGGGAACAGCTTTTGTGGGGCCTAATTGCACACAGCCCTGCCATCATCAACAACCGCGTAAAACAAGCAGTCAGACTGGGCGATAGCCGCATTGTGGGAAATCATAAAAAGCTTAAGCGTTTGTGCGGGATACAACTTGCCGTCTTCTATACGAACCAATCGGCTAACCGCACAGCGGCGGCCTGCGTCAATCGCTGAAAATAGTTTTCGTTCATCGCCCTTAGCCCAACCCAACTGCGTATCTACGGTTACGCTACCAAAGTTAAAATGCTCGACATTGGGGAGCAAGGTGATATCGCACTCGCCCCCCGTCTCACCATAGGCAAGTGTTACGCCGTCGTTGATGACCAGCCGAATTGGGTCGCGGAGTAACTCTAACCCCCAGTCTGTTTCGTCCTGCGCCAGAACAATGGGAGCCTGAAAATAGCGACAAAGCCCATCGTAGGCGTTTTCATCCGCATGTTCGTCCAGATGCCCTCCCACCTCGACAGTCACGGTAGGGTATGAATGTTCGCTTATGTCCATGAGAGAACCCAGACTAAGATTGGACACAATAAGGCGCTGGGTGAAAATCGACACCAGAGCATCGTGCTGTCTGTCCATATGCGTGCAAACCCCAAAAGCGGGCCCCGATCCGGAAGTGTTGTGCATGTCTACCACCGCTTCCGGGTGATGCATTTTCAGTATTTCCAATATCTCCTCGGCAAGGAGCCCGGGTTCATCCTCAAACGGGGGACGAAAACATCGGTTTAAATCTCTAGCGCCTGGAAGCATTCGGTGGCTGAACAGGGGCTCTTCAAGCGCCGCAGATACCGAGGCAACAATACAGACAATATTAACCGCAGGTTTGCGAGCGGACTTAAGCCACTTAAAAAGAGCCATAACCCCTGATGGCTCATTGCCGTGCAGGAGCGTTACAAAGGCTCGGGTTTGATCCGGGTTATCGCCACTGAGGAAAATGCACACAGGACCGCCCATTATTCTCAGAAATTGCTCAACGTTATCCCCAATCTGGGTGGCCAACGGATCGCGGACAAATTTGAATCGCCTCATAGATTTCACCTTGTACAGCGACTCAGGGCTGGATGTCTCAAGACGCCCCATTTCTTATTGCATTATTGATTGATGGTCGCTGCTCTTAAGCATAGTCCATTCAAACCAGTTGCGGTATCTGGACAATGTCTTTGATATGCTGAGTGCTTTTGTAGATCAGGAAAGTCCATGCTCAACCACTCATTCCGCTTCCCAGCCGGCAAATACTTGTTACCTTTGGCGCTGTGCCTTTCCTCAGTAGTGGCGATTCCTCTCAGTGTCGCCGAACCGCGCACCGCAAAGCCCGCGTTGCACGGTTCCCACTGGGTCGCGGTCACCGGAAAACCTCTGGCGGCAACGGCAGGTTCGATGATTTTCACACGTGGTGGCAATGCCGTGGATGCAGCCTGCGCGATGCTGGCCGCCACTTCTACCATGTGGGACACCCTGGGTTGGGGCGGAGAAACGCAAGCCCTGATCTACAATCCTCACACCGGTGAAGTCAAAGGTATCAACGCCCTCGGAGTTGCACCAAGCGGTGCCACAGCCGAGTTTTTCCGTAGCAAGGGCATGGTCTATCCACCGGAATATGGACCGCTGGCAGCAGTCACCCCGGGAACACCCGGAGGGTTGATGGTGATGCTGGCCGAGTATGGCAGTATGAGTCTGGCGCAGGTATTGGCACCGGCTTTGGAAATGGCGAAGGGCTATCCCATAGAAGGCGTACAGGCAGACAACATTGAGCGCAGACGGGAAGTTCTCTCCCAGTGGCCGGACTCCAAATCCGTTTTTCTTCCTCACTACAATGAAAAGGACAAGGCTCAACGCGCGGCCCCGGTTGCCGGAGAGATATTTCGACAGCCCAATCTTCACGCGACACTGACCAAGCTGATTGAGACAGAAGCCAAGTCACTCGCCGACGGCAGCAATCGCAAGGAAGCTATTTACGCTGCATACGATCGATTCTATCGAGGGGACA
This sequence comes from Halioglobus sp., assembly GCA_045110675.1. GTDB lineage: Bacteria > Pseudomonadota > Gammaproteobacteria > Pseudomonadales > Halieaceae > JBALVT01. Next base: position 62,920 of record JBGCGJ010000004.1, on the reverse strand, counting down.
TTGCCGAAGAGATCGTGCGCAGTTCTCGGCAGTACGGCGGTCTGTTTACCATGGATGATCTCGACAAATGGCAGGTCCACATCGAAGAGCCTGTTAGTACAAACTATAAAGGCGTAGAGGTCTACAAGCTAACCACTTGGGTTCAGGGCCCGGCCATGTTGCAAGCGCTGAATATTCTTGAGGACATTGACCTTAAATCAATGGGCTATAACAGCGTCCACTATATACACACGCTTTATCAGGCTATGAACCTGGCCTTTGCAGACCGAGACTTCTACTATGGAGACCCTTACGTTCCGCCGGTGGAACCGATAGTCGGCTTGTTGTCAAAAGAATACGCTGCAAAACGCAGAGCGTTGATAAACCCCAAGCAGAACAATCCAGATATTCGCCCCGGCGATCCCTACCCTTTTCAAGGTGAGAAAAATCCTTTCGAACAGCTGCTAAAAGACTGGAGCCCGGTACCTCCTAAAGCGAAAGCCGCAGGCGTCGATGGATTCCAGCAAGCAAGAACTATGAGTAAAGACGAAACTTTTCTCGCCGGAACAACGTCTATTCAGGCGGCAGATGCAGAAGGCTGGGTGGTATCGATCACACCGAGTGGCGGTTGGATACCGGCCTTTATCGCGGGTGACTCGGGTATTGGCCTGAGTCAGCGAATGCAGAGTTTTGTGTTGAGTGAGTCAATGAACCCATTCAATGTAGTGCAACCGGGGCAACGACCTCGAGCGACTCTGACACCCACCATCGCGATGAAAGATGGTGCACCGCTGATGGCTTTTTCCGTTCAGGGCGGCGACACCCAAGATCAAAACCTACTGCAGTTTTTTCTCAACATGCTCGAGTTCGACATGAACGTACAACAGGCTGCAGAAGCGCTTAACATCACAAGCTTTCAAATGCAGAGCTCCTTTGGTGCCCATGAATCGGAGCCCGGCAGATTACAAATCGCACCTCAAGTGGCAGAAGATGGAGTAGCGCAGGCACTGCAGAAAATGGGGTACCGTGTAGAATCTGATAAACGACCTTACAGCCCGATCACCGCTATTTATTTCGACAAAGAGACGGGAACCATGTGGGGTGGGGCCAGCGACTACGGCGATGACTACGGTGTCGCATGGTAATGTGAAATTGCAGAATCAAATAAAACAGGAGCAATACATGGAAGTAATTAAATTTGGAAGTCTGTCCAGGATTACCGCGACGGTACTGTGTTTTTTGTTGCTTCTGATCAGCTCCGCTTTCGCCGTTGAAAAGCCTGAGCTTAGAACCACACCCGGAACAGTCTTTTCCAACCCTATATTAATAGATGGATCGGGAGAAAAAGCGCGAAGCGAAGATGTGTTAATTGTTGGAGGTCGCATCCATGCCATCGGACAATTCCCTTCGATGCCAGGGGATCAAGTCATCGATGCCTCTGGCCTGATACTCGCTCCGGGATTTATCGACAGCCACAGTCATCACGATCAAGGCTTGGCCGAAAACGCACACGCCACTGCGGCGATTTCCCAGGGCATCACTACCATCGTTGTCGGCATGGATGGCACTTCTTCCCAAATGGCACAATCGCTAAAGGACTCTATGAACACTACAGCAGTCGCCGTCAATTTGGCCACATACACCGGCCATGGCAGCCTCCGATCTGCCGTGATGGGCAACGACTATCGACGCACAGCCACGGCCGCCGAGGTGACCAAAATGTCATCATTGCTACAACAGGACCTCGCAGCAGGCTCACTGGGTTTATCAACCGGACTCGAATACGACCCGGGCATTTACTCCAGTACCGCAGAAGTCATCACTCTGGCCAAGGTCGCGGCCGCATCGAATGCTCGCTACATCAGTCATATGCGCAGCGAGGACAGGAATCTGGAAGAGGCCCTGGAAGAGCTGCTTACCATCGGTGAGCAAGCGAATATTCCGGTTCAGATTTCACATATCAAATTAGCCAGTGTTGATTTGTGGGGACAAGCGACTCGCATCTTGGCGCGACTGGATGAAGCGCGGGCAGCGGGCATTGACGTTACTGCAGATATTTATCCCTATACCTATTGGGAAGCCAGTTTAAGCGTGTTACTTCCGGACCGAGATTTCACCGATATTGCAGCGGCAAACTATGCTCTGGAGAAACTGGCTCCGGCCTCGGGACTGACATTGACCTACTACGAACCAGACCCAGGTCTGGTCGGGAAAAATATCGCCCAGATTGCCAACGCCAGAAGAACATCCGAGGCAGAAACATTCCTGCAGTTGTTGCGCGATGCTTACGATCGAGGCCCCGACAAAGATACGAATTTGTTCAATCGCGACAGTGTGATGGGTGTGAGTATGACTGAGGAAGACATTGCCTCTTTGATCGCGTGGCCACATACAAATCTGTGCTCAGACGGTGGCATTTCAGGACACCCCCGGGGGTTTGGGGCTTTCACCAGAGCGATTCATGAATATGTCGTGAAAAAACCGGTCGTGCCCCTGGAAGAAATGATACGAAAAATGACCTCCATGACTGCCAGCCACATGGGCTTGAACAAACGCGGCAGCATTGCGCCTGGTTACGCAGCTGACCTGGTACTACTGGATATTAGCGAGTTAAAAGATCACGCATCCATTGAGAATCACAGTGCTCTGTCGACAGGGATAGTCGGCGTATGGGTAGGAGGACAGCGAGTGTGGAAAGATGCGACCCATACAGGACGCTATCCAGGAAAATTTTTAAGCCAATGACCCACTCAAACGCCAGCCTTCTATTCCCTGCCCCCTACCTAATTTATCTCGGGGATGAAACCCGGGAGGACAATTGCAAAACCGGATTCGGCATTGCGGAATGGGCCACCCGCAACTGCATTGGCCAGTTTCGAAAAAGCGAAAATGGCGTGTCCATTGGGCTTGCGGACATGACCTTGGATCAAGCCGTAAAAGCGGGGGCAAAATCATTGGTGATTGGTATCGCCGGCGTGGGTGGAAAAATCCCCGCTGCGTGGCACCCAGACCTGTTACAGGCAGCTTCGTTGGGTTTAACAATTGTGAGCGGCGCTCACGAAAAACTAGCGCAGTTAGACGGCCTGACCGAGGCGGCAAACCGCAGCGGTGCATCGCTGGTAGAAATACGCAATTCTCAGGCCCGCTACCCGGTAGCCACCGGCGAAAAACGGCGAGGAAAAAGGCTGCTCAGCGTAGGAACGGATTGCGCACTGGGTAAAAAGTACACTGCATTATCGATTGCCAGGGAAATGAAAAACCGCGGCTTGGATTGCACTTTTCGAGCCACCGGGCAAACCGGCATTATGATTGCAGGATCTGGGATTGCTATAGACGCCATTGTCAGCGACTTTGTTGCCGGTGCAGCTGAAGCGCTGTCTCCCAGCGCCAGCGAACATCACTGGGATGTTATCGAAGGTCAAGGATCCCTGCTGCATCCCGGCTACGCGGCAGTGACCCTGGGCTTGCTACACGGTTCGCAACCCGACGAGCTTATCCTGTGCCACGACCCCAGAAGAATCTACAACCTTGACAGTCCCCATATAAAAATCCCGCCATTGAGTGAGGTTATCGACCTGTATCTCAGTCTCGGGCGGTTGACGAATCCCGCCATACAATGTCGCGCAATCAGTCTGAATACCCGGGGAATGAGAGAGGACCACCGAGCGCAGGCAATCGCAAAGGTCGCCGAAGAAACCGACCTGATGGTATTCGACCCCGTATCGACCGGTGTATCAAAATTTGTGGACGCTCTGGGCGCGAGTTAGTGATCTTCGACCACAAATTACAGCGCTGGACGATGATCGAACCCTTTGTCATCGCCGGCTCTCGCTACGACTATATCGATACGATCACCGTTGAGTTACGCGATGAGGATGGTAATGCGGGTAAAGCGGAGGCCTGCGGCGTCGACTATCTCGGTGAGACACCCGGTTCCATAAGCGCCCAACTGGAAAGCTGTCGCTCTGCCATTGAAGCTGGAATCGATCAAACTGCACTTCAGGCTATTTTACCTCCCGGTGGAGCTCGCAATGCTCTTGACTGCGCACTGTGGGATCTAAGATGTCAGCAAGAAAAGACGACGATTTGGCGGGCGGCTTCAGTCCCACAAACAGCGCCGGTTATCACGGCGTACACTATAGGCCTGATTGATCCAGAACACGCGGCTGAATTGGCAGCAAAGTACTCTGACTACAAAACCCTGAAAGTAAAAGCGGACGCCAGCGGTTCACTGAGCGCCCTATCGAAAATTCGCAACGCCAGACCAGACGCTCGCCTTATCATCGATGCCAATCAGTCCTGGAGTTGGGAACTGTTGCAGGATATTCACAGCGAGCTGATTGATCTGGATGTAGCGCTGCTAGAACAACCGCTGCCGGTAAACGCAGACCACCAATTGGCCAACTATCACGGCCCCATCAAATTGGCTGCCGATGAATCCATTCAAAGCTGCACGGAACTACCGGGTCTTGTTGGAAAATACCAGGTGGTCAACATTAAGCTTGACAAAACCGGCGGCCTAACCGAGGCGCTGCAACTGGCCAGACAGGCCACCGCAATGGGTTTCGAACTGATGGTGGGGAACATGTGTGGGAGCTCTCTGGCAATGGCTCCGGCCTATGTAATCGCGCAACTTTGCGAGTACATTGATATCGACGGCCCCCTATTGCAAACCGAAGATGTAGAGCATCCTTTGAGCTACTCCTTCGGGAAAGTATCTGCACCTAGCTCCGGCAAACTATGGGCAGGGATTTAATTTGCTGTTCTGGTAAACCCTATTAATAGCACCTAAGATAACAACACAAGTTCGAGTGCAATGGTTCCGGAGATATTGACCTATGCCCTATCAAGTTAACCGCAGACAGCTGCTGCAACAAATGACAGTGCTGAGTGTCATCAGTGCTCTGCCTGCGACAGCACTTGCGCAAATTGTTAGTAATCCCGCTCCCCGCAGCAGATTCGATTCGAATTCCACCGCCGAAGAGGTGACCGAGGGCTTGGATTTAACTGGGCAAACCATCGCAATCACCGGCGCCAATACCGGATTGGGCTACGAGACCATGCGAGTCCTGGCAATGCGCGGAGCGCATGTCATAGGCATAGCCCGCACCCAGGCAAAGGCTGAAAAGGCCTGCTCAAGCATCATCGGTAAAACCACGCCTTTATTTTTGGACCTGGCAAAGTGGGATTCAGTCGTTCTATGCGCCACTCGAATTCGTCGCTTGGGGTTACACCTGGACGGTTTAATCTGCAATGCAGGTGTAATGGCTATCCCAGAGCTTCAGTTGGTAAACGGTGTAGAGCGACAATTTGCCATCAACCATCTGGGACACTTTATTCTCATCAACCACTTATTGGAGGAAGTGAAAGCGGCGCCTGAGGGTCGCTTCACAATACTGTCCTCTCGAGCTCATCGTCGAGCAAAAAACGGCATAGAATTCGACAACCTGGATGGCAGTAAACACTACGGGCCCTGGGAGGCATACGGGGTTTCAAAATTGGCCAACGCACTGTGTTCCAGGCACCTCGCTCTGAAGCTATCTGATTCCAACGCGACCTCAAACAGCTTGCACCCAGGCGTGATCAACACTCAGTTAGTTAAAAACCTTCCCAACTGGCAGCAGTGGGCCGCTAAATATCTTGGCTGGATATTTATGAAAGACATTCAGGAGGGCGCCGCGACGACCTGCTACGTAGCCACCAACCCTGGATTGAAAGGTGTGCGAGGATTGTACTTTTCCGATTCAAATGTGGCCAATGACGGCGGTTATTTAGTCGATGACGCGATGGCCGAGCAGCTGTGGACTGTATCTGAAGCACTCACGAGAGACTATCTGCCTAGGGCCTGACGATGGACCTTACAATACCCAACTGGAACCAGGCCTGCATGGCCTGTAACACTTCAGTGGCGGCCTGCTCCTGATCAAACCACTGCAACATCTGCTCACACTGCTGTGCAAAGTTGTTGCCTTTTAAAAACCCCTCCACCAGAGCCAGCTGGAACGGCGCCAGAGAAATAAACTCACTGACTCGATCGGGGCCGCGCCACAACATCCAGGCGCGCTGCCCCGAGTAGTCCGGTTCAGGTGGTGCTTGTTGCTGTTTTAACGCCTGCCAGCTTTCAACCGCATTACTGTCGCAGCGGAAAATTTGCAAACTGGGATGAAAACGAAACTGAATGCCCGGCCAGAGTTCTGGTTCAACCGCCTGCAAATCACTGAATGATGCTCTATCGCTCTCCTGGGCGTCAAAGGCGTTCAAAAGCCTGCGCTCAAAACTGGCGAGATCGGAAATAATCGGATACTGACCAAAGAAGTTATCCTGGTGCAAGAAATCCGGCAGCGCATCGCAAAAAAGCCTGAGAGAATGAAAACTCGATGGATTCGCAGCAATATATTCACTGACCATTTTGTCGAACAAATCATCGCCGAGATAAAGCCCGAGTATTTCATGATCGGTATCGATAGTTTCTATCAGTCGCAGGCGATAGGCACTGGAGTAAATAGCCATTCGTTTGTCGACACCAATACCTGCCTGGTCGGCGATAAGCTGTGCGAAGTCGGCAGACTTGTCTTCCAAATTGGCGGATTCACTTTCGTTGTTGGCGGCCAACAAATATTCCATAAAAAGAGACTGGGTATCTCGCAGATTCACTTCGAAACCCCGGCGATTTGAGTGGCTCGAAGCAACGCGGAATCAGGCAGCCTCCGCTGGAGATCTTCAATCGTTTCCAGCGCTATGCGCCCGGCGCAAGCAAGCTCTTCTTCAAGTTCCGTAAAGGGCGGGATATTCGCGTCTCGCTCTACCATAGTGCTTACAGCGCCAAAGCGTTCGAGCGCATGTCGGTATAGATCCCAGACGCTATCGGGTACATCGTGATCGTGAGTGTCAATGACATAGTCCCCGAAATCCGAGTGCCCCGCCAAGTGAAACTGCTGAACTCGGTCAGTATCAATTTTCGCCAAGTACTCCATAGGGTCGAAATGGTGGTTTCGCGCACTGACATAAATGTTGTTTATATCCAATAAAATGAGTGAATCCGAACGCCTGGCCACCTCATTGAGAAAAGTCCACTCGTCCATGGTGGAATCTTTATAAGACAAATAACTGGAGACATTTTCTAACAAAATTCGCCGGCCCAGAAAATCCTGCACCTGGCGTACCCGGGTGCTGACGTGTTCAATAGTTTCTTCGGTATAGGGAAGCGGCAGTAAATCATGGCTGTTAACGCCGTGTATTGAGGTCCAACAGATATGGTCTGATATCCATTGTGGTTGGATATCATTGGCAAGTTTTTTTAAGGCGGTAAGATATTCGATCGACATTGGATCGGTGCTGCCAATCGACATTGATACACCATGCATGACCACTGGATACCGCTCCGCAATCGCTTCCAGATAATAGCGAGGCTTACCCCCAGCCACCATAAAATTTTCTGAGAGCACTTCAAACCAATCGACTGCTGGCTGGTTGTTTAATACATGATCAAAATGGTCGGTTCGAAGGCCCAGCCCAAATCCAAGCGCGGGGGCTGTAATTGCTGCAGTCACTTGCGCGATTCCTAAGTCCTGTTCCTTAAAAGGCATAAAGCACCTGCGCGAGTAAGCGCAGATGCTTTATGATCGAGCGATAAACCTAGCGGTTTAGGCGCCTACTTTACCACCGATGTCAGCGCAGGCTTTAGCGGGAGTTGCAACGAAGCCCGTTCCTTTGCAGCTAGCATGACCGCCACAGGCGTTGTCAGCAGTTTTGCAATCGTTATGCCCTTTGCAGACATTGACTCCGTAGCAGTGAACCAGTTCCGCTGAGGCAATGCTCCCGACCCACTTGTCTTTGATTTCTCCGCCAACATCACCACAGGCTTTAGAAGGCATCGCAACAAAACCGGTACCCTTGCAGCTCGCATGACCGCCACAGGCATTATCGGCAGTTTTACAGTCGTTGTGGCCCTTGCAGACGTTGGCCCCATAACAATGAACCAAGTCAGTGCTGCCGGCCGATGCTGCTGCAGCCGCAACGCTAGACGTGTCTGACGTACCTGCACACGCTGCCAGACTTGCGACTGCCACTGCCATAGCTGCGCCGGAAAACATGCTTTGAATCTTTGTGCTCATTTTTAATTACCTTTTGGTTAAATAGTTGAAACGCACAGGTTTGAGCGACTGCCGCAATGAAAGTTCAATGGTCACTGAATCTTTTTCGGGGAAACACCAAATTCTGCGCACCTGAGGGACTTACTAGTTATAGACCAAAAAATTAAATCTGGGTAAGACAAGCCATGACTGGTTGCGTGAGAACATATTCCCAATGTCCCAAAATCAGAGCCATTATTCCCATCGCATTGAACTAATCGCCAAACCGGACTCTAAATTACTATGAAAAAGACCTTATTAGCCCTCACCACAATTCTCGTTTTCCAAATACCCCATGTTGTTGCTGAATCGGTGACATTCGAAAGCTCAATAGAACAAGTCGGGCTGCTCGAGTTGTATACCTCCGAGGGCTGCAGTAGTTGCCCTCCTGCGGATGAATGGTTGTCCCAACTGAAAACTCACCGGGGCGTGTGGTCAGACTTTATCCCTATCGCTCTGCATGTTGATTACTGGGACTATATAGGCTGGAAAGATCGCTTTGCCTCCCCGAACTACGCGAAAAGACAGCGTCAATACGCCAAGGAACAATCTCTCAGAGCTGTTTATACGCCCGGCTTTGTATACAACGGGGCCGAGTGGCGAAAGTGGTACAGCAGCCGCGAGGTCAAATTCCCCGCAGGAGATGCTCCCGGTATCTTACGACTTGAGGTGAACGGCGGAGATGCGCGCGTAGAATTCGCACCCACTGCCAGTGCCAAAAGGAAATTGCAGGTCAATCTCGCACTTCTGGGCTTCGATTTGGAAACACACGTCAGAGCGGGTGAAAATAGAGGAAAAAGCTTACCTCATGATTTTGTCGTGCTCGGAATGCGCCAAGTGAAAGTGACTCAGCGCGAGGGCGGGTATTCCACGCAATTCGCCTTGCCCACGCCGGGAGAAGAAGCTCGGCAGTATGGTGTGGTAGCGTGGGTAAACAGCCCTGGAAAACAACAACCAATACAGGCGGTGGGTGGCTTCCTCCCCTAACAGGTTTTTGGAACTGGCATCGCAGTAGAATCAATCATACAATCAAAGGCTTACAGCAGGCGATCCATCCTCAGGATTTAGCCCAGTCAAGGAGACGTCAGCTTTTGGGATTTCATAGTTTTTCTGTAACGCACCACCATCTTCGATCGAGCTCGGCGTTTCATACGGTCTTATTGCTACTACTGATTTTCGCGGCTACGCCAGTAGCCGCTCAAAGCACCGCTAAATCACTGTTTGAAGACCTGAAACAACGCGTGTTTCAAATTCGGGTTATCGATGTGGCCTCCGGAGATAAGTTCAGCCTGGGCTCAGGCTTTCAGGTCAGCGCTGAAGGACTGATCGCTACCAATTTTCATGTGGTATCCGCCTATATTCATGAGCCCGAAAAGTACCGCTTGGAGATCGTCAAGGATGATGGCGATATCGAAACCGCCCGGCTAATTAACTTCGATGTTATCCATGACCTGGCGATGATTCATTCAGACAAACTGTCCGAAGAATTTTTTGCATTGAATCTAGGCGCCCTGGACAAGGGGGATCGAATTTACTCTGTTGGCAATCCACACGATCTGGGCATGACAATTGTCGAGGGCACCTATAATGGCTTGATAAAGACCTCGCGTTACCAGAAATTACTGTTTTCTGGATCTCTCAATCCGGGTATGAGTGGCGGACCGGCGATTGACGATGGCGGAAACGTAATCGGCATCAATGTCTCAACCGGCGGTGAACAGATCAGTTTTCTGGTACCTGTCGATCAACTGGCGATTCTCCTCGAGACAACCGAGCCCGATCAGGAGATTTCGGATGCCCAGGCATTCATCCGCGATGCATTATATGAAGATCAGCAACAGTTTTACCAAACACTACTGGAAGACGATTTCGAGCTAGAGCCCTTGGGCGAACTTAATCTGCCGGGAGAACTCAATGAAGCCTTAAAATGCTGGGGCCACAGCCCGGAAAGGAAAGAGAAAAAGTACAAATCAGCCCATAAACATTGCAGCTCTCAGGACGCTATTTTCATCAAGGGTAGCGTCTCAGCCGGAGGCTTTACCTACGACGCCGAATGGTTGAGCACAGAAGAACTCAACCGCTTGCAGTTTTACACCGTAGTGGAAACCCGCTTCAACCACCGCGGCCTCTATAACGCCTATGACGAGGAAGACGTGTCGCAGTTTAGCTGCTACACCAATTTCGTTTCCGTATCCGGGCACGAATGGAAGGCATCTAGCTGCTTCAGAGCTTACAAGGATTATGAGGGTCTGTTCGACGCGATGTTTCTCATGGGCTCAGTAGATAGCAACGATCGCGCCGCCGTCATCAAGACCGGTGCCAGCATGATCAGCCGGGACAATGCGCTCGCCTTGTTTCGCAAAGTAATGGAGTCTGTGCAATGGAAACCCTAATACTGCAGCTGGGTGTAAAGCACGGACGTGTCGCAGAACTCGTGCGCAGCACCGGTGAGCCGATCACCGTTGGCCGAGCTTTCGATAACCAAGCAGTTTTGACAGACCCCTACGTCGCGCCTCACGAACTGCGAATAGAACGCGATGAGGGTGAATGGTTTGCTCAGGTCATCGAAACCGGGAACGCGGTCTCGCACAATGGTGAGGTGAAACGGGAACAGCGTTTTCGAATTCAATCCGGTGACCGAATCACGATAGGCAGAACTCGCCTGAACCTATTTGCCGCGGATCACAAGGTTGAGGACACCCGCAAACTGTTACTTTCAAACTCCATGTACCAGGGCAAGACAGGGTTGCTCATCGCCTTCACCGTACTGGCGTTTGTAGTTTTGTTAGACGGTTTTTCCGACTATGTGCAGCTGTCCGTGGACGACAACTGGGAGCAATACGTTTACTCAGCACTGATGGCAGGCCTGGTCATCATCATTTGGGCGGGGTTTTGGTCGATTATGGGGCGATTGTTTCGCCATCAACAGCAATTCAGCCTGCAACTATTAGCCACATCACTGGTCTTGTTTGCGCTCATATTCCTGGCGCCGATACCGACCTATCTTGAATACATGACCAATAGTCTGTCTGTTTCCAAAGCATCCAACTACGCCCTGGCACTGGTTTTTGTCACCGCCTTGCTCCATTTTAATTTGTCGCTCGCCACCCATGTGGAAAATACCTGGCGCGTAGCCGCCGGCTTGAGCATGGCTATCATCGGTTTTTCTTATCTGCTCGGGACATTGGGAAATGATGATTTTAACTATTCGGCGAAATACTCAAAAGTGTTAAAGCCACCCTTCGCGATTAAAGCGCCCGCAAGGACTATCGATACCTATTTTGAAGAATTGGATCAAGCGATAATATGGCAGGACTTCGAGGAAGAGTAGTTACACCCGCCCGCAAGTTATCAGTTACTGGCCCTTTAAAGTATAGCGCCCCATCACACCAGAGATTCTGCGCAGCAACCATTTCGGTGTAGCCCTGCCGGTGACCGTTGCCGCCAAATTGACGGCGCCGGGAACACAAATCGCATCGCCCTTAATACACGCCCGATAACCCTGTGCAGCAACGTCTTCAACATCGCCTATAATAAAGCCGGGAATCTTCAACCCTCCGCTCTTTTCTTGCGCACTGGAAACCATATTGGTGGCAGTCACTCCCGGACACAAGGCGGTAACCGATACACCGGTTCCAGAAAGCTCCTCTGCAAGCGACTCTGACAGCGAGAGCACATAGGCTTTTGTCGCCGCATAGGTTGCCAGACTGGGTATGGGCTGAAATGCCGCGATGGACGCCACATTGAGTACACGACCACTACCTCGTTCGATCATCGGCGGCAGAAAGTGGGTCAACATACGAGTGAGGCCGCTGATGTTCAGATCAATCATGTTCTGTTGTGAACTGCCCGACAAATCAACGAAACTGCCGTGCTCGAGAACACCCGCACAGTTGACCAAAATATCGACGTCGATGCCGCGTTTCGCCAGTCTCGCAGCCAGTTTTTTCGGGGCGCCTCGGCGTGACAAATCGGCGGGCTCAACCCAAATTTGTGCCTCGGTTTCGCGCTCAAGCTGGCTTGCCAAACTTTCCAGTTTGTCCTCGCTGCGCGCCACCAATACCAGATCATAGTCGTTGCGAGCGAAGTTTTTAGCCAGAGCTTCGCCAATGCCGGAGGAGGCGCCTGTTATTACTGCGATTTCGTTACTCATGATTTTCAATACTCCAGGTGTTGAGTTGTTCCAAAGCTGCGTCTATTTCGAACGTTACTGCACCGCGGTGACAGGAACCAGAGAGCGTTGGTAGCACCACGACTATATCTCCAATAATCTTTCTCAGATAACGCTGCGCGCTATGTGTTGAGTAAAATCGCAGCGCTTGCAAAGCAAGCGGTTGCCAGTAGGATGCCGACAAAGGGAACTTTAAACCAGTACTTTTTTGCAAGCATCAGATAGGAAAAGCCAACCAACACCGGCAGAGTGGAAAACCAAACGGATCCCTGAATAAGACCAAAGTGAGCTAGGCTAAGTGAACGCTTCCCAGTACCCCAAATATTAAAGCACCAAAAAAATCGAAATGTTAGCCATCAAATAAGTCTTCTCATTTTATGGAGTGTTGAGTTTCAGTGTTTACCAGCTTGTCAGGGTTTTTTACAACAAAGATTTGTTGCAGTTTACCTTGAACAAAATGGAGGGTAACAATTCCGACAACGCTACCATCAAGACAGATCCGTAGCGCTGGCTGGCGGTTAACGTGACATAACTCCAAACTGGCATCTGATTCTTGCTGTGGCAGTGCACGGTTGAGAAACCGAATAATACGCTCCTTTCCCCGCAGTGGCCGCAGTGCCGCCAGCACTTTTCCACCTCCATCGGAATACAAGGTGATGTCATCGGCGAGCAAATCAAAAAGCGGTTTCAAATCTCCACCGACAGAAGCCTCTACAAATCGCGAAAACAAACGTTCCTGATCGGCGTCGCTATATTCAAAACGTTTACCGGGTTGTCCCAGGCTTTTTTTCGCTCGTCGACTAAGCTGGCGACTGTGAGTCGGCTCGCGGTCCAAAATTTGCGCTATTTCTTCGTGTCGAAAATCAAATGCTTCTCGCAAGATGTAAACCGCTCGTTCCATGGGATTCAATCTCTCAAGTAACATCATAAACGCAAAGGACAGAGTGTCTGCCAACTCCTTGTGCGCCTCAGGTCCCGCCGCAGCTTCGCTGATAAGTGGCTCCGGTAGCCACGGGCCCACATAACACTCTCGGCGCACCTTGGCCGACTTAAGGTAGTCGAGACACAGCCGGGTGGCCACCGTGACAAGATAAGCTTCGAGGTTTGCGATGGCTTCCTGATCCTCCATTTGATACCAACGCAAAAAAGCTTCCTGCACCACATCTTCAGCCTCTGACACCGATCCCAGCATGCGATAAGCAATGCCAAAAAGCTTTGATCGATGTTGTTCGAACAGTTCCAAGGACATATTAGTTTGATTCCATAGGTAGTGATCTATTGTCTTGGCCCAGTAAGCTCGACGTCCATCCATTCACTGTATTGCCTAGCATAATCATTATTGCGCGGATCATCGATTTCAAACAGAAATCCGCCGAAAGCCAACAATACCAAGATCGCTCCTACTGCACCCAAGCCAGTTACCAAGGCAGGAAAGTAATTTGATCTAACTCTGCCACGCATGAAACCGAAACGCTTCAGCACGCCGAGCAAGCCCATGCTCCCATGATAGAGACCTGCCATAAACAATAGAAAATAGTAGGGATAAAAGTAGGCGGGAACCCACCACAGAGAGAAAGACACTCCTTCGAATTCGGCAAAGACGCCGTACCAGTAGGATATGCCCCTGGTGGCGAGCACATGCCCAAATACAACGAGCAACAAAAAAAAACCTGCCCAGGATTGCAACCGATACCTCAACGCCCTTCTGAGCCGACGACTCTTGCGAATTCTATACAGCCAAAGACCTGCAATAACATGAGTAATCAGCGGTCCTATCACCAGCAGCAGCTCCAACAATGGATGTTGGTAGATTTGTCGGACCGCACGTTGATAATCGTTGTAGATCTCTGGACCAAAAACTGCCAAAAAGGTGTTACTGAGATGCAGCGCCAGGAATACCAGAAACAATATTCCAGCAATAGCCTGTGCGACAATTAGCCTGGATTCGACCTTAGTCGAAGCTGATGTCACTACTAAAGATGAGATAGCTTCCATCGTGAATTACTCCGTTATTTTCTATTCTCACCATCAAGACGAAGCACCAGACAAAAACGTGACAAGAAAGCGAAAGCCTGCAGCCTTATCGTAAAAACCGACGCATGGTTCCAAACCTTAAACCCCAGGGTGACTATTCCTTGGCAACTAAGGAATAACCACAATACCGCTGGGAGAATCGATAGCGTACTACTGTCAATTCCAGATGATTATCGACGAGAAAACGAATGCCGTTTCAGTTGAGTAACGATCAGACCCAAGCTGTTTTAAAGAAAGACACCGCCAAAAGGCACTCCTATTTCATCACAAAGATCGTAGGGTGGCAGCAACTCTGGGGGGCGAAGAAAGGCGACCAGTGGCTGGTGCCCAAATCACCGGAAAAATTCGAGTATTTCCCCCTATGGCCTCACCCGAAGTGTGCCCAGCAGGCACTGGCGGTTCATTTTCCGGGATATGAGGCCTCAGAAATCAGTTTGGCGGAGTTGTTGGAGTACTGGTTGCCGCTGTTTAGTCACAATAATGTGCAGCCCGCTGTGTTCCCCAACCATGAGTGGGCGTTTTCGTCGGTTGAGGCAAGTCAGTTAGATCAGCAGCTGAGAAAAGAGCTGGCTAAATATGGATAGCGGGTACAGATCGATGACAACTAGTCGTCTTCAAAACCTTCCGGCATTGTGGTTTTGTGGCCGTTCACACTGAGTTTTCTGATTATTTCTTCTTGCTCCGGATATAACCCGACTAATTCCTCCGCAGTCCCCGCCAAAAAATTTCTGCCACAAAATCCCGGAGCCATCGTACAGCCATACAGCGCATATCGACCCCCATCTAACAAGTAGCCCGCTTGCCAGGTATTCGCCGGAACCACAAATTGGACGCGCTGCCCATCTTCAGGCCGATTCCCCATCAAGATCTCCTCCGTTGTTCCATCATCATGCAGCAGCACCAGAATAAAGGGGTCTCCCCCATAGACATGCCATACTTCATCACTTCGCAATTTGTGAAAACAGGAAAAGCTCAGTGGCGTATTGGAGTACATGCCAATAATGGCCGTACCCGCGGGTTCACCATCAACCAGTTTTTGTGAAGAGCGATAGGTGTTTTTAAACAGCGTACCTTCCACGGGCAGTCTGTCGAACTGATAGTGGTCCATTACCGCCTGAACATCGGGGTGTATTTTTTCTTTTTCTGATGCATTCACTGAGAATACTCCTCTACTGCAACTCGTTGTCAGTTGTTTTTTGCGCTGGCGTAAATAGCATAGCAGATGGATGTGTTGAAAATACTGTCTTCAGAGGTTGGATTTTGTTCGCACGTATCTAAACAATGGATAGTCGCCTAAAATATTTTGCTTATAGAATCGATACGGATAGATCAATTTAGAGCTTGCGACCCAGGCGTTTTTCCACCTGACGCTTCTCCCAGTCGGAACCATAAAGATCGAATACAAGGCGGACCACAGATTAATTTCGAGCGAGCTTTCTAGACGATCGACAGCGTTTGCAGTTGTATCACGTCGTAAAAATAAGCACCACGTGCCATTTCTGCTGGTTGTAAAAATCCGAATTGAGTAATATCTGACACGAACGCCACAGAAAAAACCAGAATGTTAAACAGCGACAGATCGATTGGCCACGTGGTTTGCACCAACCAGTTGAACCCGCAACCAACATAGCAGACATTCCAATTACTTGGGTGCCTGCCACGCCAGTATGGATTTAGAGCTATGCTTTTGAATCGAAGAATAATTTTCGTTGTCATTGTCGTTGTAACGATCATATCTCTGCGGCCTTCCTATGGCAGCAGCGCTGAGCGCGACCTACAACATGATCTAGAGACAGTCCTAACCCAGGAGCGCCTCACAGGTGTTGCCTGGATGTTGATCGGCGAAAGTGGCGAAGTTAACCTTGGGGCTGCCGGTTTGCGTGACAAGCCATCGAAACTGAATTTCACAAGTGATACTCGGTTTCATATCGGATCGGTAACAAAGAGCCTACTGGCAACTGGCATACTCAGATTGGCGACCCAGGGCCAAATTGAGCTCGATGCGCCTGTAACCCGCTATCTGCCGAACCTCTCCTTCGATAACCCGAGGAATGGGGATATAGATGTCACAGTACAGCACCTTCTCGACCATACTTCCGGACTGAATGATGCGCATCTATGGCACATGTTCAGCGAACGGGCAACGCCGAATGTTCCGCTCATTGCAGCCTTCCCAGACCCCGATTTACAGTTACGCATTAGGTCTCGACCTGGAACTCGTCTATCTTACTCAAACATGGGCTACACATTGCTTGGAATGATTGTCGAAGCTGTAGTAAATGACAATTATGAATCCTACTTGGATGAACATCTTCTCGCTCCGCTCGCAATGTCTAATAGTACGTTTGAATTTACGACACAAAGCGGAGAAACCGCCGATCCGTTGCTCGCGTGGGGACATGTCGATGACGGATCTCGATACGCCGCATATCCAATATTCCTGAGGCCGGCAGGGCAATTTACGACGACTACTGCCGATCTGGCCTTGTTCGCACAATTCTTGTTAAGCGATGGATTGATTAACGGTGAACCGTTTATAGATCAAGCGTTGATGCGCTCGCGAGGCCGTCCTGTCGGTACAGAGGCAGCAAACGCTGGTCTTGATGCCGGGTATGCCCTTGGGCTTGGGCGTCGAGATCGTCATGGTGTGATCGGTTACTGTCACGGTGGCAATATCGTCGGCTTCGTAGCAATGCTTTGTATATTTCCAGATGAGAATAAAGCTTTCGCATATAGTGTTAATACAGATAGCGAGACGGCGAATTATGGACGTATTGATAAACTACTGATTGACGCGATTGGGGTCGACCAAGCATCACCACCGCCGACGGCCGAACCCGCCGCTGATATCGCAAAATGGCATGGACGATACATTCTTAGCCCAAATCGTTTTCAGACGTTTGATTACCTTGACAGGGTATTTGGCGCGATCGAAATTTCTGCGGATAATAGCTATCTCACGATTTCTTCGTTGCAACAAGCTACTCGCCAATTGCGACCGGTAGGGGATCGACTCTTTTCAGCCAATGACCGAACAACGAATTCCCATGTTTTTCTCATAGGCGATGAAGGCCAGTACCTAGTCAGTGATGGCTTTAGTACATTTGAAATGACATCGGATGCCTATCTATTCGCACATTGGACCAGTATTACCCTGGCGATGTGCGGGCTAATCTGGTTTTTCCTGTCTGGTGTGGTTTCAGCTGCTCGCTATCGCGCCTGCATGTTTCGGCTACCGGTGGCCCCGGCATTTGTGACGACGTTGCTCTTACTTGTTCCTATTCCATTCTTTTTTGTTCAGTCATTTATGGCCCTCGGCGATGTTACACCTGCGAGCCTCTTGCTCGCGACGGTCACGTTCTTGCTACCTGTGGGTATGTGCCTGACTATAATCCGGGTGAAAGCGGCTTGGGACAAATCACGCGTAAACCTATTTCATGGATTGGCAGCGGCCTTCGTTCTGCAATGGTGTGCGGTATTAGTTGCTGCAAGGTTATTGCCATTAATGCTCTGGATTTGACGGTGGAAGAGTGACCAGTGGCAATCTCACTCCATCCACAAAATCATCTTGAGCAAGTGTTTATTAGTGCCTGAATCCCTTATCATACGGCCACGCTAAGAACCTCAACCCACACACAATCAATGTTAATTTCCCTTTGAATCAAGAAGTTACGCACACACCCATGATGCAGCAGTATTTCCGCATCAAAGCCGATCACCCCAATGATCTGGTGTTCTACCGCATGGGTGACTTTTACGAGTTATTCTTCGACGACGCCAAAAAAGCCGCCGAGCTGATGGACATCACACTGACCGCCAGAGGCAAAACCGGCGGCAACTCGATTCCCATGTGCGGCATCCCCTACCACGCGGCTGAAGGCTATCTGGCACGCTTGGTAAAGGCCGGTGTGTCAGTTGCCATTTGTGAGCAGGTGGGCGATCCCGCCACCAGCAAAGGGCCGGTAGAGCGCAAAGTGATGCGCGTAGTGACCCCGGGAACCCTGAGCGATGAGGCGCTACTGGATGAGCGCATCGATAACTTACTGCTGGCGGTTTCACAGCACGGCGAAAATTACGGTATCGCCTATCTGGATTTGAGCACCGGTCGATTCAGGGTACTTGAGGTTTCAGGATCTGAAGCCTTGAGTGGCGAATTGCAACGCCTGCAACCCGCCGAAACACTGTATCAGGAGTCTATTGGCAACCCGGAGATAACCGAGCGCATTGGGGCTCGATGCCAGCCCGCTTGGGAATTCGATGTCGAAGGTGCCCGACGTGCGCTGAACGCCCAATTTCAAAGTCATGATCTCCAAGGTTTCGGCTGCGATGATCTGGATCTCGCCCTAGGCGCCGCCGGTGCATTGTTACAGTATGTTAAAGATACTCAGCGGAATAACCTGCCCCACATACGGGGAATCTCCCATGAGAATCGCGCTGAGAGCGTGATACTCGATGCCGCCACCCGTCGCAATCTCGAGATTGATGTCAACTTGTCTGGCGGGGATACCAACACCTTATTTTCGGTGATGGATAATGGGGTTACCGCCATGGGTAGCCGGTTGCTGAGACGCTGGTTACATCGCCCTCTTACCCAGGTGAATGTTCTGGAGGACAGACAAAGCGCAATCAAAGTCCTCTGCCACAATTATGCCTACGAGACGGTGAGATCGACTCTGAAGCCCATCGGCGATATGGAACGCATCTTAACCCGAGTCGCACTGCGGTCCGCTCGGCCGAGAGACCTAACGCGCCTACACAGCTCCCTGGGCGCTCTGCCGCTAATGCGCTCTGAGCTGAGCCAAACCCAATCGAGCCGGCTAGATGAATTGAGAGAGCAGGCCGGAGAATACCCGAATTTATGCGACCTTCTAGGCCGAGCCATTATTGAAAACCCGCCTGTGATTATTCGCGATGGTGGCGTGATCGCACCGGGCTATGATGAAGAGCTGGACGACCTGAGAAAAATCAGCAGCAACGCGGGCGATTTTTTATTGGAAATCGAGCAACGCGAGCGCGAGTCCACGGGGATCAGCACCTTGAAGGTGGGCTATAACCGGGTACATGGCTATTACATCGAAATCAGCAAGGCGCAGTCCGACCGCGCGCCGGCGGAATACATACGTAGACAGACCCTGAAAAATGCCGAGCGCTTCATCACGCCCGAGCTGAAAGAGTTTGAAGACAAGGCTTTGTCGAGCAAGAGTCGAGCACTGGCACGAGAAAAAGGTCTGTATGAGGATCTGGTCGAGCAACTGAACACCCAACTGGCACAGTTGCAGGACAGTGCGGCGGCAGTATCGGAAATCGATGTGTTGGCGAACCTGGCCGAGCGCGCCGATAATTTGAACTTTTGCCAGCCGAAATTTTGCGAGGAACAGATGTTTGAGGTGGTAGCGGGCCGCCACCTGGTTGTAGAGCAAGTGCTCGACGAACCCTTTATTGCCAACGACACTTTACTCAACACGAAACGGCGCATGCTGCTGATAACAGGCCCCAACATGGGTGGTAAATCTACCTATATGCGCCAGAACGCCGTCATTGCGCTACTCGCCCATATCGGCAGTTTTGTGCCAGCCAACAGTGTCACCATGGCACCACTGGATAGAATATTTACCCGCATAGGCTCCTCCGACGACTTAGCCAGTGGACGCTCCACCTTCATGGTTGAGATGACGGAGACGGCAAATATTCTCCACAATGCTACGCCACGTTCGCTGGTGCTAATGGACGAAGTAGGCAGGGGAACAAGCACGTTTGACGGACTAAGTCTGGCTTGGGCGAGCGCTGTGGAGCTGGCCCAATCGGTCAAGGCCTTTACCTTGTTCGCCACCCACTATTTCGAATTGACCGCTCTACCGGAACAATGTCCATCCATGGCCAATGTTCACCTCGATGCCACCGAACATCAGGACCACATTGTATTTCTGCACAATATTCAGGAGGGGCCGGCCAATCGCAGTTTCGGCCTGCAAGTTGCCAAACTCGCCGGCGTACCCAATGGTGTTCTTCGGGCGGCCCAGGAGAAACTGAGCCAACTAGAACGCGAGGAATCTGCGACCACCACGCCTACAGCCGTTCAAACTGCGCAATTAACGCCGCAAAATGATCTATTCGCAGGGAGAGAACCCCACCCCGCAGTGGACTTATTGCAGGATCTGGACGTGGACGAGCTAACACCCCGCCAGGCCTTGGATCTCATGTATAAATTGAAAGACCAGGTGGATTGAAAAGCACTTCATTTCTGGCAAGACTGCGGTTAAACTAACGCCCCGTAGTTTGACCCTCCTTGGCTTGAACCGAAAAAACTCAGAAGTAAGAGGCGGCTGTAGAATGACGTTTGTTGTAGGTGAACAGTGTATTAAATGTAAGCACACAGATTGCGTAGAAGTATGCCCTGTGGATTGCTTTTATGAAGGACCCAACTTTCTGGTCATTCACCCAGACGAGTGCATCGATTGCGCCTTGTGTGAACCTGAGTGCCCTGTCGATGCCATCTATTCTGAAGATGAGTTGCCCGAAGACCAGCAGGTATTTTTGGAGTTAAATGCGGAACTGGCAGAAGTTTGGCCAGTAATTACGGAAATGAAAGAATCGCCTCCAGACGCTGAAGAATGGGAAAACAAACCTAACAAACTGGCTTTGTTAGAGCGCTAAATTAGCGCCCATCCGTCAAGACCTCTTGGCAAAAGCACAGAACAGCCCCGATGTATTCCTTGCACCGGGGCTTTTTTATTGCCCCGATAAACAGTTGCCGCAAAAGATACGATAGAATACCAATATGACTGACTCCAAAAACACTTTCACTATCGATTGGCGCGTCGCCTTTGGCCTGGTGGTGACCACAGCCTGGATAAGCGCTGGGTTAATTTACCTGCTTGGCATTGTAGGATGGGATGCTTTTATCAACCTGCCTACTGCGGATATTGGGAGCTTCCTTGAGGGCGCATTCGCTCCGCTGGCATTTCTGTGGCTGGTGATCGGCCACTTTATGCAGCAAAAAGAGATTACCGCCAACACCAAGGCGATTAATATTCAGGAAAAAAGCGCTCGTCGTCTGGAACTGCACTCACGACGAGACAGCTACTTTAAACTGCTCAATCTAATACAAGATCAATTGGGGAACATCGCAGCCTTTCATTATTTTTCCGTGTTCGGGCCCACCGGTACCGCAGAAATGAGCAGCGAAGAATTTACCGAGGGTCGCAGCCAGGCGAGCAATGGTGACTACGCTTTTTTCATTCGGAAAATGACAGGTACGACCTATCAAAATCGAAGTGATTCGGCCTTCATCGAGGATTTGTATTTTGGCACTGAGATTAGAAAACGCCATACCGAAAACTATGTGCATACATTTGAAAAGCTGTTAAACGAAGCCAGGGATGTAGACACTGCTGAGATGATCAGCAACGCCTTGTTACACGGATCAGCCGAAGGCAGACAGTATGCAATTATTAAATTTATCCGGGGAGAAGAAAGCTTCGGCGTCGATTTGTCGATTTAGTTCGACAATCTCCTGACATTAATATTCCGGAACTTTACCGTTCCCTGCTCAAAGTGCTGCAGCGCTATAAACCCCGGAGTGGAGTCGGCATCATCCAGCTTTGCAGTGGTCACTCCATTAACCTTAACTTCTAATGAACCCCCTTTAGCGACCACTTCATAGAGACTCCAGCGACCAATCGTTTCTACCTGCGCCAGAGGCGGCATGAATTTAAAAACAATTGCACCTGTTCTCGCTTCCGGCCTGGGATGATTGTCCCAGATGTTCAATTCGTAACAGGTGTCGGGATGAATATTCGCGCGATTCTTACAGCGAATGTAAATGCCGGAATTGGTGGTGGCATCAACCCAAAACTCTGCGCTGAGTTCAAAATCGCCAAATAACTCATCGGTGGAAAGATATCCCTCGCCCGACCCTGACGACACTATTTCTCCTTCTTGCACTGACCACTTGGCGCTGTCAGTCACCTGCCAACCCTGTAGATTTCTCCCGTTAAACAGCGAAGTAGAACTCGCGCAAGCACTCATCAGTAACACAACAGTAGCAATGAATGTTCTTAATATTATTGGCATAGCAGCACAACCTTACCCGCAATTTGTGCGGAATCAATCTTTCTATGAATATCGACCACATCCTCAAGCCTGGCCGTCTCCGCGATCGCGGGTTTCAAACTGCCCTCCGACAACAAGGTAAACAAGCACTGAACATCGGCGATGAATTCCTTTGGCAATTTCTCTCTGCGGGTCTGAATATTGTAAAAGGTCGTAGCGCGCCCATCGGGTATCAACTTCCACAAGCCGAGGAGTTTCGTGAAACCCCACAGCAGCATGGGTAACTTTTCCTCACCCGTTGTCATCTGCAGCGCACCGAAACCGACCAGCATCCCACCTTTTTTTACGCAGCGATAAGAGCGAGCCCAGTAAGCGCCACCAATGGTGTCGAAAACCATATCAACACCTTCGCCGTCAGTGGCCCGTTCGATAAACTCCACAAAATCTTGCTGGTGATAATCAATGGGAATAGCACCAAAGCGCTCAACAACCTGATGCTTCTCTCTAGAGGCTGTTCCATACATGGTTAATCCCATGTGTCTGCCCAGCTCCAGCAAGGCGGTACCCACCGCCCCACCCGCTGCGTGCACAAGGCAAGACATGCCCGGCGTAAGCGTTTTTAAGCGCGTCAACATTTGGTAAGCGGTTGTGTAAGACAAAATCATTGCGACGGCGTCTGCCGGGTCTAACCCGTCAGGAGCGGGAACGACTCGATCTGCGGCAACACAAAGATACTGCGTATAACCACCGATCACAGGCATGTCGGCAACAGATTGGCCCACGTGAAGCGTATCGACACCCTCGCCGACTGCATCCACGACGCCAAACCAATCGTAGCCGGGTACGAAGGGAGGCTTTTCCTTCACGCCCACATATTGGCCCTGACGAATAATCGTGTCGGTAAAACCGGTACCGGCACTTAGCACCTTTACCCGAATTTCACCGGGTCCCGGTTCGGGAAGTAAGGACAGTTCATGAATTTCAAGTTTCTCAGGTCCACCAAATTCAGTTAAGACTACCTGCTTGAAACTCATGCCCCGTGATTCTCAAAAAATTCAATGACCAGGGGGTCCCCTTCTCGCTCAAGATAGGACACGGCAAGTCCTTTGCCAAAGCGTTTGCTCCAAATATTTTCGTAGCCCAAGGTCTCCGCTACGGCGACTTTGTCTTCCAGGGTCTCCACTATAAAACGCAGGTGGTGCATTCCCTCGCGACCGGCCTCGCGAAATTCCCTGTGGGGCGTCCAACCCGATACCCATTCGATTAACTCTATCTCTACATCGCCACTTTTGCCAAAGGCGAGTTTTATCTCACTTTCCTCTTCGCGGCCTCGATAGTTGTAGGTCATCAAACCCGGATCCATGGTCGTAAAAGGCCCGAACAGTGGGCTGTACAAGGCTATGGCGGATTCGCGGTCAGCAACTACAAATCCGACCTGATCGCAGGGTGGCAAGTTCAACGCTTGTCGTATGTCTTCACTCATTCAAAGGTATCCATTAACTTCGCCAAAATTGGCCAGATGATTACCAGAGGATATTACATCGAATGCCCGCATTACAGGCACAGGGGAAATGTGGAGGGACTTGGTTCAAGATGTCGAATGGCGCTTCAGATCGAGCGCCTCATCAGCCTAGCCGAACAGTGACTCTCCGCTCAGGCCTTGAGTTTCCATAATGACGCGTAAACGTTTTAAGGCTTCAACCTGAATTTGTCTGACTCTCTCGCGAGTCAAACCGATTTCGCGGCCAACCTCTTCCAGTGTACTGCTCTCGTAGCCACGCAAACCGAATCGCCTGGAAACCACTTCGCATTGCTTATCTGAGAGCTCTTCCAACCAATCGCCAATGCTGTCTTTGATATCATTGTCTTGCAGCAATTGGGATGGGTCGGACACGTGAGTATCGGCGATGGTATCCACCACGGAGCGATCAGAGTCAGGACCTACCGGCGTATCGACGGACGTCACACGCTCGTTCAACTTCAATAGCCTTTTAACATCGTCCGCCGGCTTATCCAACATATCCGCAATTTCTTCGGCGCTGGGCTCATGATCAAGCTGCTGGGTAAGCTGTCTTGCAGCGCGCAAGTAGACATTCAGTTCTTTAACGACATGAATGGGCAAGCGAATAGTGCGCGTCTGATTCATGATCGCACGTTCGATGGTCTGACGAATCCACCAGGTTGCGTAGGTGGAAAAGCGAAACCCCCGTTCGGGATCAAACTTCTCGACGGCGCGAATCAGCCCGAGATTACCCTCTTCAATTAGATCCAAAAGGGTAAGACCGCGATTGATGTATCGGCGGGATATTTTCACTACGAGTCGGAGATTGCTCTCAATCATCCGCTTTCGACCAGACTCGTCACCCGACAACGCAAGACGAGAGTAATAGCGCTCCTCCTCTGCAGACAGCAAAGGAGAAAAGCCAATCTCGTTCAAATACAGTTGTGTGGCGTCGAGAGATTTCTCCACTTTGCGGGCAGACTTCGCGTTGCTGAACTCCGCTTCTTCGAGATCAGCCGCTTCTTGCTCAGCATCAACTTCCGGCGTAACTTTCTGAATTTTTAGGGTTTTTTTGAGGTTTTTGCTTTGGGTAGTCTTAGCTACTTTTCTGGGCTTAGCGCGAGTGGAGGAAGTGTTTGAAGCTATTACGGTTTCTCTTGCAACGTCGCTCTTGTTTGACTGCGCGGAAGAGCGTTTTCCTGGACCATCCAAATCCATGGCATACCTCATTTTTTTGTACTGAAATACTGAGTGTATTTTCTTGCCGGCCGAATAGGTTACCGCAGACTCAACTACAAAAACAAGGCGTCGGCCTATTATTTCTCGGTGAGGCAATTCCTGTAGGGCCCGCCAATAGGCGTTTTGAGGTAGTTCGAATGGGTGAGCTACCGAGCCGGCAACACCCGCTTCGGGTCGATAGGCTTGCCTTCTTTTCGAATTTCAAAATGCAGTTTAACGGTGTCAGTACCCGAACTGCCCTTCTCGGCAATTTTTTGTCCAGCAGATACTTTAGCCCCCTCGGTCACCAACAGACGACTATTGTGGCCATAAGCGCTGAGGTAGACATCGCTGTGCTTAACGATAAGTAGCTCGCCATAACCCACAATGCCATTGCCCGCGTAAACAACTCTTCCCGCAGCGACCGCATAAATGGGATCTCCTCGTTTCCCGTCTATATCAATACCCTTGTGCACCGACGATGAATACCCCCTGGAAACCGTTCCAGTGGTTGGCCAGCGCCATTTCGCAATGGCTTTAATCTGAACAGGTTTAGCAACAGGCGACGGTGTTTTCGGAGCTGCTTTGAGAGGAGGTTTTGCAACCACTTTTGCCGGCGGCTTTCGCGGTGGCGGAACCGGCTTCTTTTGGACAGGCCTAGGAGCGTTTGCAGCCAAATAAATTCGCTGCCCGGGAAAAATGGTATAGGGTGGGACAATGCGGTTTTTAGCCGCCAGCGCTCTGTGATCGAGCCCGTAACGCCAGGCGATCGAAAAAAGAGTGTCGCCGCGCTGCACACTGTAGCTGGCAGGAACGGGCAGCGGCTTGATCCTGCGATCTTCTACGGGTGCACGTAGTTTATTCCCCCCGCAAGAAACGAGGAAAATAATCATTAAACTGTAGAGTACCCATCTTCGCAAAACTTTCCCACTAGCGCGCTGCAACAAGGTAGTTCATGATTTCAACCATGAGAATGATCGGCACCCCACTTCGAATCAATAATCCAGACGGTCGCAAAACCCACACTGATAAGCGCAATACAGAGGGCTAATTGCGCATCCTGACCTGTTAATACGAGAAACTCGGAGGGAGAGACCGGGACCTGCTGCGCTGGCTTCAACTGCCCGTGGCTTCCTTCAACCCAATCCAGAACATGTTTCCATGGCCATACCACAGTTAGAGAACCAAACAAAAAACCCGTCAATAACGCCATAGTAGATTCATGAAATCGACTCAGAAACCAGTGAAGAATCCTGGAAAAACACATCAGTCCTGCGGCGGCCCCACAGGCAAAAACCAAAATAAACAGCACGTCAAATGATTTAAGAGCTGCCAAGACAGTTCCATACATGCCCAGCAGCACCAGAATAAAACTTCCAGAAATACCCGGTAAGATCATTGCACAAATTGCCAAAAATCCGGACAGAAAAACCATGCTGAGTGACGCATCAAACGAGGCCAGAGGAGACAAGGCGATAAAGAGCGCAATCGCGATACCGGCGGCCAGGTTAAGGAATCTCACTGCGGACCAGTTTTTTACCTGTCGCAACAACACCAAAGCAGAGGCGAGAATAAGACCGAAAAAAAGCGACCACAAGGGCACCGGGTGATGTTCCAGCAACCAGGAAACCAAGCGCGCCAACGTTAAGATACTGGTGGCAATGCCCAAAACCAATGCCAACAGAAACGTCCCGTCGACGTGCTGCCAGGCTTTCTTAATCTCAAACTGAAGCAGCAAACGAACACAATTGAGATCGAAAGCACGAATACTGCCCAGCAATCGAGAGTAGATACCGGTGATAAACGCCACAGTACCGCCAGAAACGCCAGGCACGATATCAGCGGCGCCCATCATAAGCCCGCGAAGAAAAATTCCAAAGGAGGACATGGTTTCGATTCCTATCGCATTAAACCGGGGCGAAGAGGCACAAAGCGAACAGCCTCGACAATATCGGTCTGGAAACCTTCATTGGTTCGCGTGACGACCTGAAGGTGTTGTGTTTCACCCCCTACGGGAATGACGAGGCGACCACCTGGTGCCAACTGCTGCAGCAAACTTTCCGGGATTTGTTCAGGAGCCGCGGTGGTGATGATGCCATCGAAAGGTCCCTTCTCCGCCCAACCCATAGCGCCATCGGCATGCTTGGTATGCACGTTGTTCAACTTCAGCCGACGCAAACGTTGCCGCGCTTTCGTCTGCAGTGGCTTGATTCGCTCGACGCTATAAACCCGTTCGACCAACTGGGCCAGCACCGTTGTCTGGTAGCCCGACCCGGTCCCTATCTCGAGAACTTTCTGCAACTCTCCTCCGGCCAGTAACAACTCGGTCATTCTCGCCACAATATAAGGCTGAGAGAGTGTCTGCTGATAACCAATGGGTAAAGCGGTATCTTCATAGGCCCGATGCGCCATCGCTTCATCCAGAAACATATGCCTTGGCGTAGTACGGATAACTTCCAACACAGCCACATTGGCAATGCCTTGTTCCACTAAACGCTGGATAAGACGTTCACGCGTTCTCTGCGACGTCATACCAATACCGTTTAGGTCCAAACTATTCACTGCGATTCCGACTCCCTAAGTCACGATTGTTAAACTGCACTAATTCAGCCAATACAGCAGTTGCATAACCACCGGGAGCCAGACCGAACGAAAGCAGCAAGCTACCATCATCACAAAACTGCCAACAAAAGTCATCCGCCATTAGTCTCGCGGAACGGTAGGAAAGCTCCAGACCTTTGTGTTCGAGAAACTTGGCGATCTCGAGATCGCTCGCCAGCTCTGCCAACTGTTTTTCCTGCAGCTCTGCACTGGCTTCCATCTTTCCACTCCCCCATAAAGGAAGGGCCGGATGCAGGTCACCGCTGAAGTTTCTCTGACGAATATCCTCATCGCAAGTGGAGCAGCTAAAGCGGCTGCGCGTTCCCTGCAACATGCACACATCCCCATCGGCAACCAAGTTCCAATTTTCATCTCTGACCCGCGCTGCCAACAGTTGATTAAACAAGTAAGAACGCAGGGCCGATAAGTACAAGCTTGTTTTGGTACGGGTTAGTTTTCGCGATTTCGCATCAACCCAGCGCCGCGCCTGCTCTAAGGTCTGCCCGCCTCGCCCAAAGCGCTGCTCACCAAAATAGTTGGGGACTCCAGCCTTCGCCACACGCTGTAACCGCGATTCGAGGTCGTCCAGATTGCCGTTCAAATCGCGTAGACGAAGTTCAAATAAATTGGCCTGGTGCACGCCGCGCTTCAATTTGCGTAAGTGTCGACCGACCTGCAACACAGTTATATTTTCCGCCTGTTCCAGCTCAGCCCAATCCGGTTCGGGCTTCCCCGCCATACCAACACTAAACCACTGCCGCGTTACCGCATTGCGATCCTTCATGCCGCAAAAACCAATATCTCGAACCGCGACACCGCTCAGCCTGGACAGCTTTTCTTGTAACTCGAGCGTGTTAAGTTGCGTTTTCTCCAAATGCAAAAAAACATGTTCGCCCTCACCGGAAAGTTCAAAGCCCAACTGTTCCCGCACAACAAAATCTTCTGGCGATGATCTTATGCACGCCGTAACGCCTGGCTCACCAGAGGCTCGTGGCCATGAAACTTGCACTAGACTCTTGGTTCCAACAGCACAACCGCGTGAGCAGCTATCCCCTCACCACGGCCTGTAAAACCCAATTGTTCAGTCGTCGTCGCCTTAACGTTGATACGCTCAATGCCAACCTGGAGATCCTCGGCCAAATTGTCGGCCATGGAACCCGTGTACTCAGACATCCGAGGTGCTTGAGCGACGATAGTGCTATCCAGATTAGCCAGATTCCAACCCTTTTTCTGAACCAGATCGAATACTCGACGTAACAACACGCGACTGTCGATATTGGCATTATCAGGATCTGTATCCGGAAAGTGCTTGCCAATATCACCGGCTGCGATTGCACCTAATAATGCGTCGCAAATCGCATGGATTAACACATCACCATCCGAGTGAGCTAGCAAACCCTGAGAGTGGGGAATGTTCACACCGCCCAACACAATGGAGTTACCCTCGGTGAAACGATGGACGTCATAGCCGTGGCCTATTCGCAAGATCCCCTCCCCCGCGCTCGGTAAACATCAGTTGTCACAGTGAGCTTGCTCGCTGCTTAGATAGAACTCCGCCAAAGCCAAATCTTCCGGTACGGTGATTTTCAAGTTGCGCGAAGAGCCGGCCACTATTTGAACTGAGTGACCCGCGGACTCCATCGCCGAGGCCTCATCTGTTATCGGCTGCCGAGTTTCAATAGCCTCCTGCAGCGCTTTAGTCAGCAGACCGAGACGAAATACCTGTGGCGTTTGCGCCCGCCATAGATGATTGCGGTTTAGGGTTTTCACTACCTTGCCATCTTCGTATGCGAGCTTTACGGTATCGACAATCGCCTCGGCGAGCACGCCACCCACACCGGTGTCTTTCACCGCGGCAATCAATTTGCGAATATCTTCTACAGGAACGCAGGGTCTAGCTGCATCGTGCACAACAACCCAGTCGGACTCATCTGCAAATTCCGCAAGTGCCAGCAGAGCAGCCAACACAGACTCCGCGCGAGTCGCGCCGCCTAAAGTCTGCCGAACTTTCACATTATCGAAACACGGCATGTTCTGTGCATTCTTATCTTCGGGATTCAGAGCAACCATTACGCTCTCCAAAGCGCCACACTCCAACATAGCCTCGAGACTATGCTCAATGACCCTACGTCCCCTCAGTGAAAGATATTGTTTGGGCAGTGGATCAGATCGCCGTGCGGTCATTCTGCTGCCAACGCCAGCGGCAGGTATAACGCCCCAAAAACGCTCGCCAGTAGAATTCACTCCACACCTTCTTCTAGCGGGGCTCGTGTACCGGGTTTCAAATTACCCGCGTCTTCTTTATCAACGAATTGATAAAACACTTCGCCTTCCCGAATCAAGCCGAGTTCTTCACGGGCACGCTGTTCCACCCCATCCAAGCCATTTTGCAACTCAACCACTTCCTTTTCTAAGCGCTCATTGCGTTCACGCAACTCGCGATTAATGGCACTGTGGTCTTCAATTTGCTTTTCCAGACGGCGTTGTTCGGCCAGGCTACCGGGAGCAAACCATAGACGGTACTGGAGAACTCCCAGTATGAGCATTAGGACTACAAGCAGCCAGCGCAAGATCGACCTAGCGGCTGAATTCAGCCATGCCGCGATAAGGGGCCTTGCCAGTCAACTCAGCCTCTATTCGCAGCAAGCGATTGTATTTTGCGACGCGATCGGAGCGGCAAAGAGAGCCGGTCTTGATCTGGCCCGCCGCCGTTGCAACGGCAAGATCCGCGATGGTTGTGTCCTCCGTCTCTCCCGAGCGGTGGGAAATGACAGCCGTGTACCCAGCGGCTTTGGCCATGGCGATGGCATCGAGTGTTTCGGTGAGACTGCCGATCTGATTGAACTTAATCAGTATAGAATTTGCCACGCCGGTATCGATACCGCGTTTTAGTATTTTGGTGTTGGTCACAAACAAGTCGTCGCCAACCAACTGGATTTTGTCGCCGATTTTGTCGGTCAAAATTTTCCAGCCGTCCCAATCGGATTCGTCAAGACCGTCCTCTATGGAAATGATGGGGTGCTTGGCCGCCAGTTCTGCCAAATAGTCGGCGAAACCCTCGCTATTGAACTGCTTGCCCTCACCCGCCAAATCATAAACACCGTCTTTATAAAACTCAGAAGCAGCGCAATCCAGCGCCAGGGTAATGTCAGACCCAAGTTTGTAGCCGGCATTCCCAACAGCCTCTGCTATCACTTCCAAAGCCGCTTCGTTAGAGGGCAAATTAGGCGCGAAGCCACCTTCATCGCCAACCGCGGTACTCAATCCGCGACCACTCAATACTTTCTTCAGGCTGTGAAAGATTTCAGCACCGGCGCGAAGGCCTTCAGCAAACGTCGGCGCCGACACCGGTTGAACCATAAATTCCTGGATATCGACATTATTATCAGCGTGTTCGCCGCCGTTAATGATATTCATCATCGGCACGGGCATGGAAAACTCACTGGTGCCATTGATATCGGCAATGTGCTGGTAAAGAGGCACTTTTTTCGCCTGGGCCGCTGCCTTCGCCGCCGCCAGGGACACAGCCAAGATTGAGTTAGCGCCGAAGCTCTCTTTGTTTTCTGTGCCATCGGCTTGAATCATCGCCTCATCCAAGGCGCGCTGGGCAGTCGCGTCCTTACCCAGCATAAGATCACGGATGGGACCATTGGCTTTTGCGACAGCGGTTATAACCCCCTTACCGAGATAACGGCTTTTGTCTCCATCGCGCAACTCGAGTGCTTCTCTTGAGCCAGTGGAAGCGCCGGAGGGTGCGCACGCCGATCCGACTTCGCCAGATTCCAGGGTGACATCTGCCTGGATGGTCGGGTTACCGCGGGAATCAAGAATCTCAAATGCCTGCACATTGGCTATTTTACTCATCTAACAAGCTCCGTATTTCAGTTAGGTTACAGTGGCAAACACTAAGTCTACCATCAGAGAAATCAATCGATCTTCAGCTCCGGAAAGCTCTTAACCAGCTCGTCCACCGCTTTCATTTGCCTAAGGAAAGGCTCAAGCTGCTCAAGCGGTAAGGCACTGGGGCCATCGCACTTGGCATTGTCAGGATCTGGATGGGCCTCCAAAAACAATCCCGCCAACCCCACGGCCATACCCGCACGCCCCAGTTCTGGCAGCTGCTGTCGCCGCCCACCGGATGCTGCACCCAAGGGGTCGCGACACTGCAGCGCATGGGTGACATCAAAAATGAGAGGCAAACCGGAGGTGGTTTGTTTCATCACGCCAAAACCCAGCATGTCTACCACCAGATTATCATAGCCAAAATTACTGCCGCGTTCGCATAGCAATACGCGGTCGTTGCCCCCCTCATAGACCTTCTCGATAACATTGTTCATCTGCGAGGGACTCAAGAACTGCGGCTTTTTGACATTGATCACAGCGCCAGTGGCTGCCATGGCAGCAACCAAATCAGTCTGGCGGGCCAAAAACGCCGGCAGTTGAATGATGTCGCAAACTTCCGCCGCCGGCGCAGCCTGTTCGGGGCTGTGCACATCGCTAACAATTGCAACGTTGAAGCGTTCTTTCACCGCCGCCAGAATGTCCAGTCCTTCATCGAGACCCGGGCCTCTGAAAGAGCTAATCGATGAACGGTTTGCCTTGTCAAAAGAAGCCTTGAAAACATAGGGGATATTCAGGCGTGCACACACTTCAACATAGTGTTCCGCCACCGAGAGCGCGAAATCTCGACTCTCGAGCACATTGACCCCTCCGAGTAATACGAAGGGAGATGAATTTGAGAAGGAGATCTCTCCCAGTGAAACGGTCTTGTCAGTCACAACAGATTCTCGCTGATAGATACAAAGCCACCGTCGTCTACAACGGAGGCCTTTGGCAGGTCAGCTGCTCTTTGAAGCTCTTTCACGAGAGGCGTCCAAGGCCGCAGCCACATAACCGGTAAACAGAGGGTGGCCACCCCTGGGCCGGGAGGTAAATTCCGGGTGAAACTGGCAGGCGATAAACCAGGGGTGGTCTGGCAACTCAATCATTTCAACCAGGGAGATATCCGCAGACCATCCCGCAATGTTAACCCCTGCTTCACGCAGTTGATCGACGTAATTATTGTTGACCTCATAGCGATGACGGTGACGCTCAGTAATCGTATCTTTGCCGTACAACTCGCGTACCTTACTACCCGGTGCGAGATGACAGGACTGGGCACCCAGGCGCATAGTGCCTCCCAAGTCTGAGCCCTCATGGCGCTGTTCAGTTGAACCATCCGCATCCAGCCACTCTGTAATGAGGGCGATAATCGGATGGGGTGTCATCTTATCCATTTCTGTGGAATGAGCACCTTCCAAACCGCAGACATTGCGCGCGTATTCGACCAACGCCACATGCATGCCGAGGCATATACCCAAAAACGGAATGTTATTTTCGCGCGCGTATTGAACGGTCGAAATCTTGCCCTCTACCCCGCGATCACCAAAACCACCGGGAACCAGAATCGCGTCGACGCCTTCGAGCACATCCGTGCCATTGCGTTCAATGTCTTCAGCTTCTATATAGTCAACGACCACTTTCACCCGGTTTTGAAGGCCGGCGTGTTGCAAGGATTCATTAAGAGACTTATAGGCATCCAGCAAATCCATATATTTACCAACCATGGCAATGCGCACTTCACCTTCACTCTTATTGAACTGTCGTTCCAGCACTTCATCCCATTCCGACAAATCCGCCGGCGGGCAATCAATGCCGAAGCGTTCAACGACGAAATCATCCAGCTTCGAATTGTGCAGCATGCCGGGGATGCGATAGATAGAGTCAGCATCCAGTAAAGGGATAACCGCTCTTTCTTGCACGCTGGTAAACAAGGATATTTTGCGGCGGGCGCTCTCTTCGATTTCGACAGCACAGCGGCATAAAAGAATGTCGGGCTGAAGTCCAATAGAGCGCAATTCCTTAACCGAGTGCTGAGTGGGCTTGGTTTTAATCTCGCCCGCGGTTGCAATGTAGGGGACCAAAGTGAGATGCATAAGCAGCACGCGAGAGGGGCCCATCTCTGCTTGCAGTTGACGAGCAGCCTCTAGAAAGGGAAGGCCCTCGATATCACCTACGGTGCCGCCAATCTCGACGACGGCGATATCGGCATCGCCAGCTCCCAGGATGACGCGACGTTTTATTTCATCGGTGATATGCGGAATAACCTGCACAGTCCCGCCTAAATAATCTCCGCGCCGCTCTTTGCGCAAAACAGAATTATAGACGCGTCCGGTAGTAAAATTATTGCTGCGGCGCATGGTGGTTCGGGTAAAGCGTTCGTAGTGTCCAAGATCCAGATCTGTTTCTGCACCGTCTTCGGTAACAAAAACCTCGCCGTGCTGGAATGGGCTCATGGTGCCCGGATCTACATTGATATAGGGGTCGAGCTTGAGAAGAGTGACTTTTATTCCTCGCGCCTCGAGAATCGCAGCGAGGGATGCAGCAGCAATACCCTTGCCCAAAGACGAAACCACACCACCTGTGACGAAAACATAACGCGTCATGAAAAGCCTTTATTTACGCTGCATTTCTGGACTTGCAATGCCCGCGCGTGAGAACCATCAGGCTACTCCCTGGAGAGGAGTCCAATGACACTTTTGGTAGCGAGAGTACTGCAAAAAGATGGGAAATCAGGATAACAGAAAGCCGGCGTCAGCTCAATCCACCGAATCAAAAGTATTTCTGTTCCAGAGCAATTTCCACAGCTCTGGCACAGGATCTTGGGCACCGTCTTGCGCGCCGTTCTGGCCGCCACGCTGGGCACTGCTATCGACCTGCCGAAAGCGACTGGATTCACAAAACCACAAGTCTCCGACTGCCAGCATTTCGTCGCCGCAAAAAAGCAGCGGGACTCTGGCTCTCCACCACGGTGGCACCGAACGCTCCTGAAACAATTTTTTCAGTGTTTGGCTGTGCTCTCGCCCGAGAGGCCGGCAACGCTCGCCACCAGACCGCCAGACGATATCGAAACATTCGCCTGGAACAACAGAAACACCTTGCTTGGAAGCCCGAACGAGACTGAGCGTACCCACACCCCCTACGTTGCAACTCTCCCCAGTCGCCAGGGAGTAGCTGGCGCGATCTCGCTCCTCGCGAAAGTCTGGCAGCAAGTAAACCGCATCGCCGTAACGTTGCATGGCGTAGCTCCCACAATCCAGCTTGGGAGCGGAATCTTCGATGCCCTCGTTCAGTTGGCGCAAAAATTCATCCACCACCGCGGCGCTGGGCATGGACAGCCCTTTGGCGTGAAGCC
The DNA here is from genome assembly GCA_045110675.1 of Halioglobus sp. GTDB lineage: Bacteria > Pseudomonadota > Gammaproteobacteria > Pseudomonadales > Halieaceae > JBALVT01. The sequence goes on along the minus strand of JBGCGJ010000004.1, from coordinate 27,998 downwards.
AGGAACGCAATCGTATGATCGCTACGTCTCTGGTATTGCTAACCAGCACTTGCAGAGGAACACCCGGATCGCCGAGGCTGCTGTACACCGTGACGGGCTCGGGAAGATGGTCTTCCAGAGTGCTTAACGCCGAGCTTACATGCCTCGCTGCACGATCAACGGTTTGACGATAAGCGGGCCAGCGCTGCTCCAGTAAAGGCAGGACCTGCTGACGGAGGTAGTTGCGATCAAGGCTGGTGTCCTCGTTTGAGGAATCTTCGACAAATGTGAGACTGTGTTTGACGGCATAGGCTTGCAGGGTTTCTCGATGTTCATACAACAAAGGCCTGGCCAATTCACCCCGGCCCAAGGAACGCTGAACCGGCATGCTGGAAAGGCCCCGAAGTCCCGAACCGCGCATCAAACGAAGGAAAAAAGTTTCCACCTGGTCATCGAGATGATGGGCCATCAAGAGTATGTCACCCTCTTCCATACCCTGCTCAAAGACGCCATAGCGCGCTTCACGGGCCGCAGCTTCGTATCCCTGTCCCGTGAGTTCGACCTGTACTTGTGACACCTGAAATGGCAGTTCCCAGTCACCACAGATCTGCGAGCAATGGTTTTCCCAGTCATCTGAGGCTTCCTGCATCTGATGATTTACATGCCAGGCAATGACCTCGGGTGCGCCATTGCGAGCCCGTTGCCACGCTCGGGTCTGATGCAATAAGACCGTGGAATCCATACCGCCGCTGAACGCCACATAAACGCACCTTACAGCGGTATGCGAGGCCAACATCTGATCCAAAAAATCAGTGGTGGTAGACGGCGTGACAGACGGGTGGGACATATTCAGTACGTTATCCGGCCGGGCTGGCCGCTGAGTAGCGGCCTAACCGGGAGAGCAGTTGCTTATCAGTTGCCGTAGGACATCAGGCGATCGTATCGCTTGGCCAGTAGCTCCTCGAGAGGCAATTGCTCGAGCGAATCCAACTGGTCTACCAGATAGGTTCTTATGCGCTCAGACATCAACGCCACATCGCGATGTGCGCCGCCCTGGGGCTCTTCGATGGTGCCATCGACTATGCCCAATTCCAGCAGCACAGAGGAGGTCACCCCCATCGCTTCCGCCGCATCGGGTGCTTTGTCGGTCGTTTTCCAAATAATATTCGCACAACCTTCCGGCGAGATGACAAAGTAAGTGGAATACTGCAGCATCGCCAGGTGATCACCGACGCCTATGCCCAACGCTCCTCCCGAACTGCCCTCGCCAATCACCACACAGATCACCGGGGTCGCCAGGCGTGACATGACTGCCAGATTCTGCGCGATAGATTCGCTGATACCACGTTCCTCAGAATCAATACCGGGATACGCTCCGGGTGTGTCGATCAGGGTGACCACAGGCATTTTAAAACGCTCCGCCATTTCCATCAGACGCAAGGCTTTGCGATAGCCTTCGGGTTTGGGCATGCCAAAGTTACGCAGCACTTTATCTTTGACCGCACGGCCTTTTTCCTGACCAATCACCATCACCGGTCGACCCTCTAGTCGGGCAATACCTCCAACGATGGCATTGTCGTCGGCAAACTGCCGATCGCCGTGCAGTTCATCGAAGTCAGTGAAAATATGGGGGATGTAGTCCATCGTATAGGGGCGCAGAGGGTGGCGCGCCACTTTCACGATATCCCAGGCACTGAGGTTGGAAAAGATTTTCTCGGTCAGCTTGGCACTCTTTTCCCGCAGCGTGGTGATTTCTTCACCGACGTTGATGTCATTGTCGGATCCAACCAGCTGCAATTCCTCAATCTTGACTTCAAGGTCTGCAATAGGCTGTTCAAAATCAAGATAATTGGGATTCATGTGCTCGCTAACTCTAGTGTGTTGAATGGCAGTTAGTGTACAAAAATATCAGCAGGGGCACCATTGCTGGTTGCGCACTTACCAGTCTCTGGCTCAGCCACCCACCAGACTGATCATGACCCCAGCCGCAACGGCGGAGCCAATGACACCGGCGACGTTAGGACCCATGGCGTGCATCAGAAGAAAATTATGGGGGTTGGCCTCCAAGCCAATCTTGTTGCTCACGCGCGCGGCCATAGGAACAGCTGAAACGCCGGCGGAACCAATCAGCGGATTAATGGGCGTGCCGCCAAGTTTGTTCATTAGCTTGGCAATCAGCACACCGCTGGCGGTGCCGATGGCAAAGGCAACAATGCCCAGACCCAATATACCGAGTGTATTGAGATCCAGAAATTTGTCTGCGACCAACTTGGAGCCCACTGACAGACCCAGGAATATAGTGGTGATGTTAATCAAGGCATTTTGCGCCGTGTCACTAAGACGATCGACCACGCCGCATTCCTTCATCAAATTGCCGAAGCAGAACATACCCAACAATGGCGCGGCATCGGGCAGTAACAACGCAACCAGAATAAGGAGTACCAGTGGGAACACGATTTTTTCCCGGTGAGAGACTGGCCGCAATTGCACCATTTCTATGCGTCGCTCCGCTTCCGTTGTCAGGGCGCGCATGATAGGTGGCTGTATCAGCGGGACCAGCGCCATATAAGAATACGCTGCAACCGCAATAGCGCCCAGTAGATCGGGAGCCAGAATACTAGAGACATAGATGGCGGTAGGTCCGTCGGCCCCGCCAATGATGCCGATGGCTGCGGCATCGGCAATGCTGAAATCCATGATACCCAGTGAGGTCATTCCAACTGCCCCTAACACGGTGGCGAAAATTCCGAACTGGGCCGCAGCGCCCAAAAATAGCGTTTTAGGATTTGCCAGGAGCGGGCCAAAATCGGTCATGGCCCCGACGCCCATGAAGATCACCAAAGGCGCAACACCGCTGGCAATCGCCACCGAATAAAAGTTGTACAGCATGCCATTGGAAAAACCCGCATCGCTGGCCAACATGTCCAGCTGTGATTTCAGTTCGGCGGGCGCAGCATCGTAGGATGACACCAGTTCCTTGGCATTGTCGGTCACAACCACACCCAGAATCCGGGCGAACTCGACCAGGAGCAATGGGTCGGCGGACTGCACAGCATTGTCGATTGCTGAGTAGGCCAAACCTGCGCCGGGAATATTGGCTAAAATCCCTCCAAAACCAATGGGTACTAAAAGTAGCGGCTCAAAGTTTTTGCGGATGGCGAGAAAAAGCAAACACAAACCGATCACAATCATAAAGGTCTGACCCCAACTTATTTGGGCCAAACCGGAGGAGTTCCAGAGGCTGAGCAGGTTATCCATTGCGGTTTAGCTCACGCTAATGAGCGTGTCGCCCACCGCCACGGAATCGCCTACCTTGACGTCCACCGACACGACAGTGCCACCCTTAGCAGCTCGCACTTCGGTCTCCATCTTCATGGCTTCCAGGATCAGGATAATATCGCCGGCGTTTACAACATCACCCACGCTGACGTTCACATTAAAAATGTTTCCGGCCAAGGGTGCCGGCAGCCGAGCCGCAGCGGAGCTTGGCGCGTTGCTAGTAGCTGGATTAGTAGCTGGATTAGTAGCTGAGCCATTTACAGGAGTTGCCGAGGGCGCAGCAGCAATCGCAGATATATCTCCCCCGCTGGCGACCTGCACCACATAACTGTGTCCGTCCACGGTCACCGTGTAAACGTCTTCACCACTGGAGCTGCTGACAGGGGTAACCACTTCCGGTTCCGGCTCATTTCCCGGCACGGGTTCAAAGGCCTCGGGGTTGCCTCGATTGGTAAGAAACTTCAAACCGATTTGAGGAAACAAGGCATAGGTGAGCACATCATCGACTTCGTTTTCAGCCGGGGACAGTGAGATAGATTTTTCAGCGGCCAAAGTACGCAACTCTTCAGTCAGCGCTATCAACTCGGGTGCTATTGAATCCGCGGGACGATCGACAATGGCTGCTTCGCCATCCAGTACCCGTTCTTGCAACTCCGCATCGACAGGGGCTGGTGTAGCACCGTATTCACCCTTGAGCACTCCAGCAGTTTCCTTTGATATGGATTTGTAACGCTCGCCTGTGAGCACATTGATAACTGCTTGAGTGCCCACGATTTGCGAAGTGGGGGTCACCAGGGGAATGAAACCTAGGTCTTCTCGCACCCGTGGGATTTCCGCTAACACCTCATCCATCTTGTCTCCAGCGCCCTGTTCTTTAAGCTGGCTCTCCATATTGGTGAGCATGCCGCCGGGGACTTGGGCTACGAGAATGCGCGAATCTACGCCACGCAGTGAGCCTTCAAATTTGCTGTACTTCTTGCGAACCTCTCGAAAGTACGCGGCGATTTCCTCTAGTTTGATAAGATCTAAACCAGTGTCTCGATCAGTGCCTTGGAGTATCGCCACGACGGACTCGGTTGGAGAGTGTCCGTAGGTCATCGACATGGAAGAGATAGAAGTGTCGACATTATCAATACCAGCTTCCACACATTTTAATATGGTGGCCGTGGACAAACCTGTGGTGGCGTGACAGTGCAATTGAATGGGAATATCGCAAGACGCCTTGAGGCGTTTCACCAGCTCGAACCCTTCGTAAGGGCGCAATAGCCCCGCCATATCTTTAATGGCAATAGAGTCTGCGCCCGTATCCTCGATACGCTTGCCCATTTCTACCCAGGTATCCAGATTGTGTACGGGACTCAGGGTGTAGGAGATCGTTCCCTGTGCATGTTTGCCGTTTTTCTTAACGGCTTTTAAGGCTGTTTCAAGATTGCGCATGTCATTCATGGCGTCGAACACACGAAACACGTCGATGCCATTCACCGCCGCGCGCTCGACAAACTTTTCCACCACGTCGTCAGCGTAGTGGCGATAACCGAGTATATTCTGACCGCGAAACAGCATTTGCTGGGGCGTGCGCGGCATGGCTTTCTTGATCTCTCGAATGCGATCCCAGGGATCTTCACCGAGGTAGCGAATACAGGCGTCGAAGGTTGCCCCACCCCAGGATTCCATCGACCAGTAACCGATCTCATCCAGTTTTGCAGCAATGGGCAACATGTCGTCGAGTCGCATACGCGTTGCAAAAAGGGATTGCGGCGCGTCACGTAGCACGACATCAGTGATGCCCAGTGGACGTTTATTATCTTCCATGGAAGCTAGACCTCTTACCTCAACTAAAACCTAACCGACGAAGGGTAGGAGATGTATTATTTCTTGTTAGCGCGATGCTGATGTATTGCCGCCGTAATAACTGCTATCGGAGGCACCTGATTTTGAACCGCCTGCGAACCGGGTGAGGTGCGACTGGTGTTGATGATCGGCACCTCTACCTCTTCGGGGAAGTAATTCTGGATAAGCCAGGACATAACAACAGTGATACAGATTAGCACAGTGAGAAAGACCACCACGGTGCCCATGCCAAACATCATCAATTCAATGCCTTGCTCTACGATGTCACTGCTCATATGCTTTCGCTCACTCCTGACCTTCCCAGACATTCGCTGGCCGCAATAGACCAATTCTTATCGTTCCGAACAACCTACCGGCTATACTAAATGAGGTTGGCCTCTCGCGCTAATCACTGGCAAATAATTTTCACTCAGATGCGTATAATACCGCCGCGTACCCAAGCTGACCCGGTAACACACAACAATGCGACTGATACTGGCCCCCATGGAGGGCGTAATCGATCACACCATGCGCCAACTCCTGACCCAAATGGGGGGTATAGATCGCTGTGTCACCGAATTTGTGCGTGTCAGCGAACGCCTTTTGCCAGCAAAAGTATTTCACCGCCTGTGTCCGGAACTACGCAATGGCGGGAAAACCGCTTCAGGGGTGCCTGTGTATGTTCAGTTGCTGGGGGGGAAACCCGCTCTGATGGCTGAAAACGCCGCCCGGGCGGCCCAGCTTGGAGCTCCGGGGGTTGACCTCAACTTCGGCTGTCCCGCCAAAACCGTCAACAAATCTGACGGTGGCGCCATTATTCTTCGGCAGCCGGAACGGGTGTACCACATTGTTCGGGCGGTGCGCGAAGCAGTTCCCCAAGAGGTACCGGTGACCGTGAAGACCCGACTCGGCTACGAGGATCAAGAGCGGTTTTTGGATATTGTCAGGGGCGTCGAGGATGCGGGTGCCACTGAGCTTGCCGTGCATGCGCGCACCAAGAAGCATGGCTATCGTCCTCCTGCCTACTGGGATGAGATTGGCAGGGCGCGGGAAGTGGTTCGTTTGCCTATTATCGCCAACGGGGAAATTTGGAGTCCGGCGGATGCACTCCGTTGTCGCCAGGTAACTGGCTGCCCTGATTTAATGCTCGGTCGGGGTGTTTTGTGCAGACCGGATCTGCCGCGATTGATCGGGACTATGGATCGCGGGGAACCGCTCGATTCCCTGCACTGGTCTGATATTGTGCCGCTGATTCTGCTGTATCTGGATTTGACCTTGGCTTGTTACGATGCCTGCTATGTTGGGGGGCCTATTAAGCAGTGGTTGGTGTATTTGCGGAGTTACTTTCCTCAGGCTGGGCCGGTTTTTGAGATGGTTAAGCGGTTGCGGGATCCGGAGGAGATTCGGGCGGCTTTGATTGAGGCTAATCGGGGTTTTGATGGTGACCAGAAAGTGGCCTAAAATTCCGATAGTCTTCACCCTTGATCAGGTGTGGACCAGATTGAAGTATTTCAACCTGTCAGTATCAATTAGGTTATAAACTTTAGGTGTTTGGTGAACGGAAGTGTCCGAATTCGGGTACCTGTGAGATCAAAAATCGCGTTTGCCAATGCGGGAGCGGCAGGCGGCGTTGCGGGCTCTCCTACGCCACTCAAATGACGCTGATTTTCTAGTATCTTGGTTTGGATGATTGGCGAACCGCTCATACGAATTACGGGCTGATCGTGAAAGTTGCTTTGTTCGACAGCCCCTCCTGAGAAGGTTATTTCACCTGAGATGGCGGCGCTCAATCCAAATATTATTGCCGATCGTATTTGTGCATCAATGATTTCAGGATCCAAGGCAGTCCCTACATCCATAGCGCACCATACATTTTCCAATTTGATACCCCCATCTGTTTGGGATACCTCGACAATTTGGGCTGTGGCCGCTCCGTAGCTATAGGTAAACGCGATGCCACGTCCAACATTAGCGGCGACCTTCCCTCCCCAATTGGCCATTTCCGCCACCGCCTCCACGACCTTTCGGGAAGGCTCATGTTCGTCCTTTAACAGCTCCAAACGCAGCTCGAGGGGGTCAAAACCGCCAGTGACCGCCAACTCGTCTATAAAGGATTCATGAAAAAAAGCGTTGTGTGAATTGCCCACTGAGCGCCACACACCAATCTCTATGGGCAATTCAGCGAACGGGTAACCCTCTACCAAATAGTTAGGAATTTTGTAGGGTTGATCGTACATACCTTCAACAATTGGGCGTTCAGGGCCCGAGGGAAGGGTATGACCTGGACCTAGCAACCTTCTTCCCTGTTCTCTTTGAATCGATTGCGCTGCAACTCTGCCCTTGAAGACCGTAACTCCGTCCGCGTCAACGGCACCTTCCATGCGGGCTATAGCCGCTGGACGGTAGAAGTCATGCTGCATGTCATTCTCGCGCGTCCAAGTGAGTTTTACTGGTATTCCAGGCAAAGTCATCGCCAATTTTACCGCCTGGTTTGACGCGTCGGTTTCGGTTCGACGCCCAAACGCGCCACCCATTAATGGCGAATGAATCTTAACCTGAGCCAGTTCTAGACCCGCAATCTGCGCCGCCTCTTTTTGAAAGTTGGTGGGGACCTGATTTCCGGTCCAAACTTCTAACGCTCTGTTCGTGTAGAGCGCTGTGGCGTTCATGGGTTCCATTGCCGCATGCGGCACATAGGGTACGCGGTATTCCGACTTAATGATGGTTTCAGCGTGTTTTAGAACTCCATTGGCATCACCGCGATTGCGTATCCTTTTATTGGGTTCGTTGTCGAAAGCCTTGGCAAGCTGGTTGTAAATTCCATCCATATCTGATGGCAGATCGCTAGGTTCCCATTCGACGGCCAGCTCCTTTGCCGCCTGCATGGCCTGCCAAGTGCTCTTTGCTACCGCGGCCACACCATTACCAACATCAACAATTTTTATGACGCCGGGCATTTTCAGAACTTTCGCCCCATCAAATGACTTCACCGCCAAATGAGAGCGCGGACCCATTTTTACTGCAGCATACAACATGCCATCTAACTGCTTATCCAGGCCGAATTCCGCACTACCATCGACCTTTGAGGGAATATCGAGTCTGGGCATCGACTTGCCAAGGTAACGCCACTCAGATCCTGGCTTAAGCGCGGGATCGCCCGGTGGTTCCAGGCTAGCCGCGTCCGCCGCCAAATCCAAGTAGCTAAGCCTGCGGCCTGAATCATCTAAAACGAAGCCATTGTTAGTGGTCAATACCGAACTATCGATATCCCACTTCGCCGCAGCCGCTTCTAACAACATCAATCGGGCCACGGCACCAGCCTGTCTCATTTTGACGAAGCCGTCTTGTACATTCGAGGATCCCCCCGTTACCTGAAGCGCCAGATGATGTGCGTTACGTTGAGATGCTGCTACGGCCGCCCTGCGCTCCGTGGTCTCCTCCTCATAGTCGATAATGGGCAACAATCCGACCCATATTGTACTATTATAATAAACCTTCGCTGCTGGCCCACTTATAGCCGAAACGTGTTCCCAGGGGACATCCAGTTCTTCGGCTACCATCGCTGCCAAGGTGCTATGAATCCCCTGCCCCATTTCAGCGCGTGGAGTTATAATCGTATACCCTCGCTGATCGATGATTAAATAGGGATTAAGGATTGCTTTGCCTGGTTCCGCTTCAAGCGGATTAGGATAGCTTTCATGGTTTTCATGTCGTGATGATGAAACGGCTAAGGGTTTGTGAACCGGATAATAGCCAATGGCAATGCCCCCCACGATTGAGGCCGCGCCGACGACAAAAGAGCGACGATCAATCTTTGCGCTATCACTCACTAGTAGATTCTTCCTCAGGCCAGACTTCATTGAGAACTGAGAAAGCTGAAATGGCGGTCGGCCAGCCTGCATAGTGAGCCACGTGGATAATTGCAGCTTCCAAAGTCTTGCGTTCAATGCCTATATTTTTAGCACCTCGAAAGTGTAACCGCATTTCGTTTTCTCGATTCAGCGCCACAATTGTTACGCAAGTTATCATTGAGCGTTGATGGAGTGTCAATTCATCCCCCTGCCACACATCCCCAAACAAATGATCGAGCGTATAGCGGCGAAATCTGTCCGGCATGGATAGGCTGGTGGCTGCATCAGGGAATAGCGCCTCCACAACCGCCATACCTTTACTCGTTTTGTCGTCTGATTCAACCATAGTATTTTCGCCCAAGTCTTGAGAATTCGCGAAAGAGGAAAAAATAACCGCAGCGCAAAACACTGCAGCCAAAAGTTGCGTCTTTCCATTCTGGCTTATCAATTTCACGATTATTCTCCACAAGTTAAGTTATCGTTTGTATCGCATGATGAGTTAACTCTCTTTTCATTATAAGGTGAAATCATATTAGTGGATCGATGGATAGACTGAGGTTATAGTCCGGTCCATGGTGGATTTAAAAGACCTCATGTATATCTCTGCTGTTGCAGAATTACAGGGGATTCAACGAGCAGCGGACAAGGTGGGTTTATCGCAACCGGCCCTAACCAGGCGCCTTCAAAATGTGGAAGAAAGACTGGGGATCGCTCTGTTCGACAGGCTCTCGAAGGGTATGCGCCTCACCGAAGCCGGAGAACTTTTCCTCGCAGAAAGCCAAAAATTACTGGCTCATGCTCAGGATTTCGAAAGCACGATGCTGCTTCATCGGGAAGGCAACATAGGCCACGTCGCTTTCGGCGTGAAGCCTGGTATGAGTGATGCCTTTTTTCGTCGTAGCGTTGTTGAGTTTGCAAAGTTGTATCCCGAAACCACTTTAAGCGTGACCATTGACGCAACGCCGGCACTCACTGCGAAACTTAAAAATGGCGAGATCGATTTTGCTATGAGCGCGCTGGGCTATACAGACAATCGTGGTAGTGAACTCATCGGTTCTGACGAGCTCGAGTTTGAACCTCTCTTCCGTATCCCATTTGAGGTGGTCGTAAGAAAAAACCACCCAGTACTGGAGCAGTCTTCCGATCCACTCGCTCTGTTTCAGTATTCGCTTGTTTGTCCCACGCCACCCTTCGAGCAGTTTTCGAATATTCAGGCCTCCTATCGAAAGGCTGGAATCATTATTGATCGCCCTCACGTACAAGTTGACGACTACGGGATGATTTTCGACATCATTGAGAACACAGATATGTGGTCGGGGACTTTTGCTTCGAGTCACCGAATGCTTGAATTGGAGGGTAAATTCGACTTTCTTGGCCAATCAGAACTGTTGCCTCCCTTAACCATTGGATTAATGAGCCGCAAAAGTTGGGCGGTGACCCCAGCTTCACAAAAGCTTATTCAGATTATGAAAAAACATGCCGAAGAGTGGTTAATTTGAGTTCCCCGTATGGCTTGCCCTTCGAGACATAAAGCTTATTGGACAGAAGCCGTTTTTATCGCTTCACGTATTCGATCATAGGTTCCGCAGCGGCAAATGTTGCCAGACATTGCTTTGTTGATTTCAGCATCACTCGGATTAGGGATTTCCCTAAGTAGAGCCGTTGCGGCCATAATTTGTCCTGACTGACAATAGCCACATTGTGGTACCTGCTGGTCAATCCAGGCCTGCTGGACATTGCTCAGAGTGCCATCCTCGTCGACCAATCCTTCAATGGTCGTAATCGACTTTCCCACGGCCGCAGACACAGGTATGGAGCAAGAACGAATGGGGGTTCCATCTAGGTGCACAGTGCAGGCACCGCAAAGAGCAACGCCGCAACCATACTTCGTCCCACTGAGTTGTAAGTTATCACGCAACACCCACAACAGCGGCGTCTGCGGATCAACATCGATTTCGCAAGGCACTCCATTAACCTGAAACTTCAACATAGTTTTCGCCTGAATTTTAGTACTTAAACCACCTTTTTAGGGAATTGCTATGCCCCTGGAAAATCGCTCAACGCAATATTAGTCCACCTGAGCAATGCTTCGCAGTACTCGTATTTCAGAAATTCATACGTGCCTGCAAAGCAATCGTCCGCCCCTGAGTGAAAAAAGATTCGTTGGTGTTCGCGCCAAATGCGGGACCTGACAAAGGCGCATCGCTGGTAAACGTTTTAAGCACTTCGTCTGTCAGGTTCTTGCCTAACAGTGCGAGTTCCCAACGCCCATTTTGTGGCCCAAAACCAAGGCGCACATCGAGTTTGGAAAAACCTTCCTGCTCACCCGCAGGATCATTGGCCTGATTCGCTTCGTAGGAACTTGCATAAAAAATGTTAACCAGACCGGAGAGCTCATACGATCCCAAAAGACCATAGTCGAAATTCACTCCGATGTTCCCCGAGTAATCCGAAACCAAACTATTCTTTAAACCGGCGTAATCACAAAAACCTGTGCCCGGGTTGAATCGTGGGTCACTACCATCTCGAGCTTGATTACCATAGCACTGGCCATTTTCGAAGTCGGTAAACTCGAAATCCGTATAGGCAAAGCTGCCAGTAAGATATACGTTCTCATTAATCGCCCACCGCCCGTCAAGCTCTAGGCCTTTTACCTCGGAGGACGCTGCGTTGCCCACATTGAAACCTACGACACCATCAAATATCGAGACTTGTAGATCATCAAATTCTGTAAAGTACAGCGTCGCATTGATCTCGGCAGAATCCCCCAATTTGAACTTGCCACCCAACTCGTAATTAGTGGCCTCTTCATCGTCAAATTCGAATGCGGCAGCACTGGAGGATGATAGACCCTTGTTGTTAGCTCTAAAATCGAAGCCACCCGATTTGAAACCACGTGCCCAACTGGCGTAAAGCATGACATCGTCATTGTAATCCCAGACCAATTTAATATCGGGTGAGAACTTAGTCGTCTTTCTGTTCTGCTCTGCAACCTGCCCCTCTCCCAATCTGTCCAACTGTGCTTGCGCACCTGGTGCATCAAGATCAGCCAAAGCTTCCAAATTTCTGGATGTAATACCAAAAAGGGCAGCGTACACCAAAGGCGCGCCTGATTGTTCCGCAGGTAAAGCACCGCCACGGTTTGCTTCAATATCCATCATGCGCTCACCGTCTTTGTCGTCTTGAGTAACACGACCGCCCAGTTGTAGGGTTAAATCTTCGGCGATATTCCAATCGAACTGGACAAAAGCCGATAAAACCGTCGCATCGACGTTGGCCTCCCTGGCAGCCTGCGTCCCAGCGATAAGATTGCCCGCGCCTGGAGATCTGGCATTGGCAGCACCGATTAAAACCGAAGTGTTATTCACTTGAATTTCATCGGCATATTCATGTTCCGATTGCTGATAGTAGGCGCCAACAATATATTGAAATCGATCACCGGCGGGTGATGTTAAACGGATCTCCTGTGAAAACTGTTCATAGTCCTCATGCAGTGGCGTCAGAAAGACGTTCCCCCCGGTGAAGTCGCAGTCACATACTTCATCATATTTAAGTGTCTGGTAGGCCGAGTTGGACTGTAATTCGAAACCGCCAAGATCCCAGTTGAGCGTCAGCTGAAATGTTTCCGTCTCGTTGTAACTAAAATCACCATTTGAAGACCTGATGCCGTCTTCGGTCTGATTAAGAACACTCGGGTCCTGGCCAAAAGGCCCCGCCAGAATCTCGCCATAGGTTAGCCCATTAAAGGGCGAAAGAGGGTTATCTACTCTCTGCGGATCGTGAATCTCTATCGCGCGTCCATCCGAATCGAAGTCACTAACTTCAGCCTTGAACGTCGCTAGAAGCGACTCGGTAACATCCACTTCAAGCGTGGCGCGAACAGTTGTTTCCTCTCTTTCGGGTTCTATCCTGTCCAAAGTTGCATTCGTTATAAATCCCTCGAAATCACGATAACGGGCCGCTACACGAGCGCGCACTCGGCTCGAGAGTGGACCTGATAGCATCGCTTCTACGATGTTTTCCTCATCTTCAAATTCATGGCTGGCAAGCAAACTACCTTCAAATACACTCGTGGGCTTGGCAGTAGTGGTGTTTATTGCACCAGCTACCGAATTTTTACCAAACAAAATGGACTGGGGGCCGCGTAGTACTTCTACTCTCTCAAGATCCAGAAAGGGTGTTCTCACCTGCTGACCGCGCGGATAATGCACGCCGTCTACGTAGACACCCACGGACTGCTCGAATCCCTGGTTAACACCAGACCCAATTCCGCGAATCAGAAAAGCAGTGGTGATTCCGGTTTCACCATAAGTGAAGTTTGGGACCAGCGTCGTCAGATCCTCGATTTTTACTACGTTGGTCTCTAACATTAGCTCAGACGTCACAGCAACCACTGAAATAGGAACGTCCTGGAGCCCCGCTTCTCGATATTGTGATGTGACGACAATTTCTTCAAGAAGCTGGGCATTGGCGGAGCTGGCAGATACAGCCGCGGCACCGACGAAACCGGCTAACGCTAATTTGATGGCATGGGACATGCTGGATTTCATAAGCCTTTCTCCGAAGTGTCTGATTTTTTATTTATGCACTGTCGGGAGTAGTAAGCTCTCAAATTGGTATGATGTGAAATCATATTAATGGATGGACGAATAACTTCATGCTATAGAGCATGTGACTTAGCTCAGAATTTCTTAAAGGAAATCGCTTAGTTTTGGTCGCTGCGAAGCTGGTGTTCCTCAAGCACACAAACCTCCCCGGATAGATCCTCAATCGGTTGAAGGGGCACGCCCTTTTGAGGGTTTAGCCAAAGAGAGTTGTGCTCGGAATGAAGCGAGATACCGGCTCGGGTTGATTTAACTCTTTAGTCTATTCTTGGAACCGAGTTCAGCAGTGCTTGGGTATAATGGTGCTCGGGGCGATTGAGTATTTGCTCTGCGCTGCCTTGCTCTACGATTTTACCGCTTTGCATGACACCTACGTGGTGAGCGAGTGTCGGCACGATCGAGAGATCGTGGGTGATGAACAGATACGACACGCCGAATTCCCGTTGCAGCTCCTGCAACAACTCCAGCACTTCCGATCTAATAGACACGTCCAGCGCACTGGTGGGCTCGTCACAGATGATCAATTCCGGTTTTACTGCCAGTGCTCTTGCTATCGCGACCCGCTGTAACTGGCCTCCCGAGAACTCGTGAGGGTATCGTTCACTATGCTCTGCAAGAAGTTGCACACGCTCCAGCAGCTCTCGGGTTCTGGCCGCTCTTTCATCGGCCGTGAGCCCCAGTCCCAGGCTAACCATCCCTTCGCCGATAATCTCTCCGACAGTCAACCTTGGGTTCATGGACGAGAAGGGATTTTGGAAGATGACCTGTATTTTCTTCCGATACTCGCGCATTTCTGATCGAGTCAACTGATCAATTCGAGACCCGGCAAAATGCACTTCGCCACCAGCCAGTTTCTCCAGGTTAAGGACGGCTCGTCCCAGGGTTGATTTACCGCTGCCAGACTCACCGACGAGCGCGTAGGTCTCGCCGTGGCCGATTTGGAGTGTCACCCCGTCAACCGCCTTAGTGTGATCAACTACTCTTTGAAGCACGCCGCGCTTAATCGGGAAATACACTTTTACATCGGACAATGTCAGCAGTGGCTCCTCCTCTGCAGCAGTCTGATACTTGCTCAGATCGGGCAGTGCATCGATCAAGCGACGGCTATAGGGGTGCTGGGGATTGTGGAAAAAATCGTGAACGCTTCCGCGTTCGATGATTTCTCCGTGGTACATCACCGCCACCTCATCCGCCGTGTTCTTAACTACCCCCATATCATGAGTGATAAGCAATACAGCCAGCTGTCGGGATTGCGTCAGTTCGCGGATCAATTCCAGAACCTGTTCCTGAATCGTTACATCTAACGCCGTCGTAGGTTCATCGGCGATTAAGACATCAGGTTCACAGGCCAGGGCCATCGCGATCATTATTCGCTGCTGCTGCCCGCCTGATAGTTGATGGGGATAAAAATCAAATCGTGATTCGGGTTCGGGAATTCCCACTTCTGTGAATGCCTGGACCACCCGCCTTCGCAAATTACTGCCCCGCAAACTGGTGTGCAGACGCAGTGTTTCGGCCACCTGATCGCCAACGGTTTGTACGGGGTTGAGTGCGGTCATGGCATTTTGGAAAATCATCGCCACCTTGCGGCCGCGCACTTCCTGCATCCGCGATTCTGCCAGGGAGAACAAGTCCTGATTGCCGGCCTCCACACTGCCGCGGGTAATTCTCAGGGCGTCCGGTAACAGCCGCATGGTCGCCATTGAGGTAACCGATTTACCGCTACCCGACTCCCCCACCAATGCAAAGATTTTGCCGGCTTCCAAATCGAAGCTCACACCTTTTAATATTTCCTGGCCACTGTCCGCTACCACCACAGCCAGATCGCGAACCTGCATGCGGATTTCCGGTGCAGAAGCTGAATCGAGCACTACGTCGCTCATGCTTCGCTCCTTTGTAAACTGGTTCGCGGATCGAAAGCATCCCGAACGAGATCGGAAAACAGATTGGCGGCGAGCACCAGCACAAACATAAAGAACAACGCGCCGGAAAGGGTCCACCAGATTGTCGGTTCGCGCGACAATTCTGAACGGGCACCATTAATCATATTGCCCCAGCTACCCATGGCAGGGTCAACGCCCACGCCAATATAGGACAACACCGCTTCGGCCAGGATTAAGGCGCTGAAATCCAACACAAAGGTAATCAGAATGATGTGCACTACATTGGGCAATACATGACGAGTCAGTATTCGGAAGTTACTCACCCCAAACGCATGGGCTGCTTGCACATACCCCAACTGGCTGATTTTTAGCGTTTCCGCTCGCATCAGTCGGCACAGGCTGGACCAGCTGGTTACCCCCAAAATAAAGCACAGGGCAACAAAACGGGCGTCGGCCTTTTCCATACCAATAGAGAAAAAGTCCGGATTCAGATCGATGTAGACCTGGAACAACAACACCGAAGCGGCGATGAGTAATATTCCGGGGATAGAACTCAAGGTGGTATACAGATACTGCACCAAGTCATCCACCCAGCCCTTAAAATACCCAGCGAGAACACCCAGCGTCACGGCGATGGGCAACATGATCAAGGTGGCCAGGGTGCCGAGTAAAACACCGGTGCGAATACCTTTCAGGCTCTGAAAAAATACGTCGGAGCCTCCCAGGTCAGTGCCCAGTACATGATAATAGCCACTGATGTAGACCGCCCAGCTCAAACCGGTAACAACGACCGCCTGGGTGATCCACGATGCCATCCACGGGTAGACGCTGCCACGGAGAAAAACCCATTGAACGAACACGATCAATGCGGAAATGAGCAATCCATACAATACGCCAACAGCACTTTTTTGCAGAATGTCCGAGCCCTTGTCCGCGGGTGATTCCAGGTGTTGCCCGGCGTGCTTCAAGTCTGGAAAATCCCTGATGTCACGCCCCTGTGCATCCTTCATGTCCTTCTTTTCAAAAGACTTAAGCGCAAAGGGAGCCGAATAAGTTCGTTCGTATCTATCACCCATGCCCAACATCATCATATCGAGAACACTGGTCACTTTGTTGTCGTAAAAAATTTCCTCGGTGGACATTCCCTCAGGAGTATCTAGCGCTTTGCGGAAATGAATTGAATCCAACAGTGCCACAGCCACATAGCCAATAATGATGGTGAAGGTGACCATACCAATGCGAGCCGAAAATACCTGAGCCCAACGTTCGCGCGTTTGGGGGTCTTCTCGCAGCTTGTAGAAAAACAAACTCAAGGCAAACACCAGAAAAAAGATCAGAAGGTCGGACCACAGGACGATAAACTTCATGTAAGCGACCCCACCTAATCCAATCGCACCCTGGGATCTGCCCAGGTGTATGAAATATCAGTGAGAATTAGCCCGAGGATGTAGAGAATGGAACCGATAAAAACCATCGTCCGCACAATAGCAAAATCCTGAGACTGAATGGCGTCGAGCATATAGCTGCCAAGCCCCGGAATACCAAAGAAAGATTCGATCAACAGGCTGCCCATAAACAAGGTCGGAATGAGCACCACCACACCAGTCAAAATAGGGATCAGGGCGTTGGGTAATATATGCTTGAAAAGAATCGTAATTTCGCTACAGCCTTTGGCCCGCGCGGTCCGCACATAATCCTGATTGGCCTCCTCGAGAAATAAAGTGCGATACCAACGCGCGCCCGCGCCGATGCCGGCAATAACCCCAACCATCACAGGCAGGATCAGAAACTTCCAGACATCTCCCTCGGCATGAAATCCGGATATTGGTACCAGTCGCCAGGTTTTGGCAACAAGGTATTGCCCACCAATAATGTAAAACAACGAGGAGATCGACATCAGCATAACAAACAGCATCACCGCCCAACGATCCAGGCGGGTTGCATGGAACATGACAACCATCAGCGCGACACAGATATTGACCCAGATGCCCACCATAAACGTAGGAAGTGCCACGGCAAGACTTGGCCACATTCTGGTAGAAACATCGGTGGTAATATCGCGACCCGTTTCCGAACGTCCAAAATCAAACGCAAATAACTTTACGGATTTGTTAAAAAAGATGGTGTCGGTTACCGCCCCAAGACCCTCGACGTCTGCGTTCATAAACAGCGGTTTATCGTAGCCATTTTTCTTCTTCCAGTTGGCTATGGCCTCGGGTGTAACGTATTTTTCACCCAGTTGAGATTTGGCCATATCGTCTGGGGAATTCACCACAAAAAACAGGGTGAACGTCAGTAAATTCACGCCGATAAGAATCGGAATGGCATACAAGAGGCGTCTTACAATGTAGGCAAACACGGGAATATCTCCAATCTAGCGCGCAGTAGCATTTTGACGGCGACGATAGGCAAGCACCGCGGGCAAAAACAGAGCGACGATAATCAAAGCGCCCGCATAAAGTGGCCAGGTCACCGGCTGATTCCACTCCGCTCGTCTTTGCTCTCTCAGAGGCGCGTCAATACGAATGTACTTTAACGTACCTTTTGAAATACCGTGTCGCTTGGTGTTGTGTACCCATTCATTGTTGAGGTACATTTCTTTGGGGTGCCAGCCGTAGAGCCAAACGGCATCGCGGCGAAACAACTCGATAAGCCTCGCGACCAGTTCGTCTCTCTCTGCACCGGGTTCAATCGCCTTCATACGTTCAAAGAGCCGGTCAAATTCTTCATTTTCATAGTTGGAATTGTTGGCGCCGTCACACTTACATATGAGAGGGCTTTCAGGGCCGTAGAGCAAAAACAGAAAATTCTCCGGGTCCGGATAATCCGCTAACCATCCATGAGAATAAATTTGCGTGTTGCCGGTCAGCAATTTTTCTCGCGTCCGGTTCCAATCGGCTGGTCGATACTCCACCTGCACACCGATGGCATCAAAAATTCGGTCCATCCAACGCATGCTGGTATTCGAAATAGCCTGGCTTTGCACGTCGATAAAAATTTTCAGGGGCTCACCCGTTCGGGAATCCCGTCCGTTGGGGTAGCCCGCTTCCGCCAGCAGCTTTTTCGCGTATTCGATAGACTTACGCTGAACTTTCCCATCAACCCAGTCGTAAACATAGGGATTCATACCGGCTTCGCCTTCCAGGTAGCCGGGAATGCCGGGTGGTATCGGGCTCTGGGATGCGATCCCATTGCCCTTATAAAAAATATTGATATTCTCTTCGGTATTGAAGGCAATCTGCAGGGCCTGGCGCAACTTGCGCTTCTCGGGGGTATATCCCCCCACCACGGGATCGCGCATATTGAAGCCATAGTAATAGAGGCTAGGTTTAACGTCGGCTGACAAAGTGATGTTATGTCCGGCGAGATTGCCGGACATTTCCAGACCATCGGGTCCAACGACAAAGGCCTGATCGAATACGCCTGTCGTATTGGCATGCAACTCACCGGAGCGATCATAATAGCCCTGAAGAAACTTGGTCCACAGGGGTAGAACCTCTTTTTCAATCCTAAAAACCGCCCGGTCTATAAAGGGAATCTTTTTACCTGCGTCCTCCAGAAACCCCGCTTCCAGATCACCCGGACCGCCCTCACTGGGGAAAAAATCTGCGGGATAGTTTGGATTGCGTTCCAGCACAATTTGGCTGTTTGGGTTATTTTCGACCATCATGAATGGCCCACTGCCCACGGGCCACCAGTCCAAAGTCAGATTGCGCGCGGCGAATCCGGGATTGCTGTAAAACTGGTCGACTTCCCGGGGTATGGGTGAAAAAAAGTGCATCGCCAACCAGTACACAAATTGTGGATATCGCCCCTTTATCGTGATTGTTAGGGTGTGGTCGTCCACCACATCCAAGCCTTTCATCTGATACTTATCGAGATCCAGCCAGCCATCACGTTTTTCGTTTTGCAATACTTCGGAAAATTCTTTCATACCGACAATATACTTGCCCATAAAGCTCAGCATCGGCGAGCCTAAAAAAGGATCGGCTAGGCGCTTAATACCATAGGCATAATCCTCGGCCCTGACTGAACGTGAGCTGGTCTGGGGAAAATCATCCAACCGCGTATACGCACTGCCCTGCTCTGCATTCTCAAACAGGTAGTGAGGGTCGCCGGATTCGGTGACCACAAAAGCAGGGTGCGGCTGGTATTGCTGGTCTGATCTGAAGTTTAAGGTATAGCGGCTAAAAGCGACCTCTTCACTGCTTTCACTCAGCACAGTCCCTTCGCTGTCCAGGTACTCAACAGTGGGTGCCGACAGCAGGGATTGCGGAATAAGTTCGTAGGGTCTTTTGAGAAAGTGGTAAGCCATTGGCGGCTGATAAATCTGCATGAGAAACAGACTTTCATCCGATGCATAGGATATTGCAGGGTCGAGATGCTTGGGGGGTCTCGGAGAGATCACCGATTGATAAGTGATCTTACCCTCTGGCGAGGGAGGATTAGGATCGTTCCAGGGACCCTCAGTACATCCCAACAATAAGGCCGGGGCGAGAACAGTTGCCAATACCCGCGCCAAAACAGTTCGATAACTTCTCATAGGGTCGTACTATTCCGCGATTGAGACATTTCCAGAATCAATGAGAAACCGCCATGGACGCATCTCTCGTTGCTTTGAACTCGTTGCCAGTGTTCCAATTCGGGAAATCTCTGCTGGAAGACAATTTGGCGCCAATCGTATACAAAAGCATTACGTCTTGCGATGCTCCACTCAAATCCCAGGACTTGAGATATTCATCAGAGGGTTTGTGGTAGTCGTTCGCGTAGTAGTCAACCAGCCGTTGGTCACCCCAGGCTTTTCCGTGTTCGATACTGTCCGTGGCGGTGGTTAAGTACAGCGCCGGGATTCCGACTCGCGCAAACGAGAAGTGATCGGAACGATAATACAATCCCTTTTCAGGGGCGGGCTCTTGTACGACTTCGCGCCCCTGAATTTTTGCTGCCTCACCTAGGTAGTTTTCCAACTCGCTATTGCCAAATCCAACCACTGCGACATCGTGAGTTTTGCCAATAGCGCCCTTGGCGAGGTTATCCATATTCAGGTTAGCAACGGTTTTGGCGATGGGAAAAACCGGGTTCTCACTGTACCACTTGGAGCCCAGCAGACCGGATTCCTCGGCGGTAACCGCAAGAAATAAAACAGTGCGCTGAGGAGCGACAGACTGTTCGCTGAATAATCGTGCCAAACCCAACAGCGCAGCCACGCCCGAGGCGTTGTCCGCGGCACCATTGTAGATATTGTCACCCTCTACACCTGGCCTGATACCAAGATGATCCCAGTGCGCAGAGTACACAATCGCTTCCTCTGGATATTTCGAACCGGGAATCGCCGCGAGCACATTTCGACTCTTAGCCGTGGAAATCGTGTTGGTAAGACTCACGCTAACTTTGATATCACCCATGTCGCTGGCTCTAAAACCCGCTATTGCAGCGGCG
Source organism: Halioglobus sp. (assembly GCA_045110675.1). Taxonomy (GTDB): domain Bacteria; phylum Pseudomonadota; class Gammaproteobacteria; order Pseudomonadales; family Halieaceae; genus JBALVT01. The sequence continues at coordinate 7,133 of JBGCGJ010000004.1, read as the reverse complement.
TTTTTGCTCTCGGCGTAATCCATTCCAACGCTCGCAAACAATTTTTCAGCCTGCTCAAAGGTGATCCATGCTTCCACCTGCAATTTATCCACATTGCGATTGTCCGCCGTCAGGCCGATGTTGGCACCAGACCAACTGTTGGCTACGACTTCCCAGGGATACGACGCCGGCGCCGTTTCATGAACAATGATGACACCGGACGCTCCCTGCCTGGCAGCCTCAGCGTACTTGTAATCCCAGCGTCCGTAATAGGTCATCGCATTGCCGTTGAATAACTTTGGGTTTTGGGTGGCGAATCCGGGGTCATTGATTAACACAACAACCGTCTTACCTGAGACATCGATTTCGGCATAATCGTTCCAATTTCGCTCTGGCGCGACAATCCCGTAACCGGCAAACACTAACTGCGAATTTTTCAGCCCAACGCTCTTAACCTGCCGTTGGGTGGCGGCCATCATATCCAGGCTGTAAGCCAAATCCAGAGAGACGCCGGTGCCGCGCATCTTCATGATCACATCCGGGTTGCTGGTGACCGCAGTAATCGGAACTTGTTGATACCAGCTGCCGGAATTGCCCGGCGCAAGGCCCAGCTTTTCAAACTCTTTAGCGAGATAGGAAACAGTCTTTTGCTCGCCAGCCGTCCCGGGTTCGCGGCCCTCATAGGCATCACTGGCAAGTTCAGCGGTGTGAAGATGCAAATCTTTAGTCAACTGCGCCTCGGCAGCCCCCTGGGAAAGGGTCTCGGCCTGGATCAGCGATGAGAGAAAAAAGAACAAGCCACTGATAACTAACAGATACTTCATTTTTAGGCGCCTATATTTTTGTTCAAATCAGGTCGTACCGTCCACGCGACCTTTATGAGACGTATAATCTCCATCAATCCTCAATAGTAATACTGAGGAGCTGTGGACTTTATTCGTCTTACTCAGGACCGCTCAAAATAAAAGGCTGAGCCGCTAACTTAAGCTGGGGAAAGCCAGGTTCGCCAAGGAAGCAGTTCCATGACATCTGCCACAGCTCCCGCAATAGACCCGCGCGAAGACACGGGGTTTTTCGGCCATCCCACAGGTCTGTTTGTGTGCTTCACCACCGAAATGTGGGAGCGATTCTCCTTCTATGGCATGAAGTACTTGTTACTGCTCTACCTTACTAAATACCATTTATTCACTGATATCAACGGCCTGGAGGTTCTCGGCGGTTATGCGGCTCTGGTCTACGCCATGCCCGTGATTGGAGGATTGCTGGCAGATCGTTATCTAGGCATGCGTAAAGCCGTTGTATTTGGTGGGCTGTTGCTGGTGATGGGCCACCTGGGAATGGCCGTTGAGGGCCAACAGGCAAAACTGACCGACAATGGCATCGTCCGGGATGAGAGCGCTCTGCAAATATTCTATTTTTCCCTGGCGTTAATTGTCATCGGCGTCGGTTTTCTAAAACCCAATATCTCGACAATAGTGGGACAACTCTACGGAGAAAACGACCCCAGGCGCGACGCAGGCTTTACCCTCTTTTACATGGGAATTAACATCGGTGCCTTCACCGCGACGATTTTGTGCGGGTATTTGGGAGAAACCTATGGCTGGCGCTATGGCTTCGGCGCTGCGGGAATCGGCATGGCCTTTGGCTTGATCACATTTTTACTCGGCCAGAAACATCTGCGGGGACATGCCGAGCCCAAAGACATCGCGCTCCTCAAGGAACGATCGTTTATCGGCCTCAACAGAGAATTCACCATCTACCTATTTGCTTTTCTTGCGGTGTTTGTGGTCTGGCAGATGCTGCAGTTTCACAGCATTGTTGGACATTCTCTCAACCTATTGTCCATCGCAGTATTGGTGGGACTCATCTGGTTCATCACCGTTAAATGCAACCCGGTTGAGCGAAGTAGAATGATTGTTTTGATTATTCTCACTATGTCCACAGTCGTGTTTTGGGCTCTTTTCGAACAGAGCGCCGCTTCAATGACCCTCTATGCCGATCGCGTCCTAAACCGCAATCTTTTAGGTTTCGAACTTAAAGCCTCTCAATTTGGCGCGATGAATTCCCTGTTTATCTTTATGTTCGCGCCCGTCTTTGCATGGCTGTGGACTACCTTGGCCCGCAGAGGATTCGAGCCTAGCACCCCGGTGAAGTTTTCACTGGGAATCGCGCAGGCAGGTCTGGGGTTCGGCGCGCTAGTATGGGGGGCGAACTCCCCCGATGAACTGGGGCAAGTCGCCGCCTATTGGATGGTGCTAGCTTATCTCTTGCATACCTGCGGCGAGCTTTGTCTCTCCCCCGTGGGTCTGTCTGCTGTAACGAAACTGGCCGTCCCCAGTGTGGTTGGAGTCATGATGGGCGCCTGGTTTTTGGCTACGGCTTACTCTGAATTTGTCGCTGTGCAGTTATCCAAATTGGCTGCGATAGAAACCGTCGACGGAGGTATTGTCGATGTTGCCTTGGCACTGGCGAGCTACACAGAGCTGTTCACTAGCTTACTTTGGGTGGGATTGGGCACGGCCGCAATGTTGTTGCTGCTGTCGCCCGTTCTAAAGAAAATGATGCACGGTATTCACTAAAACTACGCAAAGGACTTGCGCTATGAAAAAGTTACCACAAACATTCTTCGTCGCTTTCGCACTGGCAGCGGTGCTTGCGGCGTGTAGCAACATAGGCGATCCGATGAGTGAGTTTGGAGGCCAAGCCGAATCGAGTCTGGCTCAGCCAGATTACAAGCATTCGGGCACTAAACTGCAGCTATCGACAACGCCGCCCGCCGCACGATTGCCCGAAGGCATTGCGCCCACCCATTATTCATTGCATCTAGATATCGATCCGCGCAAAGAACGCTTTAGCGGATCGGCTAGCATTGAAATTGAACTACGCGGCGACACTGATTTAATTTGGCTCCACGGGATAGACCTGAGTGTCGAAAGCGCTTCGGCAACCCTACCCGATGGCGCGGTGGTACCGCTTCAATGGGAGCAAGCCAACGCAACCGGTGCAGCTAAACTCACCGCCGGATCACCACTTAAGGCCGGAAAAGCCACTCTGAAACTGACCTACACCGCCCCCTTCAACACCAGCCTGGAAGGACTTTATAAAGTGGTCAAAGGCGCTGACTCCTACGCGTTTACACAATTTGAGGCTACTTCAGCCAGGCTCGCCTTTCCGTCTTTCGATGAACCCTTTTTCAAAGTCACTTTCGATTTAAGCATGACTGTTCCAGAAGACTACGCTGCCATCACGAACACCCCCGTAGTCTCTGAAACGCGCAATGAGGGGCAAACAAAGACCCTGGTTTTTGCAAAAACCAAACCACTGCCAACCTATTTGATTGCCTTCGCAGTGGGTCCATTTGATGTTGTCGAGTGGGCGTCTGTGCCTCCCACCGCCCTGCGATCAAAAGCCATACCACTGCGAGGTATTACCACTCGCGGCAAAGCCGAAGAGATCCACTACGCACTCGAAAATACTGCAAGCATGGTCGCTGCTCTGGAACACTACTTTGATACACCCTACCCCTACGCGAAACTGGACATTATTGCGGTTCCAGATTTTGGATCGGGCGCGATGGAGAATGCCGGTGCCATCACCTATCGAGAGCAACTTATTCTGCTCGACGAAAAATCACCGGTGAATCAAAAAAGAGCATTTTTTACTACCCATGCCCACGAACTGGCACATCAGTGGTTCGGCAATTTGGTGACGCCGGTCTGGTGGGATGATATCTGGCTGAACGAATCGTTTGCCACCTGGAACTCATATATCGTCCTGGACAGTATTTATCCCAATGAGAAGTACCGCAATTCATTGGCGAACAGTGCCTCAAGGGTAATGAACATAGACAGTTTGGCCAGCGCCAGGCAAATACGCGAACCCATTGTGCGACATCAAGATATTGGCTCCGCTTTTAATGGTATTACCTATCAAAAAGGTGGCGGCGTACTGTCAATGTTTGAGTCCTTTTTAGGCAGAGATAATTTTCGAACCGGTATTCGACATTACATGAAGGCCTTCGCGTTTGGGAATACTACGGCAGATGATTTTATCGGCGCGATAGCGGATGCTAATCCCCAGGTGGCGGGTGACGACCTAAGGGCGGCCTTCAATAGCTATATTGAGCAGCCCGGCTTACCCTTGCTTCGCGCGGAACTCAAGTGCGACGCGAATGGCGCGGCTGTAGAAGTTCAGCAACAGCGTTATCTGCCGACGGGGTCCTCGGGTTCCATCGATCAAACCTGGACTATTCCTATGTGTCTGAGTTCAATTTTTGACAACACCTCAAGCAGCGAGTGTTTTTTACTGAAAGAACAGCGGGAGACCTTTGCGCTGAAAAACAAAACCTGTCCCAACGCTCTCTTGCCCAATACCGGTGGCAACGGCTACTACCGCTGGGCATTACCGGCTGATCAGTGGCTGTCCCTGATGCAATACTTCGAAGGTCTTTCAGTGATTGAACAGATATCGATTGCAAACAGCCTCAGCGCAGCGCTGAACAATGGCAGTATGGCACTGGACGACTACTTAGCCGCCGTACCTGAGATCACCCGCGCCAAATCCTGGCGCGTGGCCATGGCTCCACTCAGTGATTTGTACAAAATCAAGGATTTCGTGGCCACAGAAAGCGAAAAGAAGGACATTCAAGCCAAATTCAGTGAGTGGTATCAGCCGCAGCTCGATCGGCTCAATGCGCTGCCGCAGCGGCGGCCTGACGAAGCACAATTCCGGGAATATGCAATGTCGGCGTTAGCACATGGCGCCGAAGACACTGCTATTCGCTCATCCCTGGTCGATTCGGCAGTAGCCTATACAGGCTTTAAAAGCGACGAGGCATTGCACCCGGAAGCTCTCGAATCTGACCTGCGTCGATTGGCGCTGAACGTTGCAGCACAGGAGTTGGGCCAACCCTTTACAGATTTATTGTGGCGACACTTCCTCGAGCAAGACAACGCTCAACTGCGGCAGTATCTGCTCTACGCCATCGCCCAGAGCCCCGATCCCAGCGTTGCCGCTGAGGTGAGAGGACGCATTCTCTCTACCGATCTTCGCGACAATGAAATACCCAACATTTTCTACGGGCAAATGTCCGAAGAGAAAAACCGTCAAGCGATCTGGGACTGGTCCAAGGAAAACATGACCGCCGTGCTGGATCGAATACCCACCTGGAAGAAGGGCCAAATCCCTTCCTATTTCCGAGGGTTCTGCGATCGAACACAGGCAGACGACATAGACGACTTTTTCGCTCCAATGATTGAGAAATTGGAATCCGGACCGCGCTACCTGGCGAATTCTCTAGAGACCATTCGACTGTGTGCAGCGTTCACCGATCTGCATAAAAACTAACAAGGAGACACAGTGAAGAAACGCGAATTTGACATTGTAGTATGGGGCGCCACCGGTTTTACCGGTAAGTTAGTGGCCGAATATCTGATGGAACAATACGGCTTGAGCGGAGACTTAACCTGGGCCATCGCTGGGCGCAATCAAGATAAACTTGAGGAAGTGCGAAATTCTCTACTGGACGGAGCAGATGTTGAAGCACTCCCGATCATAGTGGCTGACAGCAATGACTCGAATAGTATCGAAGCCCTTGCGGCGCGCAGCAAAGTAATATGCACCACAGTAGGTCCCTATGCATTGTATGGCACATCACTTGTCAAAGCCTGCGTGGACGCCGGCACGGACTACTGCGATCTTGCCGGGGAAGTTCAATGGATGGCAAAGATTATTGAACAGTACCAGGAAGCGGCACTCAAAAGCGGTGCTCGCATTGTGCACACCTGCGGTTTCGACTCTATTCCCTCGGATATGGGCACCTGGTTTCTGCAACAATCCATGATCGAAAAGCACGGTGCGCCGGCGATACAGGTCAAAGCACGCATCGGTCGCACTCGCGGAGCCGCCAGCGGTGGCACAATCGCCAGCATGCTCAACATGATGGACGAAGCAAAAGGAAACGAGTTCGTTCAGCAGGCAATGGAAAATCCCTACTCGCTGTATCCTAAAGACGCCCAACCCGGCGACGACGAGCTCGATCAAACCGACGCTCGATACGATGCCGATTTCGATCAGTGGACTGCACCCTTCGTGATGGCGGCAATCAATGCCCGAGTCGTAAGGCGCAGCAACGCTCTCATGGGGTTCCCCTGGAGCGAGGGATTTCGCTACGACGAATCCTTGCTAACAGACTCACGTCTTATCGCCAAAGGAGCAGCTCTGGCTACAACGGGAGGAATGCGATCACTGAGCTTTGGCCCTTTTAGAAAACTAGCTCAGCGGGTTTTGCCGAAACCCGGCGAAGGCCCATCAAAATCCGCTCGAGAGGCCGGGCACTACGAAATCTTCTTTCATGGCAGACACGCTGAAGATAGCGATAAAAGCCTGCGCGCTCGCGTTACCGGGGATATGGATCCGGGCTATGGTTCCACGTCAAAAATGCTGGCCGAGTCAGCGGTTTGCCTGGCAAAAGACAAACCGTTAACCGGCGGCGGCATTTGGACGCCATCCTCGGCTATGGGACAACACCTACTGGCGCGATTGCAGGACAACGCCGGCCTGACATTCGATATTGTTGACGCTTGAGTAGGTCAGTGAGACCTTAAGTACAGGTAGCATTGCGCAGGTAGTATTGCACTGGAAAACCCCGCGGAAAACCCGTAAATTTAGCCCTGAAATTTTACTAATAATAATGGGGGAACGGGGCGCGAGGTGAATAAGTTCAACCTCACCTTTAGCGGCGAAATACTGCCCGGTTACGACCCGGCTAGAGCCAAGGCGACGCTCGCCGAAATTTTAGAGTTGGACGACTCTTCGCAGGTAGAACTGTTCTTCACCGGCAAAACTGTCACCTTGGTTCGCGACCTCGATAGAAAGAGCGCGGCGGAGAGATTCTCGGCACTAAAGAAAGTAGGTGTAGTCGTTGCGCTGGAAAAAATTCCGCTGGATGATGAGTCTACACAAAGCGACTCAAAACCTCCCGCGCAAAAGATAGAAGACAAACCAGAACCCGCTCCTACCCCCAGCAAGCCTCCGGTGAATCGCGGTATGAACGAGGAAATCCGGGAAGAGAACCTCGGACGAATCGACCAAAGCTGGCCTGTGAGTAGAGCAGTCGAGCAAAGTTCGGCAAAGACCAAGCGTACGGCGACCAC
>JBGCGJ010000003.1:0-15883 GCA_045110675.1 Halioglobus sp. | reverse complement strand
CAGTTGTGCATAATAAGATCGAGCAGGTCCTCTTGTAGCTCGTCGTTTTTGTAAATCTTGGTAGGCGGTATACGAATACCTTCTTCGAATATTTCTCGAGCATCGGTTGGCAGACTGCCGGGGACTTTGCCGCCCACATCTGTCATGTGACCGAACATGGCCGAGTAAGCAATCAAGCGACCGTCTTTAAAGATAGGACGCAGCAGTAGCCAGTCGTTAACGTGACTGATAGCGCCGTTGCAAGAATAAGGGTCTGTTGTCAGAAACAGATCGCCCTCCTCTATCGTGCCGTCATAGGCTTCCTTGAAACCGTGGATAAAACTACCGAACTGACCGACGACCATCTTTCCTTCGAGATTCGCGATCATTGGAAATTCGTCATGCTGCTCGCGAATACCCGGGGACATGGCGGTTCTGAACAGCACAGTATCCATTTCATATCTCGCGTTCATCATTGCGTTTTCAATAATGTCGAGCGTGATAGGGTCTATATTCTTCCGCTTAAATTTGCTGGTGTTACTTTCAACGATGGTTGCTGGCATGGGCTAAACTCCTCGTTAGTTACGCTTGTGGCGTGATCAAAATGTTTCCGTAAGAATCTACCTTGCCGATGTGACCTGACAAAATAACCGTGGTTGAGTCCATCTCCAACAATACAGCCGGCCCTGGAACTTCGTTGCCCGCACGCAACTCTGATCGCTTATAGAGCGTCGCCTGCTGATCTTTCTGGTCCATATACACACTGGAGCTACCGATAACGGATGCCTTATTGGGTGTACGCGAACCTTTAGCAACTTTTTGCGCTTTGATATCGGCCGCACGCCCCTGGGCCACAGCCCGCAGGTTTACGATTTCCTTATCGTTTTCAAGCGCAAAGGTGAACAGCTGCTTGTGCATTTCTTCAAACTGATCACCGATAACATCGAGACCTTTTGAACGCAAATCTTTCAGCTCAAAGTCCACAGTCAAAAGCAGGCCCTGGCCGTGGTAGCGGATATCTGCCTGGTAAGTGAGACTGCGATCCTTCTTGGCAACCCCCTCTTTCTCGATGGTCTTCTCAGCCTGAGCGGCGAGCTTTTCATAGACCTTCGTCACCTGTGAAACACTGACCTGGCTAAAGCGGCGGATAAAGGTACGGGAGGCCTCATCGCGAACACGCGTCGTCGCATCGCCGTAGGCACAGAGTACGCCGGGACCGGGCGGAATAATAACGGGCCAGCTATTCATCAACTTGCCGAGCGCATTGGCATGGAGCGGGCCAGCGCCACCGAAACCGATCAGGGCAAAATCTCGGGGATCATAACCTTGCTCGACCGAGACCAGACGCAGAGCGCCGTACATATTCTCGTTGACAATATCGACAATGCCGGCTGCAGTTCGTTTAACGGAAATGCCCAGGGCTTTGGCAATGGGCCGAATGGCTTTTTCGGCGAGATCTTTGCGGATCTCCATGTCACCACCGAGGCGAACTTCACTGGGTAAGTAGCCCAACACCACATTGGCGTCAGTGACCGAGGGCAGAGTCCCTCCCTTGTTATAGGCTGCAGGGCCAGGCTCCGCACCGGCACTGTCAGGCCCGACTCGAAGAGCTCCCGTCAGTTCGGGAACGTGTGCAATAGAACCGCCACCTGCACCGACCGTACGAACATCAACGGAGGAAGCTCGAACTGTGACGTCTCCCACCGTTGTTTCTCGCCGCAACTGCGCCTTGCCATCCTGAACCAGTGCTACATCTGTTGAGGTGCCACCCATGTCGAAGGTGAGCAGGTTTTTAAAGCCGGCTTGCTTGGCGACCCAAACGGCTCCTGATACACCACCTGCCGGACCGCTCATGAGTAGATTCACGGGTAGAGATTCAGCCACTTTTGAAGATGCCATGCCGCCATCGGAACGCAAAATATGGAGTTTGACACCCTTCATGCTCTTACTGAGCTTGCGCTGCAAATTTTGTACGTACTTGGAAACTTTAGGGCGTACATAGGAGTTGGCAACGGTTGTAATCGCACGCTCATATTCCTGCATTTCCGGCACAACATCGTAGGAAATGGAAATAGGAATACCCGGCAACACTTCTTTCGCTATCTTGGCGACTTCCTTTTCGTGGCTGCCGTTTGCATAGGAATTGATGAGACACACCGTCAGCGCCTCAATATTCTCGTCCTTCAGACTCTTTAATGATTTTTTCAAAGCACTTTTATTGAGGGGCCGCACCACTTTGCCGTCGGCACCCATACGCTCGTCTGCCTCAATCGTGCAAGACAGTGGCGCGAGAGCATCGCTTTTATTGTAGATAACCCAGCCGCCCAGACCGCCGGGAACATAAGATCGAGCAATCTGCAAAACTTGGCGGAAGCCCTTGGTGGTTACCAGCCCCACTTTGGCTCCAGTGCCGGTTAGCACCGTGTTAGTCGCGACCGTCGTACCGTGCATCACCTGGGATATTTTATTGGGGTCAACCCCTGCGGTTTCACAAACCCGCGCAATGCCGTTGAGCACACCGATAGAAGAATCATCCGGCGTACTGGGTACTTTAGCGGTAAAGACTTTTCCGGAGGTTTCGTCGACCAGCAAGAGGTCCGTAAAAGTCCCCCCTACATCGACTCCTAGGCGGTAAGACATATTAGACCTCTGATAATGAGTTAATAGTTTGTCGATGCCCAACCATCAATTGACCGGACATTTGACGCGTATTCTCCAACGGTGTGTTAGAATGCAACATTTGGGCTGATGGTGCAAGCATTGCTGCCACTCGGAAATTTTTCGAGATCGAAACCGAATTTAAACCCCTCCCAAGGAGCGAAACCCTCATGAATTTACCTTTGCAAGGTATCAGAGTATTAGCGATTGAACAGTTCGGCGCGGGACCTTATGGCTCCATGTATCTCGCTGATCTCGGCGCTGAAGTGATTAAAATAGAAAGCCGCGAGAGCGGTGGTGACCCCGCTCGACAAACAGGTGCTGTGCTAATGGGAGAAGACGATAGTGCCTATTTTCAAGCCTTCAACTTGAACAAGAAAAGCGTCACCTTAAATCTCAAAAGTGACGAGGGAAAGGCCTTGTTTCACGAGCTTGTTAAAACAGCTGATGTGGTTTGGAACAATCTGAGAGGCAACCAGCCCGCCCGACTGGGACTGGACTATTCAAGCCTCAAGGCAGTCAAGGAAGATATTGTCTGTACACATATCTCGGCTTACGGACGTGATAACGATCGCGCCGATTGGCCAGGTTATGACTACCTTATGCAGTCCGAATGTGGTTTTTTGGCGCTCACTGGAGAACCAGAATCACCGCCTACCCGCTTTGGACTTTCTATGATTGATTTTATGACGGGTACCGTGGCTGGAATGGGCTGCCTGGCAGCCTTAATAGGGCGCGCTCAATTTGGCGGACGGGACGTAGACGTCAGCCTGTTTGACGTGGCGCTGCACCAACTCAGCTATCCTGGAACCTGGTATATGAACCACGGAATACGAACCGAGCGCCTGCCGCGCAGCTCGCACCCATCGCAAACCCCGGTGCAGCTGATAAAAACCGCCGATGGCTGGATTTTCGTCATGTGTATGACAGACAAGTTCTGGGGTCTGCTGATCGACATCATCGAACACCCGGAGTTGGCCGAGGACACGCGTTTTGCCACCATGCGAGATCGCGCAAGCAATCGCGACGAACTGACGCCTGTGCTAGACGAGATACTTCAGCAGGATGTGACCGCTAACTGGCTGGCCAAGTTGCAAACCCACGTGCCGGTAGCTCCGGTCTATGATCTACCCTCAGCTTTGGACAACCCCTTTGTCGAGCAAATCAATATGCGAGCAGAAATGCCACATCGCGACGGCGAACTACGCGTGTTGCGCAACCCCATTCGTTTCGATGAGGAGCGTCTGGCGACTTCACCTGGGCACGGTCTGGGTGCCGATAACGAAGATCTTCTGGGGAAAGAGCTTGGTCTTAAGGAGCAAATGGAGGATCTTAGGGCGCGCGGCATCATTTAGTATGGCGCGCCACTGCGAACTCCAGTGATATATACCCTCAACTTAGTGCGCGTCGAGGAAGTCGTGCAAGATCTTACAGAAGGCAATTTTTTCTTCCTTTCCTGCGACCACATGCGCTACATCAGACATTGTCACCCCAACCGCGTTGGGCAAGCCCTCTTCTAGCGGCGTTGTAGTCCGCGGGCCTGTAATCACATCTTGGCCCGCATGAAGAACCAGCGTGGGCGCGGCAATGTCCTGCATGTGAGGGCGAATATCATGACTATTGCACGCCTCTATGAACCGCAGATGCGCGGTCAGATTATTCTCCAGTACACCCCATACTCGACCGCTGCCCAGCAGCTTATGACGATTGGCGATGTAGTAATCAGGCCGAAACGAGTAGACCGCAACAAGCTCCTGAAAAGCGAGAAATCCAGCCTTCTCGTGCATGGTACCCAGCGCGTTGAGCTGATCGCGCATACAATCGTCCGCATAGCTCCAGCATCCCATGTTCACCATACAACGCACTAGCTCGGGTCTTTTAAGCGCCACCCATTGCCCGATACAGGCACCAATACCGACCAGACCGACAAAGTACACATTGGTCATTCCGAGATGGTCAAGCAGACCAATGATATCGTCAGCGTGCAACTCGGTACTCGGCGTGACACTCAGATCATCATCCGACTCACCAATACCCCGATAGTCGACTAATAATACCGAGTATTTGTCCGTCATGCCGCGCGCGAGAAAATGTTCTCTGCCATGACAGAATGTATCCCAGCCACCAATATAAACCGCCGGTGGACCATCACCATGGAGTTCGTAGTACATATTGTGATTGTTGATAGTCGCAGTTGGCATCTTGAATCCTCTGTTACTTGGGGGGGAAATGAGTGTCGAAATGGGAGATCACGTCAGCTAGTGTCGTTACATCGGCATAGCGCCTACCTACGTCGCGCAGATTATCCCAATGTGCCTCTTCGTTCTGATCGCCGCAGCAATCTTCGGGAACAATCGTACGATAACCATAGGAGAAGCTGTCGACAATCGACGCCCTAACACAGCCGGACGTAGTGCACCCGGTGAGTATCGTGGTATCCACGCAATGCTTCGTCAGCCAGGTGTGAACAGGCGTTTGAAAGAAAATCGAAGGGGCTGTTTTGGTAAACTCAAAAATATAGTTCGGGTCGGAAATTCTCGGATCGAAATCTGTACACGGATGACCGTGAAAAAAACTGCCGTCGTAGAGGGAGGAAATCTTCCAATAGGCCATGTCGTCACGGCTCTTCCAGGACACATTACACGATGCGATGGGGATGCCGCGCCGACGAGCCTCATCGACCAAGGTCGCGGTGTTATCCACTGCTCGTTGCACATGTGCGGAACGCCCTAGTGGGCTAGACGCATCGGTAAACCCTTTCTGCAGATCGACGATCAGTACCGCAGGCCGCGCCCCGAACCCAATGGATTCCTGGCCGTACCCAGCCTCTTCAAATTCGTCCATAGCAGATAGCTCCGGTAGAGTGAATGAAAATTACGAGAACGGCCATTTGATCTAAAATGTCCGAACATTTCAAGTTTATTCAGGGTAATGTTAATGATAGTGTTAGACGTTCCATGCCCTGCGTTCAGATATTTTCTATTTCGGAAGGATAAAACCAATGCGCCCCACTTTCGTCGACTCATTCAGCCAAAAAGTGTCCGTGAATGCCAATGATACAGCGCTACTCATCATCGACATGCAAAACGCGACAGGCAATCGCAACATGGGACTGGGTAAGATTTTGGCAGAGCAAGGCACTTTCGAAGACGCTAGCTATCGCTTTGACCGCATCGACCAGGTATTGATCCCTAATATAGCCAAGCTGGCGGATGCCTTCAGATCCGTCGCTGCCAAAGTCGTTTACATTACCTATGGGGCAAACATGCCAGATGCCAGCGATGTACCAGCGCATATTGCTGGTATTGTGAAAGCCACCAATAACATTGCCGGACAAACGGAGCATGAGATTGTCTCGGAACTGGCCCCCAAAGCCGATGAACTTGTGGTGAACAAAACCACCCAGGGCGCATTTAGGTCGACCGGGATAGACTCCCACCTCAAGGCCATGGGTATTCAATCAGTAGTCTGCGTCGGCGTATCGACCAACAACTGTGTGGCGATGACCGCAATGGAGGCCTGTGACGCGCAGTACAGTGTAGTAATGGTCAGCGATGGCACGGGCACAGACAGTGAGGAGATGCAGCAGGCCACGTTAACCATGCTGCAACGCCTATGGTCTCGGGTGATGACGACTGATGAGGTGATTGCCGAGCTCGGAGCAACATAACACTGAAACCACCTACCCAGCATAACAGTGATTCGGCATCTTTAAGACGACTATGGCTGGGTACTGTGTTCGTTGCCATCGGCGCAATCATGCTTGCCGCCAAAGGGCTCTTCGCCAAGCACTTGTATAGCCTGGGCGTCGATTATGAGACAGTAGCCGCGACCCGTTCTGTACTGGCTGTGCCCGGGTTCGCCATTATCGCTATTCTTTCCGGTTCATTCCGCGGCGAGGTTCGTTTAAAACCGTTACATGCCGCCGCCGCAATAGGCGCCGGCCTGACTTGCTACTATCTAGGCTCCATGAGTAATTTTTACGCCCTGACCCTCATCGATGCCAGTGTCGAGCGCTCTCTACTCTTTACCTATCCAGCCCTGGTCGTATTGCTCGGTGTCCTGCTGGGTCTTGAACCTCTAAGAAAATCGACCCTCGTCGCCTTACTAGCGACCTTCGTAGGCATCGCCTTGGTGGTAGGTATTGACAGCTCCGAAGTGTTAAATGCCAACATTGAAGGCGCGTTATGGGTATTTTTCTGCGCCCTCACGATTGCGGTTTACTTTTTGGTCAGTGCGAAATTGAGCCCTATCATGGGCAGTGCAATGTTTACCTTGCTAGCCATGGGAGCGGCAGGCATCGCCTTTGCAGTGCACTATGAGGTAACTCAGGGATGGCTAGATGTTTCCATGTCGACGCAAGCCTGGGGCTGGTTGGGAGCGCTAATAATAGTCGCCACAATAATACCCTTGTCGCTGATAGCAGAGGGAGTTCGCCGAATAGGCTCACAGCGAGCCGCGTTTGCCAGCACCGTCGGACCTCCAGCCGCGGCCGTCATGGCTGTCGTTTTCCTCGGAGAGCAAATCTCCGTATTTCAATTGCTTGGCATTGCAGTAGTCGTTACCTCAATTGTCTATCTTGAAGTTACGGCAAGGCCGAGGCGAATTCCATAGATAGCAATCTTATTCCAAATGTACGTACATTTGATCTATAATAATTTTTGTAAGCCAGTGCAACCGCAGGAGATTTTTATGGCGACCGTTAAACGCAAACTAGCACCGACCTTTGGAGCGGAGATCGAGGGTATCTCCGTCGTGGCTTCGCCCACTCCCGAGGATGTCACTGCGGCTAAAACGCTATGGGCCGAAAACAAGCTGCTACTGTTCCGAGGACAAGATGTCAGCGAAGAAGACCTGGTGGGTTTTAGCCGCAATTTCGGCGAATTGGAGATTCACGTTAGAACTGAATACCTGTCCCCCGATTATCCAGAGATCTTGTACGTCTCAAATATAAAAGAAGATGGTAAGCTAGTCGGGATATTGTCCGACACCGAAGTCGGCTGGCACTACGACCAGATTTACTTGCCGCGCCCTGCGGTGGGATCGTTGTTGGCCGCGCATACCTTACCAGCCAAGCAAGGCAATACGGAATTTGCCGATATGGCAGCGGCATATGCTGCATTGCCCAAGGATATCAAGACCCAATTAGAGGGGAAGCAAGCCACGCAATCCTACGAGGCGTTTAACCGAGCTTACAGCGTTCCGACAAACGACACGCAGAAGCGCCGCTCCAAAGACATCGATCAACCTATGGTGCGGACACATCCCATTACCGGCGTTAAGGCGCTTTATCTCTGCCCGGGCATGACAACGCGCATCGTTGGTTTGAGTGAGAAGGAAAGCGAAGAGATGCTCGCCTATCTCTTCGAATGGTCCGTGCGACCGGAATTTGTTTACTCCCATGAGTGGCAGACTGGTGACTGCCTGATGTGGGATAACGCCTGCACAATGCATCGACGGGATCCATTCGACCAAAATGAAGCACGCCTGATGAAACGCACTACCATTCTGCCACCTGCAGAGCTAGCTGTTCCATTTTAACGCGGGTGTCGCACCCGACCGCATAGAGCTAGACAGAAATGCTAAAGCAAAAAAAACCGGAGCAATGCTCCGGTTTTTTTGCGATCTGAATGCGCTAGAACATGTATTCCAGTTCGATACCAGCAGAGCGCTCATTACCAGGGGTGACAAAGCCGCCACCAAATTCCGGTGCGAGGATCACTTCGGCGACATATTCTTCATCGAGCAGGTTCCGTGCAAAGGCGGTAACACGCCAATTGTCAGTGCCCACTCCCAAGCGCAGATTCATGATGCCGTAGCCGTCGACTTTGGTTTTGTCATAGCTTGTTCCTAGACCACCAAACAGCACTGCAGGTACTTCATTGGGAAGCCCCTCGAAATCATCCGGTCTGGGCACATCGAGATCGCCACCCTGTACGACATGATAGAAGATATCGCCCTGATAGGCGTACTCTAATCTCGCTAACAGGTCCATGTTCCCCGATATTTCCTGGTTCCAGGTCAAGGCAATATTTGCCGTGTACTCCGCCAGGTTGGGAATGTCGTTACCCGATACATAGGGGCGAACACTCATCTTATCGATCTCACCATCGATTTGGCTATAACCAGCATCAACACGCAGAGCCTCTGTTACCTGCCAAGAGGCGCCCAACTCGAAGCCCTGAATAGTAGCTTCATCAATCGCCTCAACTACCCGTAGCAACCCAAAGGGGCCAACGTAAAACTCGAAGAATTGCATGTCGTCCACTTCGGTGTAAAACACCGCGCCGTTCAACTGCAAACTGCCATCCATTACGGTGGAAGAAAAACCAACCTCAAAGGCGCTGGAAGTTTCTTCTTCATAAATTTCAGGTGGCGCGATTGGCAAACCATCTGGGTTGACCAAAAACAGCTCAATGATCTCGGTGCCACCGAGGTTATTAAAGCCACCCGTCTTGAAGCCAACACCCCAGCTGGCAAACAGCGTGGTGTCATCGCTCATATCATAAGTCAGGCTGATTTTGGGCTGAACCGCATCAAAGGTCTCATCGCGGTCAGCGACCGAAGCACTGACTTCACCGGTGTCCAGGTTAATGAAAGCCGGGTTCCACGGTGTACCTTCCAACGGCACGCCATTTAACGTACAACCACCGGCGAAAAAGGTTCCGCAATAGTCGATGTTGGTAGACAAGAAGCCGTCTGCAGGGCTCGGCACCTTATTCTCGACCTCACGTTCTTCTCGGTCATAGCGAAGGGCCAGCGACAACTCCATACGATCGGTGATGTCGTAGTTCACCGAGCCGAATACTGCAAAAACGTCCGTCGTAAAGTCGTCCAGGACAAGAGCATCGGTAAACTGGTTAACGAAACTCTCGGGTAAATTACGGCGTCCATCATCTTCAAGCTGTGCAACACCCACGGTACGTTCGATATTCAGGTAATACGCTCCCACCTGCCAGCGCAGGGGACCGTCACCCGAAGAAGTTAACTGGATTTGTGCGCTGAAATCTTCCTGATTACGCTCTTGATATTGATATCCATCACAAGTGGTAGGACTGTAAGGAGGAAAGAATGGATCATCGTCGCTGGTGGAGGGGTCTCCGAAACCCGCGATATTGAAAGTAGGCTGCTGCATGGGCGTGTTATCACCCAGCAAGATCGATCGCGCGGCAGCGGTTTCCTGACAATGGGTTTTGCCATTGTAGAACCCAAAGGCACCCGATGTACCATCTGCAATAAAGCTCTGCTCCTGATCGGAATAAAGTGCCCAGGCAGTCAGGGTACCAACCTCCAACTCCTTATCGATCTTGATGGAGAACTCTATGGTCTCCTGCTTGTTTTCAGGGTCGACGTTGGGGGAATAGACCCATTCGAAGTCATTGACGTCTATTGATGCAGCTTCGGGATCGACACCAAAGCTACGCACACCGTCCAGCGCACCCACGAAAAAGGGCAGTTCAAATGCAGCGTTAAATGCAATCGCCCCCGCTTCTACTTCAGAATAACGCAACTTAGTATCGATACTCAGCGTCTCACTGGGGTCGAATACCAAACGGGCGCTAATGCCTGTCTCTTCAAAATCGTCGACCACTTCGTCGTTCAGGAAAACGTTTTCCTGAAAACCGTCGGTAGTGCGATGATCTACCGTCAAGCGGCCAGCGACGTTTTCACCCAGCGGGCCAGCAATGGTAGCCATAGCAGTAAAGGTGTCGTTTTCAGCGGCAGTGATCTTTATCTTACCCTCGACTTCGTCAGACGGCCGTCGCGTTGACATGATTACGGCGCCACCGGCAGCGGAGCGACCATAGAGCGCACCCTGAGGGCCTTTTAACACTTCAATTTGAGTCAGGTCCGGGTATTCACGGTTAAAGGCAGAGGGATTAGTGTGCAAAACGCCATCTACTATAAAAGCAAAGTTGGTTTCACCATCCCGCGCACCCGAGATACCACGAATACTCAGAGAGCTATCACCAGCCTCGACGGTATTAACGAAGGTGACCCCGGGCGTCATATAGATAAAGTCCTCCGCACGTTGGACTCCAATATTCTGAATTTGATTTTCTGAAAACGCGGTAATCGTCGCAGGTACATCCTGCAGTGCCTCAGTTCGAGCACGGGCTGTAACAACAATTTCTTCCAATTGCGCGCTGGCGTCAGTCGCAATTGTCAGAGTTCCTGCGACTGGCAGGGCCATCAGAACTGACAGGTAGATAGGTCTTAGCTGGCTTTTACTCATGGTAATACCCTTTTTATCTTGAATATGCTTCAACGCTAGCATCGATAATGCGCATTCTATTCCATAAAATCAAGGCACATGTACGTACATTCGTTAACTTTCGATCCGCACCAAAAGGAGGCGAAACCCGACTTAGATCGCGCCATCGGCGCGCAATAAGGCCAGTTCTTCGGGCGAGCAACCCAAATTCGCCAGAATCGATTCTGTATGCTCCCCCACTTTAGCGAGCCCAAAGTGAACACAACCCGGCTCATTGCGGAATTTTATCGGCACGCCCATGTGGTCGTTCCCCTGTTCATCGCGCACGCGCATCTGCCTGGCCCAAACATGGTCGGTATCCCAGGCCTCCTCCAGACTCATTACCGGCATCCAACATATATCCCGGCCCTCAAACCATTCCTCCCATTCCGCTCGATTGCGCTGCCTGAAAGTGTCTCGCAAAAAGGCGATCGCAGCATGATGACCACTTCCCGCCGGGCCCGTCACCGCCTCGACAAAATCTGGTCGACCGAGGCCACCAAACAAGGCCTCAACGAATTTATGCTCACCGCCGCCAAGTGCGAGGTGGTGGCCATCTGCAAGCTCATAGATGTTGAGCATCGCATTGCCGCCATGGGTGCGCTCCTGGAGGCGATCAGGTGCTTGCCCCCCTCCGAAGACTGGACCTAAGATATTCGGGGAGGCATTCAATACCGACTCAAACATGCTGATATCAATATAGTCCCCTTCTCCCGTGGTATGGCGCCGATAGAGCGCCATCATAATGCCGCCGAAGGCAAGGTGAGAGGACAACATATCGGAGATCGCTACCCCAATAATTGCGGGGCCAGAGTCGTCGGATGGCGAACGCGACAAATCGAGAACGCCAGCGGCGGCGACAGCGGCAGTATCGTGTGCGGGTCTATCCCGCCAGGGACCATCTTGCCCAAACGCCGACAAGGAGCAATAAACAATACCTGGATTGATCGCCCGAACAACATCGTAATCGATGCCCAATCGCTTCATGACTCCCGGACGAAAGCTTTCGATAAAAACATCAGCCGAGGCAACTTGTTCAAGGAGTAGCTCTTTTGCTCGGGGACTTTTCAGGTTCAGGGTCAAACTCTCCTTGCCGCGCTGCGTCGTGCGAAACATGACGGTGCTATCACCCTGGGTCCAGGGAAAGAACTGGCTTGAGCGAGTAGGCTCAGGAGAAGCGGGATTTTCGACTTTAATTACCCGAGCTCCATGATCTGCCATCATCAGCGACACGGCAGGGCCGGGTAGAAAAAGCGACAGATCGATCACAGTGATTCCCTTCAACTTCATAGTTTTTCACCTTAAGAATATTTACATCATTAATTTTTGAGATCAGGAAATGCCTACAACAACCGCACTAGAATCTATCAGAAGTCTCCACTGGCGACTGAAACCGGGCTGGTCTTGACTAAACGTTTCCCGAGTGTAACTGTCACTCAACTGATAAATCCAACAGTAAAGCCTTTTTGGGAGTGCAGGTACATGACATTAACAGCCGACCTCAGTGGTCAAATTGCACTTGTCACCGGCGCATCATCGGGCATCGGTCGCGGCGTCGCCATCGCCCTGGCCAACGCGGGCTGCCAGGTATTTATCAACTATCCACCGGCAGAGGGAAGTGACTCCGCGTTAGCAGTGCAAACGACCATTGCAGCCAACGGAGGTACGGCGACATTGGCATCGGCTGATGTTAGCAACGAGCAAGACGTGAGCAATATGTTCAGCCAACTCCTCGCCGAAACCGGGAGGCTGGATATTCTCGTGAACAACGCCGGAATTGCCCGATCCGCTCCGATTGAAAAAATCACCCTGGCGGATTGGCAGGCAGTGATGGGAGTTCATGTCACCGGTACCTTCCTATGCACTCGAGCGGCCCTGCCGACGATGTACCAGCAAAACTCAGGTCGCATTATCAACACGGCATCACAATTGGCCTACAAGGGTGCGCCAGGATTTGCCCATTACACAGCGGCCAAGGGAGCTATTCTATCTTTTACTCGCACCCTAACCCTGGAAATCGGCGATAGAAATATAAGCGCGAATTGCGTTGCACCGGGGGCCACACTAACACCCATTTTGGAAGATGTGCCTGAGGACATACTCGATGGGATACGCCAGGCGATACCCCGGGGCAAGCTTGCCGAGGTCGACGACATCATCGGAGCGTTTGTCTTTCTTGCCAGCGATGCAGCCGCACATTTTCGCGGTCAATGCCTGAGCCCAAACGGAGGAGATGTATTTCTCTAACGCTGCAGAAGTACATTGATGGACATCACTGGTTCAAGCAGTAAGTATCCACGCCTATTGAAGCAGCAAAGGAATCTACTGATGGCACAGATCACATCCGTCCACCACATCAATTTTGTTGTCAAAGATCTACAAGCTTCTGTAGTCGCGTACAAAAGCATTCTGGGATTGGACGATTTCGAGTTTGCTGAGCTGCCGGAACGGGGAGTGTCAACCGCGCGAGTAAAGCTCGGCGGCGTGTGGTTAGTTCTGGTGGCACCACACGATGAAGATTCGGTGCCGGGACGTCACTTGATGGAACACGGCGAGGGGTTTTTTCTACTCTCCTTTGGCGTTGACGACCTGGAGAAATCCCTCGCTGAATTTGCAGAGCGCGGTGTTATTCCCGATTCCAACATTATCCGCCGAGGCATACTGGATTGGAGGGTCGCCGATCTCGATACACCTACGACACTAGGCGAGAGGTTCCATCTAACTGAAACCTCATCTGAGTAAATCCTTGCAGCGGTGGTTAGCGCCCTGGAAAGGACACGCTGGCTGACACAGAGCTCATGGTTCAAATACAAGCAACGCCGACTTCAAATTTTTACCCGCGCTGACAAGTATCTGCTATCTTTAAACTAGGGTACGATCCTAAACACAATCGTGTCATACGCTCACTCTCAATGATATTGGCAGCGAAAGCTGGCTTGGAAATTTATGAAAAAGTTAAGTTTTACAGACACAGCATTTCTAATGGCCGAAAACAGGGAAACGCCCATGCATGTGGCGGGGGTAAGCCTATTTTCCTTGCCAAAGGGAGCGGATGAGCGAGAGTTCCTTCATTACTTGGCGGACAATTTGCGAGACTTGGAATCCTTTCTTCCGCCCTTTGGTGACCGCCTGAAAACCGGTGCTTTAGGTTTGGCAGGGCCGACTTACTGGGAGCCAGATCCTGCACTGGATATCGACTACCACATTCGCCACTCCGCACTGCCAAAACCTGGCCGCTATAGAGAGCTGTTTAACCTGGTGTCGCGCCTGCACGGCACCTTGTTAGACCGCAACCGCCCGCTGTGGGAAATGCATCTTATTGAGGGAATAGAGAATCGCCAATTTGCCCTCTACAACAAGACACATCACGCCGCTGTTGATGGCGCCAGGTCGATTCACATGGCTCGGGCTATGCTGTCCGCAGATCCCAAATCGCGCCTGCCGGATTCGCCAATTTCACTCGCCGCCTGGAATCGCTACAAGGCCAGTCTTGGATACATGCAACCCGTCGACTTTAGTGACGAGGAAGTACGCAATGTCGCGGACAAACTGAAAGCCAGGCTCGATACAAGCGCCAACGTATTCGGGGCCCTGAGACGGTTTACCTCAGCCTGGGTAGGCAACGGTGGTGCCTTGACACTGCCTTTTAAGAACGTACCGCGCAGTTCGATCAACAGTTCAGTCTATGGTGCACGCCGCTTCGTGGCTCAGTCCTGGCCGTTTGCGCGCATTCGAGCTATTGGCAAAGCCTTCGGAGGCACTTTTAACGACTCCGTACTGGCAATGTGTGCAGGTGCATTGAGAACCTATATGCAAGAGCACGCTGAACTGCCCGAGGAATCCCTCAAAGCGATGGTGCCCGTGTCGCTCAGACAGGCGGGCGATGTCGACTCTGGCAACGCCGTCGCGGCAATTAGCGCAGACTTGGCTACGAACATACACGACCCTGCAAAACGATATATCGCAATCCAGAACTCCGTCAAAGCGGGTAAAGAGTTTTTCAGCGGCATGAGTCCAGCGGAAATTCAGCTGGTTGGCATGGTGATGCAAGCACCTTCTCTTGTGCTACTGCCACTTGGCTTGGCCAGTCGCATGCCCGCGGTGAACACCACTATATCCAACGTACCGGGAATACAAGAACCCATGTACTGGAATGGAGCACGCATGAATGGCTCCTACCCGGCGTCCATCATCACCGATGGCATGGCCTTGAATATCACTTTGGTGACTTACGACAAAAACGTGGATTTTGGTATCACTGCCTGCCGTAGATCTATTCCGCAAGCCCAGCGTCTTATCGACTATATGGAAATGGCTCTAGTTGAGCTCGAAGTCGCAGCGGGCATTGTGACACCAAAAACCAGGGAGAAGCCGAAGACCCGATCAGCTGCAAAAGCAAAAACAAAAACAATAAGTAAAAACAAAACCAGGGCAAAAGCTAAACCGAAGGTAGCCGCGAAGTCCAAGGCAACAACAAAGCCCAAGGTGAAAGCCAAACCAAAGTCAGTATCAAAGCCCAAATTAACCACCAAAACGAAAACCAAAGCTAAAAAAAAACAGGCAAATAAAAGCTCCTAGGGCTAATCTTGCCAAATCTACAATGACCGCGACTCGCTCCACTAGGTAATCGAATTATCAGCGTAGCACCGGAATTTCCGTACCGGGTTCTCGACCCTGACGTCATAGAGAGCCCCTATCTTTTCTACTCGGCTTTACTGAATCGTGCGCCAGTCTACCGAATACCTGATACCAGCGTTTATCTAGTCTCTTCCTGGCAGCTAATTCACGAAGTGTTAAAAAATCAGCAGGACTATTCCGCCAATCTCACCGGCATTTTGGTTACCGGTGCCAAGGGAAACCCAGAACTGTTTGATTTGAGTCAGTTTGGCGGAACCATAGACGCCATTGCCAATGCTGACGAACCTTTCCACGCAGTGCATCGCAAACTCGTTATGCCGGCGCTTAGCTCCCGCAAAGTGGCAGCCATGGAAG
>JBGCGJ010000002.1:0-78158 GCA_045110675.1 Halioglobus sp. | reverse complement strand
GGTAGTGTGGAGTTTCTCCATGTGAGAGTAGGTCATCGCCAGGCTTTAATCCGAACCCCGTAGTGCGTTGTGCTACGGGGTTTTTTTATGGGCGCGGGAGTGGGTGTTGAGACGCTTCGGCCAGCAATTGATTGGAGAGGGATAAAAAGGCGACCAAGGCAGCGTCAGCATCAATGCGTTCGTTGATCACCAACGCAAAAACCTGCTGCTGAATCGCTCGAATGGTCTTAATGGCTTCGGCTCTTTCTTGCTCAGTTCTGTGGTCACCCACACGGCAGTCAAGCACTCTCTGATAAAACGCGTCGAGGCGGTCCTTCCGAGCTTGTTTGCGGGTTCGAAGCAGGGCTACGAACAAACTGCCGACGGCAATAAACAAGGTTAAAACCACGCCAAACAATTCGGCATAGCGTTCCAGGAACGAGGGCAATTCTCTATCGAGATAGCGCTGAGCTCCCCTGTGCCATGGCAATGCTCTTGCATTACCAGCATTTTGTTGAAGTTGCGGCAATCCAGCGAGAGGGTATGTAGCAGCTATTGCGGAGATTAAGCGATTGCTGCCCAGCGCTAGCTCGTAGGCAATTCGGTTATCCAATTCGTTGTGGGAAACCAGAAGGGTGTTCACTGCAAGTGTTAGAGCCGGTTCGGCCGCTAAACCAGGATACAGTTCTGCAGGAAGAATGAAGGGATGAAGGTTGGGGTAGCGCAACACAATGCCTTCTACGATGCTCCCATGCATTAATGTCTCAGGGCTGTCGATACTGTATAGGTGGAAACCGTCTAGGCGCGATAGTGCATCGCTTGCCAAAAGGCCTCCGAAAATGAAATAGACTGAAGGTTCCTTCGCCCAAGGGTCGGGTAGAAGCTCGATAGTTGAGAGTTCGTAGTCGGAGGCGAGGCCCTGTGCGAGTTGGTAGCCTAAGCCACCTGGCGGGCCTGCCCAGATAGGTCCTAAAGATAGTAGCTCCTTGATTGAATCGGGAGGTACTTCACCGCGATACAAAATGTGCAACACAACCGGATAGAGTTCCGATAGCATCGTAACGTCATCGAGGCTGCGGGTTGGCTCTTCCAATATCGCTAGATCGATCTTCTTTTCAGCTATGGCCTGAGTCAATAAGTCCACGTTGGCAAATGGCGTGATTTCGATATTTTCGCCCTGGGGAGAAATCGAAGATAAAAGCTCTGCGATTTGCGGTGCTGGTTCTTCCGAATGGTAACCCAGTACAACGGAAGCGCTGGTCGAGGCCGGAATCAGAAAAGCCAGCGTGAGCAGGTATTGTTTGAATGACATGGACTATCTGAGTAGTTTTTCGAAGTTTGAGTCCGCTCGCTTGCGAAAACCAGCGGGGTCGCTATTCCAGACTGTTCGCCCATTGGTAAATCCCGCAAGCTCAAAGAACAATAGACTACCCTCTTCGATTTTGTAATTGGTATAGTCTGGACAGGCTAGGCGGCCCATCGCTAAAGTAGCTGCACACCAGCCCTGATACACCGGGAGATACTTTTGGGGGGCGAGATTGAAAATCTCAAGATGGGATGCGCTGGAGAAGCGGTAGTTCAATCCATCAATTTGCGCGACATGACTTTCAAGCCCCATTCTTGGGCCGTTCTCCTGATGGTAACTGACCAGATCGTAACCCCCAACCGCGAGGCCTTCGGGTGCACAGTCTCTAATTTGCTCGCCAAATGAGGTTGTTACCGAAAATAGGGATACTAAAATCGCTAATAAGATCCGTCGACACATGTTCTTAATACTCCCGCTGATGTAATCAATCAAGTTTTGGCACCATTGAGTTCATTTGGTTCCCGGTTACTTCGCACCTCATCTTCCTAAAAGAGGCTGACTTTTGGCGGCTGTCAGCGCCGTGTCGTCTATGGTCGCGCAGCTATTTACTCCGTTATCCAGAAAATTCTATAGTGACACACGATCATCGCCTTGACATGGGAAAATTGAGAGGATCAAAATGAGGTTCGCACATCCTTAAATTCGAGCGCCTATATCTTCCCACGCTTTTCTTACTTGGAAGCCTCATCGTGTTTTCTCGCGCAGTCTTTGCAGAGATGTCCGATGCGGAGCGGACGGACTCCCTCTTTGATCGCACAGTATCGGCGGTCCGACAATCTCCTCAGAACCATAGAGTAGAATTCGCCATTGTTGCCTTGCGAGAGCTCGTAGAAACCTACATCGCTGAGGCAGATCTCGCCCGAAAAGAGGGGAGTGAAAAAAATGACGACACTAAGCTTACTGGCTGGGCAACGTCTGTGGATCGTTTTGCCTCCCAGTTACTGATCGCATTGGAAGATGTGGAGTCAGGCTTTCCCGTAGATCTTTCGGAGACTGCCTCTGGAACGATTGGACTGACGATCGCTGATCGAATGATTGTGCTTGCCCATCCTCGCGCAGACCAACAAAGAGCGTATGAACAACGAGTACTGATGGAATTTTGTTCGCGGAAAAATTGCAGCTCTATGCTAAGAGAGGCGGAGGATCGTGATTCGGTACCGCTTTCCATAGCACCGATTAGTCCATTGTGGAACTTCACTCAAGACGGGGCTGTATGCATCAGTGACGTTGATGAGATTCAAATCCAGTTTCATGCTACAAGAAACATGAGTCGTGTTCGTAGTCAGTGTCTAGAATTACTTCGGGAACTTAGGTCCTTGAGAGAGGCGATTAACAGACAGATACGCCACGGTGTGCAAGTGGAGTGGAAAAACTTGGCGCTACTGAATACTCCGGACAAGCCTGAGCACCTGGTCATACTGAATGGTGCGGGTGACTCAGCATTACTCGCTTTACCTTTGCTGTACTCCAACCCAGAGGTGCTGATGCGCTTTGGGCGATGGTCGTCATCAATAACAAAAAATGGTGAAACAGAGAGCCTGCGTCTGAAGGCGGAAAATATTGTTTGGTAAAACGTCGGTTGAAATTTAATCTAGAGCACAAGTTAGTAGCCATTAATGCGAAGTGAATCACGTGAATCGACTAATTCTCTGTTTTCGATACATGTTAGTGGGCTTTGAGCAATAAAAACTATACTCTCCAAGGTGATTATATTTCGAAAGTAGTAGTTGAATAGGACGTCAAGTGGCCGAAATCGTCAAAATATACTGCAAGAACCTGGAGGTGGGGATGCACGTGGCCAATCTCGATCGGCCTTGGCTCGAAACCTCTTTTGCACTGCAGGGATTTATCATTCGCAGCGATCAAGAAATCGCCAAATTGCGCAGCACTTGTGACTATGTGTATATTGATTGCGGACTAAGTAAAATCCCTGAATCATCGATTCGCGCACTGTCCGATCAACGCCCTAGAAAGACGAAAGCGGAATTATTTCCCAACAAAACCCTAAAACCCTACGCAGATTCTGTTGACTGGGATCAGGAATATCCCGAAGCTCAAATAGCAGTCGCAGCATTGTCCGATAGCATTGAGAGTATTTTTGAAAGTGCTGCCGCTGGAAGCGCGCTAGACGTCTCCAAACTAAAACAAGCGGTTGACCCCATGATTCGTAGCATTAGCCGTAATCCTGATGCCTGTATCTGGCTGGCACGGATGAAGCAAGAGGATCATTATACCTATCAGCATTCCCTGGGAGCCTCAATATGGGCTGTGTCCCTGGGGCGTCAGATAGGCCTACCGAAATCCGATTTACGATCTCTTGCTCTCGGTGCATTGCTATTCGATGTGGGAAAGCTTCAGCTGGACAAGAATCTATTGAGTGTTGAGAGGCCGCTGACTGCGGAAGAATTCGAACAGGTAAAAGAGCATGTTGAACTTGGTGTCGACGCCATCAATGAAAATGGAGTGTTGAATCAGGACGTGATCGATATGGTCGCGAGTCACCACGAACGGCATGATGGTTCGGGATATCCCAGAGGAATTAAAGGAGATACTATCCCAGTTTTTGCTCGAATCGCTGCCATCGTAGATTGCTATGACGCGATAACTAGCCACCGCAGTTATGCAAGGGGAATCCCGCCAGCTCAGGCCATCAAAAAAATATACGAATGGAGAGATATAGACTTTCAGTCCGAGTTAGTTGAAGAGTTTATTCAGGCAATAGGAATCTACCCTGCAGGTTCTCTTGTTGAGCTTTCATCGGGTGAAGTAGCGGTGGTAGCTGCAGAATATCCGACCAGACGGTTGAGGCCCAGGGTAATGGTGTTGCTCGATGAAAATCGTAAACCGCTCGATGACATTAAGATGATTGATTTGTTTACCGTCAAGGAGACCGATGATGGTCTCCCACTGGAGATCGTCAACAGTCTCGAACCCAATGCCTATGGCATTGACATGACAGCTATTCAGCTCTGATTGGATGCTACCGAAGGTGAGCATACCTGACATAAGGCGTCCAGAATTTTTAAAGTCACTTGAGCAATATGTTGAGCAGGGAAAAGAAAAGGGTACCTTGCTAGGCTTGTTGTTGATTGATATCGGAAACCTAACCCAGATAAATCATCGTTTTGGTTATGATCAGGGTGATTTATTGATTTCTGAGGCCAGCGGAAAACTACAGGATATTAGCAAGTTTTCCGACACCGTTTTTCGCGTCGGTAGTCATCACTTTGGATTTATTCTACCGGGTTTAACTAGCCCAGGATTTATTGCTTTGGCGGTCAACAAGGTAACGCTAGTACTAGAACAGGATCGGCTTATTGGCGAGGAAACAGTACCTAACAAAGTCAATGTTGGTATTGCTGTGGGTAAGCCCGGTGAGGCCGACACACTTTCAATACTGTCTATGGCTGAGGCCTCCTTAGCTCACATCAGGCGCGGCGGTGATCATCAACTGGAAAAATTTTCCGATCAAAGGCACAGCGCTAAACAAGACTTTCAACTGGAGAAACTATTTCGTGAGACGCTGCACGACAACAACTTCCAATTGTACTATCAACCGAAGATAAATTTGGCGACTGGACTGGCCGATCACGCTGAAGCTGTTTTGCGATGGCAGTTGTCCAGTGGTGAATTTGTATCGCCCGAGCGCGCTGTCGAGTTGGCAGAGGCTCTGGGAAGTAGCTATCTTTTGACTAAGTGGATTTTGCACACTGCTTTTCGCCAGCTAAAGTCATGGCAAAAGCACTCGGAAATGTCCATGGCAATTAACGTTCAGGCAGAGTTGGTGAGTAACCCCAATTTGCTCGCTCTAATTGAAGACAGCATCACCATATGGGGCGTGGAAGAGAGCAGCATTACCTTGGAGATCACCGAGTCTGCCGTCATTGATGATAAAGAGTCAGGCTTCCAAAATTTAACGCATCTCAAAAATCTCGGTGTCGAGTTATCTATTGACGACTTCGGCACGGGTTACTCTTCTATGGCCTATTTTAAACACATCCCGGCTGGCGAACTGAAGATTGATCAGTATTTTGTGAAATCGATGAAAGATGATTTATTGGATAGGGAATTGGTTAGAATTATGATTGATACCGCACATCTTTTCGACATGAGAGCTGTCGCGGAAGGTATTGAGGACAGGGAGAGTCTTGAATTGTTGCAAGAAATGGGCTGCGACTATGTTCAGGGTTACTTCTTTACCCGTCCGTTACCCGCCGCAGAATTTGAGGCGTGGAAAGAAAACTGGTCTGGTTTGTAACCGTCTAAACCTCTCTGAATGTGAAATAGTTTTGCCTCAGCTTCGAGTTCATTTTGTTTTTTTCAGCTTTGTTTTTTCGCTTTGGCAAATGCATCAGCGAATGCATTGTTAACTACAGGAGTGTTCACTTTATGCGGGCGAGCAGGTTTTTTGTTGTGACCTCGATGTTTGCTATCTGGTTTTTTGTTATTAGATTCACCCGCTTTGTCCGTCAGTCTCATAGTTAGCGCTATTCGCTTCCTCGCTTCGTCCACTTCAATCACCTTGACCTTAACTATATCGCCCGCGTTTACGACATCGCGCGGGTCTTTGACGAACGTATTCGACAGTGCGGAAATGTGGACGAGCCCGTCCTGATGTACACCGACATCGACGAACGCGCCAAAATTGGTGACGTTTGTGATGGTTCCTTCCAAGACCATATCTGGTGTTAAGTCTGAAATTTTTTCAACTCCATCCTTAAATTCAGCAACTTTAAACTCTGGACGTGGATCTCTTCCAGGTTTGTCTAGCTCTGCAATAATATCCTTTATCGTGGGTAGGCCATGTGTTTCAGTCGTATATATTTCAGGTTCGATGCTGCGCAATAAGCTCGAATCTCCGATCAGGCTTCTCACTTCGCGTTCCTTCTTCGCAGCAATGCTTTCTACTACACCATAAGCTTCCGGGTGTACCGCGGATGCATCCAGTGGATTGTCACCATTCATGATTCTCAAAAAACCCGCGGCTTGTTCAAAAGTCTTGTCGCCAAAACGTGGAACTTTTAACAGTGCTTTTCGGTTTTCGAAGCTACCTTTTTCGTCCCTGAGTGAAACGATATTGTTTGCAATGGTTTGGTTTAGACCCGAAACGCGTGCTAGCAGCGGGGGAGAAGCGGTATTCACGTCTACACCCACGGCGTTTACACAATCTTCAACGACGGAATCGAGTTGCCGAGCGAGCAAGACTTGGCTGACGTCGTGTTGGTATTGTCCAACGCCAATTGATTTTGGATCGATCTTCACCAGCTCGGCAAGTGGGTCTTGCAAGCGCCGGGCAATCGACACCGCTCCGCGAATGGTAACGTCCAAATCGGGAAATTCTTTTGCTGCCAGTTCAGACGCGGAATAGATTGAGGCCCCGGATTCGTTGACCATGACTTTTTGTACGTTCAAGTCTGGGTTAGAACTCAACAGATCCCCTACAAATTTATCCGTTTCCCGACTGGCAGTACCATTTCCTATAGCAATCAGTTCAACGCTGTATTTTTTAAACATGCGCAAAAGCGTCGCCTCGGCTTCTTGGGTTCGCTTTTGCGGCATTGTTGGAAATATCGCGCCGTGGTCTAGCACTTTACCGTTGGCGTCGATCACTGCGATTTTCACTCCGGTGCGCAAGCCCGGATCGAGCCCGATCGTTGCTTTCGCCCCGGCTGGCGCCGCAAGCAGCAGATCTTTAAGATTACCGGCGAACACACGAATAGCCTCCCGTTCGGCGCTCTCTCGAAGCGTGCTGAACAGGTCAGTTTGTAGGTGGGTTAGAAGTTTGACTCTCCATGTCCAGCGCACTGTCTCGGCGAGCCACTTGTCAGCGGGCCGGTCTTGGAATCTGAGTTGCCAGAAGTCAGCAATCATGGCCTCACAGGGATGTGCATCAGTGGGTTTTTCCTCAACATCCATCATCAAACTGATATTCAATATTCCCTCATTGCGACCGCGGAACATTGCCAGTGCTCGATGCGAAGGAGTTTTTGACAATGGTTCAGTATGCTCGAAATAATCACCAAATTTTGCGCCCTCTTTTTCTTTTCCATCAACCACACGCGATGCCAGCAGGGAATTTTCTTGCAGGAACAAACGAACCATGGCGAGCAAATCGGCATTCTCGGCGAATCTTTCCATCAAAATTTGCTTTGCACCGTCCAGGGCAGCTTTGCTGTCTTCAATTCCCAGGTCCGGGTTGAGAAAATTTTCGGCAACAATTTCAGGTTGTTGGCTTGGATCTTCAAGAAGGGTAATGGCTAGTGGCTCGAGTCCTGCCTCCCTGGCGATCTGTGCTTTGGTGCGTCGTTTTTGTTTGTAGGGAAGATAGAGATCTTCGAGTCGATTTTTGGTGTCTGCCTCCAGAATTGATTTTTTCAACTCAGGGTTTAGTTTGCCCTGTTCATCTATGCTCTTGATTATCGTTTGACGACGATCATCGAGCTCGCGCAGATAGTTGAGTCTCTCTTCTACCAAACGCATTTGCGTATCATCAAGACCACCCGTCACTTCCTTTCTATAGCGCGAAATGAATGGCACAGTAGCCCCTTCGTCCAACAGTTTTACGGCTGCAACAATCTGAGATTCACGCACGCGAAGCTCTTCCGCGAGAAGTTGGGGTATCGGTTTAATCATATGATCTGTGGCTTATTGGGAGAAATGAATACGAAGGACTTGGATGCTATGTGCACATTATGCGATAGCGGGAGGCGCAATACGATAAAAGGATTCAATTTGCCTCGAAATTTGGATTTTCAGTTTACCGCGGATTCGCCAATGTCCGCATTCCATGGGGCTTTGCCCGATTACTCAGCTTTGAAATTTTTTAACGGCACTCAGTAGTTGCCGACAGGTTATCTGGCCCACTAGTTTGCCATCCTCAACTACCGGACGCCGTCTCTTGTTTTTGAGCAGCATATCCTGAGCAACATCGACAATATCTTCATTGGGGTGTGCGACAACCAGGTTGTCGTTTGCCATGTAGTCTTTGACACGGCCAACACCTCCCTCATTGTATACGGCACTCAGTACTGCTCTGAGACAGTCCAGCTCAGACAAAATCCCAACCAGCTTCTCTTCGGAATCGATCACGCAGACACCGGAGATTTTGTTATCGATGATGACCTGCATCGCTTCCAGGACGTTGTCTTCCTCCCGCACTTTAACGGGATTTGTCTGCATGTAGTCGCGAAGGTTAACTGATTGAAGCATTTCTATCTCCTTGATCTAACCTGGCTGGTCTAATTTAACAGTAGTATAGACCTTATGTACTCCATAAGTGGCTGTGGCGCCATTCCCAGGAGTAAAATACCTAGAATAAGTGAGCTCGACATGGCGCGAACCATCCAGGAACTGGGTGGATTGACCTGATAAGGGTGCTCATCCGGTTTTTTTGTCATTTCGAACACGATACGCAGGTAATAATAAATGCCGATCGCACTTCCAACAATCAAGCTGGCGACCAGTACCCAGTGGTAGCCGCTAACAGCGGCGGTCAATATATAGAATTTTCCGATAAACCCTGCCGTCAGTGGTATTCCTGCCAGGGAGAGTAAAGCCACTATCATCAAGCACGCCAATAGAGGGTTTTGCCACATCAGACCCCCAAGGTGGTGAATCTCGACGTTTTCCCGATCGTTTTGTTCGGCCGATATGAGGGCAAGCACGCCAAATGCTGCGAGGGTGGTGGCGGTATAGGCAATCAGGTAGTAAATCGCGGCCTCGGACGCCAGCGCACGGTTTTGAACACTTCCGGCGGCCATAAAGATGATGATCAGATAACCCATATGCGCAATCGAAGAATAGGCTAAAAGGCGCTTTATGTTTTCTTGTTGAAGTGCCAGAAGGTTCCCCGCAATCATGCTAAAAATGGCCATCAGGCCGGTGATCTTGACCAGTACAGGAAACTGAAAGAGATTGGATTCCAAAAACCAGCGAAGTAGGGCTATGAAAACAGCGGCCTTGGAAACACTCGCGAGAAAGCCAGTAACCGGGGATGGAGCGCCTTCGTAAACATCCGGAGTCCACATGTGGAATGGCACCAGAGACAACTTGAATCCTAATCCCGCAAGTACCAGTGCCGCGGCGCATAGCGATATTGCATTACTGCCTTCAGTGGCGGCGAGTCGTAATCCCAACTCGGAAAAGGACATTGTTCCTGTTATTGCGTAAAGCAGGGCAAAACCAAACAGCATGGTGGCTGAGGCGGCACCAGAGAGCACCAGGTACTTGATGGCTGCCTCCAGCGGGAGTATAGATTTATCGGGGTAAGCAATCAGCGCATACAACGCTACCGAGAGTAGCTCCATCCCAAGCAGTAGTGAAACAAGATGTGTAGAGTAGGCGAGTACGCATGCCCCCATGGTGCTCAGTATTAGCAGTAAAAAATACTCCTCGGGCTCATCTCCGCGTTGTTCAATGTAATCAACAGAGAGAATAGTAGTGACAAACCCGGCGAGGGTGAAAACGCCACAAAACAGCAGGGCCATGTGATCGCCCTTGAGCAGTGGTGTTACCATTCTGGGGGCCACCTCTGCAGCCCAGAAACACGATACGGCTGCAGCCAGGAAAGTGACAACTGTCAAAACACTAGTCAGTTTAATACTGCGCTGAATAGCAATTTGCAGCATGATCAGAGTTGCGCCACCGGCCAGTATCAATATCGGTAGCAGGGCCTGGAAATCAGCCGGGCTCATTGTCCCTCTCCCGCAATGCTGTGTGTCGATGCGATTGAGTTTTGCAAGCTCTCCAAAACCGGCTGTGCCATGTCGAGTACTGGCTGGGGATATATCCCCAGCCAAATCAGTGCCAGCATTAGAAAGGCCATTGTCGTCATTTCCCTACCGGCAAAATCCTGTAGCGGGCGTTCAAGATCTGGTTCGCCTTGGAATGTCAGCTGTATCATCCAAAGTGAATAAATTGCTGCAGTAACCAACCCCAATGCGGCAATAGCGGTTATCCACGGGTTAACTGCAAACAGACCCACCAGAATTAGAAACTCTGCGACGAAGTTACCCAGCCCCGGTAGCCCTAGTGATGCTACGGCGAAAAACATTGCGCATGCGCCCATGCGCGGCATGTTGTGCCACAAGCCGCCCATCTGGTGCATATCGCGAGTATGCAGGCGATGCTGCAAAGCCCCCGCCAGCATGAACAGCGCTGCAGTGCTTACTCCATGGGCGATCATCTGCATCACGGCCCCCTGAAGTGCCAGGGTATTCCATGCATATAGCCCCAAAAGAACAAAGCCCATATGGCTCACGCTGCTGTAAGCAACCAGTCGTTTAAAGTCGCTTTGGGCGAACGCGAGAATTGCGCCATATATGACTCCCGCCGCACCAAGCCCCATTGCAATCGGTGCAAACTGCATTGAGGCGTCCGGAAATAGAGGAATGGCAAATCGAAGCAGGCCGTATGCTCCAGTCTTAAGCAATATACCCGCGAGTAATACACTACCTGCAGTGGGAGCCTGCGTGTGTGCATCGGGTAGCCATGTGTGGAAAGGGAAAATGGGTAACTTCACCGTAAAGGCGATAAAAAAACCAAGCATGACCGCGAAGCCCAACTTGCTACCGAGGTGCACGGTCATTAGATCAAAATAGCTAAAGCTGAATTTGCCCGTAGCGATACTTCCCTGCCAAGCCAGCACCATAATAGACAACAGCATTAGAAGTCCCGAGGCCTGGGTAAATATAAAAAACTTCATGGCGGCATAGACTTTCTTTTCGTGGCCCCATATAGCGATGAGCAAATACATGGGTATCAGCATGACTTCCCAGAATAGGAAGAAAAGAAACAAATCCATTGCCAGAAAAACGCCGATGACGCCCGCTAGAGTCCATACGATGTTGGCCTGAAACAAACCCGGTTTGAAGTCGATCTCGACCCAGGATGCAGCAACAGCAACCAACCCCAGCAGAAGTGTTAGCACTACCAACATCAGGCTCAAACCATCCATAGCCAGTTCGAAACTGATTCCGAATCGGGGAATCCATTGCTGCTGGCTGTGCATTAGCCAGGTGCTGGCATCGCTTGAGTGGGGCACCAGGGAAAAACTACTCTGAGGCAATGCGTTTAGTTCACTTAACAAGAAAAGAAGTGCGAAGGAGATAACGACCAAAGACATCGTCCTTGGTAGGTGCGGATTTATGCGCTCGCTGAACCAGGCGAGAAGGCCTCCGAGAATCAGAATGAGTAGTAGTGTACTCACGAGGCGTTCCTCAACATAACCAAACCGAGCAAAACAAATCCAAATACCATTGTGGTGGCGTACCAGCGAAGCTCGCCGGTTTGTATTGCTGCCAATCCTCGATGTGACCACTGGCTAATGACGATCACCGCGTTGTAAATCATATCGACCGGCTCGTTGCGCCACCAAAGTGATAGAGCAGTAAAGGGGCGCACGAGGATTAATTCGTACAGCCTATCCATTCGCCACCCGCTTCGCCAAAATTCCTGGAGCCACGTGCCCAAGCCACTGTTTGCGAGCGGTTGGATTGAAATCTGATGTCCAAGGTACAAGAGGTAGGCGATGCCCAGCCCTACCAGCGGGGTGACGATGGAGATGTACTCAACTGTGTGGTTAATTTCGACATCGCCGGATTCAGGGAATATGCCCATCAGAGGTATTGAAATCCAACCTCCCAAAACTGCCAATACGCACAACAGCATTAGCGGTACAGCCATCTTCCATCCAGGCTGTCTGTCCGGCTCGGTAAGCGCTGGACCAAAAAAGGCAATGAACACGAGCCGGAAACTGTAAATGGCAGTCAGCAGTGCGCCCAATAATCCTCCACTCCAAAGCCATGTACCAAGGTCAGGTTGATTCCAGGCCGCAATCAGTATCGCATCCTTGCTGAAGAACCCGGAGGTTAGTGGCAGTGCGGCTAAGGCAGCGGAGCCAAACACAAAGCTCCAAAACACCAGAGGTATTCGTGTGCGGAGACCTCCCATCTTGAAGATATTGTGTTCGTGGTGAAGGCAGTGAATCACGGCGCCAGCTGCCAGGAACAACAGGGCCTTGAAAAAAGCGTGAGTCATTAAATGGAAGATCCCGGCACTAAATGCACCCACTCCCATCGCCATGAACATGTAGCCGATTTGACTGATCGTGGAGTAGGCTAGAATGCGCTTGATGTCGCTCTGTACCAGTGCGGTAAAAGCAGCGAGTAGCAAGGTCAGTAGACCAACCCAGGCCACCGCTTCCATCGTCGCGGGAGCGAGTAGAAATAACCCGTGTGTACGGGCTATCAAGTAAACACCCGCGGTGACCATTGTTGCCGCGTGTATTAGCGCGCTGACAGGCGTCGGACCCGCCATGGCATCGGGAAGCCATGTATGCAGAGGTAGTTGAGCTGATTTTCCAACGGCGCCACCGAGCAGCAGAGCCGTTGCTAAAGTGGGTAACATACCGCCCACTTCCCAATTTTTGGCGGCCTCAAACATGAGCAGCTGAATGTCCAGCGTGCCCAGTTCGGTGAACAGTAAAAACAATCCAAGCGCCATGGCGGTATCGCCAACTCGGGTGATCACAAAGGCTTTGCGAGCCGCTTTGCCATTATTGGGATCGCGATACCAGAATCCTACCAGTAAGTATGAACACACTCCCACACCTTCCCAGCCGAGATAAAGTAACAGGAGGTTATCTGCCATGACCAAAATTAGCATCGCGGCCACAAAGAGATTCATATAGGCGAAATAGCGGCTAAATGACTCGTCATCCGCCATGAATTCCAGTGAATACAGGTGAATAAGGAATCCGACCCCGGTGATTACCGACATCATTACAATCGTCAGGCCGTCTATATAAAATGCAATTCCCGGAGTGAAGTTGCCTACTGCCATCCAGGTCCATAAGGTCATTTGGATGACCTGCTCATCGGCGAGAAAATCAACTGCGATAGAGGCGACACACAGCGCAGCCAAACCTACAGAGCCAGCTCCAAGGATCGCCACAAGTGCCTTCGGCAGTCGCCCAGTCGAAACCATTAGCAAAACGGCACTGAGCAAAGGCAGTAGCGGAATCATTGGCAGCAGATTCATCTGTCGCTAACCTCGCAACCGATTGGCTCTGTCCATGTCCAGGGTCTTAAACCGACGCTGGATTTGCAGGACGAGACCGAGGCCAACTGCGACTTCCGCTGCGGCCACACTCAGGATTATCAGAAATACAATTTGTCCATCTGCTTGGCCCCAATTAGCGCCGGCGGCGACAAACGCTAATGCAGCCGCATTTAGCATGACCTCTAACGACATCAGCATGAAAATAATATTTCGTCGCAACATCAATCCGAGCAGACCAAGACTAAATAACAGCGACGCCAGAAGGAGGACATGCTCCAAAGGTACGGTAAGACCACCCATCAGTCTTTCTCCTCATCGCGAACGAGAAAGCGTCGGCCTAAATGGTAGGCGCCCACGAGGCCGGCCAGGAGTAGCATTGAGGCAATCTCTACCGCTAAAACGTAGGGACCAAACAAGGTCAGGCCCACTGTCTTGGGATCAACCGCAACGCCCGAGGTAGAGTCTGAAGTGTGCGAGAGTGCGAACAGTAACTCCACAAAAAGAAGGGCCGCCATGATTCCCGGTAGTATCCAGTTGCGGGGGTTCAAGGAGGCTCGTTCGCGTGCATCTCCCTCAGCGCCGAGGTTCAACATCATGATGACGAACACGAATAAAACCATAATTGCGCCGGCGTAAATTAAAATTTCCAGCGCTGCGGCAAAAGGGGCACCCAGTAGAAAGAACACCACTGCCACGGCTAGGAGTGAGACAATTAAATAGATAAGTGCGTGGGTTGCGTTG
Organism: Halioglobus sp.; assembly: GCA_045110675.1. Lineage (GTDB taxonomy): Bacteria > Pseudomonadota > Gammaproteobacteria > Pseudomonadales > Halieaceae > JBALVT01. The sequence continues at coordinate 64,012 of JBGCGJ010000002.1, read as the reverse complement.
CTGCGGCTCAAGGCGAGCCCGGTAGCGGACAGTGCGACGATCGAAGCAATATAGAAAAGTACCTCCATCATGGCAGCAGGCTCTTTACATCAATGGGTTGCGCTTCGTTTTTAGCCTGCCCCTTGTCTTTTCCCTCGATTGCCAATCCAGACACTCGATAAAAATTGTAGTCGTGATATTTCCCCGTGCCATTGATCTGCAGATGTTCTTTTTCATAGACCATATTTTGTCGATCATACTCACACATTTCAAAATCGGGAGTGAGTTGAATAGCGTTGGTTGGGCATGCCTCTTCACACATACCACACATAATGCAGCGCGAAAAATTAATCCGGAAAAATTCCGGATACCAACGTCCATCGTCTCTCACACCTTGTTGTAGTGCGATACAATCGACAGGGCAGGCCACGGCGCACAAGTTGCATGCCACACAGCGTTCGTCTCCATCTGGATCATTTGTTAGCACAATCCGACCGCGATAGCGTGGAGCTAAGTAGGGTTTTTGCTCCGGGTATTGAACTGTTTCTGCAGATGTGAAGCTATGCTGCAATATCGTCCAGATGGTTGTGAGTTGACTTCTAAGGGATTTAAGCATTCCGCTATCCCTCCATTGCCAGCGCAATTGCGCCGGTAATTAACAAGTTAACGAGTGTGAGCGGCAGCATGTATTTCCAACCCAGGGACATCAGTTGGTCATAACGCGGTCTCGGGATGGCAGCACGCAGAAGAATGAAAAAGCAGATTAGTACGCCAACTTTTAGAAAGAACCACACGACAGGAGGTAGCCAGGGTCCAAGCCAACCGCCAAAAAAGAGAGTGGCGATCATGCTGCATATTAGTATCAAGCCCAGGTATTCACCCAGCATGAACATGGCAAACTTCATGCCTCCGTATTCGGTGTGAAATCCAGCGGTTAGTTCGTGTTCGGCTTCCGGCAGATCGAAGGGCAGTCGATGACTCTCCGCGATCCCTGCGATGATAAACACGTAGAGCCCAAGAAATTGTGGAACGCAGTACCACATGTCGCGCTGCGCCTCTACGATGTCGCGCATGCTAAAGCTTCCGGTCAGCATCACGACGCCCATAAGCGAGAGGCCCATGAACACTTCATAGCTGACCATTTGCGCTGCACTGCGAAGGCCCCCTAACAGCGCGTATTTGTTGTTGGATGCCAGGCCCCCTAGTAGAACGCTGTAAACTGCCAGCGATGTCATACCCAGGAAAAACAACAGTCCGATATTAAGATCGATCACATATAAATCAGGCCCAAACGGCACCACGGCAAAACCCAACATCATCGCTACGACAATGGCGGTGGGTGCAAAAACGAACACGACCCTGTCGGCAAAGGGTGGTATCCAGTCGTCTTTGGTAAGCAGCTTTAGCATATCTGCCAAAACCTGAAATACACCGAAGGGGCCGAGACGATTGGGACCATAGCGATCCTGCCACACTCCGAGTAGCCGTCGTTCGAACCAGGTCAAAAAAGCTGCGCCGCCCACCGCAGCGAGAATAATAAACAAGCCGAAACCGATGGTGCCCAACTCAGACATGAGCGACTCCGTCGGAACTGATCAATTGCGGTTTTCGGTGTTGCCACTGATCGGCTTTTTTCAGTGTTACCCAATCCCCCGCTGTTAGATCGAACGTGCCCGGTAGTCCCACGCTGTAGGCGACACACCCTTCGGCGATACTGTCGTTGATTTTCACTTCGAGCGTTGCTACACCGCTCGCTACGTCCACCCCGTCCCCGTCAATCACGCCTAATATTGAGGCGTCGGAACTGCTGATTTCAATGGATCCCGGTTCAACTAGTTCACTAAGCCCTTTACTGAGAGCGCTCAGCTCGTCACTGCCGAAAATTCTGTGCCTGGTCACCAGTTGCCACTGCCCCTGGCGAGCTGCAAACGCTGGTGGAACTTCACTGTCACTTACAGTGGTAGAAAGACTAGACGGCAGTAGTAATCTGATACCTGCGGTACCGCCCTTCAGGGGGCCGCCCACCTCAGATTGAAACTTATGCAAGGACTGATTTGAATTCCAACCCGGGGACCACACATAGGGCAGTAGAGATCCGGGCTGTGATTGATTCAAACCCTCCATGGAAAAAACAAGAGGAGACTCGTCGTCATCTGGCTGCTTCGGCTCATGAACCGACAAATTTGCACGCATTGCGGTACGTCCGCTGTAGCGATGAGGCTGCCGAGGTATTTTTACACCGGCATTGCGGTATAGATGATCGGGTGCAGCAGCGGCAATACTGGCAAGAGGAGTAATCTCGCTAGCGCAAGCATTGGTGACGTCATCGAACAGATCGAGATTTTTGAATTCCGCACGACCCATTTTTTTGAGTGCAGTTAGTAGCCAGACCCAACTAGCTCTACGTCCTTCCGTTGGCAAAAAGACAGGGAAATAGCGTTGTGCGCGCCCTTCCATGCTAATCAGCGTACCTTCAGCTTCTACGAAGCTTGCCGCAGGCAGTGCAAGTGAGCTCGCTGAAAGCGTTTTGTTGTCCAGCGTATCTAATGCAATGATGTTTGGTACGTTTTTCAACAGAGCATCAATTTCAGAACCTGAACCCCGTCGATACAAATCGTTCTCGAGTACGACTAATGTTTGCAGGTCTCCTGCGCTAGCGCGCTCTGTAAATACCTTTAGATTGGGTGCGTCCGGTCCTGCAAGCATGGCTTGACCCAAGCTGTTGGCTTCCGGCACTGCAATGCACAACATCGCGCGATTGCTGCCCAGGCAGAGGGCATTGGCGATCTGTGCCGCTGCGAACAAAATCTGCGTACTTCCACATCCGGTACCGCAGACGATCAGCGGGCGCTCCGCTCGACCTAGTGCCTCGGCGATGGTTTTGGCATGGCCCTGTTCGACATTGGCGATTGGGTTGTCGCCGTTGCCAGTTATTTCTGCTGCTACTGCCAAACCCAGACGCGCGATGTCATCCGGTGCAAGATGAATTGTTTCCTTGGCTACGTCATCCAGCCTTGTATCCGCCACGCTTGCAATGAACAGCGGACTGAGTTGGTCTTGGGCCAGATTGCGAACCGCTGCGTCTTGCCAGGGCTCAAGCCTTAGTTGTGCTGCCAGTTCATAAGCTTTGTTGCGCACGCTTTGTCGCAGCGCAAGCGCGATGCGCGGAGCAGTGTTGGTGATATCCTCGCCGAGAACAAATATGGCGTCCGCAGACTCAATGGTTTTTACATCGGGTATCACTGCCTTGGTAGTTTGTTGTAATTCCAACGCTGTATTGATCAGTGCTTGTTCTGCCGCACTGAAACCAGGACAGAAATTTTCAGGACCTACCAAACTTCTCAAAAGGTAATTTGACTCCACAGATGCGCGTGGAGATCCAATTCCCGCTACACCTCCTTGAGCACAGTACTGTGTTAGAGATTTGATTGCCTGATTATGATTGATAGCATCGAACTGGCCGTCGGCATTGCGCAAGCCTGGATAATCGAAACGTTTCGCGTCGTTCACAAACCCAGCGCCGAAACGCCCTCGATCGCAGAGGAAATACCCGTTCACCTCCGCATTGAAGCGGTTGTGTACACGTTTGAGCTTCCCATAGCGCTCACCGGGCAATGTATTGCAACCAACGGCGCAGCCTGTGCAAACTGAGGGGGCAGATTGTAAATCCCATTTTCTAGTGTACTCGTGCACTAGTGTTTTGTCTGTGAACACTCCCGTCGGGCAGACTTCTACCAGGTTACCCGCGAACTCGCTCTGTAAGACACCGTCTTCTTGACGGCCAAAATAAATGTGATCGTGGGCAGCCATTGCCGCTAAATCGGTACCGCCCGCATAGTCGCGATAGTATCGTGTGCAGCGATAACAGGTGATGCACCTGTTCATCTCGTGGTGTATCAGTGGCCCGAGATACTGATTGCGGTGAGTATTCTTTAAGCCACGATAGTGTCGATCTCGATGGCCAACCATCACCGTCATGTCTTGCAGATGACACTCGCCGCCCTCTGCACAAACCGGGCAGTCGTGGGGGTGGTTTAGCATTAGCGATTCGACGATGGCTTCTCGAAACCCTCTAGCTTTGTCACCAGATAAAGAAATGATTGCGCCATCTGTCACAGGTGTCATGCAAGCCATTACAATTCGGCCTCGCTGATCCTCGGCGTTTTGATACTGAACCACTGCGCATTGACGACAGGCACCAATCGACCCCATCGCCGGATGCCAGCAGAAATAGGGTAGATCCAAACCCAGAGACAGACAGGCCTGAAGGAGATTGTCTCCCGCATTTACTTGGTATTCCCGGCCGTCTATTTGAATAACAGGCATTTAGTGGCTACCCCCATTGCACCAGGGACAGACCGAGCCACTAATATGTCGCTCGAAATCTTCGCGAAAATATTTTAATCCGCTGGCGAGTGGCTCCATAGCGCCAGGTGCTAAAGCACAGTGTGTGTTTCCCATTGCGCCGATATATTCAACTTGTCGTCCCAGGGTTATCATGTCTTCGTCCCGACCATGGCCTCGCTCAATGTCATTGAGCACTTGCGCAGACCAGGGCAGACCGTCTCGACAGGGCGTGCAAAAGCCGCAGGATTCACGGGCAAAAAATTCGACTAAGTTTTTTACAAATCCAACGGGACAGGTTTTGTCGTCGAGAATAATCATGGTACCGGTACCCATCCGGCTGCCAGCTTTGCCGATCGTGTCGTAATCCATGGCTAGATCGAGGTGGTCGTCTGTTAGAAAATCGGTCGAACCACCACCGGGTAGAAAACCGCGCAGTTTGAAACCATCTTCCATCCCACCGGCACAATTTTCGATAATTTCTCTTATGGGTGTGCCCATTGGCAGTTCCCAGCAACCGGGGTTTTTCACTCGGCCACTGACACCGTAGAGTTTGGTTCCGGAATCTTCTGTCAGCCCAAGAGATTGAAACCAATCCGCACCGCGTTCGATAATGTGATGAATGTTACAAAGTGTTTCGACATTGTTGACGATAGTCGGTCGACCCCACAGCCCACTGACTTGTGGAAAGGGAGGTTTCGCCCTCGGGTTGGCACGCTTACCTTCCAGAGAACTGATCAGAGCGGTTTCCTCGCCGCAGATATAACGGCCCGCACTGGCGTGAACATACATATCCAAACTGAAATCACTGCCGAGAATATTTTGGCCGAGGTAACCTTTTGCGTAGCAATCTTCAATCGCTTCGCGTAAAAGTTTCGCCGCCAGTAAGTACTCCGATCGAATAAAAATATAGGCGATGTCTGCCTGAATCGTATAGGCCGATAAAATCATGCCTTCGATCAGTTGATGGGGGTCGCATTCCAACAACAGGCGATCTTTAAACGTCCCCGGTTCCATCTCATCCGCATTGCAAATGAGATATTTGTGCCCCGGGCTAACATTCTCCATTGGTACGAAGCTCCACTTCATGCCGGTTGGAAAACCCGCACCACCTCGGCCTCGTAAATTCGAATCCTGGATAATTTTCAAACATTGTGCGGGCGATAGTTTTCCCATGGCGCCGCGCAAACCCTGATAGCCTCCATTGGCCTCATAACCGGCCATATTCACCGGCCTTTTGTCGGGATGAACGTTGCGAGTTAGCGGCTTATCGAGCTCCGTACTGTTCACGCTTGGGCCTCCTTCTTCGATCTGAAGATCTTCGACAGGTCCGCTGCATCAATGTTTTCGTGTAAGTCGTCTCCGACCATCATCACAGGAGCTTTGTCGCAGGCTCCAAGGCAGGTTACTGGCAAGAAGGTATATTGATTGTCAGCAGTGGTTTCACCGAGGGAGACTCCAAGTTGTTCGCCAATCTGTTGTTCCAGCTTTTCATAGCCCTTGATCCAGCAGGTCACACTGTTACAAAGTAAAATGACTTTTTCACCCACCGGTCTGCGAAAAATCAAATTGTAGAATGTGGCAATACCGTCCAGTTCTTCCGCCGACATTTCCAGATGGCGCGCGATGGCTTTGAGGCTTTCATCGGACACCCAACCCCGATGTGACTGAACAATTTTCAGTGCATCAATTGCCACTGCATGCCGATAGGGTGCGTGGGAAATCTCTCGATCAATCTCGTGAAGTTCGGCGTCGCTCAAAACGGGAATCAGTTGATTGCTCATATCATCACCGATCCACATCCGCCATTACAAAATCGATACTGGCGATAATTGCGATTAAGTCAGGAATCATTAAGCCGTTGCTGATCAACGGTATTTGCTGCAGAGCTGGAAAAGAAGGCGTTCTTATTCGTGTGCGATAGGAGCTTGTTCCGCCATCGCTTATCAGATGATAGTTATTGATACCCTTGGTTGCTTCAATCGGGAATGAGGCTTCTCCTTCCGGCATTACCGGTCCCCAACTCACATTTAGAAAATGGTGTATCAGGGTTTCGATATCCTGCAGGGTTTGCTCTTTCGGCGGCGGGGTCGTTAGCCGGTGCTCGCTCTTGTATGGACCCTCGGGCATGTTGTCCATGCATTGGCGAATAATATGCAGGCTCTGGCGAATTTCTTCGATTCGCACTACCGCTCTGTCGTAACAGTCGCCTTTGCTCCCAACAGGAACTTCGAAGTCGAATTGGTCGTAGCCACCATAGGGACGGTCGCGGCGCAAATCCCAATCCATTCCAGTGGCGCGCAAATTCGGTCCGGTAATTCCCCATTCCAAAGCTTCTTCTGTGTTGTAGGCACCGATTCCAATTGTGCGTTGCTTCAGAACACTGTTGTCCATTGCCATCTTTTGATAGTGGTTCAGGCGGGTGGGCATCGAATCGATGAACTCGCTTACCATTTTGTCCCAACCTATCGGCAAATCTTGTGCCACGCCGCCTATCCGGAACCAGGCGGGATGCATGCGCCCGCCCGTGACCGCCTCGACAATGCCAAGCAGTCTTTCGCGATCGGCAAACATGTAAAACACCGGCGACATTTGCCCGACGTCCTGAGCAAAAGTGCCGTAAAAAACCAGATGGCTGGAAATGCGAAACAACTCGGCCATCATAATTCGTATGACTTTGGCACGATCGGGCACTTTTACGTCGGCCAGCTGCTCCACGGCCATGACGTAGGCCATGTTGTTCATCACGCCGCCGAGGTAATCTATGCGGTCTGTATAGGGCATGTAAGAAGCCCAGGTTTGGCGCTCCCCCATTTTTTCCGCACCGCGATGGTGATAGCCAATATCGGGTACTGAGTCCACTACGACTTCGCCGTCGAGTTGCAGCGCGATTCGAAAAACGCCGTGTACAGAGGGGTGATTCGGGCCCAGGTTGAGAAACATGAATTCTGTATTTGGTGTCGAGCATGCCATACCCCAATCTTCAGGCCGGAACATTAGCGCTTCTTGTTCCTGATCCTGTTTTTCGGCGTCGAGGCTGAAGGGCTCCATTTCTGTCGCCCGGGCGGGGTGATCTTTACGGAGTGCGTGCCCCTCCCAGGTCGGAGGTAACAATATACGCCTCAAGTTGGGGTGTCCGCTGAATTCCACGCCGTACATATCCCAGGCTTCGCGTTCGTACCAGTTGGCATTGGGCCAAATGGAAACAATGGATGGCACGCAAATATCAGAAATGGATACGGCAACTTTAATTCTAATTTCTTCCACCGGAGCGAAGCTCATCAGATGGTAGATTACGGTGAAGTCCGCAGCGGCGGCAGGCTTGTGCTCTCGCAATCGTTCGTCCACCGCGAACAAATCAAGCAACATGGGGAATTGTAGTTTTAAGTGTGTGAGAACATCGATCAGCTTGCTGCGCCCAACCCAAAGCGTGGGGGTTTGGTCTGCCGAGGGCTGCGGGTCAAATACAGCAGCACCGAAGTGGGCGAACAAATCGTCCACTGTAGTGCTGCTGTTTGACATCTGCGCGTTCAGCATTGCTCTTCCCGGGGCCGGTAAGGCCCTGTACTTGTTTTTCCAACTGGAATTATCTCGTTCGCTATACCCCGTCCGGAGAGCGAAGTTCGTTCGCCCGATTTCGATCTTCTTGCAGCAAGTCTCGCTGCGATGGCATGTTTGGTTTGATAACGCGTTGATCTCCCGCTACCCAGCTCAGTGGGCGTCGCTCTTTTTCTATGGAGTCCTGCAGCATCGTCAGGCCTTGCATCAGCGCCTCTGGTCGCGGTGGACAGCCGGGTACATAGACGTCAACCGGTATAAATTTGTCAACGCCTTGGACCACGCTGTAGATATCGTACATGCCTCCGGAATTGGCGCATGAGCCCATGGAAATAATCCATCGCGGTTCGAGCAACTGATCGTAGAGGTGCTGCACCACTGGCGCCATCTTGCGAAACACGGTTCCGGAGATCACCATTAAATCGGCCTGCCGGGGTGTTGCTCGAATCACCTCTGAACCGAAGCGGGCAATGTCATGCCGGCTGGTGAATGAAGTGGCCATCTCGACGTAGCAGCATGATAGGCCAAAGTTGAAGGGCCACAGAGAGTGGGCTCTTCCCCATGCAACCAGATCTTCAAGCTTGGCGAAGGCGAGATTGCGTTTTACCTGCTCTTCAATACTTTCCGCTCCGCCTGGAGCACTGGCGATGACATCCTCGGGTTTACTAAGATTCCACTCCATCAGTCGTGCTCTCTCTCGGCAAGTCCGGTTCGCGATTTGATTCCCCAATCCAGAGCCCCAGAGCGCAGCTCATAGACTAAAGCGACTCCCAGGATAAAAATGAAAGCGCTGATAGCGAAAAATCCGTTCCAGCCCAATTCGAAGAATGCAACGGCCCAGGCGAAGATGAAAACCGTTTCCAGATCGAAGATCACAAAGAATATGGCGATAAGATAAAACTCAGCCGACATGTGTATTTGCGGCGTGCCCACGGATAAAACACCCGACTCGAATGGCATATTCGTTGCACTGTTAGCCCTTTTCTGCCCCAAGATGAAGGACAGGCCCAGCATAGTGGCAACTAGTGCTAATACGGCTAGCGCGTAAACGACAAAGGGCCAAAGTGAAGTGCTGGCTTCGTTCAAGCTGGCGACCTCGCAACTTGCATCGTGTGCGCAGTGGATGAATTAAATGGGGGTTGTTCGTCGTCCCGCGTTTTGAACTCAGGGACTAAACTGGAAAACAAAAGGAATCCTGGCAGGTCGCTGAAGGCGATCTGTCGGCATAATGGCGTTACTGTTATACCTCTTCGCATTCGAACTCCACTTATCCCAAAGGGCCTATATGGAGGTCACTTGCCCGCGCTACTAACCACTCGGGTAAGTAATCGACCTGGTACAGCTACCACTGACAACGCTTTCGACTCTAGCGATGTTGAAAACCAAACGCAAGAAACGCGCTGATATTTGCCTTTACTGATCAAAAAATGAGCAGCTTTCTCCTCCACACTTGCTTTATCCAGCATTTGAGCCCGCTAGTGCGAGGTGTGTACGAACCCGTTTACGGCAATCAAAACCATTTGCGCCAGGAAACGTGTGGTCGGCAGCAGAAGAAGCTCTACCAGGTCGATTGAATCAGCGCAGAAGGAGATGTGCCTTGATGTGGCTTAACCGTTGGTATCACGCAAGAGAGCTGCGTTTATCTCTCTTCAGTGCTAGTCTTCCACTTCTGCTATGCCTTAATAAAAATTGGAGACCTCGATGCGGTTGATCGCGGGTGCATTATTGTTACTTATCCTCTGTGCCGGTTGCGGCACTACCGAACCATCCCCGCCGAGTTTAGTCCAAGTCTGTAACACGCCCCGTCCACAGGTCTGCACTATGGAGTATTCTCCGGTGTGCGGAACTCTCGCGGTTGGAACAGTAAAGGACTATTCGTCCGGATGTAACGCTTGCGCCGATGACGCTGTCGTCAGTTATGTACCCGGCACATGCCCCATTGGTGCAAACGACGGAGAAATCCAGTGAGCTTAACCAACAGAATTTTGATTGCCATGGTCGCGGGTATTTTACTGGGCTCGCTACTCAATCTTGTGCTTCACAGCACCGGGGTTGCAGCATCTGTTCATCAGTTTGTTCAGAATTTCTTGATCGACGGGCTGTTTGATTTGGTCGGTCGGGTCTTCGTAGCGTCGTTGAAGCTGTTGGTAGTGCCACTGGTGATGGTATCTCTGATTTGCGGTTCCAGTTCACTGGGCGACAGCGCACGAATGGGTCCTATCGCTGGCAAGACACTGCTCTTTTACCTCGCTACTACCGCAATCGCGATCAGCATGGCACTTTTCTTTGCGGTGATGATTGGCCCCGGAACCCATGTTGAGTTAACCGGCGAAGCCAGTTTTCAAGCTGCTGCTCCTCCGCCTTTAGTTGATGTGTTAGTGGATATTTTCCCGTCAAACCCCTTTGCCGCTATGGCCGATGGCAAAATGTTGCAGATCATAATGTTCTCTCTGCTGCTTGGATATGCGATTTCTCACGCGGGTGAACAAGGTAAGCGTATAGCGCAGTTCTTCCGAGATATGGAAACCATCGTAATGAAGATGGTCGATTTGATGATGGCGCTCGCTCCCTACGGTGTTTTTGCTCTGCTGGCAAAGCTGTTTGCCAATATGGGCATCGCGGCAATTATTGATCTGGGGGCCTACTTCCTGACTGTGCTTGCGGTACTCTTGATTCACGCGCTGGTGGTTTATCCCTTTTTATTGAAGGCTTTCACCGGGCTATCGCCGGCAATTATGATCAGTAAAATGCGCTCTGTTTGGGCCTTTGCTTTCAGTACCGCCTCGTCTGGAGCGACCTTGCCAATTACACTTCGCACGGTTGAGCGTCGTTTAGGAGTGCACAATACGGTAGCGGGCTTTACGGTTCCGATGGGCGCGACCATTAACATGGACGGTACGGCCATCATGCAGGGTGTCGCCACCGTTTTTATAGCGCAGGTATACGGGGTGGATTTGACGGCGACAGCCTTCCTTACCGTGATTCTTACTGCGACGTTGGCATCTATCGGAACCGCAGCTGTACCGGGAGTCGGATTGATAACGCTAGCCATGGTGCTTGAGCAGGCCGGCTTGCCGGTTGAGGGAATAGCCTTAATTATTGGCGTGGATCGTCTACTGGATATGGTGCGTACCGCGGTTAATGTCACCGGAGATGCGACGGTCTCAGTGATCGTTGGCAAAAGTGAAAATCAATTCGACGAGGGCGTGTACCTCAATCCAAAAGCTGATCTGGGTCCGCAAAACGAAGAGTTAGTGGCGACCCCAGCTACATAAAAGCGTAAAAGGCTGTATCAATGTCCATCCAGGTAACCATCGTGCCGGTCACGGCGTATCAACAAAACTGCAGTATTGTTAAATGTCAGGAGAGTGGCCGCGCGGCAATTGTCGATCCTGGAGGCGATATTAACAACATCCTCGCCGCTGTGGAAAAGATGGGAGCCGCCATCGAGAAGATCATACTCACTCATGGCCATATGGATCACTGTGCCGCATCCGATGTGTTGCGTAAACAATTGGCAGTGCCGATTGAGGGTCCTCACCGGGAGGATGGTTTCTGGATCGATAAACTACCTGAATCTTGCAAAATGTCGGGCTTCCCCCACGCGGAGGCTTTTGTGCCTGATCGCTGGCTTGAAGAAGGCGACGTTGTCACCGTTGGCGAACAGAGTTTAAAAGTGTTCCACTGCCCGGGCCACACGCCGGGACACGTGGTTTTTGTCTATGAAAAACAGAAGGTGGCCTGGGTGGGCGATGTGATTTTTCAGGGTTCAATCGGCAGAACAGATTTCCCCCGTGGTAATCACGAGCAATTGATTTCGAGTATTCGAGACAAGCTTTTCCCGCTGGGCGATGACATCACCTTTGTTCCCGGCCACGGCCCGACTTCCACTTTTGGCCAAGAGCGCAGAACCAACCCGTTTGTGGCAGACCCCAATTATGGCTGATGCGGAGCGAGAGGCTTTACTGCGCAGGGAATACCACGACCAGACCGCTTCCATTCAATGGCATGATTTACAGACTTATTACGCGCACGGTAGCGTTATTTACGTCGGTGAATCCCTGGATTTGGTCGAGGTTGCGGTGCAGTTAGGGATGGATAACATCGATCAATTTCAGGATTGGATTGCACAGGGAGATATCGCTCCTGTAAGCGAGACCGATGCTCTTCGATGGTATGAATTAAACGAATCTTTTTGGGCGGTGGTCGCACCGCCTTGGGTCTTGGTGCAATTAAAATCTATATAGAGCCTGTTCGAAAGGCTGACTCCCGAAAACAATCTTTTTAGATTGTCGGTGCCTAAAGCGGATGAGCGCAACCCAACTTGATTTTGACCACTGATTTGTTGGCTTCAATCGACATCGTTGTCGTCTATTTATAAAACTTCTTCTCAAGACACGACGTGAATCCATCCATGGAGTCTCGGCAGCCGCGTCCCTGCGGCTGACGGTCTTGAGAAGAAGTTTTATAAACCGACTCTCGCCCCTAGTGTAAATCAAATATTCTGACTTCCGTGGGCCATCTGGATGCTAATGAGCTATTGCTTTACCGGATAAACCTCTCCTTCGAAAACAGTGCCCCAAACTTTCACGTCCTTTAGTCTTTTGGCTCCAACACGATAAGGATCACTTTCCAAAACCGTAAAATCCGCCTTTTTCCCAGCGCGAATCGAACCAATTTCGTTCTCCCAACCGATCACCCAGGCCGCGTCGATGGTAATCGCGCGCATTGCGGCTTCAAGCGATATTCGCTCTTCCGGCGCATTCAAATTGCCATTGATAGTAACTCGGTTCACTGCCGTCCAAGCCAAGGTGAGTGGTGACAAGGGAGCCATAGGCGAGTCGGAGTGAAGTGTAAACGGAACTTGATGTCTGGCGAGCGAGCCCAATCTGACCATTTGTTTGCCGCGATCCGGACCGAGCCATTTTTCGCTGTAGATATCGGACAAGATGAAGTGGTAGTAGGGGTTTGCCGACACGAGGGCACCGAGTTCTTTGAGCGCTCTCGATTGGTCTTCGGTGCTGTAGGCAAAGTGCTCCAGGGTAAATCGGTGATCCACTCTTGGAGTTTCGTTTTGCAAGGTGCGCAAAATATCTAGAAACACCTGAGTGCTTTTGTCACCATTGGTATGAGCGTGCAATTTGTAGCCTGCGTTCCAAAAGAATCGGGCCCATCGCAGGCTCACTTCAGGCGGTACCATCCACTGCCCTTGGTGGCCGTCGATGTATCCCGGTGGTCCCATCTGCGAAAGGCCACTAAAGATAGCCCCATCAAGCATGAGTTTGAAATGGCGGTCGATCATTACGCGGCGAGTGTTGCCCTGCCGCCAACCGTCGATTTCTTCAAGCGCCTGCTCGGGAGTTTTGCCGCGAGATAAAAAATCGCTAATGATGGGTGTCAGGATGATTCTTGTGGGAGCTTCGGTGCCTTCCGCAGTGGCGCGTATCAAATTAATTTCCGCCTCGGGTGAACCAAACACACCGGTGCCCATATCCAATGCGGTAGTTACCCCGCCGCTGTGAGCCATCTCGAGAAAGTTTTGCATCCCTTTACCAAAACGCTCTGGCGAGAGCAGGAAAGGCATTTTGGGGAACATAGCTTTGAGGCCGTTCTCCCAGAAGTGGCCTCTACTCCAGTCGATTTCCTTTTCGTGACCTTTGGTATCTGCTTCCGACACCCCAAGGAGTTCGAAGGCCGCGTTATTGCCAATAATTTCGTGAAAAGAGCGATGCCACAGCATCACGGCTTGCTCGGGAAACCATTTGTTTAAGGTGTCTTTGTAAACGTCACCATGCCAAAGGGGGTGGTAGCCCCAGGCGATAAATGGAACGTCTGGGTTGTCGTGTTTGGCTACCAGCGCCTTTAAGGCGACCTCGTAATCTTTGGGTGTAGTGGCGCCGGGGAATTCTCCCGTGGGTAATGTCCAATCATCCGGAGCCAAATAAGGGAACTGCGTAGTGACTGCAGGCAAGGAGGGGTGCACATGAGGTTCGATAAAACCCGGCATTAGAACTTTATCTTCCAGGCTGCGATCAATGCTGCTGGTTCTGCTTTCCAGCCAGGGTGACATTGACTCCAGTGATCCAACCGCCACTATCCGACCATTTTGTACCGCAACCGCAGTGGCCTCCGGTGCGGCCGGTTCCATGGTGATAATTTTTTTTGCGGTGTAGACGATGAGTTCATCTGCTGCGGAAACCACACCGGCGAAGGACAAGATGGCGGCTAATGCCATTGAGTAGATCGTTCTCATGAAAAACCTCGAGCAATATTTATTTTGTATTCAGAGCACAACGCGCAATTCTGTATTGCATAGGCTCTGCCGGATATTAATATCCGGCAACCCAGCCTCCTACTCTGCGCGTATCGGTGGCACCGTACAGCCAATCATCTTGCTGCACGATGGAGTTAGTGCGTCCCAAGGTCCGCTTGCCAATTCTTACGTTGTGGCCCATGTTTTCAAGTATTTTGATAGTGTCCGGGCTCACGCCAGACTCCACCATCAAGCTATCGGGCTGCCATTGGTGGTGAACTCTGGCCGCTGCGGCTGCGGCTGCAATGTTCATATCAAAATCCATTGCGTTGATCAGTGTTTGGAGAATTGAGGTAATAATAGTGCTGCCGCCCGGGCTGCCCGTTGTTAACCATGGCTTGCCGTCTTTAAAAACCATTGTCGGACTCATGGAAGACAGTGGCCGTTTGCCACCCTCAATTTTGTTGGCCTCGCCCTCAACCAGGCCGAAGGGGTTTGGGTGCCCGGGCCGGGTGGCAAAGTCGGCCATCTCATTGTTGAGCAGCATGCCAGTCCCTGGCACTGCGACGTGAGAACCGAAGCTGAAATTCAAGGTATAGGTGTTGCTCACTACATTGCCGTCTTTGTCGGCAACCGTATAGTGCGTGGTATCCATACTCTCGCTGTTCAGATCGCGCCCTGGCGCTATGTCCGCGGCGGCGGTGGCTTGCCCCGGGTCTATTCGCCTGCGCTGCAGGCGGGCATAGGACTTGTCCACCAGTCGTTCAACGGGGGTTGGATAAAAATCCGGATCGGCTAGATACTGGCTGCGATCGGCATACGCCAGCTTCATGCTCTCCGTCAGATGGTGAAGATAAGCAGCACTATTGTGCCCCATACTCTTCAAATCGAACCCTTCCAGAATATTCAGCATCTGAATGATGTGGATACCGCCTGAGGAAGGTGGACCCGTTGAGACAATATCATAATCCCGGTATCTACCGCGCACGGGTGCGCGTTCGACTGCGCGATAATTGGCCAAATCCTCGGCGGTAATCAGACCATCGTTCGCTTCCATCTCCGCGACTATTCGCTGGGCCACTTTACCTTCATAAAAACCTTTGCTTCCCTTTTTGGCAATTTGTTTTAAGGTCCAGGCCAGGTCTCGTTGTCGCCAGGTATCGCCTATGTTGTAGTCACTGCCATCTGATTTGAACAGCAGTCTCTTAGCCTCTTCGTTTTTCTTGAGTCGCTCGGCTCGAGATCCGATCTCGTAATTGAGAGCGTAGCTGACTGGAAAGCCCTTTTGCGCCAGTCGAATTGCTGGAGCCATGACTTTACGCAAGCTCAAACTGCCGTACTTTTCCTGGGCATAAACCAAACCCGCCACGGTGCCCGGTACGCCGGAGGACTGAAGGCTGAAGTACGCTTTTAGCCGATCCAACTCTCCCTCGTCATTTAGAAACATATCTCGAGTCGCTTTTGCGGGAGCGGTCTCTCTGTAATCGATGAGGGTTTGTTCGTTGCTCTGGGCGTTGTGGATCAGCATAAAACCGCCGCCGCCAAGATTCCCGGCTCGGGGGAAAGTTACAGCGAGCGCGAATCCGGTTGCCACGGCCGCGTCTACAGCATTACCCCCATCCTTGAGAACGGAGACTCCTACCTCGGCCGCCAGTTTTTCGGGTCCCACCACCATGCCATTGCGTGCGATGGTGGGAACAAAGCGATTTTGATAATCGATAATGGGCGTCTTGGCTGTTGCATCTTTAGCGAGAGCTCCCGGTCCAGGAAAAACGAATGCAAAGACTGTCAGTGCCAGTGCGGCGGTTCTTTGAGTGATCACTATGGGATATCCGTGGTATAAATTCAGTCGAGATATTAACCCGTCTCGCCCATCAGGCCTATATAAGTCGGAGAGAACCAGGCGAATGAGCCAGCTATTACAAGAACTCGAGTCGCGATGGCGAAAAATGTTCAGTGTTTTGCTCGATGGTGGTGACTTGCCGCCTTCTGAACTGTTGAGGGCCGAGGGCCTGATGGAGGCGGTCGTCCTGACCGGTGAGCTGGCACCGGATCTTATTCTCGAGCGGATGGACGCAGTTTACTCCGAAGTCTATGGATGCTGCCTCGAACAGCGTTTTGGCTCGGATTGGAGAGAGTTCTATCCTTTTCCCCAAATACCCTTTGCCGGCAAACGTGCGCCAGTCTACCCGAGTACTGCAGATTAGCCTCAAATCCGTTGGCGGATCATTTTTGAGGCTCTCGCCACATAAACCAGGCAGTTGGTCCCCCGTTGGGTATTGCACCTTCGTGAATGACCTCAAATCCGTGTCGCTGGTAGAGCGGCACGTTCAGTGAGTTTGAGCTTTCCAGATAAGCTGGCATTTGTTCTTCATCGCATATTCTAGTGCCGTGTTTCAGCAGCGCCGAGCCGACTCCGCATCCCTGATGGGCCTGACGAGCCCCGATGAACTGCAGATAGTAGTGGGGCTCTTTCGGGTGGTATCGGGAGAAGAAATCGCCCTGTTGTCGAATGTTTTTCACGGGTGCGAAGCCCTTGGTAGTAATCAGACGAGCAATTAACTTTATCAAGCTCAGGCGTAGTGGTATCTCAAAGGTCTCTCCGGGAGGAAGCCAGAGACTGGCACCACGGCCATTGTCCTCATAATGCGCAATTCCTTTGATCAGGTAGATGTCTCGGATAATCAGCCTGAAAAAATCGGTGTATAGATCCGGTCTGGGAATGACCCAGTTCATAATGGGATCCGTTAAGAAACTGTCGCTGAGAGTGTCTGCAAGGCTCTCTAAGTCTTCAATGTTGCCGTTGCGAATGACCGGTATGGTATCCATGGTGTTCTGCTTTGCCTCCAGTGGAGCTGGCCGCTACTATAGAATTTAAGCAGGTTAACAGGGACAGAGAGTGGAATACGAGGATTTCAGACGCGAATATCTGGCTGCGGGCCTGACCCGCGAGATGTTAGACCCGAGCCCTACCGAGCAATTCAAACAGTGGTTGGATCAGGCGGTGGAAGGTGGGGTGCGCGATCCTACAGCGATGGTGTTGGCTACTTGCGGTGATGACGGCAACCTCGGACAGCGAATTGTTTTACTCAAAGGTATTTCAGCTGAAGGCTTTGTCTTCTATAGCAACTACCAAAGCGCAAAAGCTAAAGCGATGGATACGCGTTCGCGTGTTTCCTTGCACTTCCCCTGGAATCAACTGGATCGTCAGGTCATCGTGTCCGGCGATGTTGAGAAGATATCTTCACAGGAATCTGAACGCTATTTCCGCTCCCGCCCCAGAGAGAGTCAGCTGGCGGCTTGGGCTTCGCTGCAAAGCCAAGCTATTGCCAGTCGCAGTGCTCTTGAAGAACAAGTGGAAGCGATCAAGGAAAAATTTGGCTCTGGTGAGATTTCGCTCCCTGATTTTTGGGGCGGCTATCGTGTTGTTCCCAGTCGAATTGAATTCTGGCAGGGCGGCGCACACCGGTTGCACGATCGATTCGTTTACCAACGCTTGGACAAGGATCAATGGAGCATCGAGCAGTTGCAGCCATGATTGCGACAAAAGATAAGCGGCAACTACTTAGCGCGCCTTTGAGCAAAATAACGGGGCTCGGTTTTTATACCGAGCAAGGTTCGTCGCATCATGTCCAATCCCGCTGCGGCCACCATCGTTTGAAATAATGTGCGTTCCACCGGCCAGCATAGGCAACGTGTTCGAAGGTTGTCTCGGCCTCCCCATGCCAGCCACACAGTTCCAACAGGTTTTTCTTCAGTACCCCCTTCGGGGCCTGCGATACCCGATACGGCGATAGCAAAGTCTGCACCGGTTTTGTTCATCGCGCCGTTTGCCATTTGTTTAACAACCGCTTCGCTAACCGCTCCATATTCCTCAAGTGACTCCTGTTTAACCCCCAATATGCGGTGTTTTATGTCGTTTTCGTAGGTTACAAAACCTCCATGAAAACCGCTGGAAGCCCCGGAAATACGTGTTAGCATGCTCGCGATTAAGCCGCCGGTGCACGATTCTGCTGTGGTGACAGTTTTCCCTTGTTCGCGTAGCAGTTCTAAAACCCGCTCGGCCAACAGTGTGTCGCCCTCACCGATGATGTGGTCTCCAAAAAGTGTTTCAAGCTGTGCTTTGCATGTTTGCTGTGCTTGAATTGATGCGCTATCGTCAATCGTCAGTTTGATTTCCATTTGTGGAGCACCTGCGCGAAAACCGAGATCGACTTCTTCAGGCCAGTCCTTCAGTTGGTCAGAAATCATTTGTTGTGCGGTCGATTCGCCTAAGCCGAATGTTTGCAGGCGAATGATATTTCGCTGGGCGGGACGTTTTAGTTTTTGTCCCAGATCGGCAATGATCAGATCCATCATCGCTATGAGTTCACTGGGCACACCCGGTGTGCACATTACCCGACACTGTCCAATGAGCATTTCGAAACCTACGGCGCTGCCGATAGGATTGTCGATAATGAGGGAGCCTTTCGGCAGCATCGCCTGCTTGCGGTTCGCGGCGTTCAAAGTCAGATTGCGCTTGGCACACCAACTCTCCAGGTGAGTCACCGCCTCTGGGTGCTCTTCGATGGGTACGCCCGCGACCTCAGCGACCACCTGGGCGGTCAGATCATCAACCGTCGGACCGAGACCTCCGTTGATGATGATCACATCGGAAGCGGCTGCCATTGCGGCGAGTTCTTCTTTCAACAGCGGTACATCATCGCCAACGGTGACTTTGCGATAGACAGACAAGGCCAATTCGGAAAGGCGTCTGGCAATAAGGGCCGAGTTGGAGTCAACAGTGTCCCCACTCATAATCTCGTTGCCGGTCAGTAACAACTGCACTTTTAAATCACGATCGCTCATAGGTCTCTCATAGCTGGAATAAATCGATGCAAGCATAGCCTCAATGCTTTTGCGCAGGCAAAGTGATAAGGTCTTTTTTTTGAAAATGAGCTCGAAACGTCGATATAGGCTCATTTTTTACCGTGAGTGTGCGATGGCAGCCATTAATTATTGCCCGAACTGTAAAGCGAGCCTTCAGCGTCATGAAATTGCTGGCCAGGTGCGCAATCATTGGTATTGCAAGCAGTGCGAGATGCGTCATTACCAGCACCCCATGATTGTGGTCACCTGCTTCGTCGCCAGCGGTAAGCGCTTGCTGTGGGTGCAGCGCGAACTCGAACCCCAACGTGGTTTGTGGGCGATCCCTGGGGGTTTTCTTGAAAGTGGAGAAACCCTGGCTGAAGGGGCAGCAAGAGAGCTGTATGAAGAGACCGGTGTGATAGTTTCAGCGGATCAACTGCAGTTTTACATGACCGGAACAATTACCTTCATCAACCAGGTCTATGTCGCATTTCGCGCGACGGTTGACAGCGATTCTTGCACCCCGGGTGTCGAAGCCCGAGATTGTCGGTACTTTTCCAAGGAGGAATGTCCCTGGGAGCAAGTTGCCTATCCGGAAGTTAATGATTCTATCATCCAGGCCTATGCCGACCTAGATAGCGGGCGCTTTGAGGTTTGGCAAGCGGAAATGACGGAAACTCACTATGAGTTTTCGCCGGTATCCCAGCGGCGTTCTTAGAACCCGCCGTGCTTTTCGAGGTAGGCCAGCTCTTCGGGCGTGGATTCACGCCCGAGAATTGCGTTTCGATGCGGAAATCGACCGAACTGGGCGATAACATCGCGGTGAGCCAGGGCGTAGCGCGCGAAACCCTGAAACATTTCGTGCTCCGTGTGGTCGGCCAATTGATTCATCAGCGCGACACAGTGCTCCTGGACTTTCCTATCTTCACAGTGCTCAAGAGGTAGATACAAAAACTGTTGGTGGATGGGCGGAAGGTGCAGGTTTCTGCCGTTTTGAATCGCAGTTTGTGCCAGTTTCAACGCTCTGGTGTCACCAGAGAATGCGGCGGGTGTACCGCGATAGATATTGCGCGTAAGTTGATCGAGCAGCAGAACCAGGGCAATCAGACCTTGGTCGGATTGCGCCCAATCCTCCAGCTCTCCTCGAAGAGCACTTTCAACATAGTGCCCAAATTCATCTCTACAGTGCTGATCAGTCTCCTCGCTCGATTTAAACCACAGCGAATGTTGCTCCGGCTTGCTTATTCCCTCTTCATCCAGATCCCCAAACCAGAAACTGAGAATCTCCTGAACAGCCTCGGTCATTTTGATCTCCTATGATAAAGTGCGCGTCTCATTTTACTAAGCATAACGGATAACTTCATGGCTCTACTCCCTGAGATTGAACTAACTACCGATGAACAGAAAGTCAGCTACGGCTTCGGTCTCCAATTTGGCGATCAAATGCTGCGCAACAAATTTGACGGTATGGACGTGAACGCTGTGATGGCCGGTATTCAGCATTGGTTTAATCATCAGCAAGCTGCAATGTCTGATGAAGAGTTAAACCCCAGCTACCAAGCGGTACAGGACAGACAAAAAGCTAAAGCCGCTGAGTTGGCGGGTAAACGAGCCCAGTTGGCCGAGCAGTTTATGGCAGCCAATGCCGAGCGCGAGGAGGTCACGACCACCGCCAGCGGCCTTCAGTACGAAGTGTTGGAAGCGGGTAGTGGTGGGCCCAGTCCAACACGCGAATCTACGGTAGTCACTCACTATCACGGTACTTTGGTGGATGGCACTATTTTTGACAGCTCTGTTGATCGAGGTGAGCCGGCAACGTTTGGTGTCACCCAGGTAATACCCGCCTGGACAGAGGCATTACAATTGATGAGCGTCGGTGACAAATGGCGTATTGCCAGCCCGCCGAATCTGGCTTATGGCGAGCAGGGCGCGGGAGACTCGATTCCGCCTAACACCGCGCTGGTCTTCGAAATACATTTGATCGAAATTAAATAATAGTCTTTGGAGCTTGTTATGAGCGCTAACATCAATCTTCCCCGGATTTTGCGTGTCGGCGCTGGCGCCAGTCGTCAATTGGTTGCCACTTTAAGGGAGCTGGGTATTCATCGGCCCCTGTTGGTCACCGATGCATTTATGGTTCAGCAGGGCTACTGTGCCGGTCTGGAATCCCAGCTGAAAGAAGCGGATATAGCCTATGGCCTGTTTGATCGATGTGTGCCGGACCCCACCACAGATAGCGTAGATGACGCTTTGTCAGTGCTGCATGGAGGCGATTTTGACGGTGTCGTGGCTTTAGGGGGCGGTAGTTCGATGGATACCGGCAAGGCCGTGGCAGTAATGGCCGAACTGACGGGAGGTATTGGTGACTACAAAGTACCGCATCAAATCGACAGCGGCTTGCCGATTGTAGCTATTCCAACCACTGCAGGTACCGGCTCCGAAGCGACCCGGGCAGCAGTCATTACCGACACCACATCCCAGGAGAAAATGCTCTGTATGGGGTTGGGTTTGATGCCTGTGGCCGCGCTGGTGGATTACGAGCTGACCCTGAGCATGCCCTATCGATTAACTGCAGATACCGGCATCGACAGCTTGTGCCATGCGCTTGAGGCCTACGTCAGCCGCAAGGCGAATCCTTTTGCTGACAGCATTGCTCTGACCGCTATGAGCAGTATTTATCGAAATATTCGTACGGCCTGTGCGGAGCCAGACAATCGCGAAGCTCGTGAAGCGATGATGTTGGCGGCGACCCAGGGAGGCATCGCCTTCTCCAATTCCTCGGTAACATTGATACACGGTATGAGCCGTCCTATTGGCGCCCTATACCACGTGCCTCATGGCCTCAGTAATGCCATGTTGTTGCCGGAAATTACCGCCTGGTCGGTAGCGGGCGCTCCCAAGCGTTATGCACACTGCGCGCGACATATGGGAATGGCGACGGACTCGGATACCGATACGGCAGCCCTGGGAAAGCTGGTTGATGCGCTTCGGCAGTTAAACAAGGATTTAGCCGTACCAACACCCAGGGAATACGGAATAGATGAAGCCGATTGGTCTGAATCGCTTGAATTAATGGCCGGACAGGCCTTGGCTTCGGGCTCTCCAGATAATAACCCCCTGGTGCCGTCTGCTGCTGATATTGTGGGTTTGTATCGGCGAGTTTGGTCCCAGTCATAGGTTTTTGGCTCGCCGCGCTTACAATATTCGCGTGCATTGATTACACTTTTAGGTCTCTCATCAACTCATTCCGGTAGTGGTATTTCATCATGAAACGCGTTGTTTTCAATCAAAAAGGCGGAGTTGGTAAGACCAGCATCACCTGCAACCTCGCGGCCATTGGCGCTGCGATGGGTTATCGAACCCTGGTCATTGATCTCGATGTACAGGGCAACACTACCCATTATCTGGTGGGCGAGATAGACGCCGAGGCCTTTCCCGCTGAGGCGCAGGGTGTTGCGGGCTTGTTCAAACAGACTGTCGGGTCGCGCAAAATGCGCCAGAACCCAGATTCTTTCGTTTGGGACACACCCTATGAAAACCTGTTCTTGATGCCTTCGAGCCCGGTGCTATCGACCTTGGAGAAGGAGCTCGAATCCCGCTATAAGATTTACAAATTACGCGATGCGCTGGAGAAGCTCGATTCGGAGTACGATCGTATTTATATCGATACGCCG
Source organism: Halioglobus sp. (assembly GCA_045110675.1). Classification (GTDB taxonomy): domain Bacteria; phylum Pseudomonadota; class Gammaproteobacteria; order Pseudomonadales; family Halieaceae; genus JBALVT01. Next base: position 41,356 of record JBGCGJ010000002.1, on the reverse strand, counting down.
CCAAATTTCAATTTTTTCTCCAAGTCAGCGCTGATTGCCTCCGACACAGTACTCGTGCCTTTTGACTGTGACAGTTTCGCGCGTCAAAGTTTGTATTCCTTGATGGAAAACATTGCCGAATTGCAGGAAGATCACAATCCGGATTTGGAGGTAGAGGGGATTGTTATCAATCAGTTCAACTCTCAGGCTCGCTTACCTTCTGAGCTGGTGAATGAACTGTCCGAAGAGGGTTATCCTATCTTTGATACCTACCTGAACACATCTATCAAGATGAAAGAGTCTCACCGGGCTCACCGACCTCTGATTGACATGGCCCCCAGCCACAAACTCACCGGTCAATATCTCGATTTGCATTCGGAGTTGGAAGCCAGTATTTCCAAGGCCGCTTAGCGCAGAAGTAACCGCGAGCTAGCCCGGATATTGGATGGTTTCGTTTCTATTGAGATAGCGGTGCAGGTAAATCTGTCCAACACCGACTAGCAGGGCCGCACCACCATAGCCCAGCACCGTAAACAGCACGTTGTCTCCGATTGGGTCGCTCACCCCGACTATGGCAGGAAACAGCGAGGCCTTTATCAGTAATCCCAGATTGCTATTGCGAACAGTGACTTCGATGTTAATGGCTGTGTTGTCCGGCCTCTTCACTTTGCACAGATGGGGGATAAGCCAGGACAAAGTGGTCACTGCGGCTAAAAACATCAACACAATCATAAAGTTGGAGATTCCAAATCGATCAAGATCGAGGCGTCCGGAACCCGACGCTCCGATGATAATAAGTAAAATAACGAAAACTGAAGTTCGGATGCAGACTTTGGAAAGCCCAGGTGCGAAATCGGGAAACCATTGCAGACAGAGCATACCCAGCACCAGCGGGAGTAGAAGAATGAGCGCGATTTCCGTGGCGATTTGATCGGCAGGCATTACAAAATCGACGGGTAGATGCTGGCTCACCAACACAGTCAGTATCATTGGAGTGGTAATTAAGCACGCGACGGTGGTCACACCAGTAATGGCAATCGACAGCGCAACGTGGCCGCGCCCCAGGAAGGTAAACACGTTGGACATGGTGCCACCTGGAATGGCCGCACAGAGCGCGAGCCCGATGGCCACCCCTGTGTCCAGATCCAAGCCCCACAAAAAAAGTCCGGCCAAGGCGGGCACAGCTAAAATCTGCAGTGTAATGCCGACCAGAATACCGCGCGGATTTTTTGCGACGGCTGCAAAATCCCTGACCCGCAGAGTGGCTCCCATGCCCAACATCGCCATGCCCAATTGCACCGCCGCAAACCAGTACTCGTATTGAATGTAAAACTCGAACATAGATTGGGTCTCAAATTTGCCGCGCTCGATACTAAAGCATTCAGAAGTGGCTGAACACTCAAGGCATTACTGGTTTGAATAGGCAGTGGGGCAGTATATCCATATAAACGATAGTTATTTGTCATTCGTTTTTTGCTTCTATAAAGTTCATCGTCCTCATTGGAACATCAGCTCGTGGTAACGATAAGCCAGATAATGGAACTTGATCTTAAAAAAACGAATGCGGAACTTCGCGATGCCAGCGCCGAAGAAATTGTGCAGTGGGCGCTTGGGTTGGGAAAGAAAGCCATTTCAACAACCAGCTTCGGCCGAAACGCTGCCGTGATGTTGCACCTGGTCAGTGAAATAGATCCTTCGGTCCCCACCATTTGGGTTGATACGGGTTACAACCTGCGCGACACCTATATTGTTGCTGAGCGATTGATGAAGGATCTGCCGCTCAATATGCATATCTACTCGCCAGAAATGACCTCGGAACGACGCAATGCAATTATGGGTGGCATTCCTACGGTCGATGAACTTCAGCGGCATCAGGAGTTCACGGACCAGGTGAAGCTGGCACCATTTGCCAAAGCTCTCGCAGAGCACTCTCCAGACATTTGGATCACTGGTATACGCCGCGAGGAGACTGAACATCGGCAATCCCTGGACATTGTCTCTGTGGACAATCGTGGAATTGTTAAGGTGGCACCCATTTTTTATTGGTCCGACGATGATGTCGAGGGCTATATGGAACAGTATTCGCTGCCCACCTGTAAACACTACTTTGATCCGACCAAAGTGCTGGATGGCCGGGAGTGTGGCCTCCACACAGCCGCCTGAGTATCCTGTTGGCTGTGTTGAACCGGGATATTATTGCTGTTCAGGTTGTCCAATTACCACGGTGACTCATACCAGATGAGTCAAATTGCGCTTTGCGTTACTATTAAGACTGTTATTAATTTAAGAAGAGTAGGGAGGGCACGATGCAATACGGCGTGCCATCGACACACATCTGCAGGCACTGTTTGACGCTGGCGAAGGGTCAGGGCCGATTTTGGTTTGTCATCGTCTGCTTCCAGGTCCTCGCAGCTTGCTCAATACTCTCTCCCACGGTAATCCCCCAGCCTGATTTCGCGCCTTTGCAGCTTTCTGGCTCTACGCTAACCCTCGACGCTGTACCCGATCTGGCACCGGCACCCGATTTGCTGGCCATGGACGAGGAGATGAAGGCGTTTGTTGCTCGTTACGCGTCGAACCTCGGCTCCAAAAGGCAGCGGCTGTCGCAGCTTCACCGGGCTATTAAAAGCGCAGGCTTACTCAATATTCAATATGAACCTCACGCCGAAGGCACCGCGATCGAGGCATTTCATCGCGGCTCAGTGAACTGCCTTTCCTATGCCAATATGATGGTGGCTATGGCGCGTGAGGCCGGTCTGGATGCACGCTATCAGTGGGTTGATGTTCGCCCGCACTGGTCGCGTATGGGAGAACGACTCGCCGTGCGCTTGCACGTTAATGTCCTCGTAAAGTTGAACAATGGGGAAGAGTTCATGGCGGATATTGATCCCCTGCAAATGCGAGAAATCACCAACACGCGGGTTATCAGCGACAAAGATGCAAAGGCGCTCTACCATAGCAACCTGGCCATGGCGGCGCTCGCCAAAGAGCAGTTAGATACTGCCTGGGCGCACGCAGTTCGAGCCCTTCAATTTACGCCAGACATGCCACACCTGTGGGTCAATCTTGGCGCGGTCTACCGTGGAACAGGCCAGCATGATGCAGCCGAAGAAAGCTACTTGCATGCCTTAAAACTGGATTCGACGGATCGTTCAGCTATGAATAATCTCATCGTTTTGTATGGGCTCGATGGGCGTGATGAGGATCAGAAGCATTGGCAACAACAAATTACACGCTACCAAAAAGCCAATCCCTACTTCCATGCCTGGAAGGGAGATCTTGCCGGCGAGGAAGGTGACTGGTCACGTGCATTGCGACATTATCAGCGCGCGTTGGTGTTGAATCCGCTGGATAGTCGCCTACTGGTTTCCACGGGACTGATACACGCCAAGCTGAACGAACTGGATGAGGCTGAACGCCTGATAACACAAGCTATCGAGCATGCGACTTTGCGCATTGAAGTCGAGAACTATGAGTTTCTTCTCAAAGAAATAAAACGTGGACCGCTCGATAACGCCCAAATACCATTAGCCGGTGTTTAAAGTGACTTTGATATAGGTGCGGGCCGACATTTTCCCGGACAGACGTGATAGAAGGTCAGTCATCTTCATCTGCCAGCCGTACTTTCGGTGCAGAGCCTGCAGCGCCGTTTGCTCCTCTTCTGGGCTATCCAGTAAGAAAGCCTCTCCCTCGATCCAATCTCCGGTGACGGTGCCTGTCACCGTGCAGGCCGCTACCCGGCACTGGTTAAAATTTCGAAGTCGTTTGGTCTTGCCGGCATTTCCTGCGGAAAAAATATAGTAGCAGTCGTCGTCCGGCGCAAACCAAACGGGTGTCGCAACGTAGTCGCCGGATCGCTTTAGTGTGGCAAAGCTCAGATAGTTACCACCTTCGAGAAATTCGATTTCCTGGGGATTCATTCAAGGTTTCCTTCGTAGGTATTTGTTACCCTTTTCGCCATTAAAACCCTATTATCCATCTAGAACAACGCCCTAGCGTTTTTGGGTTAATCGACAAGCAAAGGAGATGGCAAAATGTCAGAATTCAACGCCGAGTCAACCACCGATGAAGTGTTGGCGGGTATTTCTATGGCCGGCAAGGTTGCGGTCGTCACCGGCGCTTCGTCGGGCCTGGGAACCGAGACCTGTAGAGCGCTCGCCGATGCGGGAGCTAAGGTTCTGATGCTCGCCCGACATCCGCAGAATCTGGAGGAAGCGGTGTCCGCCGTCCGGGAGCTCGTTCCCAACGCGGAACTGGATACCCAATTGATCGATCTGGCTGATCTGGATAGTGTTCGTGCCGGGGCAGCTGAAATTGTCGCGGGCTATGACCGTATCGATCTACTGATCAACAACGCGGGAGTTATGTTTTGCCCGCTGATGCGCACAGCGCAAGGGTTTGAGATGCAATTTGGCACTAATCACCTGGGCCATTTCCTGCTGACGGCCTTGTTGGCACCCTCCTTGGTCAAGGCCGCACCTGCTCGAGTGGTCACACTTAGCTCGGGAGGCCACCGATTTGCACCGGTCAATCTCGATGATCCAAATTACAATGGGCGCGAATATGACAAGTGGCAGGCCTATGGGGAATCCAAGACGGCGAACGTGTTATTTTCCGTGGGACTCGATGTAAGGCTCAAGGATCACGGCGTTCGCGCTTATGCGGTGCATCCAGGCATTATCATGACCAATCTGAGTCGGCACATGCTCCCTGAAGATTTTGAAAAGATGACTTCGAGCTTGCCCGCGGGGGAGGAGATGAAATTTAAATCTATCCCCCAGGGCGCGGCCACCAGCGTATGGGCTGCCACAGCCCCGGAGCTGGAAAATCGCGGCGGCATCTATCTGGAGGATTGTCATATTGCTCAGGGTACTGTGGCCGGTCAGGGCGGTGGTGTAGAATCCTACGCCTTGGATGGAGCCACTGCGCAGACGCTTTGGGTAAATTCGGAAGCGATGGTCGGACACACCTTTGCCGTGTAAATTATGGCTCGTTGTAAATCGATAATCTGATCAACTTAATTGGGAAAAATGGATTGATGAGTCAAGTTTCGAGTGTGGCAGCCGCCATAAAAGGCAATATTGCGGTGGGGGAACAAGTGACGATTAGAGGGTGGATTCGCAGTAAGCGCGATTCCAAGGCCGGTATCTCTTTCTTGGCAATACACGACGGATCAGCGTTTGATGCGATTCAGGCAGTGGTCCCAGCCGACCTGGCCAATTACGAATCCGAGGTGTTGAAAATATCGACCGGCTGTTCAGTGGTGGTGCGTGGGGAACTGGTTGAATCTCAAGGAAAGGGGCAAAGTGTTGAAATTCAGGCCTCGGAAGTTGAGGTTGTGGGTTGGGTTGATGATGCAGAGTCTTATCCCATTGCCAAGAAAAGGCACACATTTGAATACCTGCGTTCTCAGGCGCATTTGCGACCCCGAACCAATACCTTTGGTGCCATAACCCGCGTTCGTACCACCTTGGCTAATGCCATCCACAATTTCTTTCACGATCAGGATTTTCACTGGATCAACACGCCAATTATTACCGGTAGCGACTGTGAGGGCGCGGGCGAGCTTTTTCGAGTGAGCACTCTGGATTACAGCAATCCACCTCGTTCTCCGGACGGCAGTGTGGATTTTGCTCAGGACTTTTTCGGCGGCGATGCGTTTCTGACGGTGTCGGGCCAACTTGAAGTCGAGTCCTACTGCCTCGCTATGAGCAAGGTCTACACCTTTGGGCCAACGTTTAGAGCGGAAAATTCCAATACCAGTCGTCATCTGGCGGAATTTTGGATGGTTGAGCCGGAAGTGGCCTTCGCAAATCTGAGTGACAATGCAGATTTGGCAGAGAGTTTGTTAAAACATGTTTTCGCAAGGGTGATGGAGGAGCGCGAGGACGATATGGCATTTTTTGCCCAGCGCATCGATAAGACGGTTTTGGATCGCGTACGCGGCGTGATCGATAATGATTTTGAGCGCATGAATTACAGCGAGGCTATCGATATTTTAAAGAGCACCAAGGAGCGTTTTGAGTTCCCGGTGGAGTGGGGTGTAGACCTCGCCTCAGAGCACGAGCGCTACTTGGCCGAGCAACACGTAGGTCGCCCCATTGTGCTGATGAACTATCCCAAAGACATCAAAGCGTTTTACATGCGTTTAAACGATGACGAGCAAACAGTGGCAGCGATGGACGTGTTAGCGCCGGGAATTGGCGAAATTATTGGCGGAAGTCAGCGCGAAGAGCGCCTTGATGTGCTCGACTCGCGCATGGACGAACACCTGAAAGAGGAGCTCTGGTGGTACCGTGATCTGCGACGTTATGGCACGGTACCCCATGCTGGATTTGGCCTGGGTTTCGAAAGATTACTTAATTATGTGACCGGGATGGAAAACGTGCGTGATGCCATTCCTTTCCCACGAACCCCGGGACACGCCGACTTTTAGGTTCCAAAACACACCCCAAAAGGGGCAATTGCCTACCAATTGATCGAAATTTGTAAACTATTGCCTCACTAAGCCATAAAAATTCGCCTGATCTGGGCGATACTCTAAGTAAGAGTAATCGATACAGCCGCCATCAGTTGGCGGTTGCAGGGTTTAGGTTCGGCAATGGATCGCGCTACACAGTCAGATAACAACACTGGACCCAGTGAGATGTCTATTGTGGATACCTTCACCAAATTGATTTTTGGCGAAGAATCGAGCTATGACGAAGGCGAATTGAGAACGATCGAGGTTCTGAGAGTAGTCGATAAGAATGTGAGCTTCGATAATCATCGTGATATGGGGGCCTATCTGCGGGCGATGGGCGTCCAGGAAATGATCACTTTGGTGAGTGCCGTGCGCCGGGCAATGCTCGATGGGACCGGTGGCAATATCCCCTTTCAGGCTAAGGCCGGTTCCAGGTTAGCAACCCACAACACCCGGTAACGAGATTTTCCTCGTCTACTGGCTCTTGTCGCCCTTGTCTTTCGGGAGTTTCAGGCCGGATTCAGGCAGAAGTTTGAATAACACCTGATGAGTTTCATCGTCTACAGAGCCAAATCCCAAATGCACAGCTTGGTTGAGTGCAAAACGCCGGGTCGTGCTTGTAAGGCTGGACTGCCATTTGTCAAAGCTGAATTTTTCCGGATCCTTGCGCAAGTCTACAAACCCTTCTAAACCACAGTCGTTTAAGCGTGCATTGAAACCACTGCTGTTTATGTGGCAAATAGTCGCTTCGAGGGGACCTTCTTGGGCTTTCGATTTACTGAGCAAGTAGTTGCTTGCTAACCAGCGCTCCGCCTCAAGCGTCGCTGTGCGTACTTGCGCGAGTTGCTCGGATAGCCGGTCGAGAACACTCTCATTGACGAGATCGGCCTTGTTGCCGTGCAGCGCTGTTTTTATTTGTTGGTGTGCGAGGAAGTCCGAATACTTGCGCAGGGGAGAGGTAACATTGGTGTAGCACTCCAAGGCCATGCCCATATGCACACTGGACTGTGTCGTGAGCACTGCGCGAGTCAGCAGGCGATTGACCATGGCACGCAGCGGCAGAGGATTGTTTTCATCGGAAAGGCCCTTCATGATATCGCGATAGCCCTCTCGATCTGTTGGATCAGTCTCTGAGAGCGCCGGTACGTGCATGGCCAGGAACTTTTTGATTTCGTCGAGACGATCGGCCCGAAAACCCGGATGGCTAACAAACGGCCCGGTGCTCCCGCACTCGGTGAGGAATCGAGCGGCACAGCGATTTGCGGCGATCATGCACTCTTCAACAAGTTTCTGAGACTGCATTTTTTCGTAGGTTTCGATACTCTCGATTTTTTTCTGGTCGTTAAGAATCCAGCGATACTCAGTTCTATCTTCCATGACAAGACCGGTTTTACTTCGATTCTCCCGAAGGGCTCGATAAACCTGGTAGAGCGCCTCCAGCGGAGTAGCGTGGCTCATTAGCTCATCGTAATTCCCTGCCAGATAGCGATCCACACCGTAGTACGACAGCTTGGCACGCGACCGTACCTTGGCTTCGATGAATTCGAAGTTGCCGACTTCGCCTGCATCGCTGACGGAAATTTTACACACCAGCGCTGGACGATCCATGCCCTCAGACAGCGCGCATGTGTCTTGTGACAGTACTTCCGGGAGCATTGGGATTACATCGCCATGGAAATAGATTGAGGTGGCACGTGAGGCAATGTACTGCTGAAGTGCAGAGCCCGCTTCAATGTAGGCGGTTGGATCTGCAATCGCTACGTAGAGTGTCCACCCGTCGCTACTGATTTCAGCATAGAGTGCGTCATCGATGTCTTGAGTCTTGGCGGCATCTATGGAAACAAACTCCAAATCGCTGAGATCGCGGCGCTGGGTGGTCTCCAGCGGGTTGCAATCTACCAGGTGTTTCTCAAGCTCTTGTAACTGCGCTTTTGGCCATGCTACGTCAAGTTGGTGTTTGGCCTGGCAATATAGATTTTCTATACCGGGGGTATCACTCTTGCCGACGACGCTGAGAATTTTTGCCTGGGGTTTTCCATCCCGGATAGGGTGGCGCAGGACTGCGGCGCGCACATAGTCGTTTTCATCGACGCCGTTGCGCGCGTGAGGAGGAATGAATAGCCAGCGACTAAGTTGCGGTAAATCCGGCTGAACAAACAGGGCTTTGCCCTTGCGGACACATCGACCTGTGAACTCTCCCAGGGGACTTTCGAGCAATTTTTCAACGTCGGCGACCGTCTTGCCGTCTTTGCTGGGTCGTATACACACTCTCACCTTGTCATTGGGAAAGGCCTTGAGCATCTCATCCGGTGGAATAAATATCTCGCGCCCGTCCTCCAATACTGCAAATCCGTATCGTGCCTGAGTACCTTTGACGACCGCGTCAGCGTGCTCTTTCTCCGCTTCCATTTGCGATTTAAGGCCTTGCAGTTGAGCCAGGGTGTCATGATTGAGCATGGGTGGGATGGCAACTTATATTCTACACACAAGCGCACTATGCTATCTGAAATCCGCGACCCTGTCAGTTGGTGTTGGCTGCTATGGACGCTGCAAATGACTATTTCGCTGATTTGATTGACACGAAGGGACGAGCGGACTAATAATCGAGCTGAAATATGCCGTATTTGATACGTCAGTTGACCTGCCGGGAAACGCCTTTGAACTATTTCCTGACGCCGGCGAAGCTGTGCTCAGCGATAGCCGGGTCAAACATTAAGCGCTTAAGCGCTGCTACAGAGCTTCTCATGCTCAGCACTGTTTTGCTCTCCAATTTAATTGGCTTACGCCTTTCCGAATCTTCCCATCAACCTTTAACCCGATCTGTTGGCTCGGCCCCCTCGAACTGTATTTCGTTACTGCTTAACAACTATTTTGTACCTATCCCCTGAGGAATCTTATATGGATGCCAGCTCCAGCCTGCGCGTAGAAAAAACCACTCTTAAACCTGTTGTAAAGAAAACCTTCGTACTCGATACCAACGTGCTGTTGCACGACCCCACCGCCGTTGCCGCCTTCAATGAGCACGGCGTCGTCATACCCATGACTGTTCTGGAAGAGCTAGATCACATTAAGGACAAACCGGAAAAAACGGTGAGCCGGGAGGCCCGAATCGCCATTAACATCATCGACAAAATCGTCGATGCCGCGTCACCCCAGGAAATACAGGAAGGCGTAGAAATCACGGGATCTGGATTAGAGGGCCAGGCACTGGGCACATTGGCCATCTACCCGGACCAATTGCTGGGCGATAATTCCGAAGTTCCCTTTCTGGATGTTACTCAGGACCAGGCAAACGACAACCGCATCATCAACGTAGCCCTTAGATTACAAGCTGAAAATCCTGAGGAATTTATTTGTCTGGTGACTAAAGACATCAATATGCGCATCAAGGCCAAGGGATCAGGGCTGGTAAATGTGGAAGATTATCGGCGCGATCGAGTGCTGGATGACATAAATCTGCTCGCTAAAGGTTACGAAACTCACGAGGGAGATTTCTGGTCCACTATTTCAGAAGTCGACACATTGCGTGAGGGGGATTGCACGCTTCACCGCATACCGCGCAAATCACTACCCAATGCCTATCCGAATATGTTTGTGTACGACGATCAAAACTTCATGGCCTTCGTTAAACGGGTGGACAAGGAATTTGTCTACATGCGCTGTGACAGCCGCGACAATTTAATGAATCAATCTTTTTGGGGAGTGTCGCCACGCAATCTGGAGCAGGCAATGGCGATGCAGCTATTGTCTGATGACAATGTCGACATGACGGTGATGACAGGACCCGCTGGTTCCGGAAAAACTCTGCTTGCGCTGGCCTATGGGTTGCATGCCATTTTAGAGGAGGGTAAGTACAGCAAGCTTATTGTCGCGCGCTCCACACCACCAATCGCCGAGGATATTGGTTTTTTGCCGGGGACTGAAGAGGAAAAAATGGCGCCCTGGCTGGCGGCTTTTGACGACAACTTAGAAATTCTTCACGGCACCGATGAGTCATCTCAGGGCAGCATCGAATACGTGAAAGAACGGGCGAACATTCAGTTTAAGTCGCTTAATTTTATGCGGGGCCGGTCCTTTAACAACGCTTACATCATTATTGACGAGAGTCAGGGACTGACGCAGTTCCAGCTTAAATCGATTATTAGCCGGGTGGGAGCAGATTCGAAAATTGTCGTGTTGGGTAACCTGGCGCAGATCGACAATAAATACATTTCTCCGCTGACATCTGGGCTTACGTATCTGGTTGAGAAAAGTAAGGCTTATCCCCATGCCGGAATTATGCATGTGAATGGGATTGTGCGGAGTCGGCTGGCGGCATTTGCGGAGGAAAATCTCTAGCTACAGGCTCTGCCCGGAATCGTGTGAGCTTCTATGATTGAGTGTTGATAACGGGATACAATTGCTGGATGAATTCTCTATTTATATTTTTCCAGCACATTGTTCCCCAACACCTGCTGTCACGCGCGATGGGATGGTTGGCTGAGCTGCGTTATCCCATCGGTCTCAAGACCTTCATCATCGAGCGATTTATCGATCAGTTCAAGGTCAATATGGACGAAGCAGCAGAACCGGATCCTGCCGCCTATGAAAACTTTAACCAGTTTTTTACTCGCCCGCTAAAAGAAGGTGCTCGTCCTATCTCCGAAGCGGACATTGTCTGCCCTGCGGATGGTGCTATCAGCCAGTTGGGATCGATTAGCGATAGCCGTATTTTCCAGGCGAAAGGGCATTCTTTCACCACCGAGGATTTGTTGGGGGGTGATAAACAGCGTGCCGAGTTATTTCGCGATGGTCAGTTCGCCACCATCTACTTGTCTCCCAAAGACTACCATCGTGTACATATGCCAATTGCCGGGACTTTATCCGCCAGTTGTTATGTGCCGGGTAAGCTGTTTTCAGTGAATGGCGTTACCGCTGAAAATGTCGAGCGGCTATTCGCGCGCAATGAACGGCTGGTGTGTTATTTCGATACGGAAGTCGGCCCCATGGCCTTGATTCTTGTGGGTGCGATGGTCGTCGCCGGTATTGAAACGGTTTGGTCTGGTCAGGTTGCACCGCCGCCAGCGCTTCCGGTCACCACGGATTTCCTGACGGTACCCGAGCCGGTGTGTTTGGCTAAGGGCGAGGAAATGGGACGTTTTAAGCTCGGTTCTACGGCGATTTTGTTGTTTCCCAAAGGGGTTATGGCCTGGGATGAGGCTTATTCAGCTGGTTCTCACACTCGCTTGGGTGAGGGTTTGGGGGCTTTTGTTTCTGGTTGAGGGCTTTTGAATCGGTATTAGAGCAATCTCAGAATTGCCCATCCACATCATCCAATGTCGCCACCATATGCCGATAACTGCCCAAACGCTTGTCGCTGATTTCGCCTGCTTCAGCAGCTTCCAGCAGCGCGCAACCTGGCTCTCGCTCGTGAATGCAATCGCGAAACTTGCAAGTTCCCAGAAATGGCCAGAACTCTCTAAACCCGGCTTCGACTTGTTGTCGGGTCATGTGCCACAAACCGAACTCCCGAATTCCTGGGGAATCGATTAACACCCCCCCGGTGGGCATGTGAAACAGCTGAGCGGTCGTGGTGGTATGAGTACCCTTTTGCGTACTTTCCGAGAGTGCTCCCACCCTTAGATCTGAATCGGGCAGCAAAACGTTCACCAGCGATGATTTGCCGACACCTGATTGCCCGACAAAAACGCTGGTGCGATCTTTGAGAGTCGAGAATAGTTCACTCATGCCCTTGGAAGTGTTGCATGATGCCCGCAGAACTTTGTAGTTGAGGATTGGGTATATGCTCAGTAGCGAGTCGATTGCCTCTCGCCGCTCGGGATCTCCGTCGAGCAAATCGGTTTTGTTTAGCAGAATAACAGGCTCTATTCCGACTGATTCGGCTGCGACCAGATAGCGATCAATCAAATTTGCATGGGGCTCCGGGAGCGATGCGAGGACTATTACAATTTGATCAATATTCGCTGCCACAGGTTTCAAATTGCCCTGTGAGTCGGGCCGCGAGAGCACCGAGTGCCGATCCAGCTGAGCAACGACAACTCCGGTTGGCTCGCCTTCGCACCATATCACTCGATCCCCGGTGACCAGCCCTTGTACATTGGCCCTGATATGGCATCTTTGACTTTCTCCGGGCGATGATTCTACGGCGACTTGCGTGCCGAAATGAGCGATAACCAGTCCTTCTCGTTCAACACCCAACTGCCCAGCTGACAAAGCTTCCTCAGCGCTGGCGTCGCGCTTAGCGGCTCGCTTCGCACGCTCTTCCTGGATTTTTTCGACTCGCCAGGCCTGCTTGCGCGTCAGCTTGCGTTTACTCATCTAACAGATGACATAGTGTCTTTCCAATTAGTTTAGTTGCAGGATTCGGTCGTTAAGACGGTCAAACACATTGTATAGATCGGCCATTATTAGCCCCACTCCTAGCTCTGTCGAGCCATTTTGTTACACTGCCGCTCATTGCTATTCGAAAAGGACGACACACCCATGCAAAATTCCAGCAATCTGGTTTGGGTCGATATGGAAATGACGGGTTTGGACCCGGACGGTGATGTGGTGATCGAGATTGCCAGCATCGTCACTGATTCGCAGCTTAACACTTTAGCTGAGGGGCCAGTGATCGCACTGCATCAATCAGACGAGCGATTGGCGGGTATGGATGAATGGAATACGACGCACCATACTCGGTCGGGCTTAGTAGATCGGGTTCGAGAGAGTACCTACGATGAAAATAGGGCCACTGAAGAAACCATCGAGTTTCTGGAGCAGTGGGTTCCTGCTGGCGCGTCTCCGATGTGCGGGAATACGATTTGTCAGGATCGTAGATTTATGGCCCGTCACATGCCTAAGCTAGAGACATTTTTTCACTATCGAAATCTCGATGTGAGCACCTTGAAAATTTTGATGAATTTGTGGCGACCTGAGCTAACAGACGGCATCAAAAAAACGGCGACCCACTTAGCCCTGGATGATATTCGGGAATCTATTGAAGAAATGCGTTACTACAGGGAGCATTTTCTGCGTTTGTAAGCACTCGTTCTGAGTTGAAGATTCTCGCTCAAAGCACTGGAAGTTCTTACTTGGCGGCAGAGTGTTGATCCAATGCCCAGTTAACGTGCTCTCTCACCAATTCTGAAGGATCGTCTTTGCGATTATTTAATGCTTCCAGAATGCTTGAGGTGCTCGGCGCGTTTCCGAGTGCTATGGCGAGATTCCGCAGCCATCGCTGATACCCGATTCGACGCATGGCCGAACCTTCGGTCTTGCTGAGGTAAGTCTTCTCGTCCCACTCGAATAGCTCTACCAGGTCTGCATCTGCCAGTTGGTGGCGGGGCTGGAAATCTGACTCATCGCTGTATTGCGCAAATTTATTCCAGGGGCAGACGAGCTGGCAGTCGTCACAACCGAAAATACGATTACCCATGAGTGGTCTCAAGCTTTCGTCAATACTGCCTTTGTGCTCAATCGTTAGGTAGGAAATGCATTTTCGGGCATCGAGCTCAAAAGGGCCGACGAAAGCCTTGGTCGGACAGATATCCAGACACGCTGTGCAGCTGCCGCAGTGTTTACTTGTTTGTGGCGCGTCGACGGGCAGTGGTAAGTCGGTGTAAATCTCGCCGAGAAAAAACCAGGAGCCGGCTTTTTCATTGATCAGCATGGTGTTTTTAGCTATCCAGCCCAAGCCAGCTTGTTCTGCAATCGCTCTTTCCAGTACGGGAGCGCTGTCCACAAAGGCTCGGTAGTGCCCGCCTCCCGTTTCAGATTCGATACGTTTTGCTAAGGTCGCCAAGCGTTTTCGAATGAGCTTGTGATAGTCGCGGCCCAGGGTATATCTGGAAATATAGGCTTTTTCTGGGGACTCCAAGATTTCTAGGGCCTGAGTGTCTTCGGTTATGTAGTCCATTCGAAGCGATAACACTCTGCAAGTGCCGGGTATCAATTCAGCCGGCCGTGATCGCTTGCTACCGTGGCTGGCCATGTAATCCATGCTGCCGTGATATCCCGAGGCCAACCACTTTTTCAAATACGCTTCGTTCTCGCCCAAATCTACGTCGGCAATTCCAAGTTGTTGAAACCCGAGTTCGGTAGCCCACTGGCGAATTTTCTCCACCAGTGCTTGTTGCTCATCGATGTGTGCGGGGTTTTGCATAGATGACTGTTGGGCTCGAACTTCAATTGCGACTAATTTTGACAGATTAATCGCAGCTATGGGGTTTTATGATTCCAATCTACTTTTGCTCAAAGTAGCGTGTGCGATGTGTGTCCGCAGGTTAAAATCTTCCACTGAGCAATCACGCTGATCGTTGTCTATCTATTCGCGGGTGAAAGAATGAAATTTAATTTGGGCTCAGAAGCCCTGTACACGGCAGCTCAGACCCGAGCACTCGACGCCGCTGCGATCGCTGGGGGCATCCCGGGCATTACGTTAATGGCTCGAGCGGCCGCAGCCAGTTTTAATCTGTTGATAGAGCTTTGGCCAAATCCCGAGCTTATTCAGGTTTTTTGTGGCGTGGGCAACAACGGGGGCGACGGCTATTTGATTGCCGATCTCGCTCAGAAGCGTGGATTCGCTGTGCAGGTATGGCAGCTTGGTGATACCGGTAAAATCGCAGGCGATGCCAAACTGGCGCGCGAACAGGCCCTACTTAATGGCGTCGTCGAACAACAGTATTCGGCTGGATGTGTTCGCACTGAGGGGATTGTTGTCGACGCAATGCTGGGCACAGGCCTCGGTGGTGATGTTCGCGAACAGTTTTCTCTGGCAATACAGGAAATTGCCAGTGTTTCTCTTCCCGTGCTCTCGATAGACATACCCTCGGGTCTTTGCAGCGACACGGGGCGTGTGTTGGGTAGTGCAGTATGCGCGGATGCAACCATTTGTTTTATTGGCTTAAAGCGTGGTTTGTTTACCCTGGATGCTCCAAACCACACGGGGGTTATTCAGTTTACAGATTTGCAGATACCCTCCGAAATATTCAATCACCAGTCCACCCGGTGTCAGCGCCTTACTGTGGAGAATATGTTACTGCATTTACCAAAACGCTCGGCGACCGCTCACAAAGGCACTTGTGGTTCCGCCTTGGTTGTCGGGGGTGATCATGGAATGGGGGGTGCGGTTGTCATGGCAGCTGAGGCTGCCCTGCGCTGTGGTACCGGTTTGGTGCGCGTCGGAACCCGAGGTGACCATGTGTCTGCTATTTTAGCTCGCAGACCGGAGGTTATGGCGAGCAGTGTGGCTTCTGGACAGGAGCTGTCAGTCCTATTGAATTCAGCTGATGTATTAATTGTGGGGCCCGGCCTTGGTCAGTCACCTTGGTCGGAGCAGCTACTGCAAGTCGCTGCTGCAGCTGACAAGCCGATGGTGCTCGATGCAGATGGCTTAAATCTGCTTGGTAACGGCAATACTGTGGACCAGCGCAGGCGCGAAAATTGGATTTTGACACCTCATCCCGGCGAGGCCGCGCGTCTGCTTGAAACCACAACTAGCGAGATTCAGCGCGACAGATTCGCGGCAGTGGTTGCCTTACAAAAACGCTATGGCGGCGTAGTCGTGCTCAAGGGCAATGGATCATTAATAGCGTCGGCTGATCAGGTGCTATTGAGTGATTACGGTAATTCAGGAATGGCCAGTGGTGGAATGGGCGATGTGTTAAGCGGTGTGATTGGCAGTTTAATGGCGCAGAAAATGGAGCCTCTTGCCGCGGCCTGTCTAGGAGTTTGCCTGCACGGAGCTGCGGCAGACGAAGCTGCTAAAGACGGCGAGAATGGCCTTTTAGCCAGTGACTTAATGGCACCTATGAGAGCACTACTCGGATGACAGATATTCACAACGAACCATCAGTGTTGACCCTGTCCGCCGCCGATGAAGACGCTATGATTTCTCTCGGCGAGCAACTCGCGGCGGTGCGAATAGCGGGCATGGTTGTCTACCTAAACGGTGAACTCGGCATGGGTAAAACAACCTTTAGTCGCGGCTTCATTCGTGCCTTGGGACATAGCGGCGCTGTAAAGAGTCCGACCTACACCTTGGTGGAGCCCTATCAGCTGGGAGAGTCGAGCGTATACCACTTTGACCTGTACCGGCTGAACGACCCGGAAGAATTAGAGTTTATGGGTATTCGCGACTATTTCGATGGTGTGAATATTTGCCTAATTGAATGGTCAGAAAAGGGTGTGGGAATTTTGCCCCCAGCCGATTTAGTGATTAACATAGAGTCGGAAGGATTGGGCAGATTATTGAGCTATGTCGCCAGGAGCGATATAGGAAAAGGGGTTGTGGACCAGCTTGCCGCTAACTGCGACTGAGTCGCCATACAATCTAATAAGAAAGTGGGTGTGAGATGCGTATAGCTCTGGGGGTCGGAGCGATTCTGGGTTTGCTGGTAACGACCAGTGTCCTGGGTGCTGAAGTCAAGGATGTGCGTTTATGGCGCGCACCGGACCACACTCGAATTGTTTTTGACCTTAGCGGCCCCGCGGAACATAAACTGATAGCCCTCGAAAACCCCAGAAGAATTGTTCTCG
Source organism: Halioglobus sp. (assembly GCA_045110675.1). GTDB lineage: Bacteria > Pseudomonadota > Gammaproteobacteria > Pseudomonadales > Halieaceae > JBALVT01. Next base: position 24,393 of record JBGCGJ010000002.1, on the reverse strand, counting down.
ATATAGAGGGAACGGCCTTAAAAACCAGTCTTAATAAGCTCACGCTGGATAACACTCCGGTGTCGCGTGTCCGTTCGGGCGTTCGCCAAGGCGATAATCTGCGCGTGGTTTTGGATATGAGTGCGGTAGTTAAACCCCGCAGCTTTGCGCTTAAGGCGAATGATCAGGCCGGCGATCGACTGGTACTCGACTTATACGATCTAAAACGCGGCACCAGTCAGGTCAAGAAAAGCGTCCAGCAGACCAGTAAGCGGGATATTGTGATTGCGATTGATGCCGGTCACGGGGGTGAAGATCCGGGAGCGCTCGGTCCCAATCGCCTTCGGGAAAAAGATGTTGTGCTGGCGATTAGTAAAGAGCTCCATGCGCTACTCGCCGCGGACAAAGGGTTTGACCCACAGCTGATTCGCACCGGGGATTACTATATAAGCCTCAAAGGCCGGCGGGATCTTGCGCGCAAGAAACAAGCGGATTTATTTGTATCGATACATGCCGATGCTTTTCGACTCAAGGCGGCTCACGGCGCTTCGGTATATGCGCTCTCCACGAAGAGCGCGTCCAGTACCGCCGCCAGTTATTTAGCTAAACGTGAAAACGCCGCAGATCTGGTTGGCGGCGTTAGCTTAGACGATAAGGATGATGTTTTAGCCGGCGTATTGGCCGACCTTTCAATGACTTCTACCCTGGACACCAGTCTTAAGCTCGGGGCGGGCGTTTTGAAAAAGATGGACAGAGTGGCGGTGTTGCACAAGAGTCGGGTCGAGCAAGCCGGCTTTGCGGTTTTGAAATCACCGGATATTCCATCCATATTGGTAGAGACAGGTTTCATATCCAATCCCGGAGAATCTCGAAAGCTGGCGACAGCCAGTTATCGCAAACAAATGGCCAGGGCGATTCATGCGGGCATTAAAACCTGGTTCATTGAGCACCCTCCCTCGGGAACGCTAATCGCCTGGAACAAATTGCAAGGTGGGGAGAAGTACACGATAGCGCGGGGTGATACACTGTCCGGCATTGCCCAGCGATTCAGCGTTTCCGTGTCAGATCTCCAGGCCCACAACGGCCTGAACACAACCCGAATCAAAGTGGGCCAAAAACTCAATATCCCAACCACCTGATAAATCGGTTCTTCATGTCTCGTATACATCTTCTGAGTGCCAGGCTGGCGAACCAGATCGCCGCCGGCGAAGTAGTTGAACGTCCCGCGTCTGTAGCTAAAGAGATACTCGAAAATAGTCTCGACGCAGGTGCGACGCGCGTTGATGTCGATGTCGAAGCCGGTGGCAGCAAGCTCATTCGCATCCGCGATAACGGTATGGGAATAGACTCAGAAGATTTACCTCTGGCATTGGCTCGTCATGCCACCTCCAAAATCAGCTCTCTGGAGGAGCTTGAGCAAGTGCGCAGTTTGGGGTTTAGAGGCGAGGCCTTGGCCAGTATTGGGTCGGTTTCGCGCTTGCAATTAACCACCAATCCGTCGGAAGACTCCAGTCAAGGCAGCAGCGCGCTAACCGAGGGACGCGACATGGAGGTGCAGATTAAACCGGCACCTCATCCACGTGGTACCACCGTTGAAGTTCGCGACCTGTTTTTTAACACGCCGGCCAGACGAAAATTCCTGCGCACTGAAAAAACGGAATTCAATCATCTGGAGGAAGTTGTTAAGCGTTTGGCCCTCTCTCGCTACGATGTAGCCTTTAGCTTGCGCCACAATCAGAAGGTTATTCACAATCTCAAAGCGGGAGTGAGTGCTAGTGAAAAGCAAAGGCGGGTCGCCACTGTGTGTGGCCCTGCTTTTATGGAGCAAGCCCTTTACATTGAAACCGAGGTTCCCGGTTATCGACTTTGGGGTTGGGTCGGGCTTCCGACATTTTCTCGGAGTCAAGCTGACCTTCAATACTTTTTTGTAAACGGCCGTGTTATCCGCGACAAGCTAGTCGCTCACGCTGTTAAACAAGCTTACAGGGATGTGTTGTATCACGGCCGCCATCCCGCCTTTGTGCTCTATCTCGAAGTCGATCCAGCGACGGTGGATGTCAACGTACACCCTACCAAGCATGAGGTGCGGTTTCGGGATGGTCGGGCTGTGCACAATTTTATTTTCAGTTCTCTGCATCGCTCGCTTGCGGATGTACGTCCGGGCGATCAGCAGGCCGATACCGGTCTAGCTGCCGGAGACGGCCAGACCATCAACACAGAAACGGGAGAGGTGAGCCAGGAGCAACTAGCTTGGGGTGCACCCACACCAGCCTTAGTTTCAGGTTCCAGTGGCGGAAGTAGCTATAGTCGTTTTGCGCAGCCCGCAGCGGGTCAGACTATGGAGCAGATGCGAAGTTATGGCGCAGTACACCCAACAGCTTCGGTGCTGCCTGAGCAGCATTCGGCTGAGGATATTCCACCATTGGGATATGCATTGGCACAGCTAAAGGGCATTTACATTTTGTCTGAAAATGCCGTCGGCTTGGTGTTGGTAGATATGCACGCCGCCCACGAACGCATTACCTACGAGCGCTTGAAATTGTCTCGTGATCAAGAGGGCATCCGCAGTCAGCCATTACTGGTTCCACAAGCAGTTGCTGTCAGTCAGCGAGAAGTTGAGATTGCTACACAGCACGCTGCGCTTTTTCTCGCTCTGGGTATGGAGATTTCTGTCGGCGGTGAAGAATCATTGCTGATACGCCAGATTCCGGTGAGCTTGCGCGATTCGAATGTCGAGCAGCTATTGCGCGATGTGCTTTCTGATTTGATCGAATACGGCAGTTCCGATCGAATCGAAGCGCATATGGATGAAATTCTTTCTACCATGGCCTGCCACGGATCAGTGCGTGCTAACAGGCGTCTTACTATTGCAGAAATGAATGCCTTGCTCCGTGATATGGAAGAAACCGAACGCAGCGGCCAGTGCAACCACGGCCGGCCAACCTGGACGCAAATGAGTCTGGAAGAACTCGATAAATTATTTTTGCGCGGTCGCTGAGATGAGCGCCAAGCCGCCTCTCATTTGTTTAATGGGACCAACGGCATCCGGTAAAACAGATTTGGCCATAGACATCGCTCAGTCGATGAATTGCGAGCTAGTCAGCGTCGATTCAGCACTGGTGTACCGCGGATTGGATATTGGCAGCGCAAAACCCGACTACCCTCATCATCTGGTCGATATTCGCGATCCCGCGGAAGTCTATTCCGCCGCTGATTTTCAACGCGATGCCAACCGTTTGGCCGATGAGATTACCGCACGGGGTAAAATTCCTCTGCTGGTCGGTGGCACGATGATGTATTTCAAATCGTTTCTTGAAGGCTTGTCTGAGATGCCCCCGGCCGATCCAGATACCCGCGCAGAAATAGAGAGCGAAGCCAGTGCCAAGGGGTGGCCTGAAATCCATCGGCAGTTGCATCTGGTGGACCCCAGCGCTGCCGAGCGAATCCATCCCAACCATTCGCAGCGTCTGGGTCGAGCGCTTGAGGTCTATCGATCGAGTGGTATTACTTTGAGCCAGTGGCAAAGCCGTGGCGTTAGCCAACCGCTTCCCGGCGATCGTTTTCAGGTGTTGCAGATGTCTATCTGCCCCCAGGATCGGGCGGTACTTCACAGTCGCATAGCCCGCCGGTTCGGGATTATGTTGCGCGATGGATTTGTTGAGGAAGTGGCCGCTCTCCAGGCGCGCGCAGATTTAAACGTGAATTTGCCCGCTATTCGAGCCGTGGGCTACCGTCAAATCTGGTCTCACCTCAGTGGTGAACTCAGCTTGGAAGAGGCCTCGGAGAGGGCTATTGCAGCAACTCGCCAGCTGGCTAAGCGGCAACTAACCTGGCTGCGTAAATGGTCCGATTTGGAGTGGATTTACACGGATTCTGCGGGGAACGTCCTGGAAACCACGTTGTCGAAATATGCACCTCAAGCGCGGGGAGGAAAGTCGGCTGATGCAGCCTTGAAATGGCTCGATGGTGTCACCATATCTAAGTAGGTGTCATTAGTACTCGTTATATCGAGAACTGTAGTTATACCCAATGCTGTACTATGCTGTAACAAAGACCCTAGCTTAGAGGTCGAATTTACACTTATTTATTGATGGCTCAATTGTGAGCTGACCAAGGAGAAGACCATGTCTAAAGGGCACACGCTACAAGACCCTTATCTGAATATCTTGCGCAAAGAGCGCGTCCCAGTATCGATTTATCTGGTTAACGGTATCAAGCTGCAGGGCCAAATAGAGTCTTTCGACCAATTCGTCGTATTGTTGAAAAATACCGTGAGTCAGATGGTGTACAAACATGCGATTTCAACTGTGGTGCCATCGCGCGTAGTGCGAATGCCCATGCAGAATCCACCGGAAGATGAGGACGACAGTTAAGTCGCATCTGAGCAAGTCGGTATGGAGGGCTTTGATTATTCAAGCTCTCCCTCCCTTCCCAATAAGTACCAGAGGTACCTTTGTTTTTTGATCGCCCCGAGTCGGGAGAGCGTGCAGTCCTTGTTCACCTTAATCTTGCCAGTGAAGTTGAGCGAGAAGATCCACGTGAATTTGAAGAACTCGTTCTGTCCGCAGGAGGGGACCCGGCCGCCTTTGTAGAAGGCTCGCGTCAAACGCCCCATCCTCGTACTTTTGTGGGCAGCGGTAAACTCCAGGAAATTAAGGACGAAGTTGAGCTGCACGAAGCAGAAATCGTGATGTTCAATCACCAGCTCTCACCCAGCCAGGAGAGAAACCTGGAAGAAGAGCTGTGTTGCCGAGTGCTGGACCGCACGGGCCTGATCCTCGATATTTTTGCCCAACGTGCCAGGACTCATGAAGGTAAACTGCAGGTTGAATTGGCGCTGTTGCAGCATGTTGCTACCCGGCTCGTCCGTGGTTGGACACACCTTGAGCGCCAAAAAGGCGGTATTGGTTTGCGCGGTCCAGGTGAAACCCAGCTGGAAACAGATCGACGCCTGTTGAGAGTCCGGATTAAAAGTATTACTGCGAAACTCGAAAAGGTTCGCAAGCAGCGCGATCAAGGTCGCCGCGCCAGACGACGTGCCGAAGTGCCAACCGTCTCCTTGGTGGGCTACACCAACGCCGGGAAATCTACGCTCTTCAACCGACTGACCGATTCTGGTGTCTATGTGGCGGACCAGTTGTTTGCGACCCTCGATCCCACTTTGCGCCGCATTGAACTCGACGAAGTCGGACCTGTTGTGTTGGCTGATACGGTAGGTTTTATCGCCCATTTGCCCCACAAATTGGTCGAGGCCTTCAAAGCGACTCTGGAAGAAACCCTGAACGCCGACTTACTGTTGCACGTTATCGACGCCGCGAACGAAGACCGTGAACACAACACCTATCAGGTTCAGGAAGTTCTGAGTGAGATCGGTGCCCAGGACCTGCCGCAACTTCAGGTCTACAATAAGTTGGACTTGTTGGAAATGCCCGCGCGAATCGATCGCAATGCCGACGGCGCACCGTTCAGAGTCTGGGTAAGTGCCACCACCGGTGAAGGCATTGATCTTCTACTAAAGGCAATTGGCGAGTTGGTAGGTGAGGACATGATGTCTGCGGAGCTCAATTTGACGCCGGACCACGGTCGTTTGCGCGCTACGCTTTACAGCATGGGTGCCGTCACCGCAGAGGAACACAACGCTGAGGGCGTGGCAAAAATTAGCGTCAGACTTCCCAGGGCCGACTGGAATCGTTTAGTCGCACAGCAACAACTTGATCCTTCCCTGACCCAAAGCATGGCAGCGGGCTAAAATTTTGTTAGGATACGTCCACTTTAAATTAGGAGTTCACTATGGCTTGGAATGAACCGGGCGGCGGCAACAATAAGCCCAAAGACCCCTGGGGCGGTGGCGATCAGGGTCCCCCCGATCTCGATGAGGCCTTAAGAAAGCTACAGGAAAAGCTGGGCGGGTTGTTTGGCGGTGGTAGTGGCGGAGGCGGCGGTCGCTCTGCGGGAATATCCGGTTCCATGATTGGGTTTATTTTGGTTGTGATCGTGGTGATCTGGGCGGTTTCCGGCTTTTATCAGGTTGACCAGCAAGAGCGTGCGGTAGTGCTGCGCTTTGGTAAGTTTCACGAAACTGTGCAGCCGGGCCTGGCGTGGAATCCCTCGATTATCGATGAGGTGATCAAGGTCAATACCACCAAAGTTCGCTCGGCTAGCTTTCGCGAAATTATGCTGACTCAGGATGAAAATATTGTAGAGGTGAATCTCTCCGTTCAATACATCATTGATGACTCGGAAAAGTTTGTGCTCAGGGTTCGTGATCCTGAACGTTCTTTGCAACATGCGACGCAAAGTGCTCTTCGCCACGTAGTGGGTGGAACGGGCATGGACCTCGTGTTAACCCAAGGTCGTGCGCAAATCGGTATAGAGGTGCAGCAGCGGCTGCAAGAATACCTCGACATATATGAGACAGGTATTCGAGTTTCAAAGGTAAACGTCGATGATTCCCAGCCTCCTTCGCAGGTTCAGGCGGCGTTTGATGACGTCATTAAAGCCCGTGAGGATGAAGAGCGAGTTAAAAACGAAGCACAGGCTTACGCCAACGGCATTATTCCTGAGGCCAGAGGTCAGGCCCAGCGGCAGTTTGAAGAAGCGGAAGCTTACAAGGAACAGGTCATTGCCAACGCTGATGGTGAAGCGGACCGTTTCAATAAATTGCTGACGGAATACAAAAAAGCGCCTGAAGTTACTCGTGAACGACTCTACCTGGATGCGTTACAGGGCGTCTACGCCAATTCCAATAAGGTGATGGTCGATGTAGAAGGTGGCAACAACGTCATGTATCTGCCTCTTGATAAAATGGCTCCCGGCTCCACAGCGACTAGAGCGGGTAGTTTAAACATTGATAGCTCCAATATACGTGAGTTAACAAATGCAGTGACTGAGCAGCTGAGGCGCGATGCCGCTGCGGCGGGCTCTAGAAATAGGGGAGGGCGTTAATATGCAGGGACGTGGACCAATTTTTATTATATTCGCGGCACTCGTGTTTTTCCTCGCCAGCGAATCTCTGTACATCATGAAAGAAACTGAGCGGGGTGTGTTGCTTAGGTTTGGTGAGGTCGTCAACAACGATATTCCACCTGGACTGCATTTCAAAATTCCTTTCGTTAACAATGTGCGCAAATTTGATGGTCGAATTCTCACTGTCGATGCGCAGCCAGAGAGATTTCTGACTCAGGAAAAGAAGGCGGTGATCGTAGATTCCTATGCCAAGTTTCAAGTGGCAGATACCACCAAGTTCTACACCGCAACTAACGGTGAGGAATCTCGGGCGATGGGTCTTTTAGCCCAGCGAATTAACGACGGGCTACGGAACCAAATGGGTGTGCGGACTATCCAGGAAGTGGTATCTGGTGAACGTGACCAATTGATGGAAGATCTCAAGATCAATCTCAATGAAGTGGCTCAGGAGGAGCTCGGAGTTGTGGTTGTCGATGTGCGGGTTAAGAAAATTGACTTGCCACCTGATGTCTCCGAATCGGTGTATCAACGTATGAATGCCGAGCGAGAGAAGGAAGCACGTGAGCACCGCTCTCAGGGCCAGGAATTGGCAGAGGGTATCCGCGCGGCGGCCGACCGTGAAGTGACTGTTCTTCGCGCCAACGCCTACCGAGATGCAGAGCAGATTCGCGGTGAGGGTGATGCTGATGCGACGCGCATCTACGCTGAAGCTTTCAATCAGGACCGAGAGTTCTATGCCTTTACGAGAAGCTTGAGGGCCTATCAGGACGCTTTTCAGAACAGCGGCGATATCCTGCTTATTCAGCCCGATAGTGACTTCTTTAAGTATCTTAAGGATCCCGAAGGCGGGAAGTAGTCCTTATCTCAATGCGCGTGATGCTCCTAAGCCTAGTAACCGCTTAGGAGCGGCGCGCCAGCTCGTTGATTGAAGCGTTCGACCTTATCCAGGGTTCTCCTTTTTGTACTGCTGCCGGTAACTTAGCTCTTGCTTGATAGGCCAGCTCCTTGGTCGCAAAAGGTCCCATCACTGCAATAAACCAGTCATTGTCTTCCTTGCGGGTCTTAACAATCCGTGTTGTGGGCAGGGTGTTGGAAAGGTGAGCCTGAATATGTTCCTCGACGGCGATTTTGTTCGAAGACGCGATTATCTGGATTAGGAAACCTTCAACTGCAGGCGCAGCTGGCTTTCTGGTTTTACTCTGAGCGCTAGGCGACGGTGCTACTTTGGCCTGGCCGCCGAATGCCAGTGCCAAGTCTGCAGCCGAGGCTCTTCCCTCCTCTTGCATCATCAACAAATTGTATTGTGCGGTCTCCGAGCCCTGCTTGGCAGCCATGCTATACCACTTCACGGCCTCTCTATCGTTGGCTTCAACACCGGTTCCCAGGCGGTAAAGCTGGCCGAGATTGAGCTGAGCGGTGGAGTCCCCCCTGTAAGCCAAAACGCTCCAAATGGCGACGGCGGCTTCGACATCGCCACTCTCATAAGCCTGGTATCCGCGCTCCAATTCGGGCGTGCCTATGGCCTGGTGTGTAACAAGCATCAGTGCTATGACGGCCAACCATTGTTTCATTACATTCTTCCTGTCATCGCTCGAAAAACACCGCTTGGGTGTCCATGCCAGATTATCATTATGAGGCTGCAAAATCCCGATCTGGCTTGTCTATGCCCTCAATGATCTACTGTGATAGAATTCTTTAACCGTGGGATTCGGCGTTTGATATCAGGCGTTCGAGCTCGCGGTTTTTTTATGACTATGGCGATGGCCGGGTTGCGAACTACAATGGATTTTTGGCAAGTGCTTCCTGTCGCTATAGCGTTGGTATTTATTATCGAAGGTCTGATCCCCTTCCTCAGCCCGGGTCGCTGGCGGAATATGCTGGCCATTGCCGGGGAAATGGATGATCGGGTTATTCGCAATATTGGCTTGGGCAGTATGTTGCTTGGTCTGATATTACTTTATTTAGTCAATTAGGATTCTCGAGAATCATGACCACTGTGGATCGCTGGCAACTGCCCGATGGGGTAGAAGAAGTCCTGCCCGCCCAAGCGGCTGCTGTCGAGCAATTGCGACGACAGCTTTTGGATTTGTACCGCGGCTGGGGATACCAGCTGGTGATTCCTCCGCTGATGGAGTTTACCGAATCTCTGCTAATCGGCCTCGGCTCCGATATCGATTTACTGACCTTTAAAATGACCGACCAATTGAGTGGTCGTACCCTGGGTATTCGCGCAGACATAACACCCCAAGTCGCCAGAATTGATGCTCACAGTTTGGCTCAGGAGGGGGTATCCCGCCTTTGCTATGCGGGCAGCACCTTGCACACTCAGCCCAAATCTCTGATGGCCAGTCGCTCGCCAATTCAGCTCGGAGCCGAACTTTACGGGGACGACAGCTTGGCTGCGGACGTCGAAATTATCGCTCTGATGCTCGAAACTCTGACGGTCGCTGGGTTGGAAACACTGTCTCTGGATCTCGGGCATACCGCCGTATACGAGGCGGTTTTGGGGTCCGCCGGACTTAGTAAGGAGGTCGAAGCACAAGTGTTCGATGCTCTGCAGCGCAAGTCTATTCCAGATCTGGAAATAGTTTTAAGCGGTGTTGATAAAGGCATTGCCAGCACTATAGTTGCCTTATCTCGGATGCATGGGGACGAGCAAGTACTCACTTCAGCGCGAAAAATGTTTGCCGAGTCAGCGCCTAATGCCGTTTCAGCGATTGATGATTTATTGAATGTGGCGGCCGATATCCGCCGTCGTCTACCCTCTTTGGATATTTACTTTGACCTCGCTGAACTGCGCGGTTACCACTATCACACAGGGATAGTGTTCGCCGCTTACGTCCCAGGTCACGGTCAGGCTTTGGCCAATGGCGGGCGCTACAACAATGTCGGTGAAGTCTTTGGTCGGGCGCGTCCAGCCACCGGTTTCGCCACAGACTTGAAAGCACTGATGGGACTGCTGCCGGATCAAGAACCCGCCGGAGGCGCGATCAGTGTTCCCGCTGATGATGACCCTGAATTGCTGACCAGAGCGAAAGCCTTACGCAGCAGTGGGGAGATTGTGATCAACAGTCTTTCCGCAGAAATTGACCCTAGATGTAATCGCCAGCTGGTAAAAGAGGCTGGCGAGTGGGTGGTTAAAACCCTTGAATCCTGAAAATAACACACGAGTGAATGTGCAATGAGTAAGAATGTCGTGGTCCTCGGTACCCAATGGGGTGATGAGGGCAAAGGAAAAATTGTCGATTTATTGACTGACCAAGCCAGCGCCGTAGTGCGTTTCCAAGGCGGTCATAACGCGGGCCATACCCTGGTTATCGAAGGGGAGAAAACGGTTTTGCACCTGATACCCTCCGGCATCTTGCGAGACAACGTCCAGTGTTTGATTGGCAATGGTGTTGTGCTCTCACCAGAGGCGTTGCTCGAGGAGATGGCCGGCCTTGAAGCCCGCGGGGTTCCCGTACGTGAGCGTTTGAGAATTTCGCCTGCCTGTCCACTGATTTTGCCATATCATATCGCCCTTGATCAGGCCAGAGAGGCCAAGCGCGGTGAGGCCAAAATTGGCACTACTGGCAGAGGAATAGGCCCGGCTTATGAGGACAAAGCGGCTCGTCGTGGCTTGCGTCTCGGAGATATTCAAGACCCTGAGCGTTTTGCGCTCAAGCTGAAAGAAGTGATGGAGTACCACAATTTCTCGCTGGAGAAATACTACAAAGTTCAGCCTCTGGATTACGACACTGTATTGGCTGACACCCTGGCAATGGCCGATCAACTAATACCGATGATTTCAGACGTAACGGCTACCCTCAATGAGTGTAGGGCTAATGGCCGCAGTATTATGTTTGAAGGTGCCCAGGGTTCGCTGTTGGACATCGATCACGGCACCTATCCTTTCGTAACCAGCTCCAATACCACAGCCGGCGGCACTGCGACGGGCTCTGGGTTTGGCCCTTTGTATTTGGACTATGTGCTTGGAATTACCAAAGCCTACACGACCCGGGTTGGAAGTGGCCCATTTCCAACAGAGCTGTTCGACGATGTCGGTGCACACCTGGCGGAAAAGGGGCATGAGTTTGGTGCCACTACGGGTCGCCCGAGGCGCTGTGGTTGGTTCGATGCAGTCGCACTGCGCAATGCCGTCAATATCAACTCCGTGACCGGGATTTGTCTTACCAAGCTCGATGTCCTCGATGGACTGGAGAGCATTCGCATTTGTATTGGCTATCACGATGAAAGTGGAAATCCGGTCCCGAATCCTGTGGATGCTGACGATTACAGCAATCTGGTCCCTGTTTACAAGGACGTACCTGGTTGGAAGGAAAGCACTTTTGGCGCAAAAGCACTAGAGGAGTTACCTCAAGCTGCCAGGCACTATATCCAGACTTTGGAGACTATTGTAGGAGCCCCCATCGACATCATTTCAACCGGTCCAGACCGCGTGGAAACGATTGTTTTACGGCACCCGTTCTCCTAAACACCAGCGGGGGCTTTTACGCCCCCAGAACCACCTTCTTGTGACATCTGTCACGACCTCAGCCTCGAAAATATGTAATTTCTTTACACTATCGCTCTAAATCCCTATAAAACGCCCAACTGAATAGGAAAACATTTGAGCGGTAAGACTATTAGTATCAGAACGAAATTATTGGCGCCTTTGGCAGGTATGATGTTGGCGTCTTCGGCGCAGGCTGGGTTGATTATTAATTCCATCGATATGTTTGTTGCAGATATTAATTACACTGTGAATCGCAGCAGCACATTTCAAGACGCGCTTGTTAACTTTGATGCGGCGTACGATGCGAACCCAATTTGTGACGTGTCTCTCCAAACGCTTGAAGGTGTTGGCTCAAAGTACAACTGTGGTGGCAAAGAGCGCGCGAATACGGGAACACTATTTCTTATCAGCGGCTACAACAGCGGTGCGAGTCAATTGCAGTTTGGTACTGACTGGGGGCGTGGTGGCTACAGCGCACTGAATACGCCAGGTTCCAGTGACATTCAAAAGTATGCGGATGACATTTGGTGGGGTCGCAACTGGAACGACCGCGATGTGCTGAGTTTTAACTTCTCTGGAGATGGAGCGTTTAGCTTAATCTTGTTGGGTTTCGAAGCTTGTTGTAACGGTGCGACCTCAGCTCGTTCTAGAGATGCCGGTGTCGATGGTATTATTCAAGATGCCGAGTGGCAGAGTCTTGCGGTTAATGCGGCGGCGGTTTCCACTCCCCCGGTTGCATGGTTATTCGGTGCTGGACTAGCGGGATTGCTAATGACCCGCATCCGAAGGCGCGAATTCGCAGTGGTAGCTCCGGCCGCGCGTTCGTGAATGTGTGATATATTAACGTTAAGCACCTGTCGTTAATCCTTTAGAATGCACAGGAGCGAAGCGAGGCGCTGTTTAGTTTTCAATGTTCGCATGAGGTAAACCAAAAGTGGATAGCCCGGAAAAAAAGAAGCCTTCAAATGCGAGTGAGTCTGCCAAGCTTGTTTGGAAGACTCCGAGTATAGAGGTCCTCAACGTCCGCGAGACTAAGGGCGGGCTTATTAATGCGGGCTTCGAAACCAATTTTTTGTTTAACCAGCAGTGTGATTTTCAATTCTGCCAGTCCTGAGTTATACCTGAAGTAACTCACCTTCTGGCATGTACCTTGTTGCTCCCCGGCACCAACTTCAAACAGACTTAGATGACGCTAGTAGTCAAGACCTTAAGATTGAAGGCCTTGCTCGACTGGATAATCGATCTGAGCTCGGCTCTTCCTTAGGTATTTCAGACGCCGCACTGAACACGCTTGTCGACACAGCGTTGATACTCGAAGCCTATCGAAAGTGGGAGGAGGCATGCGTAGACCATCTACTGGGTGATTTTGCCTTCTCGATTATCGATAGTGCTAGCGGCGACCTATTTTGTGCCCGAGACCATTTGGGTATCGCCCCTTTTTACTACTTCCTCTCCGAACAGCATTTCATTTTTGCGGACAACATTAGGCAGTTGATTGCGGATCAATTAGTACCTGCAGTGCTCGATGATAACGCGGTATGTTGCTACTTGCGCGATGGAGAGTTTTACCACCGCGAAAAAACGTTCTATCGGCACATAAAGAAGTTACCTCCCGGTCACGTAATGAAAATTGAAAGTGCTGAGTCATTTTCCTACCCCTATTGGTCATTGGAAAATTGTGGCGCTGTCAGTTCTGTGTCGCAACAGTCGCATCAAGAGTGCTCTGATCAGCTGCGGAAATTGATGGTCCAGGCAATCGCCACACGGATACCCGAGAAAAAACCTTTTGGTCTTCATCTCAGTGGTGGTTTGGATTCTTCAGGAATTGCCGCTATTTGCCGTACTGATCTAAAAAATGAGCCGCCGAACGTTCACGCCTATACCTGGAATTTTCAGGCGCGAGATGAGCGGGAACAATCCCTCGACGAGGTTTCTTCAGTCGTCTCAGTAGCAGAGCACCTGGAGCTGCCGCTGCACTATTCAAGTATGAGTGTGGAACAGCTACACGCGTTATTGTGTACACGCAATATTGCCTTGGGGGACACGACAGATTGCTGGTCCGAGTGGAGCGTGCGTGACCGCGCTATTGGCGATGGTGTGACGACGATCTTGTCCGGTTGGGGTGGAGATCAGTTTATCAGTCACCACGGAACGCATCGCTATGCGGAGCTCGTCACCGCAGGAAAACCCGTGCAGTCGCTGTTGGAAATATGGAGGGCCGTGAAACCCAGCCGACGACCCTTGCGAAGATTTTTCTCTGTCACCCGGCGGTTGGTTCTCAGTCCTATTTTCACTGCGCTATTTAGGCGCGTACCATCGCGCAGTAGCTATCTGATGGCTGCAAGACCTGAAATACAGGCCCTGGCCACGGAGCTCCCCTCCGAAATTGAGGGAAATATCACCCTGAGCATTCGGGGTGATCAACTGGACGCGGGAAATAATCTGCATCTGTTGAATCGCGTTGAATCTTGGTCCGCAGCATGTGAGGGCAAAAATTTATCGTATACCTATCCCCTGTTGGACAAGCGGGTTGTTGAATTTGCAGTGGGAATGGCGTCGCAGCACTACTGCAGTAATGGAGTGACTCGCTACTCTTTCCGTGAGGCGATCAAAGATCTGCTACCTGAGGAAATTGTTTATTCCACTTCCAAGTTCGAGCCTCGCAGAGCTCAACGAGACTTATCGATGTGTATAGCAGCTATCGATCAATGGAAGAAGGGACGGTCTGAAGCAAAAGAAATAAACCGTTTCATCGATGATGAAAAATTACACCGATTGATCGACGAACTTCCAAGAGAATCGAACCGGTTAGACGATGACATCGTTGAACGAGTGGGCGTCATAATCCGATCCATTTTCGTCATCAACCTCTGCGAGCAAGCGCCGTAGTACTGCTAGGACTTAAACCCTTCTGCAGACAACTCCATGACCCTGTCTGCCAGAGCCAGACTTGCCGGCCGATGAGTAATTAAAATCACCGTTTTCTGCGACAATATGGAATGGCATTCCTGGATAAAGTCCCGTTCACCTGCAGGATCAAACATTGCGGTGGCTTCATCCAGCACGAGTATGGGAGGGTCTACTAACAGCGTTCGCGCCAGGGACAATCGCTGACGCTGCCCACCGGACAAGCGAATGCCCTGGTCTCCTATCATTGTGTTGTACGCTTCTGGTAAGCCGATGATAAATTCGTGGGCGTGTGCCGCACGGGCCGCACGTTCAATTGCATCTTGATTCGCATGGGGTTGTGCATAGGCGATGTTTTCGGCGACTGTGCCATTCAACAGCAGAACATGCTGCGCAACCAGGCCGATCTGCGAGCGCAAATTAGAGAGCTTGATTGACCGAACGTTAATTCCATCGATTAGAATCCTGCCTTGTTGAGGATCTGCAAAGCGCATTAGCAAATGACTGATGGTTGTTTTGCCCACGCCATTGACACCGGTAAGAGCTATAGTCTCACCCGCCTCAACCCTAAGGTTGATATTGCTGAGCACAGGATCTCGCTTTGGATAGGCGAAACAGACATCCTCAAAGCAGATTTCCCCTTTGAACTCCGGTGCCTCCAGAGTTCCCTCGTCGGCGGGCTCGGGCTGCTCGCCCAAGAAGCTGACAATTCTCTCTGCGCTGCCGCGTGTTTGCTGCACTTGGCCGTATACATCAGCTAAAGTTCGCAATGGGCTCATTAACAACATGGCATACAGAAGCAGAGTGACTAGCTGGGATGCTTCCAATTGGCCAGACTCGATGTGCGTTGTCCCCACCCACAACAGCAGTAAGATTCCCAAGCCTCCGAGTAAACCCATCGCGGGTGACAGCGCCGACTCGATGAGAATTTGCTTGCGCGATATTTGCAGTAGCTCGTTGTTGGCCCCGTCAAATCTAGACTGTTCATGGTGTTCACGCGTGAATGCCTTAATCGCAGGTAGTAAGGAAAGGTTCTCTTCCAACACCGAGAACATGTGGCTGTTTGCGTCTACCCAGGCGCGCGACAAGGGGCGCATTTTCCGGCCGATGATTTTCATTGCAACATAATAGGCAGGGAGAAGAATGATAGAGATTAGAGCGATAGACCAGTCGAGCCAGGCCATCATTACGAAAGCCCCCACGAAGGTGAAAAGTGCAGGCAGCAATTGCACAACGGTATCTGTGACAAAGCCGCTAATAATTTCAGCGTCGGTACTGAGTAAACTGAGGGTTTCTCCGGGTCGACGCTGTTGATAGTAGCCCACGGGAAGAGCTTGCATATGCTGGTAGAGCCGGCGGCGCAACTCGGTCGAAATGCGTTCACCCGTGTTCCCAATACTGTAGGAAGTCCAGAAACCGAGTGCACTGCGAACAACCATTAGCGCCAACCATAGACCCAATAGCAACTTAACATCGAGCGCCTGCGTTGATTCACCAAAGGCAGACGCGGTGATTAGTCCCGCCATCCAAGGGTTTGCCAATGAAATCAGGCTGCCGACACTCAGGAGCAACAATATCCCGATCAGTGTGCTGCGGTGGGGGGTAATGTAAGTTAACAGCAACGAAAATTTCATTGTTGTCCTATTTGCTCCGACGCCGAGATTTGGCCTTTTGTCTTTATAGAGGTGCCTTGGTATGGTGGCCAGCGTACACAAAAGAGACACCCGAATGCTACCCATCACTCTACCAGTTGCACCAAAACCAGTTGTAACGAAATCGTCATGAGTTACTCCGATATAGTAGAGCACCGCAATATGGTGTTCGATGGTGTGCGCAACAGCGCGTACACCAGGGCCCTCGAAAAAGTTATTACTTCTACAACTTCTGTGATGGATCTGGGGGCTGGGCTTGGAGTTCACGGAATGATTGCCGCGAAACTGGGCGCCGCCAAGGTCTATTTGGTGGAACCCACCATTGCTATTGAGGTGGCTAAAAAAGTGGCGGAGGACAATCAGCTAAAAAATATTGTGGGTATTCAGAGCACGGCGGAACAGCTAAATTTGGATGCCAAAGTTGACGTTATTGTATCGGTATTCACGGGCAATTTCTTATTGGACGAGGATTTGCTGCCGTCTTTGTTTTACGCGCGAGACAAGTTTCTCGCTAAAGGAGGGCAGTTAGTACCCGATCGTGGTCGAATGAAGATCGTGCCGGTGAATGCGACAGATTATTATCGTTCCCAGGTTGATTGTTGGGCGCACTATGCTGATCTTGGCGACGAGCATGGATTACCGAAGTTGAATTACACAAGGGTCCGCAGCTACGCTGCCAACTATCCGCTTTTTGATAGCGCCCAGAGCATGAATTGCCAACCACTGGGCCAACCAACTTCCTTGATGGAGCTGGATTTCACTACCGCTGATAAAGCACAGTGCAATAGCGAAGTTGAAATTACAGTTGATAGTGATGGGCTCTGCCACGGCTGGATGGGTTGGTTCGAAATGAGGCTAGTGGATGAATGGTTATCGACCGATGGCATCGACAGCAAGACTCACTGGAGCCAAGTGTTTTTCCCATTGAACGAGCCAATCGAAGTGTCTAAGGGAGATCGTATTTGCCTCAATCTGAAACGCCCCGAGGGAGGCGAGTGGAGCTGGACTACTTTATACAAAGGCGATAGCCAGCGACAGAGTTCTTTTTTGTCCCAGCCTGTTTCGCCCGGTGATCTTTTAAGAATGTCAGATGGCTTTAAACCCAAAATGAACGCTCGGGCTGGCGCTGCGTCATGGCTTTTGCAACGAATTGACGGTAATTCTTCGGTATCCGAATTAGCAAAATTGATGCGAGAGGCGCACCCGGAGTTGTTTGCTTCGCAGGATGATGCGAGCCGTTTCGTGCGTGAAGTCACTCAAGGCCTGAGTTAGTTGCGCGTACTTCGATGAGTGGAATCGCGGGCATAGTTCACTTTGGTGCCGAAGCGATACCCGACGGTCTACTTCAAATTATGACCGCGGCGATATCCCATCGCGGCCCGGATGGAATTACGCATTGGGAGAGTCGCGGCGTGGCGTTGGGCCACTGTATGCTTCATTCCACTTCCGAATCGTTGCAAGAGCAGCAGCCGCTGATAAGCGCGGACCAAGAGTTGGTGCTGGTAATGGATGGCCGGGTGGACAACTGGATTGAGCTCCGAGAAGAGTTGCTCGCCAACGGTGCCAACTTGCGCAATCGTTCTGACAGTGAGCTGGTACTGCAAGCATTTGTGGCTTGGGGGCGAGAATGCCTTTCACGCATAGAAGGAGACTTCGCGCTAGCCATTTGGAATACTCGCGAACGCAGTTTGTTTTGTGCTCGCGATCCTTTGGGCAACAAGCCGTTGGTATACCACTGGAGTGGCAGTACGCTGTATTTTGCGTCAGAGCTGCAGGCTATTTTGGCTCTGCCAGATATCTCCGAGGAGGCCAACCATGGCATGTTGGCGCAATGGTTGGCCAGTGAATGGTATTCCAGAGATGAAACATTCTGGAGAGGTATTTACCGCTTGGTGGCTGCGCACTTTCTAGTGGCTGACAGCCGTGGAGTTCAGACCGGACGATACTGGTCGCCCGATCTGTTTTCCCCCTTAGAGTACAAAACGGACCAGGAATACGCAGATCACTACAAGGAGCTTTTTACTCGTACCGTAGCTCGGCAATCACGCTCTCATAAACCACTCGCCGCGGAGGTGAGTGGTGGTCTCGATTCATCTGCCATCTTTGCGGTGGCAGAAGATTTTCGCAAGCGCGGAAAACTGCTCGCCCCGGAGTTGCAAGGATACACCTTGAATTTTGCAGGAGATCCCGATGCGGATGAGATAGACTTTTGCCGCGCAGTTGCACAGAAGACGGGCAGGAGTGTAACCGAGATTGAGCCAGCCAGTCCCGAGCTTTCGTGGTTTAGGGATTCCGCCGATACCTATAGAGATTTTCCAGGATTGCCCAACAGTGTAATGGCGATGAATCTTATGAATGCCGTTACCGCCAACGGAAGTGCGGTGTTGTTAAACGGAGTTGGCGGCGATGAATGGCTGGGAGGCAGCCACCAGTATTACTCAGAGGAAATTAGCGCAGGCCGCATCGGTAATCTCCCGAAGCTTTTTCGACAAAATGTCTCTGAAGATGGACTGTTCCACAGCCTTGAGTGGTTTCTCAGAGGGGGAATTTTTCCTTTCTTGCCTAAGAGTCTAAAGCGTGTTTTTAGACGCCTGCGCGAGAAACAGGTTTTAGGTGTAGTTGCTTCAAAGTGGCTAACACCAGAGTTGAAGGCGGTCTTAGAAGCGCAGAAAACCAAGTACGTCGAAAATGCTCCGATTGGTTTTCGGTGGCCCGGTCAACGCGCTGAGTTGGCTCTACTCAATCACGCGGGAATTGCAGTCGCTCGAGAATCCAACGAACAATTCGCCGCTCGCTTTGGCCTGGAGTTACGCCTCCCTTTTTATACTAGAGAAATGGTCCAGTTTTTCTTTTCAGTACCAAAACGAATGCTTTACTCGCACGGAATAAATAAGTTCACTCATCGTCAGGCCATGCATGATCTGCTCCCCACACAAATATTAGAGCGGCAGAGTAAAGCAGAGTTTTCAGGAACTTACCGTGTTTACCTGTCCAACATAGAGAGGCTATTAACCAGCGAAATAGCAAACCGGAGGCGCAACTGGATAGATCCCGAAGTAGTCCGTCTTCTTTATGACAATTACGGCTGTGGTAAATTTGCGGGGCAGGGAGAGTTCATGCTTTGGGTGCTATTGGGATGTGATATGCTGATGCCACGGGACTAAACTAGTTAAATCGCCTGGTTGGATTCAGGCACAAAAGGGGGGGAGTGTTATGGTCGACAATCATAAGAATTGTGCTGTAACCCAGGAAGGCGGCAATGATACGCGTACTAGAAAACCATATCAGAGTCCAAATTTTCAGAGCTTTGGCAAGCTCAGTCGTACGACCCAGGGATCATTCGGCTTTGGCGGTGACGCAGGAGGCACCATGACCGTAGGTATGGGCATGGGTATGGGTATGGGTGGTGGCATGGGAATGGGCATGGGAATGGGCGCAGGAATGGGGATGTGAACCGGGTTTTTCTGATCTCGATTCCGAAACTTGCTCAATAAGAGGCATCGTCGACCCAGAGCGCAAAGCCCTGTGGATCACAGGTGTTTCAACGAGTGGAAATCACCAAAAGAAGAGACCTGGGCGCGGTTTTTCCGATGTCCCGAGCACTATCTTATGCGTTTTATCGATCTAGCGGATTTCAGCTTATCGAATGATATGTCCCGCCTGGATATTCATCCTGTGCCCGGTGTAGCCCAAGACGTCATAGACCACCTCGAAAAGAATTTTGTTATCCCTCTGGCGCTCAGCCATCAAAACAAATTGCTACTGCATGCCAGCGCCGTCGAAGTGCATGGTCGCGCTGCTGTTTTTCTGGCGGAATCCGGTGTGGGAAAATCGACGCTGGCAGCCTATTTTGCCAGCCATGGTTTTCCTTTTCTAACGGACGATGTTGTAGAAATTGAACACTGCGAAAGCGGCTATCGCGTAAGGCCAGGTCACGGATCGATTCGCCTGTGGGAGTATTCAGGAGAAGAGCTTGATGCACTCGAGATAGGGTTTAGTTCAATGTCGACCGCCTCTGGGAAAACACGTTTTCTCGCGTCGAAACCTACGGTTTTCTGCGACCAAGCTAAGCGTTTACAAAATACTTATATCCTCGACCCTACGCATTCCGATAGCATCACTATTCAAGAGGTAAGCGGTAGTCAAGTCGTCACCTCCATGCTCCAGAACTGTTTTCTGCTGGATGTTGAAGCGCGCAGCAGCCTGACTTCCAATTTTGAAAACCTATCTCGCCTGGCGGCGTTGCCAGGGTATTTTCGTTTGTCCTTTCCGCGTGACTACAGCTTTTTGCCACAATTGTGTGATCAAATAGTTGCGCATATGTTGTCGACGAGAGTGGAGTTACAGCGGATTTCGAAATGAACCGACTGGCAAAATTTTGGGAACTCGCGCCACGGCACAAAGTATTGTTAGTCAAAGCCTGGCTATTGCTGGGATGTTATCGCTTCGCCATTTTGACGCTCTCCTTCAAACGCTTGACTGCGCACTTAGAACATCACCGCATTGCGAGCACTCCACACAGATTGCCATCAAACCAGCGTGATGAGGCGAAACTGATTGGGCATCTTGTGGCCGGGGCAAGTAGAGTAACGCCATGGCAGAGCTTGTGCCTGGTTCAAGTTCTGGTGGTACAGCGACTCCTGGCAAGTCGAGATATTCCCGGACAGTTTTTTCTCGGTGTTCGCATGGGCGTGAGCGATGATCAACGCGATAAACGCGCGCTGGCGGCGCACGCATGGCTGCAGTGCGATGAGGACATCGTAAACGGTGCGGCCGGACACGAGCAGTTTGCGGTTGTCTCTGCCTTCAGTTGGGGAAGAGCCGATGATTGAGCATTGCTTATATGGACTGCGAGTTTTTTGCGATCAGCCTCTGTTTGATACTGCAATAGAAGTTTCTGCATTTGCACCCGGAGGGCAAACAGCAATATACCTGAAATCACTCCCTGCAGAGTCGGTGCCCCCGGAGCTGGGTGAGCGAAACTCGCTTTACTCTACTCACGGACGCCCTCTGTGGCTTTGCAGCGACAGGGTTTTTGCGCAGAGCTCTCCGGGACAGAGGTGGTGTCTGGAGGTAGATTCCCTAGTCCATTTCCACTGGGTGGGCGATGCGCAGACCGTCTACTATCAGTTGTATGAGGGCTGCGATAAAGCGCTGCTGGTATTTTGGTTTGTACATATTTTTTTACCTCTTTTCCTCACCCTTGAGCGCAGCTACGATTTCATTCACGGTAGTGCGATTGAGATAGAGGAAAAGCCCGTTCTTTTTCTCGCGCCTTCCATGGGTGGCAAGTCGACACTGGCAGATTATTTTCTTACCAGAGGTCATGCCCTGCTGTCCGACGACAAAGTGGCGACTTTCTTTCACAAGGGCGATTTTATTGCCGTACCCTCGCACCCGCACCATCGGCCATATCGCGAACGGGAAGTATTGGGATATCCAGTAGAAAATTTTGCTTCATCGGCAGGGCCTGTCAGCGCCATTTATTTGTTAGAAAAGGGTGAGCAAGATAGCGTTACCACTATTTCTGAAGTATTCGGTTACCGCAAGTTTGAACAATTGTTACCCCATTATTTGTTCAGCTTTCGCTTTCTTCAAAAACAGCGACTAAGTTGGTTAGCTCAGTTAGCGGATGAGTCGTTGGTTTTTACCGTGACTCGCCCCTGGGACCTCGCAAGAATGGAAGATGTGTATAGCGCGATTTGTAAACACGCCAAATCTTTGTGCACTTGATCCCAATTCTGCCCGGAAAAATACCACTCCGGCCTAAATTTGTGCTCATGTGTAATATAATCTCATTCTAAAAGCCGTTTTCGGGTGTGACATGAAAAATGTAAATTTAGCTTTTTGCTTGTCCAGTGCGCTCATCCTATTGCCATTGAGCGCGGCAGCTGTGATGGACGATGCACAGGCGCGCGCAGATGTCGAAATAATGCTCAACGATGGACGCTCCGCCAGCGATATTATTTCCGTCTTGGAAGCCGATGGCCGCGAAACGCTGGATGCCTGTGTCGTCGCAACTTTGGCTGCCCGCGAAGAGGATAAGCTGGCTTTTGTGCAAACCTGTATTACGTCAACAACGACAGTGGAAGAGGCTAGATCAATCGCCGATGCACTTATTGCGGCTCTGGGCGAAGACACGCCCTTGGCGGCTTCTGTTGCCCAGCTAATGAACACTTACAACACCCAGACTCTTCCTCCCCCCTCTGGCTATCAAGGCGACGGCATAGCCACTGGTGGTGGCTCGGTTAGCCCGTCGACTTAAGCGGTGAGAACTTCAATTTCAAAGGCAGCTATCCCGCTGCCTTTTTTGTTTCCGAAAGAGTCTATTGCAGCAGGTGCCGCCTTCTGGAGTGATTGGTGACAGCCCAAAACCATTCATTATCTGGCCGACTGGAATCGATTCTTTTCTTCAGCTTAATGGCCATCCTGGTCTGGGCTCCGCTGCCTTTTGCTTCAAATCGCATATGGGGTGGCGCACTGCTGGCGGTCTTGGTGGGCGCTGTATTTTGTCTGTGGATGACGCTTTTCCTCATGGACAAGGTGCAATTGCGTGCTGAGGTGTGGCGCCGGGCGCGCTGGCCATTGATCCTGTTGGTGCTTGTGCAGCTGTGGGTGCTGTTCCAAATTCAATACCTTCCTCGGCCTATTGTTGAGTTCTTATCGCCACAAGCTTATGCCTGGCACATCGGCGAGGGTTGGCTAAGCCTTTCATTGGACAGGGAATACAGTCGATACTATTTAATTCGCGGTTGCACCTACACTGCAGGTTTTTTCTTAGCTATAGCGTTAGTTAATACTTACTCACGTGTTGAAACTTTGCTGAAAGTGCTGGTCTTCAGTGGGACCTTCCAAGCGGCCTATGGTGCTTTTATGGTGCTCAGTGGGCTGGAATTTGGCTTCTTTGTGCACAAATATGCGGGGCTCGGTGTTGCCACGGGAACCTTTGTGAACAGGAACCACATGGCCGGATATCTAGTGATGTGCCTCTCGGCGGGAATCGGATTGTTACTGTCCCAGCTCGCGACGGATTCAGCTCATTCGCTGAAAGAGATTGTCCGCCGTTGGCTCAAATTCCTACTGAGCCCAAAAATACGACTGCGCATTTATTTGGCGGTTATGGTGATAGCCCTGGTGCTCACAAGGGCTCGGATGGGGAACATCGCCTTTTTTACTTCTCTGGGCTTGGCCGGGGTTGTGGCTCTCTATACGGGCCGCCATTTTTCCTGGCGCGTTGCTTCTTTTCTCGCCAGTTTGTTTGTTGTTGATATGGCAATATTGGGCAAGTGGTTTGGGTTGGATAAACTGATTGAACGATTGGAACAGGTCAATCCAGACACCGCTACGAGACGTTGGTCGAACGAGTACTCTCTGGATTACTTGGCTGATTTCCCACTGACGGGCTCTGGCGGCGGATCATTTTACGGCATCTTTCCAAATTATCAGGCCCCGGATCTGCAGGGTTTTCACCAGCATGCGCACAATGACTACCTTGAGTTTGCAGTGGAACTGGGAATTCCCGCAGCTTTAATACTCGCCGCGTTTGTGGTTTTGGCTCAGTGGAATGCCTATCAACTCCAGCGCAGCAGGCAAACGCGCCTTTATAAAGGCGTTGGATTTGCAGTCACAATGACGGTCATTTGGGCTGCTATCCACTCCACCACAGATTTTAATCTACAAATACCCGCCAACGCCCTGACTTTCGTGATTCTGCTCGCTTTAGCGTTTATTTGCCGTGACTTGCCTCGCAGAAATGGTAATTGAAGGAAAATGCAAGAAAATTCTTAAATTACCTGCACTTAGCCAATAAGTGCAGAAATCACCTTAAGTGTGAACTATGCACGTTATACAAGCATTCCATTAATCATATAATTTCCGCAGTAAAAAATGTAAGGGCCGGGTATAGACCGCAACCGGCCTAAGGAATGGAAGTGACCCATGCACAAGGGATTTACCCTTAAGGCTTTTGCCGCTGGCGTCCTGACTATTGCCGCTACTTTCGCCAGCAATTCTATCTTGGCGGTGGAGCCCGCCAATATTCAGGCTGGCCCTCTATACATTGTCCCAACGCTGGATGTGAAGTCCGGCTACGTGGACAATTTGTTCCGTTCCCGCTCCGATGAGAAAAGCACCTGGACCAGTGAAGTTACGCCGAAGATGCAGGCGTGGTTGCAATCGGGTGTTAACACCTATTCGCTCGCCTATCAGGTCGTCGACTATCGCTATGAAAACAGCGGCAGAGATAACTACACAGATCAGCAGGTCAATCTGGATTTACATCATGAGTTTAACGCCAAGCATCAACTCGATGTCTTCGGCGAGTATTACGATGGGCACGAGAAACGCGGTACCGGTTTAACAGATGGTTTCGGTGGTTTGGTGGATGCCCCCGTG
>JBGCGJ010000001.1:0-15201 GCA_045110675.1 Halioglobus sp. | reverse complement strand
TATGCGCTTGGCAGTACCCAGGTGCTCCAGAGTCGCAGACTCCAGGTCCAGGCCCACTTCTTCCGAAATGACGGTGCCGCCAGTCAGGATAGCAATGTCCTGCAGCATCGCCTTGCGGCGATCTCCGAAGCCAGGTGCCTTACAGGCGAAAACTTTCACGATACCGCGCATATTGTTAACCACCAGGGTAGCCAGCGCCTCACCTTCCACGTCCTCGGCAACGATAACCACCGGCTTGGAGGCCCTGGCTACCTGCCCCCGCAGGGCCCGCAGCTCGACGATGGTGGCGGCTCTCTTGTCAACCAGCAGGATGAAAGGATCTTCCTGGTCGGCGCTCATGCCTTCCTGGTTGTTGATGAAGTAGGGAGACAGGTAGCCGCGGTCAAACTGCATACCTTCTACCACGTCCAGCTCATTTTCCAGGCCGGAACCTTCCTCTACAGTTATAACGCCTTCCTTGCCAACCTTGGCCATGGCCTCGGCAATGATGTCGCCCACTGCAGAGTCGCTGTTGGCAGAGATGGTGCCCACCTGGGCAATGGCTTTGTTGTCTTCACAGGGAGTGGAAGCTAGCTTGATCTGCTCCACGGCTGCGATGACGGCCTTGTCGATGCCGCGCTTCAGGTCCATGGGGTTCATGCCGGCTGCTACGGACTTCAGGCCTTCATTGAGGATGGCCTGGGCCAGTACAGTAGCGGTGGTAGTACCGTCACCGGCCTGGTCAGAAGCCTGGGAAGCCACTTCCTTGACCATCTGTGCGCCCATGTTTTCGAACTTGTCCTTCAGCTCGATTTCCTTGGCCACGGATACACCATCCTTGGTCACGGTAGGAGCACCAAAGGACTTGTCCAGGATAACGTTGCGGCCCTTGGGCCCGAGAGTTGCCTTAACGGCGTCGGCCAGGACATTCACACCCTTGAGCATGCGTGAACGAGCCTTATCGCCAAAAAATACATCTTTAGACATGATCTAGTTCCTTATTTACCAATTCGATTAGCTTGTAACGGGGTAGATGCGACTTGCTCGCCACTTACTCAACAACGGCGAAAATTTCGCTCTCACCCATGATGATCAGTTCTTCGCCATCAATCTCGATGGTGTTGCTACCGGCGTACTGGCCGAAAACGACTGTGTCGCCGACTTTCACAGACAGGGCACGCAATTCGCCGCTATCGAGTACCTTGCCTTCGCCAATGGCTACGATTTCGCCCTGGTTGGGCTTTTCTTTGGCTGAACCCGGCAGCAGGATGCCGCCTGCAGTAGTTTCTTCCTCTTCCTTGCGACGAACGACCACGCGGTCGTACAGCGGACGGATTTTCATGTGTGTTGCTCTCCTAGTAACAATATTATGTGGCCTCCTATGAGGCTACTTGGACAATTGGGGCGGAAAAACCGAATTCAAGCCCCGATTAGCACTCTTCTTGCGAGAGTGCTAATTCTAGTCGCGGAATCCGCGCAGTCAAGGGGGAGACGGCAATTAAAATGGAAGTGCTGCCACCGGGAATTATTATTTAAATACAAGGAGATAGGGAGACAGTGTTGGCGATTTAGTCATCCAATCGCCGAAATTCGCCCTCTATGGTGGTATTTTCATTTTGATCGCGCTCAGCTGCATAGGGCTGTGCAACCTTGGGAGCGAAGGCGCTGGCAATTCGCCTTCTAAGCGGTCCAATCATAACTATCAACGCCGCGGCGTCTGTCATCATACCCGGGAAGACAAGAAGCAGCCCCGCAAGACCCAGAGCCATGTCGTCAACCAGTAATTCCGGGCCTAAAATTCTGCCATCCCCGGAGGCTCGCAGTCGATCCATCATACCCATCCCCTGCTTGCGGATAACCGCTATGCCGAGAATGAGGGTCGCCAAAACATAGAGCAATGCGGTAAGCGCCGAGGTTTTAATACCCAACTGGATTAGCGTAAACAGCTCCAGCCAGGGCAGCAGTAAAAAAAGAATCCGCATAAAATATCTCCGTTCCATAAAATTATGGGGGCCGAAAGGTTATTTGCAAGTCCAGGTTTCAAACTGCGATAGTCAACCCAGCGGAACCGTGCTGTTTCACTCGCCCTTTCAAGTACAATTCTGGCTCGAGTTAAACAAACCAGAAAATCAGGAAATGTTAATGGATCTAAAAGATAGAGTGGGTGTTGTTAACAGCGGTGATAGTCGACTAGTACAACGGATAAATAAATACAGGGAAGCATAGAAGTGGCCTCAGAACCAAAAAATGAAACCAATCTGCTCATCTGGCAGGTCATTTCGATGATCCCGGAGGGTAAGGTATCCACTTACGGAGACGTAGCAAAGCACGCAGGATTGGCCAAAGCCGCTCGCAGAGTGGGGATGGCGCTGCGAGGACTACCTGAGGACACACGAATACCCTGGCATCGAGTCATCAATTCCCAAGGCAGAATTTCACTCCCAGAGGGCACTGCCTCATATTACAAGCAGCGTGAAAGATTGGAATCGGAGGGCGTAATATTCAAACAGAACAACAAAGTAGATTTTAGAAAATATCGCTGGGTTCCCGGCGAGTAAAGCAGACTATCTCACTTACTCTCACAATGGTGCGAGGTACACATTTCTGAAGAATAGTGCAGGAATTTATGTGCCTGAGGTGGAAACTGACCCAGAAAAACCGGATTGGTCACCGGGTTCACATAATCCCCACCGCGAAGTTGTCGATATTGCTCTTTCGACGAATCCATATAGGCTTCAGTGACGCTTTCTTCCTCCCCACCGGTGGTCACACCCCCATGAAACTGATGGAATGTTCCCTCACCGGGGATAATTACATGCTGCACCCCCGGAAACTCGCAAGCGCGTTTATAAAGGTCGAGATTGGTGAGACCACCACCGCGCAAGTTGAATCTCGGATCGCAGCCTCCCAAACCCACCCAAATATCTCTCGGAATGCTGATACAGTTGCTCTCGCTATTGGGGAGGAAAAATCCGGGAGCAGATGAACCACTAAAACAGGCTATATCAAATAGACGGTAGCCATTGCGAGGCCAATCAATTGACTCAATCAGGCTGCGCTCCGTTTCCACTCCATAGCCATTTTTTACCGCTTCTTGCTGTAACTCATGCCCAATGTGATAGCCCGGAATAGACACTACCGCATTGTCGTGTAAACGATGTCCCAGAATAAGATTCTTAACCACACCCGGTGTCAGCATCCTCGCGCCGTCTATCATCAGACAGATATGCTTCCCTGCGGCGAGAGAGGCGCCATAATTGATCGCATGGACCGGGGTAGACTCGGTTTCCTCACGTTTAATGTACCTAAAGTTCGCCGGAAGCGATTCTATACAGGCCTCCGCTATCAGGTTTGGGGAGGCATTTTCAACTATGAGCACTTCATAGTCCGATTCCTTTACGCCTTGCTGATAAGAGGCGGTCAAGGAGGCGATGGTATTTACAGCCTGAGAGGGCATATCGTAGACAATGACGATAATACTAATAAGCGGCTCCGCAGGAACCGGTGAGACTTCCGCTTTAGTCAGGAGTTGTTTGACATGTTTCAGCATTTAATCATCGGCTCACAAACATTGCTTGAGCAATTGGTGGTACAAACGCTGGACCTTCCAAGGTAAAGGCTCGTTCTCGGCTCGATGGGATGTCCTGAGCTCGTCATCATAAAAGCGCTGATCCTTGTTCTCGCCGCCCAGATCCAATCTCTGGACAGCCTTATCTAACTTCTGATGAAACATTTCCTCATCTTCATCAAAACAAAGTATCGGAAATGGGCCTCTTCGACACTCTTTATACAGCAATTTATTGTATTTGTACCATAGCGCCAGTGCCTCTGATCGGGGCATACCCTCGCGATTTTGCAAGGAGGCGGCAACCGCATTCGGGTGGCGTATAATGCCAATAAACTCTATTTCCGGGTAGACCCGCTTCCAACCTTCCAGTACTAACAACGTGCGCGGATCCTTAAAGCCTAGCGCGGCTGCTTCCTTATGCCGCTCCAATATGTCCAGGGCGCGTTGTTCATGCTCGGGTAGCCAAGCCGACTTTTTGGGCGGTTTATTCCAGGCGCCGTCATTCGCCGCGAGAATTTGATCATTCAGCTCAACAAACTCAGCATTCTCGCGATTTCCCTTGCGGTTGAAGGGGTTCCACGTGTGACAATCACCAAGAAAAAGGCCTGCATCTTGCAAAGACCCCGTTAAACAACTGGTACCACTGCGATGCATTCCGAGGACGCAAATAAGTCTGTCTGGTTGACCCATATTTTACGGTATCTAACTACTGGCGATTAACTTAGTGGAGCTATGGCAAGCGGTTTCACCGCCTTCGAGTATCGTATTATTTTTGTCTTTGCTGGCGACATCCAACATCATTATATCCTCGTGGTCCAACATTGACTACTTCAGTACTCGCTGAATTCAGAGCTCTAGCGCAAGCGGTCCCGCCAGGGAGCGACCCAAAATAGTAGCAACATCCCCGGAAGTGCCAATACAGCGCAGAGGATAAAGAAGTAGAACCAGCCAATCTCCTCTTGAATAAACCCGGTGCTGGCGTTGGCAAAGGTGCGGGGAACAGCCGCTAGTGCCGTAAAGAGTGCAAATTGAGAGGCGGCATAGGCTCGACTTGTTTCCCGAGCAATAAACGCAGTGAAAGCGGCGGTGCCCATGCCAACGCCCAAGTACTCAAAACTTATTACAGCTGCAAGCACCCATAGAACCGGGCCTGTCAGGGCCAGCATCGCAAACCCTAGAATGCTAACCAACTGCACGACGCCGAATAGCCATAGCGCGCGATTAATGCCGAGGCGTATCATTACGACCCCCCCAAAAATACCCCCCACTATGGCTGGCCAGAGAGCTGCGTTTTTAGCAACCAAACCAATTTCCGAAAGAGAAAATCCGATGTCGAGATAAAATGGCGTAGACAATGCTGTCGCCATATTGTCGCCCAACTTGTACAGGAACATGAATGAGAGGATCAAAAGTAGACTCTGCCAACCACGACGGCCGATGTATTCCTTCAAAGGAGCAACGACCGCCTCTCGAACATTCTTAGCCTCAGGCAGCTCTGAAGCCGGCTCATCTACCAGTAGCGTGAACACCAGGCCGATTGCCATGAAGGCGCCAACAATCCAGAAAACACTGGACCAAGGCAGAGAATCGGCGAGTACAAGTGCCAGTGAGCCGGGAACTAAACTCGACACGCGGTAAGCATTTACATGAATAGAATTGCCGAGACCGAGTTCCTCATCAGGCAATATTTCTCTGCGATAACCATCGAGCACAATGTCCTGGCTGGCACTAAAAAATGCCACTGCCACAGCGATAAAAGCAATCACTTCTATCGACTGGGCTGGTTCGTAAATGCCCAAGCCACCAATCGTGACGATAAGCGCAACCTGACAAACAAACATCCAGCCTCTGCGGCGACCCAGAAACGGTGGAAAGTACCGGTCCATAAAGGGTGCCCAAAGAAACTTCCAGGTATAGGGAATCCCAACAAGCGCAAACAAACCAATATCCGCCATCGAGACCCCTCCTCGACTCAACCAGGCGGGAACAAGCTGCAGGAGCACATAAAGTGGCATCCCGGATGCGAAACCGGTAAAGACACAGATGAACATCCGCCGGTTCAAAATAGCCTGCTGCCATGAGGGATTTTGTTCAGTCAATGAAACGTACTTACCGCGGTTTTAGGAGATCTGAGTGTATCAAGGACTGACGCCATTGCGGGATTATGCGAGTTGTGGTTTCAGGTTAAATCGAAGCCAACAGGGCGGCCCTGGCATCGGGCTCCAATATAGACCAGAGATCTTGCTCGGCGAGCACCAAAAGCGCTGCCTTGGCAAAAAGCCCACTGTGCTTAGCGAGCCCTCCTTGCACAATGTTGTCCACAATGATTCGAAGAAACTGCGCGATGACTTGCTTATCGGTCTCGTAAATCACCACTTGATGGGCGAGGGGAATTTCCTGCTGGAAAAGTGTTTTCGTGCCGAGAAACTCCTCTTCCAACCGACGATTGACATGGACCCAATCTCTTCGTAACTGCCTATAACGCCGTTTCTTGACGTAACTACACTGCGGGGTAGGCTCTTCCGGACACAGTCGCATAAGCTGCTCCACCACGGCTTCATTTTCCCCTTTATCAAATCCAACCCGGTTGAGACATTGCTTGAGATATAATTGATGAATCCCCAAGCCACTATTGCTACTGGCCCGTCCCGATTTTAGCGAGATGGTACCCAGCAGAGCGCAGAAATCTTTAACAATATCACCCTCGGGCCACTGCTGGGATTCATAGGGCCGAATGATGATATTTTCCTTACCAAAGGAATCGCTCCAAATTCTGAGTGATTTTAGATAATGGTGCTCGAAAACCTGATGAGTATCGTAAAACTGATAGGCACTATGAGCCCATTGTCTGACACCTTTTACGTCCTGGTTGAAAAACGAGCTGTACATTTGATCCTGTCTACGCAGATACACAACGATCTTGATGGTATGACCCTCTAAGTGGGTCAAAATATCCTTATGCATGGCGCCAATGTTCTTACTTTGGCCAAAGAACAGCTCCGAACTCAGCACGACTGAGTGAACTCGATCTTTGTAAGTGTGGAGATCAGTCTTAAGTTCTTCCCAGGCCTTGCCACGCGCGCAATCCCCATACCAGAAATCGGCCATTCGGTGATCCTGGTGCTTCTCGATCAAGTCGCAAATCAAAAGATGATGGGCATCGCCGTGCCTGGCTGCTTGCGGGTACAACACCCCATCTTTCAGCAGTTTCTTATAGTTCTTGGAAAATACGGTTTGTAAGGTAGAGGTGGCGGTTTTAGGCGCGCCTATGTGAAGGTAAACAGTGGCCATTGGGTAATCCAATTTTAAGGCCGAGAATTATGCCTTAAAACTGATGGAGGAGCTATGGCAGAAACGACTTGTTGACGGTCGAATAAAGGGTTTAACCACCGACAATGTCATGCATTGGTTTAGAGGAAAAACGGCGTTTAATCGCCTTCTGCACCCGGAAGGGAACGAGCGAAACCAAACGAGCGATTAGTCGAGATCGGCTTATCTTCCAAAGCACTGCAAGAATACGTTCCGAGCGCGTAAGAGCTTGTGTATGAGCGTGGTAGTTATTCTCGAGCCGCTTCATTGTATCGAGTGTCAACTCTCCCTTGCTTGCCACGGCGTCCTGCATATAACGCTCGCAATAGAACTGTGTATCGAGAGACTCGAGGTCACGTCTCTCAAAGAGGCAACTGTCGGGAAGGACACCATCATTGATAATATTCGACCAAAAGGAAGTCCACTCATCATGGCCGCGATCCCACTCACATATAACACTATGAGGCCGGTCCTGAACACGCTCAACAAAAGCACCAATATTGGGTACAACTACCGGAAGCCCGCAGTGAAGGGCAACGCTCAGAGTGTAGCTGTAACTTTCAGGCCAAAGGGCGGGAAACCAGACAACATCAGGGGACAAATCGTTAACCAAATCATAGACGCGATTATTGTCATAGGGTCCGTGGGTGATGACACTTTCGGATAACGCCCTGTACGCGTAGCCCAGCAAATGAAATTCGATGTTCTCATCGCGCAAAGCTATAGCAGACGCCTCTAACTGGTCGGCACCCTTCTCGCGGCTTAAAGCCCCCAGTACAAGAACTTTTAAAGGCCCGCCTGCTGAATGCGTCCACCGAGGTTGCGGATAAGGTTGAGATGAAAGGTAGTCTGGATGCCACGCTACCACCGGATTCTTAATGTCGAAGAACTTCTGAAACCGCAAGAAGCAATCCTGGGAGGGAAACATGACGCGAGCCGCACCTTCTACCAAAACCTTCTGATTTTCGCGCCACTGATCTGCCGTAACCTCGCTTGGCAAAGGATAATGGCGAGCACATTGCGCATCAAAGTCCGCTGCTTCTTCGCTAACAAATTGAGCTTGATCATTGGTCAGCGTAGGGTTTCCATTCAATGTGTAATAGTCGTGCACCGTGAGGTCATATTTACACTCCAGATCACTAGGGAGGCGCCACAATCTTGGATGCAAACCCATGGAGTGGTGGAAATGCACGTGCCCTATTCGCAATTCGAGGAGCAATTGTTGGAGCAACTCGTACTCAGTTTCGATGTTAAAAAAGAGGCCATCTTTAAGCCTCTTACCATTGTCAAAACAGCTCAGGACTATCGATTCTCCGTCTTTATCCGGAGTAATCTGCAAAAACAGGGCTTCGTCGCCATATAGTAGGGCAAGCTCATCGACGTGTTGCTGCGCTCCCCCGCCCAGTTTGTGCGTGATTAACAGTATTTTGGGTTTCAACTGATGGGCAAAAAGACCCAGGATGGCTCGAATTCTAAATTCTCTGGCGGCATCGACCGCAATAAAATTTTGGACATCGGAATGGTAACGCGGATATTTGTCGTCCAGAATTTCCTGGGCGCGTGCAATCCTGGGATTATGCTCAGCACCGAAACTCACCCCACCTTTGTGGTATACGAAGCAATTCGCCAGATGGAGGTTCTTCAAACCCAGCTTCTCGGCGCGCTGACACCAATCGTTTTCCTCGCCATATCCCTTGCCAAAAGTTTCTAGATCGAAATAGCCTACTTGGTCCAGAGATTCCCGAGGAATGTACATGCAGAAACCGACACCAGTGGGGATACTAATGGTATCTGCTGATGTGAAATTCTCGGCAAAGTAGTCGTTGAGCTCGGGGGTTGAAAGTCCAAATAGTAGGCGATTATCTTCACAGAAATTTGGAAAACTACAAATGGTGGCATTATTGGAAAATGGTGTGACGCTTGCTGTCGAAGGTGTGAGGTAGGCGGCCTCACGCAACTTTGAAAGCCAGTCACCCGCGACTTCAACATCGCTGTTTAACAGCAACACGTCCCGCTCCGCATCGTGAGCCATGCCTCGATTAGCAGTAGCTACAAAGCCCAGATTCGTGAGGTTCTCTAGTAGAACAATCGCGTCGTTCTCAGGCTCCAGCGCCCTAAGGTACTCCGTGATCTTGGAGTTTGGAGAGCAATCATTTACCAGAACAATCCGCGTCCATGCTATATCGACAGACCGTAAACACGACTGTAGACAACTCTTTGTCTCCTCATACCCATCATAAATGGGGATTACGATGTCAACCTTCTTCACGAAACCACAACTTTCTAAAAACGCGACCAATTATCGGCAGTTCGAACATCTTCTGCCTGGTTTCAAGTAGTTGATCCAAAAGCTGTACTTGCTGATCGCGCTCGTTTATCACCTCTAGCGCATAGCTATGCTCTGCACCTATTGTTTCCAATCGTCGATCCAGTTCTTCGATCTGAGAATCTCTTTCTGGGATAACCGCAAGTGCATTGGCCAAATGTTCACCAGCCGTGTCTAAACGAGCGGTTAATTCGGAGATTTGGGTGTCTCTCTCGTCGAGGGTTTTCAGAGCAGTGATGTGTTGCTCGGAAACTTTGTTCAGGGATTGCTCAAACTCCAATCCTTTGACTGAGAGTTCCTGGCCCCTCTCAACGAGCGTCTCAACAAGTTGACTAAGGAGTTCTTCCTCCGGGTAAAACCGCTCGATCTCATCATCTAGCGCTTGTAAATCAAGGTCGCCTGAATCGGCACGATTGAGCAGGGAGGCACTGCCTTCGCTTGTTTGATGCCGAAGCTCCCGCCTCACAGCCTTATTGAGTCCACCACTGTTAATAGTGAGAGGCTGTGCCTGTGAAAGCTTGGTCATCACCGCAGATGGATTGTCGATGAGCTCATTGTAAGAAACGAATATCGTATCTGTGGGTACACTTGCATTAATCAGCTTTCGGTAAGTGGCGTAGAGCCGCAAGCCAAAACCTATGGGAAATCCATCGCGTTTTTGCAGGGATTTCGCAATATCAATGGGGGCGCGGCTAGTCACATATAGGTGAGCCTTGATGCCTAACTCATCACAAAGCATAAGCCAAAAGGGTAAAGTGATACAAAGTCTGGGATCCTTCAAGGCCTCCAAATGACCTCCACTCACTCCGCGCTGCAGAAAAGCTCTGCCTTCTACGCGAAGTTCGGACCAGCGTTGATCCGACCAGCTCACTCTCAAAAGTTGGCTCATACGCACCGTATACCACTCCAGATCCAGCAATCTTAGAATCTGCTCGTTGATGCGAACCAGTTCGAGGTCCTCCCAAAAACCTTCATCATTAACGCCGTGCATTGGGTCCAGCAAATTATCACCAAAAGATACATTGCAGGCATCCAATGCGGCGCACATGGCGGAGGTGCCGGAACGGTGCATACCTAAAACAAAAAGCAATCTATCTGAGGAATCCAGAGGCATTATTAATCACATCAAAAAAGAGGTGCCGATGGTAGCACGACGCAGCAAACTTTCAGAACCGTAAGAAAATGCCTAATCCATTTGAACCCTGAAGCAGATTGTGGAGTTCATGCAAAAAACCTTTCTATAGAGACCTATAAAATAGAACCTGATTTGCCATCAACCCAAAAAAGGAGAAAGGTTAATTCCGTGGATCCGCAGTTTTGTAGGGTTCGAAGATTTTTTCCATGGCCTCACCATCGACAAAGGCTTCATCCGTAATCCTGAACCTGTTATCGAAATCTTTCGCTGACAATTTTTTAAACTCTGTTTCCAGATCCGCGATTATTACCGACTTCACCTCCTCGTAGGGTCGATAGTAAGAATCTTGGATTAAGTCGAGGCGAATAATATGAAAACCAAATCGACTTTCGACAATTCCGGAATAGTCTCCGACCTTTTCGATCTCAAAGACACCGCCAACGTAATGAGGGTCAACGTCCTTCATACCCAGAATCAGCGCTTTTTTGAAGGCTCCCTTCTCGTCCTTACTCCCCGGGTCTTCTGAATGCGCTAAAACCATATCCTCAAATTTAGCGCCCGCCCTCAAATCCGCGAGAATTTTCTCTGCTTCAGGACGACGATTAGCTCGAATGCATTGGCCTGCAGGACACATCAGGAGAATATGAGAGGAATAGCGAGACTCAGGCACAAAGGCATATTGTTTCTTTTGTGCATGATATCGTTCTGGGGCAAGATCCGACATGTCTGGAATAACCAAGTCGGCAAGAAATTGATCAACGACCAGTTGCCTATCCAAATTTCTAAGAGCAAACTGATGTTTCCAGTAGGTATCAGGGTCGGATTCTCTCGTAATCTCGCGTGCCGCAGCGGCTATCTTTTTACTAGTGAGTGCCCTGTTCAACAACTCTAAGCGATCACCCAAATTATTGGCCGCCGCTTCCCTCATATCAGGCGTCCAGTACTTAACGATGTATTCTAGCTCCTCCTGTGTAATACCAACGTCCTTGTCTTCGAGAACGTTCTGGCCAGAAGCTATACTGCTTATGGAAAATGCAACAATAAGCACAATTAGATTTCGATAAAATTTCATTGCTGTTGTAACTCTTGATATTGAAACAAAAAAAAACCGACGCCTTACGGCGTCGGTCTTAAGTCTAAGGACTTACCTTAAGATGAGAAGCTGTGATCGATCAAACGACCGTAGTTTCCATCAGGGTTCTGCGGGAAGCTACGCTCCCAGGCAACAAAACCAACCATTGGCACATCGGGGTTAGTAACATCTGTACATGTACCAACACGACGCGCGTCGGTTGTCCAAGCAGGAGTACCTGCAGGGTTGCTGTTGCTAGTCACAAGGTCAAAGTCACATACTGCTTGAGTACCAGCTTTGCTGCTAACTGCCAGAGAAGCCCAACCGAAGTCGCCCAATACAGAGGCATCTACAGTAGTGGCATAAGCACTACCCAGTACCGGTGTGTTGGCGCCATCAGTCCACTCTACAACGTTAACTTCGTTAGGAAGCAGCAGAGTGTTAGTGACTCCAGGAGGTGCTGGAGAAATTACCAGACTTCCTGATGCAGGAGTGATAACACCCTCTTCACGGTCATACAGTGTCAAATCTGCAGTAACCGGAATATCCCGGAAATCGCAAAGCGGTACAGCAGGCTGTGAAGTTGCAGCGATAGCTACTTGGCCACAAGTATCTGTGCTAAATCCTTGTGATACCCATACCCAATAATCAAGCATGGTGTACTGTCCAGGGAATGTTACTACCCAATCGGTAGACACATTACGTGCAGTTGCGATAGACCAGTCATTCAACACGGTAGGTGAACCGAGCAGATTGGTCGCACGCAGGCCGTCGTATAGACCACGCAGAGTGGCGCTGTCACCAGCAGGTGCGGCACCGATCCAAGGTCCGCCATCCAAATCTGGATAGTCAAAGCCCTGTGCATCACCACTGAACAGACCAGTTTCCTGGTTGGTCATCCATGCCGCGCCTGTGCTGTTAAAGCCAGAAACGTGAACGGCGTTACCACCAAATTCAATACCAGTACCAGCATCACGCAGGAAGTACGAAACTTTCAATGCGTTCGCGTCGGAAGGTACGAAGTTGTTCTGACAGAAACCGGCCAGTGTAGAGTCCGCAGCAGTAATGACTCCACCAGCCGCTGTGAGACAAGTAGCGCCGCCAGCAGCATAACCGGCAGCTGCACCAGCACCAGATGTCTGGTGAGTCAACGCATTGTTGACGTTACCATTGCTGATTGGAGCAACAGCGGAACCGTTGGCGAAGAAGTTAGATTCAACACCAGCACAGTCTGCGGGAACGCCAGCTGCGTGCTTAGCAGCCAATGCAATAGGTGCGCCTTCAGATGTTGGCTGGCCCATGGAAATTACTTCAATGTAGCCTTCTTCAGCGCCATTAGCGAAGATAGCAGGCATTGGGAACTGGCCATCAGCACGCAAAGGAGCAGTACATGTAGTGTCCTGCGTAGTGAAGATGGTGTTACCAGTGCTGTTGTCAAGGCTACCTGTCCACTCATCGTTAGGAGACATGATGAGGTTAAAGTCTAACGCGTCAGCAGAATCTGATGCACGACGCAGACGTAACTTAACAACCTGAGTAGAGCTAGAAGTGTTGATAATGTGAACACCAGTGGCCCAGTCGTCCTGAACGGAGTAATAAGGAATTACGCCCAGGTCTCCAAGGTTACCGGTTGAACGCACCGCTTGTGCACCTGCGACACTAGTATAGCCAGCTGTTACCGCTGCTATAGCCGTGACCAGGCCAATTTGCTTAAAATTTGCTTTCATAGGAGCTCCTAATGTGTTTTCACTCTTTATACAACTATTAATAAAAGTTGTTAGCGCTATTATTGCCAACCGCAGCTAGCTGTCAACGCAATCGCCGTCTAACCTTTGGCATTATGCCACCATTCCCCATCAACAAAGATCCAGCTCTCTTGAAGGGTTACCGGTGTCGCACCAAAAATAGCCGAAGATGCAGTTTGTTTGGCTGGCTTGGACATGACCCGCACCGCCACACTTGCTACAGCTGCAGGCGCATCATAGTTAAGGAGCTCGACCCCTGTCAACTCCCAATCAACGCTGTAGGAAAATTTATTAACATACAATGCCTTAGCGAAGACTCTTCGATAATTAGGTGTAGTGAACTCATAGGTCTTGGCGAAGTCTTTTTGCTCCATCGCCTGCCAGCGTTCGGCCACTCGTTGCAACAGCGCTGATTCGCCCTCGGGGCTCAGTGGTTCAGGCTTTGACTCACCAGTGCAAGCGACGATCAGGGCCAGCACGGATGCGAGGGCTAATCTAACCAGGTAACCGAACACTGAATCTAAGGGTAAGTTATTCACTTTATTACACTTTTCCTGTTTTTGGGCGCGCATTATATAGAAACCAACACACATTGAAAACCATCCCGATTTAGCCTGAATCGATGAGAACGAAAGGGATTAAAACCGGCTTCTCAGGCTCCAGATTGCTGCGACAATCGTTCCTTTCGCCTCGCAAGAGCCATCTCATAAAGCACAATATCATCTGCATGGAACGCAGCAACCTCATCCCAAAACTTTGCGGGCAATGGGTCTTCAGGGAGCTGTCCGGGTGGTTCGGGGCGAATATTGAGGGCTTTCGGTGTGACTTTTTCACACAGATAGTGATCGCTGAAGTACTCCAGATCCTCATTATAGAACTCAGTGATGCCAATAAAATCGAGCGCTGTAACTGGAAATCCATTGAGGAACTGTGCATAAACGTTCCGTAATTCCTCAGAAAGGCAGAACTGCTCCAGTGTCCAGGACTCTTCAACCACCCTCCGGTGAAGAGCGGCCGTGGTGGGAGAGGCCTGATCATAGGTCAGGTGCCAATAGTGGTAA
This sequence comes from Halioglobus sp., assembly GCA_045110675.1. GTDB lineage: Bacteria > Pseudomonadota > Gammaproteobacteria > Pseudomonadales > Halieaceae > JBALVT01. The sequence goes on along the minus strand of JBGCGJ010000001.1, from coordinate 1,006 downwards.
TGAGAAACCAAGCGCGCAAGAGGCTCGCGCAACCAGGTGACAAACTTGCAATCTCGATGCTGGGCCAAACCCAGGTATTTCATAGGCAAAAAATGCCCGTGGACACACAGCGCTTCTTTGTATTCTTCTGGCTCTACCGCTCGTTTGGCAAGCAGCGCCGACTCATTGCGCAACTCCGGGATTTGATTCAACGGATAATCCGCGTAATCGTGCCTGAAGCCATCTCCAAAATGCTCCTCGAGAGTCGCACGAAAACTCACGCCGGCCGTTTTGGGCATATGAATCGAAATGATCAGCGGTTGTGATTTCACTCGTTACTCACTAACGGATGCTCCATCACTCATCAGAAGGAGCCAGTTTGGCCTACAGTTGTGGGCTTATACTAGGGCTGAACGTCAATCAACTCCATATGGCGAATTCGGGATCGCATTTCCTGGCTCACCGCACGCAGCTGCGCCTCATTATTCAGAACTCGTGGTGTAATGATCACCAATAGCTCAGTTCTCTCGTCCTCTTGAATTTTATTGCCAAAGAGGGCTCCAAGAACAGGGATCTTATGCAGCAAAGGTAGCCCTGACGAACTCGAACGGGCATTTTCCCTGATCAACCCGCCCAATACAACGGATTCATTTGATCTCACTGCAACTCGACTACTTATATTTCGTTCCGAGAACGAAGACTGCCCCGTAGCGACATCAATTTCAGCGCCGATGTTGCTGACGGATTGTTCAACATCCATTGTCACTAAGCCACCAGCATTCACGGAAGGGCGCACCGACAATTTTACGCCGGTATCGCGATATTCAACAGATTGAGTCGTTCGCCCGCCATCCGTGATCGTCTGGGCCGAAAAAATCGGCACCTGATCACCGACGTGAATGTACGCGGTATGATTGTCCAGAACCATAACTGAAGGTGTTGAAATGACATTAATCAGAGACTGTGATGATAGTGTATTGAGAACTGCCCTAATGTCACCGCCCAGTGCATTGGTCACGGTATACGA